>JOEL01000009.1 GCA_000720995.1 Streptomyces celluloflavus
TTCGGCCGGTCCTTCCACCGCATCGGGCGGTTCGAGCCGACCTCACAGGTCTGCTGCGTGTGCGGCGTCAAGGACGGGCCCAAGCCCCTCCACGTCCGCGTCTGGGAGTGCGGGGCGTGCGGGTCCGTCCTCGATCGCGACATCAACGCGGCGGTCAACGTCGCCAAGGCCGCCGGACTGGCGGTGTCAGCCTGTCGAGCGCAGGTAAGACCGGTACCCGTACCGGCACAGCGCGGTGAAGCAGGAACCCACCGAGACGGTCAAACGACCATGGTAGGAATCCCCGCCCTTTAGAGCGGGGAGCGGAAGTCAAGTCCGCTCGCTCTCCACCGCCTGCCGCTCCGCCGCGAAATGGCAGGCCGAGGGGTGGCGGGCCGGGCCGTCGGTACCGCGGAACGCGGCGGGTACGTCCAGCGGCGGGACCACCTCGGCGCACTTCTCCGCGGCCTTCCAGCAGCGGGTGCGGAAGCGGCAGCCGGACGGCGGATTGGCCGGGGAGGGGACGTCGCCGGTCAGCAGGATGCGCGTGCGGCCCTCGCGGGCCCGCGGGTCGGGGACGGGGACGGCGGAGAGCAGCGCCTGGGTGTAGGGGTGGGTGGGGTGGTCGTAGATCTGCTCGTCGGTACCGGTCTCGGCGATCCTGCCGAGGTACATCACCGCGACCCGGTCGGAGATGTGCCGGACGACGGACAGATCGTGCGCGATGAAGACATAGGAGAGGTCGAACTCGTCCTGGAGGCGCTCCAGGAGGTTGACGACCTGGGCCTGGACGGAGACGTCCAGCGCGGAGACCGGTTCGTCGGCGACGATGATCTTCGGCCGGAGGGCCAGACCGCGGGCGATGCCGATGCGCTGGCGCTGGCCGCCGGAGAACTGGTGCGGATAGCGGTTGACGTACTCGGGGTTGAGGCCGACGACGTCGAGGAGGTCCCGTCCACCGCGCGGACGGCGCCGACCTGTTTGCGGAAGACGACGCCCCGGGTGAGGGGGTAGTGCTTGACGAGGTCGCGGACCTCCAGGATCGGCTCGCGGGGGCCGGCGGCCGGCCGGGGCGGTTCAGCCATGGAGCGTCTCCTTCCAGAAGTGGCAGGCGCTGGTCCGGCCGGGGGCCACCTCGGCGAGCGGCGGCAGTTCGGCGCGGCAGATGTCCTGGGCCAGCGGACAGCGGGGGTGGAAGGGGCAACCCGGCGGAATGGCCGTGAGGTTGGGCGGCAGGCCCTTGATCGCGTACAGCTCCCGGCCCTTGTGGTCCAGGCACGGGATGGAGTCGAGCAGACCGCGGGTGTAGGGGTGGGCGGGCGCCCGGTAGAGGTCGCGGACGGGTGCGGTCTCGACGATCCGGCCCGCGTACATCACCGCGATCTTGTCGGCGACGTCCGCGACCACCCCGAGGTCGTGCGTGATCAGGATCAGGCCCATCCACGGCCTGGTCGCGGGCGCGCCGGCGCGGCATCTTCCGGTGGACCTCGTACATCTCGCCGAGCTGCGCGCCGACGGAGAGCACCGGGTTCAGGGCGGAGAGCGCGTCCTGGAAGATCATCGCCAGCTTCGCGCCGCGGACCCGGCGCCGCTCCTCGCGGCCGAGCTTCAGCAGATCGCGCCCCTGGAAGAGGATCTCGCCGCCGGTGACGTACCCGGGCGGCGAGTCGAGAATGCCCATCACGGCCTGTGCGGTGACGGACTTGCCGGAGCCGGATTCGCCCAGCACGGCGAGCGTCTCGCCCGCCGCGACGCGGTAACTGACGCCGTTGACGGCCTTCGCGACGCCGTCCCGGGTGTGGAACTCGACGCGCAGATCGCGGACTTCGAGCAGCGGGGCCCCGTGCCCGTCGGCGGGTACGGGTCCGGGGCGCGGCCCCGGCTCGTCGGTGGTGGTCGTCATCGGCCCGCTCCTCAGCGCAGCTTGGGGTCGAGGGCGTCGCGTACCGCGTCGCCCAGCATGATGAACGCCAGCACCGTGACGCTCAGGGCTCCCGCGGGCCACAGCAGCATGTGCGGGGAGTTGCGGACGTAGGTGGACGCGGCGGAGATGTCGATGCCCCAGGAGACGGTGGGCGGTTTGAGGCCCGCGCCGAGGAAGGAGAGTGTGGCCTCCAGCGCGATGTAGGTGCCCAGCGCGATGGTGGCGACGACGATGACCGGTGCGACGGCGTTCGGCGCGATATGCCGCAGCAGCATCCGCCCGTTGCCCGCGCCCAGCGCCCGCGCGGCCTGGACGTAGTCGTTCTGTTTGGCGGTGACGACCGAGCCACGGGCGATCCGGGCGATCTGCGGCCAGCCCAGCAGCACGATGAAGCCGATCACCGGCCAGACGGTGGAGCTGGTGACGACGGAGAGGAAGACCAGGCCGCCGAGGAGGATCGGGATGCCGAAGAAGATGTCGGCCAGCCGGGAGAGCAGCACGTCCCACCAGCCCCCGAAGAATCCGGCGACACTGCCCAGCAGGCCGCCCAGCAGCGCGGCGCCCGCGGTGGCGCAGACGCCGACGGTGATGGAGGCGCGGGCGCCGTAGACCACCCGGGTGTAGACGTCCCGGCCCTGGGTGTCGTAGCCGAAGGGGTGGCCGGCCTCCGGGCCCTGCTGCGCCTTGGCCAGATCCGCGCGGTACGGGTTGCCGTCGGCGATCAGCTGCGGCCAGATCGCGATGATCACCAGGAAGACGATGACCAGCGCGGAGAGCACGAAGACCGGATTGCGGCGCAGATCGTGCCAGGCGTCGCTCCACAGGCTGCGGGCGCGGGCACCGGGCGCGCCGCCGGGCGGCCCCGCGCCGGGCGCCTTCGCCAGCGACTGTGCCTCGCCGATGGCCAGTGCGGCGGTGCCGCCGTCGCCGTGGGTGACGGCTTCTTCGGGGACATACGGCTCAGGCATAGCGGATCCTCGGGTCGAGGACGGCGTAGAGGAGGTCGACGAGGAGGTTCGCGCAGAGGAAGACCAGCACCAGGATCGTCACGAAGCCCACGACGGTCGGGGAGTTCTGCCGGAGGATTCCCTGGTAGAGCTGGAATCCGACGCCGTGGATATTGAAGATCCGCTCGGTGACGATCGCGCCGCCCATCAGCGCACCGATATCGGTACCGATGAAGGTGACGACCGGGATCAGTGAATTGCGCAGCAGATGGCGGGTGACGACCCGGCGCCGGGGCAGCCCTTTCGCCACGGCGGTGCGGACGTAGTCGGCGCGGGCGTTCTCCGCGATCGAGGTGCGGGTCAGCCGGGTCACATAGGCGAGCGAGACCAGGGCCAGCACCAGCCCCGGCAGCAGGAGTTCGTTCACCGGGGCGTCCGGTGAGACGGCGGGGGTGGCCCATTGCCATTTCACCCCGAACAGGAATTGCAGCACATAGCCGCTGACGAAGGTCGGGATGGAGACCACGACCAGGGTGAACACCAGAACGGTGGTGTCGATGCCCCGCCCCCGCCGCAGCCCGCTGAAGACCCCCAGCACGATGCCCACGACCATTTCGATGAAGACGGCGATGAGTGTGAGCCGCAGGGTGACGGGAAAGGCCGTCGCCATGAGTTCGGTGACCGGCTGGCCGTTGAACGCGGTGCCGAAATTCCCCTGGAAGATCTGCGCCATGTAGTGCGGATACTGTTTCCACAGCGGCTGGTCGAGATAGAGATCGGCGCGGATCTGGGCGGCGGTGGCGGGGTCGGGGGCCCGGTCGCCGAACATCGCGGCCACGGGATCGCCCAGCGCGTACACCATGAGGAAGATCAGGAACGTGCTGCCGATGAACACCGGGATCATCTGGAGCAGCCGCCGGATCACATAGCGTCCCATGAGGGCTCCGGGTTCTGGGGAACGGTCGGTGGGGCGCCGAGGGCCCTTTCCGTCACTTGACCTTGATGTCGCTGTAGACGGGCACGCTGAACGGGTTCAGCGACACATTGCTGATCCGGTCGGAATAGCCGCCGCTGCCGTTCTGGTACCAGAGCGGAATGGTCGGCATCTGCGCGGCCAGTATCTTCTGGGCGTCCTGGAACTTCGCGATGGCCGCGCTCTTGTCCGTCGCGGCGTTCGCCTCGTTGACGAGCTTGTCGAAGCCGGCGTTGCTGAATTTTCCGTCGTTGGAGGAGGCGTTGGTGTAGTACATCGGCTGCAGGAAGTTCTGGATCAGCGGGTAGTCCATCTGCCAGCCGGCGCGGAACGGGCCGGACATCTGCTTCCGGCTGATCCTGTTGCGGAAGTCCGCGAATGTCCCGACCGGGGCGCCGACGCACGCCTTGTCGTTGTCCAGCGAGGTGTTGATGCTGTTGCAGACCGCGTCCACCCAGTCCTTGTGCGACCCGGTGTCGGCGTTGTAGGTGATGGTCATCTTCCCGCCGGGCAGCCCGCCGCCCTCCTTGACCAGCTGTCTGGCCTTGGCCGCGTCGAAGACGCAGGCGTCACCGCAGAGCCCCGCCTTGTAGCCGCCCGCCGCCTTCAGCACCGGTGAGGTCCAGTCCGTCGCGGGCGTCCGCGTCTTCTGGAAGATCTCCTCGGTGATCTGCGCGCGGTCGATCGCCATCGAGATACCGCGCCGCACCTTCTCCTTTCCCGCGCCGCCCCAGTCCGCGTCGTACATCGGGAAGGTGAGCGTCTGGATGATCCCGGCGGGCTGGTTGATATAGCGCTTTCCGAGGTCGGTCTTGACATTCTTGAGCTGGGCGGCCGGCACATCGTCGACGAGATCGAGATTGCCCGCCTGGAGATCGGTGTAGGCGGTGTTGTTGTCGGTGTAGACCCGCAGGTCGATCCCGCCGTTCTGCGCCTTGTCCGGCCCCGGGTAACCGTCCCATTTGCGCATCTTCAGAACGGAGCCCCTGGTGTACGACGCCACGGTGTACGGCCCGTTGCCGACCGGCTGCTTCAGCCATTCGGCGTGCTTCGAGTAGAACGTCCGCGGCAGCGGCATGAAGGCCGAGTAGCCGAGCGTGTCCGGCCAGCTGGAGAACTTCTGGTGGAGCTTCACCGTGAAGGTCCGGTCGTCCCGCACCGTCAGCCCGGACAGCGTCTTCGCCTTCGCCGTGCCGCTCTCCGGGTGCACCTGGTCGAATCCGTCGATGTACTGGAAGAACGCCGCGTTCTTCTGCTTGTTGTCCAGCAGCGCGCCGTAGTTCCAGGCGTCCACGAACGATTTCGCGGTGACCTTCTCCCCGTTGCTGAAGGTCCAGCCGTCCTTCAGTTTCACGGTGTAGTTCTGCGAATCCTTCGTATCGATCCGGTCCGCGAGGACATTCTCGGCGGCGCCGGTTTTCGGGTTGTACCGCTTGAGCCCCCGGAAGAGCATTTCCAGGACCTTGCCGCCCTGGACCTCATTGGTGTTGGCGGGCTCCAGCGGATTCTGCGGATCGCCCCAGGAGGCGCTGACGATCCCGGCGCCGTCCGAACCGCTCGTCCCCCCGCCGCCGCAGGCGGCGGCCGCGAGGGCGCCCGCCGCCACCCAGACGCCCCACTTCGCGCGCGAGGTTCTCCGCATGGCAGCGCCTCCTCAGGTCCGGGTGCGCGGTTGCGCTTAGGCGCTATGAGAACGCACAGGGTGACCTCACGCACTCCGGCGGCGACCGCCGCTGCTCCGGCCCTCGGAGAAACCGCCCGGATGCCCGATCGGCCGCCACCGGCGACCGCGCCGCCGTACACCCTTCCGGTCGCACACCGGGGCCGCCCGTCGAACAATGGCCGGGTACGGGCAATCGACTACGGCGGGCGGCACACAGCTGTCGTCCCGCCCGCCGGATGGGTGTCCCCATGACGACCTCGCCCTTCGGGTCCGGCGACCCGTTCTCCGATCTCTTCAACCGCTTCTTCGGTACGAGCCCGGCGGCCTCGCCACCGGCCGTGCAGCGCGTGCCCATCGGGCGGCTGCTCAGCGATTCCTCGCAGGAACTGCTGGCGGCGGCCGGCAGCCGGGCCGCCGCGGACGGGTCCGACCTCGATGTCGTCCATCTGCTGTGGGCCGCCACCCAGTCACCGGTCGCGCGGCAGGTGCTGGAGCAGGCCGGCGCGGACCCGGACCAGCTGGCCGGGGAGGTGCGCCAGGCCCTGCCCGCGGGCACCGGCACCGGGGAGCCCGCGCTCACCCCGGCCGCGAAACGCGCGCTGCTCGCCGCCCATGCGCGCTCCCAGGCGGCGGGCGCCTCGTACATCGGTCCGGAGCACATCCTCGCCGCGCTGCTGGACGACCCCCGTTCCCCCCTCGCACACGCGAGGGGGACCGACGGGGCCGCCCCCGGTGCGCTGAGCGGGCCGGAGCCGGCGGCGGGCGGGCACGGCACCACGCCGACCCTCGACGAGTACGGGCGTGATCTCACCGATGAGGCACGCGGCGGACGGCTCGATCCGGTGGTCGGCCGGGCGGCGGAGATCGAGCAGACCATCGAGGTGCTCTCCCGCCGGTCGAAGAACAACCCGGTGCTCATCGGGGACCCCGGCGTCGGCAAGACCGCCATCGTCGAAGGGCTGGCCCAGCGGATCGTCGCCGGTGAGGTGCCCAAGTCCCTGCGGGACCGCCGGGTGGTGGCCCTCGACCTCGCCGGTCTGGTCGCGGGGTCCAAGTACCGGGGCGAGTTCGAGGAGCGGCTGAAGAAGGTGATCGACGAGGTGACCGAGTCCCGCAAGGGCGTCGTTCTGTTCATCGACGAACTGCACACGGTCGTCGGCGCCGGGAGCGGCGGCGAGGGCGCCATGGACGCCGGGAACATCCTCAAGCCCGCCCTCGCCCGGGGCGACCTCAGCGTCGTCGGCGCGACCACCATCGACGAATACCGCAAGCACATCGAGAAGGACGCCGCGCTGGAGCGCCGCTTCCAGCCGGTGATGGTGCCCGAGCCCAGCGTCGAGGAGACCGTCGAGATCCTGGGCGGGCTGCGCGACTCCTACGAGGCACACCATCAGGTGCGCTTCACCGACGAGGCGCTGGACGCCGCGGCCGCCCTGTCCGACCGCTATGTCAGCGACCGCTTCCTGCCCGACAAGGCCATCGACCTCATGGACCAGGCCGGCGCCCGGGTGGGGCTGCGCAGTCTGGCCGGCCCCGCCGAGGCCACGGACCTGGAGGAGCGCCTGACCAAGCTCCGCCGGGAGAAGGACGAGGCCGTCAGCACCGAGGACTACGAGCGCGCCGGCCGGCTCAAGGAGCAGATCCAGCAGGCGGCGGAGGACCTCGCCGGGGTCGGCACGGAGCAGGAGCAGGTGCGCAGCGTCACCGCCGAGGACATCGCCGAGGTGCTCTCCGCGCGCACCGGCATTCCGCTCGCGCAGCTCACCGAGACCGAACGCCACCGGCTGATGAAGCTGGAGGAGACCCTGCACGAGCGGGTGGTCGGCCAGGACGAGGCGGTCACCGCCGTGTCCCAGGCCGTGCGCCGCGGCCGGGCCGGGATGGGCGACCCCGACCGGCCCACCGGCAGCTTCCTCTTCCTCGGCCCCACGGGTGTCGGCAAGACGGAACTCGCCAAGGCGCTCGCGGAGCTGCTCTTCGGGGACCCGGACCGGATGGTCCGCTTCGATATGAGCGAGTTCCAGGAGAAGCACACCGTCTCCCGGCTCGTCGGCTCACCGCCCGGCTACGTCGGCTACGAGGAGGCGGGCCAGCTGACGGAGGCGGTGCGCCGCAAGCCGTACAGCGTGGTGCTGTTCGACGAGGTCGAGAAGGCCCACCCGGACGTCTTCAACCTGCTGCTCCAGGTCCTGGACGACGGGCGGCTCACCGACGCGCAGGGGCGCACCGTCGACTTCCGCCACACCGTGGTCATCATGACCAGCAACATCGCCTCGAAGCGGATCCTGGACCACCACGGGGCGGTCGACGAGATCCGGGAAGACCTGATGGCCGAGTTGCAGGCGCACTTCCGCCCCGAGTTCCTCAACCGCATCGACGAGGTCATCGTCTTCCACGCCCTGACCCGGGCGGATCTGGTGCGGATCGTCGACCTCCTGCTGGACCGCAGCCGGCGCAGGCTGCACGCCCAGCACATCGGCCTCCAGGTCACCGAGACCGCCAAGGAGTGGCTGGCCAACCGCGGTTACCGGCCCGAGTTCGGGGCCCGGCCGCTGCGCCGCACCCTCCAGACCGAGCTCGACAACCGGCTGTCCAGCATGCTGCTGGACGGCACGCTGAACCCCGGCGACACGGTCGTCGCCGACGTCAAGGACGGCGAACTGGCGCTGACGCTGGACGCGAAGGAGGGTGCGGACAGCCCCGACGGTGCGGAGAGCGCGAGCGGCGCGGCGGAACCGACGGACTGACCCCGTCTCCCGGAGAGCACACACAGGCGCCCGGGACCACAGGGTCCCGGGCGCCCGCGCGACGGCTGCCCACGGCGGTGCGTACGCCGTGGCCACCACTCCTACGCCGCCCCCACCACGTCCTTCACCTCGGCGAAGTGGCAGGCCGACTCGTGCGCGGCCGGGGTGGAGGTGCCCCGGAACCGCTCCGGGACCGCCAGCAGCGGGGTCTCCGTCGCGCACTTCTCCTCGGCCTTCCAGCAGCGGGTGCGGAAGCGGCAGCCCGACGGCGGGTTGGCCGGGGAGGGGACGTCGCCGGTGAGGATGATCCGCTCGCGACCCTCGCGGGCCTCCGGGTCGGGCACCGGGACGGCGGAGAGCAGCGCCTGGGTGTACGGGTGGGTCGGGTGGTCGTAGATCTGCTCGTCGGTACCGATCTCGGCCATCCGCCCGAGGTACATGACCCCGACCCGGTCGGAGATGTGCCGGACGATCGACAGGTCGTGCGCGATGAAGAGGTAGGAGAGCGTGAACTCGTCCTGGAGCTTCTCCATCAGGTTGATGACCTGCGCCTGGACGGAGACGTCCAGGGCCGAGACCGGCTCGTCGCAGATGATGATCTCGGGGTTGAGCGCCAGGCCGCGGGCGATGCCGATGCGCTGGCGCTGGCCGCCGGAGAACTGGTGCGGATAGCGGTTGACGTACTCGGGGTTGAGGCCGACGACGTCGAGGAGGTCCGACTCGCCGACGATGCCGAGGGTCTCGCCCCGGTAGAGGTCGAAGGAGATGCCGTCGACGGCCTTGACCGCGCCGACCTGCTTCTTGAAGAGCACGCCCTGGGTGAGCGGGAAGTGCTTGACCAGGTTGCGGACCTGGAGGATCGGCTCGCGGTCGTCCGCGGCCCGCTGGGACGGCTCAGCCATTGACCGTCTCCTTCCAGAAGTGGCAGGCGCTCTGCCGGCCGGGGGCCACCTCGGCGAGCGGCGGCAGCTCGGTACGGCAGATGTCCTGGGCCTTGGGGCAGCGCGGGTTGAAGGCGCAGCCCTGCGGGACGTTCAGGAGGTTGGGCGGCAGGCCCTTGATCGCGTACAGCTCCCGGCCCTTGTGGTCCAGGCGCGGGATGGAGTCGAGCAGACCGCGGGTGTACGGGTGCGCCGGGTTCTTGTAGAGCTCGTGCACCGGTGCGGTCTCGACGATCCGGCCCGCGTACATCACCGCGATCTTGTCGGCGACGTCCGCGACCACCCCGAGGTCGTGCGTGATCAGGATCAGGCCCATCGCGCCTGGACGGTCACATCGAGGGCCGTCGTCGGCTCGTCCGCGATGATCAGATCCGGCTCCAGGGCCAGCGCCATCGCGATCATGATGCGCTGCGGTCCATCAGCTCGATGGCCTTGGCGGTGGCGTCCTTCTTGGACATGCCCTGGTGGACGCGGAACATCTCGCCGAGCTGGTAGCCGACGGAGAGCACCGGGTTCAGGGAGGAGAGCGCGTCCTGGAAGATCATGGCGATCTTGGCGCCGCGGATCTTGCGGCGCGCCTCGCCGGACATCTTCAGCATGTCCTGGCCGCGGAAGAGGATCTCGCCCTGCGGGATCTTGGCCGGGGGCATGTCGAGGATGCCCATCACGGCCTGCGCGGTGACGGACTTGCCGGAGCCGGACTCGCCCAGCACGGCGAGCGTCTCGCCCGCCGCGACGCTGTAGTTGACGCCGTTGACGGCCTTGACGACGCCGTCCCGGGTGTGGAACTCGACGTGCAGATCGCGGACTTCGAGCAGCGGGGCGCCGTGCTCGTCGGCCGGACGCGGGGCGGGCCCGCCGGAGGTTTTGCTGTTGCTGGTCACGTACGCCTCCCTCAGCGCAGCTTGGGGTCGAGGGCGTCGCGCACCGCGTCGCCCAGCATGATGAACGCCAGAACCGTCAGGCTCAGCGCACCGGCCGGGTAGAGCAGCATGTGCGGCGCGTTGCGGATCTCGGTGGCGGCCGAGGAGATGTCGATACCCCAGGAGACCGTCGGCGGCTTGAGGCCGACGCCGAGGAACGACAGCGTCGCCTCCAGCGAGATGTACGTACCGAGCGCGATGGTCGCGACGACGATCACCGGCGCCAGCGCATTGGGCGCGATGTGCCGCAGCAGCATCCGGGGCGTACCGGCGCCGAGGGCGCGGGCGGCCTGGACGTAGTCCTGCTGCTTGGCGGTGATCACCGCGCTGCGGGCGATACGGGCGATCTGCGGCCAGCCCAGGATCGCCATCAGCAGCACGACGGTGAAGACCGAGCCGCCCCTGATGACGGAGAGGAAGACGATGCCGCCGAGCAGGATCGGGATGCCGAAGAAGATGTCGCCGATCCGGGAGAGCAGCGAGTCCCACCAGCCGCCGAAGAATCCGGCCAGTCCGCCGAAGAGGCAGCCGATGACGGCGGCGAGGACGGTGGTGCAGATGCCGACGGTGACCGAGGCGCGGGCGCCGTAGACGGTACGCGCGTAGACGTCGCAGCCCTGGGTGTTGAAGCCGAAGGGATGGCCGGCGCTCGGGCCCTGCTTGGAGTGCGCGAGGTCGCAGGCGTACGGGCTGGTGCTGGTCAGCAGGCTCGGCCAGAGGGAGATGACGATCAGGAAGAGGATCAGCACCGCGGAGATGTAGAAGATGGGGTTGCGGCGCAGATCGCGCCAGGCGTCGCCCCACAGGCTGCGCGGTTTGGCCTGCTTGTCGGGGCCGTTGGCCGGGCCCGGCTGCGGGTCGGTGCCGGCGGCGCCCTGGGGGGCGGCCGCGGCGACCGGTTCGGTCATCTCAGGCATAACGGATCCTCGGGTCCAGGACCGCGTAGAGCAGGTCGACGATCAGGTTGGCGGCGAGGAAGACGACCACGAGGATGGTCACGAAGCCCACCACCGTCGGGGAGTTCTGCCGCAGGATGCCCTGGTAGAGCTGGTAGCCGACACCCTGGATGTTGAAGATCCGCTCGGTGACGATGGCGCCGCCCATCAGGGCGCCGATGTCCGTACCGAGGAAGGTGATCACCGGGATCAGCGAGTTGCGCAGCAGGTGGACACCGACGACGCGGCGGCGCGGCAGGCCCTTGGCGGTGGCCGTGCGGATGTAGTCGGAGCGGATGTTCTCGGCGATGGAGGTCCGGGTCAGCCGGGCCACGTACGCGAGCGAGACACCGGCCAGCACGATGCCGGGCAGGATCAGCTCGTCGAGCCGTACGTCGACCGAGACGGCCGGTGCGGCCCAGCCGAGCTTCACGCCGACGAAGTACTGCAGCAGGTAGCCGGTGACGAACGTCGGGATCGAGATCACCAGCAGGGTGAAGACCAGGACGCCGGTGTCCACGAACCGACCGCGGCGCAGACCGGCGACGACGCCGAGCCCGACACCGACCACGACCTCGATGGCGAAGGCCACCAGGGTCAGCTTGACGGTGTTGGGGAAGGCCGAGCCCATCAGTTCGGCCACCGGGGTGCCGTTGAAGGCCGTACCGAAGTCGCCCTGGAAGATGCCCGCCATGTATTGGAGGTACTGGCTCCACAGCGGGTCGTTCAGGTGCAGGGACTCCCGGATCTGCGCGGCGGTGGCCGGGTCCGGGGTCCGGTCTCCGAACATGGCCGCGACCGGATCGCCGAGTGCGTAGACCATGACGAAGATCAAAAAAGTGGTGCCGATGAAGACGGGCACCATCTGGAGCAGTCGTCGTATGACGTAGCGCCCCATGTGTCCTCCAGAAAAGCGCCGACGCGGGGACAGCCGGAACCGGTCGGACCGCATGGTCCGGTCCCGGATTTCCGGCTGCCCCCGCCGCCGTGAGCGGTTGAGTTCTGCGCCCCGCTCAAGAGGCGGCCGGGTGGTGGGCCGACCGCCTCAGGGGCAGCTGCGTCGGGTCAGCTCTTGACCTTGATGTCGGTGAAGACCGGGAGGCTGAAGGCGTTGATGTGCACGTCGGAGACCTTCTCGGACCAGCCGGCGGTGCCGTTCTGGTACCAGAGCGGGATGCTCACGACCTTGTCGAGGACGACCTTCTCGGCCTGCTTGTACAGGTCGGTCGCCTTCTTGGTGTCCGCCTCGGCGCCGGCCTGCTTGAGCAGCTCGTCGAACTTCGGGTCGCTGAACTTGGCGTCGTTGGACGCGCCGCCCGTGGCGTACAGCGGGGTGAGGAAGTTCTCGATCTGCGGGTAGTCCATCTGCCAGCCGGCGCGGAACGGCATGGCCATCTCGCCCTTGGTGATCTGGTTGCGGAAGTCACCGAAGGTGCCGACGGGGTTGCCGACGCACGCCTTGTCGTCGCCCACCACGTTGTTGATGCTGTTGCAGACCGCGTCCACCCACTGCTTGTGGGAGTCCTTGTCCGCGTTGTAGGAGATGGTCATCTTCCCGCCGGGGATGCCACCGCCCTCGGCGATGAGCTTCTTGGCCTCGGCCGGGTTGTAGGTGCAGGTGTCGCCGCAGACGTCCTTGCTGTATCCGTTGGCGTCGCCGAGCACCGGCGAGGTGAGGTCCGTGGCGGGGGTGCGGGTGCCGTTGTAGACCTTGTCGGTGATGGCCTTGCGGTCGATCGCCATGGACAGGCCCTTGCGGACCTTCTCCATACCGTCCTTGTTCCACTCCGCCTTGTAGAGCGGGAAGGTGACCGCCTGCATGATGCCGGCCGGCTGCGAGAGGTAGTTCCCCTTCAGGTCCGACTTGGCGTTCTTGATCTGCTCGGCGGGGATGTCGTCGTTGACATCGAGGTTGCCGGACTGGAGGTCCGCGTACGCGGCGTTGGAGTCCGTGTAGACCTTGAGCAGCACGCCCTTGTTCTGCGGCTTGTTCTCACCGGTGAAGTTCTTGTTCGGGACAAGCTTCATCTGCTTGCCCTTGTCGTACGACTCCACGGCGTACGGGCCGTTGCCGACCGGCTTGGCGAGGTACTCGTCGTGCTTGTCGAAGAACATCTTCGGCAGCGGCGCGAAGGCGTTGTAGCCCAGGCGGACCGGCCAGGTCGAGAGCTTCTGGTTGAGCTTGACCGTGAAGGTGTGGTCGTCGACGACCTTCAGCCCGGAGAGGGTCTTGGCGGTCGGCTTGCCCTCGGCGGGGGCGACCTTGTCGTAACCCTCGATGTCGGCGAAGAAGTACGAGTTCTTCTGCGTGTTGGTGCTCAGCGCACCGTAGTTCCACGCGTCGACGAAGGACTGGGCGGTGACGGGCTCGCCGTTGGAGAACTTCAGGCCCTTCTTCACCTTGATGGTGAAGTTCTGCTGGTCCTTGGACTCGATCGACTCGGCGGAGGCGTTCTTGGCCTCTCCGGTCTTGGGGTCGTACCGCTTCAGGTTGCTGAAGATCATGTCCAGAACCTTGCCGCCGAGCACCTCATTGGTGTTCGCGGGCTCCAGCGGGTTCTGCGGATCGCCCCAGTTGGCCCGGACGACGCCGGCCTCGGCGCTCGAACTGCTGCTGCCGCCGCCACAGGCCGTGGCCCCCAGGGCCACGACTATCGCTCCTGCGACCCAGGTGGCGCTCTTGGCACCGCGCATGGGACTGCCTCCTCATGAGTCCATAACTGCACATGGAAAGGGACCGGTCGCGGCTGACACCCCTGACAGCTCCAACCAGCCCCCGATGCTCGTGAGTCGGCGCTTGTTACGGCGCATGACCCATTGACCCGAGCTCAATAGAGCCCAGTCTTAGTCACGTCCGCTTCATAAGCCACGCGTAAGGGGTCTCGATTAGGTCACATCTACGACATCTGCCGTTCGGAATCCGGACAAACCAAACCATCCAGACGGACACGAATCGGGACTACCGGCCCAGCGCGCGGATGATCTTCCTCCGCAATACGGACAACCGCCGAACAGGTCGAGACCAAGGCGCCATTGACAGCTTTCCGCCGTCACGCTAAAGGGGCGCCCCGCCGGATCGAAAGCCCGGCGGGGCGCCCCTTCGGTCAGCTGTCCCCTGCGGGGGAGTTACCGCTTGGCGCGCGACGCGGTGCGGCCGCGCTCCTTCTGGTCCAGGACGACCTTGCGGATGCGGACGGTCTCCGGGGTGACCTCGATGCACTCGTCATCGCGGCAGAACTCCAGCGACTGCTCCAGGGAGAGCTTGCGCGGCGGGACCACGTTCTCGGTGGTGTCCGCGGAAGCCGCACGCATGTTGGTGAGCTTCTTCTCCTTGGTGATGTTCACGTCCATGTCGTCGGTGCGCGAGTTCTCACCGATGATCATGCCCTCGTACACCTCGGTGCCCGGGTCCGTGAAGATCACGCCGCGCTCCTGGAGGTTGATCATCGCGAACGGCGTGACCGAACCGGCGCGGTCCGCGACCAGCGAACCGTTGTGGCGGGTGCGCAGCTCGCCGAACCACGGCTCGTGGCCCTCGAAGAGGGAGTGCGCGATGCCCGTACCGCGGGTCTGGGTCAGGAACTCCGTACGGAAGCCGATCAGACCGCGCGACGGCACGATCCACTCCATGCGGATCCAGCCGGACCCGTGGTTGGTCATCGTCTCCATGCGGCCCTTGCGGGTCGCCATCAGCTGCGTGATCGCGCCGAGGTGCTCCTCGGGGGAGTCGATCGTCAGGCGCTCGATCGGCTCGTGCGTCTTGCCGTCGACCTCCTTGGTGACGACCTCGGGCTTGCCGACGGTCAGCTCGAAGCCTTCCCGGCGCATCGTCTCGACGAGGATCGCCAGCGCCAGCTCGCCACGGCCCTGGACCTCCCAGGCGTCGGGGCGCTCGGTGTCCAGCACGCGCAGCGAGACGTTACCGATCAGCTCGCGGTCCAGCCGCTCCTTGACCTGGCGGGCGGTGACCTTGTGGCCCTTGCCGCCCTTGCCGACCAGCGGCGAGGTGTTGGTGCCGATGGTCATCGAGATCGCCGGCTCGTCGACCGTGATCAGCGGCAGCGCGATCGGGTTCTCCGGGTCGGCCAGCGTCTCGCCGATCATGATCTCCGGGATACCGGCGACCGCGCAGATGTCACCGGGGCCGGCCTTCTCGGCGGGCTTGCGGGTGAGCGCCTCGGTCATCATCAGCTCGGTGATGCGGACGTTGGACATCGTGCCGTCACGCTTGATCCACGCGACGGTCTGGCCCTTCTTCAGCTCGCCCTGCTCGACGCGGAGCAGCGCGATACGGCCGAGGAAGTTGTCCGCGTCGAGGTTGGTGACATGCGCCTGGAGCGGCAGCTCGTCGTCGTACTCGGGGGCCGGGACGTGCGACAGCAGGGTGGTGAAGAACGGCTCCAGGTTCTCGCTGTCGGCCGGGACGGTGCCGTCCTCCGGCTTGGTCAGCGAGGCGACGCCGTCGCGGGCGCAGGCGTAGACGATCGGGAACTCGATCTGCTCCTCGTCCGCGTCCAGGTCCAGGAAGAGGTCGTACGTCTCGTTGACGACCTCGTCGATGCGGGAGTCCGGGCGGTCCGTCTTGTTGATGCACAGGATGACCGGCATCCGCGCGGACAGCGCCTTGCGCAGCACGAAGCGGGTCTGCGGCAGCGGGCCCTCGGAGGCGTCGACGAGGAGGACGACCGCGTCCACCATCGACAGGCCGCGCTCGACCTCACCGCCGAAGTCGGCGTGGCCGGGGGTGTCGATGATGTTGATCGTGATCGGGTCCCCGCCGTCCTTGGGGTGGTACTTGACGGCGGTGTTCTTCGCCAGGATCGTGATGCCCTTCTCACGCTCCAGGTCGTTCGAGTCCATCATCCGCTCATCGAGGTGCTCGGCAGCGTGCGCGGCGAAGGCGCCCGCCTGCTTGAGCATGGCGTCGACGAGGGTCGTCTTTCCGTGGTCGACGTGGGCGACGATGGCTACGTTACGAATGTCGTGGCGCGTGGGCACTGCGGCGCTTCTCCCGGAATCGTGGGTGGCGGCGCGTACGGTCCGGTACGCGCGCCCGCCGGGCATAAAGACGCCACGGCCTCATCCCATCGTACGGGGCTGCGGCGGTATCGGCCGCCCCAGCCCGTACGCACCTGCTGTGAGCTGGTATTTCTCACCAGTTGTTCGTCTCCGCTTCGTGCTCTTGCCCCCCTCGGGGGCCGAAATGTCCGTCCGGCCGGCGGCTATTTCCGGTAGCCGATGTCCTGGAAGCGCGGCGTGGCGAAGCCGAAGGCGCCGACGTTGGCGAGCGATCTTCGCGTGGCCACCAGCTCGGGCCGCTGATAGAGGGGAATCGACGCGGCGACGGCCCAGATACGGGAGTCCGCCCGCGCCATCAGCCGGTGCGCGGCCTCCCCGTCCAGCTCGGACGCGGCCTGTTCGAAGAGCTGGTCGATGCGGTCGGTGCCGACCCGGGTGTAGTTCTGCTCGACGGTCAGCGAGCCGTCGGCCGCCGGCTGCGGCTTGGCGTAGATCGGCCGGGCGTCGGTGGCCGGGTAGGCGGAGCCGGGCCAGGTGTACAGCGCCAGGTCGTAGTCGCCGGACGCGATGTGGTCCCGGAAATAGCCGGCGTCGCCGACCTCCTGGACCGAGGTCTGCACACCGACCCTGTCGAGCATCTCCGCGATCCGGTCGCCGACGGCGCGCAGCTGCTCGGCCCCCGGGCCGTCGGGGAGGACGAAGCGCAGGGTGAGCGGTTTGCCGTCCTTCTTGACGGTGGGCACCGCACCGGCCCTGGCGCCCGCGCCCTTCTTGCCGGCCGGCGGTCCGGCGTCGTCGGACACATCGCCGTCGGCGTCCTCCCCGGCGTCCTGTCCGGCGTCCGGCGGATCGGCCGCCGGGCGCACCGCCGGGGCTCCCGGCCGGCCGCCCTCCGGGGCGCCGCGGCCCTTCCCGTCGTCGCCGGCCTTCCCGTCATCGGCGGCCTGCCCGGTCTCCAGCAGCTCGGCGGCGCCGAGCGCCTGCGCCGCGCGCCTGCGGTACCGCTGGGCGTCCGCGTACTCCGGCGCCGCGGTGTCACCACCGGCCGCCGCCAGCCGGTCCGCGGCCGCCTCCTTGTAGAAGGAGGCGCTCTGCCGCAGCAGGGCGTCCTGCTGGAGCTCGGAGCCCAGCGCGCCCATGGCGGAGAGCGGGGCCACCGCGGCGACCGGCCGGGCCCGCTCCACACGGCCGCCGGGCGGGGCGTGGCGCGCCGGCGCCCCGGCCTTCGGCGCGGCCGGACCGTGCCGCTCGGCCGGGGAGGCGGCGCCGGGCGCCGGCAGCTCCGCCGGCTGCCCGGCCTGCTGGGGTCCGTCGCCCGGGGCCCGCCAGCCGGCGTCCGCGAGCAGCGCCCTGGCCGCCCGGGTGTCCTGGCCGCCGAGCACCTCGCTGTGGTCCTCATAGCCCTGCTGCCCGGACATCAGCAGATGGCTGCCGAGCGGCCTCGCGGGCAGGTCGAGCGGTTTGAGGACGGTGTCGGCCAGCTGCTGCCGGTTGATGGCGCGGGCCACCGCGCGGCGCACCCGCGCGTCGGCGAGCGGGCCGGTGCCGCCGTTGAGGGCGAGCTGCGTGTAGGCGGGCTCCAGGCCCTTGCGGACGGTGTAACCGCGCAGCGACACGCTGTCCGCCGCCGTCCGGACGTCGGCCCGCGCCTGGGCGGAGCCCGGTGCGCGGGGCGCCACGGCGGATCCCGCGCCGTCCGAGAGCTCCTCGTCCCGGCCGGCCGCCGGCGGGCCCGCGTTGCCGTCGGCCGAGTCCTTGGGGGCGCGGGAGGAGGCCGGGCCCTGGGCGGTGGCGACCCGCTGCGCGGCGGCGTGGTCGATCTCGGCCACATCGAGGGCCCCGGCCGCCAGCGCCGCGGCCCGTTTGTCCGCCGGCACCACCGTGAGCACCAGCCGGTCGAGCCGGGCCGGTGCGCCCCACCACTTCCGGTTCCGTACGAGGGTCACGGTCCCGTCGTCCGCGTCCCGCTCCTGGACCGCGAACGGGCCTGCCACGACGGGCAGTTGCTCGCGTGCGCCGTCGTTGAAGGCGTTCGGGTCGCCCATCACGCTCTTGGGGTAGAGCGGGGTGAACAGGGACTGCCAGTCGGCGTACGGCCGGCCGAAGGTGACCTTGACCTCGTGCGGGCCGGCGCCCTGTTCGACCTTGTCGATCCGGTCGTAGCCGGCGTTGCGGGCGGTCCAGTACGCGTTGTCCTTACCGCGCAGCGCCTCCCACTGCGCCTGGAAGTCCGCCGCGCCGACCGCCCGCCCGTCGCTCCACCGCGCCCTGGGGTTGATCTTGTACGTGACGACCTGCTTGGGCTCGCGCGCGCTGATGTCCGCGGCGTCGAGGTAGTCGGCGTTGCGGTGCGGCACCCCGCGCCCGTCGACGGTGAACAGGGTGGGCAGCACGGCGCCGGTGATCCGCTCGGTGGCGCCGTTCGCGTCGGCCTGGAAGGCGTTGAAGGTGCCGGGCATCGCGTCCACGGCCCAGCGCACCGTGCCGCCGTCCTTCAGCCGGGCGCGGGCGGCGGGGGCGATGTCCTGGGACGCCGCGACGGCCTCCGCCGCGTCGTCGCGGTCACAGCCGGCCAGCGCCGGCAGCGGGAGCAGCACCCCCGCCGCCATCAGCGCGGCGGCGCGGCGCCCGCGGCGGGCCGCGCGGCCTGGTCTGACGTGGTCGGTCATGGCAGTTACCTCCGGAGCTCGCCCGCGCCGCGCCGGGCCGCCGCAACACGTTCGGCCGACTTTGCGGCTCATCACATCTATGGCTCCCCTACTGAAGGCGACCGCGCGCGGCCCGGCCGCCCGACACGTCGGCCGCTCCGCCAAGGCCACCCACCCGGCCCAACGCCCCGTCAGCTCTCCGTCCCGGCGCCCGCGGCAGGCCCCCGCGCGCCGGCCCGCCCGCTCCCCTGCCGCACCGGCGCTCGGCCCTGTCGCGGCGGCGGCTGCCGAAAAGCACCGGTTCGAGTCGTAAGCACGTAGGCCCCCTTCCCAACCCCTACTGTGACGCGCGACACTCACGGGCGCATGAGATCGCCCCTCACACCTTCGGAGGTGCGGGCACGTTATGTCCCTTCAGGATGAATTGACGGCGGTGGAGCGCAGCCTGGCCGAACTGGTCCGGTCGGTGGGACGGCTGGAGCAGCGCGTCGGGACCGGTCTGGAGATCCGCCGGGTGCGCAGCGACACGGACCATCTGCGCGAGAGCCTCGCGCTGCTGAAGGAGAGCACCACCGGTACCCCGCCCGGCCGCGCGGGCGTCGCCGACGCCGACATGGTGACGATCCCCGACGCCCCCTACGACGCCACGCTGTGGACCGACGCCGAGGACGAGGGCCTCGGCGCCAAGGACCGGCACGCCCCCTAGGGGTGCCGCCACAGCCTCCCGCCCCTGCCCGCCCCAGCCCCGCCTCGACGGAGCGCCGTTCACGGAGACCGACGTTGGCCACTGGTATCGACCCCGCCTCGCAAACGGGCGCGACCGGCGTGCATGACGCCTCGCGCGCCGCCATCCCCGCCCGCCATCTGCGCACCGACCGCTGGTGGCTCGCCCCGGCGGCCACCGCCGCCGGACTGCTCGTGTTCGTCGTCTACTCGACCTGGCGCGCGTTCGCGAACGCCGACTACTACCACGCGCCGTATGTCTCGCCGTTCTACTCGCCGTGCCTGGCGGCGAACTGCCACCCCATGCACGGCGGTCCGAACTGGGAGATCTTCGGCAGCTGGTGGGGCCTGTCCCCCGCCCTGCTGGTCCTGATCTTCCCGCTGGGCTTCCGGCTGACCTGCTACTACTACCGCAAGGCGTACTACCGCGGCTTCTGGGCGTCGCCGCCGGCCTGCGCGGTCGCCGAACCGCACCGCAAGTACACCGGCGAGAGCCGCTTCCCGCTGATCCTCCAGAACGTCCACCGCTACTTCTTCTACTTCGCGGTGCTGGTCGCCGGTGTCCTGACCTTCGACACCGTGCTCTCCTTCCGCGACGAGCACCACGCCTGGGGTCATATGGGCCTGGGCTCACTGGTCTTTCTTGTCAACATCGTGCTGATCTGGGCCTACACCCTCTCCTGCCACTCCTGCCGGCACATCGTCGGCGGCCGGCTGCGGCACTTCTCCAAGCATCCGGTGCGCTACCGGCTGTGGGGCTGGGTCGGCAAGCTCAACGAGCGGCACATGCTGCTCGCCTGGTGCTCGCTGGTCAGCGTGGGCGTCGCCGATCTCTACGTCTATCTCCTGGCCACCGGTGCGTTCAGCGATCCGCGCTTCTTCTGAAGGACAACGGAAAGGGTGCCTCTGTCATGGCGCATGTGGACCGGCAGACATGGGACGTGGTCGTGGTCGGGGCGGGTGGCGCCGGGCTGCGGGCCGCCATCGAGGCCCGCGAGGCGGGCATGCGGACGGCCGTGATCTGCAAGTCCCTGTTCGGCAAGGCCCATACGGTGATGGCCGAGGGCGGTATCGCGGCCAGCATGGGCAATGTCAACGAGGGTGACAACTGGCAGGTCCACTTCCGCGACACCATGCGCGGCGGGAAGTTCCTCAACCACTGGCGGATGGCCGAACTGCACGCCCGCGAGGCCCCGGACCGGGTGTGGGAGCTGGAGACCTGGGGCGCGCTCTTCGACCGCACCAAGGACGGCCGCATCTCGCAGCGCAACTTCGGCGGCCACGAGTACCCGCGACTGGCGCATGTCGGCGACCGTACGGGCCTGGAGCTGATCCGCACCCTCCAGCAGAAGATCGTCGCCCTGCAGCAGGAGGACGAGCGGGAGTTCGGCGCGTACGACGCCCGGCTGAAGGTCTTCCAGGAGAGCACGGTCACCCGCGTCCTGAAGACCCCCGCCGAACCCGGCACCGCGAACGGCGGCCGGGTCTGCGGCGCGTTCTGCTACGAACGGGAGTCCGGCCGCTTCTTCGTCCTGGAGGCCCCGGCGGTGGTGCTGGCCACCGGCGGTATCGGCAAGTCCTTCAAGGTGACGTCGAACTCGTGGGAGTACACCGGCGACGGGCACGCGCTGGCGCTGCTGGCCGGGGCGCCGCTGATCAACATGGAGTTCGTGCAGTTCCACCCCACGGGGATGGTCTGGCCGCCGTCCGTCAAGGGCATCCTCGTCACCGAGTCCGTCCGCGGCGACGGCGGGGTGCTGCGCAACAGCGACGGCAAGCGCTTCATGTTCGACTACGTCCCGGACGTCTTCAAGGAGAAGTACGCCCAGTCCGAGGAGGAGGGCGACCGCTGGTACGACGATCCGGACCACAACCGCCGCCCGCCCGAGCTGCTCCCCCGCGACGAGGTCGCCCGCGCCATCAACTCCGAGGTCAAGGCGGGCCGCGGCTCCCCGCACGGCGGCGTCTTCCTGGACGTCTCGACGCGGATGCCCGCCGAGGTCATCAAGCGCCGGCTGCCGTCCATGTACCACCAGTTCAAGGAGCTGGCGGACGTGGACATCACCGCCGAGCCGATGGAGGTCGGGCCGACCTGCCACTACGTCATGGGCGGGGTGGAGGTCGAGCCGGACACCGCGGCGGCGCGCGGGGTGCCGGGGCTGTTCGCGGCCGGCGAGGTCGCGGGCGGTATGCACGGCTCCAACCGGCTCGGCGGCAACTCCCTCTCCGACCTGCTGGTCTTCGGCCGCCGGGCGGGGCTGCACGCGGCCGCGTACGCCGCGTCGGTGACCGATCTGCCGGCCCCCGACGAGGAGCAGATCGCCGCCGCGGAGGCGGAGGCGCTGCGCCCCTTCCGCGCCGGGGACGAGGAGCCTGCGGCCGGTGCGGAGCCGCCCGAGAATCCGTACACCCTGCACCAGGAACTCCAGCAGGCGATGAACGACCTCGTCGGCATCATCCGCAAGGAGGGGGAGATGGCCGAGGCGCTGAAGCGGCTGGCCGGGCTGCGGGCACGGGCCCGGCGGGCCGGCGTCGAGGGGCACCGGCAGTACAACCCCGGCTGGCACCTGTCCCTCGATCTGCGCAACATGCTGCTGGTCAGCGAGTGTGTGGCGCGGGCCGCGCTGGAGCGTACGGAGAGCCGCGGCGGGCACACCCGCGACGACCATGCGGCGATGGACCGGAACTGGCGCGACATCAACCTGGTCTGCGAACTCGCCGCTCCGCACGGCGGTCCGCCGGCCGCGGACCAGATCAGACTGTCCCGCCGTACGACCCCGCCGATCCGCCCCGACCTCCTCGAACTCTTCGAGCAGGAGGAGCTGGCGAAGTACCTGACGGATGAGGAGCTGAGCCGGTGAGCGAGCAGCAGACAGGGCAGTCCGGCGCGTACCAGGCGCATTTCCGGGTGTGGCGGGGCGACCCGGACGACGGCGGGCTGACGGACTTCCGGGTCGAGGTGCACGAGGGGGAGGTGGTGCTGGACATCGTCCACCGCCTCCAGGCCACCCAGGCGCCGGACCTGGCCGTGCGCTGGAACTGCAAGGCGGGCAAGTGCGGTTCGTGCAGTGCGGAGATCAACGGGCGGCCGCGGCTGTTGTGCATGACCCGGATGTCGGTCTTCGACCGGGCCGAGACGATCACGGTCACCCCGATGCGGGGCTTCCCGGTCGTCCGCGATCTGGTCACCGATGTCTCGTTCAACTACGCCAAGGCCCGCGAGATCCCGGCGTTCGTCCCGCCCGAGGAGCTGGCACCGGGTGAGTACCGGATGCAGCAGGAGGACGTGAGCCGGTCGCAGGAGTTCCGCAAGTGCATCGAGTGCTTCCTGTGCCAGGACACCTGCCATGTGGTCCGTGACCACGAGGAGAACAAGTCCGCGTTCGCCGGTCCGCGCTTCCTGATGCGTATCGCCGAACTCGATATGCACCCGCTGGACGCGGCCTCCGCCGCCGGTCTGGACCGCAAGCGCACCGCCCAGGACGCGCACGGTCTCGGCTACTGCAACATCACCAAGTGCTGTACGGAGGTCTGCCCCGAGGGCATCAAGATCACCGACAATGCGCTGATCCCGCTGAAGGAGCGCGCCGCCGACCGCAAGTACGACCCGCTGGTCTGGCTCGGCAGCAAGATCCGCCGCCGGAAGGAGTGAGCCGGTGCGCGGGGGCGCGTCCCGCCCCCGCCGCCGCCCTCAGAACAGGCTGAGCAGCGCTTCCGCCGCATCCGCCGGCTCCGACGTCCCGTCCGGCAGGGCCAGTTCGAACCAGACGGTCTTGCCGCGCGGGGTGCGGCGGCTGTTCCAGCGCTTGCTGAGCAGTCCGACCAGCTGGAGCCCGCGGCCGCCCTCGTCGGTGTCGCGGGCCCGGCGGCGGCGCGGCTGGGCGAGATCGGCGTCCCAGACCTCGCAGACCAGCGTGCGGTCCAGCAGCAGCCGCAGCCGGATCTCGCCGTGGCCGTGTCGCAGCGCATTCGTCACCAGCTCGCTGACCAGCAGCTCCGTCGTGTCGACCAGGGCGTCGAGGCCCCAGTCGGTGAGCTGGTCCCGGGCCAGTTCACGGGCCCGGGAGACCGAACGGGCCTCCGGCGCCAGATTCCAGTCCCCCACCGCGTCCTTGGGCAGCCCGTGCACCCGGGCCATCAGCAGCGCGATGTCGTCCTCGCCGTGCGAGGTGTCCAGGGCGCTCAGGACGTGGTCGCAGACCTCCTCCAGCAGGTCGCCGGCGCCCGAGAGCGCCGTACGGAGCGCCTGCAGGCCCTCGTCCAGCGGCTGGTCGCGGGACTCCACCAGACCGTCGGTGTACAGCGCGAGCAGCGCGCCGTCCGGCAGATCCACCTCGATCTCCTCGAAGGGCTCGCCGCCGACGCCCAGCGGCATCCCCGGCGGTACGTCGAGCAGCGCCGCGCCCTCGCCCTCCTCGACCAGCACCGGCGGCAGATGCCCGGCGTTGGCGAACGTGGCGCGCCGGGTGACCGGGTCGTAGACGGCGTAGACGCAGGTGGCGAGGTAGACCTCGGACAGATCGGCGGTACGGGCCGAGCGGTCCGGTCCGGGGGTGGCGCCGGACCGGCTGCGCGGCGCCCGCCCGGTGGCCCGGCCGTCACCGCCGCCGCCGAGCCCGCGCGCGATCTCGTCCAGCGCCGAGAGCACCTCGGCGGGCTCCAGGTCCAGCAGCGCCAGTGTCCGTACGGCGGTGCGCAGTTCGCCCATGGCGACGGCGGCGCGCAGCCCGCGCCCCATGACGTCCCCGACGACCAGCGCCGTGCGGTGCCCCGGCAGCTCGATGACGTCGAACCAGTCGCCGCCGACCTCGGTGGCGGTGGTGCCGGGCAGATAGCGGCAGGCGATATCGAGGCCGGCCGCCTCCGGGTCGCCGGGCGGGAGCAGGCTGCGCTGCAGCATCAGGGCGCGTTCGTGCTCGCGGCGGTAGAGGCGGGCGTTGTCGATACAGACCGCGGCGCGCGCGGCCAGCTCGACGGCGAGCGCCGTATCGCGTTCGCCGAACGGTTCGCTGCCCTTCGTCCGGGAGAACTGCACCAGGCCGACGACGGTGTCCCGGGCGACCATCGGGACGGCGAGCGTGGAGTGCACCAGCGCGCCCAGCTCCGGCCCGTCGTCGCTGTCCCGGCCCGGCAGGATCTGCACCTGTGCGGTCCGCAGGGCGCCCGCACAAGGGGAGTTGAAGGGGTAGCGGTGCACCGCGCCGACGGCCACCGCGCCCGGTTCGCCCTCGGGGACGCTGCAGGTGGTGGCGAGCGGGGCGTCCGAGACGGCGCTGGAGAAAGCGACCCGGCGCAGCTCCGCGCTGCCGTCCGTCATACCGGGCGGGGCCTCGTCACCGGCGAGCAGCCCCTGGTAGAGGTCGACCGAGGCCAGATCGCAGAACTGCGGGACGGCGACGTCCAGGAGGGTGCGGGCGGTGGTCTCCAGGTCGAGGGAGTTGCCTATCCGGGCGCCGGCTTCGTTGAGCAGCGCGAGGTTGCGGCGGGCGTTGGCGGCCTCCCGTTCGGCCCGCCGGCGGCCGGTCACATCCCAGGCGAGCGCGGCGACGCCGATGGGGCGGCCGCTGGCGCCGTGCAGCCGGTAGACCGAGACGGACCAGCGGCGGCACTCCTCCTTGCCGGGTGCCGTGCCGACCAGATGCATCTCGGTGACCGGTTTACCGGTGTCCAGCACGCGGCGCAGCGCGGCGGTCAGCCGCTCGGCCTCGGGGCGCGGCAGGAAGTCGAACGCGCTGCCGCCGCGGTACTTGCCCACCGGACCGCCGAAGATCGTGGCGAACCGTTCGTTGACCCGCAGCAGCTTCAGGTCCGTGCCGAACAGGGTGAAGCCCATGGGAGATTGACCGAAAACGGCCTGCGAGGCGGCGAGGTCGGTCTCTATGCCGCGCAGCGCCCGGACATCGACGACGAGACAGAGCGCGCCCCGCCCGCCGTCCGCCGCCTCGGACGGCATCACATAGATCTCGGCGAGCCCGTCGGCGCCGCCGCCCTCCTCCTTGCGGTAGGGCACCAGCCCGGTCCACTCCCGGCCGTCGAGGATCTCGGAGACCTTGCGGTACCCGGTCTCGCGCAACTCGGCGGGGACGAACGCCGCTACGGGGTCCCGGCCGATGGCGTGGTGGGCGGGGATACCGAGCATCTGGGCGGCCCGCTCGCTCCACTGGTCGATGCGTCCGTCGGGGCCGAGCGAGAAGGTGGCGACGCGGATGTAGTCGTAGATCGATCCGGGCGGGCTGCTCTGCCAGACGGCCGGGCCCTGCCGTTCGCGCGCCAACCGCCGTCCTCCCGGAACATCCGGACCGTCCGCCCCGCTGTGGCCATCGGTCTGCGCGAATCCCGCCCCGCCGGCTGACATCTCGCTCACGAGCCCCGTCCCCTCCAGCTCATCGTGCCCGGACCGGACCAGCCGAGTATCCAGCACTTCGGCTATCCGGAACACGGTCTTCACGATCACAGCACAGTCTCGATCGCAGCCTCTCCACAGATCTGCGACGACATGGCAACGATCAGGACTCCCCTTGTCTCCTAACCAGCCACCGGCAGCTCGAACCACACAGTCTTGCCGCTCTTTCCGCGCCGCGTCCCCCAGCGCCGCGCACTGCACGCCACCAGCTGCAATCCGCGGCCGCCCTCGTCGTCCGGGGCGGCGGCGCGCTCACGCGGCGGGTCGGGCAGCGGATCGGACACCTCGACGAGCAGACCGTCGCTGCCGAGCAGCGCCATCCGGACGCCGATCGGCCCGCTGGCATGGCGCAGGGAGTTGGTGACGAGTTCGCTGACGAGCAGTACGGCCACGTCGACGGCGCCGTTGAGCCCCCGGTCGGACAGCGCCGCGCGGACCCTCGCACGGGCGGTGCGCACCGCGCCCGGGTCGGCCGGGAAACTCCATTCGGCGATCGGTGAACCGGAGACCTTACCGCGCCCGCGGACGTAGACGGAGCCCGACTCTGGGTCCCCTGCCGCTGCGCTGTCGCTCACGCCGATCACTTCCCAGCCCGCTGCGTTCCCCATCGAATGACCCACCCGGAAAGCGGGTTAATCAGGACATACCCGGTATCGAGCCCGGAATATCGCCTTCAACCGCGCACTGTGGCACAAAAAGCGCGGCTCGGCATAGCCGGGGGCGGGAGGTACGACGGGATACGCGCGGACGTGGAAGCGCGTGGTGCCGGGGCACGGCGGGAGCCTGTCTTGGCACGGGATCCGCGCGGACGTGGAAGCGCGTGGTGCCGGCGGGCGGGGGGCCTGTTCCGGTACGGGGTCCGTGCGTACGCGGAACGCACGGTGCTGACGTAGGGCGGTCGACTGTCCTGGCACGGGAACTGCGCGGACGCAGAACCGCGCGGTGCCGACGCACGACGGGAGCCCGTTCCCGTACGGGATCCGTGCGCACGCGAAACGCACGGTGCCGGCGCAGGGCGGCCGCCCGTCCTGGCACGGGAACTGCGCGGACGCAGAACCGCGCGGTGCCGACGTGCGACGGGAGCCCGTTCCCGTACGGGATCCGTGCGCACGCGAAACGCACAGTGCCGGCACAGGGCGGCCGCCCGTCCTGGCACGGGAACTGCGCGGACGCAGAACCGCGCGGTGCCGACGTGCGACGGGAGCCCGGCTTGGCGCGGGATCCGTACGGACACGGATGCGCATGGCGCCGACGCGCGGCGGCCGCCCGCCTTATCTCAGGATCCGCGCGTACGCGGAAGCGCGCGAGCTGCCGGACGGAGTCGGGGAGCCGCCGGACGGAGTCGCGGAGCAGGAGCCGGAAGCCGCGCCGGAGGTGCCGTACGGAGCCGGGGGTCCGGAGCCGTATCGGGGCGGGCGCGAGGGGGCCGGCCCATACGCCGACGGGTGGCCGGTGGCCCGCAGTCTTCAGCGGCACCGGACGTCGGGCATTGGCCGGAGGCGGTCAGCGGTCAGCGGTCAGCGGTCAGCGGTCAGCGGTCAGCGGTCAGCGGGACCCGACAGTGCTCACGACCGCCCAGACAACCGACGCCGGCATCGGCGTCGGCACCGGCAACCGGCGCTCACGGCCCCAAGACGGCCCCACCCGCCGACGAACCCCGCACAGCCGCGCTCCCGCCCCCACTCACGGGCCCCACTCACGGGCCGCCCTCACGACCGCGCGCGCTCCGCCCCGCTCCCCGTGGCCAGCCGTCGCATCGCCTCGGCGACCGCCGGGCGATCCTGGTCCAGCCAGTCGACCTGCCGCTCCTGCGCGGGCAGCAGCCAGCGCAGCTCATCGTGATCCTGAAGCGGCTGGGGCTCACCGGAGACCAGACGGGCCGTCCACACCTGGAGCACGAGGCCGGGCCCCAGTGGCCACTCCCCCGGAATCCGCTCCATCGCCGCCACCTCGACGCCCAGTTCCTCGCGCAGTTCGCGCTCCAGCGCCTGCTCGGGCGTCTCGCCGTCCTCCACCTTGCCGCCGGGCAGCTCCCAGCGGCCGGCCAGGGAGGGCGGCGCGCTGCGCCGGGCGGCCAGCAGCCGCCCCCGGTCGAACACCGCTCCACCCACCACCACGCGCACCGTCGTCATGCGCGCAGCCTACGTCCCGCTCCCGCGCGGGAGCCGCCGCGTCTCTTGCCGACCGTCCGGCCGCCGCCCCTCAGCCGGCGGCCTGCCCCGCCCGCTCGACCACGTAGAGCCGCTGATGGCCTCGGGTGTCGAGCCGGTCGGCCACCTTCTCCGCTTCCGCCCGGGTCGCATAGCGGCCGACGCGATAACGGTTGCCGCCCTCGTCCTGGCGGATGACGAGCCAGGGCAACACGGCCCCACCGTCGGTCATCGCGCCCCTCCGTCCGCCGCGCAGCGCGCCGTCATGCGCCTCTCCTGTGCTGGTGCCGAAACCGCAATCCGCATATGCCCGAGCCTACGCCCGACCTTTACGCACCGGATATGGATTTGCACAAAGAGAAGCCGAACCGGCCACCCGCGGCCCCGGATACCGGGAAACCTGCGAGCGGCCGGTGGGCACGGCTCGGACCGGACTCAGGCGCCGACCGGCTCCTTGCCCTCTCCCGCCGGCTGTGCCGCCTCCGCCGCGTTCATCTCGGCCTCGACCTGGACCAGCGACGGATTGCGCCAGGAACTGCGCACACCCCAGTAGTAGAAAGCGAGGCCGATCAGCGCGACCACGGCGATGTCCCAGCCCGCCGGCAGATAGCCCCGGCCGCCGAACTCCTTGCCGCCCGCGTACGAGACAGTGGCCATGACCAGCAGATACGCCACCATCCAGGCACCCGCCTTGAGGTGCGGACGCAGCTGGGCCCACGGCTTGCGGCCCTGGGTCAGCGGCTTGCCGATCTCGTACCAGGCCCAGACCGGCAGCCCGACGGCCATGATCAGAATGACCTTGCCGGTGAGCGGCCAGCGGCCCCAATAGAGCACGAGCGAGCCGAAGACCATCGCGACCGGCGCGATGTACGGCATGGCCCGGAGCTTCACCGGACGCTTGAGATCCGGCGCGAGACGGCGCAGCGACATCACCGCGACCGGGCCCGTGATGTACGAGATGACCGTGGCGACCGACACGATCTCGGCGAGCGAGCCCCAGCCCCGGAAGACCGCGAGGAAGAGGAAGGCGATCACGAGGTTGAGCACCAGCGCCGGACGCGGCACACCGGTCTTCTTGTCGACCTTGCCGAAGATGCCGGGCAGGTGGCCGTTCTCCTGCACACCCTGGATCATGCGCGAGGTGGTGGCGGCGTAGATCATGCCGGTGCCGGACGGCGAGACGAACGCGTCCGCGTACAGCAGCAGCGCCAGCCAGTTCAGGCCCCAGGCCACGGCGAGGTCGGCGAGCGGCGAGTTGTAGCCGAGCTGGGCCCAGCCGCTGACGTCCAGCTTGTCGCCGGGTACCGCCATCAGGAACGCGACCTGAAGGGCGACGTAGATGACCAGCGCGATCAGGATCGACCAGATGACGGCCTTGGGCAGCGACTTGCCGGGGTTACGGGCCTCGCCCGCGAGGTTCAGCGGCGACTGGAAGCCGTTGTAGGCCCAGACGATGCCGGAGACGGCGACGGCGGTGAAGACGGAGCTCCAGCCGTTGGGCGTGAAGCCGCCGTGGTCCGTGATGTTGCTGGTGTCGAAGTGCGCCATCATCAGCGCGCTCGCGGTCAGGATCGGGACGACGACCTTGAAGACCGTGATCGCGGTGTTGGTCTTCGCGAACAGCGAGATCGCGAACCAGTTCAGGAAGAAGTAGAAGATCAGCAGGATGCTGGCCAGCCCGACACCGGTGCCGGTCAGCTCCTTGCCGTCGTACAGCGCCTGCGCCCAGCCGAAGTCCCAGGAGCTCATGTACTGGACGGAGGCGGTGGCCTCACCCGGGATGACCGAGACGATCGCGATCCAGTTCGCCCAGGCCGCGAGGTAGCCGGCGAGCGAGCCGTGCGAGTACTGGCCGTAGCGGACCATGCCGCCGGCCTTCGGGAACATCGAGCCGAGCTCGGTGTAGGTGAGGGCGATCGTGAGCGCGACGGCCGCGCCGATGACCCAGGCCAGGATCGCGGCCGGCCC
Source organism: Streptomyces celluloflavus (assembly GCA_000720995.1). Taxonomy (GTDB): domain Bacteria; phylum Actinomycetota; class Actinomycetes; order Streptomycetales; family Streptomycetaceae; genus Streptomyces; species Streptomyces celluloflavus. Next base: position 29,944 of record JOEL01000009.1, read on the forward strand.
GGCGATGGCGGCGGCCCGCTCGGCCCCGAAGAGCCAGCCCGAACCGATGATGGACCCGAGACCAGTGGCGGTCAGGGCGATGGTCCCGAGGGACCGACGGTAATTCGAGTGCGAGCCCTGCTCCGCACCCGTGGTCTTCGTCGTGCTCACGTGCTTGGTCTCCTGGTCTTCCCCCGTGCCGTGCACAAACTTCGCCATCGTAAGAGCGATTCAGAAGATCGGATTCCCCCCTCGGGTCAAAAGTCCCTACGCACTGAGCCTCTGTGAGGTTTCCAACACCAAGATCCATTCGCCATAACGCCTGAAATGGGGGCAAACAGGACAGAGAGACGGGGGTTACGGATCGGTAGGTGACGCCAAGATGGCCAACTCCGAACGCGAAAGCAGCCACTGCGGGCCACGAACACGTCGACTGCGAAGCGCCGAAACGGCGACACAAGGCACAACGACGACCCATTCCTCCCCCTCTCCCCCTTCATCAGGAGGCGACCCGCCCCCGGGAGACGGCCCGACACCCCTCCCCGGGAGGTGACCCGGGCATCCCTCCCCAGGGCCGCCCGGCTACTTCACCGGGAGGTGGTACGTGACCCGGTGGCGGTCCGCGAGCGTGACGACATCGGCCGTCTCGACCGGCCGCCCGCCCGCGAAGTACGTACGTGAGACGACCAGGACCGCATGGCCCGGCACACCGCCGAGCGTCATGGCCTCCTCCGCCAGCCCCGGCCGCGCCCCGACCTCCTCCACGACGTTGTCCACCACGACGTCGATGGCGGCCATCCGCTCGACCACACCACGCCCGGCCAGCGGCCCCTCCTCCGGCAGCATCACCGGCGTCCGCCCGGTGATCTCCAGGGGCTCCCAGGACGTGGAGAGCATCGACGGCTCCCCCTCCGCCCGGTAGAGATAGCGCGTCCGCATCACTCTGGCCCCCACCGGAATCCGCAGCCGGGCCGCGACCTCCAGACCGGCCTCCCGCTGACCGCTGCTGGACTCCCAGGTCCCCTTCACCCGCTCGTCCGTCTGCTCCTGACGGAACGGGCTGGAGCAGACCGACGAGTGATAGCCGACGCGGGCGATACGACGCGGAACGGGCTTCTCGCGTACATAGGTCCCCGACCCCGAACGGCCCTCGACCAGCCCCTCCGCCATCAGCACTTTCCGCGCTTCCAGGGCGACGGTGTCCGAGACGCCGTATTCCTGGCGGATACGGGCCTGGGAAGGGAGGCGGGTATGCGGCGGCAGGACCCCGTCGACGATCTTCTGACGCAGGTCACCGGCGACGCGAAGGTACGCGGGCTGCTCACCGAAAGACACGGGCCCCTCCCAACAGCTTGACAGTCAGCAACAGCCTGACGACTGCGCGTTGCCGGCCGCAACCTTGGGCCAGAAATTCACCCAATGTGCTGACATCCAGCTCAACCGGCATACATCGCCGGACCCCGCACCCCGAAGCACCCGGGCGCCGTATGCCCTCCGGCACGGCCGGTGTCAGAACCGTGTCAGTCGTATGTCAGGTCCGCCAGCGATGGTGACCGCAACAACCGCCACGAAAGGACATCCGATGAGCCAATCGGTTCCCATCCCGCACGGCCTTCCCACGGAGCGCGATGCGGGCCCCTTCGACCCGCCCCGCCACATCACCCGGCTGCGCGAGGCCCGCCCGGTCAGTCCCATGGTCTTCCCCGACGGTCACGAGGGCTGGATCGTCACCGGCTACGACGCGGTCCGCCGGCTCATGGCCGACACCCGGTTCAGCTCCCGCCAGGACATCGGCATTCTCCACGTGCCGTACGAGATCCCCGGCCTGCCCGCCATCACCGAACCGTCCCCGCAGCCGCCGGGCATGTTCATCGCCATGGATCCGCCGGACCACACCCGGCTGCGGCGCATGCTCACCGGCGCCTTCACCGTAAAACGCATGAAGCAGCTCGAAGAGCGCGTCATCGGCATCGCCGAGCAGCAACTGGACGAGATGGCGCGCCTCACCCCGCCGGTCGACCTGGTCAAGGAGTTCGCGCTGCCGGTGCCGTCCCTGGTGATCTGCGAACTGCTCGGCGTCCCCTACACGGACCGGGAGAACTTCCAGGTCAACTCCGCCAAGTTCTTGAACAAGGAGTTGCCGTTCGACGAGCAGATCGCCGCGTACACCGAACTCTCCGCGTACCTGGCCGAACTGGTCACGCGCAAACGCGCCACCCCCGGCGAGGACATACTGTCCGACCTGGCCCGCCGTGCCGACATCGGCATCGAGGAACTGACCGGCATCGCCTTCCTGCTGCTGCTCGCGGGCCACGAGACCACCGCCAACATGCTGGCGCTGGGCACCTTCGCGCTCCTGGAGCACCCCGAGCAGCTCGCCGAACTGCGCGCCGACCCGGATCTGCTTCCCGGCGCCGTGGAGGAACTCACGCGCTACCTGTCCATCGCCGACATCCTCTATCGCTACGCCACGGAGGACATCGAACTCGGCGGCGAAAAGATCGGCGAGGGATCGACCGTCCTCGTCTCCACACTGGCCGCCAACCGCGACCCCCGGCGCTTCGACAACCCCGACACCCTGGACATCCACCGCAAGGCCCGCGGTCACCTCTCCTTCGGCCACGGCATCCACCAATGCCTCGGCCAGCAACTGGCCCGCGTCGAAATGCGCGCCGGTTTCGAGGGACTGCTGCGCCGCTTCCCGACCCTTGAGCTCGCCGTCCCCGCCGGCGAAGTGAAACTCAAGACCAACATGCAGATCTACGGCGTCCACGAACTGCCGGTCACCTGGACGGAGTCGGCCCGGTAGAACCGTCGGCCGAGCACGTCATCCGTGCGGGAACGCGCCTTCGGGGCCTGTCTTGTGGATCCTTCCGGTGGATCATCTCGGTGGACCCTCCCGGTGAGCGGCGAAGCAATTCTTCAATTAGGAAATGCCCTGGTCAAACGAGCAGAGGGGCGGTGGAGAGGCGGACTCGGAGAAGACATGCCACCCCTCGGCGAGAACTGGCCGGCCGAGGTGGGCACGCCCGCACAGGGACCGTAACCACATCAACAACCCGCAGCGCGCCAGTAATTGGATGCCCGCCGGCATTGGGTGCCCGCCGAACGCCCATGGCAAAATCAGCGGGTGCAGATCGGGATGCTGGGTCCGTTCGAGGTGCGCACGGACGACGGCGGCTTGGCCGACGTACCGGGTGCGCGGGTGCGCGGACTGCTGATCGCCCTCGCGCTCAGGCCGGGGCACGTGGTTCCGAAGGCGTCGCTCGTCGACTGGATCTGGGGGGAGCATCCGCCCGCCGAAGCGACGAACGCCCTGCACCGCTTGGTTTCCCGGCTGCGGAAGGCACTGCCGGACGGGGTGCTCGAGAGGCGGCCGGACGGCTACCGGTTGACGGTGGACCCCGACGCCGTCGACGCCGTGCGGTTCGAACGCCTCGTCGCCGCGGGCCAGGCCCGTACCGAGGACGGTGCCCGGCGGGTGCGGCTGCTACGCGAGGCCCTCGGTCTGTGGCGCGGTGCGGCCATGCAGGACGTCGGTCTGGACAGCGCCGCGTTCGACGCCGCGGCCGTCCGGCTGGCGGGGCTGCGGCTGACCGCCACGGAGGAGCGGGCCGACGCGGAGGTCGCCCTCGGACGCGGTGCGGAGCTGGTCACGGAGCTGACCGACCTGGTGGCCGCGCACCCGGTGCGGGAACGGCTCGTCGCCGCGCTGATGCGCGCCCTCGTCGCGGCCGGCCGTGACAGCGAGGCACTGCTGGTGTTCCAGCGCGCGCGGGAGGCGCTGGCCGACACGCTGGGCGTCGACCCCGCGCCGGAGCTGGCCGCGTTGCATCTCGCGCTGCTGCGGGGCGAGTCGGGGCGGCGGGAGGCGAGCCGCAAGACCAACCTGCGTGCCGAGCTGACCACCTTCGTCGGCAGGAGCGCCGATGTCGCCGCGGTCCGCGAGCTCATCGCCGGGCACCGGCTCACCACCGTGATCGGGCCGGGCGGCTCGGGGAAGACCAGGCTGGCCACGGAGACCGCGCACACGCTGCTCGGCGACCTGCCGGACGGGGCCTGGCTGGTGGAGCTCGCCGCCCTCGGCGCGGACGGCGACGTGGCGCAGTCGACGCTCGCCGGGCTGGGCCTGCGGGACGCCCTGCTCCGCGGGGCCCCGAACGCGGAGCTGACGGACCGGCTCATCGCCGCGATCCGCGAGCGGGAGGCGCTGCTGATCCTGGACAACTGCGAGCACGTGATCGAGTCCGCGGCGGTGTTCGCCCACCGGATGCTCGGGGAGTGCCGGCGGCTGCGGATCCTGGCGACGAGCCGGGAACCGCTCGGCATCACCGGGGAGGCACTGTGGCCGGTCGAGCCGCTGGCCCTGCCGGCGGGGGACGCGGGACCGGGCGAGATCGAGTCCGCACCCGCCGTCCAGCTGCTGCGGGACCGGGCCGGGGCGGTGCGCCGGGATCTCGCGGGCGATGCGCACACGCTGGCGACGATGGTGCGCGTCTGCCGGGCGCTGGACGGGATGCCGCTGGCGATCGAACTGGCCGCGGCCCGGCTGCGCACCATGTCCATGGACCAGCTCGCCCACCGGCTCGACGACCGGTTCCGCCTGCTGACCAGCGGCAGCCGGACCGCGCTGCCGCGGCACAGGACGCTGCGCGCGGCGGTCGACTGGAGCTGGGAGCTGCTCACCGACGCCGAACGGACGGTCCTGCGCAGGCTCTCGGTGTTCTCCGGCGGGGCGAGCCTGGAAGCGGCCGAACGGGTCTGCGCGGGCGACGCGGTCGGGCCGGAGCAGGTGCTCGAACTGCTCACCGCGCTGACCGAGAAGTCGCTGCTGGTCGCCGAGGGCGACGGCGCCCCGCGCTACCGCATGATCGGCACGATCCAGGAGTACGCGGGGCACCGGCTCGCGGAGGTGGGGGAATCGGACCTGGCGCGCCACGCGCACCTGGTCTGCTTCACCGAACTCACCGAGACCGCGGAGCCGCACCTGCGCCGCGCCGAGCAACTGGACTGGCTGGCCACGCTCAGGACCGAGCACGACAACATCGGTTCGGCGATGCGCGGCGCGCTCGCGGCCGGTGAGGCGCAGGCGGCGATGCGGCTCGCGGCGGGCGCCGGCTGGTACTGGTGGCTCGGCGGGCACAAGACCGAGGGCATGGAGCTGATCACCGCGGCCACCAGGACGCCCGGCGACGTGACCGACGGGGTCCGGGCCACGGTGTACGCCCTGGCCTCGATGTTCGTGAGCTCCGGATGGGGCGACGAGCACCAGGCCGCGGAGTGGATCCACCAGGCGTACCGGTTCAGCCGTCGCAGCGAGCGCAGTCACCCGCTGATGGGGTTCGTCGCCCCTCTGGAACGCATGCTGCGCACGCCCGACGCGTTCCTGCCCGCGTTCGAACCGCTGCTCGACGACGAGGACCCCTGGGCGCGTGCGCTGGCCCGGCTGCACCTGGGCAAGATGCGGATCGTGCTCGGCCGGGGCGGGCGGGACGCGGACGTGTACCTGGAGACGGCCCTCGCCGAGTTCCGGGCCCTCGGCGAGCGGTTCGGGATCTCGTTCGCCCTGACCGAGCTGGCGGACCGGATCGCCGTGCGCGGCGAGTTCGCCGGCGCGTGCGAGCACTACGAGCAGGCGATCGCGGTCGTCACCGAGGTCGGCGCCACCGAGGACGTCATCCGCATGCGGTCGCGGCAGGCGCAGCTGTACTGGCTGCTGGGCGACGAGGACGCCGGCACGGCCGCCATCGCCGAGGCACAGCGGTACGCGGAGCGGGTCACCTGGCCGGACGCCCTGGCCGAACTGGCCCTCTCGAAGGCCGTACTCGCCCGGTGGGGCGGCAACACCGCGGAGGCGCACCGGCAACTCGCCGTCGCAAGGGCCATATGGGGCGAGGAGGCGGAGCACGCGAACATCCGCGCGGCCACCCACGACCTGCTCGGCTACCTCGCCAACGACCTCGACGAGGTCCGGGCCCACCGCACGGCGGCCTGCGCCGCGGCCTCCGAGGCGGGACACGCGCCCCTGATCGCACAGGTACTCGTCGGCGTCGCAGACCTGGCCCTACGCCACGCCGACCACGCCCAAGCCGCACGCCTCCTCGCGGCAAGCACCGCCGTACGCGGCCTGCCGGACCACTCCCACCCGGACGCGGCCCGGATCGAACAGACCACACGACACCACCTCGGCGACGCACGGTTCACCGAGGCGACTCGGGAGGGGAGGCGGGCCGGCTGGTCTCAACTTGCCGAGGTCACGCTCGCTTCGTGAACGAGAGGGGGGTGAGCGCATTCGATGATCCTGCGGACCGGGTGCGGACTGCGCGGACCGCCATCGTCGAATTCAGACGACGACTCACCGGGCGTCCGATACCGTCCGCCCAGCGGAAAGGGGCGCCCATGGCACTGGTGAAGAAAGGCTCGCGTCGCATCACCATCGACGGGGACACCTATCGGTGGCGCCTGCGAGGCCGGCCGACGTACGACCAAGGGCTGTGCTGCTCCCCTCTCACCTACGCGGTCGAGCTTGCGGAGCAGCCCGGCGCCACGCTGGTGGTCACGACGAGCCAGCCGCACCCGAGTAACTGGTTCGAGCGCCCCGCAGCGCCGGTCCTGCCATCCGACGTGGCCCACGCGATCCGGCTCGCTCGTGCCGCGGGCTGGATTCCCGAGAACCCCGGCTCGCCATTCCACCTCACCCAGCCCGACGCGTTCGTTCCGCCGCCCTGACCATGTCGAAGGCCGTCCTCCGGCTTCAGTCCCACCAGTTGAGGAGTGCCTCAGCTAGGTTGTCCGGACGCCAGTACTGGATCTGACGGCACGCGGCCGCGGTCAGGGCCGTGCTGTCCACCCGATCCCATGGCATCGCGAGTTCCTTGAGTTGCAGCAACCGGAAACCCGAATACGTGAATGCATCCGCCCAAGGCGGCGGCGACCGAAAGCCGACAGTCCCGCCGTATTCCGTCGGTGTCTGGTCGCAGAAGATGACCCAGGGAACATGCACCAGACAGACGACGGCATGGATGCCGTCTGCGGTGACAATGTCGGCACTGTGGAAACTGCGAGGGTTCTGAGCTGGGTCGAACTCGACGACTCGCCCCCGAACTGCGCGGGCCGCCACGTGGCACGCAGAGCGGAAATCGGCTCCGCTCACCTCTGGGAATGGCTCGTCGCCCCGGTCTCTGAATCCGATGGCTTCCTTCGGCAGCCGCATGAGCTCTCCCTCTCGATCACCCTGACCATGGTGGGCACCCCTGGTTCCCTGACGATCAGGCCGCCGGTGCAGTGGAAGTACCGGCCGCTCGGGGCCTCGCCCGTGGTCGTCCACACACTCATCAGGCGTTCGGCTTCGGCGAGTGTGAAGATCGTGACGCTTCACCGGGAGCCGTCCGGCAGCCTGATCTCCGCATCAACGTTGCAGACCTCGGCAAGCTTCTCACCGGCTCCGGGAAGGAAAGACACTTCGAAAGCATCCATCCGTACCCGATACCACGGCGCGGCCCATACCCTGCTGATCGTCTCGGTCGAGTTGATGCTGTCCACCCGTGAAGTGTCCCGATCAGACGGATTCGCCACAACACCAATTCGACCATAACCGCCAGACACACAACGCACCTGGGACTCGTCAGCGCAGCGCCTCAAGGACTCGACTGCGCGGCATCTCGTTCTCGATCGTGTCGGCGGAGCGCCAGACCGTGACCGTGACTTCCTCCGTCTGCAATTCGACGACATCGGCCGAGGTACGGAAGAGGAACCGGAGGTCGAAGTGCTGGTGATCCGGCTCGCCCGCGAAGCCCGTCGCCCCGACACGACACCAGGGCGACGGGTGCTTGTCGAGTGGTCAGGGGCATCCGGAAATTGGGTGTCGATTCAGGCGAGCATTTCGCGGTCGTTCTTGAGCCAGGTCATGTGGTTCTCGCAGCCCTGGTCCTCGAAGACGAACCTCACGCGGCGCCCTGCCCCGCATCCGCCCCGTCAGGCTCGATCAGCTCACGCTCGGAGAAGTCGATTCACCCGGGAGCGTTTTCGTACGCCTTAAGCAGCCGACGGGCATTTGCTGGCAAGCACAGAAAGCAGGAGCCCGCACGCAGGGCTGCGTAGTCCTCGGAGAAGAAATCCAGCACCGAGTCAGCGCGGGAAAGGACCAGGGACCTACCTCCGAGAGGTAGACCCCATCCGACCTGCACGTTTGACAGATCACCTAACGCAAAGCGTGCAATTGCTCACACGTTGAAGCGGAACTCCACCACGAGCCTTCTACCTGCGGAAATGCAGGCGCGTCCCAGCACCATCCCAGCACGGGATTCACGACAAAGTACAAGAGCGCTCGGCATCGCCAACGCTACACAACAGGGCTGGCATCCGGTCGAGGCTCGAGGGATTCATCTACCGCTCACAGCGGCCAGCAGACCGCCGGTGCAGTAGCGGCATCGAGCCCCAGACGGTCGACGCCGCCGCGCGAGACCGTCACCACGACAGGAACGGATACGCCTGTGAGCGCGGCGTGGTGCCGGTGAAGAGCGGCCACGTCGTACCGGTCGAGAGGCGACTGTTCGAGCCACTTGATGGAGTTATCGGGGCTCGGTCCGCACCAACGATGTCGATGTGGACGCCTCGTGAGTTTCCCGCCGGAGCGTCGGGGCGCCCCGAAGGCAGTATCCGGGCGGTCGCTCAGCTCAGTCGCCAATGAGCCCTGTCCAGCAGGTTCCGTGCAGGTGAGACCCGCAACGGGCCTACTCCCCGAGCCCGAACTGGGCCCTCAGCCATGCTGGGTTGAGCCTCAGCGTCTTGTTGTCGGGGAGGAGTTCGAGGACCTGGACTCCGTCCATGTTCAGGAGCTGGGTGAGGACGGCGGCGTAGCCGCGAGCCCGGGCCGGTGGCATGTCCGCGGCGGCGGCCACAGCCGTCAGAGGGAGGGTGTTGTTCTCGCAGAGCGCTGCAAGGGCCTGGCGGAGTCTTTCCGGGGCCTGTTTGCGAGGGAGGAGAGCAAGCTGGTCACTGAAAGCCGGGGAGGCGAAGAGGTCGTCCAGGAGCTGCTCCACCGGCGACTGAGCTTGCACGGACAGCAGTGTCCCCTTGGTCTCGGAGAGATGGGGAGACACCGCGATCTCGAACAGACCCGCGTCCTGTGGAGCGGGCTTCTTCGGGGTACGCCTGAACTTCGTCAGCTGTGTCGTCCCGGTCTCCGCAGACAGAGGTGCCGAGGTCGCGCGCAGGCGCGTCGTGTCCAGTTTCCACCAGTGCGGTTCGTACGTGTCCGTGAGTTGCCGCCACCCTGGTGGGATGTTCTCGGTGGCGCCGTCCGGCAGGTACGCGAGCACGGGGATCGTGAACTCGGCCGGGTGCACTCCCCCGTGATATCCCGCGGCACGGTTCGTGTAGCGGGTGTCGGCCGGCCACAGGGCGACGATGGGACCTCCGACCACGCGTGGGCCGGCTAGCACCGTCTCCTCCTCGCTGACCAGTGGTTCGGCGCCACCGTCCGGGACGTCGCGGTAGCGGGCGTTGACGGCTTCGGGGGTGGGAACCTTCACGCCCCGGTGCTCCAGTACGTGCCCGTGGTCGCTGGTGATCAGTACGGCCATGCCCCGTCGGCGAGCCTCGTCCAGGAGTGGAGTCAGGGCGTCGATGTCGTCGATCGTCCAGTCCCACTCGTCGAGGCGTTCGTCGTTCTTCAGGCTGTCGTCGACGGTGTTGAGCACAACCGCGAGGTGTGACGCGTCGTCGGCCAGCGCCGACTCCAGGTCGGGCCCGAAACGTCCACCGGTGCCGGCGGGGCGGAGGTCATCCTTATGGAAGACGGCAGCCTTCTGCCCCGACCACAACCGCAGGGACGGGAATACACGCTTCTCGGTCTTCTGGTCGCCGCGTTGCAGCTTGCCTGTAAGGAGACTGGTACGGCTGACGCCGGTGACGGTGGGCAGGGCGGCGGCCATCGCCTGGCGGGCGGGCGGCATCCCCTTCTCGCCGGTGGGGTCGTACTCGGTCCAGTTCGCCGCAAGTTCCTCGCCGAGCTGTCCCGCGAGCGCGGCGCTCATGCCGTCCACGACGAGCAGCATCAGCCGCCGCTGGGACTTCACCACAGGCTTCGCGACCCGCTCAAGGAAGGTCTCGACCGTCAGCATCGAGCCGGGGGCGGTACCCGCTGTGGTCCACTCAACAACCTGCTCGGCGAAGGCCCGGTCCATGCGGTACCGCACCTTACGCACGTCAGCGGCGAGCCCATCGTAGGCACTGGACAGTGCGGACTCTGTGTCGCCGCCCGCCTCCAGGTGCTCCAACGCACGGTCGGCCCAGGAGAGTTCGGCGTTGTAGTGGGCCAGGGCGCCCGCGACGGTGTCCGGTGTCCATACGGGTTCGGTGGCCAGCCACTGCACCAAGCGCACAGCCATCCGGGCGCGGCCGATCCGGGTGCGGGCCGTCTCGGCGAGGTGGTGCGCCTGTACTGCGCGCAGCGCCGAACGGCAGGCGTCGAGATCGCGGCCGGCGATCGCCGTACCCACAGCGGCCAGGCGCGCTTCGAGTCCGGCGGGCAGGTACGGGCTGTGGCGTACGGCCTCGATTGCACCCAGATGTCCGGCGAGCCGTTCGGCGTCCGGGGTGATCTCGGCGAGGAGCTGTGCGTTGCGTGCGACGAGGTTCTCGGTAGATTCCCCGTAGCGCCGCATGGCCTCGTCGGTGAACTCGCGGCCGAGGATGTTCTCCGCTCGGCCGCGCGCCCGGAAGACTTCGGGGCCGGCCGGGGCGTGCTGCCACAGCGCGGCGGCGACGAGCCCGAACGGCAGGGCGACGGACGGCTCGTCGTGCTCGGTGATCGATAGGAGGGCGTCGGCGGTCGGGCCGGCCTGGTCCACCTCGGCGAGGAAGCACCGCAGTCCGGCCCGCTCTCCGTCGCGCAGCGCACGGTAGGCGCGCGGTCCTTCGGAGGGGGTGCGGCTCCACAGCAGCAGAGTGTCGATGTCGAGCTGGGCGTCCCCATCGAGCAGCAGTCGCCGCCGTGCGAGGGCGGTGAGGGCGTGCGTACGGGACAGGACTTGCCGGTTGAGGCCGGGCCAGCCGCCCGCGGGGGCGGCTTCGAGGAGGGCCTCGGCCACCCCCCAGGTCTCGTCGCTGAGCCGTGGATCGATACCGGAGGCGGTGAAGGTCTCGCGGATGAGGTCCCAGTTGTCGACGTGCTGGATGGCGTGCTGGTACGCGCGGACCAGGATGCCTGGGTCGAGTTCGGCGTCCTCCCGGTCGGTGAGCAGGACGAGCAGGGACGGGTCCTCTACTGAACCGGGGGCGTCGAGGTGACTGAGCGCCTCCTGGTAGACGGCGAGCACGGACGGCGCGGCGGCCACCCGTGCGCTCCGACCGCCGTTCCAGGGCAGGATCGCCTGCTCCTCCCACACGGGTGCCGAGCGCAGGAGCACCACCTGGCGAGTGTCTCCGTCCGGCTGCTGGGGGCCTTTGAGCAGCGCGCGCTGACCCGCAAGGTAGTTCGCGACGGCGGTGGGCGTGAGGCGGGCGACGCCCCGGCCGACCTGAGGCATCAGCCGACCACCTTCCATGTGATCTCGATGGCCTTGCCGGGGTGCGCGGCCGCCACCTGGTGCAGGGCCTGCTCGACCTCGGCAGCGCTGCCCTGCACAGAGCCCGTACGGGCAGTGGTCTCGACCTTGGGGTGCGATGTCTCGGTGGTCAGCGGCACCTGGTCCGGGGTGGGCGAGGCCGGCGTGGCGGCCGGTGGTTCGGTCCGCTGCTGCTGTTGCCGCTGGACGGCCAGGGCCTGGGTGATCGCCCGCTGGGCACGCGGCAGGGAGTCCTGCAGCTTCCTGCTGAACTGGTCCTCGCGCGCGTCCTCCTGGAGAGTGGTAAGGGCGTCCATGCCCGTGCCGAGTTCAAGCACGTCCCAGGAGGCGTTCTGCAGGGCGGACGCCACCGCCTCCGCCGTGGTGACGGATGAGCCGAGCCGTTCGGGCGTCAGCTCGCCGAGATCGAACGCGGAGAGGGCCTCAACAACCCGCTTGGCCCCGCGGCCCTTGGCGGCGAGCAGCTCCTCAAGCAGAACGAGCCCGCGGCGTGCGGTGTGCAGGCGGCCGGTGACGGCGGTGTCGTCGAGGCCGAGGAAGTCCACTCGCCGCTCCAGCACGGCCACCAGCTCGCGATTGGACGGCAAGAGCTTGTCGACGTGGGTACGCACCAGATCGGCGAAGGAGTTGACAATCCGCCCGCGCAGCTGCACGGGGGCCTTCTTGCCGAAGATCTTCTCGTAGCGCGCGCGGGCCGTCTCCCAGTCCGGCTCGGAGGGCAGGGGCTGACGGCGCAATGCCCAGCCGTCCTTGATCTCGCTCAGCTTGAGGTCGGCGACTGGGGCCCCGCCGATGCCCCACACACGGTCCTCCATCTCACCGTACGCGGCCGCGACGAGCTGCTGGATGTGGGTCGGAAGCCCCATCCGCTGCGGTTCGTTCATCCACGCGGTCAGTGAGCCGTAGCCGATGTCTGCGTCCGGGTCGTTCTTCGCGAGCCGGTTGAAGTGCTCGCGCCAGTACGCGCCGAGGGTGAAGTAGCTCTCCCCCATCGTGCCGAGCTTGAGCGGCTGTGCGACCGTCTCCATCAGCTCCCGGTCGCCGCGCGGCACGACCTCTGCCTTGCCCTCCTTGGCACGGGCGGCCTCGCTGATGTACCCCAGGACGGTACGCGCCTGGGCGGGCGTGACGGCCTGCGTGCCGAGGTCAGGGTGGGCCGGGTATTGCCAGGCGAGCATCTTGCCCGCGATGTCGCGGATCGCATCGCACGGGGCGGCGCTCAGTCCAAGGGCGGGCGTGGTCGCACCCGGCTTGGTGGCGATGTGGTCCGAGAAGTCGTCGAGGACGTCCCCCTCCTGCTTCTTCGCCAGGCCGTACGCCTGCTTGAAGGCGGCGACGACCCGGTCGCGGAGGGTTTCGGACTGCGTGGTGAGCAGCCCTCGTGCCCGCACGCGGTCGTCGGGGCCGAGGTGGGCGGCGAAACGGCTGTCGAAGTCGCTGCCGCTGTTCAGGATCCGCTTGATGACCACGTACCGGTTGAAGTCCGCGTACATCGTCGTCGTCATATGGGTGGGCACCCAGGCGAGGGAGTGCTGGACCTCGGGGTGCCGCTCCCAGAAGCTGTTCATCCGGTTCAGGTCCTCGCGCGGCCCGAACTCACCCTCGTCCCACGGGAGATCGACGACGAGACGCCAGGTCTCCGCGTCGGTGGGAGTGAGCGTGGAGTCGGGGGTCTCCTCCCGGTCGGCGATATTGGCGAAGACGACCTCGGTACGGCGCTTGCTGCCTCGCCACGTGAAGTCGAGCGTGTCGTACGTGTCGAAGCCGCCCTGCCCCTTGGCCGCGGTCAGTGCGAACTCCGAGCGCAGCAGCTCGACGGCGGCGTCGTGGCGGTAGCGGGGTTTGTCGAAGGCTTCGCGGCCGTTACGGATTACAGAGTCGATGTCCACACCGGTCAGTTCCAGGCGTACGGTCATCGCCACGCCGTCGCCAGCGAGCTTGATCTCGGGGATCCGGCCCGCCCATTCCTTCAACTTGTTGATCAGGGCGCGGATCTCGCCGCCGGGAAGGAGCGCCTTGATGGTGCCGGCGTTGAGGGCCAGGAGCCGCTTGACCGTCATGTTCTGGAAGGCGGGCGCGGCGGGCGCGAGAGCGGACAGGACGAGAGTCGACATCAGCCGGTCGTCGTCGGTGAACTGCCCGAGCCGGCGTGCGAGATCATCGTCCTCAATGGCGGCCGGGTCCTGCTGGTACGTCACGACCTGCTCCACCGCGACCCGGTGGTGGTCGAGTAGGTAGGGGCGCATTCTGTTGCGGTACAGCCGGTCAGCCTCATCGAACACGGCACGCAGCTCGTCGGTGAACGGCTTGTCGCCGCCGCCCGAGATCAGCGCGTAGATGTCGCCGAGCGGCACCAACTGGCCCACGCGCAGCAGATTGCGCCGTGCGGCAAGGAGTTCGCCCATCAGCTTGAGGCCGGTGCGGGAGCGCTGAAGGGCCGAGGACAGATGGACGAGGGTGTCCATGAAGGCAGGCGAGAAGGGGTACGTGAAGCGGAACGCGGTCTCCGTGGCGCCCACGTTGTTCCCGTCGCCTCCAAGGAGTTCGTCCCAGAACTTGGCGTTGGTGGACTTCGCCTTCTTGAACGCCTCCCCGATCACCGCGTCCGCCTCGGTCGACAGCGGCCTGAGGAGGCGCGCGTGGGCGATCTGAGGAAGGTTGCGGTCCTCCAGGCTGATGCGGTCGAACCGGCCCGAGGCGAGCTCCAGGTTGTCGACGATGGCTCGCTGATAGCGGCCCCCGTCCTCAGCAGATCCGACCAGGTCGCGCAGGTCGCGCTGGCGGGCGATGAACGACACAACGGGGACGGCGCGGCGTTCGTCGCCGCCCTCCACCAGGTTCGTGATCTTCGCGGTCTCGCGGGACACGAACTCCGACTCGGAGATACGGGAGGCGAACCACAGGATCAGCTCGTCGAGGAAGAGCACGATCCCGTCGTAGTTGAGGCTCTTCGCATGCTGGGCGATCATCGAGAGGCCCCGGTCGAGGCTGATGAAGCCACCATCCTGCTCGACGGCGCGTTCCTCGTAACCGGGCAGCATTTTGGCAGCGTCCTGTGCGAGCCGGGCTCGCAGCTCGCTGGGGGTGGACGGGTCGGCGGGGTTGAACTCCTGGCCGACCTCCAACTCATCGGCGGTCATCGCGTCGTTGAGCAGCTGCGTGGTCCAGGCGAAAGCAGCGCCGAACTCGCCCCACTCGCCGGTGGTTTCGGCGGGCGCGGCACCAGCCAGGAACTTGATCACATCCTCGTCGCCGAGCCGGTCCCGCATGGACTGCAGGTCGCGGAACATGGCATCGGTGCGGTAGACCCGCGGGGTCGGCGCCCCGGGCTCCAACTCCTTGATCCGCTTGACGTATCCGCCGAGGATCCGCTGCTCCATCGACTTGGCGTCGAGCATGTGCACCGGCACCATCAGGAACCGTCGGTCGCCGTCCTGCAGCCACCCGTTCTTCGCGAATACCGGGTCGAAGTCGGTCTTGCTGCGAGCTGCCGGAGCCTGGTTGAGCAGGGCGTGCAGTACGGCCATGAAGTGCGACTTACCCGCACCGAATGAGGCGTGCAGATACGCGGCCTTCGAGGAGTGGCTGTCCACCGCCGCCTTGATGATGCCGAGGGCCTCGTTGAAGTGCTGCACGAGGTCGTCGGTGACGACGTAATCGGCCAGGGCCTTCTCGGCGCCCGCGGGGGTGGTGGCGTCGGCGAGCTGGAGGACGTAGTCGGAGCTGGACACCTCCGGATTGATGTTGATCAGCTCGCGGAGGAGGGGAGTGCCGAGGTTGCCGTTTGCGGGGTTCGCTGCCATGTCTCTGTCCCTGCTCACTTCGTCTTCTTGGCGCGTCCGCCACGGGCCGCCGCCGCGGGCCGCCAGGCCCAGATGTCGTCGTCGGTCAGTCCCAGCTCGCTCTGGAGGGCGAGCCGGAAGTCGTGATACGCCTGCGCCGCCGACTGTCCGAAGTCAGGGAGGAACTCGCCGTGCCACTGGTCCAGCCACGGCTGGAGTTCGAGCAAGGCGGCAAGGTACGGGACGAGCTCGTCCTGCGTCAGCTGGTTCTCGTTGAGATACCCGACGACGGCCTGCGCCTGCTGGAGGTGGTCCCAGCCCGCCCAGCCGAGGAGCGCGGGTGTCTGTACGTTCTGCGCACCGTAGGAGATGAAGCGCTCCTTGGAGACGTCGAGCTTGCCGCGCTGAGCCCAGAAGCTGGTGCGCAGGAAGTCGGCGGAGGTGTACTTGGGCGGCACGGCGGTCGCCCCACGAATCTTCCGCTTCTCTTCCTCGGAGGTGGCGGCGTCCTCCTCGCGCTGCATCTCCCAGGTCCGCTCCCAGTCGGCACGCTTCTTGAGGCCGGCGGGCTTGTAGCGCAGGGCAGCGGCGACCGGGACGTGCTGGTCGCTGACCAACTCGGCGACGGTCTTCGCGAAGTCGGCGCGGGGCGCGTAGAGGCTGAGGACGGCGGCGAAGTCGTCGTCCTCCTGAAGACGGTCGGTCAGCCGGGGCAGCGAGATGAGCGTGGGCTGGTCGGCACCGTCGAACCACAGCTCACGCTTGGCCTCGATCCGGTCGAGCAGCCAGGTACGGAGCGCCTGCTTCTGCATGGCGTCCCAGCCGTCGGTGGCCCAACGCCGCTTGTACTCGGGGCGCTCGACCATGCCGATTGCGGAGTTCGACTCCATCGTCGCGATGCGCTGGTTGACGATGCCCTTGTACGCGGCCGGCCAGTGGTCGGGGAGCTCGGTGATGGGCGTGGAGTTGTGCCGCGTGAACCACTCGGACGACGCCTCGCCGCGCTCGATGGCGCGGGCCAACACGATCTCGAAGGCACGCTCGCCGAGGGCGAGGGGCGGGGCGTCGGCCGGGTTGGCGGGGCGCAGGTCGGTGTCGGTGAGGCCATAGAGGGAGTAGACCTGCCAGTCCAACTCCTCCTGGAGGGCAATCATTTGGGCGCGGGTGTTTTCGTAGGTGGCGCGGGCGTCGCGGAGGGAGGCGGCGGTGGGGGTGCCTGCGATGGCTACGGCGGTGGGGGTGGTGGCGGCGAGTTTCTGGGCGGCAGAATCCAGAGCAGTGGCGAGTTCGGTCGGGTAGGCGGGAGGGAGAGGGAAGTCTTGGATGTTCGTGCCGTTGAACTGGTATCGGTCAGACCACGGATGGACACTGACGCGTGCACCCTCATCGCCGACAGGGTCGCCACCCTTGGGATAGCAGACCATCCTGAGCCACAATCCCGCCGTGGAGCTGTTGAGCAAGCCGAGCAATTGGACGTGCTCCTCCTCAGTCGCTTCCTCCGGCAACTTGATGACCGGCGCGGTCTGCTTGAACACCTTCCCACCCCGGTCCAACACGAAGTGGTTGTGCGTTGCGACTTCAGCGAAGCTGATCGACAGCGGAGACTTATACGCCGATACGGTGTGCTGCATGTAGTGCCACCAGCTGAGGCCAGCGTCGGCCATATCACCTTGGAACGTGCGCCGCGCTGCGAGCATTGTCCTCAACGGCCACAAATCGGCGCGGAGGTCGTCCAGATCGATGCCCACGGAATAGGGGTACCAGATCAGTTCTTCAGGGGTCGCAATCCAGTCACGAACGATGTCGCCCTTCATCAGAGGGCGCAGGGCACCTCGATCGGTGACTGTGCGGAATGTCGATCGCAGCGGCCGAATGTACGCCTCGTCCGCGCCCGCTCGAATCGCCCGCCCGATCGGCGGCTCGATTACCGCCTTCATCAGGACTGCATGACCAGTGCTCAGTCGCTCGCTGAGCTCAGCACCACCATCTGCAAGGATCCAGGGGGCCTTCGCAAAGTAGCGCGCTCTCTCCAGATCTGCCACGGACACCCACTGACTCTTGGAGTCGGGCGCGTCGATCTGTTCGACGATCGCTGACCAGACCAGCCCCTCCTCCGGGTTCTCCGGAGCCGAAGGCTCGCCCTGAACCGACCGAACCGTACGCACAGTCGTCCCCCGCTTGCTGTATGCCCGCCGCGTCCCCACGAGAATCACCGTCGGCGTCCCGTGCCCGGGGATGTACGCCCCGCTCGTGTCGATGACCTCCGTCAGTTCCACCTCGTGCCCGAAGAACGACTCGATCAGCCGCGTCCCGAACTCCCGCTTCATGAAGGAGTTCGACGTGATCTGTCCGACGCGTCCGTACCCCTCGCCCGTCCTCTTGTTTCCGACCCGCGCCAGCTCGAAGAACCGCTGGGCGAACGGCACCGACAGCGCGTACGTCCCCTGGCAGGCGTCGTAGATCGACCGGTACAGCTCGTTGAGTTTCTTGTCCTTCACCGTGATGTACGGCGGGTTGCCGACGACCACGTCGTACTTGCCGCGCTGCAGGATGTGGTCGAAGTCGTTGACGTCTTCGGTCGTGTACCGGAAGTCGACCAGCGGGTCCGGCTCGTCCTCCTCATCGAAGTCGAACGTGCCCTGCTCGCCGCGGATCTTCCGATTACGGATCAGGCTGTCCCCCACCGCCAACCGCATAGGCCAGTCGAAGCCCGCAGCCTCACCCAGCGTCTGTACCCCCGCCGCCGCCATCGCCGCGATCAGCAGCCGGAACCGTGCGATCGCCACCGCGAACGGGTTGATGTCCACCCCATGCACCGACTCCAGCGCCCCGCGCACCCGAGCATGCGCGTCCAGCTCCGGCCGTCGCGCAGCCCACTCCCGCACCAGCCGCCGGAAGGCACCGAGCACGAAGTGCCCCGACCCGCACGTCGGGTCGATCATCTTCAGACCCTCGACGCCGCCCCGCTCCCGTACCACCGGGTTCATCGTCCGGTCGAGGATGAACTCCTCCACGAACTCCGGGGTCTGCAGCAGCGCGTAGTTCTTCCGGGCGGCCTCGCTCAGGTCCTGGTACAGGTCACCCAGGAACCGGGTGTCCCAGCCCTCCGTCCCGTCGCCGTCCTCCAGCAGCGGGTCCGCGAAGTCGTGGACCAGTACCGACGCTCCCGCCTCGTCGTCCCGCAGCCGCTGCCAGAAGTCCCGCAGCGCGCCGGCCCCCTCGTGCGAGAGCGGGATCTGCCGCAGCGGATTGTGCTCCGAGAACAACAGAGCCCCCGCCGGCCCTTCCGCAAGCTCCTCGAAGGCGTGCTCGAACCAGCCCCGGTACGTGGGGTCCTCCGCCTTGTCCACATACTCGTCGTACCGAGCCTGCGCGACCTCGCGCCCGGCGATGCCCGGCGCCGTGATGTACGGCTCCGGCACCAGGCCGTTGTCCTCGACGAACCGTACGAAGACGGTTCCGAGCACCCACGCCACCGCCACCTGCGTGATCCGCTCATCGAGCCAGGACTGCCAGGTCGCCGCCGTACGGCCGACCTTCTTCGACGCGTCGTACTCGGCGCGGAGCCGGCCGCGTACCGCGTCCTCCCGCTTCACCTGGCCCTCGAGATCCGTCTCCGCCGCCTTGACCTGTGCCTGCAGGTCGGACAACAGCGCCTTGCGGTCGATCACGTGGTGACTCCTTCGAGGGCGTTCGGTTCGTGCATACGGGTCCAGGACTTGGGAATGGGGATCCACTCCTGCTGGGCCTCGAGGTACGGGACGGGGCGTCCGGCGAGTTTCGGGACGGCTGTCTCGTCGTCCTGGGCGACAAGGACCCACAGGGGGCGACCGCCGCGCCTGGCCAGTGCGGTCAGCCGGTCGAGGACGTGCATGCCGTCATAGCGGGCGAAGACGGCGGCGTCGGTGAGCAGGACGGGGGCCTGGCCGGTGGCGCCGGCCTCGATTCCCGCTGCCAACCCCCCTTCCAGCACCCCCTGCACGGTCTGCCACACCGCCCCCACCAGATTCGTGAACCCCGTCGGTCGTTGCCCAGCCGGGAGTACGTCCGCCTTGACGACGACCTCCCACTTCGGCATCGCGCGCCCGGGCGTGAGGTCGCCCCGCAGCCCCTTCAGGAACAACTCGGTCACCGACACCGCCCGCACTCCGTACTGGCGACGCAGCTCCCGTCCGACCGCCGGCGCAATCCGCGCGCGCACGGTAAGGACCCGGAGCCCGTCGCGCCGCGCGGCGCGTGCCAGTTGCGCATCGGCCCGCGCCGCGGTCGACTCCTGGTCCAGCGGACCGCCGGTGCCGGAGCCGCTGCCGCTAAGGGCCGAGGTGTGCGACAGGACCGCCTCGAACTTCCGAGGCAGGAACGCCTTCTTGTCGGCCGCGTACTTGAGGTCGAAGCCCGCCTCGCGCAGCGCCTTGAGCAGCTCTTCGGGCCTGTCCTTCATCCCGGCGAGCGCTGCCAAAGCGGGGAAGCGGTCATTGACCCGCTCAAGGACCTCGCGCAGGGGCAACCCTGGCTGCTGCTGCTCGGGCAGGCCCGGCAGGACCCGGACCAGACCCGCTTGGCTGAGGCGCAGGGCTCGGACAAGGCCCAGGTCACGTGGGTAGATCTCGATCCTGGGCGACAGCGCGGCGTTCTGGCTCGCCTGGGCGGCGAGATTGGCGACGCGCCGGTCGTCCCAGGAGAACTCACCCTCGGGCAGCCTCACCGCGCTCAGCTCGGCGAGGACCGTGCTCGAACCCGGCAGGGAGTCCCGCCCCGCGAGCCGGTCGGCGGCGTCGCCGAGCCGCTTCACATAGCTCAGCAGTGCGGGCGCGGCGGGAGTGTCGGGGCCGTCGGCTTCGTTGTCCGGGTCGACCTCCAGTGCGAGGAAACCAGCGCGGCGTACCGGATCGGTCACCTTGTACGGGGCGAAGTGCTGGAAAGCCCTGTCGTCGACGGGAAGTTGCTGCTCGCGTTCGATCAGCGCTCGGAGCACGGCGAAGGCAGCGGCCCGTCGTATGTCCGGGTCACCCAGGGAGTAGCCGCGGGTGCCGAGCAGCCAGCCGGCCAGCGCGTCCACGGAGGCGACCCGGCCGAGCGCGCGGAGCTGCTCCAGAACCGCAGCTCGCACCTCCAGCAGGCCCTCATCCTCCGCCCAGAGCTTGCGGAGCTTCTTCAACTCTCTCGAGAACGTCGACTGGTCGGCGAACCCGACGGCCTGCGTGGCATCCTTATGCAGCGGCCACACCGGAAGGTCCGGCAGCGTCCCGTCGGCGCCGGGCGCGCGCAGCAGGTGCACGGCCACCTCGTGCAGCCGCTTCGTCCGGCCGGCGGCAGGCGGGACGATCCGGGCGAGGAGGTGGTCGATGTCCTGGACGTCGGGGACCACCCCGACGATGCGCTCGAGCTGCGCCTCGAGCAGCGTCCTCTCCTCCGGCGACGACTGCGGCTCCGGCTCGGGTCGCGAGCCGAGGCGAGCACGCCACTCCTTCTGCCGTCGCTGGATCTCCGTACGCGTCCGGGCACCGAGCCCCGGCCGGTTGATGAACGTACGGCTGGCCCGGTCGAGGAACTCACCGACCGTGGTGAGCTTCATGTCCCGCAGGATCGAGTCCGCGGACGGCGTCAAGCCCGCACGCACCAGAGGAGTCTCACGGGTGGCGACCTCGGCCAGCTGGTCGCGCAGATCGGCGGTGTCGGCTTCACCGTCCGGTGCGGAGCTCTGCCCTTGCCGCCTCAGCGACTCGTGTCCGGCGCTTGCGGCAAGCCGCTGCGCATCCTGGAACACCCGCTGCCAGGACGTGCGCATGTACCGCAGGTCCTTGTGACGCTGCTTCGCATCCCTGTTCAACGCCTTGCGGAAGAACTCGGTAAGCCCGTCTCGCAGTTCGTCCTCGAAGCCTTCCGAAGCGATCGTCGGGTACGGCCAATCCTTCGGGTCCGTCATCCGCGGGGTGACGGACCCGTCGCCCCACTGCGGGAGCTCGTTCGACGCCATCTGGTGCAGTGTCACGGCGAGCGCGTACCGCTCCGCGGCGTCGTCGTACAGGTTCCGCATGACCGTGCCAACGAACGGGTCGAGATAGCCGGAGGTGCCCGCGCCGGTCTCGCGGACCGAGACGGCAGCCAGTGAGAAGTCGAGGAGCAGCGCCTGCCTGGTGCCGTTGGGGCGGATCCGGATCGCGATGTTGTCCGGTTTGATGTCGCGATGCCAGACGCTCTCGCCCTCCAGGTAGTAGAGGGCATTGAACAGGTTGTCGCTGTAGCGCTCCAGGTCGTCCATGGTGAGGCGGCCCTGGCGTCCCAGTACGCGCGCCATGGTCTCGTCCCGCGCGGTGCGGTCGTCGCGCTTGTCGTCCGCCTCGGCCTTGAAGTTGCCGACGTACTCGGTGGCCAGGACCGTACGCCCGCCCACGGTGAACGTGCCGGGTACCAGCAGTCGGATGATGCTCGAATCCCGCAGTCGGCCCAGGGTCTCCGCCTCGCGCTGCAACGCCTCCGACTTGTCATCGTCGAGCGCCACCTTAAGCACGGCGAACGCGTCGTTCTTCCCCTGCTGTTCGTCGAGTACGAGGAGGGCGCGCGCCGTCGAGCCGGTACCGAGGCGGCGACGCACCCGCCAACGCCTCTGCAGCAGCGTGCCGGCCGGGACCTCCAGCGGGTCGAGGTCGTCGGCGGGCTCCTCCTGCCGCAGCTGTTCGTCGTCCGGTACGGCGGCGGGCCGGAGGTCCTCCTCGACCTCCGCCAGCATTTCCAGGAAGTCGCCCACCGCGTCGAGCCGCCGGTCCGGCTGCTGGGCGGTGGCGGCGTCGATCAGGTCGTCCAGGAACGGTGGGATGCCGTCCTCGACCGCCGACGGGGCGAGCCGCTCGCCGCTCTCCGCGCGGGCCTGAAGCTCCGCGCGGGTCGCGGCGGGAGCGCTGCCGGTGGTGAGCAGATAGGCGAGCGTGCCGATGCCGTACACGTCCATGCGCGCCGGATCGGCCTTCGGGGCGGTCAGCTCCGGTGCCAGGTAAGGGTCCGAGGCGTCGTCGACGCTCCCGTCCGACACCGTGGACGGCGCCAGGGACACTCCGCTGGAGGTGACCGTTCGCGAGGCCAGCTGCCAGTCGGAGACTTGCATCACGGGCCGCTGCCAGCGCTCCTCCTCGCTCAGCTCACGCCCTGCGCCGCCCTTGTGGCGGGGGATGACATGGATCGAGCGTGGTGTGAGGGCACGGTGGTAGAGCCGCTTGGCGTGCGCGTACTTGATCGCCTCGGCGATCTGGCGGACGAGCGCGAGCCGGTCCTCCAGGTTCAGCTTCCCGCCCCACCGGTCGAGGAACTCGTCCAGGTGCAGCCGCTCCGGGTGGTGGTCGAAGGTGAGCGCCGGGCCCGCTTCATGGTCGGAGGGGTAGTAGTCCCGGATGCGCACCACACCAGGGTGGTGGATCCGCTTCAGCGTGTCGGCCTCCCGCCTCGCCGCCTCGACCAGTGCCTTGCGCGCCTCGCTGCTCGAATTGCGGGGCCGCAGGTGGACCCGTACCCGCACGGTCTCGGAGAGCTGCTCGTGTCTGCCCGCATAATCGGCCCAGGTGGCTCCCGTGTCAAAGGGCCGCTTGTCCAGGATGAACGGGCCGACCTTCGCCTCCCTGACCACCTGCTGGATACCGACCTGGGCGAGCGCCCTGCCGATGTCGGCACTGCCCTGGGACGAGATCCTGAACCGGTCCTCACGAGGCGGAAGCTGAAGCTCCGCGAGGAGGGCGGGGATGCCGTTGTAGATGTGGGCGTTCAGCTCGTGCGGCGGCAGCGCCAGGTCGAGGCCGTCCTCGGTGAAGCACACACCCTCGGTGATGTACACCTTCGCGCCGTACCTGCGCAGCAGAGAAGCCAGTTCCTTGGACTTCTGGTTGGTGAGGCGCAGTGGATCGCCGAGACCCTTCCCGTATCCGCGTCGGTTCCCCGGCGAGATCTGCACCCACTGACCGCCACGCCGTTCCACCCGGCCGTGCAGACTCTTCAGCTCGATCATGTGCACGCCACCCGGCGTCACGACCAGGAGGTCGACCTCACGAACGTGACCCGTCTGGCTGACGAAGGTGAAGTTCGACCACGCTCGCCATGGACCGTCGTCCGGCAGAGGTGTGAGGATTCTCTCAAGGGCCGCCTGCTCATGCGGGTACTCGGAAGGAGCGACGGCCGTCCAGCGACCCTTCTTCATAAGCCTGACTCTCCGATCCCGCACGCCCCGCCGTCAGGGCCGGCCTCGGTGGGCGATGAACGGTTGCACCGTGTAGCTCGTGTCCGGCATCCCGACAGCCCACCCCGTTCGATTGTACGGGCGCGATCACCACCCCCCGCCCTTTCCCCTGACCCCGCACACGGGCCTTTCGGCCCTGCGACCGCGGTACCGAAGTCCCTCGCGCACACCGACTCCCGGACAGCCGGAGGGTCAGGTTTGCGAGGATGGCGCCTGTGAATGACGTACGTGGTCAGGTCAGCGCCGTACGGCGGCGAGGCGTCGTGGACGCACTGCGGCGGGGAGCCGTGCCCGAGCAGGGGCTCGATCTGCTCGCGACTGGCCTCGACCGGTTCACCCTCGCCTTGGACGAGGAGCTGGCAACCGTCGCGGGCGGCGGCTCCGTCTTCAAAGCGGTGCGCGGCGAGTACGGCTCCGGCAAGACGTTCTTCACCCGGTGGCTCGCCGAGCGGGGCAAGGCCCGCGGGTTCGCCGTCTGTGAGATCCAGGTGTCGGAGAACGAGACGCCGCTGCACAAGCTCGAAACCGTCTACCGGCGGCTCATCGAGCGGCTCACCACCTCGGCCTTCCCGCCCAGCGCGCTTCAGCAGGTCGTCGACGGCTGGTTCTACGCACTGGAGGAGGACGCCCTCGCCGACGGTGTCGCCGAGGACGCGCTCGCCGACGCCGTGGACCGTTTGATGTCGGCACGGCTCGCCGAGGTCTCCCGGCATGCACCGGCCTTCGCCGCCGCGCTGCGCGGCTACCGGCAGGCGCTCGAGGCCGGCGACGATACGTCGGCCGCCGCCGTCCTCGCCTGGCTCGGCGGGCAGCCGCACGTGTCCGCCACGGCGCGCAAGGCGGCCGGGGTGCGTGGTGACCTCGACCACTTCGGGGCCCTCGGGTTCCTCCAGGGACTCCTCATCGTCCTACGTGACACCGGTCACGCCGGCCTCGTCGTCGTTCTTGACGAGGTGGAGACGCTGCAGCGGGTCCGCTCCGACGCCCGCGACAAGGCTCTCAACGCGCTGCGCCAGCTCATCGACGAGGTGCACTCCGGCCGGTTCCCCGGCCTCTATCTGGTGATCACCGGCACCCCGGCCTTCTACGACGGGCCGCAGGGCGTGCAGCGGCTCGCCCCCCTCGCACAGCGGCTCGCCACCGACTTCTCGACCGACCCGCGCTTCGACAACCCGCGCGCCGTACAGATCCGGCTGCCGGGCTTCACCGGGGAGCGCCTCGTCCAGCTCGGGCTGAAGGTCCGGGACCTGTACGCCGCCGGAGCAGGCGATCCGGTACGTATCCGGGAGGTGGCCGACGAGGCGTACATCGACGACCTCGCCAAGGCCGTCGGCGGGCACCTGGGCAGGAAGGTCGGCGTCGCCCCGCGAATCTTCCTGAAGAAGCTCGTCGGGGACGTCCTCGACCGAATCGACCAGTTTGAGGAGTTCGACCCACGGGTCCACTACCAACTCACCGTTTCCAGGAATGAGTTGACCGATGTGGAACGTAACGCGGCGGCCGCCGACGACATCGGCCTGGAGCTGTGATGGCATCGGACCGGGCGGAGCGTCCAGATCCAGTGGATCGCCTGCATCCCGTACTCCTGCACCACGTCGTCAACACCCTCGGCTGGCCCGACCTGCGCCCCCTACAGAAGGCCGCGATCGACCCGCTGATGGACGGCGAGGACGCCGTGCTGCTCGCCCCCACCGCGGGCGGCAAGACCGAGGCGGCCTCCTTCCCGCTGCTCGCGGCCATGGAAAACAGCGACTGGCAGGGCACCTCGGTGCTCTACCTCGCCCCCCTCAAAGCACTCCTCAACAACCTCGAACCGCGCCTCGAGACCTACGCGGGATGGCTCGGCCGTACGGCGGGGTTGTGGCACGGCGATACCAGGGAATCCGCCCGCAAACGGATGCGGGTCGAAGGCCCTGACATTCTCCTGACCACCCCCGAATCTCTCGAAGCGCAGCTCATCAGCGAGAAGACCGACCACAAGCACATGCTCGGCGGGGTGCGGGCTGTGGTCGTCGACGAGGTGCACGCCTTCGCCTCGGACGACCGTGGCTGGCACCTGCTCGCCGTGCTCGAACGCCTCGAGCGCCTCGCGAGCCGGCGCATCCAGCGCATCGGCCTGTCCGCCACCGTCGGCAACCCCGAAGACCTGCTGCACTGGCTGCAAGGGGCACGACCGCACGAGCGCGCCGGCCGCGTCGTCGCACCCGGTGTACAGCTCACAGCTCCCGAGGGAAGCCCCCCACCGCCTGGCGACATCGAACTCGACTATGTGGGCTCTCTCGATAATGCAGCCAAGCTCATCTCGCTCCTCCACGGCGGCGAAAAGCGTCTCGTCTTCTGCGACTCCCGCGCTCAGGTCGAGGAGCTCGGCGAGAAGCTGCGCATCCGCGGCGTGACGACGTACCTCTCTCACTCCTCCCTCTCCCTCGACGAGCGGCGCCGCTCCGAAGAGGCTTTCGCCGAGGCCCGCGGTTGCGTGATCGTCTCCACCTCGACCCTCGAACTCGGGATCGATGTCGGCGACTTGGATCGCGTCATCCAGATCGGCGCCCCTGACACTGTCGCCGCCTTCCTGCAGCGCCTGGGCCGCACAGGACGGCGCGCCGGAACCATACGCAACGCGCTCTTTCTCGCCACCGAGGAACCCACCCTCCTCAAAGCCGCGGCACTGCTCCTGCTGTGGGGCCGCCACTGGGTCGAGCCCGTCGTCCCGCCGCCGCAGCCGCGTCACCTCGTAGCCCAGCAGATTCTCGCGGCCGCCCTGCAGCAGCACACGCTCGGCGATCGAACCTGGTGCGAGGAGTGGAACGGTCTCGCACCTTTCGACAAGAGCGCGACACCGATCATGAAGTACCTGATCGGCGAAGGCTTCCTCGAAAGTGACGAGGGGCTGCTCTTCATCGGCCCTCATGCCGAGAAGCACTTCGGCCGCCGCCACTTTATGGCCCTCACCGCGGCCTTCACCGCCCCGCCCCAGTTCACCGTCTACTTCGGCCGCAAGGATCTCGGCACCATCGACCCTCAACTCCTCCTCGAACAGCGTGAAGGGCCGCGCCTGTTGCTCCTAGGTGGACGCAGCTGGCAAGTCGGGCATATTGACTTCGGTCGCAGGCGCACCTTCGTCGAACCCGCCGACGGCGGTGGCCGCGCCCGCTGGGATAGCTACGGGCTCAGCGGCCTATCCTTCCCGCTCACCCGGGCCATGCGTGACGTACTACTCGGAGCGGACCCACCCGCCCGCCTCACCCGGCGTGCACAAGCACGCCTCGCCGAACTCCGCGAGAACCGAGCCTCGCACGTCACCACGCGTGGGACGCTCCTACGCCGCGAGGGCCACAAGCTCGAGTGGTGGACCTGGGCCGGCTTCCGCGCCAACGCCACCCTCATCGCATCCCTCGGGGCCCTTGCCGACCCCGTACAACAACCCGACGACGAGCGGATCCGTCTCAATGCGGCAACGACACCGCAGAGTTGGCAGGCAACCCGCACCGACCTCGCCGACCACCTGGTCCTGCCTGAGGTCAACCCCCGTGCCGTACAGGGCCTGAAGTTCTCGGCCGCCCTCCCCGAGCGCCTCGCCGCACGCACTGTGGCCGCTCGCCTGGCGGACTTCGACGGCGCCCGGTCCGTCCTCGACGAGGCCGTGCGCTGGGAGACACGGCAATAACTGCCGAAGCCCTTGAGGGGAGTCCCCCCACGGGAGCCTCCAGCCCTGGGATCAACAAGGGCGTGCCCTACAGAACTTGTGTGCCACAATCACCCGGTGTTACTGACCTATGTCGACGAGTCGTACGACCGCCAGCGTTACTGGATGGTGGCTCTGGTCATCACCGAGCATCATGTGCGTCCGCTGCAGCGTGCTCTCGACGCGGTGGTCCGCAAGGCGGCGGAGTCATACCCAGTCGATGAGTCCGCCGAACTCCACGGACACGCGCTGCTGCAGGCCAGGGAAGACTGGGCAGCCATGCGCACCAAGGAAGGTGACATGGTGCGCGCCCGGATCGGTGTCTACGGTGATGCACTCAAGGCGATCGGTGCGCATGACGTGCAGATCATCATCAGGGGTCTGAACCTGGAGCGGTACCCGTCTCGGGCGGAACTGCCCGTGTCGCCCCACCAGCGAGTCCTGAAGGATCTACTGAGCTGCGTCAACGATCAGGCGCGCGCCTACGGGCAGTGGACGCTGATCATCGCCGACGAGGTTGACGGGGCGACCGAGCACCAGCAGCACTTCCGCCTCTACCAGCGCGACGGCATCGATGGGATAGGGGGCAACCGCCTCCCGGAGATCGTCGACACAATCCACTTCGCCCCGTCCCGCGCGAGCCGCCTGCTCCAGGCCGCGGACCTCGTCGCCTACCTGTACCGCAGGCTTGCCTCCGGCCAGGACTCCAGCCCGCGGGCGCGGCAGACGAGTGAGCGACTGTGGTCATACGTGGCCGGTCGGGTGGTGCACGAAGAGTGTGAGCAGCATGGTCCAGGGGATGACCAGCAGGGCTCGTGATGCACAAAGGCCCCGCATACGCGGGGCCTGAGGCGAACCGGGCGTCGCTACTTGAAGACGTCCCTGCTGCGCAGGCTAGCACGGTCCACGGTCCGGCGGCAGTGTGCGTCTCCTCGGCTCTCGGGGTGTGCGGATCGGGACATATCGCGGCGCCCAACGCTAAGCGGACCAGGGACGGGAAGGCAGACGAGGCAAGCGCTACGCCGGCTCAATCTCAGCACCCGGCAACCCATCCACGCCCCAGCACAATCCCAGCACGGTACGGATGACCAAGGATGACGACAGGTGACAAGCGGTCAGCTATCCCAGCACGGGAAAACACAAAGGGCCCGACCACGAAAGGTCGGACCCCACCTGACCTGCATGTTTGCCAGATCAGAGAAGTGGTGTTACGTCAGCCGCTACACGTTGAACCGAAACTCCACCACATCCCCATCCTGCATCACATACTCCTTGCCCTCCATGCGGGCCTTGCCGGCCGAGCGGGCTTCGGCTACGGAGCCGGTTTCGACGAGGTCGGCGAAGGAGATGACCTCGGCCTTGATGAAGCCCTTCTGGAAGTCGGTGTGGATGACACCGGCCGCCTCGGGGGCGGTGGCGCCCTTCTTGATGGTCCAGGCGCGGGTTTCCTTGGGGCCGGCCGTCAGGTACGTCTGGAGGCCGAGGGTGTTGAAGCCGACGTGGGCGAGGGTGGCGAGGCCGGGCTCCTGCTGGCCGACGGACTGGAGGAGTTCGAGGGCCTCGTCGTCGTCGAGCTCGACGAGCTCGGACTCCAGCTTGGCGTTGAGGAAGATCGCCTCGGCGGGGGCCACCAGCGCGCGCTGTTCGGTCTTGAAGTCCTCGTCGGCCAGCTCGTCCTCGTCGACGTTGAAGACGTAGAGGAACGGCTTGGTGGTGAGCAGGTGCAGGTCGTGGAGGAGTTCGCCCTGCTCGGTGTCCTTGGTGATACCGGCGGAGAACAGCGTGCGGCCCTCCTCCAGGATGGCCTTGACCGCCTCGACGGCCTTGACCTGGACCGCCTTGTCCTTCTGGATCCGGGACTCCTTGACCAGGCGCGGCAGCACCTTCTCGATGGTCTGGAGGTCGGCGAGGATCAGCTCGGTGTTGATGGTCTCGATGTCGTCCTTGGGCGAGACCTTGCCGTCGACGTGGACGACGTTCTCGTCCTTGAAGGCGCGGATGACCTGGCAGATCGCGTCCGACTCGCGGATGTTCGCGAGGAACTTGTTGCCCAGGCCCTCGCCCTCGGATGCGCCGCGGACGATGCCCGCGATGTCGACGAAGTCGACGGTCGCCGGGAGGAGCTTCTGCGAACCGAAGATCCCGGCGAGGGTGGCCAGACGCGGGTCCGGGACGCCGACGACGCCGACGTTCGGCTCGATGGTGGCGAACGGGTAGTTGGCCGCCAGCACGTCGTTCTTGGTCAGGGCATTGAACAGGGTCGACTTGCCGACATTGGGCAGACCGACGATTCCGATCGTGAGCGACACGGTGGCGACTTCCCGGAGCGAGGAGGTGGAGGGCGAAGGGTCGGCTCCCTGAGGGGCCGATCCACCAGTCTACGGGGCGGCCGGGTTCGGCCGCTCAGCCCGGGGCCGTACACCGAACGGAGGGCCCGGCTGGCGAAACCGCGTGTCTCATGACCTATTAATCCCACTTAGCGGCCTACCGTTGGCGAGTGGAGCAACACGAAGCGCGCACACATCAGCACAGCCCGCCGCGGCGCGACCGGCCGGGCGCGGGCCAGGAAGCCCGGCTGCCCCGCCCCGCGGAGGCCGCCGTCTCCGATCCCGACAGCGACTACTGGTCCGCGATGGAGGCCGCCGGGCTGACATCGGCCCCCGCCCCGGCGCGGGCCGCCACCCGCACGCCCGCCCGGCCGGCCCGTCCCGCCCGCCCCGCCGTACGCATCCCCGAGCGCCCCGCACCACCACCGGCGCGGGAGAAAGCGCCGGAGCGGGAGCGGGAACGGGAGGAGCCTGCGGACGGCCGGGCGGCGGAGGGACCGTACGTTCCCGGGCCGGAGCCGGACGAGGATCCGTACGCCGAGACCGACGGCGCCGAGACCTCGACCGTCTACGGGCGGCGGCGCGGCCTGCTGGCGCCGCTCGGTGCCCTGCTGCGCCGGATGCCCGCGCCGAAGCTCACCGGTTTCGGCTGCTGGCTGCTGGCCACCCTCGCGCTGTTCGCGTTCGGCTGTCTGGACACGCTGTTCCTCGGCGGCTCGCAGACCGCGTACGGCGTCTTCTTCATGCTGGTCGGCGTGGGCGCGGCGCTGTGGGTGCGGCCGTACGACCTGATCACCGCGCCGGTCTCGCTGCCCATCGCGTTCGCCGTGGGAACGCTGCCGATCCAGCGCGGTTCCGGCGGGTTCGGCGGGATGCTGATCGGGGTCTTCACCGTCCTCGCGCTGAACGCGGGCTGGCTCTACGCGGGCACGCTGGTCTGCGCGCTGCTGACGCTCGTCCGCAAGACGGTGCTCATCGTCCGGCGTCGGGCCAGCCGACCGGCGAGTCGACCGCAGGGCCGGCGCCCCGGGCAGGGCCGGAGCCGGCCGGGCGAGCGGACTGCGGACCGGGAGCCGCGGCAGGCGGAGCCGGGGAGCCGTCCGCGGCAGCCGGCCCGGCAGTCCGAGCGGCCTGCGCAGCCATCGCGGCGCCCACGATCCCCGCACTGTTCTGAAGCTGCGCCGGCACGATCTCGGCCCTGATGCCCTCCAACAGCGGGAGGAACTTCTCCGCCTTGCGGCTCACCCCGCCACCGATCACGAACAGTTCGGGCGAGAAGAGCATCTCCACATGGGCGAGGTATCTCTGGACGCGGTGCGCCCAGTGCTGCCAGTCCAGCTCCTCGTCCTCCTTGGCCTTGGTCGAGGCGCGCTTCTCGGCGTCGTGGCCGTGCAGCTCCAGGTGGCCCAGCTCGGTGTTGGGGACCAGCCGGCCGTCGCGGAAGACGGCGCTGCCGATGCCGGTGCCGAAGGTGAGGACGATGACCGTGCCGGTGCGGCCGCGGCCCGCGCCGAAGCTCATCTCGGCCAGGCCGGCCGCGTCCGCGTCGTTGAGCAGCGTCACCGGACAGCCGCCGGATTCGCCGCCCAGGCGGCCGGTGAGCAGGGCGGCGGCGTCCGTGCCGATCCAGCCGGGGTCGACGTTGGCGGCCGTACGGGTCGTGCCGCCGGTGACCACGCCGGGGAAGGTCGCGCCGACCGGCCCCGACCACTCGAAGTGGTCCACGACCTGCTTCACACAGTCCGCGACCGCCTCCGGGGTGGCCGGGTGCGGGGTCAGCACCTTGTAGCGGTCGTCGGCGAGATCGCCGCGCTCCAGATCCACCGGGGCACCCTTGATGCCCGATCCGCCGATGTCCACGCCGAAGACCCTCATGGGAAAAGGCTAGGCGCGGAGCGGGCCGATCGCCCCCGGGATCACCCCGACGCGCCCCTGGACCGACCCTGAGGCGGCCCGGGGACCGCCCGCCGGCTCAGCCCTCGACGGCCGACCTGGCCTCGGCGCGCAGGTCGCGGCGGAGCTCCTTGGGGAGCGAGAAGGTGATGGACTCCTCGGCGGCGGTGATGGTCTCGACGTCGTCGTAGCCGCGCTGGGCGAGCCAGTCCAGGACGCCGCTGACGAGGATCTCCGGGACCGAGGCGCCGGAGGTGACGCCGACCGTGGTCACGCCCGCCAGCCAGCTCTCGTCGATCTCCTCGGCGTAGTCGACCAAATGGGCGTCGCGCGCGCCCGCGCCGAGGGCGACCTCGACCAGCCGGACGGAGTTCGAGGAGTTCTTGGAGCCGACGACGATGACGAGGTCGGCCTCGGCGCCCATCTGCTTGACGGCCACCTGGCGGTTCTGGGTGGCGTAGCAGATGTCGTCGCTGGGCGGTGAGAGGAGATTGGGGAAGCGGCCCTTGAGGGCGTCGACGGTCTCCATGGTCTCGTCGACGGAGAGCGTGGTCTGGGAGAGCCAGACGACCTTGTCCGGGTCGCGGACCTCGACGTCCGCCACGTCCTTGGGACCGTCCACGATGGTGATGTGCTCGGGGGCCTCGCCGCTGGTGCCGACGACCTCTTCGTGGCCCTCGTGGCCGATGAGGAGGATGTCGTAGTCGTCCTTGGCGAACCGGACGGCTTCCTTGTGGACCTTGGTGACCAGCGGGCAGGTGGCGTCGATGGTGGCGAGCTTGCCGCGCTCGGCCTCGTCGTGGACGACCGGGGCGACGCCGTGTGCCGAGAAGATGACGATGTTGCCCTCGGGCACCTCCGCCGTCTCCTCGACGAAGATCGCGCCCTTCTTCTCCAGGGTCTTCACGACGTACTTGTTGTGCACGATTTCGTGGCGTACGTAGACCGGCGCGCCGTACTGCTCAAGGGCTTTCTCGACGGCGATCACGGCTCGGTCCACGCCCGCGCAGTAGCCACGAGGGGCGGCGAGCAGGACCCGGCGGGCGGCATCGCGGCGCGGCGCGTCCGCGCTCGGGGTGGCGGCGGGCGACGGGCTGGCCATAGCACTCATGCGCCCCATCGTACGGCCGTACACCGACAGCCGGAGCGCGCACCGGTGACCCAGACTGGGGGCGGACGCACCAAGGAGGCACGATGCCGGGCACGATCGGCGACAGCGGCGGCGACGAGACGGGCGGCGGGGGTGCGCGTACCGGCAGCAGCGGCGCCGGCGGCTCACTGCGGCGGACGCTGACCTTCCGGGATCTGATCGTCTACGGACTGCTGTTCATCGCCCCGATGGCACCGGTCGGTATTTTCGGCACGCTGCAAGCCAAGTCGCACGGCGCCATCGCCCTCGTCTACCTGATCGCGACGGTCGCGATGGCCTTCACCGCCTATTCGTACGCGCAGATGGTGCGGGTCGCCCCGCAGGCCGGGTCGGTCTACACCTACGCCCGGGTGGGGCTGGGCGAGGGCGCGGGGTTCGTCGCCGGCTGGATGGCGATGCTGGACTATCTGCTGATCGCGGCGGTGGCGTATCTGTTCTCCGGGATCGCCATGCACGCCCTGGTGCCGTCCGTGGACCAGTGGGTGTGGACGGCGATCGCAGTGGTCGTCACCACGCTGCTGAACCTGTGGGGCGTCCGGACCGCGGCGATCGTCGGGTTCGCGGTGCTGGCCATGGAGATCGCGGTACTGGCGGTGTTCGTGGTGGCGGCGGTCGTCGAACTGATCGCCCATGGTGCGCAGCGCGGCTGGGCCGTTCCGCTGACCGGCGAGGGCGGCTTCTCGGTCGACGCGGTGCTCGCCGCGGTGTCGGTGGCGGTGCTGTCGTATCTGGGTTTCGACGCGATCGCGTCGTTCGCGGAGGAGGCGAAGGGCGCGCCGGGCGACGGGGACGGCGCGGGCGAAAAAGGCGGGAAGGGCGATAAGAGGGGCAAGGGCACTGGGGGCCGCGGTCTGCGCGGGTCGGACCGGGTGGCCCGTGCGGTGCTCACGTGTCTGGCGGTGGCCGGTGTGCTGTTCGTCGTGCAGACCTATCTGGCGGCGCTGCTGGCACCGATGAGCGCGGCGGAGCTGGCGGCGCGGCCGGCGGAGCAGGGCGCCGCGTTCTACGCGACCGTCGACTCGGCCGTGGGCGGCTGGCTGCACGACCTGGTGGCGGTGAGCAAGGCGATCGGCGCGGCCTTCGCGGCGCTGGCTGGGCAGGCCGCGGCGGGCCGGCTGCTGTTCGCGATGGCGCGCGACCGGCGGCTGCCGGGGGCGATGTCGAAGGTGGACGCGGGGAGCGGGGTGCCGCGCCGGGCGCTGCTGGGCGCGGCCGTGGTGACGCTGGTGGCGGCGGTGTGGGCGGCCCGCAGGCCGGACGGTCTGGACCATCTGTCGTCGGTCGTCAACGTCGGGGCGCTGACCGCGTTCGGCCTGCTGCACGCGTCGGTGATCGGCTGGTTCCGCGTCCGCAAGCGGGCCGAGGTGCCGAGCGTGCTGCGGCATGTGGTGGTGCCGTTGCTGGGGCTCGCGGTGGTGATCGCGGTGATCGTCGAGGCGTCCGGGACGGCACAGGTCGTGGGTGGGATCTGGCTGGCGGTGGGGCTGGTGGTGCTCGCGGTGCAGTACGGGACGGGCCGGCGGGCGGCGGCGCGGGGCTGACGGCCGGGCGGCCGGGGGCGGCACAGGAGCCGGGCACAGGTACGGGGCCGGTACGGGGCGGGGCCGGGCGCGCCCCGTCGGCCGCGGGCGGCGGGGCGCTGTCGGTGCCCGCCGCTACGCTCCCTCGTATGGCTGTCACTACGTCCCCGCAGACGCCGATCCCGGTCGGCGAGGTGTCCCGGCTCATCGGCGGATGGATCGACCGGCTCGGCGCGGTATGGGTCGAGGGGCAGATCACCCAGCTCTCCCGGCGCCCCGGCGCGGGCGTGGTCTTCCTGACGCTGCGCGATCCGTCGCACGACATCTCGCTGAGCGTGACGTGCTACCGCCAGGTCTTCGACAAGGTCGCCGACGTGGTGAGCGAGGGCGCCCGGGTGGTGGTGCACGCCAAACCGGAGTGGTACGCCCCGCGCGGCCAGCTGTCGCTGCGGGCCGCCGAGATCAAACCGGTCGGGGTGGGTGAACTGCTCGCGCGGCTGGAGCAGTTGAAGAAGTCGCTGGCGGCCGAGGGGCTGTTCGCGGCGGACCGCAAGAAGCCGCTGCCGTTCCTGCCGCAGCTGATCGGGCTGGTCTGCGGCCGGGCCAGCGCCGCCGAGCGCGATGTGCTGGAGAACGCCCGGCTGCGCTGGCCCGCCGTCCGCTTCGCGGTGCGCAATGTGCCGGTGCAGGGGGTGCATGCGGTGCCGCAGGTGATCGAGGCGGTCAAGGAGCTGGACGGGCTGCCCGAGGTGGACGTGATCATCGTGGCGCGGGGCGGCGGCAGCGTGGAGGACCTGCTGCCGTTCTCCGACGAGCGGCTCGTCCGGACGGTGGCCGCGGCGCGTACACCCGTCGTCTCCGCGATCGGCCACGAACCGGACACCCCGCTGCTGGACCTCGTCGCCGACCTGCGCGCGTCCACGCCCACCGACGCGGCGAAGAAGACCGTCCCGGATGTCGGCGAGGAGCTGGCCCGCATCCAGCAGTTGCGGGAGCGGGCGCTGCGGGCGGTGACCGGGTTCCTGGAGCGCGAGGAGCGGGGGCTCGCGGCGGCGCTGCACCGCCCGTCGATGGAGCGGCCGCAGCGCATGGTGGAGGACCGCGAGGAGCAGGTCGCGGCGCTGCTGGCGCGCGGCCGGCGGACCCTGGGGCATCTGCTGGACCGGGCGGATTCGGAGCTTTCGCACACGCTGGCGCGGGTGGTCGCGCTCTCCCCCAAGGCGACCCTGGAGCGCGGCTACGCGGTGCTCCAGAAGCCGGACGGGACGGCGGTGCGCGCACCGTCGGAGGTCGGCGCGGACGAAGAATTGCGGGCCCGGGTGGCGGAGGGCGAGTTCCGGGTGCGGGTGGCCGGCGTCCCGGGCGCTGTCACACCCCCCGCATAGGGTGGGGGACATGGCGAAGGCGAAGACGGACGACGCGGCGAAGGCGGAGCAGGGGGCGGCGGCCGGCGCGCGGGCCGAGGCGGCATCCGCGGAATCCCCCCTCGGCTACGAGCAGGCGCGGGACGAGCTGATCGAGGTCGTCCGCAGCCTGGAGGCGGGCGGCACGACCCTGGAGGAGTCGCTCGCGCTGTGGGAGCGCGGCGAGGAGCTGGCGAAGGTCTGCCGGCGCTGGCTGGACGGCGCGCGGGCCCGGCTGGACGCGGCGCTGGCGGAGTCGACGGGCGCGGCGGGGGAGGGCGGGGAGCGCGCGTAACGGCGGGCAGGGCGCGGAGCGGTCCCCGGCCGGGGACCGCCGGAGCGGCGTACGCGACCCCGGCGCGGCGATGGTGCACCACCGGGCGGCCACCTCACGCACACCCCACACGGGCGCTTCACGCATGCGCCCCTCCCCTGCATGCGTCCACCTCCCGCACGCGGGCACCTCACCGCTCCCTCCGCGCGCCCCTCACCTCCACGGCCACCCAAAGATGAATGGCATGTGAACACACTCACAGCTGGCGCCGTTTTAGTTGAAAGTTAATACATCTCCGCTACAGTGGTCCCGTGACGCCCCCCCCAGGCGCCGCCCGCAGGACCGAAAAGCCCCCTGAAACCCAGTTGAACCCGAGGTGCCCCCATGTCTCTCACCCTTGACGCCGCCGCTCAGGACCTCCTGTTCCGCGAGGCCCAGACCGCGAACACGTTCACGGACGAGCCGGTGACGGATGAGCAGATCCAGGCCATCTACGACCTGGTGAAGTACGCACCGACCGCCTTCAACCAGTCGCCGCTGCGCATCACCCTGATCCGCTCCGAGCAGTCCCGTCAGCGCCTGGTCAACCACGCCATGGGCGCCAACGGCCCGAAGACGCTGAGCGCGCCGCTGACCGTGCTGCTCTCCGTGGACCTCGACTTCCACGAGAAGCTGCCGACGCTCTTCCCGCACGCCCCCGGCGTCAAGGACGCGTTCTTCTCCGAGCTCGCCACCCGCGAGGCGGCCGGTTCCCTGAACGCCACGCTCCAGGCCGGCTACCTCATCCTCGGCATCCGCGCCGCCGGTCTGGCCGCCGGCCCGATGACCGGCTTCGACTTCGGCGGCATCGACAAGGACTTCTTCGGCGACGGCAAGCAGAAGTCGTTCCTGGTCATCAACATCGGCAAGCCGGGCGCCGACGCCTTCTTCCCGCGCTCGCCGCGCCTGGCCTTCGACGAGGCCGTCGCCACCGTCTGAGCCCCGCCCACCGGCCGTGCCCACCGGCCATGCCGAGGGCACGGCCACGGGCACCACGGACGACGAGGCCGCCGCACCCCTCCCGGGTGCGGCGGCCTCGTCGCGTTGTCGTACGGGATCCCCGTTGTCGTACGGGACCGGCACCGGCCCGTACGCCCCTCCCCCGTCAGCCCTTCTTCGCCTCCAGGGAGGCGGCCAGTTCCGCGAGCCTGCCGTACGGTGCGGTGCCGGTGACGACCGTGGTGACGCCCGGCTCCTCGCGGACCAGGGCGTTGTACTTCTCGCCCTTGTAGCGGTCCCACTTCGCGCCGCCGACGGCCTGCTTGCCCTCGGCCTTCTCCGCGCCCAGCGTGACGTCCTTGATGAACTTCGCCGCGGGCGCGTCGCTCTGCTCGATCGCCGCGTACTCCTGCTCCGGGTCCAGCATGCCCAGGTGCCAGGCGCCGCCCTTGCCGTCGTTGCTCGCCTTGTACGAGACGGACGTGGCGCGCCAGCTCTCGGGCAGCCCCTTGGGCACGGCGACCGGGTACGGCGCCGCGCGCCGGGCCGTCGCCACCTCGACCCGGTAGTCGACCGTCTGCACCGCCTTCTGCTCGGCGGACGGACTGTCGTTGTGCGGGATGAAGAAATAGACCGCCGCGACGACGACACCGATCGCCGCCAGCGACAGGATCATGTCCCGCACCGTTTGCTTGCCTCGCGTACCTGCCACGCACCTATCGTCCCCCATGCCCCCCGCGCACCGGACGGACCCCCCGGGCAGGTCCCCCGACTGCCCGGCCGATCGCACGCACACGGCTCCCACCAGGCCGTACGGGCCGGGGGCGGGCGGCCTTGACGCCGCTCATGCGTAGGGCCCCCTGCTCATTTTCGCGCGGTACCGATAAAGTCAGAGACAAAACCTCACCATTTCCGGCCGTCGCCGTACAGAAAGGTGCGCTCGATGACCGAGCATCATCTCCCGTCCCCCCTCGAGGTCAGCCCCGAGGCCCCCGACCGCAACCTCGCCCTGGAACTGGTCCGGGTGACCGAGGCCGGCGCCATGGCGTCGGGCCGCTGGGTCGGCCGGGGCGACAAGAACGGCGCGGACGGTGCGGCGGTCAAGGCCATGCGGGCCCTGATCCACACCGTGTCGATGAACGGCGTCGTGGTCATCGGGGAGGGCGAGAAGGACAACGCCCCGATGCTCTACAACGGCGAGCGGGTCGGCGACGGGACCGGCGCGGAGTGCGACGTGGCCGTGGACCCGGTCGACGGTACGACGCTGACCGCCAAGGGCATGGCCAACGCGGTCTCCGTGATGGCCGTCGCCGAGCGCGGCTCGATGTTCGACCCGTCCGCCGTCTTCTACATGGACAAGCTCGCCACCGGCCCCGAGGCCGCCGACTTCGTCGACATCACCGCCCCGGTCGCGGTGAACATCCGCCGCATCGCCAAGGCCAAGCGGTCCGCCGTCGAGGACGTCACCGTCGTCATCCTGGACCGGCCCCGCCACGACGGCCTGGTCAAGGAGGTCCGGGAGGCCGGCGCCCGGATCAAGTTCATCTCCGACGGCGATGTCGCGGGCGCGATCATGGCGGCCCGCGAGGGCACCGGCGTCGACCTGCTGCTGGGCATCGGCGGCACCCCGGAGGGCATCATCGCGGCCTGTGCGCTCAAGTGCCTGGGCGGCACCCTCCAGGCCCGGCTGTGGCCCAAGGACGACGCGGAGCGCCGGCGCGCCCTCGACGCCGGCCACGACCTCGACCGGGTCCTCCAGATCGACGATCTGGTCAGCGGCGACAACGTCTTCTTCGTCGCCACCGGTATCACCGACGGCGATCTGCTGCGCGGGGTGCGCTACCGCGCCGAGACCGCCACCACCCAGTCCCTGGTGATGCGCTCCAAGTCCGGCACGATCCGCCAGATCGACTCCGAGCATCGCCTCTCCAAGCTCCGCGCGTACAGCTCGGTGGACTTCGAGCGCCCCAGCTAGCCGGTACGGGCGCCGGGCCGGTGCGGACACGCACTCGGTACTCCGGCAGCGGCCGTTGCGTACACACACTTCGCCCCCGTCGGAGGATCTCCGGCGGGGGCGAAGTGCCGTACCGACCTGTCCGGTCCGTACGGTCGGCGGAACGACAGCGCGGGCGGCGTGGCGGCGGAGCCGCGGTCAGCCCGCTGCGGGCATATGGGCCGCGCGCTGGAGCTCGGCCTCCCGCCGCCGGCGACGGGCCAGCACGACCCGGCGCTCGGCCGCGGTCAGCCCGCCCCAGACGCCGTACGGCTCCGGCTGGAGGAGTGCGTGCTCCCGGCACTCGACCATCACCGGACAGCGGGCACAGACCCGTTTGGCGGCTTCCTCCCTGGCCAGGCGGGCGGCGGTCGGCTCCTTGGACGGGGCGAAGAACAGCCCGGCTTCATCCCGACGGCACACCGCCTCCGAATGCCAGGGGCCGGCCTCGGCGCGAGCGGGAACTCGCTGAGGCGGAACGACAGTGGCGTCCTGCCGGGGCTGATGCGGTAGCAGCACGGTCTACTCCTGACGACGGCTTCGGCGAGAAAATCACCCTTGTCCGTCTCGCTGCGCACGACTTTTCGCACCCCGCAGCCGTACGAGAGACGATGCACCAGCCCTACCCGCTGTACGCACGCTTATGCATACGGTGGCGATCGGGCAGCCGCCGCGCCGGCCGCCGCACCCCTCAGCGGTAGCGGTCGCGGCGCTCGCGCCGGGCGTCCCGCAGCCGATCGCGGAGGTCCCGGTGGTCGTCCCACACGGCGTGCCGCTCGCGCCGGGCGTCCCGCATCTGGTCGCGCAACTCGTCGCGGAGCTCCCGCCGGTCGTCCCGCAGCTGAGTGTGCCGCTCGCGCCGCTCCTCGCGCCACCGGTCGCGCAGATCGCGGATCCAGGCGCCGCGCCGGGGCTTGGCCTCGACGCTGCCCAGCACGGCGAAACCGTTGACCATCACCAGCGGGGCGTCGTCGTCCCCCGCCTCGTGCGTCTCGACCTCGAAGGAGCCCAGCACACCGGAGCCGTTGCTGCGCAGCGTGACGTTCTCCGGCACCCGGATCTCCACGCTGCCGAAGATGGAGGTGGCGTTGATCTGTATCTGCTGCTGCGGGAAGAGCGCCTCGGTCAGATCGATCTCCACACTGCCGAAGATCGCGACGGCGTTGATCCGCGCGGGCACCTGCCAGCGGCCCTTACGGGTCGAGGCGCTGAAGACCGCCACCAGATTCTGGTCCGGGCCCGTGGCGCCGCCGCCGGACGGGGCCGCCACGGGGGCGGACTGCGGACGGCTCGCCGTACCCGCCGCGGGCAGGTCGCGCACGACGGGCTCAAGCTCGCCCAGGGTCTTGGCGCGGTAGACCACGTCGATCCGCTCGGCGTGCTCCTCCGGATCCAGCCGGCCCTCCGCCAGCGCCTCGCGCAGGATCTCGGCGATCCGGTCGCGGTCGGCGTCGGAGGCGCGGAGGTCTCCCCCGGCCGCCCCCGGGGGCGCCGCCGCCTCGGCCACGGGCCGGACCGGATTCACCGGCTGCCCGTCCCGCTTGTCGAGGGGTACGGCCGGGGATGAGGAGTTCGACTTCCGATTGTCTGCGCTGTCCACCACCCCAGCCTAGCGAAACGCGATAGATCGCGACTAGGGGAACGGGAAAGTCCGGCTGTCCGCGAACTGAGCCTTACCTCACAGCGGCGGCCGTCCGCCAGGGTTCTACGCTGTTCTGGCGCTGCCGCAGCTGCCAGCCGAAGCCCCCGTCGAGTGAGGAACGCCCGTCATGCCCCCCGCCTCCCGCACCGCATTCGCCTATACCGATCTGCTCCCGGTAGGCCAGGACAACACCCCGTACCGCCTGGTCACTTCGGAGGGTGTGAGCACCTTCGAGGCCGACGGCCGTACGTTCCTCAAGGTCGAACCGGCGGCGCTGCGCAAGCTGGCCGCCGAGGCGATGCACGACATCTCGCACTATCTGCGCCCGGCCCACCTCGCCCAGCTCCGCAAGATCCTGGACGACCCCGAGGCCAGTGCCAACGACCGCTTCGTCGCGCTCGACCTGCTCAAGAACGCCAATATCGCGGCGGCCGGGGTGCTGCCGATGTGCCAGGACACCGGCACCGCGATCGTGATGGGCAAGCGCGGTCAGCAGGTGCTGACCGAGGGCGGTGACGAGGCGGCCCTCTCGCACGGCATCTACGACGCCTACACCGAGCTGAATCTGCGCTACTCGCAGATGGCCCCGCTGACCATGTGGGACGAGAAGAACACCGGCTCCAACCTGCCCGCCCAGATCGAGCTGTACGCGACCGACGGCGACGCCTACAAGTTCCTCTTCATGGCCAAGGGCGGCGGCAGCGCCAACAAGTCGTTCCTCTACCAGGAGACCAAGGCGGTCCTCAACGAGGGCGCCATGATGAAGTTCCTGGAGCAGAAGATCCGTTCGCTCGGCACGGCCGCCTGCCCGCCGTACCACCTGGCGATCGTCGTCGGCGGCACCAGCGCCGAGTACGCGATGAAGACCGCCAAGTACGCCTCCGCGCACTACCTGGACGAGCTGCCGGGCGAGGGCTCCCCCACCGGCCACGGCTTCCGGGACAAGGACCTGGAGCAGAAGGTCTTCGAGCTGACGCAGAAGATCGGCATCGGGGCGCAGTTCGGCGGCAAGTACTTCTGCCACGACGTCCGGGTCGTCCGGCTGCCCCGGCACGGCGCGTCCTGCCCGGTCGCCATCGCCGTCTCCTGCTCCGCGGACCGCCAGGCCGTCGCGAAGATCACCGCCGAGGGCGTCTTCCTGGAGCAGCTGGAGACCGACCCGGCGCGCTTCCTCCCGGAGACCACCGCCGAGGAGCTCACCAAGGGCGCGGGCCCCGACCTCGACGCCGTACGCATCGACCTCAACCGGCCGATGGACGACATCCTGGCCGAGCTGACCAGGCACCCGGTCAAGACCCGGCTCTCGCTGACCGGCACGCTGGTCGTCGCCCGCGACATCGCGCACGCGAAGATCAAGGAGCGGCTGGACGCGGGCGACGAGATGCCGCAGTACCTCAAGGACCACCCGGTCTACTACGCGGGCCCCGCCAAGACGCCCGAGGGCTACGCCTCCGGGTCCTTCGGCCCGACGACCGCGGGCCGGATGGACGCGTACGTCGAGCAGTTCCAGGCGGCCGGCGGCTCGAAGATCATGCTCGCCAAGGGCAACCGCTCCCAGCAGGTCACCGACGCCTGCGCCGCACACGGCGGCTTCTACCTCGGCTCCATCGGCGGCCCGGCCGCCCGCCTCGCCCAGGACTGCATCAAGAAGGTCGAGGTCCTGGAGTACGAGGAGCTCGGCATGGAGGCGGTCTGGCGCATCGAGGTCGAGGACTTCCCCGCCTTCATCGTCGTCGACGACAAGGGCAACGACTTCTTCCAGGACCCGGCACCGGCACCGACGTTCACGAGCATTCCGGTGCGACGGGGGGCGTAGCCCGCACGCCACACCCGCACACCACGCACGGCCGTCACCCGCCTGACTCGCGGGTGACGGCCGTTGCGGGTTCGGCGACTCCGCGTACCCCGTACTTTCGGCGCGGCAAGGGCCGGCGGCCCCGGCCGTACCCGGCTGAGCCAAAGAGACAAAGAACGTCGCATACTCCCCCGACGCGGTGCCGCAGCTGCGGCCGGAGCTGTTCCACCCCTGCCCGCGGATACGCCACCCAGGTCATCCGGCCGCCCCCGGGAACAGATCCCCCCTCCCAGGCACTCTCATAGACATGAGCGAACACAGCGATTCCGGTGACTTCGGTGGCTCGGACGGTTCGGACAGGTTCCGGATCGAGCACGACTCGATGGGGGAAGTGCGGGTGCCCGCGCACGCGAAGTGGCGGGCGCAGACGCAGCGGGCGGTGGAGAACTTTCCGGTGTCCGGGCAGCGGCTGGAGCGGGCGCATATCGAGGCGCTGGCGCGGATCAAGGCGGCGGCGGCGAAGGTGAACGCCGGGCTGGGGGTGCTGGACGCGGAGGTCGCGGGGGCGATCCAGGAGGCGGCCGGGGAGGTCGCGGAGGGGCGCTGGGACGAGCACTTTCCCGTCGACGTGTTCCAGACCGGGTCCGGTACGTCGTCCAACATGAACACCAATGAGGTCGTCGCGACGCTGGCGAGCGAGCGGCTGGGGCGGGAGGTGCACCCCAACGACCACGTCAACGCCAGTCAGTCCTCCAACGACGTCTTCCCGTCCTCGATCCATATCGCGGCGACGGCGGCGGTCACCCGGGATCTGATCCCGGCGCTGGAGCATCTGGCGGCCTCGCTGGAGCGGAAGGCCGCGGAGTTCGCGGAGGTCGTGAAGTCGGGGCGGACGCACCTGATGGACGCGACGCCGGTCACGCTGGGCCAGGAGTTCGGGGGGTACGCGGCACAGGTCCGCTACGGCGTCGAGCGGCTGCGGGCCTCGCTGCCGCGGCTGGCCGAACTCCCGCTGGGCGGCACGGCGGTGGGGACCGGTATCAACACCCCGCCCGGTTTCTCGGCCGCGGTGATCGCGGAGGTGGCGCGGGCGACCGGGCTGCCGCTGACCGAGGCCCGCAACCACTTCGAGGCGCAGGGCGCGCGGGACGGCATCGTGGAGACCAGCGGTCAGCTGCGGACCATCGCGGTCGGGCTGACGAAGATCGCCAACGATCTGCGGTGGATGGCCTCCGGCCCGCGCACCGGCCTCGCCGAGATCAGCCTGCCCGACCTCCAGCCCGGCTCGTCGATCATGCCGGGGAAGGTCAACCCGGTGATCCCGGAGGCCGTGCTGATGGTCGCGGCCCAGGTCACCGGCAACGACGCGACGGTGGCGACGGCGGGCGCGGCCGGCAATTTCGAGCTGAACGTGATGCTCCCGGTCATCGCCAGGAACGTACTGGAATCCGTCCGACTGCTCGCCAACGTCTCGCGGCTGCTGGCGGACCGCACGGTCGACGGCATCACCGCGCACGCCGAACGGGCCCGCGAGTACGCCGAATCGTCGCCGTCGGTGGTCACCCCGCTCAACAAGTACCTCGGGTACGAGGAGGCGGCGAAGGTCGCCAAGCGGTCGCTGGCCGAGCGGAAGACCATCCGTCAGGTGGTCATCGAGGGCGGCTATGTCGAGCGCGGACTGCTCAGCGAGGAACAGCTGGACCAAGCGCTGGATGTGCTGAGCATGACGCGTCCGTAACGCCCGGTGCGGTTCAGGTCACGGCGCGCGTCACCCCGCGCCCCTAAGATCTGTGCATGACAGCGGACATGGTGGATACGGCGGACGGCGGGGCGGTCGGTCCCCGCGGCACGGCCGGTACCCCGCGGCACGCGGTGTCCGGCGCCGCGGGGCGGCCGCGCTGGGCACCCGGGGAGCACATCCTGTGGCGCTACCGCGACAACGCCGCGGGTGACCGGATCCATATCTGTCGTCCGGTGACCGTGGTCCAGGACACCGAGGAGCTGCTCGCGGTGTGGATGGCGCCCGGCACCAGCTGCGTCAAGCCGGTGATCGCCGACGGGAC
This sequence comes from Streptomyces celluloflavus, assembly GCA_000720995.1. Taxonomy (GTDB): domain Bacteria; phylum Actinomycetota; class Actinomycetes; order Streptomycetales; family Streptomycetaceae; genus Streptomyces; species Streptomyces celluloflavus. The sequence goes on from JOEL01000009.1 coordinate 74,219, forward strand.
GCCCGTCCACCGCGAGCCGCTGGCCACCCGCTACACCAGACCGCGGCGGACCGTCCGCGACCACTGGTTCGGCACCGGGGTGCTGAAACTGGCCCGGCCCGGCGATCCGTGGTCGGTGTGGCTGTTCTGGGAGCGCGGCTGGCGCTTCAAGAACTGGTACGTCAACTTGGAGGAGCCGCACCGCCGTTGGGCGGGCGGTGTCGATTCGCAGGACCACTTCCTCGATATCTGCGTCTATCCGGACCGGCACTGGGAGTGGCGCGACGAGGACGAGTTCGCGCAGGCGCAGCGGGACGGGCTGATGACGGCCGGGCAGGCCGCCGGGGTCCGGGCGGCCGGCCGCGCCGCGCTCGCGCGTATCGCGGCGTGGGAGGGCCCGTTCGGCGACGGCTGGGAGGGCTGGCGGCCCGATCCGGCCTGGCCGGTGCCCCCGCTCCCGGAGCACTGGGACCGGTTCCCGGGGACCGGGGATCACGCCACGGGAACGCGGGCGGACCGCGCGCCGGAGGGTTTGCGGTAGTGAGCGAGTGAAGTGCGGCAAAGGACGGTGAGTGAACCGGCGAACCGTGGAAAGGTGCGCTATGGGCAAAGCTGGTTCTCGCGCCGTGCGGAGCGGGGCCGGGGATGTCTTGGGCCGGGTCGGACGGCGTACCGTCGCCCTGATCCACAAGACACTCCCGATCCCCCTTGCTGCGCCGGGGGGCTTCAAACGTAGGATCGTCCTCCACAAGACTGCACAGGCGCAACTCCAGAACTGGAAACCGAACTTGACCGCGGTCGCAGGAGGGGCGAGGTCGTGAGCGCTGCAAGCTACGACGGATACGAGGGCCTGAACCGGTTAGCACTCGACCGGGCCGGCCAGGCCGAGGCGTTCGACGCGATCGGTGACCGGTACGACGAGGCGTTCCCGCACAAGGAGGGTCAGCTCGCCTCGGGCGAGTGGCTGGCCGGCGCGCTGCCGGCCGGCTCGCGCGTGCTGGACCTCGGATGCGGTACGGGTCAGCCGACCTCCCGTCAGCTGTCCGACGCCGGGCACCGGGTGGTGGGGGTCGATCTCTCCCCCACCATGGTCAAGCTGGCCCGGGACAACGCCCCGGACGCCGAGTTCCACCGGCTGGACATCGCCGATCTGCGCAATGGCAGACTCGGCGGCGCCGGCTCCTTCGACGGCATCACCGCGTTCTTCTCCCTGCTGATGCTGCCGCGTGCGGAGATTCCGTGCGCGCTGCGGATGCTGCATGATCTGCTGCGACCGGGCGGGCTGCTGGCCCTGTCGATGGTCGAGGCGGACGTGGACGACTTCACCATCCCGTTCCTGGGCAACTCGATCCGGGTATCGGGTTACCTGCGGGACGACCTGCGCCGGGTCGTGCGCGACGCGGGTTTCGACGTCATCGGGGAGGACTCGTATGCGTATGCCCCGGCGAGTACGGACGTACCACCCGAGATCCAGCTCTTTGTGCACCTGCGACGCGCTTGACACGCAGCGCGTCAGGCGCGCAGCCCCGGACGGATGGAATCCCACGCGTGACGGAGCACCCGACCTCCCACGAATCGCGGCAGCCGGCCCCGCCTGCCGCGCCCTCGGCGTCCCCTGCGCGGGGGCCGGCCGGGACGGCGGCGCCGCCGGGCACGGTCCCGGACCCGCGCAGCGCCCTCCAGCAGCCGGCCGCGCCCGGGTGCGCGCCGCTGCCCGGCACGGGGTTCGCCGTGTCCATGGATGACGGCGGCACCGGCGGCGGCCCGGCGGGCGGCGTGCCCGGCGGCGGGTACGGTCCGCAGGGCGCCGGCCGCGCGGGTTCGTCCGGGTGTGCCGGGGCGGCGCTCGCGGCGTCGGCGGGACCGTCCGACGGGCGGGCGGAGGATGAGCCGGTCGTGGGTCACGGCCCGGCGGAGCCCGATGCGGCGGATCAGCACGCCGCGGTGGAGCGTGATGCGGTGGCAGAGGATGTGGCGGGCCGTGCTGCGGCAGCTCGCGAGGAAGCGGAGCACGCCGCGGCGGACGGCGGCGGGACGGATCACAGCGCCGCGGGGCACGCCGCCGTGCGGCACGAGCCGTCCGGGCAGCATCCCGTACCGGCCGACGGTCCGTACGGCGCCCCGTACGCCGGTGGTGCGTACGGCGGCGGCCCCGACGGCCCCGATGCCGGTGTGCACGGCGCGGTGGCCGGGCAGGACGGGCCCGGTGGTGCGCGGGAGGTGCCGGTGACCGGCCGGCCGTCCGGCGCGCCGGACCAGGACCGGGACGGCGCGCCGGGTACGGCGGGCCAGGAGCGGGAGAGCGGTGTGGTGGCGGCCACCCGGGCCATCCGGGCGGCGACCGGGGCGCCGAGCGGCGAGGGCCGGGCGGCGTCCGGCCGCCGTACCGCCCGGCCCGCCGCACCCGGCGCGGTGGGCCGGGCGGAGGCGCCCGAACCGGGTGAGAATCCGCGTCCGGATCAGGATCCGGCGCCCGGCCAGGGCCCGCGCCCGGTCGGTGAGGGCGTCGGCCGCCCGCGCGAGGGCGGCCGGGACCGGTCCCGGCCGCGCGGTGAGCAGCCGTCCGGCCCCCGCGGCGAGCCGGGCGGACGCGGCGGCGGCGCGGGCCGGTCGGCCGGGGAGCCCACCGGGGCGCCCGTGCCCCCGCAGGCGGCCGGGGAGCGGTCCCCGGCGGGCGGGCCGGCCCGGTCGGCGCATCCGCCGCAGCCGGGCGAGAGCGGCGAGCTGGCGGCGGCCCGGCAGGCGGGCGGTGACCGGCTGCGGTTCATCGGGGCGGCGACCCGGCGGATCGCGCGCGGGATAGACCTCGACGAGATCGTCCTCGGTCTGTGCCGGGCGACGGTGCCGACGTTCGCCGACGCGATCCTGGTGTATCTGCGCGACCCGCTGCCGGTGGGCGACGAGCGGCCGACCGGCCCGGTGGTGCTGCGGCTGCGCCGTACCGACCGGATCCCGGAGGAGCCGGACACCAACGGTGTGCGGATGCCGGTGCTGCCCGCCCAGCCGGACCTGGGTCCCGCGATGGGCGGCAGCGCGGCCGAGCTGGCCGAGGTGCGGCCCGGCGGCCCGCTGGCGGAGGTACTGCGCGGGGTGCGGCCGCTGTTCGGGGAGGCGCAGGCCGCGCGGACGGCGCTGCCCGAGCTGCTGGGCGCGGACACCCGGCTGCCCGGCGGCCACCGGGTGGTCCTGGCGCCGTTGCGCGGGCGCCGGCGGGTGATCGGCGCGGCGGTGTTCCTGCGCACACCGGACCGTCCGGCGTTCGAGCCGGACGATCTGCTGGTGGCGGCGCAGCTGGCGACCCACACCGCACTGGGGGTGGACAAGGCGGTGCTCTACGGCCGCGAGGCGTACATCGCGGACGCGCTGCAGCGCACGATGCTGCCGGACTCGCTGCCGCAGCCGACCGGGGTGCGGCTGGCCAGCCGCTATCTGCCGGCCGCCGAGACGGCGCGGGTGGGCGGTGACTGGTACGACGCGATCCCGCGCCCGGCAGCCGGGTGGCGCTGGTGGTCGGCGATGTCATGGGGCATTCGATGACCTCCGCCGCGATCATGGGGCAGCTGCGGACGACGGCGCAGACGCTGGCAGGGCTGGACCTGCCGCCGCAGGAGGTGCTGCACCACCTCGACGAGCAGGCGCAGCGGCTGGGCTCGGACCGGATGGCGACCTGCCTCTACGCGGTCTACGACCCGGTCGCGCACCGGATCGTCATCGCGAACGCGGGGCATCCGCCGCCCGTCATGCTGCATCGGGGCGGCCGGGCGGAGGTGCTGCGGGTACCGGCGGGCGCGCCGATCGGGGTCGGCGGGGTGGATTTCGAGGCGGTGGAGCTGGACGCCCCGGCGGGTGCCACGCTCGTGCTCTACACCGACGGTCTGGTGGAGTCGCGGATCCGGGACGTGTGGACCGGTATCGAGCAGCTGCGGGAGCGGCTGACGGAGACGGCCCGGCTGACCGGTCCCAATCCGCCGCCGCTGGAGCCGCTCTGCGACGAGGTGCTGGACATGCTGGGTCCCGGCGACCGCGATGACGACATCGCGCTGCTCGCCGCCCGGTTCGACGGGATCGCGCCCAGCGATGTCGCGTACTGGTATCTGGACCCGAAGGCGCAGACGGCCGGGCAGGCCCGCCGGCTGGCCCGCCGGGCGCTGTCGCGCTGGGGTCTGGAGGAGCTGACCGATCAGCTGGAGCTGCTGGTCAGCGAGGTGGTGACGAACGCGGTGCGGTATGCGGAGCGGCCGATCACGCTGCGGCTGCTGCGGACCGATGTGCTGCGCTGCGAGGTCGGGGACGATGTGCCGCAGCTGCCGCGGCTGCGCCAGGCCCGGCCGTCCGACGAGGGCGGGCGGGGGCTGTACCTGGTCAACCGCATGACGCGGCGCTGGGGCGCGACCCGGCTGAGCATGGGCAAGGTCGTCTGGTTCGAGCTGTCGATGCCGCCGGGAGCCGGTCGCGGCTGACCGCCGCACCGCCTCGTCGTATGGGCCCCGTCCGTCATCGGATGGGGCCCATGCTGTTGCCGACGGACGGTCGGCATAGTTGACTGCATCATGGATATAAGGGACATAACGACCCCCACTCCAGTCGACCGGACGGGAGGCATCTCACCATGACCAGCCCCGCGCAGAACGTCCCGCGCACGACGAACAACGCCGGTATCCCGGTGGCGAGCGACGAGAACTCGCTGACGGTCGGGCCCGACGGCCCCATCCTGCTCCAGGACCATTACCTGATCGAGAAGATGGCCCACTTCAACCGCGAGCGGGTCCCCGAGCGGGTGGTGCACGCCAAGGGCAGCGGCGCGTACGGCATCTTCCAGGTCACCAACGACGTCAGCCAGTTCACCAAGGCGGACCTCTTCCAGCCGGGCAAGACCACCGAGATGCTGGCCCGCTTCTCGACCGTCGCGGGCGAGCAGGGCTCCCCCGACACCTGGCGCGACCCGCGCGGCTTCGCCTTGAAGTTCTATACCGAGCACGGCAATTACGACCTGGTGGGCAACAACACCCCGGTCTTCTTCGTCCGTGACCCGAGCAAGTTCCAGGACTTCATCCGCTCGCAGAAGCGCCGCCCGGAGAGCGGGATCCGCGACCACGACATGCAGTGGGACTTCTGGACGCTGTCGCCGGAGTCGGCGCACATGGTCACCTGGCTGATGGGCGACCGCGGCATTCCCAAGTCCTACCGCACCATGAACGGCTACGGCTCCCACACCTACATGTGGGTCAACGCCGGCGGCGAGAAGTTCTGGATCAAGTACCACTTCAAGACCGATCAGGGCATCGACTTCCTCACCCAGGAGGACGCGGACCGGATCGCCGGCGAGGACGGCGACTACCACCGCCGTGATCTGTACGAGGCCATCGAGGGCGGCAACGAACCGTCGTGGACGCTGTATGTGCAGGTCATGCCGTTCGCGGACGCCCCGGACTACCGGTTCAACCCGTTCGATCTGACCAAGGTGTGGCCGCACGGCGACTACCCGCTGATCGAGGTCGGCCGGATGACCCTCAACAAGAACCCGGACAACTACTTCGTCCACATCGAGCAGGCGGCGTTCGAACCGTCCAACCTGGTGCCGGGCATCGGCCCGTCCCCGGACAAGATGCTGCTGGGGCGGCTGTTCTCCTACCCGGACACCCACCGGTACCGCATCGGCCCGAACTACGCGCAGCTCCCGCCCAACCGGGCGCACGTCCCCGTCCACTCGTACGCGAAGGACGGCCCGATGCGGTTCGACCCGGCGCGCACGGGTGCGGTGTACGCCCCGAACTCGTACGGCGGGCCGGCCGCGGACACCGAGCGCTTCGGGGAGGCGGCGGGCTGGGCGAGCAGCGGCGAGATGGTGCACGAGGCGTACACGCTGCGCCGCGATGACGACGACTGGGGCCAGCCGGGCACGATGGTGCGCCAGGTCCTGGACGACGCGGCCCGGGACCGGCTGGTCTCCAATGTGGCCGGCCATCTCCGAGACGGTGTGAGCCGTCCGGTGCTGGAGCGCGCGTTCCAGTACTGGCGCAATGTCGACAAGGATCTGGGCGACCGGATCACCAAGAGCGTCAACGGCGGCTGAGCCACCGCGCACAGCACCGCGGCCCCCGCCTGGTGGCGGGGGCCGCGGTGTGGTGCGACGGGCCGTCAGTTCTGGTTGTTGCCGGCTCCCTGGTTACCGCCGCCGTTGCCGTTGCCGCCGCCGTTGCCGTTGCCGTTGCCGCCCGTGGCGTTGCCCCCGCCGTCCGGCGGCGGGGTGCTGCTGGAGGGCGGCGGGCTGCTCGGCGTCTGCTGCGGCGGACTGCTCGGCGTCTGCTGCGGCGGCTGGCTCGGCGGCAGCGAGGAATGCGACGGGGTCTGGCTCGGCGTCTGCTGCGGCGGGGTCGGGGGCGGCGACGGGGTGTTCCGCGGCGGCGGGGTGTTGGCCGGGGGCGCCCCGGCGCCGATGGCGGTTTCGAGGTCGAAGTCGGCGCTGCTGTCGCCGGTCGCGGCCTCGGTGTAGTCGGCCCAGATCTTGGCCGGGTAACCACCACCGTTGACGCGGCCGCCACCGCCGGTGCCCTTGAGCGTCACCTGGGCGCCCTGGGCGATCTTCCCCTCCGTCTTGGCGGCCTCACCGAACATGCCGACCGCGGTGACCAGCTTGGGCGTGTAGCCCACGAACCACGCCGACTTGTTGTCGTCCGAGGTGCCGGTCTTGCCCGCCGCCTTGTAGTCGGCGTTCTCCACGGCCTCCTTGGCCGTACCGTCGTTGACCACGCCCTTGAGGACCGAGGTCAGGGTGTCGGCGGTCTTGCGGCTGAGCACCCGGTCGCCGACCGGGTCCTTGAGCTTGTGCTCCGCCTCGGTGCCGTGCACGGCCTTGGTGACCAGCGCCGGGGTGATCTTCTTGCCGTGCGCGTCGAGCGTGGCGTAGGCCCCGGCCATCTGGAGCGGGCTGGCGCCCATGGTGCCCAGGGTCATGGCGGGCTTGACTTCCATCCTGCTGCCGTCCAGGCCCAGGCTGACCGCGGTCTTCTTGACCTCGTCCAGTCCGACGTCCTGGCCCATCTGCGCGAAGACGGCGTTGACGGAGTTGTTCGTCGCCTCCTGGACGGTGATGTCCCCGTAGGTGCGCTCGTCCTCGTTGGGCGGTGCGAAGGGGATGGTCCCGCCGACGACCGGGCGGCGGTTGCGGCCCGAGTACATCGTGTTCGGCGTGATCGTCGCGCCGTCCTGCGTCTGGGCCTGCTTCTCCAGCGCCGCGGCGAGGATCAGCGGCTTGAAGGTGGAGGCGGGCTGGTAGTCGGCGCGCGTCGCGTTGTTCACGTAGTGCTTGGTGTAGCCCGCACCGCCGTACATCGCCACGACGTGGCCGGTCTCGGGGTCCACCGAGGCGGCGCCGACCTGGGCGTCGGCGTCGACACTGCGCTTGTCGGGGTTGAGGTCGTCGGAGAGCTTGGTCTTGACGGCCTTCTCCAACTCCTTCTGCTTGTCCTGCTGGATGCCGAGGGTGATCGTCCAGCCGCCGGCCGCCAGCTGCTTCTCGTCGACGCCGTCGGCGATCAGCTCGTTCTTGGCCGCCTCGACGAGATAGCCGGTCTGGCCGCCCATACCGGGGAGCGGCTTGGGGGCCTGCGGCTTCTGGAAGGTCTGCTTGGCGCGGTCGGCCGGGGAGAGCCACTTCATCTCGACCATGTTGTCGAGCGTGTAGGCCCAGCGCTCCTGGACCAGCTTCTTACCGGCGTCGGTGGCCTGCGCCCAGTCGTACTGGCTCGGCGCCTGGAGGAGCGAGGCGAGGTAGGCGCCCTGCGAGACGGTGAGCTTGTCGACGTCCACGCCGTAGTACGCCTGGGCGGCGGCCTGGATGCCGTATGCGCCGCGGCCGTAGTAGCTGGTGTTGATGTAGCCGAGGAGGATGTCGTTCTTGTCGTACTTGTTGTCCACCTTGAGCGAGATGACGATTTCCTTGAGCTTGCGGGAAACCGTCTGCTCCTGGCTCAGGAAGTAGTTCTTGACGTACTGCTGGGTGATCGTCGAGCCGCCCTGCTTGCCCTTGCCCTGAAGGGTGTTCAGGACGCCGCGCAGGGTGCCCTTGAGGTCGACGCCGGAGTCGTCGTAGAAGGTCTTGTTCTCGGCGGCGACGAAGGTGTGCTGGACGGGCACGGGGATCCGGTCGAGCGAGACCTTCTCACGGTTGACCGCGCCGACCCGGGCCAGGACCTTGCCGTCGGCGTACTTGTAGACGTTGCTCTGCGCCTCGGCCTCTTTGTTGAACGAGGGTATGTCCACGTAGAGGTACAGGCCGACGAAGGCCAGGATGCCCAGCAGGCACACCCCGAGGAAGGTTCCGAGGATCTTCTTCCAGGTGAAGAACCGGCGTATGCCGCGCTTCTTCTGCTTCGCTCTGCCACGGCGGGTGCTCGCCTGCCGCGCCCGCCTCGCGTCCGCTCGGCCCATCGCTCCAGTAACTCCAGTCGTTCCGCCCCCAATAACTCAGCGGTCGAAGCTAACACCGCATCTGACACCAAATGCTCATCGATCACGGCTTTTCCCTACGTGACAAACAGCACCCGCCACCAGGGAACCGTCGGGCAGGGATTGCGCATCCTGTCCGCCGAGGAGCTAAAGTGTTATCACTTAGATAGGTCGAAGCTAGTAGAGCGAGGCCGGTGCACCACCATGCACCGCCGCCACCAGTCATCGCGTCCCCGGACGCGACACGAGAAACGGGGATCCCCATGTCCGACCAGACATCACCCGGCCGCAGCACCGGCCCCGGCGGCGAGCCCGCCGCCGACGGTCCCGACATGCCGGAGCCGCAGGTCCGCGAGGTGCCCGCGCACAGCATCCCGGGCGGTCTGGCCCTGCTGCTGACCGTGCTCGGGGTGTTCCTCGGGATCGCCATGATCGCCGTCGGCGGCGCGATCGGCTCGGGCGGCAACAACGCGGTGGCCGTACCGCTGATCATCGTCGGCATCCTGCTGCTGCTCGGCTCCCTCTTCTGCATGACCGGGGTGAAGATGGTCGCGCCCGGCGAAGCCCGGGTCATCCAGCTCTTCGGGCGCTACGCCGGCACGATCCGCACGGACGGCCTGCGCTGGGTCAACCCGCTGACCACCGCCACCAAGGTCTCCACCCGGGTGCGCAACCACGAGACCGCGGTACTGAAGGTCAACGACGCCTACGGCAACCCGATCGAACTGGCCTCCATCGTCGTCTGGAAGGTGGAGGACACCGCGCAGGCCCTCTTCGAGGTCGACGACTTCCTGGAGTTCGTCGCCACCCAGACCGAGGCGGCCGTCCGGCACATCGCGATCGAGTACCCCTACGACGCCCACGACGAAGAGGCCCTGTCGCTGCGCGGCAACGCCGAGGAGATCACCGAGAAGCTCGGCGTCGAGCTGACCGCCCGGGTCCAGGCCGCCGGCGTACGGATCATCGAGTCCCGCTTCAGCCACCTCGCCTACGCGCCCGAGATCGCCTCCGCGATGCTCCAGCGGCAGCAGGCCGGTGCGGTCGTGGCGGCCCGTCAGCAGATCGTCGAGGGCGCGGTCGGCATGGTCGAGCAGGCACTGGTGCGCATCAGCGAGCAGGGCATCGTCGAGCTGGACGAGGAGCGCAAGGCGGCCATGGTCGGCAATCTGATGGTGGTGCTCTGCGGTGACCGGGCCGCCCAGCCCGTCCTGAACACGGGCTCGCTCTACCAGTGAGTGCCGACACCCCCGAGGGGTCCGGTGCCGACGGCGACCGGACGCCCGCGCGACGGCCGCAGCAGCGCAAGCAGGTGCTGCTGCGGCTCGACCCGCTGATCCACGACGCGCTCGCCCGCTGGGCGGGGGAGGAACTGCGCAGCACCAACGCGCAGATCGAGTTCCTGCTGCGCCGGGCGCTCACGGACGCGCGGCGGCTGCCCCGGGGCGCGGGCGCGATCCCGCGCCGGGGCCGGCCCCCCAAGGAACCGGAGCCGCCGGCCGCGCCGGGGGCACCCGACGACCGGCACCCCTGACCCCTTCCGGGCCCCGACCGCTCGGGCGGGGCCTGCGGGACGAGCGCCCACCGCACTAGACACCCCGTCTATACACCGAAGGTATACACCTCATGTAGAGTGCGCGACGCGTCCGTTGGACGTTCCCTGTCCACACTCCCGGAGGCTCCCGGATGACCCCGCCCGGTTCCCTGCTAGAAGCCCGTACGCTGCATAAGTCGTACGGACCCACGCCCGCGCTGGACGGCGCGGACTTCACCATCCACCCCGGGGAGGTCGTCGCCGTCATGGGTCCCTCCGGCTCCGGCAAATCGACCCTGCTGCACTGCCTCGCCGGAATCATCCGGCCGGACTCCGGCACCGTCCGCTACGGGGAGCACAACCTGACGACCATGAACGACGCCCGGCGCAGCGCGCTGCGCCGCAGCGATTTCGGCTTCGTCTTCCAGTTCGGCCAGCTGGTCCCCGAACTGACCTGTGTCGAGAACGTCGCGCTGCCGCTGCGGCTGGCCGGCGCCAAGCGCGCGGCGGCGGAGGCCCGGTCCCTGGAGTGGATGGAGCGCCTGGAGGTGGCCGAGATCGGGGCCAAGCGGCCCGGTGAGGTCTCCGGCGGCCAGGGCCAGCGGATCGCCGTCGCCCGCGCGCTGGCCGGCGCACCCCGCGTCATCTTCGCCGACGAACCCACCGGCGCCCTCGACTCCCTCAACGGCGAACGCGTCATGGCCCTGCTGACCGAAGCGGCCCGCGACACCAACGCCGCCGTCGTCCTGGTCACCCACGAAGCCCGGGTCGCCGCCTACTCCGACCGCGAGATCGTCGTCCGCGACGGCGTGGCCCGGGAAATGGCGGGCACCGTATGACCATCCCCGACAACCGGACCGGGCGGCGGAACCCGGGCCCCGGAGGTGCCCCGGCCCTCACGCCCCCCACCGGCGCAGCCGTCTGGGCCCGCGACCTCTCGATGGGTATCCGCTTCGCGGCCGGCGGCGGCCGCGAGGGCTGGACCCGTACGCTGCTGACCGCCGTCGGCGTCGCCCTGGGGGTGATGCTGCTGCTGGTCGCGGCGTCCGTCCCGCACCTCACGAACAGCCGCGCGGAACGCTCCGAGGCCCGTTACCTCGCGCCGACGTCGCACGACCTCAAGCCCTCCCCGGAGACGATGCTGGCCGCCGGCGCCGGGACCGAGTTCCGCGGGGACCCGGTGGGCGGCAAACTGCTGCGCCCCGACGGCGCCCGGCCGCCGCTCCCGCCGGGCGTCGCCGCGCTGCCCGGCTACGGGGAGATGGTGGTCTCCCCCGCGCTGCAGAAGCTGCTCGAATCGCCCGACGGCAAGCTGCTGCGCGAGCGGCTGCCCGGCAAGATAACCGGCACCATCGCCCAGGCGGGCCTGCGGGGCCCCGGCGATCTCTACTACTACGCGGGCAGCGACACCCTGCGCGTATCGGACCCCGGTGTCCAGCGCATCGAGGGCTTCGGCGACCACCGGATCCCCGCGACGATGCCGCCCATCCTCCTCGCCATCGTCATCCTGGCCTGCGTTGTGCTGCTGATGCCGGTGGCCATCTTCATCGCCACCGCGGTCCGCTTCGGCAGTGAGAGCCGCGACCGGCGGCTGGCCGCACTGCGGCTGGTGGGCGCCGATATCCGGATGACCCACCGGATGGCGGCCGGGGAGGCGCTGTTCGGCTCGCTCTTCGGGCTGGTCCTGGGCGCCGTGCTGTACTTCGTCGCCCGGCAGGCCGCCGCCTCGGTCACCGTCTGGGACGTCAACGTCTTCGCCTCCGACATCACCCCGTCCCCGGCGCTCGCCGCGCTGGTCGTCGTCGCGGTGCCGCTCTCCGCCGTGGGCGTCACCCTCCTCGCGCTGCGCAGCGTGACCATCGAACCGCTCGGCGTCGTACGGCACAGCACCGCTCGCCGCCGGCGGGTGTGGTGGCGGGTGCCGCTGCCGATCGCCGGGGTGCTCGTACTGCTGCTGAACGGCAAGATCATGGGAGGACGGGGCACCGTCAATCCCGTCCTGCTCGCCGGTGGCGCGGCGCTGGTGCTGGTGGGCATCACCGTGCTGCTGCCGTGGCTGGTCGAAGCGGTCGTCGGACGGCTGCGCGGCGGCCCGGTCCCCTGGCAGCTCGCCACCCGCCGCCTCCAGCTGAACAGCGGCTCGGCCAGCCGCGCGGTCAGCGGCATCACCGTCGCGGTGGCCGGCGCCATCGCCCTGCAGCTCGCCTTCGCCGCCATTCAGGGCGACTACACGAAGGAGACCGGCCAGGACACCGAACGAGCCCAGATGAGTGTCGCGCTGCCCAGCCGGGACATCGCGACGACCCGGAAGATGATCGAGGACTTCCGGGCCACCACGGGCGTCCTCGGTGTCATCGCCGCCACCGAAACGTCGGTGGTGCGCCCCGGCCCGCCGCCCAACGGCGAGGAGTCCGTGCCGAACGCCAACCTGACCGTCGGCGACTGCCCGAGCCTGCGGGAGATGGCACAGCTGCCCTCGTGCAAGGACGGCGATGTCTTCATCGTCCGGGACGGCACCGACGACTCGTACCTGAAGCAGACCGCGCGGCCGGGTGCCAAGGTGCTCCTCAACTACGACTATTCGATCCAGAAGCCCTCGGGTCCGGCGCGGCTGTGGACCATCCCGAAGTCGGCCCGCGACGTCGCAGCGCGCAAGAACGCCATGGGCAGGGAGACCACCGGGATCTTCGCCACGCCCTCGTCGATCGACATGGCGCAGCTGACCGAGCCCGTCGCCCAAGCCTTCCTGCGGATCGATCCGGCGGTACCGGACGGCATCGAGCACGTCCGCAACACGGCAGCCCGCGTGGATCCGCTGATGCAGGTCGTGACGCTGCGGACCACCGAGCGCGACAAGACGTTCGCCAGCGTGCAGACGGGGCTGCTGGTCGCGTCCACGGCGACCCTGGTGCTGATCGCGGCCAGCCTGCTGGTCGCCACCCTGGAGCAGCTGCGCGAGCGCCGCCGGCTGCTGTCCGTACTGGTCGCCTTCGGCACCCGGCGCGCGACCCTGGGCTGGTCGGTCCTGTGGCAGACCGCGGTCCCGGTCTTCCTCGGGCTGGCGCTCGCGGTCGCCGGCGGCTGCGGGCTCGGGTTCGCGCTGCTGAAACTGATCGGCAAGTCCGCGATGGACTGGTCGGCGGTCTGGCCGCTGCCCGCGGCCGGCGCCGCGCTCGTCCTGCTGGTCACGCTGCTGAGCCTGCCGCCCCTGTGGCGCCTGATGCGGCCGGACGGGCTGCGGACGGAGTGACCCCGCCGCCCCGGGGACCGGTACCCACCGGTCCCCGGGGCCTCCTCTTGCACAGCTATACAGCGTGCGTATACACCAGGGATACACCCACGACGTAAGGTGGTCGTCATGTCAATCGGTCATACGCTGCTGGGCCTCCTGGAGTCCGGTCCCCGCCATGGCTACGACCTCAAGCGGGCCTTCGACGAGCACTTCGGCCACGACCGCCCGCTGCACTACGGCCAGGTCTACTCCACGATGTCCCGGCTGCTGAAGCACGGTCTGGTCGAGGTGGACGGCGTGGAGGCCGGTGCGGGCCCGGAGCGCAAGCGGTACGCCATCACCGACGCCGGTGTCACCGATGTCGCGCAGTGGCTGGCCCGTCCCGAGAAGCCCGAGCCCTACCTCCAGTCGACGCTCTACACCAAGGTCGTCCTCGCCCTGCTGACCGGCCGGAACGCCGCCGAACTGCTGGACACCCAGCGCACCGAGCATCTGCGGCTGATGCGCGGGCTGACCGAACGCAAGCGCGGCGGCGACCTCGCCGACCAGCTGATCTGCGACCACGCGCTGTTCCACCTCGAAGCGGATCTGCGCTGGCTCGAACTGACCGCGGCCCGGCTGGACCGGCTCGCGGAGGCGGTCCGTACATGACCCCGGACGGATCCCTGCTCTCCGCCGAGGGACTGCACAAGACCTACGGGGCCACGCCCGCGCTGGACGGCGCCGACTTCTCCATCCACCCCGGGGAGGTCGTCGCCGTCATGGGCCCCTCCGGCTCCGGCAAATCGACCCTGCTGCACTGCCTCGCCGGAATCATCCAGCCGGACTCGGGGACCGTCCGCTACGGCCCCCACACGCTCACCGGCCTCACCGACGTCCAGCGCAGCGCCCTGCGCCGCAGCGACTTCGGCTTCGTCTTCCAGTTCGGCCAGCTGGTCCCCGAACTGACCTGCCTGGAGAACGTCGCGCTGCCGCTGCGGCTGAACGGCGTCAAGCGCAAGGACGCCGAGCGGCAGGCCCGCACCTGGCTGGAGCGGCTGGAGGTCGAGACCGTGGGGGGCCAGCGGCCCGGTGAGGTCTCCGGCGGCCAGGGCCAGCGGGTCGCCGTCGCCCGCGCACTGGCCACCGCGCCCCGGGTCGTCTTCGCCGACGAACCCACCGGCGCCCTCGACTCCCTCAACGGCGAACGCGTCATGAGCCTGCTGACCGACGCCGCCCGCGACACCAACGCCGCCGTCGTCCTGGTCACCCACGAAGCCCGGGTCGCCGCCTACTCCGACCGCGAGATCGTCGTCCGCGACGGCAGAGTGAAGGACATGCTGGCGGGCTTGATATGAGCCTGCTCCGCTCGCCGGCCGGCCGGGCCGGGCGGCGCAGCGGCGACCGTGGGCACACCCCGCCCGCCCGCCGGGACCCGCCCGCGCCGCTGCCCGCGACCGCGCGCACCGGCCCCGTCGGCTGGGCCCACGACCTCCTCCTGGGGATGCGGTTCGCGGCCGGCGGCGGCCGCGAGGGCTGGATCCGTACGGCGCTGACCGCCGTCGGCGTCGCCCTGGGCGTGGCCGTCCTGTTGCTCGGCACGTCCGTGCCGACCCTGATGGACTCCTGGCACGGCCGGGAGAAGGCGCGGGAGAACCTCGGCCAGCTCCACCCGCCGGCCCCCGCCGACGACACCATCCTCTACGCCTCGACCAACACCGTCTTCCACGGCGAGCAGATCCGCGGCCGCCTGATACGGCCGGACGGCGCACATCCCCCCGTACCCCCCGGTATCGACCGGCTTCCCGGCCCCGGCCGGATGATGGTCTCCCCCGCCCTCAAGGAACTGCTGGACGCCCCCGGGAGCGCGCTGCTGCGCGCGCGGCTGGACTACGAGGTGGCCGGCGTCATCCGCGCCGAGGGCCTGCGCGGTCCGGCCGAACTCACCTACTACGCGGGCAGCGCCACCCTCAACTCGCCCCGCGCCTACCGCATCGACCACTTCGGCAAGGAGTACGAGCCGCGGCCGATGCAGGCGCCCACCGTGCTCCTCGTGGTGATGACGTGTGTGGCGCTGCTGATGCCCGTCATGGTCTTCCTCGGCACCTCCGTGCGGTACGGCAACGAGCGCCGCGAACGCCGGCTGGCCGCGCTCCGGCTGGTCGGCGCCGATGTCCCCACCACCCGCCGGATCGCCTCCGGCGAGGCGCTGTTCGGTTCGCTGCTGGGGCTGGCCGGGGGCGCCGGGCTGTTCCTGGGCGGCCGGCAGTTCGCGTCGGTGGTCACCCTCTGGGATGTGAACGTCTTTCCCGCGGACATCGCCCCGAGCCCGCTCGCCGCGGCACTGATCGCCGTACTGGTGCCCGCGGTCTCCGTTGTCGTCACGCTCTTCGCGCAGCGCGGTATCACGGTCGAACCGCTGGGCGTGGTCCGCCACCGGCCGCCCGTCCGGCGGCGGCTGTGGTGGCGGGTGCTGCTGCCCCTCGTGGGCGCGCTGCTGCTCGTCCCGATGTCCGCCGAGCAGGCGTGGACCGACACCCCGCTGAACACCCTCCGGCTCACGGCCGGCTCGGTACTGCTGCTGTTCGGTGTCACCGCGCTGCTGCCGTGGCTGGTCGACGCGGTGGTCGGGCGGCTGCGCGGCGGCCCGGTGCCCTGGCAGCTGGCCACCCGCCGCCTCCAGTTGAACAGCGGTTCGGCCACCCGTGCGGTCAGCGGCATCACCGTCGCACTGGCCGGCGCCATCGCGATACAGATGCTGCTGACCGGCATGAAGACCGGTTACGCCGACGCCTACGCCCAGTCGGCGCGGGAGCGGCCGGACGCCGGCATCATGGGCTCGGTCGACAGCTGGCAGCAGGCCGAGCGGGCGCTCACCGCGCTGCGGGCCACGCCCGGGGTGACGGACGTCCGCGGCACGGTCGACGCGTCCTTCGGCGAACTGGGCCACGCCCGGCCCGACGACCGCTTCGGGTCACTCGCCATCGGCAGCTGTGCCGAACTGCGCAAGCTGGCCGCACTGCCCTCCTGCCGGGACGGCGATGTCTTCCGCACCGGCTTCGACGCCAAGGGCAAGAACTTCACGCCCGGTATGGCCATCGATCTGAACCCCCAGTTCATGGCGGACCTCCCGGCGTCCCCGCGCCCCTGGAAGATCCCCCCGGACATCCCCACCGCCCGGCTGCTGTCACCCGGATTCGGTCCGGGCAACCACTCGTACGACCTCCTGGCCACCCCGTCCGCCATCGATCTGGCCCGGTTCGACCACCCCTTCATGGATCTTGAGGTCAACTACGACCACGCCGACCCGGACACCGTGGAGCGCATCCGCAACAGCGCGGCGCGGGTCGATCCGACGATGTACGAGCACTCCGAGGTCGACAATCCGCACGACGCGCAGATCTCCGGCGTCCGCGACGGCCTGTTCTTCGGCTCGGTGGTCGTCCTGCTGCTGATCGGCGCGGGCCTGGTCATCTCCACCGTCGAGCAGCTCCACGAGCGCCGTCGGCTGCTCTCCGCCCTCGACGCGATCGGCACCCGTCGGGCGACGCTCGGCTGGTCCGTGCTGTGGCAGACGGCGATCCCCGTCGCGCTCGGCCTGGGCCTGGCGCTGGGCTGCGGTCTCGCGCTGGGGTCGCTGCTGCTGGCGATGATCGACAGCGCGGTCATGGTGGACTGGGCGGTGGTGGTGGGGATGACCGGCGTCGGCGGCGTGGTGATCCTCTTCGTCACCGCCCTCTCGCTGCCGCCCCTGTGGCGCATGATGCGGCCGGAGGGCCTACGGACCGAGTAGCCGCCGGCGGCACGAGACGGCGGCGGACGGTCCGTCCACGATCCGCACGGGCAGATGCCGCAGCGCCACCCGCAGCGCGGCCGCGAACTCCTCGAACTCGCGCTGCCGCGCCGACCCGCCGCGCATCGCCAGCGCGATCCGCCGGGAGGGCACCGGATCCGCGAAGTACCCCGTCGTCAGCTGGTCGTTACGGCCGGTCTCCACCCGCAGCGCGGTGCACGGCAGCAGCGTCACCCCCAGCCCGCCGGCCACCAGCTGCACCAGCGTCGACAGCCCCGCCGCGCTGGTCGTCACCGGGGCACCCACCTCCCGCCCGGCCTCGCGGCAGATGTCCAGCGCCTGGTCGCGCAGGCAGTGCCCCTCGTCGAGCAGCAGCAGATCCAGCTCCTTGAGCGCCTGCCGCGGGATGTCGTCGCGCCCGCCCAGCCAGTGGTCCTTGGGCGCGACCAGCACGAAGTCCTCGTCGAAGAGCGGGAGTTCGGTGATCTGCGGTACGCCGAGCGGCACCGCGAGCAGCAGCAGATCGAGCCGCCCGTGCGCCAGCCCGTCCAGCAGCGACGGGGTCTGCTCCTCATGGACCTGGAGGTCCAGCTCCGGATAGGTCTCCTGCACCAGCCGCAGCACGGTCGGCAGCAGATACGGCGCCACGGTCGGTATCACCCCGAACCGCAGCACCCCGGTGAACGGCGCCCGCGCCGCCTCCGCCTCCTCCATCAGCTCGCCGACCGCCTCCAGCACCGTACGGGCCCGCGCCGCCACCCGCTCCCCGGCCGGCGAGAGCAGCACCTTGCGCGTCGTACGCTCCAGCAGCTGCACACCGAGCGCCTCCTCCAGCGCCGAGACCGCCCCCGACAACGCGGGCTGACTCATCCCGATCTCGGCCGCCGCCTCCCGGAAATGCAACTGCTCCGCCACCGCGACGAACGCCCGCAACTGCGCCAGACTCGGCTGCCGCGCCCGCCCTCCGGACCCCACTGGAGAAGCCACTGATAACCACCTTCGATCAACTTCCCCCAGTCTAGCGGGTTCCGCTATCAATAGGCCGGGGAGCCGCCGGTGGCGGAACTTGATCAACTTCCGACTGTTCGGCGATTTCGATATGGACAATTCCATGCGACCGTCCGATGCGGCCGTCCGATGCGGTCATTTCGATGCGACCATTTCGGCGTCTCCACCCCGATACGGCCATCCCGATGCCGCTATCTCAATGCGGCCCTTCGAGCGCACAGCAAGAAATTCCGGACGGCACAGAAATACGGCCATCACCCGCCGCGCACCACTGGAGCAGCGGGCCCCCTCCCGCCCCACGCCGCCATCACGCCATGAGCGGCATGAACGCCATGAACTGCACGAACGCCGGCCCGCACACGATCGGGTGAACCACCCTCCCACGGCCGGACCGCCGGCAATTCCGGCCCCTAGCGTGCCGACATGGCCTCCATCTGCCCCAATTGCCACACCGCGGAAGCGATCGCCGTCCTCGAAAACGGCGACGGGATCAGCCTGTTCCCCTGCCTCTTCTGCACCCGCTACCCCCGCCAGACACCCCACGGCGGCACACGGGAATGCAGCGCGCCGTGCGCCACATCCCATTGCACGGGCTGGATCACGGACGTCTACTACTTCCGGACCGAAATCGCCGAACACGTCGAACGGCACCCGTGCAAGGCGTGCGGCAGCCCGAAAACAAAAGAGCCAGAAAGCACCTCGCCGAGGCGGCGGCAATTCACACCCGACCCTCGAAGGTGACGGACCGCGGAGTGACGCGCGGCGCAAGCGATCATAAAGAAATCAAGGGGAGCACCCTGTCTCCTCAGTCGCAGGCGCGAGCCTCCATGCCGAGTGTGACTCTGCGGAACACCAGCGGCGACCCGGTTCTGGTCACTGATGCCGGCTTCCAATTCAGTTCAGCGGAAGAGCTGACGTGCACCTCCGGAGCGGGGGGTGCCCAGCTCAGGGCACAGTACAACATCAAGGTCCCCATCCAGCACAGCAAATCCTTCACCGTTAAACGGAAGATGAAATACACCGTGCCGCCGCATCGTCAAGAGCGTGTGGCTTTCAGTGTCGACCCCGAATACGAATGGGAGGGGCAGCTACCGTATATCTATACGTTCACTGTCGTGCTACACGCTGACAACGAGGTCCGCCTCGACGTGCCAGAATCGACCGTGATCATTACACCTGATGGACTCAAGGCATACCTCGAAAATGCGCGCACCGCAACAGAGGGATCAGGAATTACGGACCCCGGCTGCATCCGGAAAGAGGCAAAAGCTGTCCAGAAAGTTGTGGCCGAGGCGAAACGGCCGTCGCCAGAGCTTCGAGAATTCAGCGCCGAACTCACCCGCATCGCGCAACGGCTCTGATCTCGGCTGGATGGGCCGGCACGAGCAACTGACTACCAGTCATCGGGGCCTCCGCCCTGCCATTCGAAGTAGTCACTGGGCCTTCCCGGACTTGCGGTCGGCCTTCGTGAAGGGCGCCATGGCTTCAAGCAGCTGGTCGTAGCTGTCCGGGCCGAGGTCGATCTCGTAATTCACGCCGTCAAGCGCAATCGTGTGGGTGGCGGCCTCCGAGGACTCTTCACCCGTGAGGTCATCGGTGTAGATGGTGACGATCTTCTGTGCCATGCCAGGAATGGTATGCATCCCTGGCAGCACTAATTCCTTGATCGATTATGGCTATACCGCAACAGGTGACGGCAGGGCCTTGACTCGCTCTCGGAACTCACGCACCGCTGGCTCGCTCTTAAACTTCCCGAGCTTGCCGGAGAACTCAGTCAGGCGCTCCAGCGCCCGCCCGGACGTGACTCGCTGTTCGAGGAGTTCGGCCCCTTCGTTGGCCGCGGCGAGGGCCCCGTCCAAGTTCTTATCCTCCAGGTATGCCTCGGCCAACCGGCCGGCCCGGACTGCCCGGTCACGGGGAACCGAGGCGTCGACCGAGGCGACGAGGAAGTCCGCTGCCTGGTCCGCGTGGCCGGCCCAAAGCATGATCTTTCCCCGGGTGGAGTTGATTTGCGACTCCTCAAACCACGCTAGCCAGTCGGGGAGTTCCCCACTGGAGCGGTCCCAGAGCTGCGTGGAGCGGTGAAGAGCGGACGCCGCCTGGCGGTGGTTTCCCTGTTGCGCCAGCGCGGCGGCCAGGTGCAGGTGGAGGTACGCCCTGCTGTGCGTGGGGATCGTCGTTCCACTGCTGTCGATGGCGGTGTTGAGGAGCTGCGCCCGTTCCTTGTTGTAGCCGCCGTCCGAAGCATGCACGCCCATCTCGGCGAGGACGAAGGCGCCGAGATCGCTATCCCCTGCCGTCCGTGCGGCTCGGAGTGCCGCCACGTAGTACTGCTGGCCTTGGGAGTGAAGGCCCGAGTCGTAGGCCATCCAGCCGGTCAGGTAGGAGACCTGGGCGGCGAGTGAGTGCAGTTGCTCCCCGACGGCATCGGTATAGCGCGCCTGTTTGATCACGGTCGTGATGAGGGCGAGGTCGCTGCGCGCGTGGTCGAGAAGGCGCGCCCCGCCCATCTGGGCGTCCAGGCTTCGCAACGTGGTGACGCGCTGTTCGAGAGTCGAGACCATTTCGTCCGTGACGCGATCCCCATCCGCTGCTGCGGCGAAGGCCGATGGGGCGGTGGCCCAGCTCGCTGCAAGCGTGGAGAGTGCGGCACCCGTGATCGTGAGAAATCCCCTGCGGTCCATGTATGCACTCCTGACCAGATCATCCAGTGCATCAACGGTACCGGCCAGCGTCCACGGACGTCGGAGGCCGACTACCTCCCAGACTGGCAACCAGGTCGGCCACAGCTCCGGCCGCGCGAGTTCCTGGGGCACCCCGAGCAGGTCAGCCAGGACGTACTGCGCATCGTCGTCCGGCCTCTGCCCCTGCTCCCACTTCCACACTGTTGTGCGATTCGTGGCCAGCGGAACGCCGAGCGCACCCCCATGAGTCTGCATCAGGTCTGCGAACTCGACCTTGCCCCAGCCGCGAAGCTCAATAAGGTAAGTGAGCGGATGTGTCAACGGGATGTCAAGCACGGCTGTCCTCCGGTCCCCTGACAGGTGTTCGAAACCCTACTTGCGTACCCAGGTCCAACGACCGGTCAGTACGAAGAGAAACCCCCTAGAAACCTTCCGTGACAGCGGTGTTCGCCGCAACCCTCTTGCTGTGTCGGTTCGCGGCCTCGCTACAGGTGCGGGCCGCCCTTCGCCGGCATCCGCCACCTGAGCAAGGAGGAGGTCACCGTGAGCGCTAAGGCGTCGATCCAGCCGTCACGGGGTGACTACGTGCGGGACGCCGAGACGGGCATGGTCGGCGTAGTCATGGACTTCACGATGGGCCAGTACTGGGTGCGTCCGATCGGGGGCGGCCGAGAGTGGACCGCCCGCCCGGCGGATCTTTGCGAGATCACTCAGGCCGAACTACTGAGTGCACGGGTCGCTGCCGCCAACAGACAGCGGAAAGCGTGCGGGAGGGCTTGAACTGTGACTCGCGTATTCCGATTCGCCACGTGGACCATCAAGCCGGACCCGCTGGTTCGAGCCTCCTGGGAAGCTGAGTGCATCTCCGGCGAGAGCGAGGTCTGCGGAGCGGAGTCCAGGGCGCTCGAAACTCCGGAGGCCGTGGACAAGTGGATGTGCGCGCACACCGCGGCGACCGGACACACTCGGTTCATCCGCATGTCCACCGACTACCTCCTCACCGAGCCTCCGGAAGGGAGCCTGGCGGCCGACCGCACCGCCCTCTTCCGAAAGCCTCAGCTTGAAGTCGTTGGGGGTGACGACGATGCAGGGTGACGGCTTCTGGTGCGAGGTCTCAGCCACCCCCGGAGACCACACTTAGGCAGCCTCGTACGATGGAGTCACACAAACACAGCTTGCCTAGAACTGTGCCAGCCATCGCGTCGCGAGCCGATCCACGCCCCTCCGGGCATTCAATTATTCATCAAGCCAATCCACCATCAAGGAATTCACCCTTACGGGATTTCCCTTTCCGGCTTCATCAGCCTATCACCTCTCGGGTCATTCGAATCCCTCCACCTTCCGGCTTCGAATTTCGCCTTTCCCGCTTGACGATGACCTAACTATAACGCACCCCGGTCACACTTGACAAACCCCAAAGCGAAACAGCGGAAAGCCCAGAAGCAGGCACCAGGGGGGCCTGAAATTGCGGCCTAGACAATGACCCCAGCCAGCATTCAAAAGCCGTCGGAAGGGCACACAAACCCCTTCAACGCCCCATCTCCATAGACACCAAAAGGGGCGTACTCTGAATCAACACACCCCGGCCATCTACCCCACAACCCAACCCCATCTATTTATCTAACATCACTTACTAACGCCCACTAAAAGCCCATGCAATTAGACCAGGTAATTAGATAACACAACAATGAGCAAAAGCAGGAATTAAATAGGTGAAACGTTAGCGGGGTAATGGTTATCTATCTCAGTCGGAACCGCCAGCCGAGGCCCGTCCTCGCCCTATGTACGCATCTGGTGATCAGCAGTGACGGCGCATTTACTCAATTTCGCGACTGATCTTACTGATTTAGGCGGCAGATTGAGTTAAGTCGGGGGCCGCCGATCAGCCAACTCCTGAGCTTCAATGGGATGATGCCGCCATGGCTTACAAGGATCGGCAAGGGCTTCCCATCGATGTGGCAGAGTGGGCGAGGCTTCGGCGGGACACGGCGTACTGCGTTGTCGACCAGGACAAGGTCGACAACGTCATGGTCCGGACAGTGTGGGAGGGGATTGAGGACGTAGTCGGAGGAGCGATGTTCGCTACCGGAATTTCTCGTGACGCCGGGAAGACCTGGCGTACGCTGCGTGAGGACGCGTTGGCGGAAGACGGGGCCCTGGTGCAGCACAGCGAGGTAGTTCAGATGGTCCGTAGAGGCGAAGCGTCTGGTATCTCGGCTCCTGCGACTGGTGCTGAGTAGGAAGTCGCTCCCACTGTCTTTCGTGCGGATTCTTCTCCCCTATCGCTGAGAGGGCCCCTCGCAGGAAGGGCCCTCTCTTTTGCTGCCTGCTGACTTCCTCAGTGCGCCTTGGCGTATGCCTCACGGATGTCGGCAGGGACGCGACCGCGGTCGTTGACCTCGTAGCCGGCCTGCTTCGCCCAGGCCCTGATGGCTGCCGTGTCCTCACTGCTCGCCGAAGCGCTGCGCGGCTTGCGACCCTTGCCCTTCTTGCGGCCGGCCTTTGTGAAGGGCGCCACGGCTTCGAGCAGCTGATCGTAGCTGTCCGGGCCGAGGTCGATCTCGTACGTCACACCGTCGAGGGAGAGGGTGTGTGTTGCGGCCTCCGAGGTCTCTTCGCCTGTGAGGTCGTCTGTGTAGATGGTGATTACCTTCTGTGCCATGCGAGAAGTGTACGTACGCGCTTGAGCCCGTTTGCGCCTAGAACAAGGCCCCGTAGCCCGAGGGACTACGGGACCCTCGACGTTTGGCGATCAGGGGTGCAGCTCTCCGCCCTTGACGCTGGACATGAACGCGGACCAGGCGGCCGGGGCGATCACGATCACCGGCCCTTCCGGGTCCTTGCTGTCACGGACTGGGACACCGATGGATGCTTGGGCGACTTCGACGCAATTTCCGCCGCCATTGCTGTAGCTGCTCTTGCGCCAGGCGGCGCCCTCCAGCTCCGACGCGGACACGCGGGGAGGGTGAATCTTCATGCGGTGATCTCTCTCGATAGTTGGTGCAGGACCGCCGGGGTTTCGTGAGGTGGCAAAGCCGCCGCCACCATGGCATCAAACATCCGTGAGAACCGGCCCACTTCTTTGGGCTTGTCCGTTACGGCGACGGTGAACCACGCGGTATCTGTCTGGACTGTGGCGGGCAGGCCGTCACCAAGGATCATGATCTGAACGTCATGGAACGCAACGTAACTGTGTATCTGCGGAAGAACTTGCAGCGTCACGTTCTCCAAGGCAGCGAACTCAGTCAGTGCCGCATACTGTTCACGCATGACGTCCGGACCCCCGACCGGGTAGCGCAGGGCAGGCTGATACAGGACCGCCCAGAACTTAACCGGCTCGTCATCACGCGTCAGTGCCTCCTTTCGCTTCACGCGAAGTTGAACACTCTGATCCACAAACTCCGTCGTTGTCTCGTCGATGGGCTTGTGTAGTTCGTGTACTGCCTGTGCGTACGCCTTCGTCTGGAGCAGGCCCGGCACAGCCGTGGGGTGAAAGGCCCTGATCTCCCGTGCTGCTGACTCAACGCCGAGGAACCTCGGCATGCCTGACAGCAGGTTGGTTCCGGTACCGGTCCACCATTCGCGGCTTGACGCCTCTCGCTGAAGTGCGACCCATCGGCCGACCTGCTCTGCATCAGTGACGCCGTAGCGCTTCAACAGGTCTCGCAGGTGTCCAGCCTGGCGGAAGGACTTCCATCCGGTCTCGACGCGCTGAAGCGTGCTCTCGTCGAAGGGCAGGCCCTTCACCGCCTCTGCGATGGTCAGTCCTGCCTCCCTACGTAGCTGCCGAAGCTCGTGACCGAGGCTGATGCGCCTAGCAGTTGGCTGCGGTCTTGCGGCCATGTGCCCTCCATTCTGGCGTACGTGCGCGCCGTTGCCTGCCTTGTGTTCAGACTTGCATGCGTTGGGCGTGCTTCGGGAGCCATGTGCGTGCCCTGGCATGTGCCGTTTTTCCTGCTGAGGCAGATTCTCAGCAGATTCTGTTGCGCTCAACTCTGCCACGAGCCACGGTTGTTGCACCCGGTTAACGACCGAAGGGCGAAGGAGGCGTTCAGTGCCGGAAGACAGCCAGCTGCGCAGCTGTGAGGCGCCGGCCAAGGAGGCTGAAGCAGCGCGTGCCCAGTTGGAAGCGGCGCTTCGGAGCGTCGGCATCATTCTGCCGTCGCTCAGCACCGACACGGGAGAATGTGTCGGCCGAACGATTGCGCTTGTGGACCTCGGCCGATGCAACGTCGCAACCGCGCGCCGCCTGGTGAGTGCCTTGAGTGAGGTGTCGCAACATGGTGCCTCCTAAAGATCCGACGCCCGGCGGAGGTACGGCACGCATCCGAGCGCGTAGTCCCATGGCAGCGCCCCAACGGGAAACCACCTACGCTTCCGTGTTCTACAAAGCGGAGGACGTTCCCATCCGGTCCGTCGTCTTTGACCAGGACTTCAGCGTGCCCGCGGTCGCTATCGCCGTGCAGGGATCGCACATTCTTCTTGGGCGTCCCTCCGGATGGCGGTGGCGCCGAAAGTACGTGCGTCTCAGGCCGGCGACCGACCACGAAAAGCGGCAGTTCGCCGCGATACAGAAACTGCACAAACAGGCAAGCGCGCACGCAGAGCCGCGCTAGCCCTTAGTCACCTCACGGTCGGTCGATCGGAATCCTGGCTGTGAGGTCCCCTTCCCCGGGGAGAGGTATAGGGGAAGGGAGGCCGTTCGGCTGGCGGTCCGAAGATTGTCCAGCCGAACGGCACCGGAAAAAGAAGTGTCTATGGGGGGGGACAACGGGGAGAGCCGGAAACCCACATAGCGTTAGGCACTGCAATGGCAGGAAAACAGGAAAAAGAAAAGGGAAGCGCCAAAGACCTGAGCGACAAGCTGAAGGAAGAGAAACGAAGGACGGACCACAAGATCCGCACCGGGGACTGCAAATGGGGGTAGCGGGAAAGCGGCGACGCGCACGACCCCGTCCCACGGGATGGAAATTCACCAGCGATGACGCATTCTGGGGCGGTATTTTGCTCCTCATCTCATGGGGCAGTGTCATCCTCCTGGCCATATCGATCGTCACAGGCCGCCTCCATCGGTAGTCAAAGAAGTACCCCTCTGTTTCTCATCATCTCCCGCCCCGTGTGTTCAGCCCATGAAGCTGGGGCGGGCCGGTCGCCCCAGCCACATTCACTCCTAATACCCCACGGATGATGAAGGCGCGGCTGGGGCGGCCACCACCCCGGCCCCGCCTCCCCGGATTGGGCAGCCGGTCGGGTCGGGGCCGACCGACCATGCACAGAAATGACCGGCACATGAGTAAATATCGAACTCGGGCAGTGCATGCAGCGGCCAAAGAAGCTGCACTCGTCGATAAAGAAGACATCTTTAAGCGCTTCAGTAATGGCGAGTCGATAGGAGATCTTGAACACAGCCTGGGAGTAACCTATGCGTGGATCCGGAAATTACTGACTGACTACGGTTTCACCCTTCGAGGCGGAAGCAATCAGGCCGCAGGCGCCATATCCCGTGCGACCTGCTTGGATTGCTTCACGCTCTGGAAAAGGCTAGACGAAGCTGTGCAGGCCGTTGATATGGAAGCCATGCTGCGGGCATCTGAGGTGCTGTACCTGCACGCCAATACGCAACACCGTTCACCGCCCGACTTCCGGAAGTGACCGTGTGGGCAAGAAAGGCGCGACCGTGCGCCATCTGACACGAATTGCTGTCTTCACGTTCGCCGTTGCTCTGATCTTCATCGCAGCACGTACCCGCTAACGCACTACGAAAGGCGGCGGGAAAGGTCGCCCGGATGCATGAACGCATTAA
Organism: Streptomyces celluloflavus; assembly: GCA_000720995.1. Classification (GTDB taxonomy): domain Bacteria; phylum Actinomycetota; class Actinomycetes; order Streptomycetales; family Streptomycetaceae; genus Streptomyces; species Streptomyces celluloflavus. Next base: position 100,676 of record JOEL01000009.1, read on the forward strand.
CGGAAAGCTGACGCACGGTTAACTCACATTCTCCGCCCCCTTGTCGGATGCCCTTTCGGTCATCGCTGCTGAGAGATCCCGCCAAGGGGGCGGGCACCACCCGGCCGGCTGTCGGTTGTGACGGTCAGCGGCCGACCGGACATTACCCAGCTATTATCGAAAGGAGGTACCCGATGGAAGAGGACATCGCAATCCCGACCTAGCGCACCATTGACCGGCCGCCCGAACCAGGCAAAGAATGGGGCAGGGAACGACACTTCGATCCCTAGCGGCGGGCCCAAGCCCTTTGTGGGGTAAATATCCGGCACGCTTTCCCCTGAGTGGCGTCAAAGCACTACCGCAATTTCGCGCCAGCACTCGAAACGATCGAGAGGAGCACGATGAGCACCATCGAGCGAGCAGAACTGGGGAAGTTCTTCGCGGTGAGCATCCGGCAGTTCAATGCCGGGCACAGCGCACCGGAGATGTTCTCCACCGCCATCGACGCCGAATGGCACCGGCTGATGGAGACTCCCGAGTACGCCGAGTTCAGCGACCGGCACGCCGGGCAGATTCTCGGCCACACGAGCAACTGCGGTGCCGGCCGCATCTCCTGGATCAGCGCGTACGAGGAGATGTACGGCAGCCTCCCGGAGATCTGGTTCACCGACACGGATGGCAAGGTCGACGAGCAGGCGCTCGCCCGCTACCGGGAGACCGGCGTCGTGGTCGCCGAATGGGACTGCTCCCCTGCCCCTGACGGTGACGCCGTACCGGAGCCGAAGACGGCCACCATCCGGTGACCAGCCCACGCACAAACGGAGCGTCCCGGCCCACCGCCGGGGCGCTCCGCCTCGTTGAGGGACGGACGACCGACCCGAAGAGCACGGACATCAGCGGCTACCTCCAGCTCATGACGACCCACTGCCCCTACCTTGCGCCATCGATGAAGCACGGGCTGACGGGGTGGACCGTCTACAAGGCAGTGGGTGATGTGGAAGCCGTGGAGGCCGAGGTGTTCCATGCCGGGGTGCAAGCAGCCGAATGGGTACGCCCGCTGGCAGCCCGTCCCCACGGCGCGCTCGTGTGCGAGAACATCGTCATCCTGGGCGCGGCCTCGCTGGCATGGCCGCACTGGGCGCTGAAGAACCTGTACGGGCCGGTGGGCCTGATGGTCGGAAAATTCACTGCCGGAGAGGAGAGAACGGACGGGGACGGCCGCAGTATTTTCGCGCCGCCCGTCTCGTTCCTCCCGGTACGCGTCGCCGTGCGGCCCCGCGATCCGCGGTTCCTCACCGCGACACCGGATCTGGCTGCCGCCGTGGCGGTCGCGGTCGACGATGGGCGGGATGTCTTCGGACAGCTCCCGCACGAGTGGAAGGCAGTGCGCGCATGGGCGCAGGAACTCCTGAAATGACGGCACCTCCCCAGGAAGCGACAGCCCACTTGGAGGAGCGCTTCGGCACCCCCCTCACCACTGACCTGATCAGCGACCGGCGCGGCTCCCTCGCCTGGAAGGTGACCACCCCGAGCATCTGCATGGCACTGAAAACCAACGCTCCGGATAGCGGCACCGCGCAGGACAAGGCCGCAGAAATCGCGCGGGAGGATGCCGTCCTCACGTGCCTCACCGAGCAGGGCGCCATCGCCCCCTCCTACAGGGTCGACGCAGGTCCGTGGGACAACGGATGGTGGCTTACCGTGCAGTGGGTCGATGGCAAACCCCTCTGGCGCGCTCTCACACAGGCCCGCCAGCACGACACTCCGCACGCTCGACGACTCCTGCTGAACGTGGCCCGTACGTGGGCTCAGCGTCTTGTTCCTCTCCACCAGGCCGGATGGGCACACGCAGACGTGCAACCCACCAACACCCTCATCGCAGAAGATCGAACGCACCTCATCGACTTCGCCCTGGCGTGTGGCCCGGACCAGGAGGCCGCACGTCCGCCCTACCGGGGAGCCCTCACCCACACCACCGCACCGGAAGTTGCGGATGCCCTTCTGTCCACCCCCGACGACACCCACGTTCAAGCACAGCCGCCGGCCGACATCTGGGGTCTGGCCGCGTCGCTCTTCTGGTGCTGGACCGGCCGCCGTCCAGTGGCATACGAAGACGAATCCGACAGGACGTCCAAACTCCAGGCCATCGCCAAAGGCCGGACACTCCCTCTCACCGCCCTTCGCCCCTGGCTCTTTCCCGCGCTTGAAGAACTGATCAACGCATCCATGGCTCCCGAACCGCAAGCACGCCCCTCCGCCGCCGAACTGGTCGCCGCGCTCACTCCCGCCGGGATCGCACGATGATCTCGATCCGTGAACTCACGATGGACGACGCCCCCGCCGTACAACGTATCTACAGCGGCGCATCAGTCCGCTTCACCCGCCAACTGGACCAGGCCGGCGCCACAGCTTGGATAGCCGAAGCTCTCGCCGCCGCCCATGCCGTGCCACGTGACCGCTGGTGCTTCGGCATCACAGTCACAGATGACCTGATCGGCGTGATCAAGATCCGATGCCGCACCAGGAAATACGCCACCGTCAGCTACATCCTCAGAGAAGACTCATGGGGCCGCGGCTACGCCACTCACGCCGTGGCCGAAGTCCTGCGATTTGCCTTCACCACCGCCGGCCTGGACGCCGTCGGCGCCCGGCATCACCCCGACAACCCCGCCTCCGGACGAGTCCTGCTCAAAAACGGCTTCGACTACAGGGGCAACACCCCCAACGGATACGCCCTGTACGAGATCCACAAGCCGTTTGGCGGAGGCTCCTGACCCTCTGACGAATAATCGAATGGTGCCGGTGTTTCCCCGTCTTCACCTTCTTTTACTCGGCGGTCCTGGGCAGGGGCAGACGGCCTGGCCCCGAACGCTACGGCCTGACGATCGACACCGAGGGGACTCACACCCTGTGGTTCGGCTCCCCCACAGGAACGTCCTGGCCTCTCGCCGCCCCCACTGACCATTCCCCGCAGGGCTAACGTTGCAAATGACCAGTGCGACGGCCCCGCAGACTCCGCCCGATTTTACTGATCTTAAGGCGCGACTGATAGCCATAACCAATCAACCCCAGCCCATCTGGCTATTTCCGTGATCAATGACTCCTGTGGCACTGTGTGAATCGTCCAACCCCCAAGGAAAGACCCCAAAAGGGACTTTCTGTGTCGCAAGGAGAGCACGTGCTCACTGTCGGTGACAAGTTCCCCGAGTTCGACCTGACCGCCTGCGTCTCGCTCGACTCCGGCAAGGAGTTCGAGCAGATCAACCACAAGACCTACGAGGGCAAGTGGAAGATCGTCTTCGCGTGGCCCAAGGACTTCACCTTCGTGTGCCCGACGGAGATCGCCGCCTTCGGCAAGCTGAACGAGGAGTTCGCCGACCGCGACGCGCAGATCCTCGGCTTCTCCGGTGACTCCGAGTTCGTGCACCACGCCTGGCGCAAGGACCACCCGGACCTGACCGACCTGCCCTTCCCGATGCTCGCCGACTCGAAGCACGAGCTCATGCGCGCCCTGGGCATCGAGGGCGAGGACGGCTTCGCGCAGCGCGCCGTCTTCATCGTCGACCAGAACAACGAGATCCAGTTCACCATGGTGACCGCCGGCTCCGTCGGCCGTAACCCCAAGGAGGTCCTGCGGGTGCTGGACGCCCTCCAGACCGACGAGCTGTGCCCCTGCAACTGGTCCAAGGGTGACGAGACCCTCGACCCGGTTGCGCTCCTGTCGGGCGAGTGACCCGGTATGGCTCTCGATGAACTGAAGTCCTCGATACCGGACTTCGCCAAGGACCTGAAGCTGAACCTCGGTTCGGTGATCGGCAACAGCGAGCTGCCCCAGCAGCAGCTCTGGGGCACCGTCCTGGCCTGCGCGATCGCCTCGCGCTCGCCGCGCGTCCTCAAGGAGCTGGAGCCGCAGGCCAAGGAGAACCTCTCCGCCGAGGCGTACGCAGCCGCCAAGTCGGCCGCCGCCATCATGGCGATGAACAACGTCTTCTACCGGACCCGCCATCTCCTCTCCGACCCGGAGTACGGGACGCTCCGTGCCGGTCTGCGGATGAACGTCATCGGCAACCCGGGCGTGGCGAAGGTCGACTTCGAGCTGTGGTCGCTGGCCGTCTCGGCCATCAACGGCTGCGGCCGGTGCCTGGACTCGCACGAGCAGGTGCTGCGCGCCGCCGGTGTGGACCGCGAGACGATCCAGGAGGCCGTCAAGATCGCGGCCGTCCTGGAGGCCGTCGGCGCCACCCTCGACGCCGAGGCCACGCTCGCCGAGTAGTCCGGACGGACCGAGCGGCCCGCACCGTTCGAGCGGCTCGCCCCGTGCCGGCGGCCCGAACGGTACAAGCGGCCCCGTCGATCCGGGGCAGGACCCAGAAAAAGCAGAACCCCGCAGACATCCCGTCTGCGGGGTTCTGTGCGTTTCCGGTGGCCACTTGACGGGGCGTACCGACGAGGCAACGGGCCGGCGGGGTCGCTCGCCCGCCGGCCCCGCCGCCTCTACTCCGGCGGTCGTTCTCCCCGTGTCGGACCCGTCCCGGGGCTCGGCGTGGGGGCGACCCCGATCGCCGTGGCACCGTGCGGCGCCGGCGTCATCCGCAGCGCCTGTTCCCGGGAGTAGGCGCGGAGGTAGCCGACGACGGTGTTGGTGACCGCCACCAGCGGCACCGCGACCACGGCGCCGCCGATCCCCGCCACCAGGCCGCCGGCCGCGACCGACAGGATGACCGCGAGCGGGTGGACGCGGACCGCGCGGCCCAGGATGAACGGTTGCAGCACGTGGCCTTCGAGCTGCTGGACCGCCAGAACGACCGCCAGCACCAGCAGCGCCGTGAACACGCCCTGGGTGACCAGCGAGACGACGCACGCCAGCGCGCCCGAGATCACCGCGCCGACCAGGGGGATGAAGGCGAACAGGAAGATGAAGACGGCGAGCGGGACGGCCAGCGGCACATCGAGGAAGTACAGCCCGATGCCGATGAAGATCGCGTCGATCATCGCCACTATCACCGTGCCGCGCACATAGGCGGTCAGCGTCCGCCACGCCCGCGGGCCCGCGCCCGCCAGGCCCTCGCGGGCCGCGCCCGGTACGAGCTTGAGCAGCCAGGTCCAGATGCGGCGGCCGTCGTAGAGCAGGAAGAGCGTGGTGAACATCGCGAGCAGGATGCCGGCGAGCACCTCGAAGACGACGGTGACGCCCTCCAGTCCGGCCGAGGTGATCGCCTCGGTATTGGCGCCGACCGCGTCCTGGAGGTTCTTGGCGATCCGGTTGATCTGATCCTCGGTCACATGGAACGGGCTGTCCAGCAGCCAGCCCTTCAGCTCGGTGATGCCCTCCTGGATACGGCTGGAGACCGAGTCGATGTTGTCCTGGACCTGCCACACCACGAACCAGCCGACCAGGCCCATGACGACGAACCCGGAGATGAACGTCAGCGCGGTGGCCAGTCCGCGCGGCACTCTGCGGCGCCGCAGCCAGGCCACGGTGGGCTGGAGCAGCGCGGTGATCAGCAGCGCCGCCACGAAGGCCAGCACGACGAGTTCGATACTGGTGATGACCTGCGCCAGCACCCACAGCGCCGCGGCCAGGACGAGCAGCCGCCAGCCGATCTCGGCGGCGACCCGTACGCCCCACGGCACCGCAGCGACCGGATCCGGGCGGGCCGACACGGCCGGCGCGTACGCGGGCGGCGCGGGCACCGACTCCGGCGGGCGCGCCTCCGCCGGCCCCTCCCCCGTCCCGGCCTCCTCAGCCGGATCCGGCCGGGCCTCGCCGGCCGGTCCGGCCGGCCGCTCCGCCCCGGAACCGCCGGGCACCGCCGGGCCACCGGTACCACCTGCGGCGTCCGCGTGCTCGGCACGCCTCAGCTCGTCCGGGTCTCCGGCCGCCGCCGCGGCTTCCGCACGGCGGCGCTGGTCCTCCAGCCGCTGCGCGAACCGCGTCAGACCGGCGCCGAGGCCACCGACCCACTGAGGCAATCTGGACATGTCTCTTCCTCTTCCCCTCCCGCATCACACAACTGTCGACACGACGTTACCCGTGCCGGATGCACGAAACCCCCGCCGCGGTCGCGGTCGGGGGTTTCGGAGGTGCGGTGGTCGCCGCGGTACTGGCCGGGCGGGCCTAGTACCAGTGGTTGGCCTGCCAGAACGACCAGGCGCCACAGGGGCTCTTGTACGACGAGTTCATGTAGTTCAGGCCCCACTTGATCTGCGTGGCCGGGTTCGTCTGCCAGTCCGCGCCCGCCGAGGACATCTTGTGGCCGGGCAGCGCCTGGACGAGGCCGTAGGCGCCCGAGGAGGCGTTGACGGCCTTGTAGTTCCAGGTCGACTCGTGGTTCACGATGTTGCTGAAGCACTGGAACTGGTCGGCCGGGACGATCTGGCGCGCCATGGCCTGCACCTCGGCGACGCTGTACGAGCCCTTGACGGTGAAGTCGCTCGCGCTCTGCGAGTCGGAGCTGGAGGCGGCGAGCTCCTTCTCCTTGCGCTCCTTGGCGTCCTTGGCGTCCTTCTCGGCCTTGGCCGCCTTCTCGTCCGCCGCGTCCTTCTTGTCCTGCGCGGTCTGGGCGGCGGCCTTGCGGGCCGACTCCTGCGCGGACTTGAGGGCGGCCGCGTCGGCCTGGGTGAACTGGACGTCCGCCTGCTGCGTCAGGGACGCCGTCTGTACCTGGGCCTGCTGGCCCGCGGGGATATCGGCGATGGTCGCATCGGCGGCGGTGGCCTCGGTGTTGGTGACCGAGCCCTGGGTGCCGCCTGCAGCGACGCCGACGACGGCGCCGACGGTGGTGACCGCGGTGGCGGAGGCCACGGCGAATCCCCGGACCGAGATCCGGCTCACACGTTTTCCTTCCAGCAACGGCCGCATAGGTGACCTCGCGGACGCAATCGTGCCCCTGGCGCTGGTCTCCCCTTGTTCCGGCCCCTGTTGAACAACAGGGAACGGCTGGTCACGGGAGGCACTGACCCGGTACGTCCCCCTCGGGGTCCGCGTGGTGCTCGGGCGGCATACGGCGACGCGCTATGAAGTTCGGGGTGTTCCTCACCCCCCGGAGTTCTCTCCGGGGGCCCCAGGAGTGCTGGGGATGCCGTATGCGGGGCCTGACAGGACCCAGACTCTGCCCGAACGAGACGCCGGGAATCAATTCTCCGTTGCGTGTGAAAGCTCACACCTCGCTTGTTCCCCTGGATTTTCGGATATCCGCGCACAGCACGGCGCCGCCCGGCTAGGCTGCTGCGCTTCGCCGGGCGGCGCGGTGTTCCACACGTGGTCAGATCCTGCCGTCCTCCAGCATTTCGGTCACCAGCGCCGCGATCGGCGACCGCTCCGAGCGGTTGAGCGTGACGTGGGCGAAGAGCGGATGGCCCTTGAGCTTCTCGACGACCGCGACCACGCCGTCGTACCGCCCGACCCGGAGGTTGTCGCGCTGCGCGACGTCATGCGTCAGCACGACCCGGGAGTTGGCGCCGATCCGGGACAGCACCGTGAGCAAAACGTTCCGCTCCAGCGACTGGGCCTCGTCCACGATGACGAACGCGTCGTGCAGCGAACGCCCCCGGATGTGGGTGAGCGGCAGCACCTCCAGCATGCCGCGCCCGACCACCTCCTCGATGACGTCCTTGGTGGTCACCGCGGACAGCGTGTCGAAGACGGCCTGCGCCCAGGGGCTCATCTTCTCCGCCTCGCTGCCCGGCAGATAGCCCAGCTCCTGCCCGCCGACGGCGTACAGCGGCCGGAAGACCATCACCTTGCGGTGCTGCTGACGCTCCAGTACCGCTTCCAGGCCCGCGCAGAGCGCCAGCGCCGACTTGCCCGTACCGGCCCGGCCGCCCATCGAGACGATCCCGACCTCCGGGTCGAGCAGCAGATCCAGCGCGATCCGCTGTTCGGCGCTGCGGCCGTGGATCCCGAACGCCTCCCGGTCGCCCCGCACCAGCCGCACCGCGCCCTCCGCGGTGATCCGGCCGAGCGCCTTGCCGCGCTCGGACTGGAGCACGAGTCCGGTGTGCACCGGGAGTTCGGCGGCCTCCGGTACGTGGGTGCTCTCGGCGGCGAAGAGATCGTCCACCTGCTCGGCGGTGACGGTCAGCTCGGCCATCCCCGTCCAGCCGGAGTCGGTGATGGCGAGTTCGGCGCGGTACTCCTCGGCCAGCAGCCCGACCGAGGACGCCTTGATGCGCAGCGGCAGATCCTTGGAGACGACCGTGACGTCATACCCCTCGGCCTGGAGGTTGCGGGCCACCGCGAGGATGCGTGAGTCGTTGTCACCGAGCCGGTAGCCGGCCGGCAGGATCACCGGGTCGGAGTGGTTCAGCTCCACTCTGAGCGTCCCGCCGAGCCCCCCGATGGGGATGGGGGCGTCCAGCCGCCCGAACTGCACCCGGTACTCGTCCAGAAGGCGCAGCGCCTGCCGCGCGAAGTAGCCGAGCTCGGGATGGTGCCTCTTCGCCTCCAGTTCCGTGACCACGACGACCGGCAGCACGACCTCGTGCTCGTCGAAGCGGGACATGGCGCCTGGATCCGCCAGCAGGACGCTGGTGTCGAGGACATAAGTGCGCCGGCCGTTCTCACGGCGCTTCTTGCTGTTCACCACGGGTGGACGAACCCCCTCGGATGAGGTCGGGGTGCGACGGCGTCGCGGGGGATGGGACCGGGTTCTGGCCACGCTGCACGGGCCGAACACCGGCCCTCCGCGTCGTCCGTGCGCTGCGCACGATCGTCCGAGATATGCAAAGGGCCTCCCGGGCGGACGACCCCGTGCCGTCCGCTGAGATACGGCGCCCGATGTCTTGTTTCCGGACGCCGACCTGCAAGGGATATTCCCGCGAAAGGCCGTACCCATGCCATGGCATATGACGCACGGCCGGTGAACCTTTGGTTACCGGTGATCTTCACGTGGGGCAACGCGCCCCGGAAGAAGGCCCGTCGGTACGGTTCGGGCGGCCGGCGGGGCGCCCGGATGGCGCCCGCACGCCGTGCGCGCGCTCCGGAGAACGGCCAAAAACGGCTGTCCGGAAAGTGCGGTCCGTCCGTCAGAAGCCGTAACGGCGGTGCCGGGCGGCGTAGTCGCGCAGTGCGCGCAGGAAGTCGACCTTCCGGAACGCCGGCCAGAAGACCTCGCAGAAGTAGTACTCCGAATGGGCGCTCTGCCAGAGCATGAAGCCCGACAGCCGCTGCTCGCCGCTCGTACGGATCACCAGGTCCGGGTCCGGCTGGCCGCGCGTGTAGAGGTGCTCGGAGATGTGCTCGATGTCGACGATCTCGGCGAGCTCCTCGAAGGAGGTGCCGCGCTCGGCGTGCTCCAGCAGCAGCGAACGGACCGCGTCCGCGATCTCCTGCCGGCCGCCGTAGCCGACCGCGACGTTCACCAGGATGCCGGTGTTGTCGAGGGTCTCCTGCTCGGCCTCCTTGAGCACCTGCTGGGTGCGCGAGGGCAGCAGATCGGCGTTGCCGACGTGGTGCACCCGCCAGCGGCCGTCGGCCGCCAGATTGCGCACGGTGTTCTCGATGATGCCCAGCAGCGGGGTCAGCTCCACCTCGGGCCGGTCGAGGTTGTCCGTCGAGAGCATCCAGAGGGTGACCACCTCGACGTCGGTCTCCTCGCACCAGCCGAGCAGCTCGCCGATCTTGACCGCGCCCGCCTGGTGGCCCTGCTCGGGGGTCCGTCCGTCGGCCCGCGCCCAGCGGCGGTTGCCGTCGAGGATGACGCCGATGTGCTTGGGCACCTGGCTGTGGTCCAGCCGGCCCTCGACCCGGCGCGCGTACAGCCGGTAGACCAGATTGCGCAGTGCAGGCGGATACGGGATGCGCACCCCGGAAGATCGCAGCATGTGTGGTCCAGCCCCTCCGTGCCAATGGCGGTCGCCCCGTCGCCTCAAGTGGGCAACTTTACGTCTCGGGCGACTCGACAGCCCAATCAGGTATGTCAGAGGTACGTGATAGGGAGGTGACCATGACTGATACCTCGCCCTACCGCGCCGCGGATTCGCGCTATGACTCGATGGAGTACCGGCGCGCGGGCCGCAGCGGCCTCAAACTCCCCGCTATCTCCCTCGGACTGTGGCACAACTTCGGCGACGACCGCACGCTGAGTTCCCAGCGGGACATCCTCCGCCACGCCTTCGATCTCGGCATCACCCACTTCGACCTGGCCAACAACTACGGCCCGCCGGCCGGCTCCGCCGAGCTGAACTTCGGGAAGCTCTTCGCGCAGGACTTCCGCCCTTACCGCGACGAGCTCCTCCTCTCGACGAAGGCCGGATATCTGATGCACCCCGGCCCCTACGGCGAATGGGGTTCGCGGAAATATCTGCTGTCCTCGCTGGACGCCTCGCTGAAGCGGATGGGCGTCGATTACGTCGATATCTTCTACTCGCACCGCTTCGACCCGAAGACCCCGCTGGAGGAGACGATGGGCGCCCTGGCGTCCGCCGTCCAGCAGGGCAAGGCGCTGTACGTCGGCGTCTCCTCCTACAACGCCGAGCAGACGGCCGAGGCCGCCCGCATCCTGCGCGAGATGGGCGTCCCGGCGCTGATCCACCAGCCCTCGTACTCGATGATCAACCGCTGGACCGAGGACGACGGGCTGCTGGACACCCTCGAAGCGGAGGGCATGGGCTGCATCTCCTTCGTGCCGCTGGCGCAGGGCCTGCTCACCGACAAGTACCTGCACGGCATTCCCGAGGGCTCGCGCGCCACGCAGGGCAAGTCCCTGGACCCGGACCTGCTCTCGGACGACGTCGTACGGCGGCTCCGCGGCCTCAACGACATCGCCGCCCGCCGCGGCCAGTCGCTGGCCCAGCTGGCGCTGGCCTGGGTGCTGCGCGACGAGCGGATGACCTCCGCGCTGATCGGCGCCAGCAGCGTCGCCCAGCTGGACGCGAATGTCGCGGCGGTCAGCGCCCCCAAGATCACGGATGCCGAGCTGGCCGAGATCGACGAGTTCGCGACGTCCACGGACGGCGTGGACATCTGGTCGGGCCGGGGCTGAGCGAATGCCCGGCGTGCGCCGGGCGGGCGCGGGACGCCGGCGGCGGAGCGGGGCCGCCCGCCGGTCCGCCCCGGCGGGGCCCGGCCCGTGGGCGGCGGGCGTGGGTCCCGCCGCGTACGGGCCGGACCCCGGACAACAAAAAGCGGGCCGGTCCGTGGGGGGATACGGACCGGCCCGAGGGGGGGTTTCCACCATAACCCCGCGAGCGGCGTGCTCCGTGCACCGACGGAAACCACGGCGTGGCCCGGCCGGTCGCGGGGAGCGCCGCCGGGCGCATACGGGACGGCTCCGGGGAGCACCGGGGCCGGTGCCGGAGCCCTGCGGGGACGGGGCGGGCGCCGTACGCCATCGGTGCGCCCCCGGCCGGGACGGGGCGCGGATACCGGGCGCGGCGCCGCCCGGACGCCGGTCAGTGCCTGGCCGCGGCGCCCAGGAGCAGCCCGCAGAAGGCCCCGAAGATCATGAAAGGCCCGAGCGGCATGGTGGTCCCCCGGCCGCGCCCGGCCAGCATCAGCCCGGCGCCGTAGGCCGCGCCGGCCAGCACCCCCGCCGCGCCGCCGGTGACGACGGTGCGCCAGCCGTACCACCCAAGGGCGACCCCGAGCCCGATCGCCAGCTTGACGTCCCCCAGGCCGAGCCCCGCCGGGTTGGCGACGAACAGCAGGAGGTAGCAGGCGCCGAGGGCCACTCCGCCCAGCAGCGCCCCCAGCCACGATCCGCCCGCGCCCGTCAGCAGGCCGACGAGGCCCAGCACCCCCGCCGCCGTCAGCGCGAGCGGCAGCGTCAGCACGTCCGGGAGGCGGTGCACCCGGCGGTCGACGGCGGCCAGCAGTACCGCTACCGGCGCCATCAGCAGCCAGGCGGCGAGTTCGGGCCGGGCGCCGGTGGCCGCGGCCAGGGCCGCGCAGACCAGTGCGGTGACCGCGGCCGTCGGCAGCGCACCGGGCCCGTACGCCCCGCAGTCCGGGCAGCGTCCCCGCCCGAGCCAGCCCCGCGCCACCCCGGTGATCGGGTGTCCGCCGGGACAGGTCCCGCGCCATTCCTCGTCCGGCCCGACGGCCATCCGGTGGACGGGGCGCGGTATGAGCAGCCCGGACGCGGCCCCGTAGGCGGCGGCGAGCACCAGCAGCGTCACAGACACCCGTCGACCTTAGGGTCTGTCGTCACCTTCCCGGCGTCGCAGGACAGACGGGATGTGACGGCAGGCCCTGAGGCGCGCGAGCTGATAGAACGACGGGCATGGCGCGCTGGCGGAACGGTCCCGGAACCCTGTACGGCGCGGACGCCGGCATCCCGGTGGAGATCGCGGGGTCCTACCGTGCCCGTACCCGCGGTCTGCTGGGCCGCGACGGTATCGAGGGGGCGCTGCTGCTGACCCCGGCGAGCGGTGTGCACACCTTCCGGATGCGGTTCGCCCTCGATGTCGCGTATCTGAGCCGGGACTTCACCGTGCTGGCCGTGCGCACCATGCGTCCGGGACGGCTGGGGCTCCCCCGGCCGCGGGCCCGGCACGTCCTGGAGGCGGAGGCGGGAGCCATGGCGCGCTGGGGTCTGCGCCCCGGTCTGCGGGTCACGGTGGTCCCGGCCGACGCCGCCTGACCGTACGCCGTCCGGTCGCGGGGCGTTGCCCTTCGGCGGGCGCGGTATCGGTGGGCGGTGCGGCTCTCTGCCGCGGACCCGCCTCCGCCCCGGGCGCCGGTCGCCCGCCCGGTGGCGCGCCCTCGGTCCCGGTCGGCCGCCGCTCCCCCGCTACCCGTCCCAGTCGGCGACCAGCGCGAGCAGCCCCGGGAACCGCGCCTCCAGATCGTCGGCCCGGACATGGCTGCGCCGCTCCAGGCCGTACTGCCGCTGGCGGATCAGCCCGGCGTCCCGCAGCGTGCGGAAGTGGTGCGTGAGCGAGGACTTGGGCCGGTCGAACCCGAACCAGCCACAGGTGTGGTCGAACGCCTCGGACTCCAGCAGCAGGGTGCGCACGATGCGCATCCGCAGCGGGTCGCTCAGTGCGCCCATGACGGTCTCCAGCCGCAGGTCGGCGCGGTCCGGCTCGGCCAGCGGCGCGGGCGCCCCCGCCGGTACGGGCCACACGGGCGTCCCGTATCCGGGCCGCTCCGCACCGCCTTCCGCGGCGGATTCCCGTACCGCCCGTACGCCTGCCCTGGACGCCATGACGACCACTCCTCCCGACACTCCCGACGGCGCCCGCCCGGTCCGCTCCGACGGCGCGGACCGGATCGGCGACACCCAGTACGACTTGCATCGTACTGCGAGTGCTTGTACGAATCTTCTCGTACTGACTGTACGAGGTATCTCGTACAGCTGGATTCGGAGGGGACACCCATGTCTGGAACCCGGACCGCGCCGGCCAGCAGCCGGACCGCACCGCAGCCCGCCCCGCCCGCGGGGGCGGCCGGAGCGCCGCCGGCGCCGCCCGTCCGGGAGGTCTGGTTCGCCGCCTGGCCCATCGCGGCGATCTTCATCCTGTCGAACGCGGCGATGCCGCTGTACGCGATATGGCAGCGCCAACTCGGCTTCAGCTCCGGCACGTTGACCCTGATCTACGCCGCGTATATCGCCGGACTGCTCGGCGCGCCGGCGGTGGCGGGCGTGGCGTCGGACCGCATCGGCCGCAAACCCGTGCTGATCCCGGCGCTGTTGCTGGGAATCGTCGCCTGCCTCGGGTACGCGACGGCGCCCTCGGTGGCCGCCCTGGCCGCCGCCCGCTTCCTGACCGGCCTGGCCACCGGCGCCGCCGTCTCGGCGGGCATGGCCGCCGTCACCGACCTCGCGGCCGGGCGGCGGATCGGCCCGCTGCCGGCCTCCACCGCGGTGGTCCTTGGCGCCGGGATCGGGCCGCTGCTGGCCGGGGTCCTGTCGGAGACCGCCCCCGCGCCGACCGTCACGGTCTTCGCGGTGGAAGCCGTGCTGCTGGCCACGGCGCTGGGGGCCACCGCCAGGATGCCGCTGCCACGCACCCGCCGCCGGGCGGCGGGCACGGGCTCCGGGGGCTCCGGGGGCTCCGGGGGTGAAACGGCGACGGACGCGGATACCGGCGGTGTCGCGGGCGCGTCCGCCGGGGCGTGGGTGCGGCTGCCGTCCGTCCCCCGGGCGAACCGGCGCCATCTCGCCCTCGGTCTGGCCGCGTTCGCCCCCGGCATCAGCGCCACCGGTTTCGTCCTCTCGCTCGGGCCGTCGCTGCTGACGGGACTGCTCGGCACCACGAACCGCGCGGTGACCGGCGCGATGGCCCTGACGATGTTCCTCGCCGCGGCCGGGGTGCAGTTCGCCTGGCAGCGGACAGCGGTCCGTACGACCTTGCTCCTCTCCGGCGCCGCCACCGTCGCGAGCACGCTGGCCCTGATCACCGCCGTCCATACCGCCGCTCTCGCCCCGCTGGCCGCCGCGGTCGTCCTGGCCGGCGCGGGCCAGGGCGCCGGCCTGCTGGGCGGCCTGACACTGCTGAGCCGTGAGATCCCGGCCGCCCGCCACGCGGAGGCCAACGCCGCCCTGAACGCCGGCGGCTATCTGCTCGCCGGCGCCCTGCCGGTCGCGGACGGCTACCTCAGCGACGCGATCGGCCTCTCGGCAGGCACCACCGCCTTCGGCCTCACCGTGGCCGTCCTCGCGGCGGCGGGCGCGATCCTGGTGGCGACACGGGGCGGCGATGCGCGCTGAGGCAGCTGCCGGGGCTGTTGCTGACCTGGCATCAGCACGCTGGATGGCAGGCGGGGTCGGAGGGGGTGGCGTGGGCGGAGGGGGCGGGCGAGGTGACGGATGAGGTGGACGAGGTGGACGCCGCGGACGAGGCGCACGGAGCGGCAGTTGCCGCGGGTCGCGCGGGCGGTACAACCGCCCGGGAGGTGACGGTTCGAGGGGCGACGGACGAGGAGCCGGAGTCACGGGGAACGGAGGCCCGGGAGGCAGCAGCCCGGGAGACAGCCGACCGAGAGGCGGTGGACCGGACGTGCGGCGCCGACGAGTCGGCCACACCCGCCTCCCCCGACGAACCGGCCGCCCCCGCGTCCCCCGCCGGGCCCCGCACCCCGCGCCGCTGGAGTACCGCCGCCCACGCCGTCACGGCCAGGGCGAGGGCGCCGGTCGCGGCGCCGACCCAGGCGACCGAGGCGAAGCCGAAGCCCGCGTCGATGGTGAGGCCGCCCAGCATCGGCGTGAGCATGATGCCGACGTTGAAGGCCGAGGTGTTCACCGCTGGCACCAGCGTCGGCGCATCGGGCGCGAGGAGGAACACCCGTGACTGCACAACCGGATTGACCGCATAACCGGTCAGCCCGAGGACGAAGACCAGCGCGACGGTGATACCGAGGTTCCCGGCCGTCAGCGCGAGCAGCGCGGAGGCGAGGGTGAGCGCACCGCCGCCGAGGGCCAGCGTGCGCAGCGGCGCGGCGTCGGCGAACCGTCCGCCGAGCGTCACACCGACCAGCCCGCCCACCCCGTAGAGCGAGAGCACCACCGGCACCCACCCCTCGGGCAGCCCGCTCACCTCGGTCAGCAGCGGCGCGAGGTAGCTGAAGGTGACCACCGCCGCGCCGAAGGTCAGCAGCGTGACGAGGTAGGAGACCCAGAGCGCGGGCCGGGCGAGACCGGCCACCTCCCGTCGCACCGACGGCAGTTCCGTACCGGTCGCGCGCCCCGCGGGCAGTACCGCCAGCAAGGAGAGCGCGCTGAGCACGGTGAGTCCGGCCACGCCCCAGAACGCCGTGCGCCAGCCCGCGTGCTGGCTGAGGACCGTACCGGCCGGCACCCCCACGACCGTGGCGAGGGTGAGCCCCGTACCGACCACGGACAACACCTTGCCCTTGGCGCCCGGCGGCACCAGGCTCACCGCCGTCGCGGCGGCCACCGCCCAGAATCCGGCGTACGCGAGGGCGCTGACGACGCGGCTCGCGAACAGCAACCCGTACCCCGGCGCGAGCGCCCCGGCCACATGTCCGGCGACGAAGACCAGTTGGAAGGCGACCAGCGCGGTCCGGCGCGGCACCCGCAGTGTGGCCACGGCCAGCGCGGGCGCGCCGATGACCATGCCGAGGGCGAAGGCGGAGATCAGCAGACCCGCGTCCGGGATGGAGACGCCGAGGTCGGCGGCGATCTGGGGCAGCAGCCCGGAGAGCATGAACTCGGACGTGCCCTGGGCGAAGATGCCCAGGCCGAGGAGGTAGACCGCAAGTGGCATGAGAAGACGCTCCGTTGGAAGCGGACGGGATGCACCGTGAGATGCAGCCGCGTGGTGGACAGAGAAAATGAGCAGAGAAGCTGAGCAGGGAAACTCGGCAGAGGAACTCGGCAGACGTTTCAGGCAGACGCTTCAGAGGGAAGTTTTGGATGGATCAGTACAAAATGAGCCCAGAGAACACCCAAGGAACACCCAGGCCAGAGGTCGGACCGACTCAAACGGCCCAGGACAATCGAGCGATCAGGGACAGGACCGGAACCCTGCGGCCCCGCGGCTCAGAAGGCGGCGAGCGCGGCGTCCGCGATGGCCTCCAGCTCCGCCCGGCCGACGCCCGCCCGCGCGGCGACGCGCAGGCCGCTGACGGATGCGATGGCGAGATGGGCGAGGGTGCGGGCGTCCTTGCCGGCCGCGATCTCACCGGCCCGCCGGCCTGATTCGAGGACGTCGCGGATCGCCGCCAGCCGCTTGTCGTAGTCCCGGGCGAGCGCCGCCGCGACGGCATCGTCCCGGGCCGACACCTCGACATAGGTGTTGACGACCAGACAGCCCCGGCCGTCCGCGCCGCGAGCTGCGGACTCCTCGTCGATCACCCGCTGCAGCAGCGCGCGGATCTTGTCCCGCGCGGGCAGCTCACTCTCCAGCAGCTCCGTCAGCTCGGCGGACTTGCACTCCATATAGCGCGCGAGCGCCCGCTCGAAGAGATCGTGCTTGCTCTTGAAGGTGTTGTAGATGCTGCTGCGGCCCAGGCCCGTGGCCTCGCACAGGTCCTGGGTGGACGTCGCTTCGTAACCGGCGGCCCAGAACGCCTCCATCGCGGCGTCGACCGCCCGCTCCTCATCGAACTTCCTGGGTCGGGCCATGACCGGAACGCTACCTGTATTGGATCGACCAGTCCAATACCCGCCGCCCCCTTATCCGCGGTCACACCGAACCGCTACGGTCCCCCCACCCGAACCCGCACCCGTATCCGCGCCCGTATTCACGTCCACACGGACACCCCGGATCCACGTGCACGTCCACGTCCACGTCCGCATCAGCCTCCGCACGGACACCGCGACCAAGGGGCACCCATGGCACGTACCACGCGTCGCGCACCTGCGTCACCGGCCGTTCGCCGGGCAGCCCGTACCGCGCTCGCCCTCGCGGCGGTGGTCGCCGCGGCCCTCACCACCGTCGCCCCGCCGGCCGCGGCCGCCGCTCCGGGCACCGCGGTCTCCTCCGTCACTCCCGCCCCGAGGGCCGCCCGTAACCCGGTGATCTTTGTGCACGGCTACAACGCCGACCCCGGTGTCTGGGGCCGCATGACCGGGGACTTCAAGGCCGCCGGATACACCGACGCCGAGCTGTTCACCTGGTCCTACGACACCCACGCCTCGGTGAACGAGGTGCTCTCCGGCCGGTTCGCGGCATATGTGGACGAAGTGCGGCAGCGGACCGGTGCGCGGCGCGTCGACATCGTGGCCCACTCCTACGGAAGCCTGCCGACGCGCTGGTACCTCAAGAACGGCGGCGGCACCGCGGCCGTCGGCCACTGGGTGTCGCTGGGCGGCCCCAACCACGGCACCGGCCTCGCCTGGCTGTGCGCCGCCTGGGACCAGGCGTGCCGCGATATGACCCCCGGCTCCTACGTCCAGAAGGGCCTGGCGGCGGGCGACGAGACACCGGGGGACGTCAAGTACGCGACGTTCTGGTCCAGTTGCGACGAATTCATCAACCCCCATGACAGCGTGCCGCTCACCGGTGCGGTCAACACCCCGGCGGGCTGCCTCAAGCACAACGAGCTGCTGACCGACGGCGGGGTCTCGGCGGGCGTGCGGGCGTTCCTCGGCCGCTGAACCGGTCCCGTCCGGGGCACGGTCCGGATCACGATCCGGTGCGCGGGAAGCTGACCTCGACGCGGCGGTTCTTCCTGCGCCCCTCCTCGGTGCTGTTGTCGGCGATCGGGTACTGCTCGCCGTAGCCGCGGATCTGGAACGTGACCGAGGAGTCGAGGTGCTTGGCCAGCTCGCGCTGGACGGCGTTGGCGCGGTCCTTGGAGAGGGTGAGGCCGTGCGCGGTCGAACCGAGGTTGTCGGTGAAGCCGAAGACCCGCAGACCGGTGGCGTGCTGTTTCTTGATCTCCGCGGCGATGGTGTCGATCCGCGACAGCGCGTCCGGGCTCAGCCCGGCGCTGTCCTTGGTGAACAGGACCTCTGCCTGGAGCGCGAAGGTGACGTTGTCGTTGGTGTCCTGGCGGCGCTCGGCACCGTCGTCGGTCTCCACGATGGACTTGATGTTGAGCACCTTGGACGGGGCGAGGGTGGCGCCCTGGACCATCCGGAGCCCGGGGTTGTGCGGGTCGATGGTGACCGGCGGGCTGGAGTCCTCGGTGATACCGGGCGGGTCGGCATGGGCCGCGGGGACCGTCAGCGCCATGGCCAGCAGCAGCGCGACGGTGGTGGTGACCACCGTGCGGGCCAGGTGTGCCGGGCAGGTCGTACGGGCCACTCCTGCCGGGTGGATCGCGTGGATGAGGTGGTTCGGGCTGGTCGTGTGGGTCGTCTCCGTCATGGTCATCGGCCCGCTCAGTCCGTGATCTGCACGCTGGCCGGCGGCATGGTCGGCAGCTGGAAGTCGACCTCGGTCACCTTGGCCGGCGGCGCCGGGAACTGGGCGAAGATCGGCCGGCTCGCACCCGGCTGAAGCCCGCTGAGTCCGGTGGTGCACAGGCATTCGCCGTTGGTGTCCCGCAGCACCAGGTACCGCTTCTTGCCCGCCTTGTCTACGAGGGTGGCCCCGGAGATGGAGGACCGGGACCGCAGCTCCGACTCGTGGGAGCGCCAGTCGACGGCGTTGAAGGCGCGGGTGCCGTGGTTGGCGACCGTACCGTTGACCGTGACGAACCCGCCCGCGTCGCGGATGACGGAGTGGAGGGTGACGACGATCCCGTCCGCCCCTTTCATCTCGCCGATCACCTTGTCGGCGTCGTCCGCCGGGGCGCCCGGATCGCTCTTCTTCGGCGCGGCGCTGCTGTGGGCCACCGGTTTCTTGCCGTCCGCCGCCGGCGCTCCGCCGTCGCCGCCACCGCAGCCGGCCACGACGAGGGCCAGGCCGACCGCGCTCGCCGTGGCGACCGCTCCCCTGGCGGCCTTCGTGGTGCGCCGAATGCTCATGGCTGCGATTCCTTTGATCGTCGAGTGATCGTGCTCGGGGTGGACCGGCGGTCGGACGGTTCCGCGGTCCGGGTGGTGAACGTGGTGCAGGTAGTGAACGTGGTGCGGGTGATTCGCATGGTGTGGAAGTCAACTCGGTGCGGAAATCCGGGCAGTTCGGAGGTCCACCAAGGGTCCGACGGTTCGGAGGTCCGGTTGCTCATTGTGCGAGACGTACGGCGAAAAGGTCGGAGGCTTGCGGGAGAACACGAAGGTTCCCGGGATCGAGGACCCAGGTCTTGCCGTCGCAGACGATCCCGAGGGGCGGACCCGGCTGCCCGGTGCCGTCGGCCGCGCCGCCGTCGCCGCCCTTGTCTCCTGTGCCGCCCTTGTCGCCCTCGCCCGTGCCGCCCGTGCCGCCCGTACCGTCCTCGGCGAGGGTGCAGCGGGGCACGACGACGGCCTTGGCCTCGGCCGACGCGTAGGTACTCCCGGTCGACGGGATGATCGAACGGCCCACCGGTTTACGGGATTTCACGGTGACGGCGAACGAGGTCGCCGGTTCCGAGCCGGGCCGGCACGCGGAGACGACGGCGTCGTTCTGCGCCGCGAACCAGTCCGCGTTCTCGCACGCCGGACCGGAGGGCACACCGCGGCCGCGCAACTGCTCCGCCCACCGCGCGCGGCCGTCACCGCCGCCGCCCGCACCGCTGCGGATCGGGTCCAGCAGGCCCCTGGTCAGCTGATCGCGGTACTGCTGACCCGCGGCGAGCGCCGCGGCGTCGGCCGCCGTCTGCGCGCCGTTGCGGGAGGCCGCCGCCTGTCCGACGGCGAAGAACGCGAGCGCGAGGAAGAGCAGGGCGGCGACGGCCACGAGGTAGAGCGGAAACGCCTGTCCGGCGTCGCGCCCTCCTCGGCGGCGCGCGCCGCCGGCCGTCCGGCCCGTGGTGGCCGCCATGACCGTGCGGTCGGCTAGATGCCGACGACGTCGGAGATCTTGTTCGCGATGGCGTTCGCGATCTGACTGCCGAAGTCCGTGGTCGACAGGACCAGGACGATCGCCACGACCACCGCGATGATGCCGAGGTACTCGATCGAGGTCTGTCCCCGGTCGTTCCCCAAAATCCGCTTCGCCATCGTCTTTCCCTCCGTGGGCGGCCGTCCCGGTCCGGTCCGGCTGGACTGTCCCCGTGGTGCCGGCGCGCTCGTCCGCGCCCATGACACGAGAAACGTACGCCGGAACGGCGCTACCGGGACAGGGAATCCGTACCCAATCCTCCGGTGGGAACACGACCCGGCGGCACACCGTCGCTTTTCGGCCACTGCGCCGCACCCCGACCACCCCCGATCCTCCTCCGGGACCCTCCGGCGCCCGGCGCCGTCGCGGACCGGCCGGCCCGCCCCGGAGCGGTGCGGTACGGGGGGAGCCGCCGGGTCCCCACTGTGGCACAACTCGTTGCTCGGGCAAAGGAGTTGAGGCACAACGCCCGGTGCACCGCACTCTTCCGGCCGGATCCGGCGGGCCCGGCGGCGAGGCATCCGCCGGGCCCGGCCGCCCGCTCCCGCCACTGGGACCTCGCCCGGCCGTCGCCGCATGCCGGCCACCCTCACCCCCACACGGGCGACGGCTGCCGGGTGGCGTCGCCGGGGCCCTCACCGCCCCATGAGTGACCCGAAGTTCGTCCCCGACCCCAGGAAGAAACCGGCGATCAGCAGGATCATGGTGCCCGGCACCATGAAGGTGGTGATGACCATGGTGGCCTTGGGGACCGCGCGGGCGGCGCGGCGGCGGGCGTTCTGGGCGTCGGTGCGGCGCATGTCGTTGGCGATCTGGATGAGCGTCTCGACGATCGGCGCCCCCAGCTCCTCGCCCTGCTGAAGGGCGGTGACGAACTGGGCGACCTGTTCGGAGTCATTGCGTTTGCGCAGCTCCTCGAACGCCTCCCGGCGGCTGACGCCCATGTCCATCTGGCGCAGGGTGATGCGGAGTTCGTCGGCCCAGGGGCCCTCGTACTTCTCCGCGACCCGGTCCAGCGCCTGGCGGAACCCCAGCCCCGCGCTGACGACGACGGCGAGCACGTCCAGGAAGTCCGGCAGGGTCCGTTCGATGGTGTCCTTGCGCTGGCGGATCGCGGCCCAGATGCCGACCTCGTTCCAGAACAGCCCGAACAGGACCATGAGGACGCCGAGCAGCGGCTGGCCGCGCAGGAACATCACCAGCGCGCCGCCGAAGCCGAGGGCGCCGTAGACGGCGCGGCGGGCGGCGTAGCGGTCGACGGTCAGGCCGCCCGGGTTGCCCGCGAGGTCGATGCGCCGGCGGATCCGGGCGACCCGCTTGGGGCCCATCAGCCGCAGTACGAACGGTGCGTAGCGCATACCGGCGCGGTCCACCGCCGAACCGACGGCCGTCGTCCGCGTCGCGCCGATCTCCAGGGACAGTGCGAGGTCCGGGGGGAGCCTGGCCTCGCGGCGGTAGAGCGCGATACCGCAGCAGACGCCGACGACCGAGAGGGCGGCGGCGAGCGCCAGCAGGGTGCCGATGAGCATGTCCGTACCGCCCTAGACGTCGATCTTGGCGAAGCGGCGGATGACGAAGAAGCCCAGCGCGTAGAGGGTGAAGGCCACGACGACCGCGAGCTGGCCGAGGAAGGACGAGGTCATCCGGTCGATGGCGCCCGGTGCGATGCGGTTCATCAGCAGCAGCGTGCCGATGCCGAGCAGCGGGACGACATACGCGGTGACCACGACCTGGGAGAGCTGGGTGCGTACCTCGCGGCGGGTCTCCTTGCGCTCCTCCAGGGTCTTGGTGAGATTGCGCAGCGAGCCGACGACGGTGCCGCCGGCGCGGTTGGCGAGGACCAGCGTGGTGACCAGGACGACGAGTTCGCGGGAGGGCAGCCGTTCGGCGAGTTCGCCGAGGGCGTCGTCGACGGAGTGGCCGACGGCGAGTTTGTCGGAGACCTTGGTCAGCTCCTCGCCGGCCGGGGCCTCCAGTTCCTCGGCCGCCATGCCCAGGGCGGTGCGCAGTGCCAGCCCGGCCTGGGTGGCGTTGGCGAGGATCCGGGAGAGTTCGGGGAGCTGGTTGATGAACCGCTCGATGCGCTTCTGGCGCTGCCAGTTGAGGAACGCGAAGGCGGCCCAGACGGCGGCCAGCGCGGCGATCGGGCCGAAGAACGCGGCGAGGGTGGCCTGTGCGACCAGCCAGAGGGCGAGCGCCGTCCCGCAGGTGTAGACGGTGAATTCGCCCGGGGTGAGGTCCAGGCCGGTGGCGGCGAGCCGGAGTTCGAGGCGGCGGCCGGGGCGGGTGCGGCGCAGCGCGCGGTCGGCGGCCGGGAAGCGGCGGCGCCGGCCGGCCGGCGGCAGCCCGCGCTCGTCGGCGAGCCGGTCGACGACGGCCTGCCGCTGGGCGCGGCCGGCCGCGTACATCCGTATGCCGACGACCGCCAGCGCCCCGCACAGCAGGGTGGCGCCGAGGGCCCAGAGAGCGGGATCGTTCGGGCCGGTCATGGGGTGTGCGTCCTCCTGGGGCGGGTGGTCATCGGGCCTCCCGGGTGGCGAGGTCGTCGTCGGTGGCCGCGACGCCGAAGGCGGGCGGGGCGGGCTCGCCGGCCATGAAGAGGCGTTCGGCGACCCGGCGCGGCAGCGGGAAGTAGCGGAAGCGGCCGTGCACGATCCGGTCGGCGCCCATCGGCTCGGCGTCGAAGCGGCAGACCGTCGCGAGCCGGTAGTCCTCGTGGCCGCGCGAGTCGAGGAGGGCGATCTCGGTGATCCGGCGGGAGCCGTCGGCGTGCCGGCCGAGCTGGACGAGGCAGTCCACGGCGCTGTTGATCTGGTCCCGCAGCGCCTCGAAGGGGATCTTGACGTCCGACATGGAGGCCAGGGTCTGGAGCCGCATCAGGGCGTCCTCGGCGCTGTTGGCGTGGACGGTGGCCAGCGATCCGTCGTGGCCGGTCGACATCGCCTGGAGCATGTCGAGGGTCTCGCCGCCGCGCACCTCGCCGACGATGATGCGGTCGGGGCGCATGCGCAGCGAGTTGCGTACCAGGTCGCGGATGGTGATCCGGCCCTTGCCCTCCACGTTGGGCGGCCGCGATTCCAGCCGGATGACATGGGTCTGCTGGAGCTGGAGTTCGGCGGCGTCCTCGACGGTGATGATCCGCTCGCCATCGGGGATCAGTCCCGACAGGGCGTTGAGCAGCGTGGTCTTGCCCGCGCCGGTGGCGCCGGAGACGACGACGTTGAACTTGGCGCGCACCAGTCCGGCCAGCAGCACCAGCATCTGGTCGTCGAGGGTGCCCATACCGATGAGTTCGGCGAGGGTGTAGGCGCGCGGGAAGCGGCGGATGGTGAGGGTGGCGCCGTTCAGGGCGAGCGGCGGGATGATGACGTTGACGCGTTCGCCGGACGGAAGCCGGGCGTCGACCATCGGATTCGACTCGTCCACCCGCCGGTTGACGGTGGAGACGATGCGCTCGATGGTCTGCATCAGCTGCTCGTGCGAGGCGAACCGGACGGGGACCAGCTCGACCCGGCCGGACCGCTCGACATACACCTGGTCCGGGCCGTTGACCATGATCTCGGTGATGGAGGCGTCTTCGAGGAGGGGTTCCAGGACGCCCAGGCCGAGCGCCTCGTCCACCACCCGGCGGATCAGCTGGGCGCGCTCGGCGGTGGAGAGCACCGGGCCCTCGCGGCTGATGATGTGGCCCAGTACGCGCTCCAGCCGCGAGCGGCGTTCGGCGGCGGCCAGCGCGGACATCTCGGCGAGGTCGATCTCTTCGAGCAGCTTGGCGCGGTAGACGGCGACCAGATGGCTGTCCTGGCGCGCCGCCGGGGGCACTTCGGGTACGACGATCCGGGCTTTGAGGCTCATCGCGGGGCCGCTCCTTCGTCGCCGGGCACGGTGTGTTCCTGGCCGCCGAGGGCGTGCGGGGCGGCCGGGCGGGCCATGGTGGCGCTGCGGCTGGCGGTCCCGAAGTCGATGCCGGGGAGGACGGAGGGGATCCGTACGGTCGCCGTGGCGTGCACCGCGTCGCCCCCGCCGCCCACCGAGACCGTGGCGCCGTCGCCGAGCCAGCCGCTCACCGCGGCCCGGCCGGCGGCTTCACCGGCGGCCGACGGATCGCCGCCGACGTCGGTCGCGTCCATCGAGGCGGTACGGGCCGCGGCGCGCGCCGCCGTACCGGCCTGCTGGACGGCGTACGCGCCCAGGCCCAGTTGGATCACGGCCAGCGCGATGACGAGCAGGATCGGCAGGAAGCCGAGGAACTCGATGGCGACCTGGCCCCGGTCCCGGCCACGGCCGCGCAGCCGGGCGGGCAGCCGCGCCGGAAGGCCACCGCGCGCCCGGGTCACCGGCCGTCGGCCACGCGCCGCCCGTGCCGTCGCCATGACGGCCCTCCCCTCTCGCTCCGTCTCCGGCCTCATCCCGCGCCTCCCCCGCCGTCCTCCCGCGCCGCGCCCGCCGTGCCGGTGACGTGCCAGGGGAAGCTCCCCACGCCGGGGAAGAGCACCGGGACCTCAAGCCCGACGACCGCCTTCCACAGCCCGGCCTCGGGGTGGCAGTCGGTCGTGGCGCCGCCTCGCCAGGCGGCGGGCAGGTCCCGGACGGCGGACGCGTGGCAGGCGCCGGTGCCGCCCTCCGTGGCGGTGGCGGCCCGCGCGCCCCGGTCGGCCGCGTCGGCGGCCAGCGAGTAGGTGTAGCCGACCAGGACGAACTGCCAGAGCAGGGCGAGGACCAGCAGGATCAGCGGGAGCAGGCCGAGGAACTCGACGGAGACCTGGCCCCGGTCGCTGCCGCCCAGCGGGCGCCGCACCGCTCAGCCCTCCTCGTACGGACCGGCCGGATCGAACGGCCCCGCACTCCGGGCCGCCGGTCCGCCCCGCCCGCCGGAGTGCGGACCGGCGCCGGGCGCGGGCACCGGCCCGGGGACCGGCCCCGCCGTGAGGGCCCTGCGCTTGCGCCCGGTCAGTGCCGCCCGCGGGCGCCGGCCGCCCCGCCCCTGGTGCGCCACGGCGGACGGGCCGGCCAGGCCCAGTTCCCCGGCCAGCGCCCACAGCGCCTGGCGGACCGTCGACCGGTCGTCGAGGTCCTGCATCCGGCCCGCGTCGACGCACGGCTGGAGTTCCTTGTAGGCGGCCGGTACGGGGGTCCGGGCGACCTGGGTGCCGGTGGCCCTGGCGACCAGTGAGGGCTGGATCTCGGTGTGGCGGGTGAGGCGGTTGACGACCGTGGTGGTGTCCGCCGCCTTGCGGATCTGGAGCCGGTCCCAGAGCCGCACCTGCCGTTTGGCGGCCCGTACGGACACCACGTCGGGGGTGGTCACCAGCAGGGCCACATCGGCGAGTTCGACGGCGGCGGCGTTCGCGGACTGCATCTGCGAGCCGCAGTCGACGATCACCACGTCGTAGCGGGCGCGCAGCGCGGTGACGATCTGGCGGGCCGCCCGGTCGTCCACCTCCTCGCCGCGCTCGCCCTCCTCCGGCGCGAGCAGCAGGCCGAGGCCGGTGTGGTGGTCGTGCACGGCGTCCTGGAGGACCCGTGCGGAGATGTCCGAGATCCCCGCCAGGTCGACGATCGAGCGGCGGAACTGCACGTCCAGATAGGAGGCGACATCGCCGGACTGGAGGTCCAGGTCCACCAGCGCCACGCCGCGGCCCGCGGACCGCGCGGCCAGCGCCAGTTGGACGGCGGCGACGGTGGTGCCGACACCGCCCTTGGCGCCGGTGACGGTCACCAGCGTGCCGCTCGGCCCGGGGAGCGCGTCCGGGCTGCCCCCGAGGTGGACCCGGACCCCGGCCGACCACTGGGCGGCGGCCCGGACCCGGGCGGCCAGTTCGTCGTAGCCGAGCGGCAGTCCGACGACGCCGCGGGCGCCCGCGTCCATCGCGGCGGCGAAGAGGGCCGGGCCCGCGTCGGTGGTGATCAGGACGACGCCGACGGCGGGGAAGCGCAGCGCCACCTCGCGGATCAGCTCCAGCGCCGGGAGCGGGCCGATCCGCTCGTGGACGAGGACGACCTCCGGCAGCCCCTCGACGCCGGTGGACGGCGCGGCGCCGCCCGGGGCGGTGGCCGCGGCCAGGGCGTCGAGCAGGGCGGCGGAGTCGGCGACCGGGGGTGCGGGTTCGGCGTCCGGCAACTGGCTGAGCAGCGAGGACACGGCTCGCGCGGCGTCGGGGTCGCCGACCGCCGGGAGGATGCGGATGGTCACCTGGGCCTCCGGGTCATTTGTCGCCGTCGAGGGTGTAGGTGCGCTGGCCGGGCGGGACGGGGGTCTCGCCGCCGGGTCCGAGGAGGGCGAGCCGTACGTGGGTGGCGAAGGACTCGGCGTACGCGACCCGTTGGGCGTCCTGGGTATCGAGGGCGAAGGTGATCGGGACGGCCTCGCCGGCCCGGCGCGTGGTGGTGGTGTCGCCGGGGTCCCTGGCCGCCAGCGGGGTCAGCCGGCCGACGTCGATGACCTCGGCCGCGGCGACGATGACCTTGGAGACCGGCTTGTCCTCGGGACGCTTGCCCTCGAAGGTGGCGTAGATGTTGACCCGGGCGCCGGGGGTGATCTTGCCGGCCACACCGGTGGCGGCGTCGATCATGATGGCGATCTCCTGCTGCCCGGCCTTCAGCGCGGGCCGCTCGACGATCATGTCGTCCTGGAGCAGCGATCCCTTGTGCAGCGGGGTGACCGCTATCTTGCCGCTGACCGTGCCGAGGTCGGTCACGGCGGTGGCCGGCAGCCACCGCTCCGGCATCGTCACCTTCTCGAACTGCCCCGGCTCCAGCGCCTTGTACGCGGGCACGTCCGCCTTCAGCCGGTATGCCGTCTTCTCCGGGCCGACCTTGGACTCGACGTTCCTGATCACCGACAGCACGCCGGCGAACGCGCCGAGCGCGCACAGGACCGACAGGAGCAGCAGGACCAGTCCGCGGCGCTGGCGTGAGTTCATGGGCGAGGGACCTCGATCGGGGTGGGACGGGGGCGGAACGGCGTGGGTGCGGAGCGGGGGCGGTCGGGGTCAGCGCACGCGGGCCACCGCCCGCGGACCGCCCGGGGAGCCGGGGGCATCGGGGCCGGCGTACCCGCCGTACCCGCCCGGTCCGCCGTACGCGCCCCGGACGCCCGGCGGCGCCACCGGTGACAGACCGCGCTGCCGCAGCGACGACGGCGGCGCGACGGCCGGTAACACCCCGGCGGCCGCCCCGGACGTACCGGCCGCCCCGGCGGAACCCGCCGCCCCGCCCGGCACCGCCGGTCTCCCTACCGGTCGCCGTGCCGCGCCGCCGGTGCCCGTCCCGGCCGTCGTCAGCGGTGCCGCGCAGAACGCGCAGCGGTCGCCGATGACGTCCTGCCCGCACCAGCGGCACTCCGCGCGCCGTACGGAGGCGACCAGTTGGTGGAGGACCGGCAGATCCGGTATGGCCGCCGCGAACTCGATCAGCTTCCCGGTGCCCCACCACCGGGCGGACTCGGCGGGCAGCGGCACCTCGTACACCCCCTGCACCTGCCAGGCCCGGGCGAGCACCTCGTCCACCCAGCCGTCGGTGAGCCGGCCGCGGGCGACGGCGAGCCGGGTGGCGAACGCGGGGCCCGGCAGTCCGGCCCCGGAGGCGTGCCGGGGCACATGGTGCAGTCGCGGCTCGGGGTGGGCGAGCACCGCGAGATGCGCGCCGGGCAGCCAGGACTTCAGATGGGCGCGCAGATCCACCTCGACCCGCTCCAGGCCGGTGACGCTGTCCAGCAGGGCGCCCGCGTGGACGTAATGCGCCAGCAGCCGCACCGCGCAGGCCAGCACCCCCGGGCTGAAGTCGCAGAGCGACAACTGCCGCAGTTGGCGGGCGAGTACGGCCACCCCCAGCGGCGGCAGGGGCAACGGCAGGATGGCGATCCGGTCGCTCTCCAGCACGGCCCGCAGGGTGTGCAGCCGGCGTACGTGCTCCGGCGGGCAGGCGGCGGAGTAGAGGACGACGAGCCGGCCGTGCTGCTCCAGTACGGCCGCGGTCTGGGTCAACGCCTCGCCCAGCGGCTGGAGATGCGGCGCCGGGAGGACGACGGCGGCCGGGGTCTGCCGGTCGGTGGCGGGCAGCGCGAGGTCCGGGCTGGTGACGGCAATCGCGGTCGGCACGTCGCTCCCCCACTCCCTTTGGCCACCGGACGCTCCGGGACCGCGGATCGGCACAGCTCTGCGCCAACGGCGCCATACGCCCAGCACTTTAGCTACGAGACGCGTTCCGGAGAACACGTTCCGGGAACAGTTCGGGACCGCTCCCCACACCCCTACCCCGCGGGGAAATCGCACAGTCCTCCGGGGGAATCCACCACCACCGCCGGGTGACGAACACGCGAACGGCGGGTTCCGGCGGGAGCCTTGACAGGAGCAATGGTCTGGACCACTTTGGACGGGAAGCCCAGGGGCCCCTGAGCGCGCATCCGCACCACCCGTCCAACTCCCCCCCACGGAGGCAGTAGTGGTTCGCGCACGATCAGGAAGAGTGACGAGCAGGCTGGCGGCCGCACTGGCCGCCGCGGTGCTGGCGTCGGCCGGCATCCTCGCGGCGGGCACCGCCCCCGCGGCCGCGGCGCCCCCGGCCGCGCACACCCCCACCGCACACACGTCCGCCGTCCCCGGGCACGCCGTCACCGGCTACTGGCAGAACTTCGACAACGGCGCCACGGTGCAGAAGCTCAGGGACGTCAACGACGCGTACGACATCATCGCGGTCGCGTTCGCCGACGCGACCGACCGGCCCGGCGCCGTCACCTTCAACCTGGACCCGGCCGTCGGCTACGCCTCCGTCGACGATTTCAAGGCCGACATCAAGGCGAAGCAGGCGGCCGGCAAGTCCGTCGTCCTCTCGGTCGGCGGCGAGAAGGGCGCGGTGTCCGTCAACGACGGCGCCTCGGCCCAGAACTTCGCCGACTCCGTCAACGGCCTGATGGACGAGTACGGCTTCGACGGCGTCGACATCGACCTGGAGAACGGCCTCAGCGCCACCTATATGACCCAGGCGCTGCGGGCGGTGCACGCCGCGCACAGCGGGGTGGTGGTGACCATGGCGCCGCAGACCATCGACATGCAGTCACCGCAGACCGAGTACTTCAAGACGGCGCTCGGCATCAAGGACTTCCTGACCGCCGTCAACATGCAGTACTACAACAGCGGTTCGATGAACGGCTGCGACGGCAACGTCTACGCCCAGGGCACGGTCGACTTCCTGACCTCGCTCGCCTGTATCCAGCTGACGGGCGGCCTCGACCCGTCCCAGGTCGGCCTCGGCGTACCGGCCTCGCCCCGGGCGGCCGGCGGCGGCTATGTCGATCCGTCCGTCGTCAACGCGGCGCTGGACTGCCTGACCCGGGGTACGAGTTGCGGCTCGTTCACCCCGTCCACGACCTATCCGGGCCTGCGCGGCGCGATGACCTGGTCGACGAACTGGGACGCCGCGGGCGGCGACGCGTTCGCGAACCAGGTGGGCGCGCACGTCCACAGCCTCCCGTAGCACCCGGCGCCGCCCCGCAACCGGCCAGGTCCCGTGCACGAGCCCGTGCACGGGACCTGGTGTCCGCCCGGCGGCCGGATCTGCGCGGCGGCCGCCGGTCCGGGCTCAGCGGCGGAGCGCCCCCGACTTGGGCAGTTCACAGCCGGCCTGGCTCAGGTCCAGCTTGTTGCCGGCGACGAAGCACTGCGGGATGCCGTAGGTCTCCTCGGCGTAGTTGGTGCCCTGGTGCACGGTGACGTTGCCGCTCTCGTCCACCTCGCACGGGTTGTTGACGGTGCACTGCTCGCCGTCCTCGTTGCCCGTGTTGTTGATGGCCGCGACCTTGCCGGTGGCGTTGTCGATCACCGGCGAGCCGGAGGTGCCGCCGATGGTCTGGCACTCCGGGGTGTAGCGGACCGAGTCCTTCCAGGTCCAGTCACCCTCCTTGAGGTTGTGCACGAACCCGTCGATGTTGCAGGAGTAGGTCTTCTTCCAGTAACCGGAGACGACCGTGATCGCGTTCCCCTGCACAGGGTGACTGGTGGCCAGCTCCAGCGGCTTGATGTTGAACTTCTGCTGGATCTGGGCGTAGGTGGAGCTGGTCTGGTAGAGCGTGACGTCGGTGTCGGTCATCGTCGAGTACGCGACCTTGGTGGCCTTGATCGTGCCCAGCTGATTGGCCGACGCGCCGAGCACGGTGAAGCTGCGACTGGACGGCTGGTCGACGATGACCTCACCCGGTCCGGGCATCCCGGTCTCCAGGCAGTGACCGTTGGTCATCACCAGGGCCGGGTCGTTCGCCTGCGAGGTGGGCATCCGGACGATCGAGCCCGAGCAGTTGCTCAGCGCGACCGTACCGGCGAAGTTCACCGCCTTGGCTTTGCTCTTCGCCTTCGACTGGAGCTGTACCTCGGCGCCCGTACCGTGCGCCGCCGCGCCTCTCTGTGCCGACGGGGCCGCCGTTATGACGCGGTCCGGGTGCGCCGACTTCCCGGGAAGGGGGGCGGCGCCGGCGCTTCCGGCGGTGCCCACCAGGGCTGCGGCGCCCAGCACGGCCGTGGCCAGGGTGCCGACGAGAGGTCGATTCATGTGGGGGTCCTCTCACGCTTCCGTCACCGAAGATCCTTGATGTTCCTTCGGTTTTGTCGTGCGCATTGTTGGTGCCGGAGCGCCGCGAGGCAATGAAGTTACCCGAATCGGCAGTAACTTGACGGATTCATGACCATCGCCGATGACCCGTTCGGCGGCTTGCGGCCGATTCCGTACGGCTGTACGAGTGACGGTCTGGCCCCGGCACGCGGTCCACCCGCCGGTCCGCCCGCCGTACGGCAACGGGCACGGCGATGTCGTAGGCGCGTGCCGCGCGTCCTCCGGTTTCTCCACGGCGATGCCCCGCCGTCCTGACGGATGACGGGGCATCGCCGATAAGCGGAAGCGGGGTCAGACGCCGGTGAACCCGTCACGCCGGACAGCCGAGACGAACGCGGCCCAGACACCGGGCCCGAAGCGGAGCGCGGGGCCGTCCGGGTGCTTCGAGTCACGGACGGGGACGGCGCCGGCAGTCGCCACTGAGGCGGGGGACCACTCGACGCAGTTGCCGCCGTCTTGGTTGATGCGCTTCTGCACAGGTGGGAGGCGATGGGAAGAGACCATCGGGGACAGCCTGACAGCCAGGACAACAGACCGTGTGTAGCCCCGTTCGTGCTTCGTGAGGCAGACCGAACGGTAGCTACGGTCCGCGATGAACGATGTCTGGTTATGGCGAGAACTGACGTCAGGCTTCGCGATTGTCGCGGCCTTTGACGGTGAGGGTGCCGCCGACGCGGACGGCACCGTACTGGTCGCTGTGGCAGTGCCCGGCGCAGATCACGAGGCGTCGAACGACCTTTGCGCGAGGTTGAATACAACCCAAACTGCGAACCTCTCCGAGGTCAGCCAGGTGCCAGACTTTGGCGACGCCTGCTACTGCTCGTAGGTCCAGGCGCGGCCGGTCTGGCGGTACTGCTCGACGGGGATGGGGTCGGTTCCGGGCCGCATCCGCGCGGTGTAGAGCATGCCGTCGAGGTGGTCGATCTCGTGGTGGACCAGGCGGGCGAGGCCGCGCTGGTAGGTGGTGGTCAGGGTTTGACCGTCCAGCGTGGTGGTCTCCACGGTGATCCGCAGCGGCCGGGGGACCATGCCACGGACGTCGAAGAGGGACAGTCAGCCCTCGAACTGTTCGTCCGCTTCATCCGAGCGCTCGGTGATGCGGGGGGTTGAGCAGAATGACCGGGGGAGCGGCGGCGTCGGCGGGCCGGACGACGGCAGCGGCCCAGGTCCGGGTCGAAGACGCTAATACCCTTCTGCACGGGTGCGGCTTTCAGCAACATCTCGAAGGAGTGCTGAAGGTGCAGAAGTACCTTCGTCTCTCGCCAACGGTCGTGCGGCGAGTTGAATGCCTCGGCCGCCGCGACCGTCGAAGAGACGGCCTTCTCCTTGAGGACGCGAGCTTCTTGCCTCAGTCTCACTCGCAGCCCCCACGTTCCAGAAGCACCAGACAGTTGATGTCGTGATATTCCCTTCCTGGGCGTCGAGCATCGGGCGTCCTTGATGGCCGCTCAGCTGTAAGCGAGCGCCCGGAAGGCGTTGCGCACTTCAGTCAGGGGCTGTCGGTCGCGGGTGAAGTAGAGCTTGTTGGTCAGCAGTACGGCCCACCGGCTTTGACGGGGTGAGATCCACATGCCGGTTCCAGTGAATCCGTAGTGGACCCATACATCGTCGGACTGGACGGTTCCGGGCGCGGTGTGCCAGAACAGGCCGCGCACAGGTGTCAAGTTGCCGGTTTGCACGGTCAGTGACGTTGCGGTCCAGCAGCGGCCGAAGCCGGGGGGCTCCGGTGCGGTACTCGTGTCCAGCATGTACCGCAGGAGGGCGGCGAGATCGTCGAGCACGGTGAAGGTTCCGGCGATACCGCAGATGCCGCCCAGCAGGCGTGCGGAGAAGTCGTGGGCGGTTCCCTTGAGGTGAGTGTCGGTATCTCGATCAAGTTCGGTCGGGGCACAGCGGGCCGCGATGCTGTCCGGTAGTGGGCCGAATCGAGTGGTGTGCATGCCCAGGGGCCGCCAGACGCGCACGGTGGCCAGATCGTCGAGGGTTCGGCCAGAGAGGTGTTCGGCAAGGTAGCCAAGAATAAGGGCGGCCCGGTCGGTGTACTCGACGGCCTCGGCTGGTGGCCGGTGGAGTTGCTCGTGCAGGACGCCTCGACGGATGTCCTCCTTGTTGGTGCCGTAAAGGTTCTTCAGCTGGGCCCTCAGGGGAAGGCCAGCTGTGTGCGTCAACAGCTGCCGGGCGGTAGCGGTGCCGATGGGGTGGCCGGAGACCTCCGGCCAGAAGCTGCCCAGTGGCTGGTCCAGGTCGAGGACACCGTCTTCCCACAGAGCGCCGATGGTTGACCAAACGGCGAGGATCTTGGTGAGGCTGGCGGCATCGAAGACGGTGTCGGCGCGCATCGGCACGTCCGGCTCGTCGGGATCGAGGACACCAGTGGTGCCTTGGGCGCGGATGCCATTGGCGTCGCCGACGGCCCACACGGCGCCGGGGTACACCTTGTCGCGGACGCCCTCGTCGAGCAGGGCTTTGATGCGGTCGATGTCGTACGTCATGGTCTCCTTCTTCGCCGGGGCGTCCCGCCGGCCAGCGTAGTGACGTTCACGGAGAGGGCCGGGAAGCGGCGTGGCGGACCGCTTGAAGGGCTGTTCAGGCGAGTTGGCGGCCGAGCTCGGTTAGAGACCGAGCGGTCGCCGAGAGCGGATAGCGCGCGGCGTTCGCGTAGCCCGCCTGCCGTAGGGCGGGCAACAAGCCGGGGAAGGTACGCAGCCGGTCGAGGTCACGGGCCAGGGCGGCAGAGTGGGTGAAGTCGGTGGCAACGCCAGAGGCGGCCAGGGCTTCGCTGAGGCCAGGAACGGGTTGGTAGAGGACGGGCAGCCCGCAGGCTTGGGCCTCCAGCGCGACCAGGCCCATGGCCTCCAGGGTGGTGGACGGCAGGGCCAGTACGTCGTGCTCGGTGAAGGCTCTCCACAGCTGTGGACGGCGGAGCCAGCCGAGATAGCGGGCCCGCACGCCGGCCCGCTGGAGCAGCGGGGGCAGGGCGCGGAACTGGTCTCTGGGGGCGGCGACGCTCAGCTCGACGCCCGGAATGGGCGCCAGGCCGGTGATGAGACGCTCGACCCCCTTCTCGGATGTCAGCCGTCCTGCGTACAGGACTCGCAGATGGCTGGTTGACGTGCGGGCGGGCCGGGCCGGTGGATCAGTGAGCAGATGGTCGGGGATGCCCCACGGGATGTGGATGACCTTGCGGCGATCTGTTTGCGGGGCGAGTTTGAGCAGGTGATCGGCCATGGCGCCGGTGGATACCACGATTGCGTCGGCGGCCCTCGCTGTCTCGCGCAGCACCTGGAGCTGGTCGCGGTGGGCTTCGGCAAACAGCAGGTCGGTACCGTGAACCATCGCGATCCTCGGGTGTGCCGGAAGTGCCCGGAGTAGCGCGGGGGTGGCGCCGAACGCGAGATGGTGCAAGTGCAGAACGCCGATCTGCGCCGGATCGATCGCTGTCACCAGGGCCCGGCGCAGGGTTGCCACGTAGCGACTGAAGCCGGCGCCTTCCAGGCACTTCCCGGACACGGCGAGCAGGTCGAGGCCCGATGGGAGGCGTGGTCTGGGGCCTGCGGGCGCCAGCATGAAGGCCCGCGCCGGGATGAGTGGATCGTCGCCGGTATAGAGATCGAGGAAGAGCTCGACGCTGCCGCCGGGGCTACCGGCCGGAAGGTCCAGGAAGGTAGCGGTCAGAGGGCCCGCAGTTGG
The DNA here is from genome assembly GCA_000720995.1 of Streptomyces celluloflavus. Classification (GTDB taxonomy): domain Bacteria; phylum Actinomycetota; class Actinomycetes; order Streptomycetales; family Streptomycetaceae; genus Streptomyces; species Streptomyces celluloflavus. The sequence goes on from JOEL01000009.1 coordinate 135,269, forward strand.
GCGAACGACGGACTTCACAAAGCTCCTTGGGGGATCTCTTCGTACAGGCGGGAGATGTCGATGCCGTTCGTCGCCGCGTACTTGGCGCGTTGTTCTTGGTAACTGGCCGGGCTGCCGGCAGTGGTGAGGAAGACGAGCTTGCCGAAGGTCATCCCCGGATAGACACGGGCGGGCTTGGCGACACGAATCTCCAAGGTCCAGCGGATCGCGTGACCCTGGTGGCCGAGCGGGGCGGAGACGTGGACCCAGATGCCCAGCGCGCCGGTGGTGCGGTTCCCGTTGAGTAGCTGTGCGTACGTTTCCGAGCCGGTCTTCTCCAGAGTGATGCCGAGGTAGAGCACTCCGGGCTTCAGAACCAAGCCGGAACTGGGGATGGGGTGTTCGGTGAAGGCGGTGCGGGTGGCGGCGTCCAGGTCGCCGTCACAGATGCGGATCGTGTCGCCCAGCCGCCAGTCGTAGGCGTTGGGTGAGATCCGCGCGGGCTCGTAGGGGGAGATGGTGATCTCTCCCGTGCTGACGGCAGCGACGATGGCTGGACCCGTGAGAATCACGAGGCCACTGCCTGGATGCGTGCAGCGTCCTGCCAGTAGCGGGAGGACTGGGGGCCATCGGCTCCCTGGTACTTGCCGCGATACAGGTCGACGTCACCGGTGGAGACGAAGAACATGATCTGCCCGATCTTCATGCCCGCGTACACCCGTAGCGGGCGGATGGGCGAGAGCATCAAGGTCCACTGACCGTGGAAGCCGATATCGCCGATCGGCGCGGTGATCTCGACGAACAGGCCGAGGCGTCCGACCGAGGAGCGGCCGAAGAGCAGGGGAACGAAGATGTCCGAGCCGACCTCCTCCACGGTGTGGCCGAGGTACAGCTCGCCGGGCTGCAGGACGAATCCGTCCTCGCCGATCAGGATCGAGCGCGTGGGATTCGTCTGGTGGGCGTCGATCACCTTGGCGGCATACGTCAGCAAGGTCGGACCGAGGCGGACGTTGTAGCTGTTGGGGTTCGTCTGGTCCGGGGTGAAGGGAGTGATCCGTAAGCGCCCGTTTGCCACGGCAGCCTTGATCTCAGGTCCGGTGAGGATCATTACTGGCCTCCTTCTTGGGAGTCGGCGGAGCTGGGAAGCGAGGTGGTCAGGACATGGCTTACGGCTTGACGAAGGTGTACGCCTGCTTGATGAGTTCGCCCGCCGAGGTAGCTGTCGGCGAGGTAGTCGGTGGTCAGCACGGTTCGGATCGCCGGGGGAAGAGGCGCAGGGGCGACGACCAGGGGGCCGACGAGTTCGGTGAGATGGTCGAGCAGCTTGCCGTGGCCCTGGACGTGCTGCTCGGGGAGGAAGGCATGCACGAGCTGGTTGCCGAAGGGCTCGATGGCCAGCAGGTCGCCGAGGGTCAGCGTGGCGCCGAGTGACACGGGACGCAGGGCGGTCTCGTTGAGGATGACCGCGTCAGCGCCGAGGCCGGAGTGCAGTCGGCCGGCGATCTCTTCGAGAAGTCTGCGGCGATCCAAGGGCGCATCGCGGAGGCGCTCGTCCACAGCGCCGATGGGGCTTCTCAGCCGCAGTCCGATGGCTGAGATCTTCTCCATCAGCGAGGTGAGTTCGTGAGGAACGGAATGGGCATCGGGAAAGGACCCGATGCGGGCGCCCCACCCACTGCCGACAGGCTCGGCGGCGGCGTATCCGACACCGAGTTCGCGGCCCTTGACCACGAGGGTGTCGCCGACGTGCACGGGGCCGAAGCTGTCGCTGTGGCAGTGCCCGGCGAAGATGACATCGGCGCGCGGGCAGGCTGCGGCCAGCTTCAGGTCCTCCTCGAAGCCGGAGTGGGACAGCACCATCCACGCGTCGGCGCGGTGGTGGTTCTCCTGCATCACTTCGTGCAGAGCCTGGGCCGGGTTGCTGATGCGGTGGTCGGCGCGCTGGTCGGCAGGGATGGCGTTGAACGCCTGCGGGCCCATCATCGCGGTGACAGCGACCCGCCGTCCGCCGACGTGCTGGATGCGTACGCGGTCGAAGAGTGGCGTGCCACTGTCATCGGTCGTGTTCGCGCACACCGTCATCCGGTGCAGCTGCGGCTCGAAGTAGTGCGGCCACCCGTGGTTTCCGGGCGCGAGCAGGTCGTACAGGGTGGTGAGGACTTCGCACTCGATGCGTCCCTCGCCGAGGTGGTAGTAGCCGCTCCCCTCGAAGAAGTCTCCGCAGTCCACGATCAGGCTGTCGGGCCTCGCAGCGTGGAGGTGGGCGAGCATCGGAGCGGCCGAGTCGAAGGCGGAGTGGACGTCGGTCGTCGCGATGATCTGCCGCAGTTGCCGGTTCACGGGATCACCTCGCAGATGTCGGCTCCGAGGGCGTGCAGCTTGACGGGCAGGTCGGCGTGGCCGCGCCGGAGCTGTTCGAGGCCGCCGAGGGTGGTCACGCCGCGAGCGGTGAGGCCGGCGATGAGCAGGGCGGAACCCGTGCGGATGTCGGTGGCCTCCACTCCGGCACCGGTCAGCTGCTGCGGTCCGGCGAAGCGGCACTGTGTGGGCGACAACTCGTCGATCGTGGCTCCGAGGCGGCCCAGCTGGGGCAGCAGGTTGCGGTGGCGACCGGGGTTGATGTCGTCGGCGAACAGGTGTGTGCCGGGCAAGGTGAGGGCCAGGGCCAGCAGCGCGGGCTCGAAGTCCGCGTCCAGGCCGCCGGGGGACAGAGAGGCAATGGCTCGCAGCGGTCGGCCGGTGGGCTGAGCGTCCTGGGCCTGCACGGTGAGGGTGCCGTCCTCGGCGTCGGCGGGAATGCCGAGCCGGCGCAGCGCGGTGATCAGGGGGGTGATGTCGTCGCGGTGTACGCCGAGGATGTGCGCGTTGCCGCCTGTTACCGCGACTGCGCAGGCCAGGGTGCCCGCTTCGATCTTGTCGCCAGGCACCCGCCACGCGATCTCCTCGCCGGAATCGGATCGAGGCGGCTGAAGGGTAAGGACAGCCTCGCTGACCCGACACTCCCACCCGGAGTTCCTCAACGCCTCTACGACACTGAGCACTTCGGGCGACAGATTCGGTTGGCCCAGTCGCAGCGGCCGTCGGGCGACGACCGTACGCAGGACAGCGGCGATGCTCGCTCCGCGAGACCGGAAGGGGAGCATGATCGATACCGTCCCGCGTCCGCCAGTGGCTGCTTCCACGAGGTAGCCGCGGTCGTCGACGGTCGAGCGGTCACCGAACCGCTCGTACACCTTGAAGTGCTGCTCCATCCCACGTTCCCCGATGGCGCAGCCGCCCGGCCACGGCAAACGGGCCCTTCCGTAGGCGCCGAGAAGTGCCGGGACCAGGTAGTACGAGGCCCTGATACGCGCAGCGACCTCGGGTTCGGGATCCGGCCGTTGCTTGTCGCTCGGCAGGATCACCGTGGTGTGTGGATCGCTGACCGGGCGGGCCGCGTGCCAGCCGGACTGCTGGAGGAGGGTGAGCATCGTTCCGACATCCGTGTTGGCCGGGACGTTGCTCAGGTGCACCGGGCGGTGCATGGCTGCGGCGGCGGCCAGCAGGGGCAGGGCCGCGTTCTTCGACCCGTCGACGGTCACGGCCCCGGCGAGCGGAACGCTCGGGCGCACGGCGACCACTTCTGCGGCGACTGGGGGAACTCGTACGGCTGGCAACAGTCAGCTCCTCATCTGGGGCATGTGTGTTGCGACGGTTGGAAGCGGAGCGCTGAGATCGAGCTCGGCCCAGCAGCGCTTACCGGAAGGCAGCGGGTCGAATCCGTGGCGGTCGGCGAGCGCGGCGACGAGAAACAGGCCGCGTCCGTTTTCCTCTTCCGCGTCCGGCAGGCCGACTTCCGGGATGTCGAAGCTGGTATCGATCACGGCGATCCGTAGCGCCTCGTCGCTGAGGTAGGCGCCGGCTGTGATCGGTCCTTTGTGTGCGTGCCGTACCGCGTTGGTGATCAGCTCCGAGGCCACCGACACAGCCGCATCCAGGAGTGCAGGTCCGAAAGCGGCACCCCATTCCCGTATCTCCTCGGCAATTTGCCGGCGCGCCGACGCGGCGCCGGCAGGCGTGCCGGGGACGGGAATCCGGATGTGGTGCGCTTCCATGAGCGGCCTCCTGATTGGTTCGGCCACTCCACGTAACCGCCGGACGGACCTCGCGAACCAGGGCGTGTGCGGGTGCTGCATCGTCTATGCAGGAGCTGCATCACGGTGCACTGCCAGTCCCCTTACGCTCGGTTGGGAAGGCAGGATCGGCGACGGCGGGAGGAGCCGTGGCACAGATGGCCGAAGAGCACAGCGAAGCGAGACGGTTCGGTGAAGTGATCCGTCAGGCCCGCGTATTACAGCGACGTTCGCAGAGGGAAGTCGCCTCCGCCCTGGGCTATCACCAGTCCAAGGTGAGCCGCCTGGAAGGCGGCAGGGGCACGGACGACATCCGTATGCTGCGCGAGGTCTCGCGCGTGCTGGCGATTCCGCCCCACCGCCTCGGCCTCGCCGCCACCTCGGACATCAGCCACTCCGAACCCGAGACAGAGGACATGCACCGCCGTACCGTTCTCGCCGCCGGCATCGCCGCGCTCGCGGCACCGACCCTCCCCAGCAGCACCCATCAGGACCTGGTCCAGTCCCTGCTGCCTGGAACAGCCCGTGTGACCGCCGAACAGGTGCCGGATCTCCAGAGCATGCGAGACCAAGTCGCGGGTGTACGACGTCTCTTCTGCACCTGCGATTACACGAAGCTGGAAGGCACGCTGCCCGTCCTGATCGGGCAGTTACGGCAGGCCATCAGCGACAGTCCCGGATCGAGCGACCTGTCCGGGCTCCTCGCCACGGCGTACCAGACCTCGGCGAGCCTGCTGCTCAAGCAGAGCGACCAGGGCAATGCCTGGCTCGCGGTCGGACGCGCCATGGCCGAGGCCGAACGCTCCGGCGATCCCGTCGTCCTCGCCTCCAGCGTCCGGGTTCACGCCCACGCCCTGGCACGTGACAGCCACACCGCTCAGGCCGTCGCCCTCGTCCGGCACACCGCCGACCAGCTCACGGGCTCGTACGACCAGCGCTCCCCGAAGTACCTAGCGGCACTCGGACTGCTGCTTCTGCGCGGGGTCACCGCCGCCAGCAGCGGCGGCGACCGCTCCGCCACCCGGGACTTCCTCACCGAGGCGAAGGAAGTCGCCCGCTACGTGGCACTCGACAGTCCCGACGCCTGGGCCAACTTCAGTCCGACCAACGTCGCCTTGCACGGACTCAGCGCGGCCGTCGTGTTCGGTGACGCGGGCGTCGCCCTGGACACCGCCCGGCCTCTCATGCGCCGCCACATCCCCGTCCCCGAGCGTCGTGCCGCCCTGTGGATCGAGGTCGGCCGCGCCTACAGCCAGCAGGGCCGCCTGGAGGACGGCTACCAAGCCCTTCGCATCGCAGAAAGCTGCGCGGCCCAGGATATCCGCCGACCGGCCGTCCGTGAGCTGGTGGCCGACATGGCCGCCCGCGACCGCCGACGTACGCTGCCTGAACTGCACCGCTTCAGCCGTCAACTGGGAGTCCCCGCGTGAGTGATCAGCCGGTCCGGCAGACCAAGAAGCCCTTCCTCTACGTCGTCGTGTGCGCCTCCGGCATCGCCGGCGAAGTCGGCATCCTGATCACCGCGGCCCAGGAGGCGAACTGGGATGTGGGCGTCGTCGCCACCCCGCAGGCCCTCGGCTTCATAGACGCCGAGGCGGTCGAGGCACAGACCGGCTACCCGATCCGCTCGGGCTGGCGCTCGCCCGGCGACCCACGCCCGCTGCCGCCCGCCGACGCCATCGCGGTGGCCCCGGCCACCTTCAACACGATCAACAAATGGGCCGCCGGGATCTCGGACACTCTGGCGCTGGGCATCCTGTGCGAGGCGTACGGCTTCGGCATCCCTACCGCAGTCATGCCCTACCTGAACTCGGCACAGGCCGCCCACCCCGCATACAGCCAGAGCCTGGAGCGGCTGCGCGAGATGGGCGTCCTGATCGGTTCGTACGAGCTTCACAAGCCGAAGGCCGGCGGTGGGGCGGCCCAGTACCGCTGGGAAGAGGCGCTGGAGCTGCTTACTCCCAAGCTGTCCGCACCGGCCTGATCAGCGTCGCCGTGCTGGCGGGGCCTGCGGCGGCGGAGGGGCTGCTGCTCGGTGGATAGGGGCGGCACCACGTTGCGTGGTGCTGCGCGCCTTGGCCGTCTGAGCGCGGATGAGCCCGCCGTACCCGTACCGCCCCGCGGTCCGTCCGTACGCGCGAAGGTGCCCGGTCCAGGGGAGAGGACCGGGCACCACCCGCTGCCCGAAAGGCCGGCCGTGCGGCTAGACGACCAGGCTCACCAGTGCCGCCACCGCGAACCCGGCGACCGAGAGGACCGACTCCAGTACGGTCCAGGACTTCAGGGTGTCGCGTTCCGAGATGCCGAAGTACTTCGACACCATCCAGAAGCCGCCGTCGTTCACGTGCGAGGCGAAGATCGAGCCGGCCGAGATCGCCATGATGATCAGCGCCAGATGGGGCTGGGACATGCCCTGGCCCTCGACGAGCGGCAGGACGATACCGGCCGTGGTGACGATGGCGACGGTGGCCGAGCCCTGGGCGACGCGCAGGACGACGGAGAGCAGCCAGGCCAGGACGATGACCGGGAGGCCGACGTTGTGGAAGGTGTCGGAGAGGGCGCCGGCGACGCCGCTGCCCTTGAGGACCGCGCCGAAGATCCCGCCGGCGCCGACGACCAGGAGGATGTTGCCGACCGGCTTGAGCGAGGAGGTGGAGACCGTCTCCAGGGACTTGCGGGACCAGCCGCGGCGGATGCCCAGCAGGTAGTACGAGAGCAGCAGGGCGATCGTCAGGGCGACGAAGGGGTTGCCGAAGAACTCGACCACCGAGCGGAAGGTGGAGGGGTCCAGGGCGATGGAGGAGAACGTCGCCAGCAGGATGAGCACCAGCGGTGTGCCGATGATGGCGAGGACGGTGCCCAGCGGGACCGGCTTCTCATGCGGCTTGACGCCGGCCGCGGCCTGTTCGGCGGCGACCGCGGCGCGGGCCTCCTCGGCGGCCTCGACCATGTCCTGCGGGACCTCGACGAAGATCCGCTTGCCGATCCAGGCGGCGTACCCCCAGGCCGCGAGGACGGCCGGGATACCGCAGATGATGCCCATCAGGATGACCCAGCCGAGGTCCACCTTGAAGAGACCGGCGGCGGCGACCGGGCCGGGGTGCGGCGGCAGGAAGGCGTGGGTCATGGACAGACCCGCCAGCAGCGGCATGCAGTAGAGGATGATCGACTTGCCGGACCGCTTGGCCGCGGCGTAGACGATCGGCGCGAGGACGAAGATGCCGACGTCGAAGAAGACCGGGATACCGAAGATCAGGCCGGTCAGGCCCATCGCGAGCGGGGCGCGCTTCTCCCCGAAGAGGTTCAGGAGCCGGGCGGAGAGCACCTCCGCGCCGCCGGAGACCTCCAGGATCGCGCCGAGCATGGTGCCCAGGCCGATGATGATCGCGACGTGTCCGAGGATGCCGCCCATCCCGGACTCGATCATCGAGACGACGTCGGACTTCTGGACGGTGCCGAAGAGTTCGGTGACCGACAGCCCGGCGCCGAGGCCGACGACGATGGAGACGCCGAGCAGCGCCACGAAGGGCTGGAGCCTGACCTTGATGATCAGGAAGAGCAGGAGGGCGATGCCCAGGGCGGCGACGGTGAGCAGTCCGGCCGTGCCCGGTATCAGGGCGAGCAGTCCGCCGGTGTGCGGTGGCGGGGCGGTGGGGGCCGCGGCAGCGAGGAACACGAGGTGACTCCGTTGTCAGTCAGAGAATTTCCAGGCAGGGGGGACCGCGGCACGGCGCCCCGTCGGTACGGGGCGCCGCGCCGTGCGGCATTCGGTGCGCTTGCGGTGGCGCTAACGGCAGGCGGGGCAAGGGGGCCGGAGCCTCAGCTCAGGACCGCGAGGGCGTCGATCTCGATGAGCAGGCCCTTGGGCAGGCCGACGTAGACGGTCGTCCGGGCGGCGGGCGCCTCCTTGAGGCCCGCGGCCTCGAAGTAGGCGTTGTAGATCTCGTTCATCTCGGCGAAGTGGTCGACGTCGGTGAGGTAGACGCGCATCATCATCACGTCGTCCCAGCTCGCGCCGCCCTCTTCGAGGATGGCCTGGACGTTGGCGAAGGTCTGGAGGGTCTGCTCGCGCAGCGTGGGTCCGGCCGGGGTGGGGGCCTGGCCCTCGACGGCGGGGAGGAAGCCGACCTGCCCGGCGACCTGAAGGATGTTGCCCTTCTTGACGCCGTGCGAGAACTTCGCGGGCGGGGTGGTGTGGGTGGCCGGGGTGAGCGCGGTCTTCTCGGTCATGGGTTCAGGCTTCCTGTGCGGGACCAGCGGAGGGCTGGGGGATGGCGGTACCGGAGTATTCCCGGCTGATGGTGTCGGCGGTGCGGCGTACCAGCGGGAGCAGGGTGAGGAGTTCATCGGCGGTGACCACGACGTTCGGTGCGGAGACCGACATGGCGGCGACCAGGCGTCCGTCCGCGCCCCGGATGGGGGCCCCGATGCAGTTGATGGACTCCTCGTGGCCACCGAGGTCGGTGGCCCAGCCCTGTTCGCGGACCTTGGCGAGTTCGGCCAGGAAGGCCGCGGCGCTGGGGGTCGAACGGGGCGTGTAGAGGGGGTAGTCGAGCCTCTCCGCGAGGGCGCGGCGCTCGGGTTCCGACAGGTCGGCGAGGAGCAGCTTGGCGACCGCGGCGACCGTGATGGCGACGGGTTTGCCGATCCGGGAGTACATCCGGACGGGATAGCGGCTCTCCACCTTGTCGATGTAGAGGACCTCGTTCTCCTCGTAGACCGCGAGATGGACGGTGTGTCCGCACTTCTCGTTGAGGGCGACGAGGTGGGGGTGGGCGATCTCGCGGACGTCGAGGTTCTCGACGGCTTCCTGGGCGAGCGCGAACAGCCGGGCGCCGAGGCGGTAGCGCTGGTCGGGCTGGCGGTAGACGATGCCGTGCTCGTGCAGCGTGCGCAGCAGGCGCAGGGCGGTGGACTTGTGCACGCCGAGCCGGACCGAGACCTGTTCGAGGTTGGCCGGTCCCTCCGCGAGCAGCGGCAGGATGCTCAGTGCCCGGTCGACTGTCTGGCTCATGACCGGACCTCGCCGTGCTCGGCCGGGCGCGCCGCGGCGGCGCGCCTGTTCCTGGTTCGTTCGCTTCGCTCGTTCACTGTGCCGGTACCTCCACCCGTGCGGTGCGCACCCCGTCGGTCGTCCAGCCGGGGCCGAGTCGCAGTGTGCCCCAGTCCGCGGAATCGAGGGCGGCCAGGCCGTCGGCCAGGGCGCGGGAGGGTGGGGTGCCGAGGTCGCCGGGGACGGTGAGGGAGGCGGCGGCCATCAGGTGGCCGTGCCGGATCCGGGCGAAGACGGGCAGCGCGCGGAGGGTGGCGGAGAGGAAGCCGGCGGCGAAGGCGTCACCGGCGCCGACCGGGGCGACGACCTCGACGGCCAGGGCGGGGGCGGTGGTGACGGTGTCGGTGCCGTCCTCCTGGCGGGCGTAGACGGTGGCGCCCTCGGCACCCTGCTTGATGACGAGGGTGGCCGGTTCGGGCAGCGCGGCGCGGACGGCGGCCGGGCCGTGCAGGTCCCAGGCGGCCGCGGCCTCGTCCTCGCCGACGAAGACCAGATCGCAGCCGCGGGCGAGGTCCAGCAGGACGCCGGGGCCCTGGGCCGGGTCGCGCCAGAGGCTGACGCGGTAGTTGACGTCGAAGGAGACGAGGGGGCGGCCCGGGGTGCGCCGGGTGAGGGTGCGCAGGACGTCGAGGCAGCCGTCGGAGAGGGCCGCGGTGATGCCGGTGAGGTGCACGATGCGGGTGCCGCGCAGGGCGTCGGCGTCGAGCAGGCCGGGGGTCATGGCGGAGGCGGCGGATCCGGCGCGGTAGTAGACGACTTCGGCGCGGCCGGGCTCCTCGCCCGCGACACCGGTGGCGCGCTCGCCCGCGGTGCGGAAGTAGATGCCGGTGGGGCGCCGGGGGTCGCGCTGGACGTGCGAGACATCGACGCCGTGGCCGGCGATGGTGGCCAGGAGGTGGTCGCCGAAGCCGTCGGTGCCGACGCGGGAGACCCAGCGGGCGGTGTGGCCGGTGCGGGCCAGCGCGCAGGCGACGTTGGACTCGGCGCCGCCGATGTCGCGATCGAAGGAGGGGACGTCCGCGAGGCGGCCGGGCCGGGAGGGCAGGAAGGTGACCATGGACTCGCCGAGACAGACGACGTCGACGTCCGGGCCGACGGTGTCGCTGACGTTCGAGGACCTGGTCACGATCTGTTGCGCTCCTTTGCTGTGCCGCCGTTGTACCGGCGGGCGGGTTCGCACGATGCTTGCCGCGGGGTGCCGCGCCCGGCCCGTCGCCGGGTCCGGGCCGGTTTCCACGATGTTCGTCCGATGTTCGGCGCCTGGTCCGACGGTTTTCTCACCATTGACCCGGTGCTGGCTCGGATGTTAGACAGCTATAAGCGATATACGCAATGGGCGTTGCACAGAATGCAACAAGATCTTTGAGGAGGCCCCCATGGCCGTCGAGCGGCTCGCGGACGGACTCGCCAGCGAACGGGTCGATCACCGCTTCAAGGCCCTCCCCCCGGACGCCGAGGGCCGGACCGTCGGCGAACTGGCCGCCGAGCGCCGCAACCTCTTCCGGGACGGGTTCACCACCCCCGTCCTGGCCCTCTCCGCCGAGTCGGTCGAGCACAACCTCGCCCTCATGGAGAGCTACTCGGCCCACCACCGCCTGGCCTTCGCCCCGCACGGCAAGACCTCCATGGCACCACAGCTCTTCGACCGCCAGCTGGCGCACGGCGCCTGGGGCATCACCGCCGCCGTCCCCACCCACGTCCGCGTCTACCGCGCCTACGGCATCCAGCGGATCTTCCTGGCCAACGAGGTGGTGGACGCCGCCGCGCTGCGCTGGCTCGCCGCCGAACTCGACGCCGACCCGGACTTCCGCTTCATCTGCTACGTCGACTCGCTGCGCGGTATCGAGCTGATGGACGCGGCCCTGCGCGCGGCCGGGGCCCGCCGCCCGGTGGACGTCGTGATCGAACTGGGCGCGGGCGACGGCGCCCGCACCGGCGCCCGTACCGAGGCCGAATGCCGCGCACTCGCCGACGCCCTCGCGGAGACGGACACCCTGCGGCTGGTCGGCGTCGCCGGCTACGAGGGCGAAGTGCCCGACGCCACACCCGAGCGGGTGCTGGCCTGGCTGCGCCGACTGCTCGCGCTGGCCGTGGAGTTCGACGGCGCGGGCCGGTTCGCCGGGATCGACGAGATCGTGCTCAGCGCCGGCGGCAGCGCCTGGTTCGACGCGGTCGCCGACGTCTTCGCCGAGGTTCCGGAGCTGTCCACGCCGGTTCTCAAGCTGCTGCGCTCGGGCGCGTACATCTCGCACGACGACGGCCACTACCGCCACCTCACCCCCTTCAACCGGGTACCGGAGGAGGGCGCCCTCCAGCCCGCCTTCCGCCTCTGGGCGCAGGTCGTCTCCCGGCCCTCCCCCGGGCAGGCGTTCCTCAACGCGGGCAAGCGCGACGCGGCGTACGACCTCGATCTGCCCACCGCCCAGGTCGTCCGCTCCGGCCGGGACGGCACCGTGCGCCCCGCGGCCGGTATCACCGTCACCGGCCTGTCCGACCAGCACACCTGGATCGCGACCGAGGCCGCCGGGGATCTGGAGGTCGGCGACTGGGTCGGCATGGGCCTGTCGCACCCCTGCACGTCCTTCGACAAATGGCAGCTGATCCCGCTGGTCGAGGCCGACGGCACGGTCACGGACTACCTCCGCACGTTCTTCTAGGCGCACGGGCGTCCCGGGGCGGGGGCCCCGTCCCGGGACGCCGGACGCCCCGCCCCGCCGCGTGCGCGCGGCCACCCCGCACCGGCCCCACGAAAGGCAGCCCCAGCCATGGACACCGTGTTCCGCGACGTACGCGTCATCGACGGATCCGGCGGTCCGTCCTACCGCGCCGATGTCGCACTCGCCGACGGCCGGATAGCCGAGATCCACCGCGAGACGGACGGCGGCCCGCGCCCGAGCGCCGCCCGCGTGGTGGCGGCGGACGGCCTCGCCCTCTCCCCCGGCTTCATCGATATGCACGCGCACAGCGATCTCGCGCTGCTCCGCGACCCGTCGCACGAGGCGAAGGCCGCCCAGGGCGTCACCCTCGAAGTCATCGGCCAGGACGGCCTGTCGTACGCGCCCGTCGACGACACCACCCTCGCCGAGGTCCGCGCGCAGATCACCGGCTGGAACGGCAGCGGACCCGGCAGCACCGACATCGACTTCGACTGGCGCACCGTCGGCGAGTACCTGGACCGCCTCGACCACGGCTTCGACGGCGACGGCATCGCCGTCAACGCCGCCTACCTCATCCCGCAGGGCACCGTCCGGATGCTCACCGTGGGCTGGGACGACCGCCCCGCCACCGCCGACGAGATCGCCCGGATGCGGCGGCTCGTCGCCGAGGGCCTGGAGCAGGGCGCCGTCGGCCTCTCCTCCGGCCTGACCTACACCCCCGGCATGTACGCCTCCGACGCCGAACTGACCGAACTCTGCCGGGAAGTGGCCCGCTACGACGGCTACTACTGCCCGCACCACCGCTCCTACGGGGCCGGCGCCCTCCAGGCGTACGAAGAGATGGTCGCCCTCACCCGCGAGGCCGGCTGCGCCCTGCACCTCGCGCACGCCACCATGAACTTCGGCGTCAACAAGGGCCGCGCGCCCGAACTGCTCGCGCTGCTGGACCGGGCACTGGACACCGGCGCCGACATCTCCCTCGACACCTACCCGTACACCCCCGGCTGTACGACCCTGGTCGCCATGCTGCCGAGCTGGGCGAGCGAGGGCGGCCCGGAGGCGATCCTGGCGCGGCTCAAGGACGACGCGACGGCGGAACGCATCCGGCACGTCATGGAGGTCGAGGGCGCCGACGGCTGCCACGGCGTGCCGATCGAATGGGACACCATCGAGATCTCCGGCGTCAGCGACCCGGGTCTGGCGGGCTGCGTCGGCAAGACGATCGCGCGCAGCGCCGCCGAGCGCGGCGAGCGGCCGTGGGTCACCGCCCGGCGGCTGCTCGTCAACGACCGGCTGGGCTCGACGATCCTCCAGCACGTCGGCCACGAGGAGAACGTCCGGGAGATCATGCGCCACCGGGTGCACACCGGCGGCAGCGACGGCATCCTCCAGGGCTACAAACCGCACCCCCGCGCGTACGGCACCTTCCCCCAGTACCTCGGGAAGTACGTCCGCGAGCTGGGCGTCCTCACCCTTGAGGACTGCGTCGCGCACCTCACCTCCCGCCCGGCGGCCCGCCTGCGCCTGCCCGACCGCGGCCTGGTCCGCGAGGGCTACCGCGCCGACCTGGTCCTCTTCGACCCGGCGACGGTCACCGCGGAGTCGACCTTCGACGCCCCGCGCACCCTGCCGTCCGGCATCCCGCACGTCCTGATCGACGGCCGCTTCGTGATCGAGGACGGGCGCCGCACGGCGGTGCTCGCCGGCCGGTCGGTGCGCCGGACGCCGGCGCGGCGGGGCTGAGTCCCGGCGGCACCGGGCGGGGCGGTCAGTCCGCGGGCGGCGGGGCCGGCGGCGCGCCTCCGGCCCGCGGCGGCCGGGCGCGCAGCACCAGCTCGCGCAGCTGCCGGGCGTCGTTGGTCAGCGCGGCCCCCAGCTCGGCGGCCCGCTCCTCGCGTTCGGGACTCCGGCGGAAGGTGTAGAAGATCACCGGCCCGTCGTAGAGCCCTTCCGCCGCGAGCTCCGCCACCATGGTGAACCCCGCGGTGTGGTCCCGGCCCCGGCTGATGTCGGAGATCAGCAGATCGGGAGCGCGGCCGCGGAGCGCGGTCCGCGCGGCAGCGGTCTTGGACACCTGCCGCACCCGCGCGCCGAGCTCCGCCAGCATCTCCCGCTCCATGGCGTTGTTCTCCGGCCGGTCGTCCACCCACAGGATTTCCAACGTGCGCTGCGTGTACGGCAGTTGCGGGACGGACCCGGTCTGCGGCGACTGCTGTCCGTACAGGGCGGCCTGCGACTGCTGCTGTCCGTACGGCCCGGCCTGCCCGTACTGCGCAGCCTGCGGCGAGCCGCCCGGCAGGGGGTACCCGGCGGGCGGCGCCGAAGGCTCGTACTCCGGGAGCGGGAGGTCCGCCGGCCCCGGCGTCCGGGGCCGGTCCGGGGCCGGCGGTGGCGCGTACCAGGGCGCCGGGAGTTCCGGCACCTGCCACGGCCCCGGCTGCTGCGGCACGTCCGGGGGCAGGGCCGGTGACGGCCGGTACTCCCCGGGCGGCCGGGCGCCCGGCCAGGCCAGCGGCGGTCCGAACCCGGCGCCGAGGCCGTAGCCGTCCACCACCGGCGCCGGCAGCTCGCGCCAGAGCGGCTCCCACTCCGGTGACATCCGGGTCGGCGCGGCCGCGGAGCCCCGCGGGCCCTCGCGCAGCCGCAGCAGCAACTGGCCCGCGTCCGGGCGGGCGACCAGTTCGTCGACCAGCGAGGTGAACGCCGGATTGACCACCAGGTCCGGGAACTCGCGGGGTAACTGGCGCTCCAGTGCGGCCAGCACCGCGTCACCGGCCGGTCCGGGCGGCCCCGGCGGCAGCAGGTCGTAGCGCGCGAGGAAGCCCCGCACCACCTCCAGCTCCTCGGCCGGGACGCCGCCCGGCGCCGCGAGCAGCGTCCGGCGGACGGCGCGGTAGATACGGAACTCGGCCACCACATCGCCGTCCACCGTGCCGGACGGGCCGGTCATCATCCGGTAGAAGTCGGGATAGAAGTACTGGAGCAGCAGCGTGCGGATCACCGCGCCGGGTCCGAAGTCGCGCCAGACCGGGTTCAGCGTCGCCTCCAGCACGAAGCCGTTCATGAGGCGCTTGATACGCCGCGGGTTGCGCGCCGAACGCGCCACCAGCAGCTCCACCAGCGCGTCGTCCAGCAGCGGCGCCACCCCGGCGGTCCGCGCGCACCACCGGATGTAGTCCTTGACCCCCTGGCCGTCCGGCGCCGGGATCCGGTAACTGGTCTGGAAGATCTTCTCCATGAACGCCGAACCGGCCGGCGACAGGTCCCGCAGCAGCCCGTTCGGTCCCATCGCCGACCGGTCGCAGCCGATGACGAACGCCAGCCCCGGCACGTCCAGATAGACCTTCACCGCCTCGCAGACCGCCAGCACCGTCTCCTCCGAACAGCGGTCCAGGTCGTCGATGAAGACCACCAGCAGCCGGCCCGGCCGGAAGTCGTCGGTCTGCGCCCATTCCTGGACGAGGTCGCCGAGCGCGCCGCGCATCTCGTTGCGGGCCTGGGAGTCGACGGACATGCTCTTCCACAGTTCGTCGACCAGGCTCGCCACGCCCAGCGGCCCGGCGGCGACCGTGGTCAGCGCGCGGACGGCCCGCAGCAGGGCGCGCCGCTCGGTGACCCGCCGCAGACCGCGCCGGAGCACCCGCCGGTCGAAGCGCATCAGGACGGACTTGATCAGCCCCTCCAGCGCGTCGGCGCCGGTGGAGGTCCAGGCGTTGTACCAGACGGTGTGCACCGCGGGCGCCTGCCTCAGCTCCGCGTCGACCAGCCGCATCAGGCTGCTCTTGCCCATGCCCCAGCCGGCGTCGACGGCGAGGGTGAAGGGGGTGGAGGGGCGGGAGGCGGCCAGCAGCCCGGCGAGCTGGCGGGCGGCCCGGCCCGCGCCGAGCAGATCCGCCCCGGTCTCGGCCACCGGCTCGTCGTTGAGCAGGGCGAACGGCCCGTGCGGCGCGTGGCCCGCGGAAGAAGTCACTGTGTCGGCCCCCCGGTGCCGGATCGTGGGCACAAGCCGGTCGCGGCGCCCCGGCCGCCCGGAGCGTACCGCCGGAGCGGCCGGGCCCGAAGGGACTTGGGCCGACCCGCTGCGGGCCCCCGGACGCCTGGCGCGCCCACCACCCGCCCGTCCCGCCACTCACCCACCGGCCATCACACCCCGTGACGCACCACACACCATCTGCGGTCCGACGTGGGGAAGAACACCGGGCGGGTGCCGATATGCGCCCGTAAAGTGGCGGACATGCAGGTGATCCAGTCAACCAAGCTCGCCAATGTCTGTTACGAGATCCGTGGCCCGGTGCTGGAGGAGGCCATGCGGCTGGAGGCGGCGGGTCACCGCATCCTCAAGCTCAACACGGGCAACCCGGCGGCCTTCGGCTTCGACTGCCCGCCCGAGATCCTGGAGGACATCCTCCGCTCGGTCGCCACGGCCCACGGTTACGGCGATGCGAAGGGCCTGCTGTCCGCCCGCCGCGCGGTGATGCAGCACTACCAGACCAAGGGCATCGATCTCTCGGTCGACGACATCTACCTCGGCAACGGCGTCTCCGAGCTGATCCAGATGTCGATGCAGGCGCTGCTGGACAACGGCGACGAGGTGCTCGTCCCGGCCCCGGACTACCCGCTGTGGACGGCCTCGGTCTCGCTCTCCGGCGGTACGGCCGTGCACTACCGCTGCGACGAGCAGGCCGACTGGATGCCCGATCTCGCCGACATCGAGAGCAAGGTCACCGACCGCACCAAGGCCATCGTCGTCATCAACCCCAACAACCCCACGGGTGCCGTCTACGACGACGAACTGCTGCGCGGCATCGCGGAGATCGCCCGCCGCCACCAGCTGATCGTCTGCGCCGACGAGATCTACGACAAGATCCTCTACGACGGCGCCACCCACACCCCGTTCGCCTCACTCGCCCCCGATCTGCTGACGCTGACCTTCAACGGGCTGTCGAAGGCGTACCGGGTGGCGGGCTACCGCAGCGGCTGGCTGGCGGTCTGCGGCCCGAAGGCGCACGCCACCTCGTACATCGAGGGCCTGACGATCCTCGCCAATATGCGGCTGTGCGCCAACATGCCGGCCCAGCACGCCGTCGCCACCGCCCTCGGCGGCCGTCAGTCGATCAACGATCTGGTGCTCCCCGGCGGCCGGCTGCTCCAGCAGCGCGATACGGCGTACGAGCTGCTCACCCAGATCCCGGGCGTCAGCTGCGTCAAGCCGAAGGGCGCGCTGTACGCCTTCCCGCGGCTCGACCCGAAGGTCTACAAGATCAAGGACGACCGGCAGATGGTGCTGGACCTGCTGCGCGCCGAGAAGATCATGATCGTGCACGGCACCGGCTTCAACTGGCCCGAGCCCGACCACTTCCGCCTGGTCACCCTCCCCAGCAAGGACGATCTGACCGAGGCCGTCACCCGCATCGGCACCTTCCTCGACGGCTACGGCCAGCACTGACCGGCCGGCAACGGCGGTCCGGGACGGCCCCGGCCGGACGACACCGGCCCGGAAAGAGTTCTACACCCAACACAACTTTAGACAGTGTCTAAGCTAGGATGGCTTCCTAGACGTTTTCAGGAGGCCGTCCCATGTACGAACCGATCCGCACCAAGTCGGTCCACACCATGGCCGCCGCCCCGGAGATCCCGCACCGCTCCCGCGAGGAGGAGCTGGACATCCGGCTCGCCGGCCACCTCACCGCACTGCTGACCGTCACCGACGAACTGCGCGCCCTGACGCCTCACGCCGGTGCCGAGCTGACCGCTGCCGCCGACCGCATCGCCGGGCAGGTCGCGCGGCTGTCCGGCGGCCGCTCCCCGCTGCGCGCCGAACCGACCGCCGGCGGCGACCCGTCCCGCATCCCGGCCCTGCACCACCGCGCCCGCACCCTCGCCGGAAACGCCCTGGTGGTCGCCACGTCCCGGGGGAACACGGCGGCGATGACCCTGGCGGCCGAGCGCCTGGAGGCGCACAGCGCGAACCAGCCGGATCTCGCCTCGGCCTGAGGCACGGCGCCCGGCCCCTCGCTTCCGCCCCGGACGCCGACGCCGCACGGTCGGGACATACGTCCGGGGCCCCGCACTCGGTGCGGGGCCCCGGACGCAGGGTGCGCGGTGGCCGCCGGGCGGCAGCCACCGTCCACCGGTCAGCCGAGCCGCTGGACCAGCGTGCGGTACTCGTCCCACAGCTCCTTCGGCGTGTGGTCACCGAAGGTGTTGAGGTGCTCGGGGATCAGCGCCGCCTCGTCGCGCCAGATGTCCTTGTCCACGGAGAGCAGGAAGTCGAGGTCCGCGTCGGCCAGGTCGAGGCCCTCGGTGTCCAGCGAGCCCTTCGCGGGCAGGACGCCGATGGGGGTCTCGACGCCCTCGGCCGTACCCTCCAGCCGCCCGACGATCCACTTGAGCACCCGGCTGTTCTCGCCGAAGCCCGGCCATACGAAGCGGCCCGAGTCGTCCTTGCGGAACCAGTTGACGTAGTAGATCTTCGGCAGCTTGGCCTCGTCGCCCCGGGCCGCGGCGGTCTTGCCGACGTTGATCCAGTGGCCCATGTAGTCGCCCATGTTGTAGCCGCAGAACGGCAGCATGGCGAACGGGTCGCGGCGCAGCTCGCCGACCTTGCCCTCGGCCGCCGCGGTCTTCTCGCTGGCGACGTTGGCGCCGAGGAAGACGCCGTGCTGCCAGTCCCGCGACTCGGTCACCAGCGGTACGGCGCTGGCGCGGCGCCCGCCGAAGAGGATCGCCGAGATCGGCACGCCCTTGGGGTCCTCCCACTCGGGCGCGATGATCGGGCACTGGCCGGCCGGGACGGTGAAGCGGGCGTTGGGGTGCGCCGCCGGGGTCTCGGACGCGGGGGTCCAGTCGTTGCCCTTCCAGTCCGTGAGGTGGGCGGGCAGTTCCTCGGTCATGCCCTCCCACCACACGTCGCCGTCGTCGGTGAGCGCGACGTTGGTGAAGACGGAGTTGCCCCACATCGTCTTCATGGCGTTGGCGTTGGTGTGCTCGCCGGTGCCGGGCGCGACACCGAAGAAACCGGCCTCGGGGTTGATCGCGTAGAGGCGGCCGTCCTCGCCGAAGCGCATCCAGGCGATGTCGTCGCCGATCGTCTCGACCGTCCAGCCGGAGATCGTGGGCTCCAGCATCGCGAGGTTGGTCTTGCCGCAGGCGCTGGGGAACGCGGCGGCGACGTACTTGGACTCACCCTGCGGCGGGGTGAGCTTGAGGATCAGCATGTGCTCGGCGAGCCAGCCCTCGTCGCGCGCCATCACGGAGGCGATGCGCAGCGCGTAGCACTTCTTGCCCAGCAGGGCATTGCCGCCGTAGCCGGAGCCGTAGGACCAGATCTCGCGGTCCTCGGGGAAGTGCGAGATGTACTTGGTGGTGTTGCAGGGCCACGGCACATCGGCCTGGCCGTCCGCCAGGGGGGCGCCGAGGGTGTGCACCGCCTTGACGAAGAAGCCGTCGTCGCCCAGCTCGTCGAGGACCGCCTGGCCCATCCGCGTCATGGTGCGCATCGAGACGGCGACATAGGCCGAGTCGGTGATCTCCACGCCGATGGCGGAGAGCGGGGAGCCCAGCGGGCCCATACAGAACGGGACGACGTACATCGTCCGGCCGCGCATCGCGCCGCGGAAGATGCCGTCCGAGCCGGCGAAGATCTCCCGCATCTCGGCGGGGGCCTTCCAGTGGTTGGTCGGGCCCGCGTCCTCCTCCTTCTGCGAGCAGATGAAGGTACGGTCCTCCACTCGCGCGACGTCCTGGGGGTCGGAGGCGGCGTAGTACGAGTTGGGACGCTTGATGGGGTCGAGCTTCTTGAAGGTGCCCTTGTCGACGAGCTCTTCGCACAGTCGCTCGTACTCCGCCTCCGAGCCGTCACACCAGACGACCCGGTCGGGCTGGGTGATCGCCGCGATCTCATCGACCCAGGAGAGGAGGTCCTGGTGACGGGTCGGGACGGGGTTGCCCCCGGCACGGAGCCCGTCTGAGTGCTGAGGGGAGGGAGCCGCGTTGTCGCGCGCCACGATCGCTCCTAGATGAGGGTGTGGACGGATCCATGCCCGCTTTACCGGGAAAAATCCGCTTCTTTTGGACGTCGACCCCTTGGGGGCTGCGACCCGGATGCTTCGTGACCGCTCATCCGGTGCCGACCGCACTCATTTGATCATCCGACTGTGGCCGTCTTCTGTCCAGGGGGTGTTCTCGTGACCGTCACCACTTCCCGGTGAATCCGTAACTTACGGTGGCGTAGGTAACATTGCGCCATGACTTCCGCGTCCGACGCCGCCGAGAGCCACCTTCCCCCCGCGCCTCCCGCGGCCGGCACAGTCTCCGCGGTCGCCGCGGCGGCCGCGCCGCTCAAGCCGAAACTGCGGGGGTGGCTGCACGCCGGGATGTTCCCCGCCGTCCTCTTCTCCGGCGTCATACTGACCGCGCTCGCGGACAGCACCCGCGGCCGCGTGGCCTGCGGCATCTACACGCTCACCGCCTGCCTGCTCTTCGGGGTCAGCGCGCTCTACCACCGCGGGAACTGGGGGCCGCGGGCCGACGGCATCCTGCGCCGGCTCGACCACGCCAACATCTTCCTGATCATCGCGGGCACCTATACGCCGCTGACGATGCTGCTCGTGCCCGGCTCCCGCGGCCAGACGCTGCTCTGGGCCGTCTGGGCGGCCGCACTGGCCGGAATCGTCTTCCGCGTCTTCTGGGTCGGCGCGCCACGCTGGCTCTACACCCCCTGCTACATCGCCATGGGCTGGGCCGCCGTCTTCTTCCTCCCCGACTTCCTGCGCGCAGGCGGTATCGCCGTACTGGTGCTGGTGATCGTCGGCGGACTGCTCTACAGCGCGGGCGGCGTGATCTACGGGATCAAGCGCCCCAACCCGTCACCGCGGTGGTTCGGCTTCCACGAGGTCTTCCACTCCCTCACGCTGGCGGCCTTCGTGGTGCACTACGTCGGCATCTCACTGGTGGCGTATTCGCACGCCTGAGGCGGCCCGCCGCCGCGCCGGCACGCCCGGTCTTCCGCGCCATCGTGGCCGCGGCCGCGAGGCCGCGGCCACTCGCCATGTCAGGACCGCCACCCCGGCCGGCACCAGGGCGAAGACCAGCGCGCTGCCCCCCAGGAGAAAACCGCCGACACAGAGCGCGGCCGCGAGCGCGGCGTACAGATGAATTGCGGGTCGCATCCCCAGCACCCCCTCGATCGTCACTGACAGTAACCATTCCCCGGCCGGAGCGTGACACACACCATCGGCAGCCAGGGTTTCATTAATATTTGACAGTCAGCGTCTTTTGAGAGTCACTCCCCGTTCAAGCCAACTCCCGGCGGCGCACCGGACGTCACGACTCCTCGTGACGGTGCGGCACCCACCTCCGGCCGGGGTGGCGGGAACGGATCCGCGCACGGCACGACCGTGGCCACTGGGACACCTGGTACCCGACAATGACCTTCATGGTCACCGCACGTACCTCCACCGCCACCCCGCCCAAGGCGCCGAAGACCGGGCTGCGCGAGCGGAAGAAGATGCAGACCCGGCAGGCCATCCGCCGGGCCGCCTACCGGCTCTTCGAGAAGCAGGGCTACGACGCGACCCCCGTCGACCAGATCGCCGAGGCCGCGGACGTCTCACCCAGCACCGTCTTCCGCTACTTCCCCACCAAGGAGGACATCGTGCTGACGGACGAGTACGACACCGTGCTGGAGGCCGCCATCCGCGACCGGCCCGCGACCGAGCCGGTGGTCGAATCGCTGCGGCGGATCGCCGTCGAGACACTGGGCCGGAGCAACGCCCGGGACCGCGCCGAACTCGTCCAGCGCACCCGGCTGGTACGCGACGTACCCGCCCTCCGGGGCCGGGCCGCGGAGCACACCGCACGGGACGCCCGGATGATCAGCGCCGTGGTGGCCGAACGCTCCGGACGCCCGACGGGCGACCTGGCCGTGCGGGTCATCAGCGCGGCCGTCCTGGCGGCCCTTCAGGAGGCGCTGCTGCGCTGGGCCGAGGACGGCCACTCCGACGACCTGGAGACGCTGATCAACGAGACCTTCGACGTCCTCACCCACGGACTCACCCTCTGACGGCGGGCGCGCCCCCTACCGCCCGCCCTCGCGCAGCGCGCCTTCGATCCCCGCCGCGGCGTCCAGCAGCGCCTCGTCCGCACCGGCGCCGCCGACGAGCTGGAGTCCGAGCGGCAGACCGCTCGAAGCCCGGCCGGCGGGCAGGCTGACGGACGGCAGCCCGGCGTTGCTCCACGGCAGGCACATGACCGACGCTCCCGTGGTGGTGAGGTCGGCGGGCGCGGGCCCGGTGGCCGACGGGGAGATCCACAGGTCGATACCGGCCGCTTCGGCGTCCGCCGCGAGTCGCGCGCGGAACGCGGCGCGCCGGATCCGGGCCGCCTCGTAGCCGGCGTCCCCGATCGGCTGACCCTCGCGGACGGCCGCGGCCGTCTCCGGCCGGTAGCGGTCGCCGAAGCGCGCGAACCACTCGGCGTGGGCGCGCGCGACCTCGTAGCGGTTCATCGTGAACAGCTGCTCGACGATCTCCGCGAAGTCGTCCATCACGGGCACCTCGCGCACGGCGTACCCGGCCGCGCGCAACAGTTCCCGCTGCTCCGCGAAGGCGCGCAGGGCGACGGCGTCGGCGCGCTCCAGATAGGGACCCACCGGCACGCCCAGCACCGGGCGGCCCGCCGCACCCGGGGCCGCGCCCTCACCCGCGTCCGCCCCGGTGCCCGCCGCCGCGCCCCGCCATCCGTCGCACAGCACCGAAGCGGCGAGGGCGACACCGGCGACGTCCGTGGCATAGCACCCGAGGGTGTCGAAACTGACGGCATTGGGGATCACCCCGTCGATGGGGATCCGCCCGTACGTCGGTTTGAAACCGACCACACCGCAGTACGCGGCGGGGCGGATCACCGAGCCGATGGTCTGCGTCCCGATGGCCAGCGGCACCATACCGGCGGCGACCGCGGCCGCCGAGCCGCTGCTCGAACCGCCGGGGGTATGCGCCAGGTTGTGCGGATTGCGGGTCGGTCCGGGCGCCGTGACGGCGAACTCCGCGGTCACGGTCTTGCCCGCGATCAGCGCCCCGGCGGCGCGCAGCCGGTCCACCACGGTGGCCTGCGCACCGCCGAGCACCTCGGGCGGCAGCGTGGCGCCCGCACGGGTGGGCAGCCCGTCGACGTGCACGATGTCCTTGACGCCGACGGGGATGCCGTACAGGGCGGGCCGACCGGCCACGTCCCGCGGGCCAGCCGCCAACTCCCGCGCCGCCGCCAGCAGTCGGGCGCGCCGCTCCGGTTCCGGCACGAAGGCGCGCACCCGGGAGTCGATGGCGTCGATACGGTCGCAGCAGCGGCGCACCGCGTCGGCGGGGCCGGCCGTGCCGTCCCGTAGCGAGGCGGCTTCCTGGACGAGGGACAGGTGCCCGAGCAAAGTCTGCATCCTGGCACGCTACAACCGCGGCCCGCCGGTGCCCCGCCCGCTCACAACTCGACGAGTACCGCGCCCAGATGGCGCCCGCCGATCAGCTCACGCAGTGCGCGCGGCGCCTGGTCGATGCCCCGCAGACGGGTGTGCGGGAAGGTGAGTGTGCCGTCACGCAGGCCCCGTCCGAACTGCGTGAGCCACTCCGGGATCAGATCCCGGTGGTCGTACAGCGCGACGCCGCGCAACGTGATGCCACGGGAGATCACCGCTAGCGTGTCGATCTCGGTGGTGCGCGGACCGGCACCGGCGAGCTGGCCGGCCAGCGCGCCGACGAGCGCGAAGCGGGCGCCCCGTACGGCGACCGCGATGGCGGCCTGCAGCTGCTCGCCGCCGACGTTGTCGAAGAGCGCGTCGATGCCCTCCGGGGCGGCCGCGCGCAGCTGCTCCTCGACGGGACCGGCGCCGCGGATCACCACGGCGTCGTAGCCCAGTTCCGCGCGGAGCCGGTCGGCCTTCTCCGGTGAGCCCGTGCTGCCGATGATCCGGGTCGCGCCCCGCAGCCGGGCGATCTGGCCGGCGAGCGAGCCCACGCCGCCGCCGCCCCGGTGACGAACACCGTGTCCCCGGGGCGCACTTCGGCGCCCCGCACCACGCCCATCCAGGCGGTGGGGCCCTGCGAGAGATAACCCGCCGGGTCGGGCAGCAGGCCGGGGTCGAGCCGCTGCGCCGCGGCGGCGTCCAGCACGGCGTACTCACGCCAGCCGGAGTTGTGCTGCACCAGGTCACCGGGGACGAGGCCGGTCCCGTTGGCGGTGACCACCTCGCCGACGGCCGGCCCGTACAGCGGCTCGCCGAGCCCGAAACCGGGCACCGGCACCTCGCTGATCTCGTCCATCTGGGTGCGCATCACGGCGGCGACGCCCATGAGCGTGTTGCGTACGAGCACCTGACCGGGCCCCGGTTCCGGGACCGGCACCGTCACGATCTCGAAGAGGTCATCGGTGACCGGCCCCTGCGGGCGGGCGGCCAGGCGGACTTCACGATGCGTACGATTCGTCATCGCCCGAGGCTAGGGCCTGTCGTCACCTTCCGGTCTGCCTCGCTACGCCGGGCACGCACTCTCGCCGCACCGAGCGAAAGCCCCGGTACTCCGGTACAAGGACTTCCGCCCGGCACACCGAGAGCACGCACCGGACGCCGCGGGGCCGTCCTACGGGCGACGACGGGAAGATGCCGACCGGCCGTGGATTGCGACACGCACACCCACCATGGGTTTTCGGAGCTCTCCCGCCCGTCCTCACCCCCGCAGCCGCTCCGCCAGCTCCTCCGGGTCCGTCGTCGGCCGGTCGCAGGTGAAGTTACGGCAGACGTACGCGGCCGGCCGTCCGTCGACCAGCGGGCGGTCCTGGAGCAGCACCACCTCGCGGGCGTCGTCGGACCCCGGCGCGCCGAGCGCGACGACCGCCCCCGGGGCGGTGCCGAGCAGCGCGGCGCGGTGCAGGGCCCGGGTGGCCGGGTCGTCCGGGGGGCCGACGACCGCGACCTCGCGCGGCCCGTCGAGTGCGGCCTCGGCGACCGCGAGCCCCCATCCGATGAAGCGCGGGGCCCGCCCGCCGAGCGCCGTGACGACCCCCAGGGCGCGTTCCGCGGCGTCCCGGTGGAGGGCGCTGCCGGTCAGCGCCGCGTACGAGAGCAGCGCCCCGGCGGCGGCCGTCCAGCCGGAGGGCGTGGCGTTGTCGGTCGGGTCCTGGGGGCGGCGGATCAGCGGCTCCGCGTCGGCGGCGGTGTCGTAGAGCGAACCGTCCTCGGCGCTGAACTGGACCAGCACGGTGTCCAGGAAGAAGCCCGCGAACTCCGCCCAGACCCCCTCCCCCGTGACCGAGCCCAGCGTCAGGAGGCCCTCGGCGACGTTCGCGTAATCCTCCAGGACACCGGAGTTGGCCCCGGCCACGCCGTCGCGCGAGGTGCGGTGCAACCGGGCCTGCCAGTCCATGTGGACGCGGATCAGGAGGTCGGCGGCGTCGGTGGCGGCCTGGATCAGGTCGGGGCGGTCGAAGTACGCACCGGTCTCGGCGAGCGCGGCGACGGCCAGCCCGTTCCAGGAGGCGACGATCTTGTCGTCCCGTGCGGGACGCGGCCGCCGCGCACGGGCCGCGAGCAGCCGCCGCGTGACGGAGACGACCCGCTCGGCGTCCACCAGACCCTCCGTGTCCGGGAGCTGGAGGACCGAGGCGCCCTCCTCGAACGTGCCCTCGGGGGTCACCCCGAAGTACCCCGCGGCGAACTCGGCATCCTCCGCACCGAGCACCGCCCGCAGCTGCTCGGGCGTCCACACGTAGTACGCGCCCTCGGTGTGCGCGCCCGTACCGTCGTCGCTGTCCGCATCGAGCGCAGAGGCGAAGCCGCCCTGTTCCGTACGGAGCTCGCGCACCATGAAGTCGGCGGTCTCGACGGCGATCCGGCGGGCCAGATCCGAGCCGGTGGCCCGCCACAGGTGCGCGTAGGTCCGGCAGAGGAGAGCGTTGTCGTAGAGCATTTTCTCGAAGTGGGGCACGGTCCAGGTGGCGTCCACCGCATAGCGCGCGAAACCGCCGCCGAGCTGGTCGTAGATACCGCCGCGGGCCATCGCCGCACAGGTCGCCTGCACCATCTCCAGCGCCGCCGCCGAACCGGTGCGCGCGTGGTGGCGGAGCAGGAACTCCAGCACCATGGACGGCGGGAACTTGGGCGCACCGCCGAATCCGCCGTGCACCGCGTCGAACTCCCGGGTCAGGCCCATCAGCGCCGTATGCAGCTCCTCCGGGCCCGGCGGCCGCCGGTCCGGTGACAACGCCCCGGACATCGAGCGCCCCGCCAGATCGGCGGCGATCCGCCCGGCGACCTCACCGACCTCCTCGCGGCGGTCGGCCCAGGCACTCCGCACACCCTCCAGAACCTGCGGGAAGGACGGCATGC
The DNA here is from genome assembly GCA_000720995.1 of Streptomyces celluloflavus. GTDB lineage: Bacteria > Actinomycetota > Actinomycetes > Streptomycetales > Streptomycetaceae > Streptomyces > Streptomyces celluloflavus. Next base: position 161,441 of record JOEL01000009.1, read on the forward strand.
CATGACGCGGCGCGGGCGGGAAGTACGTGCCGAAGTAGAAGGGCTCGGCGTCGGGCGTGAGAAAAACCGTCATGGGCCAGCCGCCCTGCCCGGTGGCGGCCTGGACGGCCTCCATATAGACGGCGTCGACATCCGGCCGCTCCTCCCGGTCGACCTTCACGGCCACGAAGTGGTCGTTGAGCAGCGCGGCGGTGCCGGGGTCCTCGAAACTTTCGTGGGCCATGACGTGGCACCAGTGGTCAGCGGACCTAAGTGGCACGACGAATATCCCACCGAGAGAAGGATGGGTACGTCGCGCCGCTTGGCCTCTTGCATCGCCTCCTCTCCCCATGGCCACCAGTCCACAGGATTGGAGGCGTGCTGGAGGAGATAGGGCGACTGGGATTTTGCCAGTCGGTTCATACCTCCATCGTTGCACGACGAGGATCGTGCACGCGTGATCACGCGTGCACGAAGCACGGCCGCCACAGACCGCCCTGCGGGCGGGCCGCCTCACTTCGGTGATTGTGACCTGGTTGACGCGAGGTCAGTGGGCCCCGCCGGAGCCGCTACACCGGCTCTCAAGCGCTCTCGGCGCCCTCGCACGTCCCAGCAGCTGGCTGGCTCGCTGATGCCGGAAGGCGCTCTCCCTCCTCCTGCGCAACGACCGCAGGATGGCGGATCGCATCGAACCATCCCGGTACGTCGGAACTCCTGTCCTTGTCTCCGCACTCACTGTCGTCGAAGCAGCACAGGGGAATGACGGACCTGGCACGATTACGATGGGCCCTCTCCCGACTGCGGGTGGAATCGGTCAGCCCGGAGGACTCGATGGTCCGGGTTCCGGCCCCGTGGTCGTCCTGATCTCCGACCGCGACGACTGGTCGAAGCTCTGCGGAAGCCATGTGATCATCGCAGGGCGGGTAGCGCGCCGCTCCGCCTCGCCGAACGCCACCTGTTTCCAAGGCTGACAGTCAACCCGGTTGTCGGCGTGCTGAAGTAGACAGGGCGAGGTCACACCAGCCGACTCATGCGCCCCGGACTCTCACAGCGCCCGATCCGTTCGAGGAAGCCCGCATAGGCTCCGTCGAAGCAAGCGCCCCGAGACGACCGAGCCTCAGGGCTCTCCCCCCTCAAGTCGACGTGCCTCCATCAGCGGATGCTTCCGTAGGACGGTCATGTCCCTCGCCATGGCGCCCAGATACCCCAGCGCCCCAGGGGCGAGTGAGGGGAGCAGCGGGATCGTGCGAGTCCACGCGTCGGATCGCAAGAGCTCCAGCACGATGTCCCGGGCCGTCTCCTCAGCGGGAGGACTGCCGTGGTCGGCGGCTCGGGCCAGTGCCAGGCAGGTCCGGATCACCCGGTCGTGGGCACCGCTGTCTGCGGCCGGCGCCACCTGGGTGCCCGCCAGGTGCGTGGCGGCGGTACCAAGCGCCGTCGCCCGGCCGTCCGGCGTCCGCGCCGCGTCGGCGTGCCGCAACACAGCGGCGGTGTCGCCGTTCACCGCTGCCAGGAGTGCCAGTTCCGCAGGGGGCTGCGGTCCCGAGTGACGGGCGCGCCGCCATCTGCCGACCGAACTTTCGACGGCGCTCACGGCTTCGTCCGGAAGGCAACGGAGCCGTTCCAGCAGGGCAAGGACGGCCATCGACCATGCCGGCGCCGCCATGGAGGGCGCAGCCACGCGGTGCGCAGCCCGGCCAAGCACGTCGCTCAGCCGGGGGGCTGGGTTCCGGACATCCGGGAAGGCAAGAAGCAGCGCCGCCAGCTCGGGGAGAGGAACATGTGGGCTACCCGTCCCCATCCGCCGTGCGAGGACCTCCACCAGCGGCTCGGCGACGCGTGCCGCCGCCTCCGGGCAGTGTCGTACGAGCCCGGCGGCGACGGCCGTCAGCGCCTGCAGCCGTTGCGCGGTATCTCCCGTTGCCATCGCCGTGGCCGCGGCCTCGTCCCCGGCATGGGCGAGAGCCTGGGCCACGGCGTTAGCCAGATCGGGGGCGGTTCCGGCGAGTACCAGCCTGGCCGCCGCTCGGGCGTAGCGGGTGCCCGGATCATCGTGTCCGGCGAGGGAACAACCGAGGGAGAAAGCCGCCAGGTGCCGCGCGCGGGCATGTGTGTCAGGCAGGTGCTGCACGAGTGCTTCGGCCTCGTCCGATGCGCCTGCCGCGCCCATGGCCTGGCAGAGTTCTACAGTCCAGCCTTCGGGGAGATACGAGGAGCTTGCGGGCTGTGCTGCAGGGCGGCTTCGCAGGGCCGCCTCCAGAAGTTCCCGGGCGCGGAGGAGATGACCCGCGCTCACCTGGTCGTCCGCCTCTAGAAGCAGGGGAAGAAGAGGCTGCTCCGGGCGATCGGGGTACGGGCCGTCGCCGGGGCGCAGCAGGCCGGTCGATCGCCGGTGCGGGTTAGGGCGGCGGGGCGGGGAGGAAGACCGTGTGTCCTCGGGTTCTGTCTGTGTGGGCTGTGGCGTCTGGGTGACTTGTGCACTGTGGGCCATCCGCGCCTTTCTCAACACCGCCCGTTCGGCATCATCTTTCCTGCGCTTTGCCTTGCGCTCCATCTCGCTCTTCTCGGCAGCCGCCTGCGCTGTCTTGTCGGCCCGTCGCGCCCTCTCGATCTCAGCTGCATCAAGGATCGATTGCGCCCGTTCCAGCAGGGGGTCACCGAGCATCCCGACGCGATGGTCTTCCGGTACTGCCTCCATCTGATGCCTGATGCCGTCAGGGTCGCCCATCGCCTCCATGGCCACTGTGGCCATGGCCAGGCGCTCCAGTGTCCCAGCGAGTTCGCGTCGCAGGTGGGCGCGATCAGCTTCGGACAAGGCATCGGACGGGGAATCGGAGTCCCTCAGCGCCTCGATCGCCTGATGCATCCGGGCTCGGGCCTTCCGCAGCTGTTCGGCGGCCCGGCGGTGTCGCTTGGCGGGCAGAGCGACGAGCACAGACGCCGCGGTGGCCAGGACGTCGACCGATCTCAGTCCTTCCGTGTCGCCGAGCTCCTCGCAGACGGCCTCGATGCGATTACCGGCGTAGCGGCCGAGGTAGGGCGCTACCTGCGCCAACGCGCCGTAGAGTTCCACTGCCGCGGTCCGGGCGCGCAGGTCACCCGCGCTGAGCGTCTCCGCCCGGGAGTACAGCGTCATGACGGCATCCAGTTTCCCCGCCGCCTCGGTGATCGCTGCTGTCCCAGCCGCTGGGCCCTGGAGCACTGCGCGGAATATGGGCCGGGCGGCGCCGGGACCGTTCAGACGGGCGAGCGTCCCGGCGGCGCAGAGGAGTCGTACGTACGGCTCGGGGTCTCGGAAGGCACCGGTATAACCCTGATGCGCACGGTCCCGGGCCAGCCACTCCGCTGTCTCCCGCACGAGGGCATCGGCATTCAGGTTGGCCCGTCCCACGGAGGGCTGTCCCGCGTACGCCAGTTCCACCGCCATGTCCGCCAGGTGTACGGCCCTGTCGACGGCCGTGGGCGCGGAGCGGGCCAAGCCACGTGCGCGCTCGGCATCCCCGAGCCTGACGTAAAGAGCCGGGGCTCCGTCGGGCACGTACGTGTCGTGCGCCCGGCGCAGCAGGGACCGCGCACCGTATAGGGAGGTGAGTGTCGCCAGACGGTCGGCGTCGGATGTGATGTCCGCCGTCGCACTGATCTCCCTCTCGAAGGAGTCCAGCTGGGCGAGCGGGATGTCCGGCCCGACTGTGCGGGCGAGCTGACGCAGACGGAGCAAGTCGAGGATGTACGCCGCGCGTTCGGCGGTACCGGTCAGCAGGCGGAGCTGATGTCTCAAAGGGTACGGAGGAGTGTCGTCCGGCCATCCGGCCGCGTGCCACCTCCGCGACCAGATCAGCAGTTCCTCGGTGTACCGCAGGACCGTGGCCTCTCCCAAGTCCTCGCGCACCGCGCGCACGAGGTGAGAGTCCGCCAAGGCATACGTCCCGAGCAGTGGATCCTCGGTCACGAGGGCGCGCCCCGCCGGGCCCTGCACCAAGCGGTCAAGATGGTCTGCGGAGAGCCCGGTCAGCTCCGCCAGATCCGTGGTCCGTAGGCCGCCGTCCGCCACAGCCAGCAGCGCCGCGACCGGTTCGCCCAGCGCAGCGGCGTCGGGTGGTGGCTGCCGGCGCTTCGGTACCCCGACGATGGGCAGGAGCGTTCGCAGATGACGGCTCTGACGCAGCGGATGCCGCTTCTCGGAAACGTCGCGGGGAAGGGGGGCACAGCGCCGGAGAGAGACGATGACGCGCATATTGGGCGGGGGGAGGGAGGGCAGAAGCGCGGCGATGCTCTTGCTCGCTGGTCTCCGTACGACTCGGGCCGGGCTCTCGGGTTTGCCCCCGAAGTGGGCCCTGGGCTTCGGAGTCCCGCCCTTGCCTGCCAGGCCCGGCCCGGACACGTGGCCCGACCAGGCCACATCGTCGTCAAGTCCGTCGACCACGAGCAGAAGGTTCCGTCCGCACCTCGCGCTCTTGGCGGCCGCTTCGGCGAAGAGGGCGTTCCACGCCCGGGCACCCTTTGGGACCGGGCTCCCTGACCTGCCGAGAAAACGGTCGATCTGGCCGGCGATCTCGTTCTCGAACTCGGCTCGCGTGTCCGTGCCATGGGCCGCTGAGACGAAGAAGGTCAGGATGTCGCTACCGATGGGGGGTTTCTGACGGACGTAACCGGCGAGCAGCGTCGTCTTGCCCACGGGGCCGTCGGCGTGCCAGCACAGGTAGGACGGTGCCCCGGGACGGGATTCCTGGACAAACACCTTCATCTCCGTACGTTCGTTCGCCCGCGCGCGGATCTCGGTCACGGAAACCTCGGGGGCCGAACCGTGCAACCCGATGAAGCGAAGGCCGGGGTCCGCCTGCCGCCGGTTCACAGAGATCTGCTCGTGCTGCGCGCCTCTTGCCTCCTCCTTCGCGGCCCGCAAGGTGGCTTCCCACTCGGCGTCCGAGTACGTCGGGGTGCTGTGCGCGCTCTGCGACCTGGCCACTACGGCCAAGAAGTCACGCACTCGATCCGGCGAGGGGACCGTCTTCCCCCCGATCCAGCTCTGCAGCGTCGAGCGAGGGACATCCAACTCCTTGGCCACGCCGTCATAAGTGAGCCTCTCGGAGTTCCACGTCTCCTGCAGCATTCTGTGCAGCTTGTTCCTCGCACGTCTGGCTGAACCCTTCACCAGCCCGCTCCCGTCCGTGTTCGCTGCGCGGAAAACTCGGCCTCCGTTGTACGACCTCAGGCGCTTGACCTGCGGAAACCGTGGCGCAATGGTCGGCGCAACTTCACGGCACAAGGCCGCCGCCGTCAGTCTGGAGCCCTCACCACAGCAGCCGAAACCAGCTCCCGCCAGAAGGATGGCCCATGTCCCAGCTCCCCCAACTTCTGCCTTACACCCTGCTGTTGAGTGGGATTGCCGGCCTACTCTATGCGGTCGCCCTGCTCACCGTTGCCCTCGTATCCGTCCTCGCCTCCGCACAGGATCGCCGCAAGGACGCGCGGACGACGCTCAGCATCCTTGTGCGTCGACGACCGCGTTGAGCGCGGGGAAGGCATCCGATGCCGCACGCACCGACCGCACCGGCGCTTGTCGCGGGCCTTGATCAAGCGAATCGAGTGCACGGCCTTGCACTGGAACTCGGGGGCCTGTAGTGCGCTTGATGGGTGTGTGACATTCGCTACCGAAGCATCGATGTCTTGAAATCTGCCCTCAAGAGCGGGCGTTGCTGTAGAACATTCCTGTGTTGCCACCCGCTCAAGCCGCAGCGTTGCCTGCAGCTCTGCGGTCGCAGAGCTGCAGACCCCGAAGCGGAAGGAGTGGCATGGGAAAAGCAGCACGTAAGTGGCTGGGGCGCCGCAGGGAGGAGCTGTTCCTCATCCTGGTGGCCGGAGTGGTCAGCGCAGTAATGGCCAAGGTGGTCGACTACCTCTGGTAAATGACCGTTCTCGACGCAACCTAGGCGTCGAGAACGGCCGACCCCAGCAGTGAGTGGTTCCCGTTCCGCGCTCACGGGACGGGAACCACGCGCATCCCGCCGGTCTCCCGGTGGGGTACTGCCAGGGGTGCCGAGACATCGGCAATCCCTGATTTTAGACCTTTACGTAGGTGCCATCGGGCCGAGTGATCGAGTACTTGAACCAACAAGGACCATCAAGGCCGGCGAAGCGCTTCCCGCTCACTGCGGGAGTGGCCCGTCGGGAGCCTGCAGAGCCCTGGAATGGGCTCTTCCCCGCGTGGGCGGGGGCGTCCCGCACTTCCGGTCTCCACGGACCGACCGGAGTACGACTCGATGCGGGGACACCGCCCTCGTCGGAGCCACCACCTGTTGGTTTTCAGGCGATTGAACAGAAGGAGGTGGCACGGACTTGCCCGAGGCCCGACCGCCGATTCCCGCCGGACAGCGCGCCAGCTGGGATCCTCGCTTCCAGCCGTGTATCCCCGCCGTCGACCTCGACGGTGCGACCGCGCACCACTCCCTGAGCTCGCTTCTCACCCGGGCCGACGAACTGGCCGCCCTCGACTGCACCTCGCCGGGCGAGACCGTCGCCATCATCGAGTACTTGCTGGCCATCTGCTTCGCCTCCGGCACCTGTCCGTCCTCCGACGAGGACTGGAACGCCTGGATCCTTGGCCAAAGGCCCCTCGCGCCGGCCGCCGAGTGGCTGTTGAAGCAACCGGCGGGCTCCTGGGACTTGTTCCATCCCACGAATCCCCTGGCACAGAATTCCGACCTGTCGGAGGATCTCCGCAAGAGCGGCACCGGAACCGCTCAGCTGATCATCGAGCACTCCGGTGACTACAACCAGCACTTCGACCACCATCATCTCGAACGCGACAACCCTCTCCCGGCAGCGGACGCTTTCCGCGCCACCCTCACACAACACGTCTACGGCCCTTATGGACGGGCACGCATGTCCGGGGGCGAGCTCGGCGCCAGGGTCACCAATCTCGCGGCGGGCCGTCTGACGGGTCGGATCCGGGTCGTCGCCCTGGGAGGAACGCTCGGCGAGACGCTGCGCCTGAACCTCTATCCGCCCGACGGGCCGGGGAAGCCACTCAACACCTCCTGGACCACGTCCGTCTTCGAGCAGCGCAGGTTCGAAGAGAAACGGAAGCCCCGGGCACCACGGAGCTCGGCGGATCTGCACAGCGCCCTGGGACGTTCCGTACTGCTGCGTCCAGTACGCGGTCCACACGGGCAGCTTATGGTCGACCGGGTTCTGATCGGAGCCGGTGAGGTACTGGATCTCGACCCGGCGCGTCATCTTCAGGACGCCGTGTACAGCACGACGACAAACGGTGTGTCCAAGCCCCTGTGGCCCTCGCCCAGCCGAGCCCTCTGGCAACAGGCCCATGCTCTGTACGGCGCCGTCAACGAGGGCCAGGGCGGGATGTACGCGCGGCTGCGGTCCCTTCTCCCGTACCGGCGACCAGAGCCGGAGGGGCCGGGCCCGGAAACGCAGCAGGGTGCCCCGTACCATCTCTGGGCTGTCGGCCTTCTGACCAACAAGACGCTCCCCGTCATCTGGACCCACGGCGCCTACCCCTACGCCCCGGGCATGGCCGCACATCTCTACCGCGCGTCCCACCGCGGCTCGGACATTGCCGAATACATAGCGCGGACTCTCAAGAACGCGGCGATCGTAGCCGCGGAGACCGCGTTCCCCGCCATGAAGACCGCGGACGAGGCCGGTCAGGTGGCACGTCTCGATGCCCGGTACGACTTCTGGCCCGCAGCCGAGGACCCGTTTCACAAACTGCTGGACGAGGTGATCGACCGGGGGCTCGAGGACGACGACCCGGTGTCCGCTCCCTTGGTCGCCTACGCACTGAAGTTGATGATCACGGCTCGCACCCGGTTGCTCCAGCTCCTCGACACCCTGCCGCCCGGCGACCGCTATAACCGAGCGCGGACTCGGGCCGTGCGACTTTTCGAGGAGGCCGTGTCCGGCGACCGAGCCCCGGCCGAACTCCGAGGGGGAGACAGCACTTGACCGAGCAGGATTCGTCGGCCGGCACGGAGACGGGGACGCCCCGCTTCCCGCACGACAGCGCGGCACTCACCACTTGGCTCACCGCCCTCGTCCGCAACCGCGAGTACGGGACGCTCGCCGAACTCCGCCGGTCCCGGGTTCGTACCAACGCGCACATCCGCGCGGGCTGGTACGGGGGCGACGACCACCGCGACCTCTTCGAGCGGATGGCCTTCCTGTTCGCGGTCTACCACCAGGGGCGCCCCACACCTTCGTACGGCCACGGCAGTCTGGGGGCCGCAGCCCGCAGGATCGGGGACGGGTCGGGGCGCGGGCCGGACAATCCCGGCGCTCAGCGGCTTCTGGACCGTGTCGTCGCGAGCCGACGTGTTCCCTGGCGGCACCTCCAGCACGCGATCACTCGGCTCCGGTCCTGTGAACAGCCGCCACCGTCCTGGACCACCCTGACCGAAGACCTCATCCAGTGGAACGACCGCAAGGCGCGCATCGCTTACGAGTGGTCGGTCCATTTCCACACCCCTCCGGGAATAGTCGGGAAGCATGAAACGAACCCATGACGCGAGCGACTCCTGCACCGACGACTCGAAAGGACACCACCTCGTGGCCGAGCCACCTCGGGGCCAGTTCCTCTCCTTGCATCTCATCGAGACCCTGGCTGCCGTCCTTCCGGTACGCGACGAGAATGGACAGCCCAAGTCCCTGGTCTTCGGCGGTGTGGAACGCCACATGATCACGAGCCAGGCCCGCAGGCGCGCCGAGCGGGTCCACACCCGCAACCGGGCCAACGCCGGCTTGGGGGAGCTCAAGGGACGAAGCATGGGCGTCCGCACCCGGGAGTGGGCCCTTCTGGCCGGACGTGAACTCGAGTCCGCCCATGGCTGGGACCGGGAGAGGGCTCTGATCACGGCCCGTGCGGTGATGGAAGCCAGCGGTCTCAAATTCGGCGATCCGAAGAAGAAGACCGTGGCCAATCTGACCAAGGTGCTCATCTTCGCGCCGTCCGACGCCGGAGCGAAGATCGCGCGACACATCGTCAGCCAGGCAGCGGAGGTCGAGGAGTGGCGCGACACCTATCTTGAAGCTCAGGCTCGCACCGAGGCGGCGAAGAAGACACGCCGCGGGGCCAGGAAGAAGGACGCGACAGTACTGGATACGGAGGAGACCACCGCGGAGGCCGCTACGGCCGTCGCCCTGCCTCCGCTGCCCAAGGCCACCCGCGACGCCGTTCTGCTGGCCCTCGCTCCTCGGGACGCCGTGGACATCGCTCTCTACGGTCGATTCCTCGCCGAGATTCCCGACTCGCCCAACGTCGACGGCGCCGTCCAGACAGGGCATGCCTTCACCGTGCACGAAGCAGAACAGATCGAGGACTTCTATGCGGCCGCCGATGATGCGAAGCTCGATCGCAAACGCAACGCTCTCGATTTCCTCGATGCCGCGGACGACGCCGGCGCGGGGATGACCGGGTACCAGTCCCTGATCTCCGGCACCTTTTACCGACACGCAGTCCTCGATCGAACGCAGCTTCGCATCAATCTGAGGGTATCCGGAATGGACGAGGCCGAGGCCGAACAGGTGGCGTCCGAGGCCGAGAAAGAGTTCGTGAACTCCTTCGTAGAAGCATTTCCGGAAGCGAAGAAGAACTCCACCGCGTCCACTGGATCGCTGCCGTCGCTCGTCCTCGCCTTCGAAGGGGAACGCCCCTACAACTACGCGTCCGCCTTTCAGAGGCCGGTCGACGAGGGGCCCCTGTCGGCTGGTGGAGAAGGGCCGGCGGGACCCGCCGCCGTACGCAGACTGCTGCGCCACCACACTTTCGTCAGCCGTCGTCGCGGCGATCTGCGTACCACACGGTTGCTCACGTACGACCCTGAGATCGATCTCCTCCTGGGAGAGCTGGAACTGCCGGAGTCGCTGTCTGTGGTGGAGCGAGCCGAGGACCTCACATCGTGAGCGACACGAACGACTCGCATGTCCTCCTCATCCGGTTGGCCGGCCCCCTGCAGTCCTGGGGCATCGCCGGCAGATTCGCCCGTCGCGACACACACAGCCGCCCGACGAAATCGGGCGTGATCGGTCTATGCGCCGCAGCCCTCGGGCTGCCCCGGGAAGAACTTCTTGGGGAACTCGCCGAGGTGCGCTTCGGAGTGCGGGCCGACCGGCCCGGCACGTCGCTTCGCGATTACCACACGGTTGGCGGTGGAAAGTATCCGCTGCGCCCGCGGGACCTGATCACCGACCACCAGCGAGCTGCCAAAGCGACCACGGACCCATTGCCGGTGCCGTCGCCGGACGACGCCCTGGAGCCCGGTCCGTTCGGACGTGCCGAGCTGCATGCCTGGTATGGCTCACCGAAGTACGTCGTCGCCGACCCGAGGTCAGGAGTGCTCGTCTCCGGAGAGGTTCGCCGCCACAGCCTGATCACAGAGCGCTGGTATCTCGCCGACGCCGCCTTCCTTGTCGGTCTGGAACACCAGGACAGAGCTCTCTTGGAACGTGTGGCCCACGCCCTGGAGTACCCGAAGAGGCTGCTCTGGCTCGGCCGCAAAGCCTGTCCGCCGTCGGGTGACCTCGCCGTCGGTATCGCTCCGGGCTCGCTCAAGGAAGTCTTCGAGACACACTCCCTGCTTCCTGATGCTGTCGGTCCCGAAGCCGAGCTGTCGGCAGCCGCGCGGCACGTACGCCCATGGGCCTGGATCGAGAGCAGACGGCCACTCCCCGGCGTCGGCCCCCTGTCCGACCAGCCCGTGCAATTCGGGGCGGACGGAGGGATCCACAGCCTCCGCTGGGAGACCCGCCACCGCATCACCATCGCCGCACACGCCCGTGGATGGGACATCATCCTGTGAACATGAACACCACCGCGTCGAATGTGTCGTCGGACGCGGGTCGGGCCGCCAGATTCGTCGCCGCGCAGAGTCTGCTGACCCTGGATGCCCGGCATCCGTTCGCCGGCAAATCGCTCATCGACGCACAGGATATGCACCGAACCGTCATGAGCGGCTTCCCCGGCTGGGTGGACGATGGCAGCCCGGACCCTCGTGCCCAGATGGGCATCCTGTCGACCTGGACCGTCGACCTCCGGCAGGCGCGGCTCAACCTGGTGGTCCAGTCGTCACTCCCCGCTGACTGGAGTGGCATTCCCCGTACGGCCCTGGCCGAGAAGCCGGAGCCTCTTACCATCGACCGCACCTTCAGCTTCGGCGACAGGGTCGCCTTCCGCACGGTCGTCAATCCCGTCCGCAGCGTTCCACCTCCACCGGGCTCTCCGCCGAAGACCCGGGGTACCCGCGTCCCCCACACACGCCCCGAACACGTGAAGGGATGGTTCGCGCGCCGCCTCCAACCGCCCGGCGAACCCGCGATCGCCCCGGACGGCGTCACCCGCATCGGAGCGGACGCCGATACCGATCGGATCGCCGTACGCATGCTCCCGAACATCTCGAGCCCAGCACCGCATAAGGGCCTGCGCATCGCTCGTGCGGAAATCAAAGGCACCCTCACGGTCACCGACCCCAAGACCTTCGTCGCGGCCCTCGCTCAGGGCATCGGTCACGCGCGCGCGTACAGCTGCGGGCTGATCCTCGTACGCTGAACCGCTCAACAGCCGACCAGAGACGAACTCTCTCGCGGATGCCGCCGCCAGCGTTCGGCGCCGACGGCAGGGCTCTCCACATACGAGCGGTCTGGACGCAGTACTCGGGAAAAGCCACCGCGTGCCTGTCTCCCCGCCGTCCAGGCACGCTTTGCGTCCCGAGCAGCACCGGCACGCCCCGCTCCCGCGCCTCGGTGAACGCCTCCGGGCTCCAGGACCACCAGTCGACGGGGTTGTCGGCGTGCTGCTGGAGGCAAGGCGAGGCCGCGTCGGCGTCGCAGCCCTTGCACCCGTGCCCGGCCAGGGACACGTGGATTGAATGAAAAAACGATTCTGCTAGGTTCCAGATGAATCGGCTCGGGAGAGCTTCATTCGCTGGGGGGGTAGACGGGATGGCGGTCGGGAGCGGTTGGAAGCCGCTGGAGGCGTTCTGGTCCGTGCAGCGTCTGGTACGGGACCGCCATCAGTTGGTCCGGCAGATCAGCGAGTGCTACACCGCCGCGCACCCGAAGGACAAGAAGCCGAGTCCCTCCGAGGTCAGGGCCTGGCGTGAAAGCGTCTACGAGCTGGCGACCACACTGGACAACCTCGGGCTCGGCCAGGTGCGGATGTTCATCGAGTACCTCGCCGACGGCCAGATGAACCACATCGACGTGGTACTCGCCGGCCGGCATCCATCGGGACGGCTCAGCTACGCGGTCATCGAGCTCAAGCAGTGGGGCAGTATCGAGCGTCCGACCGTGTCGAAGACGGCCGGGCTCTGTGCCTCCTGCAGGACGGCGGGAAACAGCACGCTCTGCCAGCGCTGTGCCAGGGATCTGGTCTATGCGCCGTTCTCTGAATATGAGAGGCACGTCAAGCATCCTGCGGTCCAAGTCGGCAACAACATGGACGACCTGCGCAGGCACCACAGCATGTTCGACGACCGCTACGTCAACGTCGTGGGCGCGGCCTACCTGCACAACCTGATGGATCCGGAGCAGCAGTGGATCAGCCAGGTGTCCCCTCGCCCCGGGATCCCCACGTTCACCGCGCGGCAGCCAGGGGACCTGGAGAAGTTCCTGACCGCGAACTTCAGCTCGGACTCCGGCGCGGAGGCCGCACAGGAGTTGCTCGGGCGTCGACGCTCGAGCAACCTTCTGACCGACGAGACCGGGGCGATCGTCAACGGGCACACCCGGTTCAGTCTCGTCGAACACCAACTGCGGGCGGTCCGGGCGATCGCCGACGCCACCGCAGCCGTCGGGTCGCCGGGAGTGAAGAAGGTATTCGTCATCGAGGGACGTGCGGGCAGCGGCAAGTCGCTCGTCGCACTCACCGCTCTGGGAGACGCGCTGCAAGCCGGGCGTTCTGCTGCCTTCGTTTCCGGCGGCGTCGCCTCCCGTGACACCTTCAAGCGGGCCGCCAAGGGGCACCAGAAGGTCTTCAGGCCGCTGGTGCAGGTCGCCGACAAGTTCGGTCCCGACGAACTGGACCTGATCGTCTGCGACGAAGCCCACCGCCTCAGCGAGCGACCTATGACCGGCTCCTTCAGCATGCGGTCGACGGGACCGAGCTCGGTGGAGGTGGTCGTCACCCGCGCTCGCGTGCCGGTCTTCTTCATGGACGGCGATCAACGTCTCTTCGCGGAGGAGGTCTGGTCTCCGATGAGGCTCAAGAGCGAGCTCTGGAGCCTCGGCGTGGAGATCGTGCCGATCACCCTGGACCGGGTACTCCGAACCGTCGGCAGCTCGACCTACGACACCTGGGTCAGTCGGCTCATGGCCGGGGACCCCATCGCGTGGCGCCCGGACGGCGCCACCGATCCCGAACCATTCGAGCTCTACTACGCTGACAGTGCCGCCGAGATGGAGTCCTTCCTCCAGAGCAGGGACCCGGCGGGCGTGAGCGCCCGGATGAGCGCCGGAATGTGTTGGGGCTGGACCGACGACACCGGCACCTTCCCCGACGTCAGCCCCGATCCCGAGTGGGCACGCCCCTGGAACGCCGGCGACAGCCACAGCACCCAGGGAATACCCAAACGGAAGTTCTGGGCGACCGACCCCGGAGGCTTCGGGCAGATCGGGTGCGTGCACACGGCCCAGGGGCTCGAGTACGAGTGGGGCGGTGTGATCATGGGCCCCGACCTCACGTGGGAGGACGGCGCCTGGGTCACCCACCGCGAGCACGTGAAGAGCAAGGCCTCACGCATTGAGGACGACACCGAACTCACCCGGGCGTTGTGCAGGGCCTACGGCGTGCTCATGACCCGTTCCATCCGCTGCCTGGTGCTCTACTCAGTCGACGCTGCCGCCAGGAAGCTCTTCGCCGACCTCGGGGTGCGGAAACTCTGATCCGCCCGTCCCCTACTTGCCGGGCGGGTGGCTCGCCATGGGTCCTCGGCTCGGGCCGGGTGGTGCCGGCAATGTCCCGCCGGACCCACCACTCTGTTGACGAGTTCACTGCCCCCCCTGCAAGCCCTGCACCCCCCGCTGAACAGCACCGGTACGCCGCCTCGCCGGGCTTCTTCGAATGCCGCGGTGGACCACGGCCACCATTCGACCGGGTTGTCGGCGTGCTGGAGCAGATACGGGGAAGTCTCATGAGCCAGGTGGTTCGGCATGGGGCCGTCCTCTCCCGGCGGACGGCGGGGAGTGAAGGGGAGTTATCCACAGCCCTGCCGGAATTCGCGCGGACGCGGAACACTGTCGTACGGCGGCGATCACCGCCGGAGCGGGCGCGGGAGCGCGACGGTGCGGGCCCGAGCGTGTCGGCCCGCACCGTGCGCACCACCGCCCCGTACCGCCGGCGCCGCCGGATGCACCGGACCTACTGGAGCTACTGGACTTACTGGACTGTTGGACCTGCCGAACCTGCTGCACCTGCTGCACCCACCGACCGACAAGACCCACTGGATCTACCGAACGTGCTGGACCTGCCAACCATGCTGGATCTACGGAATGTGCTGGATGTGCTGGAACTGCTGAAGGGGGATACGCATGCCGGGCTCACTGGCTGAGCTGCGCGACAGTCACCGGACCGAAGCGGAAGGGCTGTTGACGCGGGCCGTCGAGGAAGAGGTGCGGCGTTCGGACGGCCGGCTCGACCGGGGCACGCTGCTCGGCAGAGCGCGGGCGGCGCTGCCGGACCTGGCGGGCACGGCGGCCGAGGAGTACACCGCGTATGTCCGGGCGCTGGACGAGGCGGCCGCCGGGCAGCGCCCGCTGACCGAGCGGCTGTCCCGCAAGGAGCTGGGCACCCCGGCGGTGGCGACGGCCGTGGCGGCGGTGGCGGCCTTCGGCACGAACCTCGCGAACGGCGCGGGCGGGGGCCCGGCGCTGGCCGTGGGGGTCGCCGCGGCGGTGGCGGGCGGCGCGGCCACGGTCGTGAAGCTGACCGCCGGTCACTGGCCCGCGGCCCACCGGCAGGCGGGGATGCGGGGCCAGCCGGGCGGCCCGGAGCAGCTGCGCCTGCAGTGGCTGACGGCGCTGGAGGTACGCGGCATCCGGCCGTTCCTGGACCAGCAGCGGATGCTGGCGGCGGCGACCCGCCGTAGCGGTACTCCGGCCAAACCGGCCGCCTCGAAGAGCGGCCGGGGACCGCAGTTGCGCGGTACGGACCGTAGCGCGGCGGCCCGGCAGCGGTCCCTGCTGGATCACTCGTTCTCCCATCTGCCGCGCGCGGACGGGCCGTTCGCGGGCCGGCGGGCGCAGCTGACGCAGATCGCCCAGTGGGTGCAGGCGGCCCGCGCGAGCACGGAGACGAAGCCCACGGTGGTGGTGCTGCACGGCGCGCCGGGCTCGGGGCGCACCACGCTCGCGGTGCGGGCGACGCACCAGCTGCGTGATCAGTTCCGCGGTGCGTGTGTGGTGGATCTGCACGGTGACACCCCCGGCGAGGTGCCGCTGCCCACCCGGGAGGCGCTGCTGCATCTGCTCAACCGGCTGGGCGCGCCGCGCGAGCAACTGCTGTTCCGTGAGCGGCCTTCCCATGAGCAGCACGTCAAACGGCTGTCGGAGCTGTATCAGCAGCATCTGACGGGCCTCGCGGTGACGGTCCTGCTGGACGACGCCTCGGATCCCGAGCAGGTGCGTGCGCTGGTCCCGGACCGTTCCGACAGCCTGGTGCTGGTCACCTCGCGCGAACCGCTGGAGCTGCCCGCGGACCTCCAGGCGTGGGTGCATCAGCTGCCGGTCGGCGCGCTGGACGCGGCGGGCACCGAGGAGTTGCTGCGGGCGACGGCCGCGGCGGACGAGTCGGCGGGCGCATCGGGTCCGTACGATTCCCGGGCCGTCGACGAGATCTCCGAGCTGTGTGCCGGGCTGCCGCTGGCGCTGCGGGTGGCCGGTTCCTCGCTGGGGTCGCGCTCGCCCGCCGTGCTCGCCACCGATCTGGCCGCGTACGGCCCGGTGGCGCCGGTGGAGCGGGCCCTGTGGCTGCGCTACTCCGACCAGTCGGAGACGGCCCGGCGGCTGTTGCGCCGGCTGGCGCTGGTGGGCCGGGCCAGCCTGGGGGCGGCGGCCGCGGCGGCGCTGCTGGGCGTCCCGGACCAGGAGGCGGAGCGGCAGCTGACGACGCTGACCGCGGCAGGGCTGGTCGAGAACGTCCGCGGCGAGCGGTACCGCCTGCATGCCCTGGTGCACCGTTTCGCGCATGCCCGGCTGATGGACGAGGAGGAGCCGGCGGAGCGCGGCGCGGCCCAGGAGCGGCTGATCCGCGGTTACGCGGAGCTCGCCGACTCGGTGATCCGCCTGGTCGACGGGCGTACCTCCACCCGCGCCGACCGTTTCGGTTCGCACGGCTTCACCTCGCTGGACGCGGCCCTTCAGTGGCTGGACGACGAGACCAGTTTCATCACGGCCGCGCTGCGCCACGCCGATCAGGGCGTCGACCAGGAGGCGGTCTCGCATCTGCTGGGCGCACTGGCCGACTACTGCCTGCTGCGCGGCGATCTCTACCGGCTGGGCGAGCTGAACGAGCTGACCCGGGCCGTCGGCCAGGGGATGCTGGTCCGCTCGGTGCAGTGGCGTACGGGTGTCGCCGCCCGCCAGCTCGGCGAGCTGGACACGGCGCGTACGACGCTGTCGTCGGTGGTCGATCTGTATTTCGAGGCGCAGCATCCGGTGGGCGCCGCCCGCGCGCTGCGCGATCTGGGCATCACGCTCCAGCAGCAGGGCCATCTGACGGAGGCGGCGGCGAAGCTGCGTGAGGCGCTGGACATGCAGACCGCGCCCGAGGTGCACGGCGACCGGGCCTGGACGCTGCACGCGCTGGCCGCCGTGGAGCGGGACCGGGCGGGCCTCGCCGAGGCGCTGGAGCTGCTGCGCGAGTCGCTGGAGCTGCATGAGGAGAGCGAGAGTGTGCACGGCCAGGCGTGGGCGCACTTCCAGCTCGGCCAGGTGTATCTGCGGATGGGCGATGTGTCCCGGGCGCAGGACGCGCTCCAGTCGGCGCTGGAGCTCTACGGCCGGACGCACGACGAGCGCGGCGAAGCCTGGGCGATGACGCAGCTGGCGCGCGCCCGCCTGGTGGACGGCGATCCGGGGCCCGCCGTCGACCAGTTGCGGCAGGCGCTGCCGCTGCACCACCAGCACGAGGACGCCCGCGGTGAGGCGTGGACGATGTACTACCTCGGCCAGGCGCTGGAGGAGCGTGGTGAGCACGATGCGGCGCTGCGCCAGCTGGAGCGGTCGCGGACGATGTTCAGCCGGATGCAGGACGGCTACGGTCTGGCGTGCGCCCGGCACCATTCGGGACGCGTGACCCGTGATCTGCGGGCGGCGCAGACCGGTTCGCTGCGCAACAGCGGCTTCGCCCGGCAGCTGCTCCAGGACGCCCGCAAGGACTTCCAGCGGATCAAGGTGGCGCACGGCGAGGCGTGGTCGTGCCTGGAGTTGGTGATCATCGACGCGGGCAACGGCCGGGCGGCGCAGGCGCTGGAGCTGGCCGACGAGGCGGCGCGGCTGTTCGCCGGCTACGGCGACCGGCGCGGCGAGGACTGGGCGCGTTTCCTGCGCTGCACGCTGCTGCCGTTCGCCTCACCCGGCGGTTCGGTGGTGGGTACGGCCGTCGCGCAGGAGGAGCTGGCCCAGCTGGTCCGGGACGGTCATCCCACTCGCGATGCGAAGCTGGAGGACTGCGCGGAGACGTTCGCGCTGCTCCTGGACCGCGGTGTCGAACCGGAGACCGGCTGGCAGGCGTGGCAGCTCGGCATGGTTCCGAACCGGCACTCGCGTGAGGTGATGGGGGTACCGGTGGCGCCCACCGGGGCCGGGTGACGGGTAGCGGACAGGGCGGCTCGGCGTTGCGTCGAGCCGCTCTCCGCGCGGGAGCGCGAGGCCGCCGGAGCGGCCTCGCGCGTTCCCGTCGGTCGCCGCCGGCCTCAGCTGGTCTTCGGCTCCGGGGCCTTCGAGGTCCTGGGGGCGGTGGCGGCGGTGCCCGCCTCACCGTCCTCGGGCGTCTCCTCGAAGTCCACGCTCCGCATGTGCTTGTTCATGGACTTCATCAGCAGCCACACGGCGCCGCCGATGACCGCGAAAACGATGAAGCCGAGGACGCCGGGTGTCACTTTGTCCTTGTCGAAGGTGTCGGCAAGGGTGACGAAGTGCGTCATGGCGAGGGTGCTGGTCGCGCTCATCATGGACTCAATTGTTGCGGATGCCCGCGAAGAGGTCGTCCTCGGGGAGGGATGTGTCCACGAGCGACTTCGCCAGCTCGTACTCCTCGGTCGGCCAGACCTCCCGCTGGAGGTCCATCGGCACCCGGAACCACCCGCCGTCGGGGTCGATCTGGGTGGCGTGCGCGATCAGGGCCTTGTCGCGGATCTCGAAGAAGTCGGCGCACGGAACAAAGGTGGTCAGGGTGCGCTCGCGCGGCTCGAAATCCTTCCAGCGCGCCAGCCACTCGCCGTACGGCGAGTCCAGGCCGCGCGCCAGCAGCGCCTCGTGCAGCGCGAGGGTGCGCGCGCGGTTGAAGCCCTGGTTGTAGTAGAGCTTCTGGGGCTGCCAGGGCTCGCCGGCCTCCGGGTACCGCGCCGGGTCGCCGGCCGCCTCGAAGGCCACCATCGTGATCTTGTGGGTCATGATGTGGTCGGGGTGCGGGTAACCGCCGTTCTCGTCGTAGGTCGTGATGACCTGCGGCTTGAACTCCCGGATCAGCTTCACCAACGGGGCGGCGGCTTCCTCGACGGACTGCAACGCGAAGCAGCCCTCGGGCAGCGGCGGCAGCGGATCGCCCTCGGGCAGTCCGGAGTCGACGAAGCCCAGCCACTCCTGCTTGACGCCCAGAATGTCCCGGGCCTCGTCCATCTCCCGCTTCCGTACCTCGTGGATGTTCTCCTCGATGTACGGGTCGCCCTGGAGTTTGGGGTTGAGGATGGAACCTCGCTCACCGCCAGTGCAGGTGGCTACCAGCACGTCCACCCCCTCGGACACGTACTTGGCCATGGTGGCCGCACCCTTGCTCGACTCGTCGTCGGGGTGGGCGTGGACCGCCATCAATCGCAGCTGCTCAGTCAAGACTCGATCCTCAGTGAATGGCTGGAGAAGATGCCTCCTATAGTGACCGAAGCGGGGGGCGCTGTATTCCCTGGGGAGCGGACCCCTCACGACCGGTGCGGTCCCGCTCCCCGTACCAGGAGGAATGACCATGACCGCGGTGCGCGAAGGGCTCCCGGACGGACGTTACGGCCGCTCCGCCGATGAGCGCGCGGACCGCAAGCTCAAGATCATCGGTTCGGTGCTCGGTGTCGCGCTGCTCGGCGTGGTCGGCTGGGCCGG
The DNA here is from genome assembly GCA_000720995.1 of Streptomyces celluloflavus. Taxonomy (GTDB): domain Bacteria; phylum Actinomycetota; class Actinomycetes; order Streptomycetales; family Streptomycetaceae; genus Streptomyces; species Streptomyces celluloflavus. The sequence goes on from JOEL01000009.1 coordinate 180,737, forward strand.
CGCCTCGTACATCGCCAAGCAGGAGCTCAGCGGCCGGGTGATCACCTGGGAGGCGGTCTCCGACAGCGCCGTCACGGTGCACCTTGAAGTGATCAAGGGCAAGGACGACCGCGGCGTCTGCACGCTCCGCTCGCAGGCCAGGGACGGCTCCGAGGTGGGCCGCAAGGACGTCACCATCGGCCAGCGCACGGACCAGGTGGACACCGAGACCACCATCCGGACGACGAAGCGGGCGACCAACGCCGTCCTGGTCGGCTGTTCGTCCGCCGGCGGCAACTGACCGGCCCGCGCACCCGCACCGCGGCCGCGGCCGCCACCGGCTGGCCCGGCGGACGGGGACCGGCGGCTCGCGCGGTGGCCGTCGCTGAGCTGCGACGATGCTCTTCTGTGCGTTCCCTGTGAAATACCTCTTCCCCGTTTTGTGCCGGAATTGTTAGGCTCGTGGTTTCGCCCACCTGTGAAGGCGCAGCCTTTCCGGGTAGGGCGTTTGATGTATTCCCAGCACCGACGAGGAGCACCTGTGACCCAGACCAGCGACAACGTCACCTGGCTGACCCAGGAGGCGTACGACCAGCTCAAGGCCGAGCTGGAGTACCTGTCTGGTCCCGCACGCGCCGAGATCACCGAAAAGATCGCGGCGGCCCGCGAGGAAGGTGACCTGAAGGAGAACGCCGGGTACCACGCGGCCAAGGAGGAGCAGGGCAAGCAGGAGCTTCGCGTGCGTCAGCTCACCCAGCTGCTGCAGAGCGCGAAGGTCGGCGAGGCCCCTGCCGCCACCGGTGTCGTGGCCCCCGGCATGGTCGTCACCATCGCGTTCGACGGAGACCCGGACGACACCCTGTCCTTCCTGCTGGCTTCGCGGGAGTACGCGAGCTCGGACATCGAGACCTACTCCCCGCAGTCCCCCCTGGGCACGGGCGTGAACGGCAAGAAGATCGGCGCCCACGCGGAGTACGAGCTCCCGAACGGCAAGAAGGCCACCGTGCAGGTCCTCGACGCCCAGCCGTACGTGGCCTGAGGCCCTCGCGTCACCCAGCCGTCGTGGCGGCCCGGAGCCCGGCGCTCCGGGCCGTCGCGCGTTTACGGGCCGCCGCTCCGCGGTGCCGTGCTCAGGCCGTGGCCGAGCGGTATCTGCGTACCGCCAGGGTCCGGAAGACCGCGATGATCAGCACGGACCAGAGCGCCGAGGCCAGCACCGGGTGCTCCATCGGCCAGGCGCCGGTCACCGATGCCGGCACCCCCTCAAGGGTGTTGCCGAACAGCTGCCTGGCGGCCTGCACCGTCGCGCTGAAAGGGTTCCACTCCGCGATGTGCTGGAGGAACGACGGCATACCGGTGACCGGCACGAAGGCGTTCGAGACGAAAGTCATCGGGAAGAGCCAGAGCAGTCCGCCCGACGTGGCCGCCTCGGGCGTGCGGACGGAGAGGCCGATCAGCGCGCCGATCCAGGAGAAGGCGTAGCCGAGCAGAAGCAGCAGGCCGAAGCCGCCGAGCATCTTGCCGATGCTCTCGTGGCCGCGCCAGCCGATGAGCAGGGCGACGGCGGCCAGCACGACCATGGTCAGGGCGGTCTGCACCAGGTCGGCGAGGGTGCGTCCGGTGAGCACCGCGCCACGGGACATGGGCAGTGACCGGAACCGGTCGATCAGACCCCGGTGCATATCGTCGGCGATACCGGCGCCTGCACCGGCCGTGGCAAAGGTGACGGTCTGCGCGAAGACCCCGGCCATCAGGAATTCGCGGTACGGCTGGACGCCACCGGCCGGGGCACCGGGGAGGGCGATGGAGCCGCCGAAGACGTAGGTGAACAGCACCACGAACATAATCGGCTGGACCAGCGCGAAAATCGCCATTTCCGGGATGCGCTTCATCCGGATCAGATTGCGCTGGGCGACGACCAGGGAGTCGCGTACGGACCGGCCCGGCCCGCCGCCCGGCTGTGCCGCGCGGACCTGGGCCGTATCGCTCACCGTGGTCACTGCGCGCCCTCCTTCTCGGTCGCCGCGGCCACCCGGGCCGCTCCGGTGAGTTCGGCGGCCTCGGCCGGCGCGCCGTCCCTCCGCCTGCCCCTCTTCCGTCCGGTGGCCGCGGCGCCGCCCTCGCCGCCGGCCTCGGCGGCGTGGCCGGTCAGCGAGATGAACACATCGTCCAGGGTGGGGCGGCGCAGGCCGATGTCGTCTATCTCCACGCCGCCGGCGTCCAGTTCGCGGATGATCTCGGCCAGCAGTCTGGCGCCCCCGGTCACCGGGACGGTGAGCTTGCGCAGCAGCGGCTCGACGGCGCTCTCGCCCGCGCCGAAGCGGCGCAGGGTCTCGTCGGCGGCGGCGAGCTGCTCGGGGGTGTGCACCACGACCTCGACGCGCTCGCCGCCGGTGCGGGCCTTGAGCTGGTCGGAGGTGCCGCGGGCGATGACCCGGCCGTGGTCGACCACGCAGATGTCGTGGGCGAGGCGGTCGGCCTCTTCCAGGTACTGGGTGGTGAGCAGCAGGGTCGTACCGCCCGCGACGAGTTCCTGGATGACGTCCCACAGCTGCTGGCGGTTGCGCGGGTCCAGGCCCGTGGTCGGCTCGTCCATGAACATCACGGGCGGGCTGACGACCAGGGCGGCCGCGAGGTCGAGGCGGCGGCGCATCCCGCCGGAGTAGGTCTTGGCGGGGCGGTCGGCGGCGTCGGCGAGGTGGAAGCGCGCGAGCAGGTCGTCGGCCCGCCGCTTCGCGTCGCGGCCGCTCATCTGGTAGAGCCGGCCGACCATCCGGAGGTTCTCGCGGCCGGTCAAGTACTCGTCCACGGCGGCGAATTGGCCGGAGAGGCCGATCGACCGGCGTACCGCATCGGGGTCCTTGAGGACGTCGATACCGGCCACCAGGGCCGTACCGCGGTCGGGCTGGAGGAGGGTCGTCAGGACGCGTACGGCGGTGGTTTTGCCGGCACCGTTGGGGCCGAGCATTCCGAGGACGGTTCCTTCGGGAACGTCGAGATCGACACCGTCCAGTGCCCGCACATCACCGAAGGTCTTCACCAGACCTTCGGCGTAAATGGCACCTGGCATAGGGGTACTCCCATGGCTTGGGTGAGCTCAAGGTCGAATATTACGTTTGCCGGACAAAGTGCGCTTTACGGGCATTCGTCCGCAACGGAACGCCATGGCGCGGCGGCGGTCCGGAGGGGTGGCCGAAGAGGATGCTACGCCAAACGCGATACATCGCGATACAGGTCGCGTCATGATTTTCCGCGTACACGTCATCGCGGACCGGTGCGCGACGCAGGCGCGGGCCGAGGCGGCACCCGGCCCGCCTCACCCGATGACGGTGTACCCCGCCGCACGGAGCGCCGATTCCACCTCGGCGCAGTGCCGGGGCCCCTCGGTCTCCAGGTGCAGCTCCACCTCGACCTCGGTCAGTCCGAGCCGCGGATCGGTACGGACATGGCTGATGTCGAGGACGTTCGCCTCGGTCCCCGACAGCACGCCCAGCAGCGTCGCCAGCGCCCCCGGCCGGTCCGTCAGGCGCAGCCGCAGCGAGAGATAGCGCCCCGCGACGGCCATACCGTGCCGCTGGATCCGCTGCATCAGCAGCGGATCCACATTGCCGCCGGAGAGCACCGCGACCACCGGCCCCTCGAAGGCCCCCGGGTCGGCGAGCAGCGCCGCCACCGGGCTCGCCCCGGCCGGTTCCACCACCATCTTGGCCCGCTCCAGGCACAGCAGCAGCGCACTGGAGAGCGCGTCCTCGGAGACCGTACGGACCTCGTCCACCAGCGCGTCGACGATCCGGAACGGCACCTCGCCGGGCCGCCCGACCTTGATGCCGTCCGCCATCGTGGCCGGCTCCTCGATCGCCACCGGCCGGCCGGCCGCCAGCGACGGCGGATAGCAGGCCGCCCCGGCCGCCTGCACCCCGACGATCCGTACGTCCGGCCGGAGCGACTTGACCGCCAGCGCGATGCCCGCCGCGAGCCCGCCGCCGCCCATCCCGACGACGATGGTGCGCACCTCCGGGCACTGTTCGAGGATCTCCAGGCCGACGGTGCCCTGGCCCGCCACGATGTCCGGGTGGTCGAAGGGGTGGATGAGGACCGCGCCGGTCTCCCGCGCGTACTCCTGGGCCGCCGTCAGCGCCTCGTCCACCACCTGGCCGCACAGCCGCACCTCGGCGCCGTAGTCGCGGGTCGCGGCGATCTTGGGCAACGGGGCGTCGACCGGCATGAAGACCGTCGAGCGCACCCCGAGCAGGGTCGCCGCCAGCGCCACGCCCTGCGCGTGGTTGCCCGCGCTCGCGGCCACCACACCGGCCGCCCGCTGCCGCGCCGACAGCCCGGCGATCCGCACATAGGCGCCCCGGATCTTGAAGGAGCCGGTGCGCTGGAGGTTCTCGCACTTGAGGTGCACGGGGGCGCCGACCAGCCGGGACAGATAGCGGCTGCCCTCCATCGCGGTGGACCGGGAGACGCCGGAGAGCAACTTGTGCGCCGCCCGGATGTCGTCAACCGTGAGTCCGGCGGCCGGGCCGTCAGCCGGGCGGCCGCCGCCCGGCCCGTCCTCGGCCGGCTGCGCGGCCGCGGGGGACGCGTGCGGGGTGCGCGGCGGATGCTCGGCCATGCCGCCAGTCTCGCAGTTCACCCGCGGCGGGGCCGCCCGGCGGACGGGCCGCGGAACGGATGGCGGACGGGCGGCGGGACGGAGCGAGGCGGGGACGGCCGCGAGGCGGGTGCCGGGCCGGACTCCCGGACGGGTACCGGACCGTACGGGGCGATCACCGGACCGGACCCCGGGGTCGTACCGGTCGGTATCGGATGCGTCACCGCCGGTACGGTACCCGCCGCAGCCGCGTACGCTGTCCCCCATCCCTTTTACCCCCATGAAGTGAGCTCCCGGCCATGCCCACCTCTTCGGACATGACGACCCACACCGACCCCGCGGTTCTCGACGCACTCCAGCATCAAGTGGCCGTCTTCGCCCGCCGCGCTGAACAGAGCCGGCTCGGCGGCGTCGGACAGGTCCGCAACTCCATGGACCGCGCCGCGTATCTGCTGCTCAACCGCCTTGACCAGGAAGGCCCGATGGGCGTCAAGGCCCTGGCCGCCGGAATGGGCATCGACTCCTCGACCGTCACCCGGCAGGTCGCGCCGCTGGTGGACGCCGGGCTGGTCAGCCGCGCCACGCACCCCGAGGACGGACGGGCGGTGGTGCTCCAGTTGTCCGAGCGCGGTCACGCCCGCCTGGACGAGGTGCGGGCCTCGCGCCGCGCGCTGATGGCCCTGGTGACGCAGGAGTGGTCCGACGGAGAGCGGGACGCGTTCTGCACGCTCCTGACGCGCTTCAATTCCTCCCTCGCCACACTCACCACATCCCTGACACCGGCGAACCCGGCCTCCTGACGCGCGCCGCCCGTACGGGTAGTCCGTACGGGTCGTGCGGGCGGTACGGGCAGCGGCCGGACGGCGTTCCGTACGGGCGGGCCGCCGCCACCGGCCCCACCACCCCTCCACCGGAGGGGTGGTGAACCAGGACCCGGCCCCTAACCCGTCAGCCGAGTTCCCGGGACCCGTCAGCCAAGTGCCCGGGTGAGGTCGGCCAGCAGGTCGTCGACGGACTCGATGCCGACCGAGAGGCGTACGAGGTCGCCGGGGACCTCCAGCGCGGAACCGGCCGCCGAGGCGTGCGTCATCCGCCCCGGGTGCTCGATCAGCGACTCGACGCCGCCCAGCGACTCACCGAGGGTGAACAGCTCCGTCCGGTTGCAGATGTCCACGGCCGCCTGCTCGCCGCCGGCGACCTGGAAGGACACCATGCCGCCGAACGAGCGCATCTGCTTGGCGGCGATCTCGTGGCCGGGGTGCTCGGGCAGCCCCGGGTAGAGCACGCGGGTCACCTTCGGGTGCGCGACCAGCAGCTCCGCGACGCGGGCCGCGTTGGCGCAGTGCCGGTCCATCCGTACGGCCAGCGTCTTGATGCCGCGCATCACCAGCCAGGCGTCGAACGGGCCGGCGATGGCGCCCATCGCGTTCTGGTGGAAGGCGAGTTCGTCGCCGAGGGTGTCGTCGTTGACGACGAGGGCACCGCCGACCACGTCCGAGTGGCCGCCCATGTACTTGGTCGTGGAGTAGACCACCACGTCCGCGCCGAGGGCCAGCGGCTGCTGGAGGTAGGGGCTGGCGAAGGTGTTGTCGACGACGAGGCGGGCCCCGGCCTCGTGGGCGATACCGGCCAGCACGGCGATATCGCTGATGCCGAGCAGCGGGTTGCTGGGGGTCTCGACCCAGATCGCCTTCGTCCGGGGCCGCAGCGCGGCGCGCACGGCCTGCGGGTCGGAGGTGTCGGCCACCGACCATTCCACGCCCCACCGCTCGACGACCTTCGCGAAGAGGCGGAACGTTCCACCGTAGGCGTCATCGGGGATGACGACATGGTCGCCGGGGGTCAGCAGCGTCCGCAGCAGGCAGTCCTCGGCGGCGAGGCCGGAGGCGAAGGCGAGGCCGCGGGAGCCGCCGTCCAGGGCGGCGAGGTTCTCCTCCAGGGCGGTACGGGTCGGGTTGGCGCTGCGGCTGTACTCGTATCCGCCGCGCAGCCCGCCGACGCCGTCCTGCTTGTACGTGGACACCTGGTAGATGGGTACCGCCACCGCGCCCGTGGTCTGGTCGGGCTCCTGACCTGCGTGGATGGCGAGAGTTTCGAAGTGTTGGGGGCGCTCTTCGCGCTGATCGCTCATGCCTGCCGAGGGTAGTCGGCCGCCGCGCCGAGATTCTCGGAACTTTCTGGTTGGCTGGATAGTGGATATATGCGAGAGGTCGTACGTGGGTTCCCTCCTCCCACCCTCGTCTTCTCGCCGCACCTCCGCCCCCACTCGCCCCGCTAGCCCCCTCCACACCCTCCGACCGGGACACACCACATGGACGCTCTGCTGGTTCTCTTCGCCGCGATCGCTATCGGCGGTGTCGTCTTCCTGCCCTGGACGCGGCGCCGGCGGGCCGCCCAGCAGGCCCGGCAGGGCCTGACGGCGGCCACCGACCCGATGGCGGGCTACGGCTTCGTACCCGTCGAAGAGCTCGACGTACGCCTGCCGGGACCCGACCAGGCGCTGGAGGACGCGCTGGCGGAGCTGCGCCGCACGCACGACTGGCGGCCGGCGGCCGAGCTGCTGAAGGCCACCGGCGACGACTGGGAGCGCCGCTGGCAGCGGGTCCAGACGCTGGCCGGGGCCGCCGCGTTCGAGCTGGCCCAGGAGGAGGCGGCGGAGCGGCACGGCGGCGCCCCGGCGGCGGGCGCCGGCGGGCACCGGGTCGGCGGCATCTGGCTGCGTACCTGGCGCTCGGAGGCGCCCAAGGACCCCGGCGGCGCCCAGACGCACGCCCAGTTCCTCGTCCTCCAGGCGCTGCGCGACCCCGCCTCGCAGGACTTCCGGATGATCCTCGAAGAGGCCCGTACGGTCTGCCGGGAGGCGGCACTGCTGGCGCCCGGCAGCCCGATTCCGTACATCACGGAGCTCGCCGTCGCCCGCGGGCTGCACGACCGGCCCGCCGATTACGAAGCGCTGTGGTCCACGGTCGTCCAGCGCGCGCCGGCCCATATGGGCGCGCATCTCGCCGCGCTGCCGTACTGGTCGGAGAAGTGGCACGGTTCGCGCAAGGAGGCCGACGCGTTCACCGAGCGCGCGGCCGCCGGTGCCCCGGCGAAGAGCCTGCTGCCGGCGCTGCCGCTCTTCGCGGTCTACGACCATCTCCCCGAGGCCAACATGGTCAGCAGCCTCTATCAGAGCGCGGTGGTCGAGCGGGCCATCGACGGTGCCCGCTACGCGCTGCGCGAGGCGCCCGCCGACCATCCGATGGCGCCGCACGTCCGGCATCTGCTGGTCTGGTTCCTGGTCCGCGCGGAGCGCTACGCCGAGGCCATGGAGCAGCTGCGCCTGGTCGACGGCCACGTGGGCGCCGTCCCGTGGTCCTACGGCCGCAACCCCGCCGCCGAGTACGCCGTCTACCGCGCCCGCGCCATCGCCGGCTGGGAGCAGCTGGGCGGCACGGCGGCGGGCTTTCCGCCGGCGGGGCGGTAGGCGGGCGGGTTGGTGGCGGGCGAGTCGGTGGCGGGTGGGGCGGCAGGCGTGGCTGGTGGGCCGTGGGCCGGTGGGCCTCCCCTCGTCCGGGGCCGCGCCTTCCCTGGGGTCGCGCCTCTCCCCCGCCGGAATGCCGGCCCGGCCCCCGGCGTTCCCGAGATAGCCGGTCCGTCCTGCCCGATGTCCGATGTTCCCGCCCCGGGCCCGTCCCCTCCTCCGTCCTCTCCTGGAGTCTGATCCTGATGCTGTTCTCCCGCTTCAAGACCCACCTCCCCACGCCCGAGGAAGCGCTGAAGGGCCGACCGGAGCGGGACTTCACCGTCCCGGACCGGCACACCGTCCTCGGCAACCCGCTGCTCGGCCCGTACCCGGCGGGCCTGGAGATCGCCGACTTCGGCCTGGGCTGCTTCTGGGGCGCCGAGCGGAAGTTCTGGCAGACCGACGGCGTCTGGACCACCCTCGTCGGCTACCAGGGCGGCCACACCCCGCACCCCACGTACGAAGAGGTGTGCAGCGGCCACACCGGCCACACCGAGGCCGTCCGCGTCGTCTACGACCCCGCCGTGGTCCCGTACACCGCCCTGCTCAAGCTCTTCTGGGAATCCCACGACCCGACCCAGGGCTTCCGCCAGGGCAACGACGTCGGCACCCAGTACCGCTCGGCGATCTACACCCACTCCCCCGCCCAGCAGCAGGCCGCCGAATCCTCCCGCGACGCCTACCGCGCCGTCCTCCACACCTCCGGCTACGGCGACATCACCACCGAAATCCTCCCCGCCGACGCCACCCGCCCCTTCTACCCGGCCGAGGACTACCACCAGCAATATCTCGACAAGAATCCGGCCGGGTACTGCACGATCGGCGGGACGGGGGTCTCCTGCCCGGTCGGCGTGGCAAAGGCCGACGACTGACGTCACCACATGGGCTTCCGGGTCCGTGCGCGCAGGGTGCGCGACGGCTCAACGAGCTCGCCGCCGTCACCGCTCGTCGCCACGCGGAGAAAGCAGCCGGCCGACGAACCCCACGCCTCACGGACACAGCACAGATGAGAGGACCTCACTGCCCCAGCGAAAACAGCGCCCTCTCGCCTCGATAGCTGTTCCGCCTCGTAGCTTACGAATCTCGACTACCTGGAAGCCTCGACGCGAGACGCTCTGACCAATACACCCATGAGATCGAACGCCTTGTCCGTGCGGGCTACTCACCCCTGAACGGCTACCCACTCGTGTGGCTACGCTTCGCAAACCTCGTCGTCTACGCCACAGAAGCCTCACATAACCAGCGAGAGCTACCATCGGCAGCACCTATCGCCCAACAACTTCTGCGGGCCCGGCGGGATGTACATGAGCCGACCGTCGGCGTTGCGCCATCGAATGACTTAGGTCATCGCAGTTGCCGCCACGACTGCTACGAATGCGAAAGTGGTTGAACCCCGCGTTGCTGCGTGGGAATTGAGTACGCCCCCAGATCTCGACCGCAGCACGGACATTGAGTCACATCGTCGGGATCGTACCGATAGGTGATGGTGACCATACGAGCCTCACGCTCACGCCGCCCTCTCTCAACGACCATTCGCCCCAAGGCTGCATGCATCCCGTGCAGCAGGGACGCGCGTTGCCGATACCTCTCCTCCTCCAGGCCAACTCTCCACCAGACCACCTCTGCGGGGTCGAAGGAGGTACCACAATGCTTGTTAACCAAGGCTACAACTTTGTCAAGATCAACTCCGACGACCTCATCGCGACAACCTTGAATGAAAGCTGCAAGAATCTCCTCGGACGTGGGCGGCCGATAATTATGATCTTCAACTAGATAAAATCCATGTCCGCGCAGTCTGTGAATTTGCCCTTTAATCCATGCCTGCACGAGGGTTGGGCGCAGGAAAGCCTCAGCTCGCCGACTGGTTCCAGTAAAGTTGGAGAAGGTGACATCAGGCATCCGTTCGGCCACTCGCTGAACTTTATGAATATCACCCTTGCCTACATATCTAAGTCGGTAGACATCCCTAGCGATTTTCCCCCAGCCCACATGAACAGGGTAGGGCTCAACCGTGGTCGCTTCTGTTAGGACCCTTCGGATCGCTTCCTGGATGGGAGCAGGTCGGCTCATGTGTGCGCATGTTAGCCCCATAGCCAGCGCCAGGAGGGATGACACACCTACCCCGCACCACCATCGCTTCAATTAGCCGAAGCATTCTAGGTAGTGAAATCTAGGAATTGCCCCTCAGCGGCTATTGCGCCCCTCTGGCACCCAGTCAGCAACGGCCGCGAGAGGCTGCCCAGCATCATTGAGCAACGGGTCTAGCGTGCTGTTCATGCCCTCCGTCAACCCAGCTCACCCTTCGGCGGCTCACCGTGCTCCAGGTACACGGTGAGTGCCTGGGCCCGGGCTGTGATCGCCGCCTTTACGCGGCGTGCGAGTCGGGTGATCAGCAGCTCGTCAATGTCATCTGCGGGGTGAAACTCAGCCGCCAGCAGCTCATCAGAAGCGAGTTTGATTCCCGCCATTTCCTCCGAGTGCAGTTGCCCCCCATCAAACACATACAGCACCTTGTCGCCCTCGGCCTCGCTCGGGGCCCAGTCGACGACCAGCAGCGGGCCGATGACGGGAGTGATGCCAAGTTCTTCCTCGACCTCCCGTCGACAGGCGGTCAGCGGCGACTCCCCGCGCTCGATGTACCCGCCCGGGATCTCCCACTTCGGCTTGTAGGACGGCTTGACCAAGAGGACCTGGTCCTGGTCGTTGAAGAACAGCGCGCCCGCTGCCATTCGGGGAGTTGCCATGCGCTGTTCCTGCTCATTCTCGGCCATGCCGCCGACCCTAGCGGCCGGCACTCGGCACCCGAGAGACGCTTCGGCCCCTGTCGCTCGTTGTGCACGTCGTGTGAGACTCGGGCGGGCAGAGCGAGGGGAGCGTGGCTGTGCGCGGCATGACTGACCATCTTGAGTTCGGCAAGCGTGTGAGGTTCTACCGCAAGCGCCGGGGGCTGCATCAGCGGCAGCTTGGTGAGTTGCTAGGGCGGTCGGAAGACTGGGTGTACCGAGTCGAGTCCGGCCGAATCCCCGTGAACAACGTCAAGATGTTGGCGGACCTTGCCGATGCGCTGCGCGTACCCATCGAGGATCTCCAAGGCGTCCCGGTCCTGCTGGAGGACCACGACGGGTTTGCCGGCAGTGTCCCTGCCATCCGGGCCGCGCTGATGCAGTCCCGGAAGTTGGCGGGCTCACAGTACGCCGACCGGGAACCGGTGCGGCTGGAGCGACTGGCAGTAGAAGTTGGCGATGCGTGGGAGCGGTACCAAGCTGCTCGGTTCGCCGCGCTGGCCGAGCGGCTGCCGGGACTGCTGGCGGACGCGAGGTCCGCTATGAATGAGCGAACGTTGGGCGGCGACCGCGTTCAAGCGCTGCGGTTGTTCGCCCTGGCGTGCCACGTGGCGGCGGCGCTGCTCCGGAAGATCGGGGAGACCAACCTGGCGTGGACGGCCGTGGATCAAGGCGAGATCGCCGCGATCGAGTCAGGTGACCCGGTTGTGCTCCTGTCCTTGCGGCGGGGCATTGCCCATGTGCAGCTCGGGGCCGGCATGTCGGCGGAGGCCGTGAACAGTACGTTGGACAGTGCCGAAGATCTGGAACGGGATTGGTGGAAGTCCTCGCCGACGGCGTTGTCCGTGTACGGCACGCTGTTCCTCAACGGCTCCATCGCCGCTGCCCGGATGGGGAATCGGTCGATGACCGACTACATGATCGGCAAGGCGCAGGAGGCCGCCGATCGGCTGGGCACGGACGCAAATGAGATGTGGACGTCGTTCGGACCTGCGAATGTGGGTATCCATCGGTTGGCGACCGCACTTGAGTTCCAGGACATTCAGCTCGCCGTCGACATAGCGCCCACGGTGCGGGCCGTTGGACTTCCAACGGAACGTCGGGCCCGGCTGCGACTGGATGTCGCTCGGGCTTACGGGGAAGCCGGCCGGACCGATGACGCGGTGGACAATCTGAAGCGGGCCTATACCACTGCCCCGGAGCAGATGAAGGCTCACGAGTTCGCACGGGACCTGGCGCGCCGGCTGCACAAGCGCACGCGGCGGCGGGAGGCACAGCAACTCGCCGTCGCTCTTGGGGCGATCGCTTAGCAAGACGTCGCAGAGGAAATTGGCGGACCCGGAATTTTCTTCCGGGTCCGCTTTCGTTCGTGGGCTTACCTTCACGTCGTTCGACGTCCCGTAGGCGTCTGAAAGGTGGTGAGCGACGGTGAAGCGCACAGCGACGGTCGCCCGGAAGGAGAAGCCTGGTGCCGGCGCGCGGCTGGTGGTGAGCCGCTGGACCCGGCATCGCCGTTGCGTGGCACTGGCGCGTGCCGAGTTACATGCGGTGTTGAAGCAGTGGGGCCTCGGCGCGATCGAGGACACCGCTCTCCTGGTGCTCTCGGAGCTCCTTACGAATGCGGTCAGGCACGCGCACGCTTCGCCGGGGCGGGAGATCGAGACGCGTTACCTGCGTGAGGCGAACGGCCTCCGCATCGAGGTTCACGACGCGTCCGACGAACTTCCGGTGCTGGGTCCGTCCGCAGAGACCGGCGGGTGGGGCCTGCTCTTGGTCGATCAGATGGCGACGCGCTGGGGCGTGACCGAACGGGACTCCGGCGGCAAGTCGGTGTGGGCGGTAGTGACGACTTGTGGCGGGAGCGAGGCGTAATGGCACGGATGGCTGCGCTGAAGATCCAGCGCGGGGACAGGGTGTTGGTACGCGGTGAGTGGCGCGAGGTGAGAGTGGTGCGCTCGGGCCGGTACGAGACCGGCGGGCCCGTCTTGATCTTGGTCTTCGAGTCGGGGAGGTCTCTGCGGGTGCACCCGGGGCAAGCGTTGCACGTTGATCGTGGCGGGAAGCGAGTGCGCTGATGGCAGTGATCAAGGCGATCTGGCGCTTCGCGGACTGGGTGCTGAAGTTGGAGACCTCCAACACCCCGCCGATGTACGAGATGGAGTGCGTTTCGTGCGATGCCTCATCACAGGTGTCGGAGGATCCGGGCGGTCCGCAGGACTGGGCGCTCAAGCACGCCGGGCGCACTCATCACGAACTGTTCCGGGCCGTGCACACCTGCTTTTTCCGGGCTGCTCCGAAGACGGTTCGGGAGTGAGCGCAAGCCCGCCGCCTGGCATTTCGAAGCCGGGCTCGTAGGTCTGTGACCGGACCACCCCTTCAACCTTGGCCGGTGGGGGTGGTCCGGCTGGCAGTCCCTGTGCAGGGGGACCCGGGCTTCGGGGATGAGCAGTTCGACCCTGAGGCGGTGCTGTGGGTGTGCGGGGTGGACTACCTGACCGGCTGACGCGGCGCAGGCGGCGGCCAAGCTGGGCGCCTCGACAAGAATCCGGCCGGGTACTGCACGATCGGCGGGGCGGGAGTCTCCTGCCCGGTCGGTGTGGCAAAGGCGGACGACTGACGTCACCACGTGGGCTTCCGGGTCTGTGCACGCAGGATGCGCGATGGGCAGTTGCCGCCTTCCCTACGGCGCACAGCTGAGGTGTGCTGTTCGGCTGCCACGCGACCTGGGCCTGCCGCACCTCGTCGGCACGCCCCTCCCCCGGTCTGCGCAGAGACCCGGTGGCCCTGCTGCGGGTGCCGGCCGCGCGGCCTTCCGGCGCAGCCGGCGTGGCGTGTGGGGGCGGTTGCCACCTACTGATCTGTGGCGGACCTGAATCTAAGACCTGTCGCCCGATATTCGCTGCCGACGTCGTCCCTCATGTGGATCCATTCACTACCACCGGCATAGCGGTAGTTCAGTGAACGCTTCAGCGCCCGCAAGATGGCGGCCTCATCCTCCATGTTCTGCGCTGCGCAGGTGCGGTGGGTGGTGAGTTGGGTGTCGTGGAAGAAGACGTGGGAGCCGTTGAAGAAGACTTTCGCGGTGAAGTCGTTGCAGCCGAGCTTGCCGGTGACGGTGCCGTCGCGATGGAATTCGAAGGAGGTGTCCTTGGCGGACTTGACGTTATCGGAGCTGTCGTAGACCTCCCACCCGTCCAGTCGGAACTTGGTGTCGAAGATGTCCGGGGATCTGACGATGGTGAGGGTGGCCACGTCACCGTGCTCATTTCGCAGTTGCGGCAACGAGCCGGGAGGCGGCCCTCCAGGTTGGCGCTCCAGTTTCTTCTCGGTGATCTTCAACTGGCCCCGGTGGAAGAACTTCTTGACCTTTGCCTCGAAATCCTTCAGCTCCGGGCTCCGCGGTCCGAGGTCCTCCGCTTTCGGCTTCTGCGCGTCCGGACCCGTGGAGCTCGCGATGTCGTTGTGCTGCATCTGCGGCGTCGGGCATGAGGCTATCTTTTCGGGCGGAGCAGGCGTCGCCGAAGGAGCGGGCAGCACCGGGACATCTTCGCCCAACGTCAGTGTGGTTGCCTCCAGTTCGGCCTTCATCCGAAACGACGTGCAACCGTAATCCCCCGCCACTGTCCCGTCGTCACGGAACTCCACCCAAGGACTGGAGAATTCGGGCCCATGCACCTCTTGTCCGTCCACCGTGAGCGAGCGCTCATCGAAGGTCCAGATACCACCGAACAGCCTGCCTCCGGGACCTCCTGGTCCCTTCTTCGTGGGTGAGGCGGATGCCGTAGCACTCCGGTCGCCCTTGTCGGGTGAGGCCGCCCCACAGGCCGAGACCCCGCCGCACGCCACCGCTATGCCGGCGACGACCACCGCAACACGTCTTAGAGAAATCCGCATGCCTACCCACACGTCTTTCGTGCAAATTCGGTTCCACCGGCTGTGGTTGACGCGTCTCAGGCGTGTGGAGTGACCTGGGTGAGTGACGTGTGATGTGGGCGGGTTCCGCGTCACTTGTGACGACCGAGGCATGAGTGCGTCCCGCCCCCGGGTGCCGGGTCTACAGCGGTCGCACTGCCAGCCCGTTGACGGTTGTGGTGGGTGGGGTGTCTGCGGTGAGGAGGAGGGTGGTGATGCGGTCGGCCGGGCCCGGGGTGAAATGCACGTGGGCGCCGGGGAGCGGGAGGACGGTGTGGCCTGCGGGGAGCGGGATGCCGGTGAGGGTGCTCAGCCAGGCGGCGGAGGCGCGGGGGTCGGGCGTTTCGATGACGAAGCCGGCCAGGTCGTGCGGGCCGCGGTGGACCCGGCCGGCGCTGAACTTCTCCAGGATGACCTGGCGGTCGGGGGTGTAGGTGATGAAGAACGGCGCCCACGGCGGGGCGCCGGAGACCATCGCCTCCTGGAAGGACACCGGGGAGCCCGCGCGGGCGAAGGTCAGCAGCTCGACCTGGTGGCCCGCGCGGCGGAGGCGTTCGGTGGTGGCGGCCACGTCGGCGACGTGGATCGCGAAGTTCAGCGCACCGCCGTCCGCGGCCAGGAGCGCGTCGATGCGGGGCATCCAGTCCGCCATCGCCTCGGCGTACGGGGAACCCGCGAACTCGGCGCGGTCGGTGAGGGTGAGGATCTCGACATAGCGGGCGTCCAGCCGCCAGGCGCCGTTCCGGAAACCCAGGTGCGGCGGGTTGGCGTGGGCTGGCAGCCCGGCCGCGGTGTAGGCCGCCACAGCGGCTTCGACGTCGGGGACGCAGTGCAGGAGGTGGTCGAAGGAGGGGGACTCCGGCGGGAAGACGGACTCCGGCGAGACGGCGGGCTCCGGCAGCGAGGGGCACTTCATGGTGGAACTTTCTTCTGTAGGGGTGGTGGTGATAGTGGTGCGCGTGGCGGGTCGCGCGGGCCGGCCGTGCGCGGCCCATCCCGGCGTACGGGACCCGGTCGGCGTATGAAGCCTGCCGGCATACGGGACCCGTGCGGGATCTGGCGACGTACAGGCCCGCGTACCTACAGCCCCGCGCCGTACCGCCGTACCGCCCCACCGCCGCCTACGGCCGTACGGCGCGGAAGCGGAAGGAGCGGCCGGCCCGGCCGACCGACACTTCCTGGACGTCGAAGCCGACCTTGCGGAGCCGTTCCGCCATGCTCTCCGGCGGCACGGTGACGCAGATGTCGCCGATGTGCAGCATCCGGAAGCGGCGGCTGGTGAGGGAGTCGCAGCCCGCGAACTGCCCGCCGGGGCGCAGTACGCGGAACGCCTCGGCGAGGAGGCGGTCCTGCGCCTCGATCGTCGGCACATGGTGCAGCATCGTGAAGCAGACGACCGTGTCGAAGCTCTGCTCGGGCAGCGGCATCGCGGTGGCGTCGGCGTGGACGACCTCGACCGAGTCCCCGTAGGTGCGGTGCAGCCGCTGCGCGGAGTCCCGGTCGATCTCGACCACGCTCAGCCGCGGCGCCCGGCGCACCAGTACCCGCGTGGTCGCGCCGAAGCCGGGACCGATCTCCAGGACGTCGGTCCCGAACTCGACCCCGTCGAGAGCCCATGGCAGCAGTTGCTGCTCCACCGTGGCGGACCACTTGGCGGAGTTGCAGATCCATCGGTGTAACAGGTTCATCGGCATAAGTCGATGCTAAGCGTTGTCCCGTAAATGATCTACGGCATGCTGCTTGAGCAGCTCATTTCTCCGTCATCCGGCCAGGGCGAGGTTGTGCAGGCGGGCGATGCCGAG
>JOEL01000010.1 GCA_000720995.1 Streptomyces celluloflavus
GGGGCACGGGGCGGCGGAGAGAGGGGAGGCGGGGGCGCACAGGGGGCGGGGCAAGGGGGCGGCGCCGGGGCGGGCTGGTGCGGAGCGTGTGTACGGGGCGGGGCGCGGGGCTAGACGGCCATGCCGTAGACGATGGTGAAGAGCGTCCCCAGGGAGCCGATGATGAAGACGCCGGTCAGGCCGGCCACGATCAGGCCCTTGCCCTGTTCGGCGCTGAAGGTGTCGCGGAGCGCGGTGGCGCCGATGCGCTGTTTGGCGGCGCCCCAGATCGCGATGCCGAGACAGAGCAGGATCGCGATCGCCATGATGACCTCGACCATCACACGGGCCTCGTTGCCCAGGCTCCCGAACGGTCCCCAGTCCGGGGCGATTCCGCCGATGATGGTGGTGATATCGCCCTTTTCGGCTGCCATGAACATAAATGAACTCACCGCCCCTTATGGGTAGTTGTACGCCTGCGCCATGCAGTGCAGGTCAGTCTCTATCTTCGCTGACAAAGACGCCATCAGATGTCGACTTGGCGGCTTTCTTTGACGGATCCGGTGGGGATGGCGTGTGCGCGGCTCCGTGAATCGTCCGCCGAGCCCATTAGTCTCACTTTGTGTATCACGACTGATCACTCTGAGCAATGATCATTGGCGAGAGGCGCGGACCGGGCCGTCGCGCCCCGCCATTCGGAGTCCGGCCGCTGAATCGATCCGGAGCCCAAAGGGGCCAATGAGCCCGGTGAACCCGATGAAGCAGCAGGGCGGGGCGTCCGTGTGGCGCGATGCCGGCCGCCCCCGGTGCTCCCCTGCGCCGTGTGGTGCTCCGTCAGACGGCGATAACTGGCGGTCGGATGGGGGGAGGGGGTGTGAATCGGGGCCGAATGAGGGAGGGTTGGGGGGTGCGGAAATTCTGGATTGCCGGTGGGCTCGGGGCGGGGCTGCTGCTCTGCCTCGTCGGGCTGCTCGTGGCCGGGACGTTCGCCGCCGCCGCGGGGGTGGCGGGCGCGGCCGGGGGTCGCTCCGTCGGGCTGGCCAAGGGTGCCGTACCGGCCGCGTACCAGGGGCTGGTGCAGAAGTGGGGCAACCTCTGCCCGGCAATAAGTCCCGCGCTGCTTGCCGCGCAGCTCTATCAGGAGAGCGGCTGGAACCCGAAGGCGCAGAGCCCCGCGAACGCGCAGGGCATCGCGCAGTTCATCCCGGGGACCTGGGCGGAGTACGGTATCGACGCGAACGGCGACGGCAAGAAGGACGTCTGGGATCCGGAGGACGCGATTCCGTCGGCGGCCTCGTACGACTGCGACCTCGCGAAATATGTGAAGGACGCGCCGGGCGACGCCACCAGCAACATGCTCGCCGCGTACAACGCGGGGGCGTATCGGGTGATTCAGTACAACGGTGTCCCGCCGTACAGCGAGACGCAGAATTACGTGAAGACGATTACGACCCTGGCGAAGAGTTTCGAGGCGCCGGTGGGGCGGGTGGCGTCCTCGAAACAGGCGGCCGCCGCCATCTATTACGCACAGGGAAAGCTTGGTACGCCCTATTTGTGGGGCGGTAACGGCACCGCCGATCAGAACGGCCGGTTCGACTGCTCGGGGCTCACCAAGGCCGCTTACAACTCGGTGGACATCGATCTGCCGCGGGTGGCGAACGATCAGTGGAACGCCGGTCCGCATCCGCAGCGGGACGAGTTGCTCCCGGGCGACCTGGTGTTCTTCGCGCACAACCTGAACGACCCGCGGACGATTCACCACGTGGGGATCTATGTGGGAGGCGGGTACATGATCAATGCGCCGCATACCGGTGCGGTGATCCGTTTCGACAAGATCGATGCGCCGGACTACATCGGTGCGACCCGGGTCACGGCGGATGGCGCAAAAGCGCTCCCGACTGCGAACGCCGGGTGAATATAGGGCCCTGAACTGCGGCGATGAGTCAAGCTTCGATAACGTCCTGGTGATCATCCGGTGGAGAGTGGAACGCCAGGACCAGGCATCACGTTTTCCTGGCGGGGACGTGGCACAGGGCGTGGCGGCGGGCGTGCGGACGTGGCCGCGACCGGTGCGGCGGATGCTCGACGACCACGGGGGTGGGCAGCAAGACCTAGGCGCTCGCGCGCGCGAAAGATAAGGGGCCGCGGCAGATGGCTGGACTCGCACTGGAGGGACCGAACCCCGATGTCGATGTGCTCGACGGCATCAACGGTCTCGCGAAAGGTGCCCCGCACTGGGTCAACCGTGCGATGGAGTTCATCGGCGAGTACGGCATCATCGCCGGCCTCGCGGTGCTGTGTCTGATCGCCTGGTGGTCCGCACGCCGCAAACAGGACGCGCCGGCCGCCGTCGCGGGACTGGTCTGGGCGCCACTGGCCGCCGGACTCGCGCTGCTCGCCAATATCCCGATCCGCGCGTTCGTCTCGCGACCGCGGCCGTTCAACGACCACGCCGAGATGACGGTCCTGATCCAGGGGAAGACCGACTTCTCGTTCGTGAGTGACCACGCGACGCTGACCATGGCGGTCGCCGCCGGACTGTTCATCGTCCATCGCGTCTACGGCCTGATCGGGATCGGGCTGGCGCTGCTGGAAGGCTTCTGCCGGGTGTACATGGGTGTGCACTATCCGACCGATGTGGTCGGCGGGTTCGCGCTGGGCACGGCCGTCGCGCTGCTGCTGGCGCCGCTCGCGCAGGCGCTGCTGGTACCGCTGGCGACGACGGTCGGGCGGTCGAAGGCCGGGTGGCTGGTGCAGGCCCCGGCCGCGGCGGCGCGGGCGGCGGCCGAGGCGGGCGCGGCCGGCCGTGCGGGCCAGGACGCCGCCGGCGGACAGTTCGTGACCACCGGGCCGCCGCTGCCGCCCCGCCACGACGGACGGGACAAGGACCTGGCGGCCTGAGGATCCGGGATATCCGAGAGACCTGAGGGATACGAGAGACCCGAAGGTCTGACGGCCCGGCCCCTTCACGGGGGCCGGGCCGTCGGCGTTCTCCGGCCTCGGCGGCCGGTGGGGCACCGGGCGGTCGGCGAGGGCGGCGGCGTCGGGAGGCCGGGAGGCCGGGAGCGAGGTCACGTGGAGGCTCGGGCCGGGCTACTCCGGGGGACGTTCGGCAGATGTGTGGTGGTCGGTCAGATGGCGGGCGGCATCCGTACGGGCCTGGGAGCGGGCGCGGCGGGCCGGGCCCGACCAGCCGCAGTCGCAGCGGGCCAGGCAGAAGGAGCCGCGTTCGGTGGTGGAGACGTGAGGGTGTCGTGCGGGGGCGTGATCCGGGCCGGCCGGCCGTGCGGCCGGGGCGGAATCCGGGGTGCGGTGGGGGACGGGGGCGGGACCTGGCGGTGGATCCTGGGGGGCTCGGTCGGGCACCCGGCCACGCTACGCGCCCGGGGTGGCCGGGCGTGACGGGCCCCCGGAACGGTCGTTGAACGGAGCGGTGGACAAAACGCCCGGTCGGCGGCCGGGGGAACGGTCTGTCGGCTGGATCAGCCCGCAGGGATCAGCCCGGCCACCTGGCACGGCCGGCCCGGACCGGCAGAAATGACCGTCCGGAACACGAACACAGCGGCCGAGGGGGCTCGTACGCGATGGTGGTGCAGGACAGACGGAGCGGCGGCGCGGTCGCGGGCGCGGTGGCCGTGGCGTGCGGGACGGGGCTGACGGCGGGGCTGCTGACGACGGGGTGTTCCCCGGGCGGTGCCGCGGCCGGCGAACAGGTGGTGTCCGGCCGGACCGCGGTGGCCGCCCAGGACGTCCGCGGCAGCGCCGACGCGCTGGTCCGGGCCGGCTCCGCCAGGGTCCGTACGGCGATGGAGACCGCCAGCGGCGGCACCCGCGTCGTCATCCGCGGCGCCGGCGGCTACGACTTCCGGACGAGCAGCGGTCAGCTGCGGGTCGTACTGCCCGGTCCGGCGGGCGGGCACGGCGGCGGGCATCCGCCGATCACGGAGATTCTGGCGCCCGGTGCGCTCTTCATGAAGAACCGCGGTGCGGGGGTGCCGGCCGACAAGTGGGTGCGGGTGGACATCGCCACGCTGGCCGACGGGAATCTGGTCACCGGTGGCGTGACGGATCCGCTGGTCGCCGCCGAACTGCTGCGCGGGGCGCGGGAGGTGACGTACCGGGGCGAGCAGCGGCTGGGCGGGGTGCCGGTCCGGCACTACAGCGGGACGACGGACATCGGGGCGGCGGCCGCGGTGGCGTCGGAGCGGGTGCAGTCCGTGCTGCGGGCGGCGGAGAAAGGGTTCACCACCCGTGCCGTGCCGTTCGATGTGTATCTGGACGAGACCGGCCGGCTGCGCCGGGTGCGGGAGCGGTTCCGCTTCGCCAACGGTGCGCCCGGGGGTGCGTCGGTGATCTCGACGACGGAGCTGTACTCGTTCGGGGCGAAGACGGCGGTGCGGCTGCCGGCCGCGGGGGACATCTACGCCGGGAAGATCGCCTCCGCGGCGTCGTAGCGCGGAGCCGGTGGGCGAGGGCCGGTGGCTGCGGCCCGGTGACGGTGGGTCGGCTCCGTAACTGGTCCCGTACCTGGGCCCCCGCGCCTGTCCCCGTTCATGCCCCGTCAGCTGCCCGCCGCCCGAGGCCCTGCCCCGTCGCAGCCGTCGGTACCCCGCGCCCTGTGGTGGCTCGGCTCGGTCGTGGCCGTCCGCTCCCCGCCCCCTGCGGTGGCCCGGCTCCGGCGTGGCCGTCCGCTCCCCGCCCCCTGTGGTGGCCCGGCTCCGGCGTGGCCGTCCGCTCCCCGCCCGCCACCCGCTGCCGTCGCACCGCCGTCGTCGGACCGCTGCCGTCGCACCGCCGCCGTCGTCGCACCACCCTCGTCCCTGGCGCGGAGTATCGCGGGACCGCCCGGTGGCCGTGTGCGCCCCCCTGTGCCGGGGAGGTGACCGGGGACGCGTGCTCGGGGGCGGAAATGGTCCATCCGTGCCATGCGCGGAGCGTACGCCCGTCCCTACGCTGGGCGGGAGCCACCAGGGGTGTGGGACGGCGCTCGGAGGAGGAGGTGCGGTACGTGGCCGCGCACTGCCATGTGACGGGGCCGGACCACGTAGCCCTCGTCGAGATCGATCTGACCGGTGAGCTGATGATCGCGGCGGCGTCCGCGAGCGAGGATCGGCTCAGTGCGGACCGTATCGACGAGGTGCTGGACGTGGCCGGGCGCGGGGACGGCGGATCGGCCGGCCGCCGCGCGGAGCGGCTGCCGCGGCGGCCCGGCCCGGCGGGACGGCGCCCGCGGTAGGCGGGGAGCCGCGTCCCGGGCGCCAGGCGTCAGGTGCGCAGCATCCGTTCGATCGCCTTCGTCGCCTCTTTGACCTTCTCGTCGATGGCGTCAGGTCCCTTGACGGCGGCGTCCGCGACGCAGTGCCGCAGATGCTCCTCCAGGAGCTGGAGGCCGAAGGACTGCAAGCCCTTCGTGCTCGCCGAGACCTGGGTGAGTATGTCGATGCAGTAGACGTCCTCTTCCAGCATCCGCTGGAGGCCGCGGATCTGGCCCTCGATGCGGCGCAGCCGCTTGAGGTGGGCGTCCTTTTGCTGAGCATAGCCGTGAATGCCCAGATCGTGATTGGTCACGGCGTTTGGGTCGCCTTGGCGGTCGGTTTTCGGCTGCGGGGTGTGCGGGGCCGCGGCGGCTGCGGCGGGGCCGCTGGTGTCGGCGTCCGTGGTCGTCATGGCCGTCTCCCGTGGTATCTAGGCGATGCGTATACCCCTGGTGGGTATATGTTAGCGAATTTCGCGGGCACCGGCGGTACCCCGTGCAGAGCATGCTGCCCGATGGGCGACACTGAAGGAATGCCGGTTAGCTGTGGCTGGATGATGCGCCTAGCATCAACCCGACCGAATCCGATGCACCCCGAGGATTTCACGTGCGCTTTCGTCTGACCCCCAGGGAGACGAGCTTCTACGACATGTTCGCCGCCTCCGCGGACAACATCGTCACGGGCTCCAAGCTCCTGATGGAACTGCTCGGGGCGGACGCCTCCGCGCGGGCAGAGATCGCCGAAAGGATGCGGGCGGCGGAGCACGCGGGAGACGACGCTACCCACGCGGTCTTCCACCAGCTGAACTCCTCCTTCATCACGCCGTTCGACCGCGAGGACATCTACAACCTCGCCTCGTCGCTCGACGACATCATGGACTTCATGGAAGAGGCCGTCGATCTGGTCGTCCTCTACAAGGTGGAGGAACTGCCGAAGGGCGTCGACCAGCAGATCGAGGTGCTGGCGCGGGCGGCGGAGCTGACCGCCGAGGCGATGCCGAATCTGCGCACCATGTCCAACCTCACCGAGTACTGGATCGAGGTCAACCGCCTGGAGAACCAGGCCGACCAGATCCACCGCAAGCTGCTCGCGCATCTCTTCAACGGCAAGTACGACGCCATCGAGGTGCTCAAGCTGAAGCAGATCGTGGACATCCTGGAGGAGGCGGCGGACGCGTTCGAGCATGTCGCCAACACGGTCGAGACCATCGCGGTCAAGGAGTCCTGAGCCCCGGCCATGGACACCTTCGCGCTCATCGTGACCATTGCGGTCGCACTCGGTTTCACATATACGAACGGCTTCCACGACTCCGCGAACGCCATCGCCACCTCGGTCTCGACGCGGGCGCTGACCCCGCGGGCGGCGCTGGCGATGGCCGCGGTGATGAACCTCGCCGGTGCCTTCCTGGGCAGCGGGGTCGCCAAGACGGTCAGCGAAGGGCTGATCTCCACACCACAGGGCAACAAGGGGATGGGCATCCTCTTCGCCGCGCTGCTCGGCGCGGTGGTGTGGAACCTCGTCACCTGGTACTTCGGGCTGCCGTCGTCGTCCTCGCACGCCCTGTTCGGCGGCATGGTCGGTGCGGCGCTCGCGGGCGGCACGGAGGTGATCTGGAGCGGGGTGATCGAGAAGGTCGTGCTGCCCATGTTCATCTCGCCGATCATCGGCCTGGTACTCGGCTATCTGGTGATGGTCGTGATCCTGTGGATGTTCCGGAAGGCGAACCCGCACAAGGCCAAGCGCGGTT
Organism: Streptomyces celluloflavus; assembly: GCA_000720995.1. Taxonomy (GTDB): domain Bacteria; phylum Actinomycetota; class Actinomycetes; order Streptomycetales; family Streptomycetaceae; genus Streptomyces; species Streptomyces celluloflavus. The sequence continues at coordinate 6,982 of JOEL01000010.1, forward strand.
TCCGGATCGCCCAGACGGTCTCGGCCGCGGGCATGGCGCTCGGCCATGGCCTCCAGGACGCGCAGAAGACCATGGGCGTCGTGGTGATGGCCCTGGTCATCGCCGATGTCGAGGGCGAGAACGACGCGATCCCGATCTGGGTCAAGCTGGCCTGCGCGATCACCCTCTCGCTCGGTACGTACGCGGGCGGCTGGCGCATCATGCGCACGCTCGGCCGGCGGATCATCGAACTGGACCCGCCGCAGGGCTTCGCCGCGGAGACCACGGCCGCGTCGGTCATGTACACCGCGTCGTTCATGTTCCACGCGCCGATCTCCACGACGCATGTCATCACCTCCGCGATCATGGGCGTGGGCTCGACCAAGGGCTCGCGCGCGGTGCGCTGGGGCGTCGCCAAGAACATCGTGATGGGCTGGTTCATCACGATGCCGGCGGCGGCGCTGGTCGCGGCGCTGGCGTACTGGATCGTGCAGGGAGCCTTCGGCTAGCGGCCGACGCAGGCAGTTGAGGACGAGGACGGGCCCGCCCCCCGGGAAGGAGGGGCGGGCCCTTCGTCATGCGGTGGCACCGCCATGCAGCACCGCAGGACGTGCTGGGGCCGGCCAGGCCGGGCAGCTCTAGCCGAAGCGGCCGGAGATGTAGTCCTCGGTGGCCTGGACCGACGGGTTGGAGAAGATCCGCTCGGTCTCGTCGATCTCGACCAGCTTGCCGGGCTGCCCGACGGCCGCGAGGTTGAAGAAGGCCGTACGGTCCGAGACCCGCGCGGCCTGCTGCATGTTGTGCGTCACGATGACGATCGTGAAGCGCTCCTTCAGCTCGCCGATCAGGTCCTCGATGGCGAGGGTGGAGATCGGGTCGAGCGCCGAGCACGGCTCGTCCATCAGCAGGACCTGCGGCTCGACCGCGATGGCGCGGGCGATGCAGAGCCGCTGCTGCTGGCCGCCGGAGAGGCCGGAGCCGGGCTTGCCCAGGCGGTCCTTGACCTCGTTCCAGAGGTTGGCGCCCCTGAGGGACTTCTCGACGATGTCCTTGAGCTCGTTCTTCTTGTGCGTGCCGTTCAGCCGCAGGCCGGCCGCGACATTGTCGAAGATCGACATCGTGGGGAACGGGTTGGGGCGCTGGAAGACCATGCCGACGGTGCGGCGGACGGCGACCGGGTCGACGCCGGAGCCGTACAGATTCTCGTCGTCCAGCAGCACCTTGCCCTCGACGCGGCCGCCCGGGGTGACCTCGTGCATCCGGTTCAGGGTGCGCAGGAAGGTGGACTTGCCGCAGCCGGACGGGCCGATGAAGGCGGTCACGGAACGCGGTTCGACGGTCATGGATATGTCGTCGATGGCCTTGTGGCCGCCGTAGTACGCGGAGAGGCCGCTGACGTCGATGCGCTTGGCCATGGGGATCACTACTTCTTTCGTACGGGTAGCCACGCGGCGAGGCCGCGGACTGACGTCTTAGCGTCCGGTCTTGGGGGCCTTCCAGCGGGCGATGCCGCGGGCCACCAGATTCAGGATCATGACGAAGGCGATGAGGACGAGCGCCGCGGACCAGGCGCGGTCGTACGAGGCATCGGAGCCCTGCTGCCACTGCTGGAACACATACAGCGGAAGCGACTGCTGGGCGCCTTCGAAGGGGTTGCCGTTGATCGTCTTCGCGCCCCACACCAGGAGCAGCACCGGGGCGGTCTCACCGGTGATGCGGGCGATGGCGAGCATCACACCGGTGGTGATGCCGCCGATCGACGTCGGCAGGACGACCTTGAGGATGGTGCGCCACTTCGGGACACCGAGGGCGAGGGACGCCTCGCGCAGCTCGTTGGGGACGAGCTTGAGCATCTCCTCGGTGGAGCGGACGACGACCGGCATCATCAGGATCGCCAGGGCCATCGAGCCGGCGAAGCCGGACGGGCCGAAGCCGAGGATCAGGATCCAGACGGAGAGGATGAACAGACCGGCCACGATCGACGGGATACCGGTCATCACGTCGACGAAGAAGGTGACGACCTTGGCGAGCCTGCCGCGCCCGTATTCGACGAGGTAGACCGCGGTCAGCAGCCCGAGCGGCGCGGCGATCAGGGTCGCCAGGCCCACCTGCTCCAGGGTGCCGATGATCGCGTGGTAGATACCGCCGCCGGGCAGCGCGTCCGGGAGGGTGCCCATCGAGTGGGACAGGAAGAAGCCGTCCAGGACCGTGGTGCCGCGGGCGACGGTCTCCCACAGCAGGGAGGCGAGCGGGACGACGGCGAGCAGGAAGGCGATCCAGACCAGGCTGGTGGCCAGCCGGTCCTTGGCCTGCCGGGCGCCCTCGACGCCGGCGGCCAGCGCGAACGTACCGCCGATGAAGAGCAGGGCGGCGATCAGGCCCCACTGGATCCTGCTGTCCAGGCCCCCGACGAGGCCGATGCCGGTGCCCAGGGCGGCCGAGACCAGCGCGAGCGCGGCCGGGGTCCAGCGGGGCAGCCGGGCCTGGCGGAGGGAGACCGGGAGCGGGGTGCCGCCGGGATGCTCGGCGCGCGGGCGGCGGTCGGTCATGACGTCGCTCATGATGCGGCTCCCGAGTACTCCTTGCGGCGGGCGATGATCAGCCGGGCCGCGCCGTTGACGAGCAGCGTGATCACGAAGAGGACGAGACCGGAGGCGATCAGGGCGTCCCGGCCGAATTCGTCGGCCTCGTTGAACTTGCTCGCGATGTTCTGGGCGAAGGTGCCGCCGCCCGGGTCCAGCAGGCTCGCGCCGATGAGGAAGCTGGGGGAGAGGACCGTGGCGACGGCCATCGTCTCGCCGAGCGCGCGGCCCAGGCCCAGCATCGAGGCGCTGATGATGCCGGAGCGGCCGAAGGGGAGCACCGACATCCGGATGACCTCCCACCGGGTGGCGCCGAGCGCCAGGGCGGCCTCCTCGTGCATCCGCGGCACCTGGAGGAAGACCTCGCGGCTGACGCTGGTGACGATCGGCAGGATCATGATCGCGAGCAGGATGCCGACGGTGAAGAGCGACCGGGCCGCGCCGTCGCCGTACCGGAAGATGCCGGTCCAGCCGAGGTAGTCGTCCAGCCAGCTGTAGAGGCCGGTCAGGTGCGGGACGAGGAAGAGCGCGCCCCACAGGCCGTAGATGATGCTGGGCACCGCGGCGAGCAGGTCGATGACGTAGCCCAGCGGCGAGGCCAGCTTGCGCGGTGCGTAGTGCGAGATGAACAGCGCGATGCCGACCGCGACCGGGACGGCGATGACCATCGCGATCAGCGAGCTGACGACGGTGCCGAAGGCGAGCACCGCGATGCCGAACTTCGGCTCCGTCCCGGTGGCGTTCCAGTCGAAGGTGGTGAAGAAGTTCGCGTGATCGCCGGAGATGGCGATCACCGACCGGTAGGTGAGGAACGCCGTGATGGCGCCCATGATCACCAGGAGGGCGATACCGGAGCCGCGGGAGAGCCCGAGGAAGATCCGGTCACCGGGGCGGATGGCCCGGCCGGAGATGGCGGAGGGCGCGTCGGTCCGCGGTGGTGGTGGGGGTACGTCGGCTGTCGGGGTTGCTGAAGTCATGGTTTCTCCGGTCTGCGGAGCCGGCGGGGCTCCTGGCGCGGCGGTGCACCGGATGGGCGGCGGCGGCCCGGGGCCGTACGGTCCGGGGCCGGGGAGGCGGGCCCGGGGGCCGTACGGCGTCGTGGGGGCCGCCGCCCGGTGGGTCAGGAGAGCGAGGCGACGGTCTTGCGGACCTTCTCGACGATCTCAGTGGGGATCGGGGCGTAACCCAGCGCCTTGAGGGCGTTCTGACCGTCCGCGCTTGCGGTGTAGGTCAGGAAGGACTTGGTCGCGGCCAGCGTCTCGGCCTTGTTGCCCTTGTCGCAGGCGATCTCGTACGTCACCAGGGTGAGGGGGTAGGCGCCCTCGGCCTTGGTGGTGTAGTTGAGCTTCAGCGCGAGGTCGTTGCCCTTGCCGACCTGCTTGGCCTCGGCGATGGCCTTGGAGGCGTTGTCGACGTTGGCCTCGACCGGCTCCTTGGCACCGGTGTTCAGCTTGACGGTCGAGATCTTGCCGGCCGTCGCGTACGACAGCTCGAAGTACGAGATGGCGCCGGCGTTCTGCTTGACCTGCGCGGCGAGACCGGACGAGCCGGAGGCCGCCTGGCCGCCCTTGCCCGCCCAGGTCTTCGCCGGCTCGTGCTTCCAGGCGTCGGGGGCCGCGCCCTTGAGGTACTTGGTGAGGTTGTCGGTGGTGCCCGAGTCGTCGGAGCGGTGGAACGCCTGGATCTTGAGGTCCGGCAGCTTGGCGTCCGGGTTGAGCTTCTTGATCTCGGCGTCGTTCCAGTTGGTGATCTCCGAGTCGAAGATCTTCGCGAGGGTCGGGGCGTCCAGCACCAGGTTCTCGACGCCGGGGACGTGGTAACCGATCGCGATCGGACCGCCGACCATCGGGAGGTTGATCGCCTGGCCGCCGTCCTTGCAGACCTTCTTGGACTTCTCGACCTCTTCGGGCTTGAGCGGCGAGTCGGAGCCCGCGAACGCGGTCTGGCCCTGGAGGAAGGTGGTGATACCGGCGCCGGAGCCCGGGTCCTGGTAGTTGATCTCGGTGTCCTTGCAGACGCCCGAGTAGTTCTGCACCCAGACGTCCATGGCGTTCTTCTGCGCGGACGAGCCGGACGCGAGCAGCTTGCCCTTGCCTTCGCACTTGATGCTGGCGGGCTTCGCGGACGTGCCGCTGCCGCTGGAGCCGCTGGCGTCGTCGGAGCCGCACGCCGTCAGGGCCAGGGCACCGGAGACGGCGAGAGCGCCAACGGCGAGGGCGCGAACCCGGTTCTTGCGCTGAAGCTTCACTGTCGAGAGTTCCTTCCTGGGGCGCGCCGCTGCTCGGCGTGCGGGGTGGTGACGTGATGATGACGCGTTCGCGGCTGTCGCCGCTCCGCGGTGCCAGCCGGCCGGTTCGCGAGTGCCCTGGGGGCCTGCCGCTCACTCGGTACGGCCGAAATTAGGCAGAACAGGTGAAGCCGCCGATGGAGGAGAGTGAACGCAGAGTGAACCTCGGCCGTCAGGTGGGTGCGCTGCGGGAAGTGGGCGGCAGTCAGCGGGAAACGGCCCGTCACCCTGTCGAATTACCAGCCGGTATGGCAGCATCCGCGCGAGATGGACCACGCGAATCGGTGCGGAACGACCGGAGGTGACTGGTGGGGAGCCAGGGGACACGGCAGGGCGTTCGGGGCGCAGGGGCCGTACGGGGTGCATACGGCGCGCCTGACATACGGGGAGCCGGGGGGCGGGGCGGCAGCCGGGGGACACGGGGCCGGGTGCTGGCGTGCACGGCCGTCGTCCTGTGCGCGATGGGGCTGCTCGGCGGGACGGCGACGGCCGCGTACGCGGATCCGGGGCCGGGGAGCGGAGCGGGCCGGGACGCCGGCGGTGACGCAAAGAACGGTGGCGGCGCCAAGAGCGATGACGCCAAGGGCGGTGGCTCGGCGGCCGCGGAGGACAAGCGCCTGGACGACGTCCGCAAGGAGATCGAGGACCTCTACCGCAAGGCGGAACAGGCCACCGACGCCTTCAACGGGGCCAGGGAACAGGTCGAGCTCCAGCAGAAAGAGATCGTCAAGCTGGCGCGGAACATCGATTCGACGCAGCAGAAGCTGGCCGTCCTCAAGCGCCGGGCGGGTGCGCTGGCCAGTGCCCAGTACCGCGACGGCGGCCTTCCCCCCGAGGCCCGGCTGATGCTGGGCGACGATCCCGAGGGCTTTCTCGACGATGCCACGCTGGCCCGTAAAGGACAGCAGGCGGTCAAGGGCGTGATCAGCCAACTCGCTCGGACGAAGGGCGATTTGGAGGGCTATTCGAAGGCCGCCACGGAGCGCTGGAAGGTGCTGGAGGAGAACCGCAAGAAGAAGGAGAGCGCGCAGCAGGACATCAAGAAAAAGATCGATGCGGCGAAAGATCTGGAATCCCGGCTGGCCGCCAAGGAGAAAGACCGGCTGAAGAAGCTGGAGGAGGATCAGGCATTCCTGAAGCAGCAGAAATGGCTGGACTCCGGAGCGCTGAAAGAGATCAGCGGCAAAGCGTCCGAACAGGGCAAGAAAGCGATCTCGTTCGCCACGTCGCAGATCGGCAAGAACTATGTGTGGGGCGCGGCCGGGCCGGACACCTTCGACTGCTCGGGGCTGACCCTGCGGGCCTGGCAGGCCGGCGGCAAGACGATCCCGCGGACCTCGCAGGAGCAGTGGCACCAGCTGCCCAGGGTCGCCCTCAAGGACATGCGGCCCGGTGACCTGATCATCTATTTCGCGGACGCCAGCCACGTCGGGATGTACCTGGGCGACGGCGCGATCGTGCACGCCCCGCGGCCCGGCCGGCAGGTCACGATCACCGGGGCCGGCTCGATGCCGATCCTGGGGATCGTACGGCCCGATAAGTAGTTGAATTGATCGTTAAATGACCGGATTGATCGTTTTCGGAGGGTTGCCCGGCTGCGGTTGAATGCGGTCGGGCAGGGTGATTTTCGTCATTCCCTTTTCCGCCTTCCCGGGCCCTGTCCAGGTCATTTCCCTTATGGGGTACGGCATATGACGATGGTCGATTGCCATCGGTCATTCCCTCGCCCTCGGCACTGACGCTATGGTCGCCTTTCAGTGCCCGGTGGCGCCTCGCTCCTGTGACGACGAGCGGCGTGGACCGGGCACGGTGGCGCGCCGTCGGCGCACCACCGCACCCTCTGGGGAGGGAAGGAAGCAGAGGAATGCCCGTACCCGTGCCGGACCGGCGGACGGTCGTACTGCCGCACCAGGCAGGACCGGTGGACGACGACGGCTGCGCGGCCGCGGCGGGGCCCCCGGCCGGACCGGCGCAGGCGTCCGCGCGCCCGGCGGGTGCACCGGCGGCGGCCCCGGCGGCCGGGAGTGAACGGGCGGACGCGGCGGACGGGGCGGCGGCCGGCCACCCGGCCGCCGGGGACGCCATCCCCGGGGAGCGGACCGGCCACGGTGCGTTCCCGCAGGACCTGACCCTGCTCCTCATCGGCGCGGACCCCAACAGCCCCGTCCCCGAGCTGTGGGACGGTGCGGACCACAAGGTCCGGCTGCGGACCGCCCGGAACCTCACCGAGGCCGAGCGGCTGCTCACCGACGATGTGCACTGCATCCTGCTCGACCTGGCCCCGCCGGAGCGCGACACCCGGGACATCCGCGACACCCGCGACACCCGGGAGGCGCGGGCGGAGCGCGACGAGCGGGGCCCCGGTGACGGGTGCGACCCCGGAGACGTACGCGGCCGCGGCGGCGCCCGCGGTCCCGGCGAAGCGTGCGACCCCGGCGAAGCGTGCGGCCCCGGCGACGAGCTGGACGCACTGCGCGAGGTGCTGCGGATGGCGCCCACGCACGCCGTCCTCGTGCTGACCTCCCAGACGGACGCCGAACGGGCGGCCGCCGCCGTACGCGTCGGCGCCCAGGACTACCTCTTCCGCGACGAGCTGGACGGCGCGGTGCTGAGCCGCGCGGTGCGCTACGCGGTCGAGCGCAAGCGCGCCGACCGCGCGCAACACCAGCTCACCGAGTCGCGGATGCTGGCACAGGAGAACGCGCGGCTGGAGCGCGGTCTGCTGCCCACGCCCCTGCTCGAAGGCTCCGGCCTGCGGTTCGCGGCCCGCTACCGCCCCGGCCGCAGCCGCGCGCTGCTCGGCGGCGACTTCTACGACACCGTCCGCACCCCGGACGGCACCGTCCACGCGATGATCGGCGACGTCTGCGGTCATGGCCCGGACGAGGCCGCGCTCGGCGTCGAACTGCGCATCGCCTGGCGGGCGCTGACCTTCGCCGGACTGTGCGGCGACGAACTGCTCGCCACGCTCCAGAAGGTGCTGGAGCACGAGCGCGCCGACGACGAGATCTTCGCGACGCTCTGCACCGTCGACATCTCCCCGGACGGCCGGCACGCCGGCCTGTGCCTGGCCGGCCACCCCGCGCCCCTGCTGGCCCGCGCCGGACGGCCGCCGCGGCTGCTGCCGTACGAGTCCGGCGGCCCGGCGCTCGGTCTGCTGCCGCACGCCCGCTGGCCGCGCCGGCGGATCGAGCTGGGCGGCGCCTGGAGCCTGATGATGTACACGGACGGCCTGATCGAGGGCCGGACGGGGGAGGGCAACCAGCGCCTCGGCCAGGAGGGGATGACCGACCTCGTGAGCCGTCAGATGGCGTCCGGTCTCCGGGGCGAGGAGCTGCTCGACGCGGCGGTCACGGAGGTCCGCGCCCTCAACGGCGAGGAACTGACCGACGATGTGGCCGTCCTGCTGCTGGACCGGCGGGAGAAGGGCCGCCCGGAGTAGCGCGCGGTGCGCGGCGCGGGCGGGCGGCCGGGGCGGTGCCGGGCCGAACGGTCCCCGCCCCGCCCGGGAGCGGCGGGGCCGTACGGTCCGCGCTCAGCGGCCGCCGTTGTAGGGACCGTACGGTCCGTCCGAGCTGGAGCCGCCGCGCCGCGGACCGCCGCCGGCGACCTGCTTGATCGCCGGGCGTACGTCGACGGTGTAGACGATCACGGCGATGACGCCCATGATCGGCAGGAACGACATCAGGGGGAGCAGGAAGAGCAGCGCGGTGGCGATCACGAGGAAAATCAGCCACATGCCCTTGGACTGCTTGTCCGCGGCGCGATAGGCGTCCTCACGGCGCACGGCCGCGTCGATCAGCATCACGGCCGCGTAGATGCCCAGAACGAGCTGGAGCCAGTCCAGGACGTTCTGGAACCCGTAGATCAACACGCTGCCCACCGTCCGTTCATCCGGTTCGTCTCGGCCTTTCGCGGCCCCACCGTACCCGGAGAACGGGCCGGACACCTGAAGTGTGCCCGGCCCGCCCCATGGATCCGGTGCACGCCGCCGTGGCGCGCGCCCGCTCCACTACCCGTCCGCCCCGCCACCCGCCCGCTCGGCGAACGGCCAATGGTGAGCGAGCTCACTCCGCGGTCGGCGGGGTGGGCTTCTTCGCCGCCGGCTTGCGCGGCGCGGGCTTCTTCACGGCGGCCGGCTTGGCGTTGGCCCCGCCGCCGGCCGGGGGCGTGACCACCGGCTCCGGCTCGATGACGACCGCGAGCTCCTCGACCTGGTCGGCGGCCTCGCCACGCCAGGACTGCACGGCGCCGCGACCGCGCTCGGCCAGCTCGTCATACGTCTCGCGGGCCTTGACGGCGTACTCGGCGGCCCGGCCCACGCCCTGCAACGCGAGGTCCTGCGCCTGCTCGCGGATCTTCTTCAGATCGGTGTCGAGCGAGCCCAGCAGCTCGGTCAGCTTGTCCTGGGCGTCCTTCGCCTGCTTGGTGAACCGGTCCTGGACGTCCTTCGGGTCGGTGCCGCGGACGGCCTCGAAGCGCTTGGGCGCCTCGATCCGGATCTTCTCGACCAGCGCCGGCACCTCGCCGAGCTTCTCGGCCGCCAGGTCGGCGGTGCCGGCCAGGGCGTACAGCGGGGTCGCGTCGGTCAGCGTCTTGCGGAGGTCATCGGTGATGGCCATGACGTGGTTCCTCCTGGAATCGAAATCGGTCGCTCAGGTGGTGTACGGGCCGCCCTCGGCCGCCGCCTCACGGGAGTCCGCGCCGCCCGCACCCTCATTGCCCGCCGGCGGCACCGCCCTTGGCGCCCTTGCCACCGCCGTTGTCTTCGGCACCGTCAGTACCTTCGGCACCGTCGGTACTTTCAGCACCCTCAGCACTTTCGGAGCCTTCGGTGCTTTTGCCGTTCTTGGTGCCCCTACTCTCGCTCCCGAGCCCGTTCTCCTTGCGGAAAGACTCGTAGATCTGGAGCAGGGCCTGCTTCTGCTTCTCGGTCAGGGACGGGTCGGTCAGGATCGCGCTCTGCACCTCGACCCCGTCCAGCCCCCGCCGCTCGTCGAGGATCCCGGCCTGGACGTACAGGGTCTCCGCGGATATCCGCAGCGCCTTGGCCAGCTGCTGAAGGATGTCCGCACTCGGCTTGCGCAGCCCGCGCTCGATCTGACTGAGGTACGGATTGGACACCCCGGCGGCATCCGCGAGCTGCCGCAGACTCAGCTGCGCCGTGCGCCGCTGCTCCCGCAGGAACTCACCGAGATTGCCGACGTTGAGTGAGGCCATACCCCGATGGTGCGCCATGAGTGCTAACTATTGCAAGCAGGTGCTAGCAAAAGTGGTGGGGGACACGTGGGGGGCTTCGTGAGCCTGAGCGCGATAGGTGTCGTCTTTGCAGGACAACTGTCGTCATCCGGGTGCAGCCTCCTGGTGCAGGTGCTCCTGGGTCGGTCTCCACGGGGCTCCGAGAAGCGGCGTTGTCGGTGGGCTCTGCCAGGGTGTGCGTCGTGGACGAACTGGTGGAGCGTGTCGACGATCAAGATCGTGTGCTGGGGGTGGTCAGCCGTCGGAAGGCCATCCGGGAGGGTTGGCTGCATCGGGTCGCCGTGACGGTGTGTCGTGATGATCGTGGGCGGATCCTCGTCCACCGGCGGTCGGAGCGGGTATCGCGCTTCCCCGGGCTCTATGAGGTCGAGGTCGGTGGCGCCGCGAATGTAGGCGAGACCTATGAACAGGCCGCCGCGCGGGAGCTGGCCGAAGAGCTGGGCATTCGTGCGCTGCCGCGCCTGCTGTTCACGTTCCTCAACCGCAGCGGTTTGAGCCCTCACTGGCTCGGCGTGCATGAAGCCGTGGTGCCGGATGCCGTGGTCGCCGACCCCGATGAGGTTGCCTGGCACGGCTGGCTGACCGAGCCGGAGCTGCGGTCGGCCCTGCTGGAGTGGCGCTTCACCCCCGACAGCCACGAAGCCTTCAGCCGGTATCTCGCGTTCCGGAGCGCGCAGTCCTGACCTCTCTCACCTTCCAAGAGTCGGTGATCTTTGGAGTTGGCGACAACTAGCTCGCTCCGTCTCACTTCGGGACGTCTCCGGTCGGTGCGGTTCGAGCCAGTGCGGCCTCAGCGTCGGTTTCCGGCTTTACCCAACCACAGGCATCGCAGGTCAGAGCCCCGCACTGCCCACAGTTATCCGGGACAGGGCACGAGCGGGCATACGGAGCAGGAGCCCGACCCCCGCACCCCTCGTGCGCGGATCCGCTGCCGCCGTCCGCGGCTGAGGTAGCGGCGCCCGTGTTGCGTACGATACGGGCGTGATCGCCTTTGCCCCCGCGGCCTTGTTTCTCGTTCTTTTCGGCTTCGGTGTTCTGCGGGACCGTCGGCGCTTCAGCAACGCCGTCTATCTGGGGCTCGCCGTCATCTGCCTGATGTTCGCGCTGCTGCCGGTGCTCGGCAGTGCCGGCGACAGCGGTCATCCGGTCCTGGGGTTGCTGGTGGTCGCGGTCCTCCTGGGCGTCCCCTTCCTCGGCGCCCTCGTGCTGCCGGTGTTCCTCCTGGCCAACGGCGTGAAAATGATCCGCAAGGAGGGGCGGCGCCCGGCGAACCTGCTCTCCTTTCTCGCCGGGCTCGGCATCTTCGGCCTCATGGGACTGCTGATCACGGCCGCCGCCACGCAGTCCCGCGGGCTGGCGGTCGTCGCCGGCACCATTCTGCTGATCGTCGGCTATGTGTCGTTCCTCTTCTTCTGCTTCGTCGGGTACGCGTTCCTGTACGGCCGGATGCAGCCGCGCCGCGACATCGACTTCGTGGTGGTGCTCGGCTCAGGTCTGATCGGCGGCACAAAGGTTCCGCCGCTGCTCGCCAGCCGCCTCGAACGCGCGCGCAAGGTGCACGAGACGCAGGCGGCGCGCGGCAATCCGCCCGTGCTCATCACCTCCGGCGGCCAGGGCCCGGACGAGCGGCTCCCCGAGTCCCATGCCATGGCCGACTACCTCACCGGGCGCGGTTTCCCCGCCGAGCACATAACGCGCGAGGACAAGTCCCGCACCACCGAGGAGAATCTGGAGTACAGCAAGGCGATCATGTCGGCGGCCGGGCCGGACTACTCATGCGTGATCGTCACCAACAACTTCCATGCGTTCCGGGCCGCCCTGATGGCCCGGAAGACCGGTGTCAACGGCCAGGTGGTGGGCTCCCCGACGGCCGCGTACTTCTGGCCGAGCGCGACCATCCGCGAATTCGTCGCGGTCTTCCTCCAGCACAAGCTCGTCAATTTCACCGTCTGCGGTCTGCTCGCCCTCTGCGGGCTGTTCGCCTGGTGGTTGGCCTGACCGTCGCCCCGTGGCGTACTTCGTTACCGCCCGCCGCCAGACCGTCGCCCCCGTCGCCGTACGCACTTCACCGCCGCCCGCCGTCCGCCGCCTGACCCGTCGCCGTACCGCGCTCCACTGCCGTGCTGCCGGGACTCGTCCGGTGGTCCCGCTCGGGGCGGTGTCCGCGACGGTGGCCGGTAGCGTCCGGGTATGCCTTTTCCCGATGAGCGGCGGCCGGTCGCCGTGGTGGCGTACCGGGCGTCGTGGCCCGAGGAGTTCGAGCGGCTGGCCGGGCGGCTGCGGGCCGCGCTGGGGGATCTCGCGGTGGCGGTCGACCATGTGGGATCGACATCGGTTCCCGGGCTGCCGGCGAAGGACTGCGTCGATGTGCAGGTCCGGATGCGGTCGGTCGATGCGGCGCGGGACGTTCCGCTGCTCGCCGCGATCGGCTTCCGCTGCCGGCCCGAACCGTGGAACCGTACGGAGATCACCGCCGGACAGCACTGCGCCAAGCTCGTCTTCGCGCCACCGGTCGGAGAGCGCCCCTGCAATGTGCACCTCCGGGAGAGCGGCGGGCCCAACTCCCGTTACGCGCTGCTCTTCCGCGACTATCTGCGGGCCGACGCGGACGCGCGGCGGGCGTGGGGCGCGTTCAAGCGGCGCCTGTCGGTCAGCGTGCCCGACCTGCTGGACTACGGGCAGATCAAGGCCCCCGCCACGGATGTCCTGATGGGCGCGGCGGAGCGGTGGGCCGCCGAGGCGGGGTGGGTGGTGCCGTGACGCGGGCTGCGCCGTGCGGTGCGGACGCTCCGGTGCGGTCCGGTGCGGTCCAGCGCGGTCCGATGCGGTCCAGTGCGGTCCAATGCGGCCCGTCGGGGCGTGGTTGTGGTGATGGAAGGTACTTGTCGTTTTGGAAAGTACTTGGCATTGTTGAACCATCGTCATCAGACAGGGGAGGCAGGCATGTCCGAGTACGCCGCGAAGGACGCGTCGGACGCACTGGCCCGCGCGCGGGAACTTGGCTCCAGCGTGCGCGGTAGCGGGCGGTGGTACGTCCGCTATCAAGTGATCTTCGGGTGCGCGGCCGCCCTCTGCGTGCTCGCCATCGGGCTGCTGCACCATCCGTACGGCGTGGCGCTCGGCACCGGGTTCTGGGTCGTCGTGATCGCGGGGCTGTCGGTCTATTCGGCCAGGCAGCGCGTCGTCGGCCGCGGGTTCGCGCTGCGGCACGGCGGCCTGATCGCCACCTGGGGGGTGCTGAACGGCGCGGTGCTGGCCGGCGGCGTGACCTGGTTCCCGGGCGTCGCGGCCTGGTGGGTGCCGGGCGCGGTGGCCGTGGCGCTGCCCGGTCTGGTCGGCGGCTTCCTGGCGGCCCGGCGGTGACGCGTCCGGGTCCCGGTACCCATCCGCGCCACGGGCTCGACGAGGTGATCCACGCGCCGGTCCGGTTCTCGGTCATGGCGGCCCTGGCGGCCGCCGACAAGGCCGAGTTCGCCTTCGTCCGGGACACCGTCGAGGTGAGCGATTCGGTGCTGTCGCGGCAGGTGGCCACTCTGGAGAAGGCTGGCTATGTCGCGGTCACCAAGGGGTACGTCGGCAAACGCCCGCGTACCTGGCTCGCCCTCACCGCGGACGGCCGCACCGCCTTCGCCGCCCACTGCGACGCCTTGCGGGCGATCGCGGGAGGCGATGTCGCGGACGGGTAGGGGCGGATGCGTAGGGGTGGACGGGTGGGGGCGGATGGCGGGGGATCTCTTCACGGTTCCTCTCCAGTGCTCCGTTCCACCGTTCCTCCCAGCGCTCCGCTCTACCGTTCCCTGCGGTCGGGTGGGCGTGTGGTGCCGATTCCTGATTCCGGATTCCCGGTACCCGGCGGCTGACATAACCGGGCGTACCTGGCGGAGAACCCCGGCGCCCGCGCCGTACCGCCGACCGCCGAGGGCCCGCGTGCCGGTGGCCGGATCGCGTACTACGCCGGGGACATGACCTCGTAGAGGTTGTGGGCATCGTCGGTGAAATACAGGCCGCGGGCGCACAGCGGGTGGTTGGTACGGCCGTTGCCCGGCCGGGCGGGGTCGTCGCCGTACGGGATGCCGGCGGCCCGGAGGCGGGTGAGGATCGCGTCGAACGTGTCGGGGGTGACGTCGAAGGCCAGGTGGTGGCCCATGGGAGGCCCGTCGGCCGGTATGTCGGCCGTCATGAAGTCGAGGGTGAGCGTTTCGTTCACGCGGACGGGGGCGAAGTGCCCGTCGCGACCGGCCGGCGGGAGTTCCGGCAGCCCCATCACCGAGGCGAAGAACCGGGCGGCGGCGCGGTGGTCGGTGGCGGGGACGATGGTGTGGTTGAGGGTGACGGTCATCGTGCGCTCCCGGGGTGGGTGAGGGTGCCGTGCAGCAGTACGGCGATGAGTTCTTCGGGTGAGAGGGGTACGTCGTCCTCGGCGATCGGCGTCCGCAACCGGGCGAAGAGCAGGCCGAGGAAGGCGGCGGCGACCTTTTCGGGGCTCAGGCGCAGGGCGTCCCGGTCGGGTTCGATCAGTTCGGCCACGCTGTCGCGGAGGGCGGCGAGGGACTGCGTCCGGCCGTCCGGTGTCCGGCCGTCCGGCGGCGGGCGGTCGCCGGGGCGGGCGGGGCCGCCGCGGCGGTGACCGGAGGCGTGCAGGGCGCCGACCAGGGTGCCCAGCCGCTCCAGGTGGGCGCGGACCGCCTCGGCGGCTTCGGCCAGCCGTACGGCGAGTGGTTCGTCCAGGGAGATGGAGCCGAGTGTGCGCAGGACATGGTCCGTACCGAGCGCCTCGGCGACGCAGGCGTCCAGTACCTCGCTCTTGTCCTTGAAGGCCCGGAAGATCGTGGCTTCCCCGATGCCGGCGGCGCGCGCGATCTGACCGGTGGTGGCCGCGGCCCCGTACTCGGCGACCAGCGGCAGCGCCGCCGCCACGATCATGGCCCGCCGCTGCTCGACGTTCATGCCGGGGGCGCGGCGGCGGGGAACGGCGGCCGAAGGCCGTTCTTCGTTTCGGGGTGGGCGCTGCGGAGGAGAGGGCGGAGGCATGCGCGGGACAGTACGGAGTGAATGCTCACTCCGTCAACGAGTTATCCCCTTCGCCCAGTTGCCCCGTCCCGCCTCCGGAGCGAAAACAGGCAAGCCCGCGAACGCCGGGCGGTGAGCAGGGGGGCCTCCTAGGATCGGCGGATGACGACGGAACAGGAAGTGTTTCTGCGGGCGTTCCACGCCTCGCATCCGGCGGTGACCGCGCGGGCGATGTCCCGGGGCCGGGCGGCGGACGGTCGGTCCAGCTACGCGATCCTGCGGGACCGGATGGCCGGGCGCGACCGGGTGCTGGATCTCGCCTGCGGCGACGGGCTGTTGCTGGAGCTGCTGGCCGAGGCGGGGGAAGGGCAGGGGAGCGGCGGTCGCGGGCGGGAGCTCGCCGGACTGGATCTCTCCGCCGAGGAGTTGGCGCTGGCGCGCCGCCGTCCGGGCGTCGGGCGAGCCGATCTGCGCGTCGGGCGGGCACAGCAACTCCCGTTCCGAGACGGGCAGTTCGACGGCTGTGTGTCGCATATGGCGCTGATGCTGATGAGCGACGCCGAGCAGGTCGCCGCGGAACTGGCGCGGGTGCTGGGGCCGGGCGGTGTGCTGGCCGCGGTCCTGGGCGGCGGGCCCGGTGGCGACGAGGCGTACGAGAGGTTTCTGCGGCTGGCGCGGCCGCTGTTCGACGCGGCGCCGGCGGCGAAGCGGATTCCGCTTCTGGGGGACCGGCGGCTCCGTAGCCGCGAAGGGTTCGACGAGGTCTTCGGGCCCGCCGGGTTCGGCCCGGCGGAGTGGGAGACCGTGGCGATCGATCTGACCGGTTCGCCGGAGCAGGTGTGGGAGACGGTGAGTGGGATCTACGATCTCGGCCTGTTCGGCGCCGGGGCCACGGCCGAGCTCCGGGCCCGCTTCGAGGCGGAGTCGGCGGCGACGGCGCTGCCGGACGGCCGGATTCCGTGCGCGATGCGGGTACATATCGCGACGGTGCGCCGGGGATGAGACGGCGGTGATCGGCGCGCGGGCTCGCCCTGCGCGCCCGTCGCCGCGAGCGAACGCGGTATCCAGGACACGGTGTCGCGGACGGCAGGGTGGCGGACCGGGTACGGGCAGGGGCAGACCTAGGCCGGATGACGCTGCGGGTAAGTGGCCTCCAGGTGTGCCATGTGGGCGCGGCCCCAGGCGCCGAGCGGTGACAGGGCCTCGTTGAGGGAGGCGCCGAGGTCGGTGAGGGAGTACTCGACCTTCGGGGGGATCTGCGCGTAGACCTCGCGGTGCACGATGGCGTCCGCCTCCAGTTCGCGTAGCTGCTGGCTGAGCACCTTCTCGCTGATCTTCGGCAGTTCCCGCCTCAGCTCGCCGAACCGGCGCGGCTGCTCGGCCAGTGCCCACAGCAGCAGGACCTTCCACTTCCCGCCGATGACGTCCACGGCCGCGTCCACACCGCAGGTGTACGGACCGTTGCGTGCGCCCATGAGGTGTGTCCCCTGTCTGTCGTTCGTCGCGTTGTCCAGCTGTCGTCCAACTGTCGCGCCGCCGTCGCGTCTTCGTGCGTTGTCGTTCGGTCCGCCGGTCCGCCGGTCCGCCGGTCCGCCGGTCCGCCGGTTCGCCGGTTCGCCGGTTCGCCGGTCCGTCGGTCCGTCGGTCCGTCGGTCCACGGTGGCGCCGGCTGTGCCGGTGGCCGCGATACGGGATAACGGTGGTCGCCCGTCCGATGTTCCCCGGGGCCCGGGGAGGGAGCCGGGGTGGCGTCAGGTGCGGACCGTCCAGATCCAGCCCGGTGGAGTCAGCCCGAGGGTGCGCGCGACCGACCGGGAGGCGTGGTTGGCGGCGGTGGTGCTGTGGAAGAGCACCTCCTTGTGGCGGCGTTCGCGCTGTGACCAGGCCGCCACGACGGCGGGGCGAGGCGGCGGCCGCGGAAGTCGGCCCGGGGCCAGATGCCCGCCTCCGCCGCGGTGTCGTTCGATGCCGGGGAGAAGCAGATGGAGACCGGCGAGTTGTCGTGCACGGCCATCGCCCACTCGCCCGTCTCCCCGCGGATCAGCTCGGCCACTCGCCGGGCTGCCAGTTGTCGGGACGGTTCAGGCGCTGCGCCGGGCGCCGCCCTTCGGCGTTCGATACGAGGAGGGGCGGCGGGGCCGGGGTGTGGGCGGCGAGCCGCTCCGGGAAGACGAAACAGGGGCCGCCCGCCACCACCGCCGTCCGGTCGTCAAGGGACGCGGCCAGTGCGGTGAGTGCGCGCGGTGGCTCGTCCGGTGTGTACTCCTGCTCGCTGCCGCTGCTCGCTGCCGCTGCCGCTGCCGCTGCCGCTGTCGTGGAGGAGGGCGGGAGCGTCGATGTCCGGCGCCAGGGCCAGTAGCCGTGCGCGGGGTGACCAGGCCCATACCGCCCGCACTGCCTTGTCCCGCACGGTCGCCGTACGGTTCCCCGAGGCCGGGGTGAGTCCGTGGATCGCGTCGGCTTCCAGGGCCGGCGGCCGTTCTTCGTCCCAGATCATGGCGGGAGGCCAGGGCCTGTCGTCGGAGGGCGGCACCCCCTTCGTCGCCCACCGGCCGCCGGGGTCACAGTCCCTGTGCGGCCATCCAGTCCGGGTCGGGGTCGATGGTCTGGAGTACCTCGATCAGGGTGCCTTCGGGGCTCCAGACGTTGAAGCGGCGCTGGCCCCAGGGCTCGTCGCGCAGGGGTTCCGCGATGGGGACGCCGGCCGCGCGCAGGGTGGCCTCCTCGGCCGCGGCGTCCGCCACCAGGAAGCCGAGGAGGACGCCGCCGGTCTCCTGGGTGCGGAAGTCCGCGGGCATGGCGGCGTGTCCGCGCTGGGTGAAGTCCAGGGTGAATTCCGGGTGTTGGGGGTGCTGGAGCGAGGTGTACCAGCCCAGGTCCGCGAGGGTGCGGAAGCCGAAGTGGTCGACATAGAAGCGCGTGCTGGCGGCGACGTCGTCGGTGAGCAGGGCGGTGCCGAGCTTGGCGAAGCGCATACGGGTCCTCTTTCCGTTCTCCGTTGCCGCGGGCTGCTGGGGGCGCCGCGATCCGGGTTAACCACTCCAGTTGTAGTACTCTGGGTGTAGTGGTTGCAAGTCGGTT
Organism: Streptomyces celluloflavus; assembly: GCA_000720995.1. GTDB lineage: Bacteria > Actinomycetota > Actinomycetes > Streptomycetales > Streptomycetaceae > Streptomyces > Streptomyces celluloflavus. Next base: position 25,180 of record JOEL01000010.1, read on the forward strand.
CGGGAAGATTCCGGAATCGGCTTCGCGGGCCGGTTCCGGGCCGGGTTGGTTCGGGGCGGTGCGCGGAGTGGTGTTCGGTGTGGAAGGAGACGGGTCGGATGGTGCGTAACCCTGAGCGGCGTACGGCGTTGGTGGACGCCGCGATCGAGGTGCTGGCGCGGGACGGTGCGCGGGGGCTGACCTTCCGCGCCGTCGATGTGGCCGCGGGGGTGCCCAACGGCACCGCGTCCAACTACTTCGCCAACCGGGACGCCCTGCTGGCGCAGGTCACCGGGCAGATCCACCAGCGGATCGCGCCCGACCCGGCGGAGGTCGCCGAGGTCATGAAGGCCCCGCCGAGCCGGGCGCTGGTGGTCGAGCTGATGGGGTGGATCAACCGCCGGGTGGCGGCGCAGCGCACCGGCTATCTGGCGATGCTGGAGCTGCGCCTGGAGGCGACGCGGCGGCCCGAGCTCCAGGAGGAGCTGACCCGGGCCATTCGCGAGACGCTCGACGACGACCTCCGCTTCCACGAGGAGGGCGGACTGCCGGGGGACCGTACCGCCGTGCTGCTGACCTATCTCGCGATGACCGGGCTGATGCTGGAGCAGCTGACGCTGCCGGGGGTGGTGCCGGCCGAGGAGACCGACGGGCTGATCGCCGCCCTGGTCGAGCGGACGATCGGGCCGTCGGAGGGGTAGCGGGCGGGGCGTTACGCGCCGTAGGGGCGGGCCGCGCGGGCGTCGCGGAGGGCCAGCGCCCACCAGCCGAGCTGGTGGAGCAGGGCGTCGGCGGCCTGGTGCGCGGGGGCGGGGTCGTGCAGCCGGCCGTCGTCGTCGAAGAGGTTCCCGGCGAGGGCGAAGCTCACCGTTTCGCGCACCGTCATCGCGTGCAACTCGGCGAATACGAGGCGCAGTTGCTCGACGGCGCGCAGCCCGCCGGAGATCCCGCCGTACGAGACGAAGCCCACCGGCTTGGCCTGCCACTGCGCGCGCAGCAGGTCGATCGCGTGCTTGAGCGGGGCCGGGAACGAGTGGTTGTACTCCGGGGTGATCACGACGAACGCGTCCGCCGCCGCGACACGTTCGGCGAAGGCGTCGTACTCCTCGCTGCCGTACCGGAGTTCGTACGGACGGATGGTGTCCAGGTCGATGACATCGACGTCGATGTCCCGGTGGTTCGCGGTGTGCCGGGTGAACCAGTCCGTGACGACCGGTGCGAACCGGCCCTCCCGGGTGCTGCCGACGATCACTGCGAGGGTGTAGCGGTGCTCGGACATCGGGGGCCCTTCGTGGCGTGCGCGCGGGACCGCGTGCGGGGGTGGCCGCGGACGCGCCTCGGTGGGCGCGCCGGTGGCCGGGCACGGGGTGCGGGTGCGCGGCTGCGGGTGAGCGGCGGTGTTGCCGTCGACGCCGACGCTAAGACCTCAAGTTTTGTTGAGGTCAAGCGTCCGTCGTATGTCGTCCGTCGTCCGCCGTATGCCGGGGGCCCTGCCGTCGGTCACTCGGCGCCGAAGAGCACCAGCAACTCCGTCTTCTGGAACATCCGGGCGGTGTCGACCGCCGACGGCGTCCCCGCCGTCGGGTCCGCGCCGTGGGCGAGCAGGACCCGGATGACCTCGTCCTCACCCTTGAAGACCGCGCCGGCGAGCGGTGTCTGGCCCCGGTCGTTGGCGCGGTCGGCGTCGCCGCCGCGCCGCAGCAACGCCTCCACGGTGGCGGCGTGGCCGTGATAGGCGGCGAGCATCACCAGGGAGTCACCGCTGTCGTTCGTCAGGTTGGCGGGCACGCCCGCGTCGACGTACGCGGCGACGGTGTCGGTGTCGCCGTGCCGCGCCAGGTCGAACACCTTGGCCGCGAGCTGCAGCACCTCGGGGTCGTGTGCGTGCTCGATCGCCTCGGGCCCCTGCGGCTCGCTCTTCGCATCGCTCATGGTCGCCGGCCTCCTGCTGTGATGGGTGGGACGTGGTGTGCCGTGGGTGGTGCACGGTGTCGTCGCCACCTTATGCAGGCCATGGCCGCGGAGCACGGTGCGCGGCGAGGGATGGCCGGTGTCTGTCGGAGCGTGCCGGAGCGGTGGTGATCGGTGGGCTGCCACTCGGCTCGGGAGGGGCGTTCGCCGGGTGGGCGGGGCCGGCGGGGGGTACCGGGGCGGGTACCTCCCCGCCGGCCGTCCGGCGGGGCATCCGTAAGCGTGTGTACCGGCACCCGTACCGCCCGCGCCCTCAGAAGATGTCCGGGCACCACGGGCGTCGTGCGGTGTGCAGCAGGGTGTCGGCGGTGCGGAGGGCGCCGGGGCGTTCCTCGTGGACGCGGCCCAGTGCGGCCAGGCGGGAGGCGGGGGTGTCGCCCAGATAGAGGGTGGCCAACTCGCCCACGTCCAGGGTGAGATCGGCGGAGCGGGTGGTGGGGGCGCAGGTGGCGCCGTCCGGTCCGGCGTCGAGCAGGAAGCGGCCGCCGGCCAGCCCCGCCCGGTCCTCGACCTCCAGGACGAGCGAGTCGGACACCGGATAGGTACGGGCCGCCAGGAGGCGCGGTACGTCCAGCGGGCGCAGCCAGAGATAGTCGGCGTGTTCCTGGACGGCCGCCGCCCGCGGGTCGCCCAGATGGTGCGGGAGCAGATCGTCGGGGGCGCGGCGGCCGGTGTCGACGTGCAGCACCCAGTCGATGGAGCACAGGAAGCGCCACAGGGCGCGCTCGGCGGCAGGCGTGGTGGAGATCAGCCGGTGGACCTGCGCGGTGTTCTGCGGCTGCTTGGCCTCCCAGCGGTCCTTGATGACGTAGTCGGCCAGCCCCTCGACCTCGCCCGAGGGGGAGCGGTAGACGACGTGCTGGCGCTCCGGCGACGGCTGGTTGGGGAAGCGGACGAGGCCGGTGGCCCGCTCCCACCACTGGCCGGGACGGGAGACCGCGCCCGGCGTCAGGGCGCGGAACCGGTCGTGCAGCGCCGGGCCGAGCGCGCAGACCTCCTCGGGGGAGGCGAAGTCGATCCGGCCGCCGCTCTCCGGGCCGGCGTGGCGGGGATCGATCCCGGCCCGGCGGACGTCGATCCGCCAGGAGGTGGTCCACGTCGCCGGGCCGTAGCCGAACCGCCCGTAGATCGGGTACTCGGCGGCGATGAGGGAGGAGACCGCGTCGCCGCGCTCCTTGGCGGCCCGCAGATCGCGCTCCATCATCCGGCTGAGCACGCCGCGCCGCCGGTGGGTGGGGGAGACGGTCACGTTCGAGACGGCGTCCGAGACCAGCCGCGCGCCGCCCACCACCGTCAGCTCCTGGGCGAAGCTGCGGAAGGTGGCGACGCAGCGGCCGCGGTCGAACGCCCCCTGGGTCCGCGCCGGCTCGTAGTCCGCGCGGCGGTGGGCGATCTCCTCCGCGGAGACCACCGGCGGGCGCAGCAGCCCCGTCGACAGGGCAAGAATCCAGCCGGGTATGTCGTCGTCGTGCACGGTACGGATCTCAAGGCTCATCTCCGTACGGTATCCGGCCAACTGACGGTCCGTCGTGGTGTTTTCAGCGCTCCGAGACCTGCTCCGAGCCCCGCTCGGAGCGGTACCGGAACGCCGTCCGGCGCGGTGGTCAGAACACCGCGCGGATCTCGCCGACCCGTTCGGCGCCACCCGTCAGCGGGGCGTCCTCGATCCTGGACAGGACGGGGGAGTCGATCCCCATCGTGCGCAGGACGCGGCCCAGGACCGGGCCGAGGGCGCGGGTCGCCCCGTCATCGATCTTGAAGGCCAGCGCCCGGCCGTCCGGCAGCGCCAGCGCCTGTACGGCCTCGGCGCCCATCTTCGACAGGGTGCCGGGCAGCTCCCGCATCAGCCAGGTGTCGGGGCGGCGGGTACCGGCGACGTACTCGGGGTGGGCGCGCATCGCGTCCGCGACCCGCCGCTCCGGCGTGCCGGGCGCCGCCAGGACGAAGTGCCGGAAGGCGCGGGCGAGACCGGTCAGCGACAGCGACATCAGGGGCGCCCCGCAGCCGTCCGTACCGATGTGCGCGACCTCCTCGCCACTCGCCGTGCGGACGTCCTCCAGGACCAGCCGCTGGAGCGGGTGGTCCCGGTCGAGATAGGAGTCGAGCGGCCAGCCGTTGCGGGCACAGGCGGCCAGCATGGCGGTGTGCTTGCCGGAGCAGTTCATCGCGAGCCGGTCGCGGACCTGGCCGGACGCCAGGTAGCGCTCCGCCTCCTGCGGGTCCAGCGGCAGGTCGGGCGGTGTCTGGAGCCGGTCGGCGGGCAGCCCGAACTCGTCCAGCATGGTCCGTACGAGAGCGAGGTGGAAGGGCTCACCGGAGTGGCTCGCGGCGGCCAGCGCCAGCCGTTCGCCGGACAGCTCCAGGCCCGCCCGCAGCACGGCCGACGCCTGCATCGGCTTGTTCGCCGACCGGGGGAAGACCGGGGCGGTGATGTCGCCCAGCGCCCGCTCCACGGAGCCGTCGGCCGCCAGCACCACCAGCGAGCCGCGGTGCCGCCCCTCGACGAAGCCGGACCGGACGACCTCGGCGAGAACGGGGGACGCCGCGGGGGCCGGGGCGGGCGGGGCGGCGTCCTGGGACGGCTCGGGTATCGGGGTGGGCGAGGTCATCGGCGGCCTTCCGGGATCCTGACCCGGCCCCGAGAGCTTGTGGCAGGTCAGGACAGCAGGTCGTCTACTTGTGCTTCGCCTTCACGGTACCTGCGGGCAATCTCGCCGCTGCAATCGTCGGCCGTCCGCTGCAGGGACTGACGGCGCTGGGAGACCTGCCGTTCGTAGCGGATCAGCCGGCGCATCGCGTCGTGCAGTTCCCGGTCCGTACGGGCGGTGAGATCGGAGAGCTCGACATCGCCGAGCATCTCCTCGGCCAGCTTGCGGTACTCCGCGCTCTGCGGCGTCCCGAGCGTCACATGCCGGGCCGAGGAACGGTGCCGCGACGGCAGGTCCGTCAGGATCTCCGGCAGGCGGTCCAGCAGGGGCGTGAGCGGGGTCGCGCGGCGGGCGGTCTCGGCCCGCAGAATGTCGATCCGGCCCTGGAGCAGCCGCCGCAGATAGCTCAGATCGGCCTCCTCCCGCTGGGAGTCACGCCGCACCATCCGCAGCTCGGGCAGGTCCAGACCGGACAGATCGGGGTGTGCGGCCGGGCGGCTGCCGTCGCGTTGCTGCGGCGGGCGGGGGGGCCGCGCCTGGCCTGCCTGGGGCATGGAGCCATCCTCGGTGCGGGCGGGCTCGACGCGAGCCGCTGTCGTGGTCGTCGTACGGGCGGCCGGCGCCGTACGGGCGGGTGGTACGGGACCGGGTGTCTGCCCGGATCCGGCAGTGCTCATGAGTCGTTCCGTCCCCTCGTCCGGTGCGGCATCCAGGGCATGTTGTCCGTGAAACGCACCGGGTGCACGCATCGTGCCACTCTGGGCGGTCCGCGCGCAGTGCGATGGCACCCGAACGGCCCCTGCGGGGGTACTGCTGTCCGGGTGCTGTCCGCCGCCCGGCATGATGGCCGGTATGCGAGCTGTGGTGCAGAGGGTGGACGGCGCACGCGTCGAGGTGGCGGGCGCGACGGTCGGCGAGATCGTCGGCGAGGGGCTGTGCGTGCTGGTGGGGGTCACCCACGGCGACACCGCGCAGCAGGCCGCGCAGCTCGCCCGCAAGCTGTGGTCGGTGCGCATCCTCCAGGGCGAGAAGTCCTGCTCGGACACCGGGGCGCCACTGCTGGTGATCAGCCAGTTCACTCTCTACGGTGACGCCCGCAAGGGCCGCCGCCCCACCTGGAACGCGGCGGCCCCCGGCCCGGTCGCGGAGCCGCTGGTCGACGAGGTCGTCGCGCAGCTGCGGGCGCTCGGCGCCCGGGTGGAGACCGGGCGGTTCGGCGCCGAGATGAAGGTGTCGCTGACGAACGACGGGCCGTTCACGGTGCTCGTGGAGGTGTGAGACGGGCCGGCTCCGATGGTGGGGGCCGGCCCGTCCGTGGTCCTCCGGACGCCGCGCTACGGCTCGACCACGACCTCCTGCGCCGCCGCCGTACCGGCCGCGCTGAGCTCCGCGTCCACCGGCACATTGCGCTTGACCAGGGCCAGCGCGATGGGGCCCAGTTCGTGGTGGCGGGCCGAGGTGGTGATGAAGCCGAGCTGCCGGCCCTCCTCGCCGTCCGCGGCCAGCCGGACGGGCGTACCGTGCGGCGGCAGGTGCACCTCGCTGCCGTCCAGGTGCAGGAAGACCAGCCGGCGCGGCGGTTTGCCCAGGTTCTGCACCCGGGCGACCGTCTCCTGGCCGCGGTAGCAGCCCTTCTGGAGGTGCACGGCGGTGCCGATCCAGCCCAGCTCGTGCGGGATGGTGCGGTGGTCGGTCTCCATGCCCAGCCGCGGACGGTGCGCCTCGACGCGGAGCGCCTCCAGGGCCAGTACGCCGATCGCCGGGCCGTGCGCCGCGGCGAACGGTTCCAGCTCGCCGCGCGGCAGGAAGAGCTCACGGCCGTACGCGGTCTCGCGCACGACGGTGCGCTCCGGCACCTCGGCGATGGAGCCGGCCGGGAGGTACACCACCGCGAACTCGTCGGTGCGGTCGGCGGCCTCGACGCGGTAGAAGAACTTCATGCTCTCCAGATAGGCGATCAGCGCCTCCTGGGTGCCCGGTTCGGCGTGCAGCCAGGTCGTCTCGCCGTCGTCGACGAGATAGAGCGCGTGCTCGACATGGCCGTGCGCGGAGAGGATCAGCGCCTCGGTCGCCACGCCCGGCGCGAGATCGCTGACGTGCTGGGTGAGCAGCAGATGCAGCCAGCTCAGCCGCTCGGGGCCGGTGACGGTGACCACGCCGCGGTGCGAGAGGTCCACGAAACCGGAGCCGTCGGCGAGGGCGCGTTGCTCCCGGAAGAGATCGCCGTAGTGCGCGGCGACGCCTTCGTCGGGGGCCTCGGCGGGGACGGCGCCGGGCAGCGACAGCAGCGGGCTGACTTTCGAATGTCGCAGCATGCTGCCAGCCTACGACCCGGCTACGGCTCGCTCCGCCCGGCCTTGGCGGTGCAGGCCGCACAGCGGCCGAAGATGGCGAAATGCTTCATGTCCGTGTCGAAGCCGAACCGTTCGCGCAGCTGCGCCGTGAACGGCTCGACCACCGACAGGTCCGCCTCGATGACGTCCGTGCAGTCCCGGCACACCATGTGGATGTGGTGGTGGCGGTCGGCGAGGTGGTACGTCGGCGCGCCGTGTCCCAGGTGCGCGTGGCTGACCAGGCCGAGCTCCTCCAGCAGCTCCAGGGTGCGGTAGACGGTGGAGATGTTCACGCCGCCCGCCGTCTTGCGCACCTCGGTGAGGATGTCGTCGGGGGTGGCGTGTTCCAGCCTGTCCACAGCCTCCAGGACGAGCTGGCGCTGCGGAGTCAGGCGGTACCCGCGCCTGCGGAGGTCGCTCTGCCAGTCGGTGCTCACCACACAGTCAGTGTAGGAGGGCGGCGGACGGGCGGGTATCTCCGCGGCGTCACCCGGTGTGTACACCGCGGAGATAACGGGCGAGATCGGTGATCGCGGCCGGGTTGCGGGGGCTCTCGACGAGGTCGGCGTAGTCCATGACGTAGATCCGGTCGTGCTTGATCGCCGAGACGTTGGCGAGCGGCGGATAGGACTTCAGGAACGCCTTCTTCTGGTCGGCGGAGGTGTCGCCGTAGTTGTTGATCACGATGACGTCCGGGTCGCGGGCGACGACGGTCTCCCAGCCGACCGTCACCCAGGAGTCCTTGAGGTCCTTCATGATGTGGTCGCCGCCGGCCTTGGTGATGATGTCGTGCGGGCCGGCGTACTCCCCCGCGGTCAGCGGCTTGTCGCGGCCGTCGTCGTAGAGGAAGACGGAGGGCCGGTCGGCCGGTGCGGGCGCCTTGGCCTGGGCGTCGGCGACCTGCCGCCGGTACTTCTCGACCAGGGCGGTGGCGCGGTCCTCGACGTCGAAGATCTTCCCGAGCGTCGTCAGGTCGGTGTAGAGCGCCTCCAGCGGCGGCATGACGCCGCGGGCGCTGCCGTTCGGGCCCTTGCGGCAGGACTCGGTCAGTACGTAGCTGCCGATGCCGAGCTTCTTGAGGGAGGCGGGGGTCAGCGCGTTGTCCTCGCCGAAGCCGTAGTTCCAGCCCGCGAAGACCAGATCGGCCTTGGCGTCCAGGGCCATCTCCTTGGTGATCGCCTTCTTGGAGAGCCAGGGGACCTTGTTGTACGCGGCCTTCCAGGGCACCGCGTCGATGTCGCCCTTGTCGTCGGGCATCACATAGCCCGCCATCCGGTTCTCCAGGCCGAGCGCGAACATGATCTCGGTGATGCCGACATCGTTGGTGACCACCCGCTGCGGGGCCTTGTCGTACGTGGTGCGGGTGCCGCAGTTCTCGATGGTGACGGGGTAGTGGCCGGTGGGAGCGGCGGAGCTCTTGCCGTCCTTGTCGCCCTTGCCGTTCTCGCCGTCGGCGGATATCTGCGCGCCGCAGCCGGTGGCGGTGAGCGCCAGGGTGAGGGCCAGCGGGGCGGCGTAGCGGCGGGCGGTACGGCGGGGGGCCGGGAGCATGGGGCGGGTCCTCACGGTGCGGTCGGGGCGGTGACGGGGGCGCCGTCTGCGGGGGCTTCGGCCTGGGCGCCGGCCGGGGCCAGGCGGTCGAACAGCAGCTGGACCGCGCCGGATTCGGGGTGCCGTACGCGGTGCGCGCGCACGCCGAAGACCTCGGCCAGCAGGCCCGGGGTGAGCACGTCGTGCGGCGCCCCGGAGGCGACGATCCGGCCGCCCGCGATGACGTACAGCTCGTCGCAGTGCACGGCGGCCAGGTTGAGGTCGTGCAGCGCGGTCAGCACCGTCAGCCGGCTGTCCCGCACCAGGGCCAGCACCTCCAGCTGCTGGGCGATGTCCAGGTGGTTGGTCGGCTCGTCGAGGACCAGCACCTTCGGTTCCTGGGCCAGCGCGCGGGCGATCAGCACCCGCTGCTTCTCCCCGCCGGACAGGCTCAGAAAGCCGCGCCCGGCCAGATGGTCCGCGCCGACCCGGGCCAGTGCGCGCGCACAGATCTCGGTGTCGGCGGCGCTCGCCCGGCCCGTGCCGCGCTGATGCGGCAGCCGGCCCATCGCGACGACCTCGGCCACCGTGAAGTCGAACTCGGTGCTCGCCTCCTGGGGCAGCGCGGCCAGCAGCCGGGCGCCCTCCCTGGCGTCCATGGCGTGCAGATCCGTGCCGTCCAGCCGTACCGTGCCGGCGGCCGGGCGCAGCGCGCGGTAGACGCAGCGCAGCAGGGTCGACTTACCGCTGCCGTTCGGCCCGACGAGCCCGACGAGGCGGCCGCTCGCCGCCTTCAGGGCGATGTCGTGGACCAGCCGGTGGCCGGCCACCTCCACCGACAGGTCCGTGATGTCGATCCGCATCAGGCGCCGCCTCCGAAGGTGTAGCCGCGCCGCCGCATCAGCAGCACGAAGCAGGGCACGCCGATGACGGCGGTGACCACGCCGACCGGCAGTTCCACGGGCGCCAGCACCACCCGCGAGAGCAGGTCCACCCACACCAGCAGCACCGCGCCCAGCAGCGGTGCGACGGCCAGCACCCGCCGGTGGTCGGCGCCGACCAGCATCCGCGTCACATGCGGCACCATCAGGCCGACGAAGCCGATCGCGCCGCTGACCGCGACCACGGCGCCGGTGACGGCGGCGGCGACCACGAACAGTTCGCGGCGCAGCCGCTCCGCGTCGATCCCCAGGGCGGCGGCCGTCTCGTCGCCCATGGCCAGTGCGTTGAGCCGGCCCGCGGAGAGCAGCAGATGGGCCAGGGCCGCCAGGACCGCGGCCGCGGCGATCGGCACCGAACCCCAGCCGGCCCCGCTCAGGCTGCCGAGCAGCCACATCATCGCCGAGCGGGCCGCCTCGCCGCGGTCGGCGGTGAACACCATCAGGGTGGTGATCGCGGAGAAGCCGTAGTACATCGCGGTGCCGGTCAGCACCAGCCGCAGCGGGGTGAGCCCGTGGGCGGTGCGGGCCGCCGCGTAGACCAGGGCCATCGCGAGCAGCGCGGAGACGAACGCGGAGACCGACAGCGCCCAGACCCCGAGCGCGCCCAGCGCGCCGAAGAGCAGCACGGCGTTGGCGCCGACCGCGGCACCGGAGGAGATGCCGAGGACGAAGGGGTCGGCGAGGGCGTTGCGCACCAGCGCCTGGACGGCGACGCCGACGGCGGAGAGCCCGGCGCCCACGACGGCGGCCAGGACGGCCCGCGGGAAGCGCAGCTCCCACACGATGGTGTAGGGGGCGACCTCGTCGGGGCGGATGGTGCCGCCGGTCAGCCCGGCGCCCAGATAGCGCACCACCTGCGACCAGCTCACCCCGGACGAGCCGAGGCCGATCCCGCACAGCAGGGAGCCGAGCAGCACCACGGAGAGGGCGGCCACCAGGGGCGGTACGGGCAGGCGCCGCGGTGGCGCCGGCCCGTCGTGCGGGGCCGGGGCGCGGGGCGCGGCCTGAGCGGTGGTCGCCACGGGTGGTGCCTTCCGTCGGACCGTGTCCGAACGGAGGAAGACACGGCCCGGCGCCCGTGGCGGCGGAGGCGTCCCCTCGCAGTCCACGGCGAGTTGTCTGGAGCTGGCGCCGCCACGGGTGATCGGGCTCACGGAAGGGTGTTCCGTTTACCGTTGCGGGTCAGCGCCGGACTCTCACCGGACTTCCCCCGCGGGGCGCGTATGAAGATGTGCGGTGGTGCGGCACGGACCGGCCGCCGGGCGAGGCGCCCGGCGGGGAAGCGTCCGGCTTACCGGAAGAAGGCGATCCCGTCGTCGGGCAGGTCCTTGAGGTCCTTGGCCCATTCGCTCGGGTCGACGACCTTCTTCAGATGCGCGGACATGTAGGGGCGCAGCGCCACCTCGGGGGTGGCCTTCTCGCCGACCCACATCAGGTCGCCGTTGACATAGCCGTAGAGCCGCTTGCCGCCGCTGTACGGGCCGGCGGTCACGGTGCGCGCGACGGCGTCGGTGGCCAGGTCGATCTGCGGCTTCCGGTCGGCGAGCTCGCCGTACCAGATCTCCACCACGCCCTGGTCGCGGACCATCACGACCTCGACCTTGCGGTCCGCGTCGATCCGCCAGTAGCCGCTCTCGGTCTCCAGCGGGCGGACCTTCTTGCCCTCGCCGTCGAGCACCCAGCTGTGCGAGGTGTATTCGAGGAAGTCACGGCCGTCGTGGGTGAAGGTGACCTCCTGCCCGAAGTTGCACTTCTCGGCGCCCGGGAAGTCCGCGACGCCGGCGCCCTCCCAGTTGCCGAGGAGGAAGGCGAGCGGCACCAGGGCCGGGTTCAGGTCGGACGGGATCTCGATCATGAGCTCAGGCGATCTGTAGAGAGGGAGGAGGGGATTCTCAGCGCTGGCCCTGGTACAGCTTCTTCCAGGTCAGACCCGCGAAGGCGACGACGCCGACGGCGACCAGGACGAGCAGGGTGGTGAAGACTGCCTCAAGCACGAGCGCGCTCCCAGGACGGAGTGAGGTGTTACGGGACCGGAAGCGAGTCTAGTCGGCGGTGCCACCGGCGGCACTGTGAGGTCCGTCCCCGGCGGCGGCCCTACTCTTGCCCCATGGCGAAGAAGCTCGTGATCAAGGTGACGGCGGGCGCCGACGCGCCCGAGCGGTGCTCGCAGGCGTTCACGGTGGCGGCCGTGGCGGTGGCCAGCGGCGTCGAGGTGTCGTTGTGGCTGACCGGGGAATCGGTGTGGTTCGCGCTGCCGGGGCGGGCGGCCGAGTTCGAGCTGCCGCACGCGGCGCCCCTGCCGGAGCTGATCGACGGGATCCTCGCGGGCGGCGGCGCGATCACCGTCTGCACGCAGTGCGCCGCGCGCCGCGGTGTCGAGCAGCAGGACCTGATCGACGGGGCGGGCATCGCCGGGGCCCAGCTCTTCGTCAGCGAGATCATGCCGGACGGCGTCCAGGCACTCGTGTACTGAGCGCCCGCGGATGGTGCGGCGCGTCCCGCCACCGGGGGCGCCGTATTACTGCGAGTGCTTGTCGTCCTGTTCGTCGAGCTCGCGCCACCAGCGGTCGGACTCCGGGTCGCCGGACTCGTCCCACCAGCGCTCATCCGGCTCTCTGCGATTGCCGATGATCGCCGCGATGGGTGGGATGACCATGGCGACCACGCACATGCCCACCGCCGCCGGCACCGACCAGAGCCGGACCACGCTCCACGCCAGGACGAACAGCGTGATGCACACGGCCATCATGGCGAAATACCTGCGATGACGCCGTTGCGCGGGCGGCAGCCGACGGTGCGCGTACATAAGTCCACGGTAAGTCCGCGCGGGGCGGGAGAGAAGCCCGGGACGGACACCGGTACGCGACCGGTTCCGGCGGCCCGCCGGGCAGGGGCCGCGCAGCGCGGAGGGCCGCACCCCGGCCAAGGCGTCCAAACCCCTGGGGTGCGGCCCTCCGTCAGCGGGGGAGGTCCGTGACCGGCGCCGTCAGACGGCGATGGCGACCTCCGCCAGGCCGCCCCGCTGGGCGACGACGGTGCGGTCCGCGGTGCCGCCCGGGACGAGCGCGCGCAGCGTCCAGGTGCCCTCGGCCGCGTAGAAGCGGAACTGTCCGGTCGCCGAGGTGGGGACCTCGGCGGTGAACTCGCCGGTGCTGTCCAGCAGGCGGACGTAACCGGTGACGGGCTGGCCGTCGCGGGTCACGCTGCCCTGGATCGTCGTCTCACCGGGCTTGATGGTCGAGGCGTCCGGGCCGCCGGGCTGTGCTCCACACATAGGTACTTCCTTGAGGGATTCGGGGAGAAGCTTGCTTACTTGGCGGCACCGAGCTCGATCGGGACACCGACCAGCGAGCCGTACTCGGTCCAGGAACCGTCGTAGTTCTTGACATTGGACTGGCCGAGCAGCTCGTGCAGCACGAACCAGGTGAGCGCGGAGCGCTCCCCGATGCGGCAGTACGCGATGGTGTCCTTGGCCAGGTCGACGGCCTCGTTCTCATAGAGCGCCTTCAGTTCGTCGTCCGACTTGAAGGTGCCGTCGTCGTTGGCGTTCTTCGACCACGGGATGTTGCGGGCGCCGGGCACGTGGCCGGGGCGCTGCGACTGCTCCTGCGGGAGGTGCGCCGGGGCGAGCAGCTTGCCGCTGAACTCGTCGGGGCCGCGGACGTCCACCAGGTTCGTGGCGCCGCCGGCGGCGAGGACCTCGTCGCGGAAGGCGCGGATGGAGACGTCCTGCTCCTTCGCCCGGTAGGTGGTCGCGGTGCGGGTGGGCACGGCCGCGACCAGGTCGCGCGAGTCCAGCTCCCACTTCTTGCGGCCGCCGTCGAGCAGCTTCACGCTGTCGTGGCCGTACAGCTTGAAGTACCAGTAGGCGTAGGAGGCGAACCAGTTGTTGTTGCCGCCGTAGAGGATGACGGTGTCGTCGTTGGCGATGCCCCGCTCCGAGAGCAGCGCCTCGAAGCCCGCCTGGTCGACGAAGTCGCGGCGCACCGGGTCCTGGAGGTCCTTCTGCCAGTCGATGCGGATCGCGTTCTTGATGTGGTTCTTCTCGTACGCGGAGGTGTCCTCGTCTACCTCGACGATGACCACCTTGGGGTCGTCGATGTGGGCCTCGACCCAGTCGGCGTCCACCAGGACGTCGCTACGGCTCATGTTCTTCTCCTCCGGGCGGTTACGGGGCAGTTGCGGTGGTGCACGCGGATACGCCGGGTACGCGCCAAGGGTTCCCGGACCGCGTCCGAGGAGGCCGAAGGCGCGCGGCGCCGCGCGAGGACGTACGAGGGATACGGGGAGGCCGCTGTGGCAGGGACCGTGCAGACGGGAGCGGAAGGGGCCTGTCAGACAGAGCGACAGAGCATGGCGGCGATGCGGCACAGGTCGACTGCCCGGCGCTTCGTGAGTACCGCCTGTCCCCGCGGACGGAGACCGCTCAAAGAGCTCTGCATGCCACCGATCGTAGGGACGGAGTGCGGGGCATGTCACCGGTGTGTCGGATGACGAGATGCGATTGTCCGCGATGTGGGATGTGCGGGGGTGCCGGACCGCCCCGCGCGGCCGTCCGGCGCCGGTGTGCCGGGGAGAGGTCTGGTGGACGGACTACAGCGTCTCAGCGGGTGGACGGACCGGCGGGTCGGCGGGGCGGCGGGCCGGTCCGCCGGGGCCGGGTCAGCTGCCGGGGAGCGCGACGTTCCGGCCGGAGGCGCTGATCGCGATGCCGTCCGGCGAGGTCACGACCCGCTCCAGCTTGAGGTTGCGGGGCAGCTGGTCCAGCTTCCAGTCGTGGTCCGTCTGGGCCCGCACCTTCGCCTCGCAGCCCGGGAGCGCGGCACACACCGTCGGGATCTTGTCGACCCGCAGCCGGACCGTGTTGCCGTTGACGGCGGAGACCGTGCCGGTCACCTCCAGCGAGCTGAGGATCGCGACCTTCGGTGCGATCTTGACCTGGCTGCTGCCGTTCTTCTCCCCGCCGTAGGAGACCGTGACGTCGCCGCCCGCGGCCTTGGTCAGGTCGGCGTAGGTGATCCGGGCGTCGCCGGTGGCCCTGGCAGCGCTCTTGATGGAGGTGTAGTCGCTGGTCAGTTCCACATCGCGGAACTCGGCGGTCAGCTGGTCCAGCCGCAGTGCGCGGCCCTCGGCGCGGGCCTGGATGCCGCCGAGGTCGGCGTCCACTTCCTCCAGGGTGCGGCCGGCGACCTGGGTCAGGAACGGGAAGCCCTTGATGGTGACGTTCGGCGGCTCGTCGAGCCCCTGGCTGCTGCGGATCTTGTCCGCGGCCTTGTTCTCGGCGAAGTTGACCGCGAGGCGGTCGGCGCCGACGAACAGCGCGCCGAAGATGACGACGACGAACAGCAGCACCCGTAGTGCACGCATCGGACCACTTCCCCCACACATGAGCCGGAGATCCGGCGTTCTCTTCCGCACAGGCCCCCGCCCGCGCATCGGCGAGCCTAGACGACCGGCTCCGGCGACCGCGGCCGTCGGCCGCCGGAAGGCGCGATCTCGTGCGTGCCCGGCGGCCGGCGGACGGTGCCCGGCGGCCGCCGACGCACCTCAGACCAGCGCGCGGCCCAGGACGTACACGGCGGGGGCGGCGAGCGCGAGGGGCAGGGCCACCCCGGCCGTCAGGTGGACGAAGCGGGACGGATAGTCGTAGCTGGCCACCCGCAGGCCGATCAGGGCGCAGCCCCCGGCGGCCAGGCCGAGCAAAGCGCCGGCGATCCCGAGATCGGTCAGCAGACCGGCCACGGCACCGGCGCCCGTGGCGGCCGCCAGGGGGAGGGCGACGGCGACGGCGGCGGCGGTCCGCAGCGGCAGCGCGCGGGCGAGTGTGGCCACGGCCACCGCGACGGCGCCGACCACCACCGCGTGCGGGGCGGCGGCGAGCTGGCCGGCGGCGAGCACCGCGAGGGCGGTCGAGGCCAGGCCCGCGGTCAGCGCGTACATCCGCTCGTCCGCGCTGCCGCGGTTGCGCAGCTGGAGGACGAGGACGAACAGGCACCACACCCCGAGCGTGCCGATGGCCACCAGGGGCGCGCTGTCGCGGTCGGCGGCCAGCAGCGCGATATCGGTGGTCAGGCCCGCCAGGAAGGCGAGCGCGATGCCCTGCCGGGCGGGCCACATGCCGTTGAGCCGGAACCAGCCCGCCGCGGTGACGGCCTGCAGCAGCACCACCGGTACGGCCAGCAGGGGCCGCCCGACCAGCGCGGTCAGCGCGAGCAGCACGGCGAGCCCCGCGGTCAGCAGGGCCGGCTGCCGTCCGGGCGGAATGATCGGCGACCGGCCCTCGGCGCGGGCGCGCTGGTTGGGCGCGAGGTGCGCGGTGGAGACGGGGGCGGCGGCCGGCGCCGGGGAAGCGGCGGGCGCGGCGGCGCCGGCCGGGGCGGCGGGCCCGGTCTGCGGGGGGTACGGGTGCTGCCGGGCGGCCGGCTTCTCGGGCGGCAGTGGGGTCTGGTGCGGGGCCTGCTGGTGGGTGGGGGGCGGGGCGGGGAGGTACGCGGTCTGCTCGGCGTCCGACACCGCCGGGAGCGGTGGCTGGACGCCGGTCTCCCAGGTCAGGGCGGACCAGGTCTGGGTGTGGCCGGTCGACTCGGGCCGGCCCGGCTGCGGGGCGGTGTGGGCGGGCGGCTGCGGTGAGCCGTACGCATCCTGCCCGGACGCCGCCGGCCGGCCGTAGGCGTCGTATCCCGACTGCTCGTTGCCGGGCCGGCGGTGCTGCCCGGGGTGTCCGTACTGCTGACCGTGCTGACCGTGCTGACCGTGCTGACCGTGCTGACCGTGCTGACCGTGCTGGATCTGCTGGCCCTGCTGGCCCTGCTGGCCCTGCTGGCCCTGCTGGTCGTGCTGGATCTGCTGTCCCTGCTGAATCTGCTGGCCGCCGGCCACCGGCCACACCGTGGGCTGCTGCTGCGGCTGCTGTGCGTGCTGCTGGGGCTGCGGTGTCTGCGGCTGCTGCTGCATATAGGGGTCGTGCGGGGCGTACGGCTGCGCCTGCTGCTGTCCGTAGGAACCGGTCTGCTGCTGTCCGTAGGAATCGTGGGATCCGTAGGACGCGTGGGGCCCGTGAGAACCAGGGGACCCGTAGGAACCGCCGTACGGAGCGGCCTGGGGGTCGTGCGCCGCCGCCCGCGGGTCGTGCGGGGCGGGTGCCGCGTACGGGTCCTGTGGTGCGTAGGCGCCCGGCTGGGCGTACGGGTTCGGCTGCGCGTACGGCTCCTGCGGGGGCGCGTACGGGGCGGGGGCCGGGTAGGGCTCGTGTGGTTCGTGCGGGTGCGGGGCGGGGCCGGGGTGCTGCGGCGGGTGCGGCTGGTGGTCGCTCATGGTCGTCTGCTCACCCTCCCGCGAAGGGCGGCAGGACCTCGACGGTGCCGTCCTGGGACAGCGGCACCGCCGCATGGTCGCGGGTACCGACCGGAGCGCCGTCCACCAGGAAGGAGCAGCGCAGCAGGACGCGGGCGAACTCGGGGTTCCCGGTATGCGCGGCGCGCGCCGCGTCCAGCGCCTCGGCGAGCGTCACCGCCGCGTACGGTTCCTCTGCCGTGCCGGCGGCGGCCTTGGCCGCGGCCCAGTAGCGCACGGTGCCAGTTGTTGTCACGGCGGCCTCTTCATCGTGTCGGTCGTGGGAGGTCCGGTGCGGGCGTCCGTTGGCGGGGACGTCCCGTCGTTGCCGCCTCCATGATGGCGTACGCGGCGGCCGGACCCGTTCCGGGCAAGTTCTGGCAAAGTCTGCGGGGCCCTCCTGGGGGGATGGCGTTACTCGGTTGCCGTGGGCAAGCGTTCGCATAGGCTCGACGGGTGTTGGTCCAACTAGCGCGGGCGCATCTGCGGCCCCACAGGCGTTCGATATCCCTGATCGTGCTGCTCCAGCTGATACAGACGCTGGCGACTCTCTATCTGCCCACGCTGAACGCGGACATCATCGACGGCGGCGTCGTCAAGGGTGATACGGGCTACATCTTCCGCCTGGGTGGCGTCATGATCGCCGTCACCCTGCTGCAGATCGTCTGCGCCATCGGCGCCGTCTTCTTCGGCGCCCGGACCGCCATGGCGCTGGGCCGCGACATCCGCGCCGCCGTCTTCGACCGGGTGCAGTCCTTCTCCGCCCGGGAGGTGGGCACCTTCGGCGCGCCCTCGCTGATCACCCGCACCACCAATGACGTCCAGCAGGTCCAGATGCTGGTGCTGATGACGTTCACGATGATGGTCGCGGCGCCGATCATGTGCGTCGGCGGCGTCGTCATGGCGCTCAACCAGGATGTGCCGCTCTCCGGACTTCTCCTGGTGATCGTCCCCATCCTCGGGATGCTCGTCTCGCTGATCGTGCGCCGGATGCGCCCGCTGTTCCGCGGGGTGCAGGAGCGCATCGACACCGTCAACCGCGTGCTGCGCGAGCAGATCACCGGTATCCGCGTCATCCGCGCCTTCGTCCGGGACCAGCACGAGCGCGAGCGGTTCGGCGCGGCCAACACCGATCTGTACGACGTGTCGGTGCGCGCCGGCCGGCTGATGTCGATGATGTTCCCGCTGGTCATGCTGATCGTGAACCTCTCCAGCGTGGCCGTCGTCTGGTTCGGCGGGCAGCGCATCGACAGCGGCGCGATGCAGATCGGCGCGCTGACCGCCTTCCTCAGCTATCTCATGTACATCTTCATGTCGATCATGATGGCGACGTTCATGGTGATGATGCTGCCGCGCGCCGAGGTCTGCGCCGAGCGCATCCAGGAGGTGCTGGCCACCGAGTCCAGCGTCATCCCGCCCGAGCACCCCGTCACCGAGCTGCGGCGCCACGGCGAACTGGAGCTGCGCGGCGTGGAGTTCCGCTTCCCGGGCGCCGAGCAGCCGGTCCTGCGGGACATCTCGCTGCTCGCCCGCCCCGGCGAGACCACCGCCGTCATCGGCTCGACCGGCAGCGGCAAGTCGACGCTCCTCGGGCTCGTACCGCGGCTCTTCGACGCGACCGGCGGCACGGTCCTGGTGGACGGCGAGGACGTCCGCACCCTCGACCAGGAGACGCTGGCCACCACCATCGGCCTGGTCCCGCAGAAGCCCTACCTCTTCTCCGGAACCGTCGCGACGAACCTGCGCTACGGCAACCCCGACGCGAGCGACGAGGAGCTGTGGCACGCCCTGGAGACCGCGCAGGCGCGCGACTTCGTCGAGCGGATGGAGGGCGGTCTGGAGGCCCCCATCGCGCAGGGCGGCGGCAATGTCTCCGGCGGGCAGCGGCAGCGGCTGGCCATCGCGCGGGCGCTGGTGCGCCGGCCGGAGATCTACCTCTTCGACGACTCGTTCTCCGCGCTGGACTACGCGACGGACGCGGCGCTGCGCGGCGCGCTCTCCCGCGAGACCGGCGGGGCGACGGTCGTGATCGTCGCGCAGCGGGTCTCCACCATCCGCGGCGCGGACCGGATCGTCGTCCTGGACGAGGGCCGGGTCGTCGGCACCGGCACGCACGCCGAGCTGATGGCGGAGAACGAGACCTACCGGGAGATCGTGCTCTCCCAGCTCACCGAGCAGGAGGCGGCGTGACCACCGCGGACAAGAAGGCGGCCGACCCGGCCGGCTCCGAGGCGCCCGCCCAGGCGGCGCCGCGGCGGGGCCCGGCCCCGGCGCAGGGACCGGTGGGCCGGATGATGGGCGGCCCGGTCGAGAAGTCGATGGACTTCAAGGGGTCGGGCAAGCGGCTGCTGGGCCAGATGGGGCCCGAGCGCGGCATCATCTCGGTCGCGCTGGCGCTGGGTGTGGTGAGCGTGGCGCTGACCGTCCTGGGGCCCAAGGTCCTCGGGCACGCCACCGACCTGATCATGTCCGGCATCATCGGCCGCCAGCTGCCCGCCGGGATCAGCAAGGCGCAGGCCATGGAGCAGCTGCGGGCGCACGGCCAGGGCGGGCTCGCCGACATGCTCGGCGCGATGCCGGTCGTCCCCGGCCAGGGCATCGACTTCGGCGCCGTCGGCACCGTCCTGATGTGGGTCCTGCTGATCTACATCGGCGCCTCGGCGTTCGGCTTCGTCCAGGCCAGGATCGCCACCACCGTCGTCCAGCGCACCGTCTTGCGGATGCGCGAGCAGGTCGAGGAGAAGCTGGCCCGGCTGCCGCTGAGCTACTTCGACAAGCAGCAGCGCGGTGAGGTGCTCTCCCGGGCGACCAACGACATCGACAACATCCAGCAGACGCTGCAGCAGACCCTCAGCCAGATAGTGGCCTCGCTGCTGACCATCGTCGGCGTCCTGGTGATGATGTTCTGGATCTCGCCGCTGCTGGCGCTGGTCGCCCTGCTGACCGTCCCGGTCTCGATCGTCGTCGCCGCCAAGATCGGCAAGCGGGCCCAGCCCCAGTTCGTCCAGCAGTGGAAGACGACCGGCAAGCTCAACGCGCACATCGAGGAGATGTACACCGGCCACTCCCTGGTGAAGGTCTTCGGCCGCCAGAAGGAGTCCGCCGAGCTGTTCCGCGAGCAGAACGAGGCCCTGTACGCCGCGGGGTTCAAGGCGCAGTTCATCTCCGGGATCATCCAGCCCGCGATGATGTTCATCGGCAACCTGAACTACGTCCTGGTCGCGGTCGTCGGCGGGCTGCGGGTGGCCTCCGGCGCCCTGTCCATCGGCGATGTCCAGGCGTTCATCCAGTACTCCCGGCAGTTCAGCCAGCCGCTCACCCAGGTCGCCTCGATGGCCAACCTCGTCCAGTCCGGTGTCGCCTCCGCCGAGCGGGTCTTCGAACTCCTCGACGCCGAGGAGCAGGAGCCGGACGCCGAGCGGCCCGCCCGCCCCGAACACCTCACCGGCCGCGTCGAGTTCGAGCGGGTCTCCTTCCGCTACGAGGAGGCGAAGCCGCTCATCGACGGTCTGTCGCTGAGCGTGCGCCCCGGCCAGACGGTCGCGATCGTCGGCCCGACCGGCGCCGGCAAGACCACGCTGGTCAACCTCCTGATGCGGTTCTACGAGGTGCGCGGCGGCCGGATCACCCTCGACGGCGTCGACATCGCCGAGATGTCCCGCGAGGAACTCCGCTCGCACATCGGCATGGTCCTCCAGGACACCTGGCTCTTCGGCGGCACCATCGCCGAGAACATCGCCTACGGCGCCCCCGAGGGCACCTCGCTGGAGAAGGTCGTCGAGGCCGCCAAGGCCACCCACGTCGACCGCTTCGTGCGCACCCTCCCCGACGGTTACGACAGCGTCATCGACGACGAGGGCGGCAATGTCTCGGTCGGCGAGAAGCAGCTGATCACCATCGCCCGCGCCTTCCTCGCCGAGCCCGCGATCCTCGTCCTGGACGAGGCCACCAGCTCGGTCGACACCCGCACCGAGGTCCTGATCCAGCACGCGATGGCCCGGCTGCGCACCGGCCGGACGAGCTTCGTCATCGCCCACCGCCTGTCCACGATCCGCGATGCGGACCTCATCCTGGTGATGGAGTCCGGCGCGATCGTCGAACAGGGCACGCACGAGTCGCTGCTGGCGGCGGACGGGGCGTATGCGCGCCTGTACGCGGCCCAGTTCGCGGAGGCGGTCGCGGAAACGGGCTGACGGCTGACGGCGGCCGCCGTCGGATCAGGGTCCGGATACCGAAGGTCCGGTGGGGAGCTCCCCACCGGACCTTCGTCGTACGGCCGTACGTCCGTCCCGCGGGCCGGCCGCTGCCGGCCGGCGGTCAGCGGTAGGTCCGGATCAGGCGGGCCAGATGGCGGCCGGCGATCCGCAGGGGCGCGTCGTCGCGGAAGACCTGGGCGGTGATCTCGGCGCCGCCCAGGGTGTTGATGACCGTGACGGCCAGTTCGCGGGCGTCCGGCTCGGGGATACCGGCGGTGCGCAGCTTGTCGTGGACCGCGTCCTGCCAGCTCCGGAACGCCGCGGCGCAGACCTCTTGGATCTCCGGGCTGGTCCCGGTGGTCTCCAGGGCGGTGGTGGTGACCGGGCAGCCGTCGGTCCAGCCGGAGGCGCGCAGGGCGTCGGCGAACGCGTCGACGGCGGCGAGCACGGCGTCGGCCGGGTCCTCGACGGTGGCCAGGACGGTGCGCAGCAGCTCGGCGAACTCCCGGTCGCCGTGCTGGAGCGCCTCCATCGCCAGCTCCTGCTTCCCGCCGGGGAAGAAGTGGTACACGGAGCCGAGGGTGGCCTTGGCCTCGCGGGCGATCTGCTTGATGCCGGTGCCCTCGTAGCCCTGGTGCTGGAGCAGCCGGGCGGTGGTGGCGAGGATGCGGTCACGGGTGCCGAGTGCGGCGGTGGCGTCGGCGGGCGCGGGGTGCCCGGTGCCGTCCTGGGGCGTCTGCATGCCCCCACCCTAGCCGAGTAGAGCGTTCGTTCCAGAGCTGTGCTACGTTCCCCGTGGACTAGATAGAACGTTCGTTTTAGAGAGCTCCGGGGCCTCCCCGCGCTCTCCGAGGTCCAGGTGTCTTCCGATCCATCCAGGTGTTTTCCGAAAGGTGTCTCAATGAGCAGCAACAGCGGCGACGGGAACGGCATGCGTCAGGACGGGAGCGGCAAGCAGGCCGTGACGGTCATCGGGCTCGGGCCGATGGGGCAGGCCATGGCGGGGGCGTTCCTGGCGGCCGGGCACCCGGTGACGGTGTGGAACCGCACCGCGAGCAAGGGGGACGAGCTGGTGGCCAGGGGAGCGGTACGGGCCCGGACGGTCGCCGAGGCGCTCGCCGCCCACGAGCTGGTGGTGCTGAGCATGACCGACTACGACGCGTGCCACGCCGTCCTCGCCCCGGCCGCCGACGCGCTGTCCGGCCGGACCCTGGTCAACCTGACCTCGGACACCCCGGAGCGGGCCCGCGCGGGCGCCGCCTGGGCGAACGGGCACGGCGCCCGGTACCTCACCGGCGGCGTACAGGTCCCGCCGCCGCTCATCGGGCAGCCCGGTTCCGCGACCTTCTACAGCGGCCCGCGGGACGTCTTCGAAACCCACCGGGCGACGCTGGAGGTGCTCACCTCGGCCGACTACCGCGGCACCGACCCCGGCCTCGCCCAGGTCTACTACCAGGCGCTGATGACCATCTTCTGGACGGGGATGACCGGCTATCTGCACGCCGCGGCGCTGCTCGGCGCGCACGGCGTCACGGCCAAGGAGTTCGAGCCGGACGCCCTGAAGGCGGCCGACCTGGCGTACTTCATCGGGGTGATGGGCGCGCAGCTGGACGAGGGGCGGCACGGCGGCGGCGCGGACCGGCTCGCCATGGAGGCGGCGAGCGCCGACCACGTGGTGCACACGCTGCGGGACGCCGGTGTGGACACCGAGGTGCCCGCCGCCCTCGCCGCCCTCTTCCACCGCGGGGTGGCCGCGGGATACGGCGAGCAGAGCTTCACCAGCCTGATCGATCTGGTCGGGAAGCCCGCCGCGTAGTCCGGTCCACGGCGGCCCGGTTCAGGGGGTCCGGGCAGCCGCGGCCCAGTGGGCGATCCGGGCGAGCAGGTGCTCGTCCGCGGCGTTCTCGGCGTGGCCGAAGCCCGCCTCGATCCAGAGGTCCGTGGACGAGGGGTCGGCGGCCGCGGCGAGCATCCGGGGATGGTCGAGGGGGAAGTACGGGTCCTGGTCGCCGTGGACGATCAGCAGCGGGGCCGGGGCGATCAGGGGGACGGCGTCCGTGGGGGAGAGCGGGACCGGGTCCCAGTCCTCGGGGTGGACCCGGGTGTGCAGGCCGAGGCGGGCGACCAGGCGGCCGGCGGGGCGGGTGACGGCCCAGTGGAGGCGCCGCATGGGCGCGGTGCCGCGGTAGTACCAGCGGGCGGGGGAGCTGACCGAGACCACCGTGTCGGCGTGCGCACCCGTGCGCCCCTCGTGCTTCCCCTGGCCGTAAAGCGCCGCATGCCGCAGGACGACCGAACCGCCCATGGAGAAGCCGACGGTGGCGACCCGGCGGTGGCCCAGGGAGCGGGCCCAGCGGACCGCGGCGGCGAGATCGCGGACCTCGCGGTCGCCGACGGTGGAACGGCCGCCGGAGCCGCCGTGGCCGCGGAAGGAGAACGTCACCACGGCCGCACGCTGCGCGAAGACGGCGGCGGCGCGCCGGAGCGCGGGGCGGTCCAGGGCGCCGGTGAAACCGTGCGCGAGGACCATGACGAGATCGCCGGGGTCCGCGCCGGCCGCGGCGGCGGAGGCGGCGGCAGGGTCCGTCGGCGGGCCCGTACGGGGGGTGTAGGCGGCCTCGATCCGGACACCGTCATCCGTCAACAGGGCGACACGATGACCACTCGAAGTGATCGACGGAACACAAGAACGTGCAAAATCGGCCGCCGGTGTGCAACTCATGTGAGCTATTCTGCTGGGCGTGAAGGATCCGGGCAGCGTGGCCCCCGGATCCTTTTGTGCTTTCGACCGTGCCCCCGTGCGGCCGGGAGAACCGTACGAAGCAGTGCCGCAGACTCCCCCGGCTCCGGCCGGGAGGTGCCCCCGTCGCAGGGACCGAGGAGGAACCAGACGTCATGGGCGAGCGAAGCGAGCAGGACGACGAACCGGCCGACGAGCCGGACAGGACGCAGCACCCGGGGGACCGGGCAGGTGGTCGCAGGTGAGTTCGCTGCTGCTGCTGACCAACGCACTCCAGCCGTCGACGGAGGTGCTCCCCGCGCTCGGCCTGCTGCTGCACAGCGTGCGGGTGGCCCCGGCCGAGGGCCCGGCCCTCATCGACACCCCGGGGGCCGACGTCATACTGATCGACGGCCGTCGCGACCTTCCTCAGGTGCGGTCGCTCTGTCAGCTGCTGCACTCCACCGGACCGGGCTGTCCGCTGATCCTGATCGTGACGGAGGGCGGGCTCGCCGCCGTCACCGCGGACTGGGGCATCGACGACGTCCTGCTGGACACGGCGGGCCCCGCCGAGGTCGAGGCGCGGCTGCGGCTGGTGATGGGCCGCCAGCAGATCACCACCGACGACTCCCCGATGGAGATCCGCACCGGCGATCTCAGCGTGGACGAAGCGACCTACAGCGCGAAGCTCAAGGGCCGGGTCCTGGACCTGACCTTCAAGGAGTTCGAGCTGCTGAAGTACCTGGCGCAGCACCCCGGCCGGGTCTTCACCCGTGCCCAGCTCCTCCAGGAGGTGTGGGGCTACGACTACTTCGGCGGGACGCGGACGGTCGATGTGCACGTCCGGCGGCTGCGCGCGAAGCTCGGCCCCGAGCACGAGTCGCTGATCGGCACGGTCCGCAACGTCGGCTACCGCTTCGTGACGCCCGAGAAGGTGGAGCGGGCGGCGGAGGCGAAGGCGCAGGAGAACGCCGCGAAGGCGGCGAGGTCCGGCACCGGCGCGGCCGCCGAATCCCCTTCCGTACGGCCTGCCCAGCGGTAGTGCCACCCGCGTAGACTGCCGCGCGTGGCCAAGGTGACGCGGGATGATGTGGCAAGACTTGCGGGTACGTCCACCGCGGTGGTCAGTTACGTCATCAACAACGGACCCAGGCCGGTCGCCCCGGCCACGCGCGAGCGGGTGCTGGCCGCCATCAACGAGCTGGGCTACCGGCCGGACCGGGTGGCGCAGGCGATGGCGTCCCGGCGTACCGACCTCATAGGGCTGATCGTCCCGGACACCCGGCAGCCGTTCTTCGCGGAGATGGCGCACGCCGTCGAACAGGCCGCCTCCGAGCGCGGCAAGATGGTGCTGGTCGGCAACGCCGACTATCTGGACGAGCGCGAGGTCCACTACCTGCGCGCGTTCCTCGGGATGCGGGTCTCCGGGCTGATCCTGATCAGCCAGGGGCCGAGCGAGCACGCCGCCGCCGAGATCGACGCGTGGGACGCCCGGGTGGTGCTGCTGCACCGCAGGCCGGACGCGATCGACGATGTCGCCGTCATGACGGACGACGTCTGGGGCGCGCAGCTGGCGACCCGGCATCTGCTGGAGCACGGCCACCCCTACGTCGCCTTCCTCGGCGGTACGGAGGAGACCCCGAAGTCCGGCGACCCGGTCACCGACCACCTGGAGGGCTGGCGGCGGGCCATGCAGGAGTCCGGGAAGCCGCTGACCGGGCGGTACTTCCAGGCGCCCTACAACCGCTACGACGCCTACCAGGTGGCGCTGAAGCTGCTGGCCGGTCCCGACCGGCCGCCGGCCATCATGTGCGCGACCGACGACCAGGCGATCGGGGTGCTGCGGGCCGCCCGCGAGCTGCGCATCGACGTACCGGGCGAGCTGGCCGTGGCGGGCTTCGACGATGTGAAGGAAGCGGCGCTGACCGACCCGCCGCTGACGACGGTCGCCTCGGACCGCCAGGCGATGGCGCGGGCGGCGGTCGATCTGGTGCTGGACGACGGACTGCGGGTCGTCGGCTCGCGCCGCGAACGGCTGCGGCAGTTCCCGTCGCGACTGGTCGTCCGGCAGTCCTGCGGCTGCACGGGCTGACGGGGGCGACCGCCGCCGAATCGGAGCCGCTCCGGACACCGGCCGGTGCCGGGGCGCGCGGACGCGTACGGACGACGCTCCCCAACGGACTTCGCACGGTCCCGCCACCGGTCTTCACACGGCTCCGTCACCGCACTTCGTACGGTCCTACCACCGCTCTCCACACAGCTCTGCCACCGGTCTTCGCACGGCCTCGCCACCGCTCTCCACACCGCTCCGCCACCGCTCTCCACACCGCCCAACCCCCGGTCCTTATACCGGGCATACCGACTTCTGTCGGGTCTCTCAGGGGGCTCTCAGACGGTTCTCATGGGGACCCCGCAGAGTCATAGGCATGACCGAGAGCTACCGCGGACGCGGCGACGAGATGCCCCAGGACAGGCCGTACGGTTACGGCCACGACGCCCGCCAGGGCGCTCCGAGCGGCGACCCGGCGTTCC
The DNA here is from genome assembly GCA_000720995.1 of Streptomyces celluloflavus. Classification (GTDB taxonomy): domain Bacteria; phylum Actinomycetota; class Actinomycetes; order Streptomycetales; family Streptomycetaceae; genus Streptomyces; species Streptomyces celluloflavus. Next base: position 51,361 of record JOEL01000010.1, read on the forward strand.
CGCCGCCGCCTTCGTACGCGCCGCCGGCCCACCCGGTCGCGGCCGGTGACGGGGTCACGGTGTGGCCCGGCAATGGCGGCGCGGCGGGCGCGGCGCACGACGCGCACGGAGCTCATGGTGCGCACGGAGCTCATGGTGCGTACGGTGCGCCGGCCGCGCCCGGTGGCGGTGGCCAGGGCGGCGACGGCGCGTACGCCGGGTTCGCCGCGGCGGACCCGCAGATTCCCGAACCGCGTGAGCCGCGGCGCCGGGTGCGGCGGCCGGTGGCGCTGATCGCGGCGGTGGCGCTGGCCTCCGGGCTCATCGGCGGCGGCAGCGCCGCGCTGATCGCGGACGCCACCCGGGCGCCGCAGAACTCCGTCTCCACCCCGCTCGTCAACGCAGGGCAGACCACCGGCGGCGGCGTCGCGGGCGTGGCCAAGGCGGTCAGCCCGGCCATAGTGGAGATCCAGGCGCAGGCGAACGGCGGCCAGTCCACCGGCTCCGGCGTGGTCATCAGCAGCGACGGCGAGATCATCACCAACAACCACGTGGTGGCCGGCGCGAGCACGGTGTCCGTCAGCTTCAGCGACGGCAGCAAGAAGACCGCGAAGGTCGTCGGCACCGACCCGGGCAAGGACCTGGCGCTGATCAAGGTCCAGAACGCCAAGGGCCTGACCGCCGCCTCGCTCGGCGACTCCAACAAGATCGCGGTCGGCGACCAGGTCGTGGCGATCGGCTCGCCCGAGGGCCTGACCGGCTCCGTCACCAGCGGTATCGTCTCCGCGCTCAACCGGGACGTCACCGTCCCCAAGAGCGGCGACCAGGGCGAGCAGGGCCAGGGTCAGGGCCAGGGGCCGGGCCAGGGCGGGGGCGGCGGCTGGCCGTTCGAGTTCGGCGGCAACCAGTACAACGGCGACACCGGCTCGTCCAAGACCACCTACAAGGCCATCCAGACCGACGCCTCGCTCAACCCCGGCAACTCCGGCGGCGCGCTGATCAATATGCAGGGCCAGATCATCGGCATCAACTCCGCGATGTACTCGCCGAGTTCGGCGTCGAGCAGCACGGCCGGCAGCGTCGGCCTCGGCTTCGCCATCCCGATCAACACCGTCAAGGCCGACCTCAACTCGCTGCGCGGCGGCGGGAACGGCAGCGGCAGCGGCACCGGGGTCTGACCGGTCCGGTCCGGCGCCCGTGGCGCGGCCCCGCCCCCGGGGTCCGCGCCGCGCGCCCGGACCGCGGCCGTACCGGACCGCCGCGGCACCGCGGCGCCCGTACCCCGCGCACCACCCGTGACCCGTAAACCCTGGGAGGCCGGTATGGCTCACAAGATCACCGTTCCGGTCCACCGCGCCCGCCGGGCGCTCGCCGCCGCCATCGGCCGGTGCGCGGGCGGCGAACGGCGCAGCGTGGCCCTGACCCCGGTACGGCACGACACCGCTCGCACCGGCCCCGCGGACCTGGACCTGGCCCTAGGGGGCGCGACCGCCGCCCGGCCGGCCCCGGCGGCGGGCGGGGCGGTCGCGGGCCGCCGCCCCGCCGAGGTCGCCGCCGCGCCGCGCACCCGCCGCGGCACCCGCCGTGCGATGTCCGCCGGGTCCGGCGCCGTGCGAGGCTGAAGGACGATTGCGTCAGCCGTTCCGTCATCCCACCCCGAGGTAGTCACGCACATGAGCCCCGCCGAGCACGGTGATCAGCCCGCCCGCATCCTGATCGTCGACGACGAGCCCGCGGTCCGTGAGGCGCTGCAGCGTTCGCTGGCGTTCGAGGGCTACGGGACCGAGCAGGCCGTCGACGGGCTGGACGCGGTCGAGAAGGTCGCCGCCTACCGCCCGGAGCTGATCGTGCTGGACGTCCTGATGCCCCGGATGGACGGGCTGACCGCCGCCCGGCGGCTGCGGTCGGGCGGGGTGACCGTACCGATCCTGATGCTGACCGCGCGCGACACCGTCGGCGACCGGGTCACCGGACTGGACGCCGGCGCCGACGACTACCTCGTCAAACCCTTCGAGCTGGACGAGCTGCTGGCCCGTATCCGCGCACTGCTGCGCCGCAGCTCGTACGCGGCGGCGGCCGGTGCGCAGCCCGAGGAGGGCGAGTCGCTGGCCTTCGCCGATCTACGGATGGACCTGTCGACCCGCGAGGTCACCCGGGGCGGACGGCAGGTCGAACTGACCCGTACCGAGTTCACCCTGCTGGAGATGTTCCTCGCCCACCCCCGCCAGGTCCTCACCCGTGAGCAGATCCTGAAGGCCGTCTGGGGCTTCGACTTCGAACCCACCTCCAACTCCCTCGATGTGTACGTGATGTACCTGCGCCGCAAGACGGAGGCGGGCGGCGAACCGCGCCTGGTGCACACCGTGCGGGGGGTCGGCTACGTCCTGCGGGCCGACGGCGGCGCGGAATGAGCGCCACGGCACCGCCCCAGGGGCACCCGTCCGGCGAGGGACTGACCGCGCGGGCCCGCCGCCGCTACCGCCGGATGCCGCTGCGCTCGCGGCTGGCGATGCTCACCGCGCTGGCGGTCGCCGTCGCGGTGGCCCTCTCGGCCGCCGCCTGCTGGCTGATCACCCGCGACCGGCTCACCGAACAGCTCGACACGACGCTGAGCACGGTCGAGGTGGACTCCGGGTACGTCCAGGCGCTCACCGCCAAGTGCACCGGCGCCGCCCCCAACGTGCGTTTCCAGCCCACCCCGTACACGGTCCAGCTGGTGTCGGCGACCGGCGGGTCGTGCACCGCGCCGGAGAAGTCGCGGATCCCCCCGCAGCGTTCGGACGTGGCGGTCGCCGCCGGGCGGCTGGCCGATTCGGTGCACACCACCCGGGCCGACGACGGGACCGAGATGCGGGTGTCGACCGTGCCCTACCACGGTGCGGTCACCGACGCGGCGGGCGGCCGGCTGGCGATCTCCGTCGCCGCGCCCATGGGCCAGGTCACCGAGCCGCTCGATCAGCTCGCCCTGGTACTGCTGATCGTCGCCGGGGTGGGGGTGCTGGGCGCCGCGACCGCCGGGCTGGGGGTCGCCCGCGCGGGCCTGCGGCCCGTCGACCGGCTGACCGCCGCCGTCGAGCACGTCGCCCGTACCGAGGACCTGACCATCCGCATCCCCACGGAGGGCGAGGACGAGATCGTCCGGCTCTCCCGCTCCTTCAACGCCATGACCGCGGCGCTGGCCGCCTCCCGCGACCTCCAGCAGCAGCTGATCGCGGACGCCGGGCACGAGCTGCGGACGCCGCTGACGTCGCTGCGGACCAACATCGATCTGCTGGTGCGCAGCGAACGGTCCGGCCGGCCGATCCCGGCCGCCGACAAGGAGGCGCTGCTGACCTCGGTGAAGGCGCAGATGGGCGAGCTGGCGGCGCTGATCGGCGACCTCCAGGAGCTGTCCAGGACACCGGAGGCGGGGCCCGGCAGCGGGGCGGCGGTACGGGTCGTGGCGCTGCACGACATCGTGGGCGCGGCCCTGGAGCGGGCCCGGCTGCGCGGCCCGGCGCTGACCGTCACCGCGACCCTCGACCCCTGGTACGTACGGGCCGAACCGGCCGCACTGGAGCGCGCGGTGGTCAATCTGCTGGACAACGCCGTGAAGTTCAGCCCGGCGGGCGGCACCGTCCTGGTCCGGCTGGCGGCCGGTGAGCTGACGGTCCGCGACCACGGCCCCGGCATCCCGGAGGACGAACTGCCGCACGTCTTCGAGCGGTTCTGGCGCTCCCCGTCCGCGCGCAGCCTCCCCGGCAGCGGTCTGGGCCTGTCGATCGTGGCCCGTACGGCGAAGCAGGCGGGCGGCGGCGTACGGCTGCGGTCCGCACCGGGCGGCGGCACCGAGGCGGTACTGACCCTGCCAGGTGCCCCGACCCCACCACCGGATCTGCCGGGGAACGGCGCGGGGGAGAAGGCGTAGCGGTGCCTGGCCTCGGCCTGCGGCTCACCCCGCCCGGACCCAGCCGAGCTGGCCGTCCTGCGAGCGGCCGTCGAGCGCTGGTTCACGGTCTGAGCAGCCGCCCGTGTCGCCGGCCCCTCTGAAGCCCGGTGACGCCTGCGCCGCCCCGGACGGTGCCCGGGGCGGCGCGGGCGTCCACGGTCACGGTCCGGGGGTCGCGGGGGCGAGCCAGAGGCCGGTGAGCGCGTCGATGAGGCCGGTCGCGCATGCGTCCCAGCCGGGCCGTGCGGGGTGGGTGCCGTCGGCGAGCGCGCGTTCGCGTTCGGCGAGCGTATGGACCAGCGTGAGGCGCGCCATGTCGCCGCGTTCGAGCCGTACCGGCGGCGGCAGACCGGGCAGGCAGTTGTTGAGCCCTTCGAGGGCGCGCTGCACCGACGGCCCGAACGCCTCGTCGATCATCAGCTCGCGGAGCACCGGATCGGCCATCAGCTGGGCGCCGAACCGCGCGTACCAGGTGGGGCTGCCCAGCTCGGCCAGGTGCTGGATGCCGGGGCGCACCAGGCAGGCCACCCAGTCCCGTACCCGGTGCGAGTCCCCGGTCTCGGCCAGCATCCGCTCGCGCAGGGTGTCGATCCGCCCGGCGTGCCTGCGGACGACGGCCCGCAGCAGATCGGTCTTGGTGCCGAAGTGGTAGCCGACAGCGGCGTTGTTGCCCTGTCCGGCGGCCTCGCTGATCTGGCGGTTCGACACGGCGAACACACCGTGCTCGGCGAACATCCGCTCCGCCACCGCGAGGATCGTCTCCCGGGTCCCTTCGGAGCGGGGGGACCGGGCGGAGCGGACGGTGCGGACCGTTCGGACGGACTGGGCGGCCTTCCCCTCCACCGTCACCACCTGACCGGGACTTCACGGAGGCCGCCGACGAGCAGCCCTTCGATGCGGCGCAACTCCGGTACGGGGACGGCGAGTTCCAGAGTGGGCAGACGGCGCAGCAGCACGTCCAGCACGGTCTGGAGCTCCGTGCGGGCGAGGGACTGGCCGAGGCAGGAGTGCGGTCCGGTGCCGAAGGACAGATGCGGGTTGGGGCTGCGGTCCAGGCGCATACCGCCGGCGCCCTCGAAGGCGCCCTCGTCGCGGTTGGCGGCGGCCATGCTGCACACCACCGTGGTGCCGCGGGGCAGTACGGTGCCGGCCACCTCGATGTCCTCGGTCACGTAACGGGGCATACCGAACCCGGGGTTGGCGTCGAACCGCAGGACCTCCTCCACCGCCGTACGCACCAGCGAGCGGTCGGCGACCAGCCGCTCCCACCGCCGGCGGTCGGCCAGCAGCAGCGCCACCATCTTGCCGATCATGTTCGCGGTCGTCTCGTGCCCCGCGATCAGCAGTGCCTGGCCGGTGGCGATCAGTTCGGTGTCCGTGAGGCGCCCGCCGTCGGCATCGGTCGCGGTGAGCAGCGAGCTGAGCAGATCCTCACCCGGTTCGGCGCGCTTCATGTCGAGATGCGCGGCCAGGTACGCGTGGAACTCCGCCTGGGCCGTCTCTATCTCGCCCTGCCCGTACCGGGTGAGGTTCAGCAGCATGTCCGACCAGCGGGCGAACCTGTCCCGGTCGGTGTCGGGGACGCCGAGCAGATCGCAGATCACCCAGACCGGCAGCGGGAAGCCGACGCTCGCCTTCAGATCGGCCGGCCCGCCGCGCTCGACCATGTCGTCGACCAGCCGCTCGGCCATCGCCTCCATCCCCGGCCGCAGCGCGGTCATCCGCTTGACCGTGAACCACTTGGTCAGCATCCGCCGCCAGCGCTGCTGACCGGCGCCGTTGAGGGACGCGGCCATCGAGTCGTTGAACACCCCGCCGGTCTCGTTGGCGGAGATCCGGGCGGCGTCGTCCGCGTCCAGCCGGCGGGTGCACCGGGGATCGGACAGGACCTGCTTGACATCGTCGTAGCGGGTGAGCAGCGACGCGCCGTCACCGCTGGGCAGTACCACCGGTGCCACCGGACACCTGTCCCGCAACTCCGCCCATTCCGCGGGAGGTTCCAACGCCCCCTCGACCGGCAGCGGATAGGTCGGCGTACGTCCGCCGTCTTCCTGGCTCACCACTGTCTCCCCTCTCCTGGCTGTCCTCAGTGAACGCGGCCCGCTCGGGCAAGTCAATCAGCTGACTTAAGGAGAGTTCTCCCCGAACGGCAGCTGTGAGCCCGACAGTTCGGCGCGGATACCGTCCCGTTCGACGTGGATACCGCGCAGCCGGACGTCACCGGGCGTCTTCGGCAGCTGGAAGGAGAACGACAGCTGGTCGGCGATCTGGGGCTTGGTCAGCTCGGTCAGCGCGCCCAGCACCTTCGGGTCGATGCCGACCTTCGCCAGCAGCCACGGGTGGTCGACCACCACATCGACCAGGTTGACCTTCATCAACTCGGCGATGAAGCACGGCGATCCGGTCAGCTCGTGCAGCTTCTCCTCGCTGTGCAGCGCCGCCTGGACGTACTGCTCCGGGATGCCGATCCGGTCCGCGATGGCCGGGATGCTCAGCATTGCCTTGATCTTGGCCGCCTCGTGGGCGACCCGGTCGGCGGCCTTGCGGGTGAGCCGCAGGCCCTCCTCCTCGCCGGTGCCGGGACGGTAGACGGCGACATCGCCGATGTCCAGGCGCATCCGGCTGATCTCGGTGGCGATTCCCCGGTCCCCCGACCGCTGAATGCGCGCCTCGGCCCGTACGCGCAAGGTGTGCCCGGCGAGCGGCAGTTGGCCGACGGCGCGGATCCGGTCGGTGCCCAGTGCGCTGAACTTGACCTGAGAGGCGCCGAGTTCGCGGTTCATATCGTCGAAGGCGAGCAGCACGCTGCCGCGCATGGTGCCGATCGTGGCGCCCTTGACGGCGGTCGGCAGCTCGCCGTCGATCCGCACATCGTCCGCCGTCACCTCGGCCTTCGCCAGGGTGACCCGGTCGGCCGCCACATGGGGGACGATCACGCGCACCTGGTCCAGGCGCTTGCCGAGGACCTGGGTGAGGAAGGGGAATCCCTTGATGTCGACTTCCGGCCGGGCCGTCAGATGCAGCGCTTCCTTGATTTTCTCCTCGGCCTTGTTCTGCGCGTACAGGACGGCGAACCGGTCGGTGACGGTGAGGAGCGCCGCGCACACCAGGACGGCGACCAGCAGCTTGGCGGTGAGCGGTACGGCGGCGAAGCGGCTGATGCCGCGCTTCGCCCGGCGGTGGTCCGGCGCCTGCCATGCCTCCTCGTCGGCACCGTCATCGTCCGAGCGCAGCCCCAGGCCCAGGGGATCGTCGCTGTCGTCCCGTTCGTTGAGGTACGTACGGCGGAAGGGGGCGGGAGCGGGAGCGGGGACGGGCTCGGGGTCGGGGACCGGCTCGGGGTCCGCGAGGGCGGCCAACTCCGCGTAGGGGTTGGGTATTTCGCGGGAGGTGGCCTGGGGGTCCTGGTGCGCTTCGGTGCCGCGGTGTGCGCCGTCCGGAGGGGGCGGGGCGGGGGAGTGGGGGGAGCCTGCGGAGTGGGGGGAGTGGTGTGCCGTGGGGGTTGAGGCGGAAGGTGAGCATGATGAAGGTATGCGTGTGGGGGTTCGCATCCGCACATCCCACCATGGGCCGGTCCCTCGAACGCAAGTCTTACCAGTGGTAAGTGAGGTACGCGAAGGTTGTCCGGCCGGCCCGGCGACAACGTGTCAGGCGGTGGAAAGAAACGTGTCACACCGTGGAATGAGCACCACCGACCCGGCGTTGAACCAGACTCCCTTCGTACCGTCCGACTTCGCTCGTATCACCTGACACACCTGGCATCAGCTGCCATTGCTTGACGGGGCCTCTGCTGTCCGGCACCGCTCGTACCGTCAGGTGCCGCTCGGTTCCGTCCGTCGCGCTTCGGTTCCGTCCGGCGCCGGACCCACCGTCCACCGCTCGTCCTTGATCCACCGCTCGTCCACCACCCGCCGGAAGAAGGCTTCTGCTGTGAAGATCGCCCCCACCATCGTGGTAACCGGAGCAACCGGCAATATCGGCCGGAGCCTTGTCGGCCGACTCCTCGCGGAGGGTGCGGCGGTCCGCGCGCTGACCCGTGATCCGGCGCGCGCCGGCCTGCCGGACGGAGTCGAGACGCTGCGCGCGGATCTGACCGACGAGGCGTCGCTCGAACCGCTGCTGGCCGGTGCCGACGCCCTCTTCCTCAACCTCGCGGCCGGTGGCGGCCAGGCCGCGGCGGCGGTGACCGGCGCCGCGGTGCGGGCCGGGATCCGCCGGATCGTCCTGAACTCGTCGAGCTCGGTGACCGACACCCCGGCCGACGAGGAGAACCACATCGCCCGGATGCACGCCGGCGTGGAGCGCGCCGTACGCGACTCCGGCCTGGAGTGGACCTTCGTACGCGGCGCCAACTACGCCACCAACACCCTCGCCTGGGCCCCCTCGATCCGCGAGTCCGGCGTGGTCCGCGAGGCGCACCCGGACGCGGGCGGTGTGCCCGTGCACGAGGGCGACCTCGCGGACGTCGCCGCCGTCGCCCTGCTGGACCGCACCGGCGCCCACCTGAGCCGGGCCTATGTCGTCACGGGCCCGGAGCAGAAGACGATGGCCGAGCAGGTCGCCGAGATCGGGCAGGCGATCGGGCGCCCGACGCGGGTCGAGCGGATCTCCGAGGAGGCGGCCGCGGAGGCGATGGCGCGGCCGGGCTTCCCCAAGGAGGCCGCGCTGGAACTCGTCCGCCTCTTCGGCCGGTCGGTCGGCGCGCCCCTCTTCCCGGTCTCGGACGCCGTCGAGAAGGTCACCGGCCATCCGGCCCGGACGTTCGCCCAGTGGGCGCGGGAGCACGCCGCCGATTTCTCCTGACCGGCACGGGAACGGGTACGGGCACGGGAACGGAGCGTCCGGGGGGTGCCCGGTCAGGAGAACGCGGCCGCCGTTCCCGCTCCGCAGCACTGCGCCCCGCCGCCTGCTCCGGCAGGTGGCGGGGCGCTTCGTCGGGACTCGTCGGGACTCAGTCGGTCGCGTTCGCCGGCTGCCGCTGGACGGCGGTGACCCAGGCCGCGAGCAGTGCCTCGTACTCGGCTTGCTCGTCCGGTGAGAGGGGGCGGCCCGCGCGTTCGGCCATGAAGTCCCTGATCGCGCAGTTGGCGCTGGCGACAGACCAGCCCAAAGCCGGACCAGAGGTCATAGGTGGGCACATGCCACCGATGTTAAGGGCAAAGGGTGACAGTGCGCTCCCGATATCCCACAAGAGCCGCCCCGCCTCCGTCCCACGGCAGTCGCTTCTCCTCCTACTTCACGACCGTGATGCGGTCCGCCTTGGGCGGGGTCAGCGGGGACTGCGCCGAGGAGTGGGCGGTCAGGTAGGTGGTGAAGGCGTCGAGGTCGGAGGGGCCGACGTACTTGTTGGCGGCGTCCTTGAAGGCGGGGAAGCCGTCCCCGCCGCCGGCCAGGAACTCGTTCATGGCGACGCGGTAGGTCTTGGCCGGGTCGATCGGGGCGCCGTTCAGCTGCACCGAGTCCTTGACGACGCGGTCGGCGCCGGTCTTGGTCATGTCCAGGGTGTAGGTGAGGCCGCGGGAGATCTGGAGGATCTTCGGGGAGGCCGTGTTCGGGCCGCTGACCTGCTGCTGGAGACCGGCCAGGAGTTGGGCGCCGGTGAGGTCGATGACGTTCATCATGTTGGTGAACGGCTGGACGGTGAACGCCTCGGCGTAGGTGACGACCCCGTCGCCCTCACCGCCGGACGCCTGGTAGGCGAGGTCGGCGCGGATACCGCCGGGGTTCATCAGGGCGAGCTGTGCGCCGCCCTGGCCGGCCGGCTGGGTGGCCTCCAACTGGGCGTCGGCTATGACATCGCCGAGCGGTGACTCCGGGGCGTTGGCGCCGCGGCCCGCGATGTCCGCGGAGATGTGGCCGACGGGGCGGCCGGCGACCGGTGCGGCGAGCTTGTTCCAGCGGGCGATCAGCGACGTCATGTCCGCCGCCTTGGGCTGGGTGCGGTTCACGACGTGGTTGACCGCGCCGGGCGCCTTGACGCTGGTGCGCACGATGTCGCCGGTGCGCCGGTCGTACGTCAGCGTGGTGTCCGTGTAGAGCCGGCCGAACGAGGCGGCGGAGGTGACGGTGCGCGGCATCCCGGACGGGTCCGGGATGGTGCAGGTGTACGCCTGGTGGGTGTGGCCGGTGACCAGCGCGTCGACCTTCGGGGTGACCTTCTTGGCGATCTCCGCGATCGGGCCCGAGATGCCGTCGCCGGGGCCGGGGCTGTCGCAGTTGTAGTTGTACGAGGTGGAGGCCGGCAGACCGCCCTCGTGGAGCAGTGCGACGATCGCCTTCACGCCCTGGCGGTCGAGGATCTTGGCGTACTTGTTGATGGTCTCGACCTCGTTGTGGAACTTGAGGCCCTTGATGCCGTTGGCGTTGACGATGTCGGGGGTGCCCTCCAGCGTCACCCCGATGAAGCCGATCTTGACGCCCTTGTGCTGCCAGACCGTGTACGGCTTGAGCAGCGGCTTGCCGGTCTTCTCGTCGGTGACATTGGCCGTCAGGTACGGGAAGTCGGCGCCCCGGTACTTCTTGCCCTTCTCGAAGCAGCCCTCCGCGGGGTGGCAGCCGCCCTTCTGGATGCGCGTCAGCTCCGCCCGGCCCTCGTCGAATTCGTGATTGCCGACGGAGGTGACGTCCAGCTTCAGCTTGTTCAGCGCCTCGACGGTCGGCTCGTCGTGGAAGAGTCCGGAGAGCAGCGGGCTGGCCCCGATCAGATCGCCGGCCGCGGCCGTGACCGAGTACGGGTGGCCCTTGCGGGCGGTACGCAGCGACTGGGCGAGGTACTCGACGCCGCCCGCCTCGACCGTCTTCTTGGTGCCGTCCGGCTGTATCTCCTCGACCGTGCCGGAGGAGCCCTGTGGCGGTTCGAGATTGCCGTGGAAGTCGTTGAAGGAGAGCAGCTGCACATCGACCGTCCGGCCGGCGGGCGCCGGGTGGCGGCTGTCGGCCCCGGCCGGCATGGCGGTGGCGGTGATGCCGAGCGCGGCGGCCAGCGCGGCGGCCCCGGCCGCCGCTCTGCGCGCGATGCGGCGCCGTGGAGGTGTCGCAGACATGTGATCCCCTTCGTGGACCCCGGCAAGGTGCCGTGGTGTGTGTCCGAGCGGTCGGCAGCCTATGGTCAACGCGCGTAGCGCGACAGGGTTGCCGGGTGACGAACGGGTTGCCGGTGAGCACCGGGGCGGTGCGCCGGGGTGCCGGGCCAGGCCGCGGACCCGGCACCGGTCACCGGACCCGGCAGGGTCGTACGCTTCGGGCATGACTGACGCTGCACAGGAGACGGGCCGGACCGGCCGCAGGATTCAGGTGGCCGACGAGCTCACACCGGAGGAGGCCGCGGCCGCCCTCCGGCTGATCGAGCGGGCCGCGCGTACCGACGGACAGCCCGCCGTGTCCGAACAGGGGCGGCTGCAACTGCGGGGCGGAGGGCGGCAGGGGGTGCGCCATCTGCTGGTGTACGTCCCGGCGGAGGACGGCGAGGAACTCGTCGGATACGGGCAGCTGGAGGACACCGACCCGGTGGAGGCACCGGCCGCCGAACTGGTCGTCCACCCCGGACACCGCGGCCGCGGCCACGGCCGGGCGCTCGGCACCGAGCTGCTGACACAGTCCGGACGCCGGCTGCGGGTATGGGCGCACGGCGGCCACCCGGCCGCCCGGCACCTCGCGCAGACCCTCGGCCTGACGCTCTTCCGGGAACTGCGCCAGATGCGGCGCGGGCTGGCGGACCTGACACTGCCGGAGCCGGTGCTCCCGCCCGGGGTGACCGTACGGACCTTCCGGCCGGGCGCCGACGACGCGGCCTGGCTGGAGGTGAACGCGGAGTCGTTCGCCCACCACCCGGAGCAGGGCGCACTGACCCAGCGCGACCTGGACGACCGCAAGGCCGAGACCTGGTTCGACCCCGAGGGCTTCTTCCTCGCGGAGCGCGAAGGACGCCTGATCGGCTTCCACTGGACCAAGACGCACGCCGAGGAGGGCCTCGGCGAGGTGTACGTCCTCGGAGTCCGCCCCGGCGCACAGGGCGGCGGCCTCGGCAAGGCACTGACCACGATCGGCCTGCGCCATCTGGCGGCACAGGGCCTGCCGACGGCGATGCTCTACGTCGACGCGGACAACGCACCGGCGGTCACGGTCTACGAGCGCCTCGGATTCGTCACGCACGAGAAGGACCTGATGTATCGGTCGGAGACCTGAGGGGACCTGAGGGGACCTGAGGGGGCGTTACGGGGCGGGCGGGGGTGGTGGCGGTAGGGGGCGGCCCTTGTGGTTACGGGGTCCTGTCGTCAAGGTCCTGTCCGGCCGCCCGCCGCCGCTCCGCGAGCCGCTCCAGCGACCAGGCGGTCCACGGGTGTTCGGGCCCGAGCACCCTCGCCCGCGCATCGGCCACCAACTCGGCCTGCACCACCGCTTCTTCGAGCAGACCGAGCTCAGCGAGGACTCGGCTCAGCAAGGAGCGGGCGGCGAGGGTCTTGGGGTGGTCCGGTCCGTAGGTGCGCTCCAAGGCCGCAACCACGCCACGGACGAGGGGCAGGGCCTGCCGCTGATGACCGGTGGTGATCAAGGCGAAGCCGTGGTTCAGTTCGGCGGCCAAGGTGATCGGGTGCCCGGGGCCGACCACGCGGCGGCAGTCCGCCAGCAGCTCGGGTCCGGTGACCGGGTCCAGCTCCGGGCCGACCGTGAACTCCAGCAGATACGTCCGCGCGATGAGCGTCGACGGATGGGCCGCGCCCAGCGCGGCGGTTCGGCCCGCGACGGCCCGTCGCAACAGCGACACCGCCTCGGCCTTCCGGCCGAGCCCCCAGACCAGCACCGGGGACAACCCCACACAGCTCTCCAGTGTTTCGACGGCATCCGCGCCGAACGCGGCGGTGCAGTCCGCGAGGGCGAGGCGATGGGCCGCCTCCGCTTCCTCGTACCGTCCGAGCCGGTAGAGGGCCCGCCCGACCCGTTGACGGATCGCGATCACCACGGGGTGGCTCGCGTCCAGCAACCGCGTCCCGCGCGCGACCGCGTCCTGCGCCACCGACAGCGCGGACGCGTAGTCGCCCGCCCGGTGCAGGGCCACCACGAGCCGCAACGCGCAGTCCAGCACGCGCGTCACGGTCGCCGGACCGGCTTCCGTCCACTGGACCGCCCGGCGCAGCAACGCCCGGGTATGCGGCGCGAACGGCGCCGGCGGCGGGTCCTCGCGCGCCCACGGCCGCGTCACGTCGGGCAGCACCGCGCCGAGCAGTTCGGCGGCGGCGCCGAGAAGCGCGTCACGGTGCTCTCCCGGGGTGCCCCGGGCGATGCTGTCGAGCAGTACCCCGTGGGTGCGCACACAGCGGGGCGGACCGGGGACGAGGCGGGTGAGCGAGTGGTCGAGCAGTCCGCGGAGCGCCAGCTCCACCCGGGGGCGGGGCAGCACCGCACCGATGCCCGCACCGGCCAGCAGGTGGAGCGGCAGCGGATCGTGGGACCAGCAGGCGAGCAGCTGGATCAGGGTCGTGGCCTCGGGCAGCCCGTGAGTGCGCAGTGCGTCCAGGGACAGTTCCCAGGTGCTGCTGGCGAGATGGCGCGAGTCGTGGCCGCTGCCGTACTCGGCCCCTTGGTCCAGCAGTTCGATGGCATCCACCTCGGGACCCCGGTCGAGCGCCCGCCCGTACTCCGCCATGCTCCACGGATCGATCACCTGGTGTGCCAGGTAGCCGCCCGCGAGGGTGAGCGCCAGCGGCAGCCGCCCGAGCCGGTCCGCGATCTCGGCCGCCTCCTCCACCGTCCCGCTCTCCGGAGCCAGATCGCACAGCACCCGCGCCGCGTCCTCCCGCGGCAGCACACCCACGTGGTGCAGCTCGGCACCGGGCCACCAATGCGCGGCAACCTGCCGGGTGGTGACCAGGGTGGTGCCGCGCGGGCTGGTGCGCAGCCAGCTGCCGTCGCGCAGGACGGCCGGGTCGTCGGCGTTGTCGATCACCAGCAGCCAGGGCTGGTCGGACCGGTCCAGCCGGTCCCACACCAGGTCCGCGGCGGCCCGCAGCCCGCTGCGGGCGGCGGTGAGCTCACCTTCGCCCGCCCCGCGGTCCGCGGCGACGGCGAGCATTCCCGCGCGTAGTGAGGTCAGATCGGAGGCGTTGACCCACAGCCCGGTCCGGCCGCCCTCGGCGGTCGCGGAACGGAAGATCTCGGAGGCGACGGCGGTCTTGCCGCAGCCGCCCAGGCCGTGCAGCACGTAGACCTGATGAGTCCTGCCGTCTTCGAGGGCGGTACGCAGCCGCCCGAGCAGTTCCACCCGGTCGCGCAGGACCACCGGAGTGCGCCCTACGGCCGGTCGCCGTACGGAGTCCGGCGCCGTCCCCGGCGCGGCGGTCCGGGCATCACCGTGGTGGTGGTGCTCGGTGATGTGCTGGTCCCCACCGGACTGGTAGACCCGGCCGTTGTCCGCCGCCCGGCCCTCGGTCGGCCCAATCACGGCTCGGAGATGTGCAGGTCGCGTCCGGCCTGGTAGATCCGGGAGTCGCCGGAGGCGGTGGCGTGCTGTGAGACGGCCGGGGCGGGTGCCGCGTCGGGTGCGAGTGCGTCCAGCAGGCTCCGCAGCTCCACCACGGCCTCGGGCCGGCCGACCAGCAACCGCCTGATCCGGCCCTGCCACTCGGCTGCCAGTTCCTCCTCGGCGGCCGGGTCTCCGGCCAGATCCTCCCGGGTGCTGTCCAGCTCGGCCGCCACCGCTTCGGCCCGCTCGGGCCAGGCTCGGCGCCAGAGGGCGACGACCCCGTCCCTGGTGTGCTCCCAGGCGTCGGTCGCCATCAGTGTGACGAGGGTCAGGCTCGCGTTCTGCGCGAGCGTGGTCAGCTCCGGATCCATGGCGCACGCTCCTCGCGCTGCTGCGTACCGGTCGACATATCAGCGGACGGCGGGCGGTCCGAGCGGGGCGATCTCCCGCTCGAAGAACTCCGGGAACTCCTCGCCCTTGCGGTACAGGGACTCGAAATCGGTGACCGTCGCCGCGATCTGCCCGGGATCGATGAACCGTCGCGCGCCCGCGCCCTTCAGTTCCTCGTCGTAGATCACGGCGTACATCACCGAGTTCCCGAGGACGACGACCTCGGGCAGCGGTCCGTCGCGCTCCACGTCGGCGATCTCCCGGGCGTCCAGTACCCGGATCTCCTCGCCCAGCTCCGACCGGAGCCGGAAGGAGTTCATCTCCCATTGGAGGTACGGACTCACGGGGAATTCGACGATACGGAGCCTCCGGAACGCCAGGCCGCGTCGAGCGGTGTCCCGGAAGTACGCGGCAACGGAATCCCGCTCGGCCTCGATCAGCCGCAACGCGCCCGCCCAGTCTCCGGCGGCGAACGCGTCCCAGCTCGGCGAGCCCTGCTCCGTGAACGTCTGGCCGCGCTCGATCTTGGCAAGGAGATGGATGTCGCCCTCGTAGAACCGGCCGAAGTCGTCGAGGTAGTCCGGCCTCTTGAGAACCTCGCCGGAGCCGTCACGGAAGCACTCAAACACGGGGAATGTCCTTCTTCGCCGCGATGAGCATGCTGCGGGGGATGACCACGAGGCGTTCGTCCAGGCCGATCGAGACTCCGTCCGGCAGGCGGGTGCCGAGGGAGGCGGTGAGGTCCCGTCCGATCACGGCGATATCGCCATTCTCCAGCTCCCAGATGTCCGGGCATTCAGGACCGGAGTTGGTCGTACCCAGCTCCAGGGCCGACTTCCCCAGCCGCCTCTTGAAGTTCGTCCCCGGGTCCGCTTCCCATGGCCTGCCCATGATGCCGCCCCTCTGCTGCCTCGTTACGGAAATGTAGCAGCGGTGACCCGGTCAAGTACCTTGTGCTGCACGGCACTTGGGCTGATCGGGTGAAGGGTGTGGGGACGTGTGGCCTGGTGTGATGTGCCGGGTTCGGCTCGGGAGTCGAACGAGCATGAGGCGGAAGTATTCCTCCCGCTGAGCCGGGGCGTTTGCGACGACCACTACAACTCAAGCGGGTCACTGCCGGGGCTCCGGCTCGGTTTGGGCCACCCATGACACCGCCGCCGCGAGATCGGGTGCCGTCCCGGCGGGGGTGTAGGTGAAGCCGTCCCACTCCTCCAGGGCCCTGGGCTCCTCGGGGCGAAGGTGGCCGGCGCCGCCGTGCAGCGGCCGGTGGCGCCGGTAGATGTCCAGAGGCGGGCGGCGCCGCTTCTCGTAGGGCGCGAGCGGATCCAACGGGTCCACAGGTGCGGTCGCACGCGATGGCTGATTCGGCGGTCCGGGTCGGCTGTGCTTGCCCATGCTCTCGATGGTCTCAGGCCGCAACCGTGGTCGGGCGAGCAGCGCCGAGATCCTTCGCCCGGGTGCAGACCTCGTCCACTGTGGCGGTTGCGATTGCGTGCCGAAATGGCGGCGGCCCCGTGGCTACCGGGGCCGCGTCGTCTGGGGGTTGGGTGCCCTGGGCCACGTAGGTCAGGCGGCGGGGAATCCCCCGTGCTTGACGGCGGTGACGAACGAGGTCCAGTCGGCTGCGGGGAAGACGAGGGCTGGGCCGTCCGGGTCTTTGCTGTCGCGGACGGGGACGATGCCGTGGGCTTGGGTGAGGGCGGGGGAGAACTCGAGGCATTCCCCGCCGTTGGCGTCGCTGTAGGAGGACTTGACCCAGGTGAAGGTGCGGGAGAACTCGATGCACTGGCCTCCGTTGGCGTCGCTGTAGGACGACTTGACCCACTCGGCGGCGGAGAGATCCACGGCGGGGTTCATGCTCGGTACTCCTTCAGCAGAGTTGCGATCAGGGCTAGTGATTGGTCCGGGGACAACGCATGTGCCCTCAGCAGATCGTAGTCATCCATGGCGGCATCGACCGTTTGTGCGGAGTCGTGCATCCTGCCTCCTACCCGGGTCTCCGTGTACAGCACCGTGGGGGAGTCCGTGAAACGCAGCACAATGAAGGGCTTCGTGGACGCGGCCGGAGCACCCGCCGTGAACGGCATGATCTGAAGATTGACGTGCGGCAACTCGGCAGCCGTCAGCAGGTACTCAAGCTGCCCGGCCATGACCGCGGTGCAACCTACGACCGTGCGCAGGCACGCCTCATCAAGGATGGTCCACAGGAGCGGTGGAGTGTCCCGTTCGAAGACGTCACGTCGCCGCACGCGTGCGGCGACCTTGCCTTCGATTGCCTCTGTCTTCTCCCGGGAGAAGTAGGCTCCGAAGATGGCCCGCGCGTAGTCCTCCGTCTGGAGAAGCCCCAACACGACGCTCGATGAGTAGGCAAGTATCCGCGACGCCTTCCGCTCCAGGTTGAGGTACGGAACGAACCAGCTCGGGTGATCTCCCTCATCGATCCTCCGCAGCAGCCCCGCGAATAGCTCACCGGTCCCGAACACGGTGTCGCAGCCCTTGGCGAACTTCTCGCTCGGCCTGGGCAGCAGCGTCCCGGACTCGACCTTGCTGACGTAGCCCTCGGAGTAACCCGTGGCATTGCCCAGATGCTTCTGCGTGAGCTTGCGGGCCTGACGTACCTGTCTGACGTCACGCCCGAAGCGCTGGAGCGGATTCAAGTGCTCGGGTGGGGATGTCTCGTCCAACGCTATGACCTCTCGTCATGTCGGTGCACGGCAGCATCGAGGCAGGTCACTGTCTTGAACGGTGCCTCCTCAAGCAACCCGATTCTATTGCCCGTTGCGTTGCCCTGGTGACCAATTGACTACACCCGGTGTCCAGTCGGGTCGGTCGAACGCCAGCCCACCGCCACACGCAGGACCCCCGCGACGCGCGAACGTCCGGGGGCGTGGCCCTCAACCCCCTGGAGGTTGACGACATGTCGCACCCTAGCCGAAGGCGGGAAACCCCCGTTCCGTACATCACGGCCTGGAGTGAAGAGCGGGTCGCCGTCAGGACGCTCACGGTGCGCGGCGATGGTGCCGGGCTGTGCTACCGCGACGAGACGCCGGCCGACCGGGATGCGCAGGGTGTGCTGTGGAGCCGTCTCATCGAGGCGCCGGGGTGTGGGAAGCCCAACTTCCGCTCGGTGCACCCGGTTCGCCAGCGGCGGGCCGTGCTGGAGGGGCTGTGTCAGGTCTGCGGGGGACCGGCCAGCCGGACCTCCCGGGGATGGCTGTTCCTCCTGCCCAGGTCCGGTCCCGCCGAGCTGTCGGCCGGCTGGCCCGAGGGTGCGCACTGCACCAAACCGCCGGTCTGCGTGCCCTGCGCCGCCACCGCCGTCCGTTACTGCCCGCACCTGTCCGAGCCGGTCGCCGTCCGCGTACGTAAGCCCCGGCCGCGCGGTGTCTTCGGCGGCTTCCACGCACCCGGCGCCACCGGGCGGCTCGCCTCGTCGGACGACGGCTATCTGCCCTACGGCCACCAGCACACGTCGTGGTTCCTCGCCTCCCAACTCGTCGTCGAGCTGCGCCGCTGCACCGTGGTCGACCTCGACTCGGAACTCGTATGACTCCCGGGCCATCTGTTTGCCGTTGCCCCGAGACCGAGTGGCGCGACGACGGCACCGGTCAGGCCATCCACGACGTGCTGCGCCGGCAGGTGCGGGAGAGGGTGCGGCGGAAGGCGGCCGGGTCCGGCCATGGAGCGGATCAGCTTCACCGTTCTGCTGCAGGCCGCCGCCGATCAGGTCACCACCGCCACCGGCATACACACGGCCGGACCCGACCCCTTGCTCGGACCGTTGGGCCGGATGGTCCTGGACAACCTGCTGCCCACCGCGCGGCGCCGGCGCGTCAAGGCCCGCAGCCGCAAGAACCCAACGAGCAAGTACGGGCCGAACGCAGGAAAACACCCGCAAACCACCCGGACCTACGCCCTTTCTGTCGAGATCCACGTCATGGAAGACGGACTCGCATCACGCCGCCGCCGGTAAACGCAACGGCGTTGGTCTCCGGCTGCTGAATCGATCACCTGCTCGGGCTGCCCATCACGCCTTGGGCGACTTGTAGATGGTGGCGGCCATCGCTCCCAGTTGCTTGTTGGCCTTGAGCGCGAGGTCGATGGCATCGCTCACGGAGTCACTGGGCACCGGAATGTTGTTCACGTAGATCGCGAAGGCGTAGCGGCGGCCGTCCTTCGCATCGATATAGCCTGCGAGCGCCTTCGTGCCGAGAGCCAGCTTGCCCTGGTAGGAACTGACCAGGGTGCCGGTCTTCGCACGGATGTGTCCTGCGGCGGGATCGGTGCGCTCGATGACGTCGGCAAGCGAACCGTCGACGCCCATGCTCGGCATGGAGTCGTAGAAGACGTCGAAGTCGTCCTGTCGTGCCAGTTGCCGCAGCAGCGCCACCTGGGCAGTCGGCGTCGCCTTGTCGCCGGGGAGGCCCTGGGCATCGACGAGGCTCACTGAATTCGGATCCACACCTGAGTGAGTGAGGAACTCCTTCTCGATCTTCATGCCGTCCGCATAGGTTCGTTGCCCGTTGTGTGCTGCCATCAGTGGCGGCAGAAGGTTCGCCCCGAGATTGTGGCTGACCTTGTTGATCAGCTTTGCGTACTCCTTGAAGGGCGGAGAAATGTAGGTCGCCGATACGGGCAGCGAGCTCACTTCCGCCGACGGAGGAAGCTTGCTGTCGGGGTTCGCTCCCAGCGAGGGGGCGGATACGCCGACGCCGTTTCTGGCGAGTGCCTCGATGAGGACGGTGCGGGCGAACGCCGCCGGGTCGGGAACCTGGTAGGTCGTCACGAAGGGAGCCTTCACGTCCGCGGGCACGGAACCTCGGACCCGAATATGACCAGGACTCACGCTTTCGGTCGTCACCGTCGGCTTGCTTCCGGCGGGTGTGGTCGTCACCTGCGCGTCGACGCCGAACGCGGCCGTCTTCGGGCGCCAGTCGACCTTGGCCGGCTCGCCGGGTGCGCCCGGCGTGATGAGCACGTCGATCAGGTTGTCGTTGACGATGGTCGGAGTGACCGGCACCCCGCCGATCGACACCGGATCCCAGAGTCGGTTGTCGATCACCACGTCGCCGTCGACATGGCGGACTCCACTGGCCGCGACCTGCCGAGCCAGCTCGTTGACACCCGCCAGCGGATCCTCTTCGGTGATGGTCGCCATGCCGGGTACGGCGTTGGCGTCATAGTGGTCGAAGTCGGGGGCGTCCAGTCCGCCTGACGCGGTGGTCCGCCCACCGAGTGCCAGATCGCCGCTTCCGACCAGGATGAGATCGCCGGAGAGCCGCCCGTCCGCGGAGACCGTACCCGAATGCACCACGGGCGTACGGAAGCGATGGTCGTCACCCAGGACATCGAGCGCAGCACTGACCGCGAAGGTCTTGGCCGTCGAACCGGTCATGAACTGAGAACCGGCGCCCTTGGATTGGACGACCTTCCCCGTCTGCAGATCGGCGACCTGCAGGCCCCACTGGCCCGACGACCACGGCGCGGTACTCATGAGCTTCTGCAGGTCGGCGCTTACCCGTGTAGCACCCGGTGCCGGAGAGGCCGAGTTGTCCGTGGAGTTGTGGGAGCACGCCGTCATCGCCACGGCAGCCGTCATCGAAGCGGCGAGCGCCAGGGCTGTACGCCGCCGTACCCGAGGTGTCTTGATTCCGGAGAGGGAGTTGCTTGACATTCGTTCTTTCCTGTTCGGCTTTCGCGCTCGATCGAACGCTTCCGGCCTGGTTGCTGCGCGGCGGCTAGGACTTTCCGCCCTTGCCGATGGCGATGCTGCCGTTGCGGGTCCGGACGGCCACGGAATGGCCGCTCGCGTCGTCCTTCGCGACGTTCACGGTGACGTCGCCCTTCTTCGCGGCCGTGCGGACCGCGTACTTCGATTCCGGCAGGCCCAGCTCGACGTCGCCGTCCCTGCTCCGCACGTCGACCAGGTCGGGCACGGCGGCCAGGCCCAGGTCGACGTTGCCGTTCCGCGACGTGACGCTGACGGACCGGGCGGAGATCCCGTCGCCCTCGATGCTTCCGTCGCCGCCTTCCAGGGCCAGCTTGGCTCCGTGGAGGTCCGACAACCGGACGTCGCCGCCGGCGGTCCTGGCCGAGAAGTCCGCGGTGAAGCCGGTGGCCTCGATGCGCCCCTTGCCGCTCTCGGCGGTGACGGCGACGGCGCGCGGCACCTTCACGGTGTACTTCGCGCTGCAGTCCACCGAGATCCCCGTGCAGTCCAGCGAGAGTGTGAGCGTGCCCCCTTCGAGCTGCCAGCCGGACCCCACCTCCCCGCCAACCTTCCTGCCGCTGACCCGTCGTTCCACCTGAACGCCCTTGATGTCGGCGGCCACCAGCGCGAGGTCGGCGGAACCGGAGTTGACGGTCAGGCTGCCACCGGCGAAGTCGAAGGACTTCGATTCCACGGTCGCGTCGGCCGATGCGCCGTCCGTGGTGCAGGCCGTGGCGGCGAGGCCGAGGAGCGCGGCTCCGCCGAAGGCGAGAAGCGTGCGCGTGGTCGGTTTCATCGAATTCTTCCTTCGTCAACGAACATGGTGGTGTGGATTCCCGCACCCCGGTTCACGAGCGCAGCGCCCGGACCGCGACCGTGCGCGACACCCGGGCCGCCTGCAGGACCAGCGCGAGGCAGGTGGTGACCAGCGTCCCGGCGGCGAGCGCCCCGAGCGTGGCCCAGGGGAGGCCCGCCAGGACCCGGACGGCGTCGATCCGGGCTCCCAGGGCGATGGTGAGACTCGACACGGCGACGAACAGCGCGCCGAAGACGATCGCCGTCCCCGCGTAGATCGCCCCCTCGTAGACCATCGACCGGGTGACCACGCCCGGCCGCGCACCGGCCACCGTCACGACGGCGGAGTCACGGGCGCGCTCCCGCCCGACGAGGGCGATCACGGCGAGGCCCCCGACCCAGGACACGACGAAGACCCAGCCCAGCACGACCAGGATGTTGTCCAGCCCGGCGCTGCCTCCGGGCATGACCTTCCCCATCACCATGAAGAGGCCGACGAACGACAGGGAGAGCGCGAAGGGCAGCACCGTGGTGACGCTCCTCGTCGCGCGGGCCCGGCACGACTGCACGGCAAGGTGCCAGGCGACGCCGCGCGAGGGCACCAGCGCCGTCCAGAGCTTCATCAGCGGGGTGAGCACCCACGGCCCCATCAGCAGCAGCAGGCAGACGAGGAAGAGGTTCCCGGCGAACGCGAAGGCCGTCCGCTGGGCCAGCCCGCCCTTGAGTTCGAGGCCCAGGCCGGGGACCCACATCCCGACCACACCGGCGAGCAGGCACAGGGCGAGGCCACCGCGTGCCACGCCCGGCCGCGCCGGGGGACCGGAGAAGTCCCGGAAGGCGCGCATCTCCGGCGTCCGGGCGGCCCGCCGGGTGACGCCCCAGCCCCCGAGCAGGCACGGAACCAGTCCGAACAGCACGCTCACGCCGACGTACCAGTATCGGAACCCGACCGAGGCCCCGTGCAGTTCGAGACCCGTCCCCTTCCACTGCGCGAGGGCGACACCCGCGACCAGCAGGGCGAGCGGTGCGGCCAGCGCGCCGGCCACCGCGCCCAGCACCACCATCTCCGTCCGCAGGATGAACCTGACCCGGTGGCGCGGAATCCCGAGGATCACCCACAGGGCGTGCTCGCGCCGCTGGGTCGTCAGCGTCAGACCGACCGCGGAGGCGACGATGCCCACGGCGGCGAGCACGGTGAAGAAGACGATGTTGCCGCCGAGGGCGATCGACGCGGAGACCATCCGTGCGTCACCCGCCGCCCGCGCCGCCGAGACGGCGGTGAACATCGCGATGGCCGAGCCCGCCGAGCACGCCGCGCCGACCGTGGCGCACAGGAGCGTCCACCACCACATCGACGCCTGCAGGCGGATGTCCGACAGCACGAGCCGGATCACGACTCCTCCCCGCCCGCTTCGTCCGCCGACTGCGCCGCGAGGACGGCGTCGCCCACCGCGCGGGAGTCGCCACCGGGGATGACGGCGTGGACCCGCCCGGACCCCATCACCACGACCTGATCGGCCCGCGCGGCCGCATGAGGGTCGTGGGTGACCATGAGCACCGTGCTCCCCTGCGCGGGAAGCGCCTGCAGCCAGTCGAGCACCACATGACCCGACTTGAGGTCGAGCGCACCCGTTGGCTCGTCGGCGAAGACGATCCGCGGCTGGTTCGCCACCACCCGGGCCACCGCGACGCGCTGGCGCTCGCCACCGGAGAGGCGGTCGGGGCGTCGCCGCGCGTGCTTGGCGATGCCGAGCCGCGCCATGGCGTCCTCGACCCGCGCCCTGGGCACCCGGCGGCCGGCGAGCCGCGCCGGCAGGGCGATGTTGTCCTCGACCGTCAGCGAGCTGACGAGGTTGTACTCCTGGAAGACGAAGCCGATGTTCTCGCTGCGGAACGCGGCCTGTTTGCGGGGGCTGAGTGAGCGGACATCCGTCCCGAGGATCTCGACGGACCCCGCGGTCGCCCGCTCCAGCCCGGCCGTGCAGAGCAGGAGCGTCGACTTGCCCGAACCGGAGGGGCCGACGACGGCGGTCAGCCGGCCTTCGGGAATCTCCAGGTCGATGTCGTGCAGGACGCGCGTCGTCTCGCCCCGGCGGCCGGGAATGGGGAATTCCGTCCGAAGGCCGCGCAAACGAATGCACGGCACGGGAGCGGTGGTGGAAAATGGCATGAATCGAGGAAAGCAGGGCCGGGCAGTGGAGTGCACGGGTGCCTGCACTGCTATTGGAGGTAGACTTGGATCTACCGCCCGACCGATCCGAACTGTGCGAAAATTTTGATCATGGCGCAGATTCGTGTTGCCCGGAGGCTGCTGACCGAATTCGTCGCAGTGGCCGCCTTTCCGATCCTCCTGATTTCCGTTCTCGCTGCGCCGGTCTCGGTTCCGGTGGTGGCCGAACTGGACCGCTCCAGGGCGCAGTGGTGCGGAGTCCGGACGATGCCGCTGCGGCCCGCCGACCGCAGCTGGCCGCAGTGGGTGGCCGGTCGGCTGCGGGCACGGTCGGTGTGGAGGACCGACCTCCCCGTGTTCGTCACCGCCGCGCTCCTGTCCGCGCTCTCGCTGTTGGTGGGCTTCTTCGGATTCTTCGGCGCTCTGGCGCTGATTTTCTCCCCCGTCTTCTGGGGTTTCGGCATCGCCGCGAAAGTCGGCCCGTTCACCCCGGCCGCCCTGTGGGAAACCCTCGTGGCGGTGCCCGCGGGAATCGCCCTCGGTGCGGTCACCGTGGGCGCGCTGGCCGGGATCTCCCTGCTCCGCGACCTGCTCCTGCGGGCCTTCTCGGGGAGCCGGAACCCCGACCTGCTCGCGAAACTGGAGGAACTCCGCGCCAGCCGGGCCTCGCTGACGGCGGCCTTCGAGAACGAGCGCCGGCGCATCGAGCGTGACCTGCACGACGGCGCCCAGCAGGAACTCGTCGCCCTCGTCATGCGCCTGGGAATCCTGGAAGCCGCAGCGACGGCCACCGACCAGGAACGGATCGTCCAGCTGGCCCGCCAGGCCCAGGCCCAGGCGGAGCGCGCGCTCGAACGGCTGAGGGAGACGGTGCGCGACATCCACCCCAGCGAACTGAGCGATCTCGGTCTCATCGCCGCCGTCCGGGAACTGGTGGCCAGATCACCGTTGCAGGTCGAACTGACCAGCACCGGTACGGACGCCTGGCTCTCCTCGCCGATCGCCACGGCCGTGTACTTCACGGCCTCCGAGGCCCTGACGAACATCGCCAAGCACGCGGGCGTCGGGAGCGCCCGGATCGAGATGCGGTGCACCGAGAGCGGCGTCCGCGTCCGGGTGGGCGACGACGGCGCCGGCGGCGCGCGGATCAGTACCGGATCCGGGCTCTCCGGGCTGCGTGAGCGGATGCGAAGCGTCGGTGGGAACCTCGAAATAATCAGCCCGCCGGGCGGCGGAACGGAGGTCGTGGCATCCGCCCCGGCCCAACCCCCGTGGTGACGGAATTCGACAGGGAAAAGCGATGGGAAATCGATTGTGAGAATCATCCTGGCGGACGACAGTCTGCTGATACGCGCCGGAATCCGGGAGATCCTGGTTTCCCATGCCCACGACGTGATCCGCGAATGCGAGGACGCCGACGAACTGGTCGCCGCTGTCGACGACCTCGCCGCCGCCGGAGCCGCCCCCGACCTGGTGATCACGGATGTTCGCATGCCGCCCGGGAACACCGACGACGGACTCCGGGCCGCGATCGACATTCGGTCGCGGCACCAGGACCTGCCGGTACTGGTCCTCTCCGCCTACGTCACGGGCCCGTACGTGCGCGAACTCCTGAACGGCCCGGGCGCCGACGGGGCAGTCGGCTACCTGCTCAAGGAGAAGGTGGGCAGAGTGGCGGAGTTCCTGCGGGCCGTCGAGACGGTCTCCGGCGGCGGAGTGGTGATCGACCCCGAGGTGATTCGCCACGTCACCCGCGCCGATCCGCCGCGGGGCCCGCTCGCCCGGCTCACGGCCCGCGAACAGGAGGTGCTCGCTCTCATGGCCGAAGGCCGCTCCAACGCGGAGATCGCGGCAGAGCTGTTCCTCTCGGGCGCCGCCGTGGCCAAACACGTGGGGAACGTCTTCCTGAAACTCGGCATGCCCTCCGGCGAGGACAACCGCCGGGTGAAGGCCATCCTGACCTGGTTCGAATACAACTAGGACTTCAACGCCGTTGCGTTTACCAGCGGCGGTGTGATGCGAGTCCGTTTTCCATGACGTCGATCTCGGCAGAATGGCATCGGCTGGTCTGAGAGGGCGAACTCCTTGGATCAAATGCCCTGTCAGAGTTCCCGGAAGTAGACCGCTACCGGTAGTTGGACGCATCCGAGGCTTTCGTACAGGGCTCGGGCCGGTGTGTGGAAGGTGTCGCCGCCGGAGCCGATCTCGACCATTTCCGCGCCGAGTTGCCGCATTTCGGCGAAGGCGTGCTCGCACAGTGCGGTCCCGATCTGATTCCCGCGCTGATCCGCCGCGACGGCGAGCATCGTGATCGTGCCGTACCCGCGCGCGGGTTCGACGCGCCAGCCGACGTACCCGGCGATACTGCCGCAGATCTCGGCGACCGCCACGTACCGGTGCTGCTCCGGGGCATGCAGCTCGGGGATCTCGGCGCGGTAGTCGTCGCGCCAGTTGCCGTGCTGAATGCCGAAGATGACGTCGCCCACCAGCGGACGGAAGGACTCCTCGTAGAACGGCTGGAATGTGTCGACGGTCAGCTCGGTCAGACGCGTCAGGTCGTTCTGGGCGAATTCGCGAATGAGCATGAAGTGCGCCTCTCGTAACCGAGGGAGGAAAAGGACACCTCTGGCCCGCTCGCGCCGCGTCGCGGCGGTGGCGGCGAGGACACCGGCCGCCGGGCAGCCGCTCGTCAGGCCGCTACCCCTCCCGCCCTTCCCGCCCCTCCCGCCACTCGCGCGCCAGCATCGCGTAGATGACCTCGTCGCTCCACGAGCCGTCCAGGAACTCGTTCTCCCGTAGATGGCCTTCGCGGCGCATGCCGAGGCGTTCCAGGAGGCGGGCGGAGGCGGTGTTGCGGCCGTCCAGTTCGGCCTGGATGCGGTGCAGGTGGAGGTCTTCGAAGCCCAGTTTCAGCAGGGCGCGGCTCGCCTCGGTGGCGTAGCCGCGGCCGGCGGCGTCCGGGTGGAAGACGTAGCCGATGCCGCCCTGGCGGTGTTCGCGGCTGGTCCAGACGAAGGTGACATCGCCCACCAGCTGTCCCGTCTCGCGGACGACGACGGCGAGTTGGAGGATGTCGCCCTCGGCGCGCAGGGTGGTGCGGGCCGTCTTGGCGGCGACGGAGGCGCGGGATTCGGCCTCGTCGAACGGGCCCCAGTACAGATAGCGGCAGACCTCGGGGCGGCGCTGGTAGGCGTGGATCGCGTCGAAATCGTCGGTGTGGACGGGGCGGAGATCCAGGCGTTCGGTGCGTATCGGGTAGTGCGGCGTGTACGGCAGCGGCGGCGTCGGTGACGCGGAAGGCGTGGGCACGGCGTCAGCGTACGCAGCACAGGTTGACAGGTGCAGCCCACTTCCCTCACCCTTTCACTACTTAATTAGTGGAATGGCTGGTGGGGTGGCCAGGAGGAGGGGAAGGTGACGCGGTCGATGGGTGGCAGGACCGGCCGGGCCTCGGGGCGCACCGCGATCGAGGTGATCGGCCTCGGCAAGCGGTACCGCCGCCGCTGGGCGCTGCGCGACTGCACCTTCCGGTTGCCGGCCGGCCGTATCTGCGCCCTGGTCGGGCCCAGCGGCGCCGGCAAGACCACGCTGCTCTCGCTCGCGTCCGGGCTGATCCGGCCCACCGAGGGGGTCGTCCGGGCCGGCGGTGCGGACCCGGCCACCGCGTCCGGCCGGGTCCGCACCGCCCACCTCACCCAGGGCAAACCGCTCTACCCCCGGCTGACCGTCGCCGAGACGTTGCGGATGGGCCGTGAGCTCAACCCCGGCCGCTGGAACGGGGCGCGGGCGGAGCGGATCGTCCGGGACGGGCAGGTCCCCCTGGACGCCCGGGTCGGCACCCTCTCCGCGGGCCGGCGCACCCGCGTCGCGTTCGCCCTCGCGCTGGCCAAGGAGCCCGAACTCCTGCTGCTGGACGAGCCGCTGGCCGATCTCGACCCGCTCGGCCGGCACCAGATCGCCGGACTGCTGCTGGCCCAGGCCGCCGAGCACGGCACCACCATCGTCCTGGCCTCGCATGTGCTCGCCGAGCTGGACGGGATCTGCGACTACCTGCTCCTCCTGGGCGGCGGGCGGGTGCGGCTGGCCGGCGAGGTCGATGACGTCATCGGGGCGCATGCCCTGCTGATGGGGCCGCACGGAACTTCCGGCGGCCCGCCGCAAGGAATCGCCGGAGGGTCGCCGCGGGGCAGCGCCGCCGCCGGGCTGCCGCCGGAGATCGCTGCCCACACCGTCGTCGACGCACAGCTGACAGCTGGTCAACTCACCGCTCTGGTACGGCGAAAGGGGCCGTTCACCGGCCCCTGGGAAGCCGTGGAGCCGTCCTTGGAGGAACTCCTGCTCGCCTATCTGCGCGCGCCCGACGCGCCCGAGCTGATCGCGCCCAGCGCCGAACCGGTCTCGCCGCGGCTGCGCCACAAGCCCGGGGTGCCGGGCCTGCCCCGTAACGGGCCCGCGGCGGGGGCGGGTGCCGTACCGGTCACCCGGACCGGGCCCGCGGGCCGGGGCACCCCACATCCCGCCGGCCGGCCGGCGGTCGCCGGACCGGCGGTGTACGACCAGCACAACGGCAAGGGAGCGGTGGCATGAGTACGACGGCACACCAGGGGACGGGCGGACGCGCGCACACCGCGGACGGCACGCAGGAGACGGGCCGTGCCGGTGAGGGGGGCGGCCGCACACCGCTGCGCGGGCTGGTCTGGCTGGTCTGGCGCCAGCACCGGGCCGCCTTCGGCGCGCTGTGCCTGATCGTGATCGGCGGCGCCGTCTGGCTCGCGGTACTGCGCGGCCGGATGGCCGGGTACCTCGACGCCCACCACATCGCCGGCTGCTCGCTCATCTCGCTGGACCCGCGGTGCGCGGGCACCCAGGAGGCGGTCTCCGACTTCCGCGGCGCCTACGCGCCGTCCCTCCGGTACGCCGCGATGGGGCTGCTGCTGTTCCCGGCCGTGGTCGGCGTGTTCCTGGGCGCCCCGCTGATCGCCCGCGAGCTGGAGAGCGGTACCCACAAGGTCGTCCTGACGCAGTCGGTGAGTCCGCTGCGCTGGCTGGCGGCGAAGACCGCGCTGCCCGCGCTGGCGGTGCTCGCCGCCACATCGGCGCTCTCGGCGGTCTTCGCCTGGGTCTGGCAGGTCGGCGGCGACGAGGTGTCCGGCACCTACTGGTACTCCGTGCTCGGCTTCAACGCGCTCGGCCCGGTGCCCGTCGCCTACGCGCTGCTGGCCCTGGCCGTCGGCACACTGGCGGGTCTGCTGCTGCGCCGTACGGTCGCCTCGATGGCCGTCACGCTGGGCGTCATGGCGGTCGTCCAGAACCTGTTCCTGCTGGTCAGGCCGTATCTGCGGCCCACCGCGAGCGCCGTGTTCCCGAACCACGAGTCGGTCCAGCTGCCGGACGGCAGCTGGCCTCAGCAGCAGGGCTACGTCACCGGTTCCGGCGCCCGGCTCGCCGACAACGCGTGCGCGTCGTTCACCGGCGATTACGAAGCGTGCCTGCGCGACCACGGCGTGGCCGGCACGTACTACGACAACCACCCGGTGTCGCACCACTGGCCGCTGGCGTGGACGGAGGCCGGGATCGTGCTGGTCCTGGCGGTGGCGCTGACGGTGATCGTGTTCCGGGTGTTCAAGCGGCGGTTCGGCTGAGACGGCCGCCCCCGGGCTCCGTTCCAGGCCCCGGTTCCAGGCCCCGCCCGTGGGCCCGGAGCCGGGGCCGCCGCGGGTAGCGGGCCGCCCGGGGCACCGCCCTCCCCGCGCAGCCCAAGATCCGGTAAAACCCCGGGGAGTGGTGTCCCGCTTGCCTGGCCGCCATATCCGCGTTACCGGCGATTCAATATCGCTTGCGAGCATCACTGAATGCAGCCCGCTGTGCCGAACACCCCCACCACGAGGCTCCGTATCGCTCCGTTCTTCCCGTCCGACGCGCCCGGAATCCCCGGAGCGCGGAAGAATGAGGACATGAACCAGCAGCCCGGTTCCCAGGTCCCGGCCCGGCCCGAGACGCCGCCGGTGCAGCCGGCCGCGCCGGGGGCCGCGGTTCCCCCGGCCCAGCCGTCGGTGGGTTCCATCGCCGCCCACCGCCCGCACGCCGCCGGTATGCCGCTGCCCGAGCTGGAGCCGGACCTCGACGCCGACGCGGACGCGTACGAGGAACGGGGCGTCCTGGGCGCGAACGGCGAGGAACTGCCGACCGGCCGCTTCCTGGACCGGGAGCGCAGCTGGCTGGCGTTCAACGAGCGGGTGCTGGAGCTGGCCGAGGACCCGGCCACCCCGCTGCTCGAACGAGCCAACTTCCTGGCGATCTTCGCCAGCAACCTGGACGAGTTCTTCATGGTCCGGGTGGCCGGCCTCAAGCGCCGGATCGCCACCGGAGTCGCCACCCGCTCCGCATCCGGCCTCCAGCCCCGCGAGGTGCTGGAGCTGATCTGGACGCGCTCACGCGAACTCATGGCCCGGCACGCCGCCTGCTACCAGCAGGACATCGCCCCCGAACTGGCCGAAGAGGGCATCCACCTCATCCGCTGGCCCGAGCTGACGGAGAAGGAGCAGGCCCGCCTGTTCACCCTCTTCCGCCAGCAGATCTTCCCGGTCCTCACCCCGCTCGCCGTGGACCCCGCGCACCCCTTCCCGTACATCTCCGGCCTGTCGCTGAATCTGGCCGTCGTCGTACGCAACCCGGTCAGCGGCCACGACCACTTCGCCCGGGTCAAGGTGCCGCCGCTGCTGTCCCGCTTCCTGGCGGCGTCCCCGCAGCGCTACGTCCCCCTGGAGGACGTCATAGCGGCCCATCTGGAGGAGTTGTTCCCAGGGATGGAGGTGCGCGCGCACCACATGTTCCGGGTCACCCGCAACGAAGACCTCGAAGTCGAGGAGGACGACGCGGAGAATCTGCTCCAGGCGCTGGAGAAGGAGCTGATGCGGCGGCGGTTCGGCCCGCCGGTCCGCCTGGAGGTCGAGGAGTCCATCGACCCAGCCGTCCTCGATCTGCTCGTCCAGGAGCTGAAGATCTCGGAGGCCGAGGTCTATCCGCTGCCCGGACCGCTGGACCTGACCGGCCTCTTCGGCATCGGGGCGCTGGACCGGCCGGAGCTGAAGTACCCCAAGTTCGTGGCCGGCACCCACCGCGATCTGGCGGAGGTGGAGTCCGCGTCCGCCCCCGACATCTTCGCCGCGCTGCGCGCCCGCGACGTCCTCCTGCACCACCCCTACGATTCCTTCTCCACCTCCGTGCAGGCGTTCCTGGAGCAGGCCGCCGCCGACCCCGACGTGCTCGCCATCAAGCAGACGCTCTACCGCACCTCGGGCGACTCGCCGATCGTGGACGCCCTGATAGACGCCGCGGAGTCCGGCAAACAGGTCCTCGTCCTCGTCGAGATCAAGGCGCGCTTCGACGAGCAGGCCAACATCAAGTGGGCCAGGAAGCTGGAGGAGGCCGGCTGCCATGTCGTCTACGGACTGGTCGGCCTCAAGACGCACTGCAAGCTCTCGCTCGTCGTCCGCCAGGAGGGCGAGGTCCTGCGCCGCTACTCCCATGTGGGCACCGGCAATTACCACCCCAAGACGGCCCGGCTCTACGAGGACCTGGGGCTGCTGACCGCCGACCCGCAGGTCGGCGCCGACCTCTCGGACCTCTTCAACCGGCTCAGCGGCTACTCCCGGCGGGAGACCTACCGCCGGCTGCTGGTCGCCCCCAAGTCGCTGCGGGACGGCCTGGTGCAGCGCATCGCCACGGAGATCGCGCACCACCGGGCGGGCCGCCCCGCCTACGTCCGCATCAAGGTCAACTCGATGGTCGACGAGGCCGTCATCGACGCGCTCTACCGCGCCTCGCAGGCCGGTGTGCCGGTCGATGTGTGGGTCCGCGGTATCTGCGCGCTCCGCCCGGGGGTCGCGGGCCTGAGCGAGAACATCCGGGTCCGCAGCGTCCTCGGCCGCTTCCTGGAGCATTCGCGGGTGTTCGCCTTCGGCAACGGCGGCGAGCCCGAAGTGTGGCTGGGCAGCGCGGACATGATGCACCGGAACCTCGACCGGCGGATCGAGGCGCTGGTGCGGGTGGCCGATCCGGCGCACCGCGCGGCCCTCAACAGACTGCTGGAGACGGGGACTTCGGACACCACGTCCTCCTGGCACCTCGGCCCGGACGGCGACTGGACCCGGCAGGCGGTGGACGCGGACGGCGTGCCGCTGCGCAACGTACAGGAAATGCTCATTGACGCCCGGAGGCGCCGGCGTGGCCCAGCGACATGATCTGCCGACCGGGGCGACGGCCGGTCCCCCCGGCACCGGACCCGACCCCGGCGGGGTGCCCGGCGCCCGTGCCGCGGTGGCGGACGGCCACCGCGCGCGCGGCGGCGGACCGGACGGGCGGTACCGGCCGGCGGACGCGTACGGACCCGTGGATGCGTACGGGCCGGTGGACGCGTACGAGCTGTCCGGGGCGTACGAACTGCTCGCGCCGAACGGGCTGTTCGGGCCGTACGGCGTCGACGAGCCGGGGCTCGGTGCCCGGACGGCCGGTGAGGTGTTCGCCGGCTATCTGCACCGGCACGCCGCGGACTTCCTGCGCAGCCTGCGGCTGCACCGCGAGAGCGGCTCGGACGCGGAAGGCGCCGGGGAGGCCGCCCGGCAACTGCGCGGCGCCGCCCGCCGGATCAGCGCCACGCTGCACACCTTCCGGCCGCTGACCGAGGAGGCGTGGGCCGACCAGCTCCGGGCGGAGCTGAGCTGGCTGTCGGGCACGTTCGCCCGCGAACAGACCTGCGCGGCCCGCCGCGACCGGCTGATGGCGGCGTTGCAGCGGCTCACGGGCCGGGGGGAGCGGGCCGGGGGGAGCGGCCGCGGTGACCGTACGGGCGCGGGGGCGGGCGCCGGGGCGCGGACCGCCGGGCGGGACGCCGAACCGGACGCCGAGCAGGATGCCGGGAGTGCGCTGTCGGCCGGTGCGGCGCGGGCCGGGGCGCTGCTGGACCGCCAGCTGACCCTCGCCCGCACCCGCGCGCACTCCGCCGCGCTCCAGGCGCTGGGTTCCTCCCGTTTCCACGCGGTGGCGGACTCCGTGGCGGTGCTCGCCTCCGAGGCGCCACTGGTCCGGCCGGCCGCGGAGCTGCCCGCCGCCGAGGCGCTGCCGCCGCTGGCCGGGCACGCGTACCGCCGGCTCGCCGAGGCGGTCGGCACGCTGCCGCTCTCCCGTACCGGGCACCCGTACCACGCCGACGCGCTGGCCGCCGACCACCGCCAGGACACGCCCTGGCACCAGGTGCGGCTGCTGCTGCGGCTGAGCCGTTACGCCCAGGAGGTGATCGCGCCGGAGCGCGCCGATGCCCGGCTGGCGGAGGCGGGCCGGGCGCTGGAGCGGCACCGGGACGCCGCCGAGGCCGCCACCGCTGCCGCCGCCGCGGCCCGTACGCCCCGGATCGCCCCGGCCACCGCGTACGCGCTGGGGGTGCTCCACGCCGACCAGCGGCACGAGGTGGCGGCGGCCCGGTTCGCGTTCGGCCGGGTGTGGCTGCCGGCCCCCGCGCCCGCGCCTGGTTCCGGACCGGGGCACGGAGCGGGCTGAGCCGGCGGCGGCCTGGCAGGCTTCGAGGGCACGGACGGCCGGACGGCCGGGCAAGGGGAAAGGACGGAGACGTGACGGTGGCACAGAAGCCGGTACGGGCGGCGGGGTGTGTGCTGTGGCGCCGCGCACGGTCCGCGGACGGACTGGAGATCGCGCTGGTGCACCGCCCGAAATATAACGATTGGTCGCACCCCAAAGGCAAACTGAAGCGGGGTGAGGACGCCGCGGCCGGTGCGCTCCGCGAAACGCTGGAGGAGACCGGTATGACGTGCGACCTGGGGCCGGAACTCCCCACCGTCCGGTATCCGGTCAACGGCCGGCCGAAGGAGGTCCGCTACTGGGCGGCCGAGGCCACCGGCGGCTCGTTCTATCCGAACGCGGAGGTGGACCGGATGCTCTGGCTCCCGCCCGCCGACGCGCGCCGCGTCCTCACCCAGGGATGGGACAGGGAGCTGGTGGACGCCCTCCTCGACGCGCTCGACGCGACCCGGGGCGCGTCGTAACGGCGAGCGCGGCGACGCGGGGCGGTGCGGGGCGGTGCGTGCGCGCGTCCGGCCTCAGCGCCGCCGCAGCGCCGGGTCGGCCACGGCCGGCGGTACGTAGTAGCTGTCCGCCCGGTTGAGATCGGTGCCCGGCGGCACGATCGCGTCGATCCGGTCCAGCACCTCCGCGCTCAGCGTCACCTCGGACCCCTCCAGCAGCCCGTCGAGCTGGTCGAGGGTGCGCGGGCCGATGATCACGGAGGTGACCGCCGGGTGGGACCGGACGAACGCGGTCGCCAGATGCGGCAGCGACAGGCCCGCCTCGGCCGCGACCTCGGCCAGCGCGCTGACCGCCGTCGCCTTCCGCGCGTTCTCCGGGATCGACAGATCGAACTTCTGCGCCTCCAGCCCGGCCCGCGAACTGGCCGACAGAGCACGCCCGGAGAGCCAGCCCGCGCTCAGCGGACCCCAGGTCAGCACGCCCATGCCGTAGCGCTGCGCGGTCGGCAGCACCGCGGCCTCCACGCTCCGCGCCAGGAGCGAGTACGGCGGCTGCTCGCTGCGGAAGCGGATATGCCCGCGGCGCTCGGCGGTCCACTGTGCCTCGACGATCGCCTCGGCGGGGAAGGTCGAGGTGCCGACCGCCCGCACCTTGCCGGACCGTACGAGGTCGGAGAGCGCGGACAGCGTCTCGTCGATGTCGGTGGCCGGATCGGGGCGGTGCACCTGATAGAGGTCGATGTGGTCGGTACCCAGCCGGCGCAGGCTGTCCTCGACCGCCCGGACGATCCAACGCCGGGAGTTCCCGCCCTGGTTGGCGTCCGGGCCCATCGAATTGAAGAACTTCGTGGCCAGCACGACCTCGTCGCGCCGCCCCTTGAGGGCCTTGCCGACGATCTCCTCGGACTCGCCCGCCGCGTACACGTCCGCGGTGTCCACGAAGTTGATACCGGCGTCCAGCGCGCGGTGCACGATGCGCACCCCGTCGTCGTGGTCCGTGTTGCCCCAGGCGCCGAGCATCATCGCGCCCAGCGCGTACTCGCTGACCGAGATACCGGTGCCGCCGAGGATCCTGCGCTTCATGAGCCGCTCCTTCTCCGAATGGCCGGTGGGCACGGGCGCCGCGTACGGGCCGTGACCGGTGTGCGCACCACCTTGCTGCCCCGCCGCGGGGGCACCAGGCCCGTCGCAGCCCGGGTCCGGCGGAACCACCCGACCGGCCGGACCGCACGCCCCGGGATACGGCAGCTCCTGGACGCGCCGGAGCACCCCGTCCCGGCCGTGGTCACGGGCCGGGGCCCGGACACCCTGGCCCGGAACACGCCGGGCGCCCGGCTCACCCCCGAGGCGCCAGCGCCTCCCACCGCACCGTGACCTCGCCCTGGCGCCGGCGGCGCGGGTCGCCGGTGAGCGGCCAGTCCGCCGCCAGGGCGCGGACGGCGGCGAGCCAGCGCTGTCGCGCGCCCAGGGCGCCCAGCGGCGCGGCGCCGGCCCAGGCGCGGTCGAAATCGCGCAGGAAGGCGTGCACGGGCTCGCCCGGCACATTCCGGTGGATGAGCGCCTTCGGCAGGCGTTCGGCCAGGTCGGACGGGGTGTCCAGGGAGCCGAGCCGGGTCGCGAAGGTGACCGTGCGCGGCCCCTCGGGGCCCAGCGCAACCCAGACGTGCCGCCGCCCGATCTCGTCACAGGTGCCCTCGACCAGCAGCCCGCCGGGCGCCAGCCGCGCGCACAGCCGCTGCCACACGGCTGCCACCGCGTCCTCGTCGTACTGGCGCAGCACGTTCGCCGCCCGGATCAGGACCGGCGCGCGGCCCGGCCCGCCCGGCAGCGGCACCTCGAAACCGCCGTGGACGAAGTCCAGCCCCGCCCGCTCGTACGGCCGGGCCGCCTCGACCCGCGCCGGATCGATCTCGACGCCGACGACCCGCACCGCGGGGCAGGCCGTACGGAGCCGGGCCAGCAGCTCCACCGCGGTCCAGGGCGCGGCGCCGTACCCGAGGTCCACGGCGACGGGATCCGCGCTGCGCCGCAGCTCGGCGCCGTGCTCCGCGGCGATCCAGCGGTCCATGCGGCGCAGCCGGTTCGGATTGGTGGTCCCACGGGTGGCCGTTCCGACGGGCCGCACGGGCCGGGCGGGCCGGGCGGGTCGTACGGGCATGGATGCCGGAGCGGCGGGGGCGGAGGAGCGGCGGGCCATGGCATCGAGCCTAAGCGCCGGGGGCCGCCCGTCCGGCGGCTGGTCACGTTTTGGCAAAGTGCGGTGTGCGGGCGCCGGACGGAAATGGATGGCTGAGTTCCGTTGTTTCAGGGGGTCGGAGACGAGCAGCCGTCCCGGCTAGGAGGTAGCCCGCAGTGAGCCCAAAGGTGTCCCGGCTCCGCAGTCGTGGCCCCGGACCGTTCGCGGGCCCGTCCCGGCTGCGGCTGCCCGGCGGTCCGCGGCGGCCGCGCCGGGTGGCGATGCTCAGCGTGCACACCTCCCCGCTGCACCAGCCCGGCACCGGCGACGCGGGCGGGATGAACGTCTACATCGTCGAGCTGGCCAAGAAGCTCGCCTCGATCGACATAGCCGTGGAGATCTTCACCCGCGCCACCACCGGCGGCCTGCCGCCCACCGTCGAACTCTCCCCCGGCGTGCTCGTCCGGCACGTCGACGCGGGCCCCTACGAGGGCCTCGCCAAGGAGGAGCTGCCGGCCCAGCTGTGCGCCTTCACCCACGGGGTGATGCAGGCGTGGGCGGGCCAGCGCCCCGGCTATTACGACCTGGTGCACTCCCACTACTGGCTCTCCGGACACGTCGGCTGGCTCGCCTCCGAACGCTGGGGCGTCCCGCTCGTGCACGCCATGCACACCATGGCCAAGGTCAAGAACGCCGCGCTCGCCGCCGGTGACACCCCCGAGCCGTCCGCCCGGGTGATCGGGGAGACCCAGGTCGTCCGCGCCGCCGACCGCCTGATCGCGAACACCGCCGAGGAGGCGGGCGAGCTCGTACGGCACTACGAAGCCGACCCCGGCCGGGTCGCCGTGGTGCACCCCGGCGTCAATCTCGACCGCTTCCGGCCCGTCGGCGGCACGGTCACCGAGAGCCGGGCCGCGGCCCGTGCCCGCCTCGGCCTGCCGCAGGACGCGGTGATCCCGCTCTTCGCGGGCCGCATCCAGCCGCTGAAGGCCCCCGACAT
Organism: Streptomyces celluloflavus; assembly: GCA_000720995.1. Lineage (GTDB taxonomy): Bacteria > Actinomycetota > Actinomycetes > Streptomycetales > Streptomycetaceae > Streptomyces > Streptomyces celluloflavus. Next base: position 88,005 of record JOEL01000010.1, read on the forward strand.
CCTGCTGCGCGCGGTCGCCGTCCTGCTGGACGAGAACCCCGCGCTGCGCTCGCGGCTGGTCGTCCCGGTGGTCGGCGGGCCGAGCGGCAGCGGCCTGGCCAAGCCCGAGGGGCTCCAGAAGCTGGCCGCCCGGCTCGGGATCGCGGACATCGTGCGGTTCCGCCCGCCGGTCGGCCAGGAGCAGCTCGCCGACTGGTACCGCGCCGCCTCCGTCCTGGTCATGCCCTCCTACAGCGAGTCGTTCGGGCTGGTCGCCATCGAGGCGCAGGCATGCGGCACCCCGGTCGTCGCGGCCTCGGTCGGCGGTCTGCCGGTGGCCGTCCGTGACGGCGTCAGCGGCTTCCTCGTCCCCGGCCACGACCCGGCCGACTACGCCCGCGCGCTGGCCCGCTTCCTGGCCGACCCGTCGCTGGCCGGCCGGATGGGCACCGCCGCCGCCCGGCACGCCCAGTCCTTCGGCTGGGGCACCGCCGCCGCGGCCACCGGCGACGTCTACGCCGCGGCGATGCAGGAACGACGCCGCCACCTGCGCCCCCTCCACGGGTGACCGCGTCCCTTACGATCCCCCCATGGGCGAGGTGTCTGAGGTATCCGAGGAGTCCGGCGTGACGGGTGGGGCGTCGGCGAAGGGCGGGGCGAGCCCCGAGGACGGTGCGGCGACCGCGCGTGAGGTGATCGAGCGGACCCTCGGGGACGCCGGTCTGGAGTGGGAGTCCCCGTCCGGCGGCAGCTACGTCGTCAAGCTGCCCGGCACCCGCAAGCTCTCCACCACCTGCTCACTGATCGTCGGCAGGCACTCCCTCTCCATCAACGCCTTCGTCGTCCGGCACCCGGACGAGAACCACGAGGCCGTCCACCGCTGGCTCCTCGAACGCAACATCCGTCTCTACGGCGTCAGTTACGCGATCGACAAGCTCGGCGACATCTACCTCGTCGGCAAACTCCCGCTCGCCGCCGTCACCGCCGATGAACTCGACCGCATCCTCGGCACGGTCCTGGAGAACGCCGACGGCAGCTTCAACACCCTGCTGGAACTGGGCTTCGCCACGGCCATCCGCAAGGAGTACGCCTGGCGGGTGTCCCGCGGCGAGTCCACCCGCAACCTTGACGCGTTCACACATCTGACCCGGGGGGCGGGCGAGGGGGCGTCCGGCGGGGCGTCCTAGCGGTCGTCCTGGGGGCTGTCCTGGGGGCTGTCCTGGGGGTCGACCGTGGCTGGGCGGGCGCGGTGCGGTCCGCCTGCTGTACGACCCCGCCCGCTGTGCGAGGCCGCTCGCTGTGCGGGACCCCGCCCGCTGTGCGAGGCCCGGGTGCCCCGCCCGCCGCGGGCCCCTTCCGCCGCACGACCCCTTCCGCCCGCCCCGGCGGCATGGCATCCTCACGCCCGTCTCTCCTATGAACAGCGTTCACATCCATGGAAGGCGGGCGGGCACATGGAGATCAACGAACAGGACAGGGGACGGGGCGGGGAGCGGAGCGAGGCGCCCGGCAGGGGGCCGGGCGAGGCGCCGGGCAGGGGGCTGGGCGAGGCGCCGGGCAGGGGGCTGGGCGACGGGGCGGGCGAGGGGCCGGCTGAGGTGCGGGCCGGTGGGCGGGCCGGACGGCGGATCGGCCGGCGAGGGCTGCTCGGCAGCGCGATCGGCGTGGCGGCCACCGCCGCCCTGCCGCCCGGCCTGGCCGCCTCCGTGACGCCAACCGACACGGTCACCGCCGCGGCCTCGGTGGAGCGCCAACGCCCCACCCTCTGGCGCGAGTTCACAGCACGGCCGTACACCCACCCCCAGATCCCCTACATCGGCCGGGCCGGCTATCGCGGCGGCGCCGCCCGCTTCCCCCGGCGCCCCGTCGTCGCGGACGTCGTCCGGGACTACGGCGCCGCGCCGGACGGTTCGGCCGACGCCGCCCCCGCGATCAACCGCGCCCTCCGGGACGCCGGCCGCCGCGGCGGGGGAACGGTCCTGCTGCCGCCCGGTACGTACCGCATCGACGACATCATCCGCATCGGCGATGACCACGTCGTACTGCGCGGCGCGGGCAGCGGCCGCACCACCCTGCACGCCACCCGCAGCCTCACCGACCTCATCGGCCCCTACGGCAGCCGGTACGGCGGCGACAAGTCCAGCTGGTCCTGGGCGGGCGGCCTCATCTGGCTCTGCCCGCACGACCGTTGGGCATCCCTGACCGACGCCATCCGGACCGGGGACTGGCCCTTCGAGGGCTGGACGGGCAACCGCCGCGACGACTGGCGCACCCTCACCCCGCTCACCGGCCCGACCGCCCGCCAGGGCGACCACACCATCACCGTCGAGAACGCCCGCCGCTTCCGCCCCGGCGACCGCGCCCTCCTCCGCCTCACCGATGACGCCGAGCACACCCTCCTGTGGCATATGAGCGGCGACATACCCGGCGCGGCCCCGTACCCCTGGTCCGACAAGACCAAGCTCACCTCCTACGTCCCGTACGAGTGGCCCTGCCGCATCACAGCCGTCGACACCCGCCACCACCGCCTCGCCCTCGACCGCCCCCTCCCGCTCGACGCCCGCCCCGCCTGGAACCCCCAACTCACCAGCCACATCACCCCGTTGACCGGTTCGGGGGTCGAATCCCTCACCCTGGAGATGGTCGAGACCCCGCAGTCCCCGCACCTGCGGGACAAGGGCTACAACGGCGTCGCGCTGCAATGCGCCTGGGACTGCTGGCTGGACGACGTCCACGTACGCCACGCCGACAACGGCTTCCTGCTGGTCGCCGCCAAGGCGTGCACCCTGCGCCGCACCCGGGTCTCCGGCCGCGGCAGCCACCACCCGTACTGCTGCCGCGAGGGCTCGCACGACAACCTCGTCGAGGACTTCGCCCTCGACCGCCGCACCGTCCCGGCGCCACCCGGCACCCAGCTCCACGGCATCAACGTCGAGGGTCTGTCCAGTTACAACGTCTGGTCGCGCGGCCGGATGGCGATGGGCACCTTCGACAGCCACCGCGGCCTGCCGTTCGCCAACGTCCGCACCGACATCACGGTCACCAACGACGGCGCCCACGGCGGCGATGCGAGCGCGGGCCCCCTCTACGGCGCCCGCTTCACCCACTGGAACATCACCGTCACCAACCACCGCGCCGGCTGCATCAAACTCGACGACATCGCCCCGTACAGCGCGACTGTCGGCATCAGCGAGGTCACCGAATTCGGCCAGGTGGACACCCCCGACTTCACCGGCCCCCTGCACACCCGCACCGAGGCATACGGCCACCCGGACGCGGTCAACCCGCGCAACCTTTATGAGGCGCAGCGGGGCTTGCGGGACTGAGAGGCGCCGCGGCTATCGGGTGGCGCCGGGCCCGCCCTCCCCCCTCTCCGGGGATTCCGCCTCTCCCGGGGAAGCGCCGGAGCCCGGGGAGGCTTCGGCGTGCAGGAGACGGGCGCCCCGGCTCTCCGCGACCCGTACGGCATCCCGGAGTGCCTCGCTCAGCCGAGTGGCGAGATACCGCAACTGCCCGGCATCGGCGCGTGGGTCGCGGAGCAACTCCCTTGCGTGCCCGAGTAGTTCCGTCCCCATCGTGAGCTGCACGGCCTCGACCCGGTCGGCGACCCGGGATACGTGCCCAGCGCCGTCCGTCAGCAGGTGGCACGGTTGCTCGCCCGCCCCGCTCCAGGGCAGCAGACGGGCGGTGGGCCCGGCGGTACGGTGCGGCATGTCGACCTGCTTTCGTCAGGTGGGTCATGCCCCCGGGCCGTTCGCGCGGTCGCGGGGGTCCGCCATCCTTGGCGGCACCGTCACGCCAGAAGGCGCCCACTCGCACGGACAGTGACGCCCCGTGCCACTTTCCGGGGCGGGTGGGACGCCGCGTCCTACCCGTCCAGGCGCAGCCGGTCGGCCAGTTCGGTGAGGGGCGAGGTGCGACGCCGCTCGCGGTTTCGGAGGTCGGCCACGAGGCGTCGGCTCGTGGAGTGGTAGCGCATCCACTCCGGGGCCGTGCGCTCGGCCGTGAGCAGCGCTTCCAGCGCACCGTCGTCCTTGTGCAGGTCGGCGAAGGCGAGCGCGCGGTCGATATGGAACCGGGCGCGCCACGTCGGCGGCAGCGCCTGGAGTTCGGGGACGGTACGGGCGGTGCGCAGGGCCTCCGCGCTCTGTTCCATCTCCACGAGGAAGTTGACCTTCGCCACGCCCACGTTGGCCGGACCGAACGGCGTCGCGTAGTCGAGGCGGTCCGTCCCGATCCGCGCGGCGGCCGCACTCGCCATGGTGAGCAGTTCCCGGACCGCGTCCTGGCGTTCCAGCCGGACGGCGGCGGTGGCCGCGCGCAGCAACAAGACGCCCCACAAGGCGAGTTCGACAGGCGGTGAACGGAATCCGGGCTCGATGCGCTCGGCGGCGTTCAAGGCGACGCGTTCGGCGTCGGCCAGCCGGCCCTGCTTGGTCAGGACCCAGGCGAGGCTGGAGAACCCGACGGTCTCCAGGTGGGCGTCGTCGCTCTTGCCGGCGGCCTCCATGGACCGTTCGAGGGCGGTGAACGCCGCGTCCTCCTTGCCCAGCGCCGCCAGGGTGGTCGCGGCGACCTGGTACGCCTCGGCGAGCACGGAGTGGGCCGCGGCGGCCTCGTCCCCGGTGGAGGCGCGGGCCACCGCCTTGGCGTCCCGGATCAACTGCGGTAACAGCGCGCCGATTTCTCCCATCCGGCCGTCCCGGCGGATGCGTTCGGTCGACCTCAGGGAAGCGCGCAAGGCCGCGATACCGGGTGGATCCTCGGGGTCCGGCTCGTCGCCCAGGAGGTCGGAAACCGGGGAGATCGCCTGGCGCAGCGCCAGGACGGACGGCCGTTCGCCGTCGCTGCGGATCTCGAAGGTGGCGGGCTGCCCGACCAGCACCGAGGGCTCCACGTCCAGGGCCTTGGCCAGCGCGTTCAGCGTCGCCAGACGAGCCGTCCGGCGTACGCCTTGTTCGAGTTTGCGGACGACGTCGACACAGAGGCCCGCCTGCTCGGCGAGCCCTTCCTGCGTCAGTTTCCGCCGTGTACGCAGCCGGGCGATACGGTCCCCGATACCGGGTTCCTCGTGCAGTTCCATGGCCACCCCCACGAGAAGGACGTGCCGACCACGCTACGCCCGCGCGGCCGTGGACGACCGGGGCAGCCGTCACCCGGGACGCGCTGCGACACCTTGAAGGAAGCCGAGACCGGCCGTGGCGCCAGGCCGGTGGCGTGCGCACAGGGCCCGGTGTGCAGGATTTTTCGAAACCGGTCCCCCTCCGATGTCAACCAGATGGGTACCCCCAGGTCTAGAGAAGGTGAACCGACCAGAGGGAGCACGTCATTGACCGCCGAAGAATTCGAGGAGTTCTATGCCCACGCGGTCAGACGGCTCACCGGACAGCTGTACGTCATGCTCGGCGATCTGCACGAGGCGCAGGACGTCGTGCAGGAAGCGTTCGTCAAGGGCTGGAGCCGGCGCGGGAAGCTGGCCGCGGACGGTGCGCCCGAGGCGTGGATCCGTACGGTGGCGTGGCGGCTCGCCGCACGGCGCCGGCAGGTGCGCCGGCGCACCGAGCAAGCCTGGCAGCGGCACGGCGGCGCCCCGCCCGTCAGTGCTCCCGACCCCGGTTCGGTCGTACTGGTCCAGGCACTGAAGGACCTGTCACCGCAGCAGCGCAGGACCGTGACCCTGCACTACGTCTGCGATCTGTCCGTCGAGCGGATAGCTCGGGAGACGGGCCTGTCCACCGGCACGGTCAAGACGCATCTGTCCCGCGGGCGGGCCGCACTCGCCGGCCGCCTGGGGGACCTTCACGCCCAGGAGACGCACGGTGCATGAGAACCACGACGACCCCCTGGCGGCCGCGCTCAAGCACCTGGCCGCGACCGCGCGGGACGGGAGCAGCCCGGCCGCGGTCTCGGCGATCACCGCGCGCGGCGAGCGGGTGCGGCGCCGCAGGATCGCCACCCTCGCCCTCACCGGCCTGCTCCTGGCCGGCGGGGTGAGCGGCGCCGTCGCCACGGGAGCCCTGAACGGATCCCCGGCGAGCGTCGGGCCCGCCACCGAGCCCTCCCCGGGACCGTCCCCGCACGCCACCGGCCGGCCCCCCACCGGGACCTCCACCACGGTCCCGCCCAGTGGCCGCGAGACGACGCTCCCGCCGGGCGGGCGGGGGACGACGGTGCCGCCGGGCGGGCCGGAAACGACGGACCCGCCGGCCGGGCACGGCACCACCGCCCCGCCCGGTGGCCCGGTACGGACCACGTCCCCGCCGCTCGGCTCGGGCACGGCCACCGACCCGCCCGGGTGACGGAACCGGCCCCGCCCCTTCCCGGGCGGGGCCGACGCCTCACCCGACGGCCTCACTCGTCGATCTCACTCGTCCCCCCACGCGTGCCGCCGGACGGTTCCGCCCGCCCCGCACGCCCGATTGGAGTTCCCGCCATGGCCGTGGCACCCCCCGGCACCAGCCAGCGCCCCTGCCTGCCCCCACAGGAGCCCCGTACCGCGCGGCCGGACCGTGTTTCCGCGGCCCGGTGGCGGCGGCTCCGCCGACGGAGCCGGTCCCGGTGGTGGCCCCGGCGCCTCGCCACCCGCCTGGGCGACCGGCTCGGCGCCACCGACCGGCTCGTACTCCAGCTGTACCTGCTCACCCGCATCGGCCTGTGGATCACCGCCTACTGCACCGGCTGGGTGTTCGCCACGGGCCCGGACGCCCACGAGCCGGCCACGGTGCTCTCCCGGTGGGACCAGTGGGACTGGGGGCACTTCCAGCACATAGCCGAGTACGGCTACTTCGACACCGCGCACAGCGACTCCGGGCGCCCGGACAACCGCGAGGCGTTCTTCCCCGGTTTCCCGCTCGTGCTGCGCGCCCTGCACCTCCTCGTGCCGGACTGGGTGGTGGCCGGGCTGCTGATCTCGCTGGCCGCCGGCGCCGTGGCGGTGCTCGCGCTGGCCCGGATCGCCCGGCTGTCCGCGGGGGCCGGCGCGGGTGAACGGGCGGTGCTCTTCCTGCTGCTCTCGCCGTGCACGGTCTTCCTCGCCGCCGGCTACACCGAATCCCTCTTCCTGGCGCTGGCCCTGCCCGCCTGGCTCGCGGCCAAGCGGGGCCGCTGGCCGCTGGCCGCGGTCCTCGCCGCCGGCGCCACCGCCACCCGCGTCAGCGGTCTGTTCCTCGCCGCCGCCCTGGCCGCCGAATTCCTCCTGGCCCGGGACGGTCGCCGCACCTGGTGGTCGCTGCCCTGGCTGGCCCTGCCCGCGCTCCCCGCGCTGCTCTACACCTGGTACCTGCACACGCGGACCGGCGACTGGATGGCCTGGAAGCACGCCCAGGAGCGTGGCTGGAACCGTGCGTTCCACCCCCCGTGGGAAGCCTGGGCCCACACCTGGAACGCCGCCTTCGACGGCACCTACACCACCGGATACGCCCTGATGTTCCAGGCCGAACTCGCCGCCATGGTCGTCGGCGTCCTCCTGCTCGGCCTGCTGCTGTGGCGCCGCCGCTGGTCCGAGGCCGTCTACATCGGCCTCAGCCTGTGGGCCCTGGGCACCTCCTACTGGTACGTGTCCGTCCCCCGGGCCACCCTCCTGTGGTGGCCGCTGTGGGCGGGGCTGGCCGCCTGGAGCCTGCGCCGCCCCTGGGTCAAGAACGCGTACCTCTGCGCCGTGGCTCCGCTGGCCACCGTCTTCGCCGTCGCCTTCACCTCCGGACACTGGGCGGGCTGAGCCGCCCGGCCCCGCGCCCGTGCCGCCCGCGCCGCCGGGTCCCGGTAGCGGTCCCCGGGGCCCACCCGGACGGGGTATGTCCGGATCTCGATTACGCTCGATGCCATGGCCGACGCACCGTACAAGCTGATCCTCCTCCGCCACGGCGAGAGCGAGTGGAACGCCAAGAACCTGTTCACCGGCTGGGTGGACGTGAACCTCAACGAGAAGGGCGAGAAGGAGGCGGTCCGCGGCGGAGAGCTGCTCAGGGACGCCGGTCTGCTCCCCGATGTGCTGCACACCTCACTCCAGAAGCGCGCGATCCGCACCGCGCAGCTGGCCCTGGAGGCCGCCGACCGCCACTGGATCCCCGTCCACCGCAGCTGGCGCCTGAACGAGCGCCACTACGGCGCGCTCCAGGGCAAGGACAAGGCGCAGACCCTCGCGGAGTTCGGCGAGGAGCAGTTCATGCTCTGGCGCCGCTCGTACGACACCCCGCCGCCCGCCCTGGAGGACGGCTCCGAGTTCTCCCAGAGCGACGACCCGCGCTACGCCGACATCCCCAGCGAGCTGCGCCCGCGCACGGAGTGCCTCAAGGACGTCGTCACCCGCATGCTGCCGTACTGGTACGACGGCATCGTCCCGGACCTCGTCGCCGGCCGCACGGTCCTGGTCGCCGCCCACGGCAACAGCCTGCGCGCCCTGGTCAAGCACCTCGACGGCATCTCCGACGCGGACATCGCCGGCCTGAACATCCCCACCGGCATCCCGCTCGCCTACGAGCTGGACGCGGACTTCCGCCCCGTCAAGCCGGGCGGCACCTACCTCGACCCGGAGGCCGCCAAGGCCGCCATCGAGGCAGTGAAGAACCAGGGTAAGAAGAAGTAACACCCCTCGCTCAGGCCCCCTACCTGCCGTTTTCCCGGAGGATAGGGGGCCTGAGGCGTCCCATGGGCCGTCTGCGGGCCGTCAGCTCGGATTCCGACCCCGGCCGTAGACAGAGGCAATCGCCTTCCGGGTGCGCTCCTGGCTGCTCGGCATGAGGTGGGCGTAGACCCGGAGCGTCAGCCCTGGGTCGCTGTTCCCCAGGTACCCACTCACGGCTTTGACGCTCTCGCCGCCGTCCAGCAGCGCCGACGCGTAGAAGTGTCGCAACGCGTGCATACCGTGCTCCCGAGCGGCCGCATAGCCCTCCTCCTTGGTCTCAGGCTGGGGGATGACCCCGGCGGCAACGAGAGCGGGTTTCCACGCCTTCTCCTTGAGTGACGTACGCCATACGCGGTTCTCCATCGGGGCGGTGAAGATCAGGCGCTTGGTCGCCTTCGGGCCGTCGGCCGTCTTCCACGGCAGGGTGATCTCCACCGGTGGGAAGCGCTTGATATGTGTGCGCATCGCGTCGGCCACAGGGCCGGGGAGGGGCACATCCCGCAGCTTCCCGCCTTTGGGAGGGGCGAACACGGGCTTGCTCCGACTGAGCTTGAGTTGCTGTACGACGTGGAGAACATCGGCCTCGAAGTCGAAGGCATCCTCGGGCACCCCCAGGATTTCGCCCTGTCGCAGCCCGCAGCCTGCACCCAGGTCGGGCATCGCCTGGTAGCGCTCCGGGAGCGCGGCCCGGACGGCGCGCTCGGCGGTCCACGGCACGACGCGCTTCCGCTCGACGGCCGACGGCTTGACCGTGCGGGCGGCGCACGGATTGCGGTTCAGGTATCCGTCGTCCACGGCCGCGCTCAGCACGGAACGCACGTTGGAGTAGAGCGTCCGAGCGTACGGCCCACGGGTGCCGTTCTCTTCGAGCTCAGCCACCCACTCCCGTACATGCTCCGGCAGGAAGGAACCCGGCGGACGCGCCCCGACATGAGGGAACGCGTGCAGCCGGAGCTGCGACTCCATCGACGCCTGGGTGTTCGGGTCCGAACCCTGGGTCGGTAGCCACTTCTCTGCGTACTGCCGGAACGCGGTGCGGGAGCGGAGAGGGGCGATGTACTGGCCGCTGTCCATGTCGGCTTCAGTCCGCCGCCCACCCAGTAGCTGTGCATGTCCGCAGCAGCGCCCTGGGCGGGTCCGATGGTCCGTGCGTCCCTGCGGCCGCGTCACGGCCGGTGTGACGCGGGGCGTGACGCCGAGTCACGCAGGTCAACGCCGAAGAGCCGGGCACCGTCACACCGGCCGTGACGGGTGTGACACCTCCGACCGTCACACCCGCTTGTCGACCACCTTGTCTTGTCGCTTGTCGCCCACCAGGTCAAAGGGGGGAAGGCCCGTGGACGGCCCCGTCAGAGCGCCCGCCACGACAAGCGACAAGACAAGCGACAAGAAGGACTGTCCGGTGCCACTGAACCTTGACCGTTTGCCACTGAACTTTGACCGGTGACCGTCTACCCGGGCACCGGTGCCGTCCGTAGGTTGCTGGCCTACAGGGTGGCGCCAAGCCAGTCGACGCCACACCGACTCGCACCACGGGCCGATTCGGGGGATCCAACGGGGAGACCCGGCCCGTGACCGGGAAGGAAACCGACCCGATGACCATTCGCAAGCGCCTCGCCTTCTCCGTGGCCGCCGTAGCAGTGGGCTCCGGCCTAGCCTTCGCCCCGCTGGCCTCGGCTGCCCCGCAGTCCGTCGCCGCCGGCTGCTCCTACCCGTACGTCTGCTTCTACAAGGGCTCCACGAAGACGGGCCAGTTCAAGGATGTCACCAGCGGCTGGCAGGGCCTCGGTGCCAGCAAAGGCGCCACCACGATGGTGAACACCCGCCACGACGACATCGTGTACACCCACTTCACTAACGGCCAGACGTGGTGCACTCCGCCCGACAACACCACCACGTTCTACGCAGTGGTCGACAAGATCCGCATCAGCTCCGCTTCCAGCTGCTGACCCGCGCCGCCCAGCGACGGCCCGCACCCACCCGAGGTGAGTGCGGGCCGTCCGCGATATGCCAGCCGTGTCCGCGAGCCACTCCGGATTCCGTCTCGCCCACTCCGACTCCAGCAGACGGCCACCGGTCAAAGTTCAGTGGCACCGGACAAGGACGCCCTTCGGGCGGCGACCTTCGGGCGCCCACCCGCCGGCGGCGCTGGGGCCGTTCGGCGAAGCCCCGCACCGTCGGAGGAACAGAGGCCCTTCACCGGGGGGCATCGACGGGCGACAAAGGGCCGCTCAAGGAGCTCCCGCCCGCCACCGGGGAAGGGCCCCGAACGCCCGCCCGCCGGGCCCCGTCGGGGGGCCGGGGAAGCAGCCCCCGCCCCCCGCCCACCGCCCGCCGGCACCCCTTTCCCCAGCCCCGCCACAACCGCCCGCTCGCCCCCCGTCGAGAGGGCCGTCGAGGGGGCCGCGAACCCCTCCCCCTCGCTCCACACCGGCCCCCTCCCAAGGGAATAGGTAGGAAGGTAGAAGCCGCAGGTCAGCGCGCCTACCTACCTCCTCCTACCTACCGCCTGCCCCTCCTACCACCCCAAAGAGACCCAGCGAGGCGCTTCACCCCCCTGCGCCGTTCGTCGCCGACCAGCCGGACCTGTCCGGTGGTGAGCGCCCTGGGGGCATCCTTCAGCGAGGGCCACGGGCTGCCGCGCGGCAGCCCGTGGAAAACGCCCCCGGCCGCGCGGCAGCGCGCGCTTGTGCTCGGCACCCGCGCGGTTGGCGCGCGGGAGGAAGACCTGGACGCGCGGCAGGCGCGCGGAAAGCGGAAGAGACCGCCCGCGGCTCCATCAGCGGCGTCCGGCGGTGCGTTGAGCCGGGCTGAGCCGGGCAAATTCAAAAAGTTCCCGCTACAAAGCGTTCGCCTGGTGGGGACCGGGGCCCGCGACGATGCCCGAGAGGCACAGCGGCCGGCGCCGCGCGAGCGCAGCGAGCCGCCGAAGAACGGGCGGCTACGCCGCTCCTTCCTGCCCTTCAACGCCGGATTGAGAGACCCAGGGCAAGAAAGAAGCAGGACGCCCCGGAGCATCCCGGGAAGTACCCCGGAAACACCGCAGCGGCCCCGTCCGGCTTTCGCCGGGCGGGGCCGCCGTGTTCCTGTCGTGCCGCGCCAGTTGCGCCGTACCTGGTGTGCGGTGCCGTGCCGTTGTCCGTAGCGGTGGCTAGCAGGAGCCGCCGCACTGGCAGGGCCCGCCGGACTGGCAGCCGCAGCTGCAACTGGGGCCGCAGCCGCAGGCGCCGAGCAGGGGGAGCCGGGGGCGCTCGACCGCCGTCGGCTCCGCGCGGGGCGTGGGTGTGGGGTGGGGGGAGTCCGCCATGGGTGCCATGAATTGCCTCCTCTAGGGGTCAACCTGGGGCCATTGGATGCCCGGGTGACGAGGCGCGTCAACGGCGCGCGGAAGCACGTGTCAATGGCGCGCGGTGGTGCGGACAGGGCGGTCGCGCGCCCTGCGCCGCCGCCCCGGCCACGCGCCCGCCTTGCGCCGACGCACCACCCCGCACGCCCGGGTGCCGTCCGACACCGCTACGCGCCGCCCACGACCCGCCGCCCGCCGCCGTCGTCACCCGTCACATGCGGCCGCCGCCGTCACACGGCGCCCGCAGCCGTCACGCGCCGTCCACCGCCGTCGCCGTCGGCGGGGCGATCTCGTCGGCGTGCTCACCGGTCACCAGGTAGACCACCCGCTTGGCCACCGACACCGCGTGATCCGCGAACCGCTCGTAGTAGCGGCCCAGCAGCGTCACGTCCACGGCCGTCTCGATGCCGTGCTGCCAGCGGTCGTCCATCAGGTGCTGGAAGAGCGTGCGGTGCAGCATGTCCATCGCGTCGTCGTCCTGCTCCAGCTGGAGGGCCAGATCGACGTCCTTGGTGATGATGACCTCGCCGGCCTTGGCCATCAGGCGCTGCGCGAGCTGCCCCATCTCCAGGATGGTGGCGTGCAGATCGCGCGGTACGGCCGTCTGCGGGAAGCGCAGCCGGGCCAGCTTGGCCACGTGCTGGGCCAGGTCGCCGGAGCGCTCCAGGTCGGCGCTCATCCGCAGCGAGGTGACGACGATCCGCAGGTCGGTGGCGACCGGCTGCTGCCGCGCCAGCAGGGTGATCGCACGGGCCTCCAGAGCGCGCTGGAGGTCGTCGACCTTCTCGTCGGCGGCGATCACGTTCTCGGCCAGCTTGAGGTCCGCGTCGAGTATCGCCGTGGTGGCGCGCCCGATCGCGGAGCCGACGAGCCGGGCCATCTCGACCAGTCCCTCGCCGATCGAATCCAGCTCCTCGTGGTACGCGTCCCGCATCAGTGACCTTCTCTCGCATCGAGTGGTGGTGTGGGAAGGGGGATGGCGAACGGGTGTTCTGTTCCCGTGTCCCCACGTTCCCACGGGCTGGGGCCGCGCGGCCGGTACTCCGTAGACCTCGTGCCCCGGGGCGGGGGAGGCTCTCCCCGGAGCGGTGCGGTCCGCGGGCCCCGGATCCGCAGATCCCGCGGACCGGGGGCCCGTGGTGCCCCAGGCCGTGGGCCCGAGGGCCGTGGTCCCGGAGACCGCGTCGCCAGGGGGTCGCCCCGGGCTTGCGGCCACGCGCCGGTGCGGGATCGATCCGTCACCCGCACCCTCACAGTGCGGGGCCATCGCGACCTGCGGTGCCATCGGGGGTGAATCACCGCCGTCGTGAAGGTGAACTCTGGGCGACATGAGCGCTGCTCGGAGCCCAGGCGTACGGTCCGACCGGTCGCGCCCCAGGAGTTCCGCCCCGCCACAGGGGTATCCCCGCCGGCCCCGGAGCGCTCCCGGGGCGGCACCCGAACGGCGGCCACGGGCCCCGTACGGCGCTCGGGAGTGAACCGGCACCGACGCCACGGTGAATTCTGGGCGACGGGTGTTCGAGCAGAGACCCGCACGGCTGGGGAAGTGTCCGACCCGGCGCATAACCTGGGGTCATGAACGTGGACGCGGCCGTCGCCGCAGTGGCAGCGATCGCCGGGTTGTGCACCGGCGTCTTCGCCATGCTGGCGTTCCGCTGGAGCGAGCGCGATCAGGCCAAGCCCACGCGGACCTCCCTGCACACCGACGCCGTGCTGCCCCCCGGCGTGGACACCGTGCTGTCGGTGCTGCGCTCCTCCGCCGTGGTCCTGGACGAGGCCGACGCCGTCGTCAAGGCCAGCTCCGCGGCGTACGCCCTCGGGCTGGTCCGCGGCGGCAAGCTCGCCGTCGAGCCGATGATGAAGATGGCCCGGGACACCCGCAGGGACGGTGAGATACGCCAGGTCGAGCTGGACCTGCCGCGCCGCGGCACCGGCCGCGGGGAAGCCCTCGCCGTCTCCGCCCGGGTCGCCCCGCTCGGCTCCCGGCTCGTCCTGCTGCTGGTCGAGGACCTCACCGAGGCCCGCCGCATAGAGGCGGTCCGCCGCGACTTCGTGGCCAACGTCAGCCATGAGCTCAAGACCCCGGTCGGCGCCCTCTCCCTGCTCTCCGAGGCCGTGACGGACGCCAGCGAGGACCCCGAGGCCGTCACCCGCTTCGCCGGCCGGATGCAGATCGAGGCCACCCGCCTCACCAACCTCGTCCAGGAGCTCATCGACCTCTCCCGGGTCCAGAACGACGATCCGCTGGAGGACGCCGAGCCGGTGCGGGTGGACGAGCTGGTCGCCGAGGCGATCGACCGCTGCCGCCAGCAGGCCGGTGCCAAACAGATCACCATGGCCGCCGGGGGCACCGCCGACCTGCACGTATGGGGAAACCGCGGCCAGCTTGCCGCGGCGCTCGGCAATCTCGTCGAGAACGCCGTCAACTACTCCCCGGCGCGCACCCGCGTCGGGATCGCCGGCCGCCGGGTGCCCACCCCGCGCGGCGACCTCATCGAGATCGCGGTGACCGACCAGGGCATCGGGATATCCGAGAAGGACCGGGACCGCGTCTTCGAGCGGTTCTACCGAGTGGACCCGGCGCGTTCGCGCGCCACCGGCGGGACCGGCCTCGGCCTCGCCATCGTCAAACACGTGGCCGCCTCGCACGGCGGGGAGGTCACGGTCTGGAGCGCTGAAGGACAGGGCTCCACCTTCACCCTGCGTCTCCCGGAAGCCGGTGCTGTACGCGACCGCGCGCAGCCCGCCGATCTCGCTCCGGAGGCCCTCGACGACGAGGACCGCCCGTACGAGACCTTCAACGAACCGCTCCCCGCCCATCCCGCCCCGGAGGTCCTTCCGTGACCCGAGTGCTCGTCGTCGAGGACGAGGAATCGTTCAGCGACGCACTGTCGTACATGCTCCGCAAGGAGGGTTTCGAGGTCGCCATCGCGGCTACGGGCCCCGACGGACTGGACGAGTTCGAACGCAACGGCGCCGATCTGGTGCTGCTGGACCTGATGCTGCCGGGCCTGCCCGGCACCGAGGTCTGCCGCCAGCTGCGCGGCCGCTCCAACGTCCCGGTCATCATGGTGACCGCCAAGGACAGCGAGATCGACAAGGTGGTCGGCCTCGAAATAGGAGCCGACGACTACGTCACCAAGCCCTTCTCCTCCCGCGAACTGGTCGCCCGCATCCGCGCCGTGCTGCGCCGCCGCGGCGAGCCGGAGGAGGTCGCCCCGCAGGCCCTGGAGGCCGGCCCGGTCCGGATGGACGTGGACCGCCACGTCGTCACGGTCGGCGGCGGCAAGGTCGATCTGCCGCTCAAGGAGTTCGACCTCCTGGAGATGCTGCTGCGCAACGCCGGCCGGGTGCTGACCCGTATGCAGCTCATCGACCGGGTCTGGGGCGCCGACTACGTGGGCGACACCAAGACCCTGGACGTGCACGTCAAGCGGCTGCGCGCCAAGATCGAGCCCGACCCGGGCGCACCGCGCTATCTCGTCACGGTCCGCGGCCTGGGCTACAAGTTCGAGCCGTAAACCGCGGCCGGCCGCTGACCGGCCGGATACACGTCAGGGGCGCCCCTCCGGATTCGGACGGGCGCCCCTGACGCGTACGTACGGGGACGGCTGCGCGGGCCGCGCGGTCAGTGACCGGTGTGCGACGCCTCACCGGACGGGGTCCCGGAGCCGGACGGCGCGCCCGACTCCGAGGAGCCGGGGGACGGCGTGCCCGAGGGGGAGGGCTGCTCGGTGGGGCCGTAGCTCTCGAAGGCGCCCTTCGCCGGGACGACGTACGCGTTCAGCTCCACCTTGCCGGTCGCGCTGAAGTCGAACGAGAGGATCTGCGCGTTGCCGTCCTGGACGGCCTCGCGGCTGCTCGGCAGGACGGCCGAGGGGTTGCCCTGGCCGCCGATCACGACGGAACCGCCGGCCGGCACGGTGATCGGACCCGCGGCGCCCGCGGCGGACGGCGCCAGCTTGGCGCTCTTGCCGGTGCCCACCACGGTGATCGCGGTGAGCTGCTGGTCCTTGGTGCCGTTGTTGAACACCGTCACGTTGATCGCCGCCGGGCCCTTGGAGGCCGGGTCGGGCTGGGTGACCACGGAGGCGTTCTGGACCTTGATGTCGCCCACGGCGGTCGCCGCGTTGTCGGGCTTGATGTCCAGCGTCTGGGCGTCGTTCCCGGCCCCGCACGCGGAGAGCGTGGCGATCGAGAGCGAGAGGGCGGAAGCGGCGAGGACGCCGCGTCGAAGGCTGCGGCTCACGGCGGCGGCATCTCCTTGACGAGCTACGGCGGCCGAACGTCGTGCCCGGTCGCGCGGATGGACTCCTGGGACGGCCGTTGCGTACGTGTCATGACGACAGGTGCGTAAAGCCGCCCTAAGGGTGTGTCAGCGCCGCTAGGTTACCGAGCCGCCGCCGGGCCACCGCACCCGACCCGCCTCCAGCGCGATCACGCCCCCGCGAGCCCCTGGCCGGCCCGCCGACGGGCGGCCGGGCGGGGCCGGGGAACCGGGCACCAGCCAGGACCCCGCCCGGGGCGCGTTCCCCGTCCGCTCCTGCTCTCGCTCCCGCACCTGTCCGCGATGGCGTTCCCGGTGCCGCTCCCGACCCGGCTCCCGACCCCGGTCCGTTGCGCGAAGGTCTTCCGGATGCCTTCCGCGGCGCGCCCGGAGAAGATGGAGGGAATATTCGACAAGAGAGTGTTCGCATGTGGCCAGCGGTATCCCCGGTGAATAAAGGTATTCGCAGGGAATGCGCGCACCTCCCGGAAATTGATCACGTTCCTCTGTCGCCGGACGGTGATCAATTCAAGAAACGAGTCGGAGCCGTCCTCGACCAACCGAACGGAGCAGCGGAAGTCGCTCATACGGATCACCGCAAAACGGGACGTTCGGTCTGCCGGTCGGCGCGTTCCCGGCGTGCGGCGGGCGGGTTTCCGCTCACCTGTGAAGCCCCTCCGACCTGCGAATACCCGTGCCGGACAGCCCCTCGCAGCACGTTCCGGCTGCTGTTGTCAAGCCCCGAGATATGCCCTGACCTGCGAAAACGCCATTCAGAACGGCCCGTTCCCGTGTTAGCATGGATAGCCACGGAAGGGGTACCTGTCACATGACGTTCAAGGTTGGCGACACCGTGGTCTATCCCCATCACGGGGCCGCGCTGATCGAGGCCATCGAAACTCGCCAGATCAAAGGCGTGGACAAGACCTACTTGGTGCTGAAGGTCGCCCAGGGCGACTTGACTGTTCGTGTGCCAGCGGACAATGCGGAGTTCGTCGGCGTACGCGACGTGGTTGGCCAGGACGGACTGGACCGGGTCTTCGAGGTGCTTCGCGCACCGTATGCCGAAGAGCCGACGAACTGGTCCCGGCACTACAAGGCAAATCTGGAGAAGCTCGCTTCCGGTGACGTGATCAAGGTTGCCGAAGTAGTTCGCGACCTGTGGCGTCGTGAGCGTGAGCGCGGACTCTCCGCCGGTGAGAAGAGGATGCTCGCCAAGGCACGCCAGATCCTGGTGAGCGAGCTCGCCCTCGCGGAGAACACCAACGAAGACAAGGCAGAGGCCCTGCTCGACGAGGTCCTCGCCTCCTGACGACGCCGTGCCCGGCTCGGCGTCGTGCTGAAGTTTCGATCTCAGTGCTCGATGCAACCTCAGCGCGTGATGCAACTGAGCGTGATTCAACACAGCCTTGACGCAACACAGCAATGCCGCGGTGCCCGAGTGACGACCGTCTCCTCATTGGAGTGGTCTGTTGCCGGGCGCTGCGGCATATCTGCGGCCGGTCGCCATCCCCGGTGTCCGCGGTCCACGGCGTCCCACACGGCCGAGGCCGAGAGGGAAGCGGCACCGGGCGTGCCCTCCACGGCCCGCCTTCGGCCGCATCGCCCGCCGCGCATGCCGGTGGCGCGTACGCGCCCGCGGCACGCCGGGCTCGGGCAGCTGTCTCGACCAGTGTCACGGAAGGGGCTGGTCAAGGCGGCGCGCCCGGCACGCTGAGGCCATACCCATCTCCGCAGAGCAAACAAACCTTTCTGCGCCAATTCCGGGGACGTCCCGGATTCCGGAGAGCTAGATGCCAGAACCAGATCCCTCCCGCCCGGTCCGCACCGCCGCCGTGATCCCCGCCGCCGGCCGCGGCGTCCGGCTCGGCCCCGGCGCCCCCAAGGCACTGCGCGCACTGGGCGGCACCCCCATGCTGGTGCACGCCGTCCGCGCGATGGCCGCCTCGCGGGCCGTCTCCCTCATCGTCGTGGTCGCCCCGCCGGACGGCGCCGCCGAGGTCCGCCACCTCCTCGACGAGCATCCGCTCACCGACCGCACCGACCTCGTGGTGGTCCCCGGCGGCGCGACCCGCCAGGAATCCGTCCGGCTCGGGCTGGCGGCGCTCCCGGAGGCGGTCGACGTCGTGCTGGTGCACGACGCGGCGCGCCCGCTGGTCCCCGTGGACACGGTCGACACGGTGATCGCCGCCGTCCGGGCCGGCGCCCCCGCCGTCGTCCCCGCGCTGCCGCTCGCGGACACCGTCAAGCAGGTCGAGCCGCAGCCGCAGGGCACCCCGGAACCGGTGGTCGGCACCCCGGAGCGGGCCCTGCTGCGCGCCGTGCAGACCCCGCAGGGCTTCGACCGGGAGACCCTGGTCAAGGCTCACGACACGCGCGTGGAGGGCGAGGGCGCCACCGATGACGCCGGGCTCGTCGAGCGGCTCGGGGCCCCCGTCGTGGTCGTCCCCGGCCATGAGGAAGCGTTCAAGGTGACCCGGCCGCTGGACCTGGTCCTGGCCGAGTCCGTTCTCGCCCGCAGGAGGGCCACCGATGGCTATGTCTGAGCCGACCGCACCCGGGGCCGGGGGAGCGCCGGGAGTACCCGGTATCCCGCTCGTCGGCATCGGTACGGATGTGCACGCCTTCGAGCGGGGCCGCGAGCTGTGGTGTGCGGGACTGCGGTGGGAGGGCGAGGAGTACGGCCTGGCCGGCCACAGCGACGGCGATGTGGCCGCGCACGCCGCCTGCGACGCGCTGTTCTCGGCGGCCGGTGTCGGCGACCTCGGCGCGCACTTCGGCACCGACCGCCCCGAGTGGTCCGGCGCCTCCGGGGTGACGCTGCTGGCCGAGGCCGCGCGCATCGTCCGGGCCGAGGGCTTCGCGATCGGCAATGTCGCGGTGCAGGTCATCGGCGTCCGCCCGAAGGTCGGCAAGCGGCGGGACGAGGCGCAGCGGGCGCTGTCCGCGGCCGTCGGCGCACCGGTCTCGGTGTCCGGGACGACGTCGGACGGGCTGGGGCTGACCGGCCGCGCGGAGGGGCTGGCCGCGGTCGCCACGGCGCTGGTGGTCCGTACGTCCTGAGCCGGCCCCTACGGGCCGGGGCGCGAACACGCGGACGGTCCCTGACAGGGGTGTCCCGGCATTCCCCCGGATGGCGGGGGAATGCCGGATGCCTCGCGGATGTTGGGGCACGATCGGAGTGTTCATGTCCCTCGGTACGGCTCGCAGGAAGGACTCATCGTGAGCGCCACGCTGCCCGATGCCCTCAAGAACGTCCTCGACGGCCCGGTCTTCGTGACCGTGGTGACGGTCCAGCCGGACGGCAGCCCCCAGGCGTCCCCGGTATGGGTGAAGAGGGACGGTGACGACCTGCTGATCTCGACGACCGTCGGGCGCCGCAAGGAGACCAACCTCCGCCGCGACCCCCGGGTGACGGTCGTCGTCCAGCCCGCCGACGCCCCGTACACCTACGCCGAGATCCGCGGCTCCGCCACCCTCGGCACCGAGGGCGGTCAGCAGCTCATCGACGAGCTGTCCAGGAAGTACACGGGGAAGAGCTACGCCGAATTCAACGCGGCGGCCGGTTCGGACGCCGAGCGGGTGGTCGTCCGGATCACCCCGCGCAAGGTGCTCGGCCGCCTCTGACCGTCCGCCGGCCGCTCCGGCGAATCCGGGGATTGTGACGCTTGTGTATCCCCGCGGTCCAAGGGGTCGCGGGGCACTGCCCCGTTCCGATTACCCTGGTTCCGTGACCATTCGCCTGTACGACACCAGCGCCCGGCAGATTCGCGATTTCACCCCGCTCACACCGGGCTGTGTCTCGATCTACCTGTGTGGCGCGACCGTGCAGGCGGCCCCGCACATCGGGCACATCAGGTCGGGGCTGAACTTCGACATCATGCGCCGCTGGTTCGACTACCGCGGCTACGACGTCACGTTCGTACGGAACGTGACGGACATCGACGACAAGATCATCAAGAAGTCCGCCGAGCAGGGCCGCCCGTGGTGGTCGATCGGCTACGAGAACGAGGTCGCCTTCAACGCGGCGTACGACGCGCTCGGCTGCCTGCGCCCCACCTATGAGCCGCGCGCCACCGGACATATCCCCGAGATGGTCGAGATGATGCGCGGCCTGATCGAGCGCGGCCACGCCTACGCGGCGGACGGCAACGTCTACTTCGACGTGAAGTCCTTCCCCGGCTATCTGCAGCTTTCCAACCAGGAGTTGGACAACCTCCTCCAGCCGGCCGGCGAGGGCGAGACCGGCAAGCGCGACCCGCGCGACTTCGCCATGTGGAAGGCGGCGAAGGACGGCGAGCCCAGCTGGGACACCCCCTGGGGCCGCGGCCGGCCCGGCTGGCACCTGGAGTGCTCGGCGATGGCCCACAAGTACCTGGGCTCCGCCTTCGACATCCACGGCGGCGGCGTCGACCTCGTCTTCCCGCACCACGAGAACGAGATCGCCCAGGCCCAGGCGTTCGGCGACGACTTCGCCGCCTACTGGACGCACAACGCCTGGGTGACCATGAGCGGCGAGAAGATGTCCAAGTCGCTGGGCAACTCCGTACTGGTTTCGGAGATGGTCAAGCGCTGGCGCCCGATCGTGCTCCGCTACTACCTGGGCACCCCGCACTACCGCTCGATGATCGAGTACAGCGAGGAAGCGCTGCGCG
Organism: Streptomyces celluloflavus; assembly: GCA_000720995.1. Lineage (GTDB taxonomy): Bacteria > Actinomycetota > Actinomycetes > Streptomycetales > Streptomycetaceae > Streptomyces > Streptomyces celluloflavus. The sequence goes on from JOEL01000010.1 coordinate 108,875, forward strand.
AGGCCGAGTCGGCGTTCGCGCGGATCGAGGGGTTCGTCCAGCGGGTCGTCGAGAAGGCCGGGATCGTCGAGCCCGCGCCCGAGGTGCCGCTGGCCTTCGCCGAGGCGATGGACGACGACCTGGGCGTGCCGCAGGCGCTGGCGATCGTGCACACGACCGTCCGGCAGGGCAACTCCGCGCTGACCGCCGACGACAAGGAGTCGGCGGTGGCCCGGCTGGCCGAGCTGCGGGCGATGCTGGGCGTGCTCGGCCTGGACCCGCTCGACGAGGGCTGGTCCGGCGGCACGGACCGCGGCCAGGATCTGCACGGGGTCGTGGACTCGCTCGTACGCCTGGTGCTGGAGCAGCGGCAGGCGGCCCGCGCCCGCAAGGACTACGCCACCGCCGACGCCATCCGCGACCAGCTCCAGCAGTCCGGCCTCGCCATCGAGGACACCCCGTCCGGCCCGCGCTGGTCGCTGTCCTGACCTGCGGCCGAAGCCCGGATTCGCCCTTCCCGGCGCCCGCGGGCGACACTCAATCCATACGTACGTACCCACTCCACGTCGCGAGACGTCGAGAGCAGTGAAGAAACAGGTGACCCATGGCCGGCAACAGCCAGCGCAGGAACCGCCGCACGTCCAACAAGAAGGGCGCGCAGGTCGGCAGCGGCGGCAAGCGGCGCCGGGGCCTGGAAGGCAAGGGGCCGACCCCGCCCGCTTCGGACCGCAAGGGGCATGTCAAGAACCGGGTCGCCAACGCCAAGGCGAAGCAGGCCGCCTCGCGCCGCCCCGCCCCGCGCCGCGGCGGTGCGAAGGGCACCTCCGAGCTCGTCGTCGGCCGTAACCCGGTCTTCGAGGCGCTGCGCGACGGCGTGCCCGCGACGACGCTCTACGTCCAGCAGTTCATCGACTCCGACGAGCGGGTGCGCGAGGCGCTCCAGCTCGCCGCGGCGCGCGGCAACATCAACCTGATGGAGGCGCCGCGCCCCGAGCTGGACCGGATGACCAACGGCCTGAACCACCAGGGTCTGGTCCTCCAGGTGCCGCCGTACGACTACGCGCACCCCGAGGACCTGGCCGCCGCCGCCTTCGACGCCGGTCAGGAGCCGCTGATCGTGGCGCTGGACGGGGTCACCGACCCGCGCAACCTCGGCGCGGTCGTCCGCTCCGTGTGCGCCTTCGGCGGCCACGGCGTTGTCGTGCCGGAGCGCCGGGCGGCCGGGATGACGGCCGGTGCGTGGAAGACCTCGGCGGGCACCGCGGCCCGTACGCCGGTCGCCCGCGCCACCAACCTGACCCGGACCCTGGAGGGGTACCAGAAGGCGGGGCTGACCGTCGTCGGCCTGGCCGCGGACGGCGAGCTGGAGCTCCAGGACGTCGAGGCGCTGGATGGTCCGCTCGTCATCGTCGTCGGCAGCGAGGGCAAGGGCCTGTCGCGGCTGGTCGGCGAGACCTGCGATGTGCGGGTGCGGATCCCGATGCCGGGCGGCGCGGAGTCGCTGAACGCCGGTGTCGCCGCGGGCGTGGTCCTGTGGGAGGCGGCGCGCCGCCGCGCCTGAGCGCACAGCCACCGTGTACCGGCCGTCCAGGAGGCGGCCGGTACGCAGGGGGCGACGGGGTGCCCCGGAGGCGGAAAGACGCCGTAGTCCAGGGCAAAACCTGACCCTCCGTACGTCTTCCGGTGATCCCGCGAACTTTTGACGGGTCTCGGACAGATCGCCACGGCCGAGGCAGTGTCTTAACCGCGAGTCACTCGGTTAGATGAGCGTGGACACCAGAACACCCCGCACACCTACGGGGGGACGCTCGCCCGGCTTCGATGACGAGCCGGTCCTGAGCTCGGTCAAGGTGCCGTGCGATCCGGCGCAGGTCATTGTCAACCACGCCAGCTTCCGGGTGCGGCTCGCCGCACCCGTCGTGAGCAGCATCATGGCCGACACCGCGCGCGTCCCCGTCATCAGGGGATCGGCCGCCGGTACCAGACGCCGCGCGCCCGTGGTGTGGAGCGGCCGCACGGACCCGGGCGGCGCGGCCGGCGCCACCACCCAGCTCCTGCACGCGGTGCGCGACGCGGGCATCGGCCTCGACACCGGCGGCCAGGGCGAGGACGTCGGCACGACCCAGGTCCTGCCCCGGGTCCGCCTCGACGCCGCAGGCCCCGCGACCGTCGTCGGCCAGCGCGGCCCCGCCGATTCCGACACCCTGCCGCGCGGCGTACGCCCCGTGAGCGGCGCCTACGGCGGCCGCACCTACGGCGACGGCGGCCGTCTGGACGACGACGCGGACGACGGCCGCTTCGAGGCCCGGGACCGCTACGACGGCGCGCCCAAACGGCACGGTTCCGACGCGGTCCGGCACGCGTACTACCCCGGGCGCCGGATGAACCTCGGCGTCGTCCTGCTGCCGCTGCGCATCTTCCTCGGCCTGATCTCCGTCTACGCCGGTATGGGCAAGCTCTGCGACCCCGTCTACTTCGACGGCGGCGAGCGGGGCTCGATGGTCAAGTGGCTCCAGTCGCTCGACCCGTGGACGCTGGCCGTTCCGCTGCGCGACTTCGCCGTCGCGCACCCGGTCGGCGCCGGGCTGTCCGTCGCGTTCCTCCAGGTCGTGGTCGGCGTGCTGACCATCTGCGGTCTCTGGCAGCGGCTCGCCGCCTCGTTCGGCGCCCTGCTCTCCGCGGCCCTGCTGATGACCGTCAGCTGGCGCACCATCCCGGCCTACGACGCGCCCGACATCATCAACCTCGCCGCCTGGAGCCCGCTGATCATCGCGGGCGCGCCGGTCTACTCCATGGACGCCCGGCTGGCCGGTGAGGCATGGCGGCGGCTCGGCCCGCGCGTCGAGGTCGCCGACCTGCGGCGCCGGGTGCTGCGCCGGGGTGCCGTGCTGACGGCCGTGGTGGCCGGCCTGACGCTGCTCGTCGGCTCGCTGCTCGGCGGCGCCGTACGGTCCTCCTCGGTGCCGACCATGCCGCGGCCCGGTGAGCCCCCGGTCAACAACCTGCCCGGTTCGCCGCTGCCCCGCCCCGGCGAGAGCCACGCCCGGCCCGGCCAGGGCCACACCGGCAGCAGCGCGCCGCAGCACCGGGGCAAGCCCTCCGCGAGCGCCTCGCCCACGAAGGACAAGCCCGGCAAGCCGTCCGCCTCCACGCCGGGGCGGGTGCCGTCCACCGACGTCACCACCACCCGCGGCACCACCGCCCACCGGCCCGGTGCGACCACCAGCGGCACACCGGCGCAGCGGGTGCCGAGCCGGACCCCGGGAGTGACCCACGCGCCGCCGTCCTCGGGCGGCACCGGCGGGGGCACCAGCGGCGGCACGGGTGGCGGCGGCACCGGTGGCCTCGGCGGCGACTCCGGCCGCGGCAGCACACTCGGCGGTCTCCTGGGCTGACCCCGCCGGATCCCGCCGGCCCACCGACCGCGCCCTCGCCGCGCGACCTGTCCCCGACCGCCCCGATCCCGTACGGCTCGGCTCCACTCGACGAGCCGGTGCGGCGGAGGGCGGTCGGGGACAGGCGTGTGCGGGGGCGCGGGACGTACGGGAACGGGCCCGTGGTCGCGGGTTACGAGCGGGGCTTACGGCGCCGCCGGGCCGCTCCAGGTGTTCCCGGAGGGGCTCAACGGCCCTGTGCGCGCAGTTCCTCGGCGGCCTCGGTGAGGTCCTTGGCCGTGTCGATGGCGCGCCAGTACGCCCCGTGCGGGAGCGGATAGCCGGCCAGCCGGCGTTCGCGGGCGAGGCGGGGGAAGGTGGTGCGCTCGTGGTCGCCGCGGACCGGCAGCAGGTCCCTGAAGGCGGCGGAGAAGACGTAGACGCCCGCGTTGATGAGATACGGCGAGGGCGGCGACTCGATGAAGTCCAGGACGTGACCGAACTCGTCGGTCTCCACGGCGCCCCAGGGAATCCGCGGGCGGGCCAGCGCGAGGGTGGCCTCGGCGCCGCGCTCATGGTGGAAGGCGGCCATCTCGCGGAGCGGGAAGCGGGTCCAGATATCGCCGTTGGTGGCGTACCAGGGCTCGTCCGGGCGGGGGAGCGAGGCGGCGGCGTACCTGAGGCCGCCGCCGCGGCCCAGCGGCTCGGTCTCGACGACGGTCGTGACGCGCAGCGGCAGCCGGGCCCGGGACAGCCAGTCCTGGAGCACCTCGGCGAGGTGGCCGCAGGAGACCACCGCGTCGGTGACGCCTTCCGCGGCCAGCCAGGTCAGCTGGTGGCCGATGATCGGGGTTCCGGTACCGGGAATCTCGACCATCGGCTTGGGCCGGTCATCGGTGTACGGACGGAGACGCGAGCCCTGGCCGCCGGCCAGGACCACGGCCTGTGTGGGGTACGGGAACGGAGGGACGGTCATGATTCGCACCCTAGGCGGTGCGAGCGGGGGTCACGGGGCGAGCTGAGCGGGGATCACTGGGCGGCGGCGACGCCGGTGGCGAAGGAGGTGTCGCAGACGGGGCGGGAGTACGCCTGGGCGCGGTGTGCGGCACCGTACTTGGCGACCGCGGCGCGGCCGAGGGCACGGGCGATGGAGGCGCAGTGCCGGGCCAGTGACGGGCGTTCGGTGGTCGCCTCCTGGAGGTGGGTCAGGGCGACGCCTGGGTCCTTCTCCTGGAGCTCGACGAGCAGGTGGTCGCGGAGGACGTCCTGCGGGGAGCGGGGCGTGGCCTTGGTGGAAGCCTTCCCGGAGGAGGCGGTCAGCACCTGCGACCTCGTGGCCGTCGAGGACCACGGGACGCGGGTGACCGCGAGGGTCCCGGAGAGGACGAGGACGACGGGGAGGACCAGGGCGAGGGTTCGGCCGATGCGGCGGGCTGCGGAGTTCACGGAGGTGATGGTAGCGAGGAGTGATGATTTGGCGACATTTCGTCACCTTATCGGGGGACGGAATGGCTCGTCGGTGCGGTTGTGGGGTTGACGTACAGGTGCGAAAAGACGGTTCCCGGGGGCGGCGAAGACAGACGGCGGCGGTGCCGGGGTGCGGAACCCGGCACCGCCGCCGCGGTGACATGCGGGGTGCGCGGGGGCCGGTCGGCCGTCCCGCGCACCGGGGTGGATCAGTCGGAGAGGCGCTCGCCCGTCTTCGTCGAGAAGACGTGCGTTTCACCCGGCCGGGGCACGACGTGCAGCGTCGCGCCCTTGGCCGGGACCTCGCGGCCGTTGACCCGGACGACCAGGTCCTTCACCGCACCGCCGACCTCGGCGGTGCCGTACACGAAGCCGTCGGCGCCGAGCTCCTCGACGACATTGACCGTGACGGCCAGACCCGCCGGGGCGTCCTCGCTGCCCTTGGCCAGCGACTGCGCGGCGGCGCCGTTCCGCTCGACGATCTCGAAGTGCTCGGGGCGGACACCCACCGTCACCGTCGTGTCGCCGTTGTTGGCGGCCGTGGTGAGCGCCTCACGGTTGACCGGGATGACGCTGTTGCCGAACTTCACACCGCCGTCGGTGATCGGCACCTCGACCAGGTTCATCGCCGGGGAGCCGATGAAACCCGCGACGAAGAGGTTGTTGGGGCGGTCGTACATGTTGCGCGGCGAGTCGACCTGCTGGAGCAGACCGTCCTTGAGGACGGCGACGCGGTCGCCCATCGTCAGTGCCTCGACCTGGTCGTGGGTGACGTAGACCATCGTGATGCCCAGGCGGCGCTGAAGGCTCGCGATCTGCGTACGGGTCTGGACGCGGAGCTTGGCGTCCAGGTTGGACAGCGGCTCGTCCATGAGGAAGACCTGCGGCTCCCGGACGATCGCCCGGCCCATCGCGACACGCTGCCGCTGACCGCCCGAGAGCGCCTTGGGCTTGCGGCCCAGGTACTCGGTGAGGTCGAGCATCTTCGCCGCGTCCTCGACCTTCTGGCGGATCTCGGTCTTCGACACACCGGCGATCTTGAGCGCGAAGCCCATGTTGTCGGCGACGGTCATGTGCGGGTAGAGCGCGTAGTTCTGGAACACCATGGCGATGTCCCGGTCCTTGGGCGGCAGATGCGTGACGTCGCGGTCGCCGATGCGGATGACGCCGCTGTCAACGTCCTCCAGCCCCGCGAGCATGCGCAGCGAGGTGGACTTTCCGCAGCCGGACGGGCCGACCAGGACGAGGAATTCGCCGTCCTCGATGGCGATGTCGAGCTTGTCGACGGCGGGCTTTTCGGAACCCGGGTAGATGCGGGTTGCCTGTTCGTACGTGACCGTGGCCATGTCGAGGTGTCCCTTCACCGGCAGGAACGTGCCGGACGATCCGAGTAAAGGAGTGGCGCGGCCGAATGGGCCGCCCAGTGGTGTAGTCCACTGCCGCGGACTGTGCGCGACGTTACCCGCGCCGGGGTCCGGTGTCAGTAGTACGAAGGTCACGAAATTATGGGGACCGGCATCCGGCGCGCCTGGGTACACTTCTTCCGGCACGCCTCCTTAGCTCAGCTGGCCAGAGCACCGCTCTTGTAAAGCGAAGGTCGTCGGTTCGAATCCGACAGGGGGCTCTGTGTTTGAGCAGGGAAGAAGCCCCGAGCCGGTGATGGCTCGGGGCTTCTGGCATCTGTGGGTGACATCGACGGGGACGGGTGGTTCCGGTTGATCCTGCGTTTCAGCAGTTGGTCCAAGTGGCTGATCGCTTCTTGATGGGCGTCCTGGGTGTCCTGGGCGACGTGGGTGTGGCGGGTGTAGACGTTCGTGGGCATGGTCATGCCGATCTGGCTGTGGCTGTGGATCTCCATCAGGACGGGTGGGGCACGTCGGCCGTGGTGAGCGGGGTGGCGCGGCGGTGTCGGGCGTCGTGGAGGCGGATCGTTACGGAGCAGAGGTTCTCCGTGCCACACCCGGGCCATATCCAGCGGGAGTCACGGGGAACAGCGATGATCGGCGGGCGAACGTTCCCCGGTCCGCCTGCATGGACAGTTCGCAGGTCGGAGGGATTCTCGCCCCACCTCGCCCCTAAAAAGCGGTTGTCCATCGCGCTCACTGAGTCCACACCTGCTGGAACTCTTCAGCCGGGATGGCCTCCACGGGATCCTCTTCGGGGTCGATCGCTTGGTCCGTGAGGAAGCCGTGGCCGTCCTCCAGGTGCTGCCAGCTGTACCGGTGGAGTTGGCCGGTCGAAGTCAGCTCGGCTTGCTTGATGACGATCAACTCGCCGCGGTCGTGTACGGCCTCGAAGTGCCAGAGACCGCCGTCCTCGTCGGCGTGGCGGAAGTGGTGGCGCAGGGTGGCGCTCTCATCGAGCGCTCGGTAGTACGCCACGGTCTCAGCGATGCGTGCCAGGTCAGCCATAAGAGCATCGTGTCAGCGAGCGCACTTGGGTGCACCGGTCCGAGATCTGCGAGGTGGTGTGGACGGTGGGGCGCAGGTCGCTCGCTGTCGGGGCGGGGGAGGGGAGGGGGAAGGGCCTGGGTGGGGCTGGTGGGGTCGATGGAGCGGGTGGGGTGGGGTTTTGGACGGGCCGCGGGGCGTCGGCGGCGTAAATTCACCGGCATGGTGATTTCGATGACGCGTGACGACTACGAGCGGCGGATGGAACGGGCGGGCCGGGTCGCCGCCAACGTCGGGCTGGCCGGGCTGATCGTGACGCCGGGGCCGGATCTGACGTGGCTGTGCGGCTACCGGCCGACCGCGGAGACCGAGCGGCTGACCGCCCTGGTCATCGCCGCCGGCCGGCGGCCGCGGCTGCTGGTGCCCGTACTGGAGCAGCCCGACGCGGAGCGGGCCGCCGGCGCCGGGGCCATGGACGTGACGGGCTGGCGGGACGGTGCGAACCCGTACAACGAGCTGGCGAAGTGGCTCGACCCGCAAGGGCGTTACGGGATGTCGGACGCGACGTGGGCGATGCATCTGCTGGGGCTTCAGCGGGCGCTGCCGGAGAGCGCGTACGGCGCACTGACGGAGGTGCTGCCGATGCTGCGCGCCGTCAAGGACGTGCACGAGGTGGAGCGGCTGGCGGCGGCCGGGGCGGCGGCGGACGCGACGTACGAGGCGATCCTCGGCGTGCGCTTCGCCGGGCGGCGGGAGCACGAGGTGGCGGCGGATCTGGCGCGGCTGCTGACCGAGCACGGGCACAGCCAGGTGGACTTCACCGTCGTCGGATCGGGCCCCAACGGTGCCAATCCGCACCATGAGGCGGGCGACCGGGTCATCGGCGACGGCGACATGGTCGTGCTCGACTTCGGCGGCCTCAAGGACGGGTACGGGTCGGACACGACGCGGACCGTGCACGTGGGCGAGCCGACCGCGGAGGAGCGGAATGTGCACGACATCGTGCGGGAGGCGCAGCAGGCGGCGTTCGAGGCGGTGCGGCCCGGGGTGGCGTGCCAGGAGATCGACCGGGTGGCCAGGAAGGTGATCAAGGCCGCGGGGTACGGCGAGTACTTCATCCACCGGACCGGGCACGGCATCGGGGTGACCACGCACGAACCGCCGTACATGGTCGAGGGCGAGCATCTGCCGCTGGTACCGGGGATGTGCTTCTCGATCGAACCGGGCATCTATCTGCCGGGCCGGTTCGGGGTGCGGATCGAGGACATCGTGACGTGCACGGAATCGGGCGGGCGGCGGCTGAACGAGACGGCGCGGGAGATGGCGGTGGTGAGTTAGGCGGGGTGGGGCCTGCTTTCGGCGGTGCGGGAGGAGCGGACAGGGGCGGACGGGGATGGGCGGTAGGGCCGTCCGTGACCTGCTCGTCCCTGTTTCCGCTCCCGGCTCCGTCCCCGCTTCCGTCCCCCGCTTCCGTCCCCCCGTCCTCCTCATGGGGACGGGGGACAGCGACGGAGCCGGGGATGACGGTCGGCGGGAGTCCGTTACGGGATCAGGACGACCTTCCCCATGGTGGCGCGGCTTTCCAGGGCGTGGTGGGCGGCGGACGCCTCGGCCAGGGGGAAGCGCTGGACCTCCGGTACGAGCCGGCCGGCCGCCGCCTCCGCCAGCGCCGCGGTTTCCAAGGTGCGGATCGGGTTGTCGCCGCCGGCCCTGGCCAGCATCGGCGGGCCGACGACCCGCTCGGAGGTGATGCCGCGGGCTGCCAGTTCGTCGTCCGTGAACTCCAGCGGGCCGCCGGTGAGCAGGCCGCCCGAGGACCAGCCGGAGACGAGGTGCCGGCCCCCTCGGGCGAGCAGGTCCACGGCGGCCAGGCCGGCTTCGCCGCCGACCGAGTCGAAGACGATGGTGGCACCGGCCGCGGCACGCTCGTCGAGGAAGACGCGGACCAGGGACGGCCAATCGGTGTCGGTGTAGTCGACGGCGAGGTCGGCGCCCAGTTCGCGGACCCGCGCCACCTTCGTCAGGCCGCCGGCCAGGCCGATGACCGTCGCTCCGGTGTTCTTCGCGTACTGGACGAGCAGTGAGCCGATGCCGCCGGCCGCCGCGGTGACGATCACGGTGTCGTCGGAGGTGAGGTCGGCGAAGAGCAGGATGCCCATGGTGGTGCGGCCGGTGCCGATCATGGCGACGGCCTGGCCCGCGTCGAGTCCCTCGGGAATCGCGTGCAGCCGGTCGGCGGCGACCACGGCCAGTTCGGCGTAGCCGCCGGGGACCATGCCGAGGTGGGTGACGACCCGGCGGCCGAGCCAGGCGGGGTCGGTGCCCTCGCCGAGGGCGTCCACGGTGCCGGCGACCTCCCGGCCGGGGATCGTCGGCAGCTCGGGAAGCGGCGCCGGGCCGCCCTGCTTGCCCGCGCGCAGAGCCGCGTCCAGGACGTGGACGCCGGCCGCGGCCACGGCGATGCGGACCTCGCCGGGCCCCGGTCGGGGGTCCTCGGCCGTCTCGTAGGTGAGATTTGCCGCGGGGCCGAAGGCGTGCAGGCGTATGGCGTGCATGGTGGTGCGTCTCCTTGAGGCGGGGAGGGAAGGGAGCGGAGGGAGGGCGGGATGGGGCGCGGGTGGTCGGTGGGGTCGGCCACGTCTGCCCCGTGCGGCTGGTGTGCAACTGCCGTCACTCTGCTACCTCAAGGTTGGTTGAGGTCAACTGTTTTCTCGTGGCGCCGGCCTCTCGTGCTGTACGGCGTCTTTGCGTCCTGCGGCGTCTTTGTGGAGTGAGGCGTCTTTGGGCAGCGCGGCACCTTCCTGCCGTGAGATGGCGTGAGGTGGCGTGGGATGCCGTGTGGCGTCGGCGGGCAGGGCGAGTGCCGCTGTCTTGATGGCGCTGTGGAAGGAGACTTCGCAGCGCAGACGCGGCGCCGAGACCTGGTCGCCCCGTCAGTGGAAGGGCGTGGGTTGGGGCGCCGGATGGGCCTGTGGATTGCGCTGTGTGGTGGTGGGCTGGGACGGGTGGCGGGGTGCCGGATGTGACACGCGCTTCGGGGATTTTCTGTTTTTGCAGGTCAAGCGGTGGGTGCAGGGTGAGCGGCGGGGCGTTGTCAGTGGTGTGGTTCACGATGGGGTGTGCGGACAGTGACGGGGTCTGCGAGCGGTGACCGGTTCGGGGGCCGAGCGGTTCGTGGGCATCGATCGCGGGCGGCGGTCCCCGTCACGGGATGCGGAAGACGGATGCGGAAGAACGAACGGGCACGAGCGGTACGGAAAGGCGGTGGCTCGCGTGGCTGGGCGCGGTAAGGAGACGGTGCGGGCGGTACGGCGGCCGGAGGTGCGGTTGCCCGAGTTGCAGCCGTACGACGGCGGGGAGCTGGAGTCCGAAGGGGATTACGACGGGCTGGAGTTCGCGGATGCCGACTGGGTGGGCCAGGTGGCGCGCGGCGCGCGTTTCATGGACTGTGCCGTGCGGCGGTGTGCGCTGGACGAGACGGTGCTGAGCCGGGCGCGGATCATCGACAGCGTGCTGAGCAGTGTGCGGGGCGTCGGGACCGACCTGTCCCAGGCATCACTGCGTGATGTGGAGGTGTCGGACGCCCGGCTCGGCGGGGCGCAGTTGCACGGTGCGGTGCTGGAGCGGGTCGTGGTGCGCGGTGGGAAGATCGACTTCCTCAATCTGCGCACAGCGAAGCTGCGGGATGTCGCCTTCGAAGGGTGCGTGCTGGTCGAGGCGGACTTCTCGGGCGCGGAGCTGCAGCGGGTGACGTTCGACGACTGCACCATCGCACGGGCGGATTTCACCGGCGCGCGGATGAAGGATGTCGATCTGCGCGGTGCGGCCGCGGTGGACATCACGCGGGGGATCGACCGGCTGGACGGAGCGGTGATCAGTCCGACCCAACTGCTGGATCTGGCACCGGCGTTCGCGACGGCGATAGGCGTACGGGTGGAGTGAGTGAGTAAGGGGAGAGGGGCGGGGGAGTGAGGGAGCGGGGGGTGACGGTCGGGAGCGTCGACGGGGCGCGGACGCGGGCGTGGGGCGCCGAAGGGGGCGGTGGTCGGCCGGTCCGGTGATGGCCCGCTGGTGATCCGTTGGTGATCAGCGGGTGGTCCGCGGGTGATCCACGGTGGCCCGAGTGTGGTCCGGCTGCTGCCCGGTGGTGATCCGGGCGTGGTCAGACGCGGGGGAAGCGGGCCTGGAGGTCCCAGATGACCGGGTTGTCGTCGAGGCCGTCGTGCATATCGGTGAGGTCGGCGATCAGGTCGTGCAGAAAGTCGCGGGCCTCCCGGCGCAGGGCGGAGTGGTTGAAGCTGAGCGGGGGCTCGTCGGCCGGCATCCAGTCGGCGTCGATGTCCACCCACCCGAAGCGGCGCTCGAAGAGCAGCCGGTCGCTGGACTCGGTGAAGTCCAGCTCGGCGTGGATGGTGCGGGCGGAGCGGTTGCCGCGCGGGTCGCGATCGAGCTGTTCGACGATGTCGCACAGCGCCCAGGCGAAGTCGAGGACCGGTACCCATCCCCAGGAGGTGGACAGCTCGCGGTCCGCCTTGGTGTCGGCGATGTAGACATCGCCGCAGAAGAGGTCGTGGCGCAGCGTGTGCACGTCCGCGGTCCGGTAGTCCATCTGAGGGGGGTCCGGGAAGCGGCGGGAGAGGGAGTAGCCGAGGTCGATCACCCCTTGATGGTGTCACGCCGGTGGGACGGACCGCCCACACCGGCCGGTCCACGGCCCGCCAGGGGAATGCGCGGCAAACGATCAGAGCGTCGCGCTGCTTCACGGGAACGGCGCTGCTTCATGGGACCGGCGGTTCATGGGACCGGTGGTTCACTGATCCGACGGATTGCCGATCATGCGGTTTCGCTGGTCCGGCGGATCACTGCGATCACTGAGTGCCTCACTGGTTCGCCGGTTCGCCGGTTCGTCGTCGTTCCACGGGTTCGGGCCACTGATTCGTCCCGCTGATTCGTCCCAGCAGTCCGGTGGTCCGTCCCACTGTTTCGTCTCTGTTTCGTCTCTGTGCTTCAGCGATTCCGTGGGTAGTTATGGAGACCCCATGGATTCAGAGGGTGGGGAGAGGGTGGGGAATAGTCATGTCTGGTTCCATATTGCGGCGTTCAGGTATCGCCCTGATCTCGACGGCCGTGCTGGTGGCGTTACCGGTGCTGCCGTTCCGGCCGGCCGGACTCGGGGTGCAGGGGGCGGCGGCGGTAACGGCGTCCGCGGCCTCCGGACCTGAAGGGGCAGTCGCCGGTCAGCGCACGGGTCAGGGTCAGGGGCACAGCGCAGGACGCGTGACACCCGGCGACAGACCCGGCAGCGGGCTCGGCGGCCGGTGGCGTGGTGGCTGGGCCGCCTCGCCGCAGGCGCCGGCCGGCGGGAACGGTCAGAACTGGTCCGAGACCGGGTTCGTCCGGCAGACGGTCCGGCAGGTCGTCCGCGTCAGTACCGGCGGTTCGCGGGCCCGCATAGAGCTGTCGAACCGGTACGGCAGTACGCCGCTGAAGGTGGCCGGCGCGTCCATCGCCCGTACGGCGCGGGGTGCTTCGGTGCGGCCGGGGTCGGTACGGGCGCTGACCTTCGGGCACGGCCGGTCGGCGACCATACCGGCCGGCGGCGAGCTGCGCAGCGACGGCGTCGGGCTGACGGTCGGCGCCCTGGAGTCGCTGACCGTCACGCTGTATCTGGACGCGCCGACCGGCCCGGCCACGTTCCACGCACTGGCCATGGCCACCAGCTACCGGGCGGCCGGCGATCACCGCTCCGACACCGGGGCCGCGGCCTTCGCCGAGACCTCGCGGTCCTGGTACTACCTCTCGGGCATCGAGCTCTCCGGCGGCCGGGCCGCGCATCGGGACGCCGTGGTGACCTTCGGGGACTCCATCACCGACGGCTACGGCTCCACACCCGATGCCAACCGCCGTTATCCGGACGCGCTGGCCGAGCGGTTCGCCGCCACCGGGCGGTCGCGGAGCGTCCTCAATGCAGGCATCAGCGGGAACCAGCTGACCAACGACACGAGCGGGTCCGGTGAGAAGGGTGTGGCCCGCTTCCGGAAGGACGTACTGGACGAGTCGAATGTCGGCACGGTCATCGTGCTGGAGGGCATCAACGACATCGGTGCGAGCGAGCGGAGCATCACATCGGACAGCCTGACGCCGGAGGTATCGGTGCGGCAACTGATCGCCGGGCAGCGGGAGTTGATACGGCAGGCGCACAGCAGGGGTGTCAAGGTGATCGGCGCGACGCTGACTCCGTTCAAGGGTGCCTCGTATTACACCGAGCGGGGCGAGGCCAAGCGCGATGCGCTCAACGACTGGATACGGACCTCCGGTGAGTTCGACGGGGTGCTGGACCTGGATCACGCCCTGTCCGACCCCGCCGACCGGCACCGGATCGCGGCCCCCTATGACGTCGGCGACCATCTGCACCCGAGCGACGCCGGCTACCGCGCGATGGCCGCGGCGGTGGACCTCGACGCCCTCTGAGGCGGCGGTGCGGGGGATGGATGGACGGACGGGAGGTGGGCAGGTAGGCGGATGGCCGGGTGCGGGCGTGAAGCTCGGCGCGGTGATACGAGCCGCGATCCGGCCCGTGACCGGAACCCTGAGCCGAACCGTATGGCCCGCCTCGCTCCAGGGCGCCCCGCGCACCCCGGCGCTCCCGCCGGTCCTTCCTCATCCCGCCCCGTGCCGCACGCGCCGCGCCGTCTCGCGTACCCCCGCTACGGCAGGGTCAGCACCCGCGGCCCCTCGTCCGTGATCGCGACGGTGTGCTCGAAGTGGGCGGCGCGGCTGCCGTCCGAGGTGCGTAGCGTCCAGCCGTCGGTGGCGGCGTAGTAGTCATTGCCGCCGCCGGCGAGGAACATCGGCTCGATGGCGATCACCAGGCCGTGGCGGAGGCGGAATCCGCGGCCGGGGCGGCCGTCGTTGGGGACGGGCGGGTCCTCGTGCATCCGGCGGCCGATGCCGTGGCCGCCGAAGTCCTCCGGGATGCCGTAACCGGCCGCCCGCCCGATGCTGCCGATCGCGTGCGCGATGTCGCCGATCCGGGCGCCGACTACGGCCGCCGCGATCCCCGCCTCCAGCGCCTGCCGGGTGGTGTCCATCAGGCGGCGGTCCTCGGGGCGCGGTGTGCCGATGGTGAAGCTGAGGGCCGCGTCGCCGGCCCAGCCGTCCACGATGGCGCCGCAGTCGATGCTCACCAGGTCGCCATCGCGCAGCCGGTAGGTGTCCGGGATGCCGTGCACGATTGCGTCGTTGACGGAAATGCAGATGACCGCGGGGAACGGGGTGGGCGCGAAGGACGGCCGGTAGTTGAGGAACGGTGAGGTGGCGCCGGCCTCGCGCAGGACCGTACGGGCAACCTCGTCCAGGTCCAGCAGCCGCATCCCGGGGGCGGCCGCCGCGCGCACCGCCGCCAGCGCGTCGCCGACGACCCGGCCGGCCACCCGCATCGCGTCCAGCGCTGCATCCGTCTTGATCTCCACCATGGGTACGACCTCCTGCCCGGCCCTGCCGCGGTGCGGTGGGCGGTATTTATTTACCGGTATTTGTATACCGGTATTAGTATCACGGGCATGGTGCGAACTCCATTGACCCCTTGGGAACGTGAGCGCGGCGAGCGGCTGGGTGCGCTGCTGCGCGCGGCGCGCGGCGACCGCAGCATGGTCGAGGTCGCGGCGGGGGCGGGACTGTCCGCCGAGACGCTGCGCAAGATCGAGACGGGGCGTGTGCCGACCCCGGCGTTCTTCACCATGGCCGCCCTCGCGGGCGCGCTCGGCCTGTCGTTGGACGAACTGGCCGTCCTGGCGGCACCTGACGCCGAGGCGGAGGGGGCGCGGGACGGTACGGAAGGCGGGGCGCGGAGTGTGGTGCGGGGTGGGGCGCGGCGCGGAGTGGCTGCGTAGGCGGCGCGTGCGGCTGGTTCGGTCGGTTCGGCCGGTTCGGGCGTTTCAGCCACGTTCGCGCTTCGGCCCGCCTGCGCTCTCGTCGCGGGCCCGGCTCGTCTCCGGCCGGCCCCTGTCCCCGTCTCCGTCCCCGGGCATGACGGAGGGCCGGCCCCCGTATGGGAACCGGCCCTCTGTGCGGTCATGCGGCCGCATGCTCCGGCGTCGGCGCGGTCATCCGGCGGCCGTGGCCGTCCTGCCGTCGTAGCCGTCCGGCGGCCGGGGTCACCCGGCCACCACGATCACCACGGCCGCCGCGATCACCGCGCGCACCGCCGCCAACCAGGCATTCGGACTCAGACGTTGACGCCGAAGTCCTGGGCGATGCCGGCGAGGCCCGAGGCGTAGCCCTGGCCGACGGCGCGGAACTTCCACTCGGTGCCGTTGCGGTACAGCTCGCCGAAGACCATGGCGGTCTCGGTCGCGGCGTCCTCGCTGAGGTCGTAGCGCGCGATCTCGGCGCCGCCGGCCTGGTTGATGATGCGGATGAAGGCGTTCCGCACCTGGCCGAAGTTCTGGCTGCGGTTCTCGGCGTCGTAGATGGAGACCGGGAAGACGATCTTCTCGATGTCGGCCGGCAGGCCCGCCAGGTTGACCTTGATCTGCTCGTCGTCGCCCTCGCCCGCACCGGTGGTGTTGTCGCCGGTGTGCTCGATGGACTTGTCGGGCGTGACCTTGTTGTTGAAGAAGACGAAGTGCTGGTCCGAGAAGACCTTGCCGCTCGGGTTGACCGCGATGGCGCTCGCGTCGAGGTCGAAATCCGTGCCGGTGGTGGTGCGGACGTCCCAGCCGAGGCCGACCGTGACGGCGGTCAGGCCCGGGGCTTCCTTGGTGAGCGAGACGTTGCCGCCCTTGGACAGGCTTACAGGCATGGGATGTCCCTTTCCTCGTGGGTTCGTCGGGCTCCGTACTGCGGACGAAGCTGCCGTCACCCACCACAACGCAGGCAAGGCGCCACGGGGTTCCAGCCCTCTTTACTTTCTTTACTGATTCCTGACGCCGAGGTTACCGAGACGGGGGTGGGGTGGGAGGGGTGGAGGGGTGCGCGTGGCCGCATGTGCTGGCGGGGCGGGACGGGGCGTATCCCGGCAGCTTGCCCTGCGGCGCACGTCGGTGCTTCCGGCCGCCTGTCCTCCCGTCCGCGCTCTTGTCTGACGGTGCGTCAGGCGCGACGATGGCCCGGCCCTGCCGCCCTTTCTTCCGCCGTCGCTCCCGTTCACCGTCTTCGGTGCGTTATAGGGCGTCAGGGCCGTATTCGGTACGGCTCGCGGTGAAGGAGTCCAAGTGGTGCGGATACTGCCCGAGGGGCGGCTGTCGTACGGGATGCAGCTGCCCGTCCAGTCGCAGAGCACGATCTACGCGGAGGAGTGGGAGGCGGCGGCCGGGCCCGCGGACCTGGTGGAGATCGCGCGGGCCGCGGACCGGTACGGGTTCGCGTATATCGCCTGCTGTGAGCACATCGCGATTCCGCGGCGGCTGGCCGGGCCGATGAGCACCGTCTGGTACGACCCGGTCGCCACGCTCGCGCATCTCGCGGCCGTCACGGAGCGGGTCCGGCTGCTGAGCCATGTCGCGGTGGTCGGGCTCAGGCATCCGCTGATCAGCGCCAAGCAGTACGCGACGCTGGACGCGCTCTCCGGCGGGCGGCTCATTCTCGGAGTCGGCGCCGGGCACGTCCGGGAGGAGTTCGAGGCGCTGGGGGTGGCGTTCGAGCGGCGTGGGGCGGTGCTCGACGAGACGATCGACGCGCTCAAGGCGGCGCTCGGACCGGAGGAGTTCCCGGAGTTCCAGGGGAAGCGGTTCGGCTTCTCGGGGCTGGGGCAGGCGCCGCGGCCGGTGCAGACGCCGCGACCGCCGATCTGGGTGGGCGGTTCCTCGCCCGCCGCCGTGTGCCGGGCGGCGGTCCGCGGGGACGGCTGGCTGCCGCAGGGCGACCGGCGTGAGCAGTTGCCCGCGCAGATCGCGAAGTTGCGACGCCTGCGGGAGGAGGCGGGGATCGAGGAACCGGTGGAGATCGGGACGATCGCCGAGCCGCTGTACGTCGGTGAGCCGAGGTGGGAGGTCGGCCGGCGGACCCTGTCGGGGACGCCGGACCGGATCGCCGCGTCGCTGCGGGAGTACCGGGCGATGGGCGTGGCGCAGATCCAGGTGCGGTTCCGCAGCCGGAGCAGGAGCGAACTGGTCGACCAGATGGCCGCGTTCGCGACGGATGTCGCGGGACAGCTGGACGCGTAACCGGGGCTGCTCGACGCGCAACCGGGCGGGATGGCGGCTGCCCCGTGGCGGAAGGCAGGCGCTGCAAGGCGGTGCCGCGATTCGGCAGTACGCGATGTGGCGGAGGGCCGGGAGGAGAGGCGGGCAAATGGGGAAGCTGGACGGTCGGGTGGTTGTCGTTACGGGTGGGGCGCGGGGGCAGGGTGAGCAGGAGGCGCGGATCTTCGTGGCGGAAGGGGCGCGGGTGGTGATCGGGGATGTGCTGGACGGGCCGGGGGAGGCGCTCGCCGCGGAACTGGGCGGGGAGCGTGCCCGGTATGTGCATCTGGACGTGGGCCGGGAGGCGGACTGGCAGGCGGCGGTGGCGGCCACGAAGGCCGCGTTCGGGAAGCTGGACGGGCTGGTCAACAACGCCGGGATCCTGCGCTTCAACGAGCTGGTGAACACCCCGCTCGCGGAGTTTCAGCAGGTCGTCCAGGTCAATCAGGTCGGTACGTTCCTGGGGATGCGGGCGGTGGCGGCCGAGCTGGCGGCGGCCGGCGGCGGCACGATCGTGAACACCGCCTCGTATGCCGCGCTGACCGGTATGGCGCTGCTGACCTCGTACGCGGCCACCAAGGCGGCGATCGTCGGGATGACGCGGGTCGCCGCGCTGGAGCTGGCGGACAAGGGGGTCAGGGTCAACGCGATGTGCCCGGGGGCGATCGATACGCCGATGACCAACCCGGGCAAGGCGACGGCCGACGGCGGGCCCGGGACCGATGGCGGCCCCAGGGCCAATGGCAAGGCCATCGGCAAGCCCGACGCCGACGGCGGCCCTGAAACCGACAGCGGCTCCCGATCCGACTCCGACTCCGTATCCGACTCCCGATCCGGTGCCCACCAAGAAGCCGTCGGCAGCCGATCGCCGGACGACTTCTACCGCAAGCTCGTCCCGATGGGCCGGATCGGGCAGCCGGTGGAGGTCGCCCGGCTGGCCCTCTTCCTGTCCTGTGCGGACTCGTCGTACATCACCGGCCAGCCGTTCGTCATCGACGGCGGATGGCAGGCGGGGGTTTCGCTGCGCTGAGCCGGCGGGTGGCTGTCGGCCGCCCGCTGCCGAAGTCCGGATCGACGGCGGATGGCAGGCGGGGGTTTCGCTGCGCTGACCCGGCGGGGGCTGCCGGCCGCCCGCCGCCGAAGTCCGGATCGACGGGGGATGGCAGGCGGGCGTTTCGCTCCGCTCAGCCGACGGGGAGCCGTCGGCCGACCGCTGCCCAAGTCCAGAACGGCATCCGGGCGAACCTGACTCCACGTCAGCTATTGACGATGCGTGCACCCGATGTCAGAGTCGGGCACTATCTGATGGAGCGTCAGATACGCCAGCGGATGGTTCAGCCGGTGCCGGTTCGAGAGGTCGCGGCGGCGGGTGTGACCGGATCGGGTCCGGTCGTACGCCGTCGCACGCACGCGTACGGAAACTTCCGGGGGGCGACCCCCGCACCCCGAAGGAGTGAACTCCCTTGGAATTCGGGCTCTTTGTGCAGGGTTATGTGCCCGCGGCGCGGGCGAAGGTGGACCCCGAGGCCGAGCACCACGCGCTGATGGAGGAGACCGAGTACGTCATTCAGGCGGACAAGTCCGGCTTCAAATACGCCTGGGCCTCCGAGCACCACTTCCTGGAGGAGTACTCGCACCTCTCCGCCAATGACGTCTATCTCGGCTACCTCGCGCACGCCACCGAGCGCATCCACCTCGGATCCGGCATCTTCAACCCGCTCGCACCGGTCAACCATCCGGTAAAGGTCGCCGAGAAGGTCGCCATGCTCGACCATCTCTCCGGCGGGCGCTTCGAGTTCGGGACCGGGCGGGGCGCCGGCAGCCACGAGATCCTCGGGTTCATGCCGGGCGTGACCGATATGAACCACACCAAGGAGCTCTGGGAGGAGACCATCGCGGAGTTCCCCAAGATGTGGCTCCAGGACGAGTACGCCGGCTTCAAGGGCAAACACTGGGAGCTGCCGCCGCGCAAGGTCCTGCCCAAGCCGTACGGGTCCTCGCATCCGGCGATGTGGTACGCCGCCGGGTCACCGTCCTCGTACGCGATGGCCGGCAAGAAGGGCCTGGGAGTGCTGGGCTTCAGCGTGCAGAAGGTCGCCGACATGGAGTGGGTCGTCGACTCGTACAAGACGGCCGTCAAGGAGGCGGAGCCGATAGGGGACTTCGTCAACGACAACGTCATGGTGACGTCCACGGCGATCTGCGCGGAGACACACGAGAAGGCGGTGGAGATCGCGGTCGGCGGCGGGCTCAACTACCTCCAGTCGCTGCTCTTCCGCTACCACGACACCTTCCCGCGGCCCGAGGGCATCCCGCGCTGGCCGGAGCTGCTGCCCGAGTACACCGAGGAGGTCATCGAGCTGCTGATCGCCGAGGAGCTGCTGATCTGCGGCGATCCGGACGAGGTGCTCCGGCAGTGCAAGCGGTGGGAGCAGGCCGGCGCCGACCAGCTCTCCTTCGGCCTGCCGATCGGCATCGGCTACCAGGACACGATCGACTCCATCAAGCTGATCGGCGAGCACGTCATCCCGAAGATCGACACCGATCCGGTGCACCGCACCACCCGCTTCCGGCAGACGGCGGGACGGCGCTAGCCGCCACCACAGGCCCACGCGCCCCGTCGCCAGAGCTCGTCCGAGGCGCCGCCCCGCGCCCGTACACCGCCCGCCCCACCACTCGCGAACGCCCGTACCGCACCCGTACCGCACCGAGAAAGGGAGCCAGGCATGCTCGACCACCTGATCAAGGGCGCGACCGTCGTGGACGGGACGGGCGCGCCCTCCCACGTCGCCGACCTCGGCATCCGGGACGGGCGGATCGCGCTCATCGCGGAACCCGGGACGGCCGGCGAAGCGGCCCGGACCAGTGAGGACGCCACCGGTCTGGTGCTCGCCCCCGGCTTCGTCGACCCGCATACGCACTACGACGCCCAGCTGTTCTGGGATCCGTACGCCACCCCCTCGCTCCACCACGGCGTCACCACCGTCGCGGGCGGCAACTGCGGTTTCACCCTCGCCCCGCTCCACCCCGACCGGCCCGGGGATGCCGACTACACCCGGCGGATGATGAGCAAGGTCGAGGGCATGTCGCTGGTCGCGCTGGAGGAGGGCGCGCCCTGGAACTGGCACACCTTCGGCGACTTCCTGGACGCGCTGGAGGGCCGGATCGCGGTCAACGCGGGCTTCATGGTGGGCCACTGCGCGCTGCGCCGGTATGTGATGGGCGCCGACGCGGTGGGCGGACAGCCGACCGACGACCAGCTCGCGGCGATGGAGCGGCTCTTCCACGAGGCGATGGACGCCGGCGCCTGGGGGCTGTCCACGACCCAGTCGGGCACCCACTCCGACGGCGACGGGCAGCCGGTCGCCTCCCGGTACGCGCGCCCCGCCGAACTCCTCGCCCTGTCCCGGGCGGTGGCCGACCACGAGGGCACCCAGCTGGAGGCCATCGTCGCGGGCTGCCTCGACCAGTTCGACGACGCCGAGATCGATCTGCTGGTGCAGATGTCGGTGGCCGCCGGCCGCCCGCTGAACTGGAACGTGCTGACGATCGACGCGGCCGTCCCGGAACGGGTGCCGCGCCAGCTGACGGCCAGCGCACGGGCCCGTGCGGCGGGCGGCCGCATCGTGGCCCTGACCATGCCGATCCTCACCCCGATGAACATGTCGCTGGGCACCTTCTGCGCGCTCAACCTCATCCCGGGCTGGGGCGAGATCCTCGGCCTGCCGGTGCCCGAACGGATCGCCAGGCTGCGCGAGCCCGGCGTCCGCGCCGAGCTGCTGCGCCGCGCCGGCAGCAAGGAGGCCGGGGTCTTCCGCCGGCTCGCGCGCTTCGACCGGTACGTCATCGGCGACACCTACTCCGCGGCGAACGAGGGACTCAGCGGCCGGGTGGTGGGCGACATCGCCGCCGAACGCGGTCTGGAACCGTTCCACTGCCTCGTCGAGATCTGCGCCAACGACCAGCTGCGTACGGTCCTGTGGCCGATGCCCACCGACAACGACCCGGCCAGCTGGGCGCTGCGCCAGGAGACCTGGCGGCACGAGGACGTCCTGCTGGGCGGCTCGGACGCGGGCGCCCATCTGGACCGGATGTGCGGTGCGCCGTACACCACCCGCTTCCTCGGGGACTGTCTGCGCGGGCGCCGGCTCGTCGGCCTGGAGCGGGCCGTGCAGCTGCTGACCGACGAACCGGCCCGGCTGTTCGGGCTGCGGGAACGCGGCCGGATCGCCGAGGGGTACCACGCCGACCTGGTGCTCTTCGACCCGGCGCGGATCGACGCGGGCCCCGCCAGGCTCGTGCACGATCTGCCGGGCGACGGGCCGCGGCTGGACTCGCGGGCGGTCGGGATCGTGAGCGTACGGGTCAACGGCGTGGAGACGATCAGGATGGACGAGGTGACCGGCGCGGTGCCCGGGACGGTACTGCGGTCGGGCCGGGACACCAGGACGGTGAGCACCCGGTGACCGGCCGGGCCGGGGCGGGCGTCAGCGAAGTGGCCGGTGCGTGGCGGCTGTTCATCGGCGGGGAGTGGACCGAGCCGGAGCTGGGGTACTACGACGTGCTGAACCCGGCGACCGAGGAGGTCGTCGGACGGGCGCCGGAGGCGAGCGGGGCGCAGGTGGCCGCGGCGGTGGACGCGGCCCGCGACGCCTTCGAGAGCTGGTCGCGGACGGCCCCCGAGGAGCGGGCCGCCGTCCTGGACCGTACGGCGGCGGTGCTGCGCCGCGAGTCCGCCGGGTACGCGGAGCTGGCGCAGGCGGAGAGCGGCGCGACGGCCGCCACCGCGCGGGGGATGCAGGTCGGGGTGGCCGCTGCGCGCTTCCGGCGGTACGCGCGCGGCGCCCTGGAGCCGCTGGAGACCGGGCTGCCGCCGCAGGTCAACGAGGCGGGGCCGCTGGGGAAGGCGGGCGTCCTCGGGGCGCTCGCGGTGCGCCGCCCGGTGGGCGTGGTCGCCTGCATCACCTCGTACAACAACCCGTGGGCCAACCCGGCGGGCAAGGTCGCGCCGGCGCTGGCGATGGGCAACACGGTCGTCGTCAAACCGGCGCCGCAGGATCCGCTGTCGGTGTACCGGATGGCCGAGGCGCTGGCCGAGGCCGGGGCGCCGCCGGGGGTGGTCAATGTCGTCACCGGTGCGCGCCCGGAGGTCGGGGAGGCGGTGGTGGCGGCGGACGGTGTGGACATGGTCAGCTTCACCGGTTCGACGGCCGTCGGGCAGCGGATCGCGGAGGTGTGCGGCCGCGGGATGAAGCGGCAGCTGATGGAGCTGGGCGGCAAGGGCGCGGCGCTGGTCTTCGACGACGCCGATCTGCGCTCGGCGGTGGCCGGTATCGGCACGACGTTCTCCTTCTACAGCGGGCAGATCTGCACCGCGCCGACCCGGGTGCTGGCGCAGCGCGGGATCTACCGGCGGCTGGTGGAGGGACTCGCCCGGTACGCGGAGCAGTTGACGGTCGGCGATCCGCGGGAGCGGGGGACCGTCGTCGGCCCGGTGATCTCCGCGGCGCACCGGGACCGTATCGAGTCGTATGTGGCGCTGGCGGCCGAGGAGGGCGCGCGGCTGGTGACCGGCGGCGAGCGCCCGGCGCGGGAGCGCGGCTTCTATGTCGCGCCGACGCTCTTCGCGGACTGTACGCACGCGATGCGGGTGGTGCGCGAGGAGATCTTCGGCCCGGTGGTGGCGGTCGTGCCCTTCGACGACGAGGAGGAGGGCATTGCGCTCGCCAACGACAGCGACTACGGGCTGCTGGACTATGTCTGGTCCGGCGATGTGGCCCGCGCCTTCCGGGTCGCGGGGCGGCTGCGGGCCGGCGGGGTCGGGGTCAACACCATCGGCCGGCACATGGAGGCCCCGTTCGGCGGCTTCAAGCGCAGCGGGGTCGGCCGCGATGTGGGCTCGTACGCGCTGCACGCGTACAGCGAGTTGCAGTCCGTCGTCTGGCCGGGGTGAGGCGTCGCGGAGGCCGGCGGGAAATTTTTGAACCGCCATAAAACGGACAGCGCTGCGGTTATCGCAATGCGGAAGAGTTGGGTTGTGCCCCGTAAGTCAAAGGTGCAGCCCGGCTTCTTCTCCCTATTGCTTGGTCATCATTGAAAATTCACCTGTGTAGCGAAGGTGTCGACGGCGGAGCTTGGTGCTCCGGATGCGGAAACAGCAGCGCTTAACGTCCTGTTCATGGTTCAGGTAGACCCCCGGCCCCAGACCGGAGACACGGTAACGAGCGTCGTCGGTACCAGCAGCGACACCCGTAACAAGGGCCTCAGCGGCAACTCCGTCGGCCTGCTCGGCAGCTCGGTGATCGGCATCTCGACCGTCGCGCCCGTGTACTGCCTCACCTCCACCCTCGGGCCGACCGTCAGCAAGGTCGGCCTCCAGATGCCCGCCGTCTTCCTCGCGGGCTTCCTGCCGATGCTGCTCGTCGCCTTCGCCTACCGCGAGCTGAACAAGGCGGTCCCCGACTGCGGCACCTCCTTCACCTGGTCGGTGAAGGCGTTCGGCCCGCGCATCGGCTGGATGTGCGGCTGGGGCCTGGTGATCGCGACGATCATCGTGCTCTCCAACCTGGCCGGCGTCGCCACCTCGTTCTTCTACCTCCTGCTCGGTGAACTCACCGGCAATCCGGCCGTCGCCGCCCTGGACGGCAACAAAGTCGTCCACGTCCTGACCTGCCTGGCCTTCATCGCCGTCGCCACGGCCATCAGCTACCGCGGGATGACCGCCACCAAGGGCGTGCAGTACGCGCTGGTCGGCCTGCAGCTCGCGGTGCTCGCCGTCTTCATCGTGATGGCCGTGATCAAGGCCCGCGCCGGCGAGTTCGCCGGCTCCCTCGACTTCTCCTGGACCTGGTTCGACCCGTTCGCCGTCGAGTCCTTCTCCGCCTTCACGGCAGGTCTGTCGCTCTCCATCTTCATGTTCTGGGGCTGGGACACCTGCCTCACGGTCAACGAGGAGACCGAGGGCAGCAAGCAGACGCCCGGCCGCGCCGCCCTGCTGGCCATGGTCGTGCTGATCGGCTCCTACCTGCTCACCGCGGTGGCCGCCCAGATGTTCTCCGGCGTCGGCGACAAGGGACCGGGCCTGGGCAACCCGGACACCGCCGACAACGTCTTCGCCACCCTCGCCAACCCCGTCATGGGCACCGTGCTCGGCGTGCTGCTCTTCGTCGCGGTCCTCGCCTCGGCCGCCGCCAGCCTCCAGACCACCTTCATCCCGGTGGCCCGTACGGTCCTGGCGATGAGCGCGTACGAGGCGCTGCCGCCGTCCTTCGCCCGGATCCACCCGCGGTTCCGCTCCCCGGGCAAGGCCACCGTCGCGGCCGGTGTGGCCACCGGCGTCTTCTACGCCGTGATGACCTTCCTCAGCGAGAACGTCCTCGTCGACACCATCTACGCGCTCGGCCTCATGATCTGCTTCTACTACGCGATCACCGCCTTCGCCTGTGCCTGGTTCTTCCGCCGCGAGCTGCGCAACTCGACCCGCGACCTGCTGTTCAAGGGCGTTTTCCCGGCCCTCGGCGGGGTCGTCCTGACGGCCGTCTTCCTCAAGACGCTGATCGATATGTGGAACCCCGCCTACGGCTCCGGCAGTTCGGTCTTCGGTATCGGCTCGGTCTTCATCATCGGCGTCGGCCTGCTGCTCGTCGGCTTCCTGATCATGCTGGTGATGCAGCGCCGCAGCCCGGGGTTCTTCCGCGGCGAGGTGCTCACGCGGTCCACCCCGGCGATGGTGGTGGAGGAGTAGGGGTAGGAGTCGGGGTAGCGGCGGGGCGGCTTTCCCGTGGGTGCGGACCCCGTTCGCTGTGCTCGGACGGGGTCCGCATCCGTCCGCGCATAACGGCCGGGGCTGCGCCCGTTGGCGGATGGCATCCGGCGTACGGCGCTCCGTCCGCGGGTACCGGTCCGCCCCGCCCGCGGCCCGCGCGGTCAGCTGACGGTCAGGATCGCCTTGCCGCGGATCTCGCGGTTGACGAGGGCGGTGGCGGTCTCGCCGGCCTGTGCCCAGTCGGCCACCCGATCCACGCTCGGCTGGAGGCGGCCCTCGGCCGTGAGGCGGACGAGGTGGGCCAGATCGGCGCCGGTGTCGCCGCCGGCCTGGATGCCGACGAGGGTCAGCCGGCCCAAGGGCAGCTGGTAGGGCTGGATCGGGGTCGGCTCGCCCGAGGTGGAGCCGATGGAGATGACCGTGCCGCCCGGGGCGGTACGGCCGAGCAGTTCGGCGAGGAGTGACCCGCCGACGTTGTCCAGCACGATGTCCACCGGGGTGTCGAGGCCGGTCGGGTCGGTCAGCACATGGTCCGCGCCGAGCGCGGCCAGACCCTCGCCACGGGCCGGGCTGCCGACGAACGCGTACACCTCGGCGCCCGCCTGATGGGCGAGCTGGACCGCGAAGCGCCCCACACCGCCCGAGGCGCCGGTGACGGCCACGCGCTGTCCGGGGCGGACCTCCGCCGTACGGAGCGCGCGCAGCGCCGTCAGGCCCGCCACGGGGAGGGCGGCGGCCGTGCTGAAGTCCACCGTGTCGGGCAGCACCGCGAGTTCACCGACCGGGACGGCGCGCAGCTCGGCCCAGCCGGCGTCCCAGCCCCAGGTGACGACCCGGTCGCCGGGCCGGGGTCCGCGACCGCTCGCGGCGGCCCGCTCGACCACGCCCGCCGCGTCCCAGCCCGGGACGGTCCCCTCGGCGACCTCCTCGGACTTGGGCAGTTCGCCGTAGTTCAGCGATACCGCGCTGATTTTGACCAGTACCTCATCGGGCCCGGGGACCGGGTCGGGGACGGTACCGAGAGCGAGCCGACCGGGCGCGGAATGATCGACAACGAGCGCACGCATCAGAGATTCCTCCTCGATGGAGCAGAACCGGAACTGTCTGTGCGCCGCAACCGGTGGGTGGCTCCGGTTATTCCGCGGTCCGGGCGGAAGCGGTTCCGGGATTCAGTCGCGGCCCAGGAAGACCGGGTTGGTGAGGGCGGCCATCGGGCCCGGGAGCCCCGGGACGGTCGCGGGGTGGCGGACCTCGGCGCGTATGTAGGCGGCGTGGTCGGGGGTGGTCTGCCAGCTGACGGTGCCGGTACCGGCGGGCGGGAGCGGCGCCGTGTACACGCTGCCCTGGTCGGTGACGAAGCCGACCGTGCAGCCCGGGGCGCCGGAGACCGCCAGCCGGGCGGTGACCCGGTCCGTGCGGGGAACGGCGAGGCGCTCGGAGATGCCGGCGTGCGCACCGCGCTCCCCGCTGACGGTGAAGGTGAGGTCGATCTCCGAGGACTCGGCTATCCAGACCCGGCCGGCCCGGATGCCGTCCTGGAGGGCGCGCCGGGAGAGGTCGTCGGCCAGTACGACGGTCTGCGGGAGGCCGACGACGTCCGGGTCGCGATGGGCGTCGCTGTGGCCGACGGCGGGCAGCCAGGCCGCCCGGCCGCGGGTGTGGGCGACGAGGGTGTTGTCCCATTCGGCGAGGGTGATCTCGTCATCGGGGGTGTACGGGCCGTTCCAGACCTCCACCGCGTCCGCCTCGGTCAGGCCGAACTTCCAGCCGCAGCCCAGGCAGGTGGCGTGCGGATGCGCCGGGATGACCAGGCCGCCGGCCCGCCGGATGGCGCGCGCGTATCTGCCGAAGGCGTTGTCGCGGGCCCGGTAGCGCCAGTCGATGAACGTGCCGGCGTCGGTGCCCATCGCCACCACGTGGCCATTGCGGGTGGTGATCTCCTCGCCGGTGAGAATGAGCAGGTCATCGCCCCACAGGCCGGCCCAGGCGCCGTGTGCGGAGGTGGTGTTGTGCTCGGAGGTGTTGATGAAGTCCAGCCCGGCGGCGCGGGCCAGCGCGGCGATCTCGGCGGGCGTGCGCCTGCCGTCGGAGTGGACCGAGTGCAGATGGCTGTCCCCCCGGTACCACGCCCGGCCGCGGCCCCGGGCGCGCTCGGGCGGATGGACGGGCGCGGGGGTGTGCCCCCGGGGGCCGTAGCGCAGGGTGACACTGACGTCGTAGACCAGGCCCTGGGGCGCGATGGTGTACGGACCGAGCGCGATATGCCAGGTGCCGGCGTTGACGGGGCCCGGGAGGTACCCGGGGGTGGCGTCGTCGGCGCGCAGGAAGAACTCCGTACGCGCCCCGCCCGACCAGCCGCGGAAGCCCGCAACGCCCAGGGCCGTACCGCGTTCGTCGAAGATCCCGATGTCGCAGGCGTTACCGGACGTGCCCTCGGGGACGGCGGGTCTGTCATAGCGGTAGGCGACGGCGATCTCGCGGACGCCGGGCGGCACTTCGACCGGGAGATAGACGAAGTCCGGTGCGCCCGCCGGCAGCCGCCCGGTGACCCTGCGGGTCTGCTCGCCCCGGGCGCGGCCCGCCCCCGCGGGGTGCCCGGCCGCGGGCGCCGCGGCGGCGAAACTCACGCCGTTGAGCGTGAGCGCACCCGCCGCACCCGCGGCTGCCGCAAGCTTCAGAACGTCGCGCCGGTCCATGCCGCCCCCTGTCCTCTGCCGCGGCCGCGTACTGCCCCGTACCGCCGCATACCGATTCGTAGCGCTGGGTATCGCCGTGTATCGCCTCGTGTCGTCGTCTGAAAACTGTTGTACGCGGGTGTGACACGAAGGAAAAGGGCTGTGGATAACCCGCGGTCGGTAAGGCAACATGCGGTCACTCACACGCCTGACGCGGAGGTACCCCGCATGCGGATCGCGACCACGATCTTCCTGACCGACGAGACGATCCGGCCGGACCGGCTGGCCCGTGAGCTGGAGCAGCGTGGCTTCGCCGGCCTCTATCTCCCCGAGCACACCCACATCCCGGCGAGCCGCGACACCCCCGCCCCCATGGGCGAGCCGCTGCCCCGCGAATACGGCCGCACCCTCGACCCGTTCGTCGCGCTCGCCCAGGCCGCCGCCGTCACCGGGCGGCTCGGCCTGGGCACCGGCATCACCCTCGTCGCCCAGCACGACCCGGTCGCCCTCGCCAAGCAGATCGCGACCCTCGACTTCCTCTCCGGCGGCCGTTTCACGCTCGGCGTCGGCTTCGGCTGGAACGTGGAGGAAGCCGCCGACCACGGTGTCCAGTGGTCCACCCGGCGCGAGCTGACGCGTGACCGGATGGCGCTGATGCGGGCCCTGTGGGCGGCGGAACCGACGGCGTACAAGGGCGAGTTCGGATCCGTACGGGCCTCGTTCGCGTACCCCAAGCCGGCGAACGGCGCACCGCGCACCCTGGTCGGCGGCGCGGCCGGCCCCCGGCTCTTCGGGCAGATCACCGGGTACGCGGACGGCTGGCTGCCGATCGGCGGACGGGGCCTCGGCGAGAGCCTTCCGGAGCTGCGCCGGGTGTGGGCGGACGCCGGGCGGGCCGGTGACCCGGTGGTGGTGCCGTACGCCGTCAAACCGTCGGCCGGAAAACTGGCCTACTACCGGGACCTGGGCCTGACGGAGGTGGTGCTGCAGCTGCCACCGGCCGACGAGGCGACGGTGCTGCGGACCCTGGACGATTTCGCGCAGTACTTGTGACGGGTTCGGCCATTCGCGAGAGGGGGCGCCCGCCCGGGGGCATCGCGGGCGCGTCGGGCCCGCGACCGGCCGGCTGCCTAGGACCATCGGCGTACGGCGCCCGGGGCGGTTCCGGTACCGCAGACCGATCCGCGGCGGCCCCGGCCGGTCGTAGCGTCGATGGGGAAGTCCCGCGGAGCGGAAATCGGCGGAGCGGAAATCACGGAGCGAAAGCCCGCGAAGCGAAGGCCCGCGGAGCGGAAATCACGAAGCGGGAGGCGCCCAGCCGGAGACACGGAGCCGGAACCGACCAACCGCACAGCCGTCACGTCGGACCGGATCCACCGACCAGATCCACCGACCAGCCCCCCCAAGCAGACCCATCGAGCAGATCCACCAAGTAGATCCACAGATCAGATCCACAGATCAACGGTCCAAGGAGATCACCATGCCTCGACTCGACCACACGATCGTGCACAGCACCGACCGTCGCGCCTCCGCGCGGTTCCTGGCCGACCTTCTGGGGGCTCCCGAGCCCAAGGAGTACGGCCCGTTCGCCGCCGTCCGGCTGGACAACGTGGTGCTGGACTACGCGGAGCATCTCGCCGCCGGAGGGGAGTTCGTCCCCACGCACTACGCGATCCTGGTGACGGAGGACGAGTTCGACGCGATCCTGGCCCGCATCCAGGCCCGTGAGCTGCCCTACTGGGCCGACCCTCAGCACAGCCAGCCGCAGGTGATCAACCACCTGGACGGCGGCCGCGGCGTCTATCTGGACGACCCCGACGGCCACAACCTGGAGTTCCTGACCCGGACTTACTCCGACGAGCTCCTGGCGGGCCTGTAACCGGGGCGGCCGCTCCGGTGGCCGGACGCACCCCGCGTGCGCGGACGTGCCCCGATCCGCTGCGGAGGCAACCTCCGTCTGACGTGATCAGCGGCACACCGGCCACCGGTTGTCCGGCGGCGGCGCTGTCGGTGGGCGCTCGTATGCTCGGAGGATGACTTCCAGCGTGCAGGGACCTGACCAGGGATCCGATCGAGGCGGCGACTCCGGCACGGGCGTCGCGGCCGACCGGCCGGAGCGGCCGACGGCGAACTCCATGCGCCGCGCCCTCAAGCGGGCCCGCGACGGCGTCGCGCTGGACGCCGCCGAGGCCGCGGTGCTGCTCCAGGCCCGCGGCGACGACCTCCAGGACCTGTGCGCCTCGGCGGCCCGGGTGCGGGACGCGGGCCTGGAAGCCGCGGGCCGACCGGGCGTCATCACGTACTCGAAGGGGGTCTTCATCCCCCTCACCCGGCTCTGCCGCGACAAGTGCCACTACTGCACCTTCGTCACCGTCCCCGGCAAGCTGCGCCGCGACGGCCACGGGATGTTCATGTCGCCCGACGAGGTGCTCGACATCGCGCGGCGCGGCGCCGAAATGGGCTGCAAGGAGGCCCTGTTCACGCTCGGCGACAAACCGGAGGAGCGCTGGCCCGAGGCCCGCGAATGGCTGGAGGCGCACGGCTACGACGACACGCTCTCGTACGTACGCGCCATGGCCATCCGGGTCCTGGAGGAGACCGGGCTGCTGCCGCACCTCAACCCCGGGGTGCTGTCCTGGACGGACTTCCAGCGCCTCAAGCCCGTCGCGCCGTCCCTGGGCATGATGCTGGAGACGACGGCCGAGCGGCTGTGGAGCGAGCCCGGCGGCCCGCACCACGGCTCGCCCGACAAGGAACCGGCCGTCCGGCTGCGCGTCCTGGAGGACGCGGGGCGCTCCAACGTCCCCTTCACCACGGGACTGCTGATCGGTATCGGTGAGAACTACGCGGAGCGCGCCGAGTCCCTCTTCGCGCTGCGCCGCATCCAGCGTGCCTACCACGGCATCCAGGAACTCATCATGCAGAACTTCCGCGCCAAACCGGACACGGCCATGCGCGGTATGCCGGACGCCGAACTGGAGGAGCTGGCCGCAACCATCGCGGTGGCCCGGCACATCATGGGCCCCTCGACCCGCATCCAGGCGCCGCCCAACCTGGTCGACGGGGAATTCGAGCTGCTCATCGCGGCCGGCATCGACGACTGGGGCGGCGTCTCCCCGCTGACCCGCGACCATGTGAACCCCGAGCGCCCCTGGCCGCAGATCGACGACCTGGCCGCCCGCACCGCCGCCGCCGGGTTCGACCTGCGTGAACGGCTGCCCATCTACCCCGAGTTCATCCAGCGCGGCGAGCCCTGGCTGGACCCCCGGCTGCTGCCGCACGTCCGCGCGCTGGCCGACCCGGAGACGGGCCTGGCCGTCGAGGACGCGGCCGTCGTCGGCCGGCCCTGGCAGGAGCCCGACGAGGGCTTCTCCCTGGGCGCCTCGGGCCGTACGGATCTGCACCACACCATCGACACCGAGGGCCGCACGGGCGACCGGCGCGACGATTTCGACGAGGTGTACGGCGACTGGGAGGCGCTGCGCGAGGCCGCCGCCCCCGGGATGGTGCCGTCCCGGATCGACACCGACGTCCGCGCGGCGCTGTCCGTCGCCGCCGACGACCCCACCAAGCTCACCGACGACCAGGCGCTGGCCCTGCTGCACGCCGACGGCCCCGCACTGGACGCGCTCTGCAAGATCGCCGACGAGCTGCGCCGGGCCACGGTCGGCGACGACGTCACCTACATCGTCACCAGGAACATCAACTTCACCAACGTCTGCTACACCGGCTGCCGGTTCTGCGCCTTCGCCCAGCGCCGTACGGACGCCGACGCCTACACCCTCTCGCTGTCGCAGGTCGCCGACCGCGCGCAACAGGCGTGGGACGTGGGCGCGGTGGAGGTCTGCATGCAGGGCGGTATCCACCCGGATCTGCCCGGTACGGCCTATTTCGACATCGCGCGGGCCGTCAAGGAGCGCGTGCCCGGTATACACGTGCACGCCTTCTCGCCGATGGAGGTCGTCAACGGCGCGACCCGCACCGGTCTGTCGATCCGCGAATGGCTGACCGAGGCCAAGGCCGCCGGTCTGGACACCATTCCCGGTACGGCCGCCGAGATCCTCGACGACGAGGTCCGCTGGGTCCTCACCAAGGGCAAGCTCCCCACCGCCACCTGGGTCGAGGTCATCAAGACCGCCCATGAGCTGGGCATCCGCTCGTCCTCGACGATGATGTACGGCCATGTCGACCAGCCCCGCCACTGGCTCGGCCACTTC
Source organism: Streptomyces celluloflavus (assembly GCA_000720995.1). Lineage (GTDB taxonomy): Bacteria > Actinomycetota > Actinomycetes > Streptomycetales > Streptomycetaceae > Streptomyces > Streptomyces celluloflavus. The sequence continues at coordinate 140,926 of JOEL01000010.1, forward strand.
CGGCTGCTCGCCGAGATCCAGCAGGAGACCGGCGGTTTCACGGAGTTCGTCACCCTCCCCTTCATCCACACCAACGCCCCCGTCTACCTCGCCGGTATCGCCCGCCCCGGCCCCACCACCCGCGACAACCGCGCGGTGACGGCCATGGCCCGGGTGCTGCTGCACCCGCACATCACCAACATCCAGACCAGCTGGGTCAAGCTCGGCAAGGAGGGCGCCGCCGAGATGCTGCGCTCGGGCGCCAACGACCTGGGCGGCACCCTGATGGAGGAGACCATCTCCCGGATGGCGGGCTCCAGTTACGGCTCGTACCGCTCGGTCCAGGACCTGGTCGCCATCGCCGACGAGGCGGGCCGCCCGGCCCGGCCCCGTACGACGCTGTACGGCCAGGTCAGCGACGAGCGGCAGTCCGTGGCGCGGGCCTCGGACGGCCATCTTCCGGAGCTGCTCCCGGTCTTGGAACAGTAGCCGGAGGAGCGTGAGCCGGAGCCCGAGCCGGGGGAGCGGGGCCGGGCTCCGGGGCGCGCCGGAACCGCCCGGCATCCGGGACCCGGGACCCGGGCTCACGGACCGCGCGGCGGCGCTCCGCCCCATCCCCCGTACGCCGCCCCGTCCCCCGTACTCCGTCTCACTCCTCGGACTCGGTCTCGTGCTGGAGGATGCACTGCTGCCACTGCGACAGCGCCTCCTCCCGGTCGCCTCCGGCGTCCTGGGCCGCGGCGATCAGCGCATCGGCGGCCATCGCGGCCAGCCGGACCGCGATATGGCAGACATCGCGCTGGGGGAGCGGCCGGAGGAGTTCCACCGCGCCGTCGCTGTCGCCGGAGAGCGCGGAGGCGACGACGGCCATGGTGGTGCGGTCCCACTCGTACTCGGACATGCGGAGAGCATGCCCAGCGGACGCCCGTAGCAGTATCGAACGGGCGGGTGTTCGGGGCGACGTGCGGAGCGGCCCGCCCGCCCCCGGCCGGGGTACCGCACCGCCACCTGGTGCCGATCGGGCCGACGGGCCGGTGAAGGCCGGTGGAGATTGCCGACGGCCGGTGGGCGACCGGTGAAGGTTACCCGCCGGTTGTTTACCGATCGGAAACCGTCTCCCGGGCGACTGTGCGCAATACGCCGCCGACCCCGAACCGATCAGTCGTGGTCGATTACAGTGCTGCGCCAAGGGAGCCCGCCGGGCCCCCGGGACGAGGCGAGCTTCGGGAGGGGCGCAGTGAGCGCAGCGGCAGACAACACCGCTATCTGGGGCCGCGCCGAACAGCAGGACTTCCGCAGCCGGGTGCGCGGCTGCCTGCTCGGCGGCGCCATCGGCGACGCGCTCGGCGCGGGGATCGAATTCGACTCCCTGGCCGCGATCCGCCAGGCGCACGGCCAGGAGGGCGTCACGGATTACGTGCCGGCCTACGGGCGGCGCGGTGCGGTCACCGACGACACCCAGATGACCCTGTTCACGGTGGACGGCCTGATCCGGGCCCAGGTGCGCCGCGACACCGGCGCCTGGCACCCGCCCACCGACGTCCACCGCGCCTATCTGCGCTGGGCCGCCACCCAGCGCGACTGGGGCCCGGACGAGCGCAAGAAGGACGACGGCTGGCTCGCCCGCGAGGAGTGGCTGTACTCCCGGAGGGCGCCCGGCCGGGCCTGTCTGTCGGGTCTCGGCGACGACACGATGGGCACGCTGGACCAGCCCAAGAACCCCGGCTCCAAGGGGTGCGGCGCGGTGATGCGCTCCGCGCCGTTCGGTCTGCTGGTCGGCTGGGAGCCGCAGCTGGTCTTCCAGCTCGCCGCCGAGTGCGCGGCGCAGACGCACGGCCACCCCACCGGCTATCTGGCGGCCGGCGCGTTCGCGGTCATCAGCCATGCGCTGGCCCGTGGCGAGGACCTCGACGGCGCCGTGCGGAAGACGCTGGCGCAGCTGGCCGCCCGCCCCGGCCACGAGGAGACCACCGAAGCCCTCCAGCGCGCGCTCGCCGCCGTACGGCAGGGCGCGCCGACGGCGGAGCGGGTGGAGTCGCTGGGGGAGGGCTGGACGGCGGAGGAGGCGCTGGCGATGGGCGTGTACTGCGCGCTGGTCGCCGAGGACATCCGCCACGGGCTGCTGCTCGCCGTCAACCACGGCGGAGACAGCGATTCGACCGGTGCCATCTGCGGGAATCTGCTGGGCACGCTGCACGGCGAGACGGCGCTGCCGCCGGTGTGGCTGGTCGAGCTGGAGGGCCGGGACACGATCCTGCAGCTGGCCGACGATTTCGCGATGGAGATGACGCAGGGGGCCGCGTTGCACAGCCCGGCCGGTTCGGCACCGGGCTGGCTCGCCCGGTACCCGCGCGCCTGACCGGATCCGCCCGCCCGTCACGTCCCCCTGGGCGCATCCCCCGCGACAGCGGCCGCCCCCGCGGCCGCACCGTCACCACGCTCCCCGTCTCCGTCCCCGTCGCCACCGGAGTTGATACGCGCCAGCAGCGCATCCCGTTCCGGGGTGTCCTCCGGCCTGAGGAACCCGATCAGGACGAAGAGCACCAGCGAGGTGGCGACCGGCGACACGATCTGGATCTGCAGCTGGACGCCGTCCAGTCCGTAGTTCGTCAGCCAGAAGGCGAACAGGCCGGCCGCCCAGGACACCAGGGCCGCCGTCGGACCGGACCGGCGGAACACCGGCAGCATGCCGAGCAGGAACGGGATGGAGATCGGCCCGACGAGTCCGGCCACCCACTTGATGACGACCGTGATGATGTCCTTGAACGTGGGGGAGTTGACCTGCGTCGCGATGGCCATCGACAGCGCCAGGAAGGACACCGTCGACAGCCGCGCGGCCAGCAGCCCCGCCTTGTGCGACCAGGTGCGGGCCTTCGCGCCGAGCTTCGGCAGTGCGGGCGCGATATCGCGGGTGAAGACCGCGGAGATGGCGTTGGCGTCCGAGGAGCACATGGCCATCGTGTGCGAGAAGAAGCCGACGACCACCAGGCCCAGCAGACCGTGCGGCAGCAGGCGCTCGGTCAGCAGCGCGTACGAGTCGGAGGCGTCCGGCTTCGCCGCCTTGACCAGCAGGGGCGCGGCCCACATCGGGAAGAAGAGGACCAGCGGCCAGACGAACCACAGCGCCGCCGACAGCCGCGCCGACCGCTTGGCCTGCCGGGCGTCGCGGGTGGCCATATAGCGCTGGGCCTGGTTCCACATGCCGCCGCTGTACTCGAAGGTCTTGATGAAGAGATACGCGAGCAGGAACGTGAGGGTGTACGGGCCGACGGTCGGCTGGGTGTGGGTGTCCGGCAGCTTGTCCCATACGGTCCACAGCGCGCTGAAGCCGCCCAGTTCACCCAGGACGGTGACCAGCATCGCCACACCCGCCAGCAACTGGATGACGAACTGGCCCAGCTCGGTGAGCGCGTCCGCCCACAGCCCGCCGACCGTGCAGTAGATGCCGGTGATCACGCCGGTGATGAGGATGCCCTGGTTCAGTGACATCCCGGTGAAGACGGACAACAGGGTGGCGATGGCGGCCCATTTGGCGCCCACGTCCACGATCTTCAGCAGCACACCGGACCAGGCGAGCGCCTGCTGCGTCGGCAGGTTGTAGCGGTCCTTGAGGTACTCCAGCGGCGAGGCGACACCGAGCCGTGAGCGCAGCCGGTTCAGCCGCCCCGCGAAGAGTCTGGCGCCGATGGCGATACCGATGGCGATGGGGAAGGACCAGGTCACGTAGGAGGTGATGCCGTACTGGTAGGCGATGCCCGCGTAGCCGGTGAACATCACCGCGCTGTAGCCGGACATGTGGTGGGAGATGCCGGACAGCCACCACGGCATCTTGCCGCCCGCGGTGAAGAAGTCGCCGACGTCGTCCACCCGCCGGTGCGACCACACACCGATCGCGATCATCACGCCGAAGTAGCCGATGAGCACGGCCCAGTCGAGACTGTTCATGCCCCCTCCAGGGGTCCGCCTTGTGAACGTGGATCACTTCGCCGTGACGTCCTGTGGGGCGGTATCCCCGCACAGGAGCGGGGACTTGGGGGATTGAACCGCTCAACGAGCGGACCGGTCAAGAGCATGAAGGGTCATGGATATGAACAGGGATCAGCTAACCGAACGATTTTGCCGTCTCTTGACCCGCTTGGGCGTTGTCCCGAACATGACGCCGAACACACGATGAGCGGACACTTCGCCGGGCGCCGTCTGCCCGTACGCACCCGCTTGCCCGTACGTAACGAGTTGTCCGGCTACACCCGCATACCCGTACGCACCGACCCGCCTGTCCGCACCGACTTGCCCGTACGCGCAGACGTGCCGGTCCGCGCCGACCTGCCCGGATGCGCCGACTCGCCCGTACGCGCCGCCGAACACCGACCGGCCCGTAGGCGCCGCTGCGCACCGATGGATACGCGCTTCCTCGAAGGAGGGGGCGGAAGGGGCGGCTAGCGCATCAGCTCGCCCGCGTTGACCAGCAGGGACTGGCCGGTGATGGCGCGCGCCCGGTCGGAGGCCAGGAAGACCGCGGTCTCGGCCACGTCCGCGTCCGTCGCGAGCTCGGGCAGCGCCATCCGCTCGGTCAGCCGGCCGAGTACCTCGGATTCCGGTACGCCCTCGGCATCCGCCGTGAACCGTACGTACGCCGCCACCGGCGGGCCCCACATCCAGCCGGGCTGCACGGTGTTGACCCGTATCCGGTCCGGGCCCAGCTCGCGCGCCAGCGAGTACATCGCGGAGACCAGCGCGCCCTTGGACGCCGCGTACGCCGCCTGCTGCACCTGCGAGGGCGCGGCCACCGACGACTGGGTGCCGATCAGCACCACCGACCCGCCGCCGCGCGCGGTGAGCGACGGCAGGCAGGCGCGGGTCATCCGCAGTGTGCCGAAGAGGTTGACGTCCACGACCGCGCGCCAGGAGTCGAAGTCGGCGTCCCGCAGGCCGCCGAAGACCGAGTCGAGCGCCGCGACATGGATCACCGCGTCGACGCCCCCGAACCGCTCCACGGCGAGCGCCGCGAGCGCCTCGCACTGCGCCTCGTCGCCGATATCGGTCACCCGCCAGGCCGTGCGCGCGCCCGAGGGGTCGATCCGCGCGGCCGACGCGGCGAGATTCGCCTCCGTACGGGCTCCCAGGACCACCGTCGCACCGTCCCGCACACAGGCCGCCGCGACCTGGTGGCCGAGTCCGGCCCCGACGCCGGAGACGATGACGGTCTTGTCGCGCAGCAGCATGGGTATCTCCCGGGCTCCGGGGGCGGTCTGACGGGCCGTCAGAGTAAGCCTGGAGGCGTCGGGAAGGCCAGGGGTGCTCGTCCGTCAGTCCGGATGTCCGTCCGTCGGCCGTCCTGTCCCGGGGTGGACGTCCTGGGACAGGACCGTCCCGTCCGGGGCGGGACCGGATGATCTGCCGCCTCGCGCGCCGGGCACGCCCCGCGCGATCCGGCCCCACGCGGCACCGCGGGACGGGTGGGGGTGTGCCGGACGCGCGCGAGCAGCCGCGGGACGTCGCCCAACAGCAGTGTGTGGGTGCTCCCTGGACCCGGGCGCCTCACCCCTCCCGGCGAGCGCCCCGCAGTGCCTCCGCCAGTCGGCCCAGCCCCTCGGTGATCTCCGTCGGCGAATGCGTCACGAACGACAGCCGGGCGGCGGCGGCATCCGGCGGCCCGGCGAAGAACGGCGCCCCGGGGACGTAGGCGACATCGTGCCGGACCACCTCGGGCAGCAGCGCCGTCGCGTCGTACCCCTCGGGCAGCGTCGCCCACACGAACATTCCGCCGGCCGGACGGTTCCACCGCGAGCCCTCGGGCAGCGCGGCGGGCAGTCCGTCCACCAAGGCGTTGCGCCGCTCGCGGTACGCGTCGCGGACCCGCACCAGATGCGCGTCCAGGTCCTCGACCGCCAGGTACCGGGCCGCCGCTGCCTGGTCGACGGTCGAGGTGTGCAGATCGGCGGCCTGCTTGGCGATGATGCAGGCGCGCCGCAGAGCGGCCGGAGCGCGCAGCCAGCCCAGCCGCAGACCGGGCGCCACCACCTTGGAGAACGAGCTGAGCAGCGCCGTACGGTCCTCGGCGCCCGGGAAGGAGGCGACCCACGGCACCGGCTCGCCCTCGAAACGCAGCTCACCGTACGGATCGTCCTCGGCGATCCACAGCCCGCGCCGGGCGGCCACCGCCGCGACCGCGGCCCGCCGCTCCGCGGACAGCGTCCGGCCGGTCGGGTTCTGGAAGGTCGGCACGATGTAGAGCAGCTTGGGGTGCTCGCGGGTGGCGATCTCGTCCAGCGCGGCCGGGTCCAGGCCCTCGTCGTCGGTCGGCACCGGCACCACCCGGGCGCCGGCGAAGGAGAATATCTGGAGCGCCGCGAGATAGCAGGGGTCCTCGACCAGCACCACATCGCCCGGTTCGAGCAGCGCGGTGGACAGCAGCGAGAGGCCCTGCTGCGAACCGGTGGTGACGAGCAGATCGTCCGGAGCGGTGGCCAGTCCGCGCGCGGTGGTACGCGCCGCGACGGCCGCGCGCAGCGCCGGATCGCCCTCGGTGGTGGAGTACTGGAGGGCCCGCCGCGGGTGCTCCGTCAGCACATGCTGGAAGGCCGCCGCGATACCCGGCGCGTCGAACAGCTCCGGCGCGGGCAGGCCACCGGCGAACGAGATGACCTCGGGGCGGGCGGTGAGCGCCAGGATGTCCCGTACGGGCGAGCTGCCGGTACGCGCCGCGCGGGCGGCGAGCTGGGGGACGGGGACGGATGCGGCGGCGGGGATCGCGTCCGGCATGGCGGCTCCAATCGCTCGTACTACGCGCCAGATGCTGCGTCGACCGGCGATAGTTGTGGTGTGCAGCGAGTTTAGGCGGCCGTGCTGCGTCTGTGCAGGGGTGCCCGCATGGTGAGCCGATTGGCCTTTTCATCCGCTTGATTCAGCTTTGAGCCATTCCGCCCTGCTCGGCGTTCGGGCCGGGTCCGGCCAAGTTCGCACCCTCCCATTCTGACGATGCGTCAGCTACACCTGTCTGTCATGACGGAAGACATCAGGAACGAGGCAGTCGGGACGGACGAGGCAGCCAAGACGGACGAGGCGAGCGGAGCGGGCGGGACGAGGGAGGCGCGCAAGCCGTGTGATGAGACGCGTGAGCCCGGTGAGATGGACGCGCTCTACGCCGACCTGGCGGCCATCGGCCCGTACGGCGTGCACCCCGGGCATGCGCTGATCACCATGGTCGAACCGCATCCGGGCCATGAATACGCCTACAACCGCTGGTACGAGGACGATCACTACATCGCGGGTGCGATGGCGATGCCGTGGATATTCGCCGGCCGCCGCTGGGTTGCCACCCGCGAACTGCAACTGCTGCGCTACCCGGAGCGGTCCGCGGTCGCCCGGCCCGTCACGGCGGGCTGCTACCTCTCCACGTACTGGGTCACCGAGGGCCGCTACGACGCGCACATGAAGTGGACCGTCGGCATCAACAAGCGCCTCCACCGGGACGGCCGCGTCTACCAGGGCCGTACGCATGTCTTCACGGCCTTCCAGGACCATGCGGCGACGGTCTACCGGGACGGCGCGGCGGGCCCCCGGGACTTCCATGCGCTGGACCACCCGTACGCCGGGCTGGTCCTGGAGGTCATCGACGCGGACGGGCCCGAGCAGCGGGCCGAACTGCTGGAGTGGCTCCGCACCCGGCGGCTGCCGCGACGCCTGGCGGGCTCACCGGCCGCGATGGTCACCGTCTTCCGGCCGACACCGCTGCCGGCGGACCGGATGGCGTATGTGAAGCAGGTCGAGGGGGTCGGCACCCGGCTGACACTGCTGTGGTTCCTCCAGGAGGACCCGCGCGACGGCTGGGCCACGCACTTCGCGGACCTGGGAGCCGATGTCGAGCGGTCGGGGCTGGGCCGGGTGGAGCTGGTGGCGCCGTTCATCCCGACCGTCCCGGGGACGGACCGGTACGTCGCCGAACTGCGCTGAGCGGGCAGGCCGACCGGTACGGGAGGCCGACGGGTACGGGAGGCCGCTCGGCGCGGCGGCTGTACGGAATGACGGCCGTACGGTGTGACGGGCTCGAACCCGGTGCCCGGCCGTCGGCGGACATGGCCGAGCCCCCTCGGCCGGGACGGCGATCCAGTCGAGAGGGCCCGTATCTGTGGTGCGGTTACGCGAACTGCGTCAGGTGAGAGGTCAGATCACGCGAGGGGGTACGCGCCACCGGCGACATCCGAGACGAAGGTGCTCCACGCGGAGTTGTCGAACGTGAGACGCGGACCGTCGGGGTCCTTGGAGTCACGTACCGCAATGGCTTCGGTGGTCGGGACGGCGATTTCCACACAGGCGCCGTTGCCACCGGAGTACGAGGACTTCGTCCAAGAGAATGCGGAATTGGGCTGAATAACCATGTTCACTCCGACTCATTCTGAGTTGCCGCGGATTCGGTAGCGCTGACGCTACGCGCCAACACCACTGGCGACAGGGGGTATTCACCCGTCCGAATGGCGTATTCCCTGATCTCTTTTCAAGGCGGGTGACCCCGGTGTACCGTGCGGCCCTTTTCGTCGGGATGCCTTCACCCGCAGCCGCGCCCGGCCCTCTCACCTCGCACTCGACCCGTCCTCGGCCCGTCCCGGGCCCCTCCCCGCCTCGCCCTCACCGCGGTCTCGCCTTACCCCGCGGCATCCGCGTGCAACTGCGCCGTATCGGCGATGAACTGCCGGCTCTTGTCGGCGTTCAGCGCCTGTGCGCGCAAATGCTCGTACATGATCGTGTACTTGTGCACATCGTTGGTTTTCTCCAGATAGAGATCGCTGGTGACACCCTCGATGTAGACCACGCTCGAATCGGCGGCATCGTCGAATTCCAGAATGGAGAACGTCCCCGACATCCCGGCGTGCGCACCGGTGTCGTAGGGCAGTACCTGGACGGTCACATGCGGCAGCAGGCTCACCTCGACGAGATATTCCAGCTGCTCGCGCATGATCAGATGGCTGCCGACCACCCGCCGCAGCGCGCTCTCGTCCAGCACCACCCACAGCCGCAGCTGGCGATCGGGGTCATTGACCCGCTCCTGGCGCCGCATCCGGACCTGGATGCGCTTGTCCAACTGGTCGGGCGCCAGCTCCGGGACCGTGCCGGGGATCACCGCCTCGGCATAGCCAGGGGTCTGCAACAGGCCGGGCACCAGCAGCGATTCGTAGACCCGCAGCGAGGCCGCCTCGGTCTCCAGGCCGATGTAGACGCTGTACGGGATGTCACCGAACGCGTGCCACCAGCCTTGCTGCCGCGAATCCTTGGCCATCTGCATCAGCGAATCCACTATGCGGTGATCGTCCACCTCGTAGACACCGCAGAGATCACGGACATCGCGCTGGCTGATGCTGCGGCGGCCGTTCTCCAGCCTGCTGATCTTCGATTGGGAAACGAGCAGACGCTCGGCCACCTCTTCCGCCGTCATGCCCTTGAGCTCCCGGAGCCTGCGCAGCTCCTGGCCCAACCGGCGTCGCCTGACGGTGGGATTGACGTTGGACGCCACGGGACGTGCACCTCCGGCTCCGTACTGCTCTCTGTTCTTGCTCAGCAGAGTGCCACTCCAGGTAGACGCTGCGCAGTGAAATGCACACAGAAGGCAATCGAGCATGCGCACGCGGGGTGGCGGAACGGCCGTCGTCCGGAACGGCCGGCCCGCCACCCCGCGCTTCTTGCCGCGGCTCCCGAACGGGATGGTGGGGACGGTGGTGCGGTCGGTGCGGTCAGGGCGGACGCGGTGCCGGGGTGTCCGTGATGCGGGTGGTGCACCTGATGCCCGGCGCCGCGGTGCCGTACGTCAGCGGGCGCCGACTCGGGCCATGCTGCCGTGGCCGTGCCGCGACTGGAGCGGCACACCGGCCGCGTCCGCCGTGGCACGGGCCGCCGGCTGCCGGACCGGCCCTGGTCCCGGACCCGGTCCCGGGGGCGCACCCGCGGCCTGGGCCCGCCGGGGCTGTGCGGCGGCGCCGTTCTGCACATCCATGACGGCGTGCGCGACCAGCCCGCCCATCGGGTCGTGCCGGATCAGGTCACGGAGACGGGAGCGCGAGGAGCGCCCTTCGTTCCCCGGGTAGAGATGCTTGCCGAGCCCGACCGCATGGGCCAGCGCGGCGAGCGCCGCGGTCCGCGGGTCCGGCGGTACGCCGGTGCGGATCGCGTTGTCCAGCCGGGCCCTGATCTCCCGGCTGATGGCCGTCTCCGTCGCCTGATAGCGCGTCGTCGGCAGTACCCCGCACATCTGTCCCGCCACGGCATGCACCATGCCGCACCGCTCCAGATGCGAGAGATACGTCTGGCGGAGCCCCAGCCGGGGCCCGCCGATCCAGTGGACCGCCCGCACCGGACTGCCGCGTCGGCGCAGCAGTTCGAGCGCGGAGTCCAGAGTCGGATCTCCTGTCGGCCGTGGCATCACCACGGCGATACGATCCCCGTCCGGGGCTATCCGTCCTGCCAGAGCCAGCTCTACTAGCTGGGCCCCGGCCAGGCCGAGGTCGAGCGACTGCGGCTGCGCTGTGGTGCCCGTGGTCGGGTCCAAAGCGAGCAGCAGAAGCTCCTCCGGAATTGTTCTGCGGCTCCTGCCCATCCATGCCTCCCCGCGTGGATGAATGACAGGGTGACCCCTCTCACATTCATCTGTCGAGAGTGCGTGGGGGGTTCGGTAGGGAACCTGTAGGTATGTCGTGCTCGTCTAGCACGTCGGCGACGCCTTCCGTGGGGCGCGGCGGCCAATGGTTCGCGTGGCGGCGGGGTGCCGCCCCGCGAACACAGGACACTTGGGAACACTGGGCCAGGCAGCAGTACGACGTACGAAGGAGACATCGGTGGCGGGCGAGTCCCCCGACAAGTCGGACAGGAAGCAGCCGTCGGGGGAGACGGCGCGGAGTGAACAGGATCCGCGCTTGGCGGTCTTCCGTCGGGAGCCGGACGAGACGCAGGCCGGGAAACCGGCCGACGGGTCCGCGCAGGGGCCTGAGGCGGCTCAGGGGGCCACTGTGGGCGCTGTGGCGACCCCGGGCGGCGGTGATCGCCCGCGGGGCGCCACGGCCGCGCGTACGGCCACCGCGGACGGCGGGGACGGGAACGACGGGGACGGCGACGGCGGGGCCGGTGGCCCGGTGGACGCTGCTCGGATGGCCGGGGATGGCGACGAGGATGCCGTCGCAAAGCCGGGAGCAAAGACCGCGGTGACGGCTGAGAAGAAGGCTGAGAAGAAGGTGGAAGCGAAGGCGGAGGCCACTCCGGAGAACGGACCGGAGGCTGGGCCGAAGGGCGAGCCGGCAGCTGTGACCGCCGGTGCGGAGCACGGCGCGAAGGCCGGTGCGAAGGCGGCGGTCGCCGGGGGCGCGGACGGCGATGCCGGCGCGGACGGGGCTGCGGACGTGGACGGTGCTGCGGACGCGGAAGCGGCCGTGGTTGCGGGCGGCGGCAAGTCCGGGGCGGAGGCCAAGTCCGGGGCGGAGGCCGAGCCGGGTGCCGGCGCCAAGTCGGCGGGCGCGGCTGAGGACGGGGCCAAGGGCGGCGTCCCGGGCGACGAGCCCGCACCGGACGCTGTGGACAAGGCGACGGCCGTGTTCGCGACGCTCGGCGCGCAGAAGAGCGGCGACAAGGGGCGGAGCGCGGGTCAGAGTCTGAGCCAGGGCAAGGGTGAGGACGAGGCTGCCGGCGCGGGGCGGGCCGAGGGTGCCGCCGATGAGGCGTCCGTCGATACCGCAACCCGTACGTTCACTATCGCGAAGACCAAGGCGAACGGGACGGCGAAGGGGGGCGGCACCACCGAGGAGCAGGCGGAGCAGCCCGTCGACCAGCCGACCGCCATCTTCAAGATCGCGCCGCCTGTTGGGGACAAGCCCGTTGGCGACAAGCCCGAAGGCGGCAAGTCCGACGGTCCCAAGCCCGGGGCCGACGACGCCGAGCCCGCAGGCGGCGCCAAGCCCGTGGACGGCGGTAAGACGTCCAAGTCCGGATCCGGCGAAGCCAAGAGCAGCGAAGGCAAGGACAGCAAGGCCAAGGCCAAGGCCAAGGACGGCAAGGACGGCAAGGACGAGGCTCAGGGCAAGGAAAGCCGCCAGAGCAAGGGCGACGGCGCCAAGGCCGACGGCGCCAAGGCCGACGAGGTAAAGGGCGACGGCGCCAAGGCCGCGGCTGGATCGCGTGCGGCCGAGCGGGATGCCGAGCGGACCAGCCAGTTCGTGGCGCTGAAGTCGACGGACACCGGTGCGGCGGAGCGGTCGCTCGGCAAGACGGCGGACCGGGCGCCCGGCTGGGGCGGGGCCACGGCCCCCGGCAAGGCGTCGGACAAGGCGTCGGAGAAGGACACCGGCGAGGAGTCGGCCCCCGCCGCGAAGGACAAGGCCGCCGCATCCGGCGCCAAGCCGTCCGCCGCGGTCACCGGAGCCACCGCGGCCGCCCCCGGCACCACTGCCCCCGGCACCACTGCCCCCGGCACCACTGCCCCCGGCACCGCCGCGACCGGAGCCTCCGCGGCCGCCCAGCCGAAGGCTGGGTCCGGCGCGCTGCCCGACTCCGAGCAGACCCGGCAGCAGCCGCTGCCGCCGCTCGACCTGCTGGCGAAGCTCACCAACACCCCGCCGCCGCCCGAGACCAAGCTGCGTACGACCGTCCGCCGGTTCAAGATCTGGACCCCGCTGGTCGTCCTGCTGGCGATCATCTTCGTGGTCGTTCAGGCGGTGCGCCCGGTGCCGGCTCCGAAGCTGGCCGTCGGCGCGGAGGCCGCGTTCACCTTCAAGGGCGGCGAGCTCAATCTGCCCTGGCCCGATCAGGGGCAGGCCACGGCGGAGGTCGTCGGCGTGGGCAGCCTGGGCACGTCGGGCCAGGAGAAGCCGGTACCGACCGCGAGCGTCGCCAAGGTGATGACCGCGTATGTGATCCTGCGCGACCACCCGCTGAAGAAGAAGCAGCAGGGCGAGTCGATCACGATAGACGCCAAGGCGGAGGCGGACTCGAAGAAGGGGGACGAGTCGCGGGTGCCGGTCAAGGAGGGACAGAAGTTCAGCGAGTACCAGATGCTCCAGATGCTGATGATCCCGTCCGGTAACAACGCCGCCCGCCAGCTGGCGCGTTGGGATGCCCAGTCCGAGGAGGCGTTCGTGAAGAAGATGAACGACGCCGCCAAGAAGATGGGGATGACCAAGACGACGTACACCGACCCCAGCGGCCTGGACGAGAAGACCGTCAGCACCCCCGCCGACCAGCTCAAGCTGGCCGAACTGGTGATGAAGAACGATGTCTTCCGGGAGATCGTCGCCATGGAGAACGTCAAGATCGATGGTCTGCCGGAGACGCTGTACGCCAACAACAGCCTGCTCACGACGATGCCGGGCGTGGTGCGCGGTATCAAGACCGGTTCGAGCTCGGCGGCCGGCGGCGCGTTCATGTGGGCCGCGTACCGCACCGTCGGCGGTGAGACGCAGACGCTGCTCGGCGTGACCATGGACCAGCGCACCACCAGCAAGGACTCCAACGCCCACCTGGCGCTCGCCCTGAAGAACAGCGAGAAGGTGATCAAGGCGGTGCGGGACGCGCTGGTCTCGGACACCGTGGTGAAGAAGGGCCAGGTCGTCGGCTACGTGGACGACGGGCTCGGCGGCCGGACGCCGGTCGTCGCGACCAAGGACCTGAAGGCGGTCGGATGGCCCGGCATGAAGGCGACCTTCTCCATGAGCGACGGCGGCAAGGCCGTCCCGCACACGGCGAAGGCCGGTACCGAGATCGGTGTCCTGACGGTCGGCAACGGCGAGAGCGTGCAGAAGGTGCCGGTGGCGTTGCAGAAGGATCTGGTCGAGCCGTCGTTCGGCGCGAAGCTGACGCGCATCAGCTGACCAGGGGTCGCTCCGGGCCGGGCCACCGGTCCGGAGCGACCGCCGCCCGGCCCCGGGGAGCCGGGCCCCGTCCCGGTCCACCGCCGCAGGCCGTCGGATCGGGTCGTCCCAGCAGGCCATCGAAGTCCGCCGGTTCGCCACCGGAGTTCGTCCTCGGAGTCCGTCATCGACGTAGCGCAAGCACAGAAGACGTACGCGTCCGCCGTGCCCGCCCGGAGCGCGTGGGCGGCGCGGTGCGCGGTGGTGCTGACGCCCTCGGGGCTGATGCTGCTCCTGGGCATGTGGGGCATCCGGCGGCAGGACGCCATCTGGCGGGACGAGGCCGTCACCTACGACATGGCGCACCGCAGCCTGGCCGACCTGTGGCCGACGCTGCAGCACGTCGATGTCGTGCACGGCCTGTACTACGTGCTGATGCACGTCTGGTTCGTCGTCTACGACGGTACCCTCGACGGCTTCCTCGGCCCGGTGATCGGCCTGCGGCTGCCGTCCGTGGCCGCGATGACGGCCGCCACGGCGGGCGTCGCGCTGCTGGGCCAACGGCTGGTCGGGCGGCGGGCGGGGCTGCTCGCGGGCATCACCTTCGCGCTGATCCCCGTCGTGCAGCAGTACGCGCAGGAGGGCCGCTCCTACGCGATGGTCTGCGCGCTGGTCGTCTGGGCCACATATCTGCTGGTGACGGCCGCCGCCCGGCCCCGCCGGGCGCTGTGGCTCGGCTATACGGCCCTGATGCTGGTCGCCTGCCTGCTGCACGAGTTCGCCGCGCTGGCACTGCCGGCGCACGGTGCCGCGCTGGTCCTGGCGCGGCTGCCGCGCGGCGTCCGGCGCTCCTGGCTCCTGTCGGCCACCGCCGTACTCGCCGGTCTGGCCCCGCTCGCGATCTTCAGTGTCCGGCAGTCGGCGCAGGTCAGCTGGCTCATGTGGCCGGACCCCGTCCAACTGCTGACCTTCGCGGTGCTCGCGGTCGCCGGTATCGCCTGCGCCCGGGTCCCGGTGCGCTCCCGCGGCCCGATCGGCCTGCGCGCGATGGGCATCGCCCTCCTCCTGCTCCCCACCCTCCTCCTGCTCCTCCTCTCGCACGTCGAGCCCGCCTACGTCGACCGCTACGTCCTCTACTACGTGACCGGCTTCGCGCTGCTCGCCGGTGCCGCGCTGGCCCGGTTGCTGCGGCCGGCCGGTGAGCGGGGCCAGACCCGCGGCCGGCGGCTGCGGTGGACGATGGCGGTGGTGCTGGTCCTGGCGGCGCTGCTGCCCGTCGACGTCCATCTGCGCAGCCCGGACAGCCGGGTCGATGACGTGACCGCGGTCGCCCAGGCCGTCCGCGAGGTGGCCCGGCCGGGCGACGGGCTGCTGTTCATGCCCGCCCGCCGCCGGGTCTGGTCGGCGGTGGAGCCGCATCAGTTCCGCGGTCTGACCGACCTCGCGCTGGCCAAGGGGCCGGTGGCCTCGCACACCCTCTACGGCACCGAGCGGTCCGGCGACACGATCCGCGACCGGATGCTGACCGCCCGCCGGATCGTCGTCGCCGGCGACCCGGACGATCAGCCCCTCGACGGCAACGACCAGGAAATCGCCAAACGCACCACGCTGCGGGACGCGTTCGTGGTGTGCGGCAGCACCGAGGTCCACGGCGCCCGCATCACGGTGTACGCGCGGCCGGGGGAGTGCGGGGGGTCCTGACGGCGGCGGGCGGGGCTGGTGTGCCTGCTGAGGGGGTGGAGGGCTGCGGGGGCCGGTTTACGCCGGGTCCGCTGGTTCACGCCAGGTCGGTTGGCTCACGCCGGGTACGTCGGGTCACGTCAGGTCCGCCGGGTCGCAGCGGACGGACTGGTCCGCGTCGGATCTGCAGGTTCGGGTCGGACGTGCTCGTACGCGTCACGTCCACTCGTACGCGGCGGGTCCGCTCGTAAGCGTCGGATCCCCCGGTTCATATGAGGCCCGCCGCGTGGCCGTCGAGGCCCAGGAGGTCGTGCAGTGCGGTCGCGCCGTCCGGGGTGAGGCGTACGGCGCGGCCGGTGCCGATCCGCCGGATCCAGTGCCGGTCCAGCAGCCGGTCGCAGAGCCGGGCGCCGGCCACGCCCGCGAGATGCTGCCGCCGCTCGGTCCAGTCGAGGCAGCCGCGGGCCGACGGCCGGCGTCCGGCGCGCAGCGCGGCCGGTTCGATCCCCAGGTCGTCGGTGAGCCACGCGCGGCCCGCGTCGGTGAGCGCGAACCCGCCCTCCTGGTCGAGCAGCCCGCGCCCGGTCATCGCGTCGGTGACGGCCACACCGAGCCGCCCCGCCAGGTGGTCGTAACAGGTGCGGCCACGGGCGAGCGCCGCGGACGCGTTGGCGGCGCGCAGCCCGCGCGGCTGCACGGCCGGCGGATCGAGATGGGCGGTCAGGGTTTCCAGCAGCTCGGCGACGAGCGGGCTCGCGAGCTGGACGTAACGGTGCCGGCCCTGGCGCCGCTCGACGAGCAGTCCGCCCTCGGTGAGCTGGTTCAGATGCTCGCTCGCGGTCGACGGCGCCACCTGCGCGTACGCCGCCAGCTCACCGGCCGTCCAGGCCCGGCCGTCGAGCAGCGCCAGGCAGAACGTGGCCCGGGTGCGGTCCGCGAGCAGTCCGGCCAGCTGGGCGAGCTCGGCGCTGTATGCCCTGTTCGTCATGGGTCCATTGTCCGCCGCGACGCTTCGGCGGCCACCGAAACGTGCCACCCCTACGGTGCCTGTATGAGCACCTCCGGCCCCGCTTCCGCCGCCTCCCGCGAGCCCGCCTTCCGAGAGCCGGGCACCTGCGCGTCCGTCTCCCACACGTCCGTCTTCCACGCGTTGCATCACGCCGACGGACCGCTGCTGTTGCCCAACGCCTGGGATGTCGCCTCGGCCGTCGCGCTCGCCGGTGCCGGGTACGCGGCGATCGGCACGACGAGTCTGGGTGTCGCGGCGGCCCACGGCCTGCCCGACGGGCAGGGCCTCGCCGAGGTCGGGGACGCGACGCTGGCTCTGGCGCGGCGGCTCGGCGAGCGGCTGCCGTGCCCGTACACGGTGGACATCGAGGGCGGGTTCGGCGGCGGCGCCGAACGTGTCGCCGGGCTGGCGGCCGAGGTGGCGGCGGCGGGCGCGGCGGGCATCAATCTGGAGGACGGGCTGCCGGGCGGCGGCGGGCTGCAAGTCCCGTCCTGTCAGGCCGAGTTGATCCGCGCGGTCAAGGAACGGGTGCCGGGGCTCTTCCTCAACGCGCGCATCGACACCCACTGGCTGGTGGACGCTCCGCCGCCCCTGTCGGTGACCCTCGCGCGCGCCGAGACCTATCTGGCCGCGGGTGCGGACGGCATCTTCGTACCGGGCGTCGTCGCGGACGAGGACGTATCGGCCCTGGTCGCCGCGGTCCCGGCCCCGCTGAACATCCTCTTCGCCCCCGGACGGCACACCGTCAGCTGTCTGGCGGAACTCGGTGTGCGCCGCATCAGCACCGGTTCGCTCCTCTTCCGTACGGCCTTGGGGGCCACCTTGGCGGCGGCGGAGTCCGTCCGTACGGGACAGGAGCCGGGCGGGGCGGCCGGGGCGGGGTACGGCGTGCCGGGGTACGCGGAGGTGCAGCGGCTGGCGGGGGAGGGGAGCGGTGGGGAGCGGTGACCGGCGGTAGGTGGCAGGCGCAGGCAGGCCCGGGGCCGGGGCTGAGGGGCTGCGGGCCGAGTGGGCGCGGGCCGGCCGGTGGTGGCCGTACGGCGCCGGGATCCGGCGGGGCCGGGGTCCCGTTCAGGCGTGTTACGCGTGGCTTCCCTGGTGTGCCTGATGCGTGCGGACGGTCAGGTGTCCGTGACGCCGGCGGCGCCAGGCGATGCCGACGCCCGCGACGGCCAGGGCGCTCGCGCCGCCGATCAGTGCGGCCTTGGGCAGGTGGCCGACCCGCTCGGCCACTCCGGCCAGCCCGTCGTCGGGCAGCATGATCGATGTCCGGCCGCCCGTGGGCATGGTGGAGTCGGCGGCGAAGGCGGCGCCCATCGGCAGGAGCAGCGCGGCCAGTGCGCCGGTCGCGACGGTGGCGGAACGGATCACGGAGCGGCGCTGGGCCCGCATGGGTACTCCTCGTTGCCGGCGGCTGCTGCCGCCCTGGGTGCTGATGGCCGCGCGGCCCGGAGCCCGGTACGGGCCGTGGACGGCGGCTTGCTGACAGGGTGAACGCTATGGAGCGTCCTTAACGGCGATCCGTCCGTTGTGTAACAGTCACCAAGATCTCTACGGTCAGTCGTGTCACAGAACACCATCGGCACGGCCGCCGGAACGCCCCGGAACGGGCATCGGAACGACTACCGGAACGCCCCGAAACGGGCGCCGGAACGACTGCCGGGACGGCCGCCGGAACCGCCAACGGGATCGCCAACGGGACCGTCATCACCACAGCGGCCGGAACCGCCATCGGTGCATCCGGCCGGCGCGTCCGCCGGGACACGGGTCGGGCTGACAGCCAGCCCGGCCGCCGGGAGAGCCGTTCCGGCCGTCGGCCGGGCAGCCGTCGGAATGGCCCTCTGGAGATTCCCTCCTCCGCCGTCTTGGGTAATTTGGTGATGTTCTGTTCCGCTATGCACTGCTGGACGCGGCACACGGCACGGCAGGCGCGACAGATCTGACGGGTGCGGCGGGCATGACGATCGCGCGCACCGGACGCGGCAGGCGTGACGCATACGAGAGGCGTGCGGCCCGCACCGGATGGCCGGCCGGTGCGCCCGGGAAGGCGGTGGCAGCATGCGGCGACGCCGGGCGCGGGCGGCGCTGGCCTCCCTTGCCGTGCTGGTGCCGCTCGCTCTCGGGTCGGGATGCGCGAGCCTGGAAGGGCTCAAGAGCGACGGACGGGCCAGGGAGGTGAAGGCGCCGCTCGCACTGTGGCCGGAGTATTCGCCCGCGCCGCCGAACCGCGAGGACAACCCGGCCGCCCTCAAACCCGTACCGGGCGTGCCGCGCATCCCCGGCGGCGATATGGCGGCCGCGGACCCGCTCACCGTCCTCGACGCGGACCTGGCCGCCGAAGGACGCCCGCCACCCGATCCGAAAACCGTGCGCCGCCCCTTCCTGTACGACCTCACCGACAGCGGCAAGCCCGACCTGATCACCGTCGTCGACCTCGACCGCCGCACCAGCGAACTGCGCGTCTACAGCGTCCGGGACCAGGTCGTCACCCGCGTGCTGTTCGTGCGCGGGGTGCTGGCCGGAGTCGAACTGGCCGCCGGGCATCTCGCCGTCCGCCAGCCCACCGAGGACCCGCGTTACGTCAGCGTCACCGACTATGTCTGGAACGGCGACTCGATGGGCCTGTGGGACCTCACCCTCGACGAGGCCCGTAAGCCGACGGCCGCGCCGGGCGCGGGGACGCGGACCGCCGGTTCCCGGCGCACCGGCGCGCCCTCCGCCGCGGTGCGGCCGTCACCCCCTGGCGGCGGTCCGTGAGACGCCCGGCGGTCTCCCTCCGCTGGAAGATCGCGCTGACCGTGACGGCGGTGTGCTGCGCGGTGGCCGCGGTCCTCGGCGTCCTCGTCCACAACGCGGTGGCGCGGCAGACCGTCGGCCAGGTCCGCAAGGAGGCCCGCGCGGACCTCGACACCGCGCTGGACCTCTTCGAGTACGGCACCTCGCGCGAGGGCATCAACTCCGTCCTCGACCCACCCGACATCCCGGAACCGCTGCGGCAGCTGGTGCGCAAGGGCGATCGCGGCAGCATGGTCGGGACGTACCGGGGGCAGCCCGTCATGTGGGCGGCGGCGCCCGCGGGCGATCACGTCATGGCGGTGTGGACGCGGTACGGCACCACGCAGCGCTCCCTGGAGAAGTTCGATACGGCCATCCTCGGCTCGGCCGTGCTCGCCGCCACCGCCGTCGCGCTCGCCGGGCTCTTCCTCGCCCAGCGGATCAGCCGCAGGCTGGTCGCGACCGCGGCCGTCGCCCGCCGGATCACCGCGGGCGACCTCGACGCCCGGGTCGGCGACGCCGCGGGACCCGGCCCTGGCGCCGGGCCGGGTCCGGTGCCGGGCGGCGGTCCTGCGGGTGGTCCCCGCGGCCCTTCACGCGACCGGCCGTCCCGTGGTCCGGCGGGCCATGACGAGGTGGCGGCGGTCGCCGCGGCCCTGGACTCGATGGCCGGTTCGCTCCAGAGCCGCCTGCAGGCCGAACAGCGCTTCACCGCCGATGTCGCGCACGAACTCCGTACCCCGCTCACCGGCATCCTCGCCTCGGCCGAGCTGCTCCCCGAGGGCCGTCCGAAGGAGATGATCAACGACCGGCTGCGGGCGCTGCACCGGCTCACCGAGGACCTGCTGGAGATCTCCCGGCTGGACTCGGGCACCGAGCACGCCGACCTCGCCCCGTACGGACTCGGCACGCTGGTCGAACGCTCGGTACGGGCCACCGGGCTCGACACCGAGGTGCGGATCGCCGCCGACCCGGTCGTCGAGACCGACCGGCGGCGTCTCGACCGCATCGTCGCCAACCTCGTCATCAACGCGCACCGGCACGGCGGGCCGCCGGTCGTGGTCACCGTGGACGCGCCGCCCGGGGGCACCCCGACCGTCGAGGTGCGCGACCACGGGCCCGGCTATCCCGACGAACTGCTGCACCACGGCCCGCAGCGCTTCCGGACCGACGCCCCCGGCCGCGGCAAGGGCCACGGTCTCGGCCTGACCATCGCGGTCGGCCAGGCCACCGTCCTCGGCATCGGCCTCCGCTTCACCAACGCCCCCGACGGTGGTGCCCGCGCGCTCCTCCGCCTGCCCCCGTCCGAACCGGCACCGGGCCCCGCCGCCGGCCACGGAGCCCGGCCGCCGGACCGGCCGGGGCCCCCGGCTCCGCCCTGACCCTCTCCCGCGCCCTCGGCTTCCTCAGCTCACCAGTCGATGTCGTCCTCCGGCTCCGGCGGGACGCCCTCCTCCTCCGGCGGTTCCTCCAGCGCACCGGCCCCGAACGCACTGGCCCCCGGCCTGCCCGCCCTCGCCGACGACCTGCCCGGAGCCGAAGCCGGAGCCGATCCCGAGGCCGATGCTGATGCCGGCGGTGCTGACGCCGACCCCGACGTCGCCGACCCCGCCGACGCCGGATCCGAGGCGGTGCCGTCCGTCGCTCCGCCGTCCGGTTCCCGCCCCGCCAGCACGTCCAGGATCTGCGGCCCGTACTTGGCGAGCTTGTTCTCGCCGACGCCGGTGACCGTGCCCAGTTCGGCCGTGCTCGACGGCCGGGCGGTGGCGATCTCGCGCAGCGTCGCGTCGTGGAAGATCACGTACGCCGGGACGCCCTGCTCCTTGGCGGTGCGGCCCCGCCAGGCCCGGAGGGACTCGAAGACCGGCAGCGCCTCCTCGGGCAGATCCACCGGTGCCGCCCGCCGGGACTTCGCCTTCGCCGCGCGCGGGGCCTTCTCCGGCTCCCGCCGCATCGGGACCTCGCGCCCGCCGCGCAGCACCTCGGCACTCGCCTCGGTGAGCACCAGGGTGCCGTAGTCACCCTCGACCGCGAGCAGCCCCTGTGCGAGCAACTGCCGTACCACGCCCCGCCATTCGGCCTCCCGCATATCTTCGCCGATGCCGAAGACGCTCAGCGAGTCATGGTCGAACTGGATGACCTTGGCGGTCTTCTTCCCCATCAGGATGTCGGCGATCTGGCCCGCCCCGAACTTCTGCCCCCGCTCGCGCTGCAGCCGCACGATCGTCGAGAGCAGCTTCTGCGCGGGCACCGTGCCGTCCCACGTCTGCGGCGGGGCGAGGCAGGTGTCGCAGTTGCCGCACGGGCCGCTCTGCTGACCGAAGTACGCCAGCAGCCGCACCCGCCGGCACTGCACCGTCTCGCAGAGCGCGAGCATCGCGTCGAGATGCGCGGACAGCCGCCGCCGGTGCGCGTCGTCCCCCTCCGACCCGTCGATCATCTTCCGCTGCTGCACCACATCCTGGAGCCCGTACGCGAGCCAGGCCGTCGACGGCTGTCCGTCACGCCCCGCACGGCCCGTCTCCTGGTAGTACCCCTCGACCGACTTCGGCAGATCCAGATGTGCCACGAACCGGACGTCCGGCTTGTCGATGCCCATTCCGAACGCGATCGTGGCGACCACGACCATGCCGTCCTCGCGCAGGAACCGTGACTGGTTCTCGGCACGGGTCCGGGCGTCCAGCCCCGCGTGATAGGGGAGCGCGTCGATTCCGTTCTGCACCAGGAACTGCGCGGTCTTCTCCACCGAGGCGCGCGAGAGGCAGTACACGATCCCCGCGTCCCCGGCGTGCTCGCTCCGCAGCAGCTCCAGCAGCTGGCGCTTCGGCTCGTTCTTCGCCGCGATCCGGTACTGGATGTTGGGCCGGTCGAAGCTCGCGACGAAGTGCCGGGCGTCCGGCATCCGCAGCCGGGAGGTGATCTCGGTGTGGGTGGCGTCGGTCGCGGTGGCGGTCAGGGCGATCCGCGGCACATCGGGCCAGCGCTCGTGCAGCATCGACAGGGCCAGGTAGTCCGGCCGGAAGTCGTGCCCCCACTGGGCGACGCAGTGCGCCTCGTCGATCGCGAAGAGCGAGATCTTCCCCCGGTCCAGCAGATTCAGCGTCTGCTCGACCCGCAGCCGCTCCGGGGCGAGATACAGCAGATCCAGCTCCCCGGACAGGAACTCGGCCTCCACCAGCCGCCGCTCCTCCAGGTCCTGCGTCGAGTTGAGGAACCCGGCCCGCACGCCCAGCGCCCGCAACGCGTCGACCTGGTCCTGCATCAACGCGATCAGCGGTGAGATCACGACGCCCACACCGCTGCGCACCAGCGAGGGAATCTGGTAGCAGAGCGACTTCCCGCCGCCGGTCGGCATCAGGACGACCGCGTCGCCGCCCCCGATGACATGATCGATGATCTCCTGCTGGCTGCCGCGGAAGGCGTCGTACCCGAACACCCGGCGCAGCACCTGCACCGCCTCGCTCACGTCATCCGACGCGCTGTCCACATCCATGTCCACGACCACTTCCACGTCCGCCAGAGCCATCCCTGAAGCGTACGAGTTCGCGAGTGCGCCCGCTGAGCCTGTGGACAACTCACGACCGCCGCCCGCCCCCGTCCGGCGGCAGCACCGGCCCTCCGCATCGCTGACCTGGGGCGGGAGCCCGTGTCGGTGACCGTTCACAGTGAGCGTCGCCGGCCGCCGGCCGCCCGGAAAAGGCGGCTGCAAACCCGCTTCGCGGCATCCGCGGCCACCGTCGCCTGAACCCCGTCACCCCGGTACGGCACGTCCCCGACCTGCTCCCGGCCCGGCCCCGCGCGCCGCCGACCCCGCCGTTCTCTCCCGCGGAAGCGGCTGTGACCTGCGGAGACCTCGACGCCAGGGCCGCAAGCGCCGACGTCGGTGCGTCGGGCCCGGGAGGGTGGGCCGCTGCCGCAAGACCGGGACGCCCCTGAGAGACGCGAGCGGGCGTCCCGCGATGCTTCGTCGAAGGGCCCGGACAGGAAAGTGTGCTCACCGTCGTACGGACTCCGACAGCGCCCGGCCGGTCCGCGCGGAAGAACCGCCGCGGCGACCGATCGACAAGTTTCCGGAGCCGCCCCCTAACCGTCCAGCCCCGCGGCCCACCCGGAAGCCACCTCGGAGACCGGACCGGGCCTGCCGAGGACGACCAGGGTCATGGCGTCGACGGGGAACAGCTCGGCGCACGCCGCGTCGACCTCCGCCGCCGTCGTCCGCCGCAGGAGGTCCGGGAGGCGCTCCGCCCAGTCGACCGGTCGGCCGGCGGAGGCGCCGTCGCGCAGCAGATCGGCCTTGGCCGCCGGGGAGTCGAACGCGCCGAGCAGTTGGGCGGCGCAGAAGGTACGGACCGGTTCGAGCTCGGACTCGGTGACGGGAGCGGCACGGGATGCCCGCAGCGCTTCCCGGACGGCCGCGATACCGGGTGCCGCGTCCGCCTCGGGCAGGGTCGCCCTGAGGTAGGCGCGGGAGAGGCCCAGGCAGACGTCGCGGGCGGCGTACAGCGTGGGTTCCGGACCGGTGCCGGGGGTGCGCGTCGGCAGGTGGGACCGGTAGCGGGTGCCGGTTATCGCGGTGGCCAGATAGCGGGCCGCCGCACCGATGCCGTCCGCGGGTTCGGGCGCGCTCAGCGTCACCTGTACGTCGTGCGCGGCAGCGTGGTGGAGCGCCAGTACGGCTCTCCCCGGCCGGGCGGTCCCGGATTCCGGCGGAGCGGTCCCGGCGCCGTGGGACGCGGCGGACCAGGCGGACAGCGCCCGTTCGGCGTCGGCGGTGAACCGCTCGGGGTCGAGAGCGCCGACGGCGGTCAGCCGGCCGCCGCCCCGCCGCAGGACCGATGCGTGCAGCGCGCCGAGGTCGCCGGGGACGGCCGCCGGGAGCGCCCGCCCCAGCCAGTGACGGCGCAGCGCGGTATCCATCACCTGCTCGGGATCGCGGCGGCGCGGCAGTGGCGTCGGCGGGGCCGCCGGGCCGTGCACCGGCGCGGCCAGGCCGGCGAGGCGCGCCAGCCAGGCACCGGTCGTGTCCGGGGTGGCGTAGCCGGTGACATCGAGCCACTGGCCGTCGGTGGCCAGTTGGAAGCTCTCGGCCTCCGTACGAGCGGCCGCCGGGTCGCGCCCGGCCAGCAGCTGAACCAGGGCCTCGACCTCGTCCGGGCGCTGCCACCCCGACGCGCCCAGCGGCAGCCGGAACCGCAGCTCCACCAGGGGGGCCCGGTCGTCCCGGACGGCCACGATGCCGGTTCCGCCCGCCGTCGTGGCCGTGTGCCGGGGCCCGTGGCTCGGCGGCGGCTGCACGCCCAGCGGGGGAATCGGGCGGGCAGCGGTGGCCGTGGCGGGAGTGGTGGCCGCGGTGGTGGTGGCGGTCCCGGTCGCTGACGCCGCCGGTGCGTTGGCGGCGCGGGGGGTCGCCGTCGTGGCCGGTACGGGGCCGGGCTCGTGGACGGGGGCGGGGCGGGTCCGGGTGGGCCCGGGGGTCATGACCAGGATCCCCTTGGGCGCCGTGCCCAGGCGGCGGGCGGCCGCGGCGACCTGTTCCGGGCCGACCCCGGCCAGCAACGCGGGGTACTCGGTGAGGAGTTCGGCGCGTCCGAACAGCAGCTCCAGACGGCCGAGAGCGCGGCTGCGCGGATACGCCTCGGCGTGCTCGCGGTGGTGCCGGGTGACGAGGCGCCGCACGGCCTGCGGCAGCGTTCGCCCGAGGTCGGCCGTGTCCGGCCAGTGCGCCCACCGCTCGGTCATCGCCGTTACCGCGTGCCGCGGTGTGCCGGCCGGCGGTACGAGGGCGGTGATGACCAGGAGATCGGGATCCGCGGCGTCGAGCGGTCCGAAGACCCCGCAGCCGGCCGACACCGCCTGGAGGCCCGCCAGACCGTCCTGGCTGATCATGTCCGCCAGCACGGCATGGGCCAGGTAGTCCGTCATGTCCTGCCGGGGGTCGGGCAGCCGGTAGCCGAGCGCGAGGGCCGCGGCGGACACTCCGGGCTCGGTGCACGTCTGCCACCGGTCCGCGACGAGACCGGGCTCCCGCAGCTCCGGCGCGGGGGCGAACGGGCGGGGCGGTATGTCACCGAAGTGCCGCTCGACCAGCGTCAGCAGCTCTTCGGGGGCGTGGTCACCGACCACGGTGAGGACCGCGTTGCCGGGTGCGTAGTGGGCGTCGAAGAACTCCTCGCACGCGGCGACGGTGGCGTCGCGCAGCTGCGCCACCCGGCCGTAGCCGTCGTGCGCGTTGGCGAAGCGGTCGAAGACCACGCCGGGGAGCAGCGGCCACGGCAGTCCCCCGTAAGGCCGGTCCGTCACCGCCTGGCGGATCTCCTCCTCGATGCCGTCGAGTTGTTCGGCCAGCGTCTCCTCGGTGAACACCGGCGCCCGCATCCGGTCGGCCTCGCTGAACAGCGCGCGCTCCAGGGCCGCCGACGGGACGAGCTGGTGGTAGTCGGTGTAGTCCTGGTGCGTGGTGCCGTTGGCCCGACCGCCCAGCGGGTGGATGTGCGCGAAGAAACCGTCCGGCGGCAGGCTCGCGCTGCCGCGGAACATCAGATGCTCGAAGAGATGGGCGAACCCCTCCCGTTCGGGCCTCTCGGACCGGTACCCGACGCCGTAGTGGACGCAGACCGCGGTACGCGGCGAGTCCGGCCGGCGCTCGAAAACCACCCGCAGGCCGTTGCGGAGGGTCGTCTTGTGCACCTGGCTTGCCGTCACGGAACCCCCGTGGCTAGAGATCGATGAGGAAGCGGAGAAAGTCGCAGTAGTGGTCGAAACCGCGGTCGAAATCGTCCAGGTAGGCGGCGATGTCATGGACGTGGAGCAGGATCCGCAGCGCGGCGAGCTCCTTCCAGCGCGGGCCCAGGTCACGGCCGTACCCCTCGAACAACGCGTCGGTGAGGGACTGCCACGCCCCCTTGTCGCCGCCGACCTGCCACTGCAGCTCCACCAGTTCCCCGACCACCCAGCCCAGGTCGACGTACCAGGGCGCCAGGCAGACGTCCTCGCCGGTGAGCAGGTCGACACCGGACGGGTCGCGGCCGACGACGAGCGCGCCGAGACCGGCCGCGCCATGGGCGACGGCGGTGTCGGTGTCGGTGACCGTCCGGGTGTGCCAGGCGCGCACCTGCGCCCAGCGCTCCTCACCGAGGCTCCGGCGCACCTGCCCCTGGGCGCAGGCCGCACGCGGGTCGGCGGCCCGGCCGGTCAGCCAGTCGTCGAGCCGTGCCAGCCCCCGGGACGTCCCGGTCGGCGTCCCGGCCGGGGGCTCCAGGTCGTGCACGGCGCGCAGCAACCGGCCCAAGTGGCGCAGGGGTTCCGCCAGTTCGGCGGCGGGCCCCTGGTGCAGCAGCAGATGCGCGGCAGAGACCTCGCCGCGTACGTCGTAGCGGCGGGCCGGGCCGTCCGGGGTGCCCAGCGCCAGCCGGGCGTCGCCGAGCTCCCCGACGCCCTGGAGCAGCCGGTACATCTCACCGCCGGCGGCCCGGAAGGGCGTCGGCGCGAGCGGGCCCGGCTCGCGGCGCCAGCGGTGGCCGCCGGCCGGCAGCGCATGGCAGGAGGTCCGCAGGAGCCCGGTGCCGAACTCCGCGCCGGGCCGCGGCTGTTCGGGAGCGGCGGCCGCTGCGGCACGGTGCTCCACGAGCAGCCGGAGCGCCTCGGGCAACGGGGGCGGCACCCAGGCGTCCTCGCGCCCCGTGGTCAGGCTCCGCCCGGCGACGGGCGGCACCAGGACGACGTTGGGCCGGGCCGCCAGGGCGGCCCAGTGCCGGCGGACCGCGGCGCCTTCCAGGGCACCCGGCGGCAGCGCGGGCGCCAGGACGACCGGCGCCCGGGTGCACTGGGCGGCGAGCAGCGCCGGGCTGTCCGCCAGCCCCAGCGCGAAGCGCGCCATGAAGTGCAGGGTCGCGGGGTAGACGAGGATGACCTCGGCCCACTCCGCCCACTCGACATGCCGTGCCGTGGACTCGTCGTCGGGCCAGACATCGGACGAGACGGCTCCGCCCACCCGGGCGCCGATGGCCTGCGGCGTCACGAACCGCTCCGCGCTCCGGGTCAGTACGACCCGGACCTCCAGGTCGGGGCAGTGCTGACGCAGCAGCTCCAGCCAGTACGGGGTGGACCAGGCATAGGCGGAACCCGTCACCACGAGGAGGAGCCGGCGCAGCCCCGGGTCGAGAACGCCGTCGTACGGCTCGTCGGTCATCGGGCGACCGCCGACAGCAGGGCTTCCAGCTCCGTGAGGGAGGCGCGCTCACCGTATTTGAGGTGCACCCCGGTGACGTTGAGCACGATCTCGTCCGCGCCCGCGTCCGCGAACTCCTGGAGCCGGGCGGCGAGTTCCGCCTTGTCGCCGTAGAGGAACGCGCCCCCGGACAGCAGCGCCCCGGCATTGCCGCGCGGGTCCTGCGTCGAGGTCTCGATACCGGAGCGGCGCAGCATATCGGCGTAGTGCGGCAGCATGGTGTGGCCGGTGCTGCTCACCCCCGCCAGCTCGACCGGGTCGCGGTCCGGTGCCGCGAGCGCCAGCGGCACCATCACCACCACCCGGGGCATGGGGCGGCCGGCGGCCTCGGCGCCGGCGCGCAGCGCGGGCACCACGACCTCGCGGACGTATGCGGCCGGGGTCAGCCAGGTGATCGCGACGTCGGCGATCTCCCCGGCCAGCCGGGCCATCCGGGGCCGCAGGACGCCCAGGCCGATCTCCACGGGCGGCCGGGGTACGGGGGCGAGCTCCGCGCGGCAGGTGAAGTACTCGCCTACGTGGTCGACTTCGCCCTTCTCCAGCAGGCCGCGCATCACCGTGACGTACTCCCGCACGGCGCCGAGCTGGCTGCGGTAGGGCGCGCCCAGGAGGCTCGCCTGGAACGAGGCCGCGCCCGGCCCGAAACCGGCGACCACCGGATGGCCGCTGGCGACCGCCAGTGAGTGGGCCTGAATGGCGGCCTGGTGGGGGTGGCGCAGCGGCATCAGGGTGACGCCGGTGCCGGTCGGTACGCGGAAGCCGCAGGCGGCGGCGTAGGTGAAGTCCTGGAACGGATCGTTCAGCAGCGCCTGCCCCTGCCAGATGCGGTGCGCGTCGCTCCACTGGGTGAGCGCCGCGTACGGCAGCAACTGCTCCGGGCGGTAGGGGACCCTCGGGGCGAGGAGGGAGTAGGTGGTCATCGGTCGCCTCCGGTCAGGGCCGCGGTCGTCTTCTCGGGAGTCCCCAGTGCCTGCCCGTGCACCAGCTCGGCGTACATGGGGCTGGTACGCATCAGGTCGTCGTGCCGGCCCTCGGCCGTCACCTGCCCGCCGTCCATCACGATCACGTGGTCGGCGTGGCGCACCGTGGAGATGCGGTGGGCGACCACGAGCACCGCCCGGTCCCGGCCGATCTCGTCGACGAGGCGGCGCAGCCGCAGTTCGTTGAGGGTGTCCAGCTGCGAGGACGGTTCGTCGAGCAGGACCAGCGGCGCGTCCGACAGGCTCGCCCGCGCCAGTGCCAGGCGCTGGCGCTGGCCGCCGGACAGGTCGTGGTTGCCGCCGAGCACCGTGTCGAGGCCGTCGGGGAGCCGGGTGATCTCCTCTTCCAGGCCGACGTCCCGCAACGCGCGCAGCAGGTCCTCGTCGGCCACCGGTATCTCCCGGCCGATGGTGAGGTTGTTGCGCACGGTGTCGCGCAGCAGCGTGGCGCCCTGGTCGACGTAGGCGAGCCGGCTGCGGAGATCGGCCAGCGGCCACTGGTCCGCACCGTGGCCGAACACCTCGACGCGGCCCTCCTGCGGGTCCATGAACCGCTCGACCAGCCCGAGAACGGTGGACTTGCCGGAGCCGGAGAGCCCGACCATGGCGGTCAGCCCGGTGGCGGGGACGGTCAGATCGACCTGGTTGAGGACGGGCTCCTCGCCGTACGCGAAGCGGACCTTCTCGAACCGCACGGCGGGGGCCCCGGCGACGGGCAGCCGGGGGGCGTCGCCCGCCGCCCCGGCGTCGAGCCCCTCGGCCGGGAGGGCGAACAGGTCCTCGAAGCGCTTACGGGCGGCCAGGCCCGCCTGGATCGTGCTCATGCCCGACATCGCCATCATCAGCGGTGCGGTGAGCTGGAAGAGGTAGAGCAGGAACGCCACGAAGGTACTGAGCTCCAGATCGCCGCCGGCGATCCGGGCGCCGCCGCCCAGGATGACCGCCACCAGAGCGATCTGCTGGCCCAGGTTGATGACCGGGACGATCAGGGCCTCCATCGCGGACGCGCCGATCTCGCACCGGGCCACCCGCTCCGCGCGGCCGGCGAGTTCGGCCGACACGGTGCGCTCGGCACGGCACGCCTTGATGACCGTCAGCGCCTCCATCGTCGCGACGAAGTGCTCGGTGAGCGAGCCGACCTGGTTCTGGATCGCCACGTACTTGCGGCGCAGCGCGATAACGACCACCGCGACCACGCCCACCGCGACGAGGAAGGCCGCCAGGGTGATGACGAGCAGGACCCAGTCCAGCACGCCCATGATCACCATCGTGCCCACCAGGGTGACCAGCGACATCGGAAGCTGGATCGGACCGATGTCGACGATGCTCTTGAGCGCGGCGGCGTCGGCGGTGAGCCGCGTCGCGAGGTTCCCGGTGCCCTCCTGGCGGGCGGTGCGCAGCCCCAGGCCGATGGAGTGGCGCATGCTGCGCTCCCGCAGCCGCCAGACCATCTGGTGGCCGATCCGGGAGAGCAGATAGGTGGCCAGGGCGTTGGCGATCGCGGAGCCGAGGCCGACGGCGACCATGAGCCACGTCCACTCGGCCAGGCCGCCGCCCAGCTGGATCGCCTGGAGAAGCTTGCCGACCGTCCACGGGAGGACCAGCGTCGCCGCCGTGGCGATCAGGGACAGTCCCAGGATGCCGGCCAGCAGCAGGCGGCGGCCGCGGAAGATCTCGCGGAGGATGAACAGCCGCTCCGGGGCTCCCTCCGTGTTCAGGACCGGTTTGTCGGTGACCGGGGCGCTCATAGCAGTGATCTCCTAGGCCGAGAACTCGATCAACGACCGGACCGGGGTCACCGGCCCCTGCCAGGTCACCCGGAGGCCCGCCGCGCGCCCGAGTCGCGTCAGCTCCGCCACGGTCCGTACCGGCCGGGGCATCATGGCGCGCAGCAGCAGCTCCGTCCGGGCCGTGTCGTCGCTCTTCATGACGACATCCAGGCTGACGTCGGCGAGCAGCACCTTGCCGGTCCCGCCCGCGGCCTCGGCGCAGCGGCGCAGGATCGCGACCGCCTGCGCGTCGTCCCAGTCGCCGAGGATCGCCGAGAGCAGGTAGACGTCCCGGTGTGCGGGCAACGGGTCGAAGAAGCTGCCGGCCACCACCTCGCACCGGTCCTGCACACCGGCTTCGGCGATGTTCTTGGCGGCGACCCGCGTCACGCCGGGCAGATCGACGAGCGTGCCCCTCAGATGCGGATGCCCCGCCAGCAGGCTGGTCAGGATCGCGCCGGTGTTGCCGCCCACGTCGACGACGCTGCGTACGGCCGACCAGTCGTAGGCGTCGCGGATGAGCTCCGCGTCGAAGACGAGCTGCCCCAGTGCGGCGCGCTCGATCGCCTCGGCGCCGGTGGCGTCCTCGTCGAGGCTCTCCCAGTAGCTGCGGCCGAACAGCCCCACGTGTGCGGGCTCCCCGGTCCGGACGGTGTGGACCAGGCCCAGCAGCGCCGTGTCCGACCGGCCGGTCACCCCGTCCAGGCGCAGCGCCTCGCGCAGGGAGAGCGGATGGTCCGTCAGCAGCGGCCGCGCGGCGTCCCGCAGCGCGTAGCCGCCGTTTTTGTCCCGGTCCAGCAGGTCGAGCGAGACCAGGTAGCGGAGCAGGCTGTCGAGTACCTCGGTGCGGGTCCCGCAGAGCCGGGCCAGCCGCTCCGTGTCGTGCACCCCGGCGGCGATGTGGTCGGCCACACCCAGCGTCGCCGCCGCGCGGATCGCGGCCGGCCGCAGCAGGTCGGCCAGATCTGTCAGATGCCCGACATGAGCCAGGTCGTCCATCGTGAGGTTCCCCCAGGTGTGTTGCG
This sequence comes from Streptomyces celluloflavus, assembly GCA_000720995.1. Lineage (GTDB taxonomy): Bacteria > Actinomycetota > Actinomycetes > Streptomycetales > Streptomycetaceae > Streptomyces > Streptomyces celluloflavus. The sequence goes on from JOEL01000010.1 coordinate 172,190, forward strand.
GTGCCGACGGCGTGCGAGGGCCGGGTGCGGGCCGCCACATGGCGGCCCGCACCGGCTCAAGACCGGAGTGACCGAAGCCGGTCACTCGGAACGGAGGTTCAGCAGCCGTCCTTGACGGTCTTGGCGGAGAACTGGCTGACGATCCACGACACGGTCGCGGCACCGCAGGCCGGGGTGCTCGCCGGAGCGTTCACGGTCGCGTCGACCTGAAGCTCGGCGGAGTCGGCGTAGACCTCGTAGCCGGCGACGAGCTCCATGATGGCGGTGGTCTTCATGGCTTCACATCCTTCGGAAATGTCGGACTGACTGGTGGGAAAAGGTGCTGCGGGTGGTTCAGCAGGTCCACTCGTACGTCGCACCGCTGATGGCGCTGGCGGCCGCGCTGCACTTGACCGAGCTGGTGCGGGAGATGGCCACGGAGGCACAGATGTAGGTGGTGGCCGGAGCGCCCGCGGCGGCGCTGACGTTCAGCTCACCGGCCTCCGTGTAGGTGCTGTAGCCGGCGACGAGGTCGGTGATGACCGCGCTCTTGTTGTCCATGAATATCCCTCTCGTGGAATTCTGAGATGAATCCAGGAGGCGCACTCACGCCCCCTGGAAAGCACCTCAGCTCGGGGCCTGTCCGGCTTCGCGGGTGTCGGGGGAATTCAGGTTGATGTCGGGGGAGTTCAGGTTGCGGGAGGGGTCGGCGGGGTCGATATTGGCCGCGACGAGGTGGCCGTGGAGGACCCCGGCGAGGGAGTCCGGTGCGTCGGCGGTCTCCACCAGGGCCTTCGCCAGCACGCTGGCCCGGTGCTGGCCGAAGCTCAGACTGTCCATACCGGGGGAGGAGTCACGCGGCTCCCAGGCCATGGCCACACCCGGGCGGAGCCGGTGCGTGAACACCGAGGTCTCCTCGCCGATACCGGGCAGGCCGCCCACGACGTCGGCGATGTCCGCGGCGGCGTGCCGGTCCCGCTCGTCCAGATAGACGACCAGGGCATCGCGGCGCGGGTAGAGGAGCTTGCTGGAGATCACCTTCGCCCGGTATGTCAGCCGGTGCGTCTCCAGATGGCCGAGCACCGCCTGCCAGACCGGCCGCGCCGCGCTCCACTCCGCGATGTGGAGGTAGACCCGCAGCAGATCGGCGGATCGGTGCGGCCGGGTGCCCTCGACGAGGAAGAACCCGGGCGAAAGACCCGGCCGCATCGAGGTGTTGACCACGTCGACGACGCTGCCGGCGGAGACGGGCCCCTCGGCGCGGACACGCTCGGCCGGTACCCGTACGAGGAGCCCGCCGAGCTCGACCACATGCGCTTGGTCCCCGGCCACCCGCACCAGACCGCGCGCCGTCGTCTCCCGGTGCGGTACGCCCTCGGCGAGCTCCGCCTCGAACGCGGCGTCGCGCAGCCGGAAGGGGAGCGCCCCCTCCTCCATCGTCAGGCCCGCGTGGAGCTCGTGGTAGAGCGCGTCGGACAGCAGACGCCGCAGCTCTCTGGGGGTCTCCGCCTCGATCTGCCGCCCGCCCACCGTCGCGCCGGAACGGTCCGCGGCCACCTGGACGCGGCCGGCGGCGTCGAGCAGCGCACGGGATACGGAAACGTCACTCATCGCACTTCCTCAAATCCGAGAACGGCGGCGAACCTGTCCGGTGTGATCAGGGCGTTGCGGCCGATTCCGGCGGCGGCCCGCTCGATTCCGGAGAGCCGCTGCCCCTGCGCCGCACCGGCGACGAGCCGGTCCAGCAGATGCCAGCCGGCGAAGGACGTGGCCCGCTCGGCGAAGCCGGGGCCGGCCTCGTGGCGGGTCAGGTAGCCGAGCCAGAACCGCCGTACGAGCGGGAGCAGGCGCTCGATCTTCTCCGCGCCGCGCGTCAGCACCTGTTCGTGCGACAACTCGACGTCGGGGAACTGCACTTCGCCGTCGCCCCGGTTGGTGACGATGTCGAGAACCGAGCGGTACAGCCATTCACCGGCGAAGGCGCCCACGTCCCGGGCGGGATCCGCGGAACGGAACTCCTCCCAGTCCGCGATGACGGGCGATCCGTCGTCCCGCACCAGCAGTTGGTCCACCCGGAAGTCGCAGTGGGCGGGGACGCGCGGCGCCTCCTTCTCCCACCTCCGCAGTCTCTCCAGACCTTCGCGGAGCCCGGTGTCGTGCTGCATGAGCCGCCACGCCTCCAACTCGGCGAAGCTGAGCTCGTTGTACATGGACAGCGGGAGCGCGTGCAGCAGGCCGGGGTTCGGCAGCGCGGGTGGCGTGTCATCCATCTCGCCGACGGGGGCGGCGGCGTGCAGCGCACCGACCTTCTGCCCGACGGTGAAGGCGAGGTCCTCGCCGAACGTCTCGTCAACCATCAGTTCTGCGCCACTCTTCGCGGTCACATGGTCGAAGGCGACCAGCCCCGCGTCCCGGTCGTGGCCCAGCAGCGGCGGGACGTGGCCGGCCAGCTCGGGCACGCTCCCCACGAAGTCCTCGAACGCCAGCATCCGGCGCATTCGCGCCGCTACGTCCGGCGCGGTGCCCACCAGATGTTTGACGAATACCTGGCGCCCGCTTTCCGTGCGTCCGGACCAGGCGTGGTTCCGGCCCACCGGCGCGGACACCGAATCACGGACGAAGGCGCCGAAGCCCAGTCGATTCAGCAGTGCGTCAACTTCCGGGAACGCGTCCAGATCCGCCGGCCGGAATTTCGGTGTTTCCCTGTGCTCCTTCTTCTTCTGTTCCCCAGCGAGCGTTCCGCTGGACTCGCCCAGCTCAAAGCCCGGCATATCTCCCCCGTTCACTCCTTCTTACCGAGACGAGTATTTCCGGATTCCGGTGGGCCGGACCAGCCGCCATTGGTCTGCTGCCGCCAGCCAAGTGGCGGTGAAAAAAGGAGGGATGGCGTCGGGTTCGAGGCGGATGACGCCGGTCGACTGGTGCGCCGGGCCGGTGGGCGGTCGGCGGCTGGCCGGAAAGCAGCGAGCTCCGGCGGTGGGACCGCCGGAGCTCACGGGATCGGTACGGGACCGCCGTCAGGCGGCTTCGGGCGTCGGGGGGCCGGCCATGGGCAGCCGCGCCCGGTAGGCGACCATCGCCGCCTGTACGCGGTTGACGACCCCGAGCTTGTTGAAGATGTCGCTCACGCAGTCCTTGACCGTGCCGGTGCCCAGCATGAGCCGGCGCCCTATGTCGGCGTTGGACAGCCCCTCGGCGATCATGGTCAGCACCTCGTGCTCCCGCGTGCTCAACGACTCGGCCATCCGGCGGGCCTCCGACGAGGCGTCGGAGTGTTCCGCGTCGTCCTCCAGCTCCGCCATCAGGAGGGAGGCGGCGAGGGTGGACAGCACGGTGTTGCCGACGGCGAGCGCACGTACCGACGCCAGCAGCTCCTCGGGGCCGGTGTCCTTCAGCAGGCAGCCGGCCGCTCCCATCCGTAAGGCGGTGAGGACGGATTTGCCGACCGCGGGCGAGGAAAGTACCGCCACCCGGGGCGGGTCGGTCAGCTCCAGCAGGTCCTTGAGCAGGGCGAAGCCGTTCGTGCCGCCCGTGCGGATGTCCAGCAGGACGACGTCGGGGCGCCAGCGCCGCGCCTCGGCGAGTGCCTCGGCCCCGCCCGCGATCCGGGCCTCCAGGTCGTCGGCCGACTCGATGATCATCCGCAGTCCGGCCCGCAGCAGCGGATCGTCGTTGACGATGAGAGTGAGGGTCACGCACGTCTCCTGGCGGCTCGCAGGCGGCCCCACGCCATCTGCACCAGGAGGCCGCCGAAGATGACCGCCAGGGATACCCACACCGCGTTCTGCGAGACGGTCTCGGCGATGTCCACCGCGGGCTGCCCGATGGCGTAGCCGAGACCGGCGTAGAGCCCGGTCCAGACGGCCCCGCCGATCAGGTTGAGCGTCAGGAAGAGCGGCAGGCCCATGCCCACCCAGCCGGCCGAGGCGAACACCAGCGGACCGGGCACCATCGGCACCCGCTCCAGCACGATGGCCGCGCCGATGATCCACCGCCTCGCCGGTGTGTCACGGGTCAGCAGGCCGAGGCGGCGCTTGGCCCTGCCGCTCTCTTCGGGGCCGGTGAGAAACCGCATCATGTTCCGGCCCCACAGCCGGCCGGCCAGCCAGAACACCCAGGCGAACTTGGTCATCCCGACGATGCCGGCGGCCATCACCAGGGCCAGCGGGGCCTCGCCGACGCGCGCGAACGCGCCCGCGGCGGTCATGGCGCTCGGTGCGCCGGTCATCGCCTCCAGGAGTACGGGATTCGTGCCGATCAGCCAGGGTTTGAGCGGCCACATGGCGAACGAATAGGCAAATACCAGCCAGATGCCGTACCAGCAAAACAGGTCCTTCGACGAAGGCGCGCCACCCCACGGCAGCCAAGACTTGTCGAGAGGACGGGAATTGCCGACACGATCGTGCTGGGTCTCGGTGGTCAATCGGGACCTCGCAATACGAATGCATGTGAAGCGAATTCGGCGCGCGCGGTCACGGCAGCCGCGCCACACCTCATTCGCCTGAAGATTTCACGCACACAGCCAGGCATACGGGCAGAACGCCCGGAAAAGTTATCGATGCGATCACTCGCCGTGAGGCTCCTGGCTGGCAGCGCCTCAGAGAGCGGCGAGTGTCAGAGAGCGGCAGGTCGCCGTTGGCGACGCGCTCCACGCCGAACCATCTTTGACAGCAAAGCACCCATGCTTCAACGTCCCCCTCGTCAAATATTGGAGCATTAGCTGCGCTCGGGCAGCATTCGCGATAATTACACACACTGGAGGCTGACTTCAACAGCTCTTTACCTTTCGGAGTCCGCTCGTCACGCCCCGCATCCCTCGGGCGCGGAGCGAGTGCCGGACCGTCCGTCGCGGGTGGCCCGGCCGGCTCCGTACCGCGCCGACGCAACCACTTGCCGTGTCGGAAAGTGGCTTGTACTGTTTTCCAACATGGAAAACAGTTCACGCAACCCTCATGGGCTGGACGCCAGTTCCGCACGCGAGGCCCTTGATGCCGTCGCCGCCTCCCGCACCCAGGTGGCGGCGCATGTCGCCAGCCCCTGGTGGTACCACGTGGGGATGGGCGTCACGCTCGCGCTGCTCTTCCTCTCGATGAGCCTGCGGATGGCGACATGGGCCGTTCCGCTGTTCGTCGGAGTGGTGGTCCTCCTGGGCCTGGCGGTCCGGCGGGTGACGGGCGTCTCCTTCGACCGCTACACGGCAACTCCCGGCGCCACCAGGCTTTTCGGCATCTACGCACTGGTCTCCGTGCTCGTCGTCGTGACCGGGATGTACCTGGAGTGGGGTGCGCAGGTGCACTGGGCCATCGCCGCCGCCGGGCTGGTGGTCGGGGTGCTCACCACCGCCGTGGGGTACCGCGTCGACGCGGTCGCGCGCCACGACATCCAGGCCGGACGATGACCGACGCGGCCTTCGACGAGGTGATCCATGCCCCGAACCGGCTGCGGATCTGCACCACGCTCGCCGCGGTGGACGCCATGGAGTTCTCCGTGGTCCGCGACGCGCTCAAGGTGAGCGATTCGGTACTGAGCAAACACGTCAAGGTCCTCCAGGCGGCGAGCTACGTCACCGTCACCAAGGTCCGCGGCAACTCCCATCCACGCACCTGGCTCGCGCTCACCCCCGAAGGACGCCGGGCCCTGGCCGGACACATCACCGAACTCCGCCGCATTGTGGAGATGGCGGAGGCGGAGGGGTGAGTCCGGAGGGGAGCGGGCTGGCGCTCCGGCAGTGCAGCCTCGTGAGCGCCGCGGCATCGCGCGCCGCCAGTGATGGCAGGGCCGAAGATGAGATGCCGGGTGGGCGCCATCGCGTTGGCGCGGGTGTGCGGTAGCGGAACGTGGTCCGGGGGCGCCGCTCGCACATCAACCGGACGGGTACGTAAAGAGTCTGGCTCCGCCCAGTTGTCGATGACGGCGGTGCTGGGGGTACGTCGCGGTACTGCTTACGGCATGTGGTGCGAGATCAGCCCGTGCTCCACCGTCCGCTCAGGCATTGCTCACTCATCGCTCACGTATGGCGGACGGCGGAACCGGGCCTGGAGCACGGTTACCTACACGGTTGCTCCGGGCGCCGGCGACTCGATATCCGCCCACAACTCGTCATCGACATCCCAGACATCCCACGGCTTCGGCCGTTCCTCCCCGCGCCCCGGATATTCAGTCCCGGAGTGGCCCCATCAGCTCGGAGACTCGGTCAAGGGCCAGCTCGGGAGAACCAACCCTCCGAACTGGCTCTTTCAGGAGTTCAATCAACGGGGCGCCACCGCAAGCTGTGGTAGCGGCCGCGGTGTCACAACGGCTTACGCCGGGTCTTGGCTGTACGCCGCCGTTGATGTCATGCGTGGATGTCAGGCGGGCCGAGGCGTGATGTTCACTGCCCGATAGCTGCACCCGTCCTGTTTGAAGCCGGGGGCTTCCCCCTGGGGATCTACCAGCTGTCCTGGTGACAGCGCGCGGAAGCCTTCCGTCTGGATGCGGCAGTAGTGGCCCCAACATCCGCCGGGCGTCTCGGGGGAGTCGACGACGCCCCACCCTTCCTCATCGCGCCACTCGCGGACAGTCGCCGTCACCAGGGGCAGAACCTTACGGGTCCGTCTGCGCCGATGTACCGGGAGCCTCAGCTTGGGAAGCGGGATGATCCAGCAGCGTTGCCAACCCGGCCCCGTCGCCTACCGGGGCGCGGTTTCGCCGGATTGCCTGGACGCCGCGGCGCAGGACACGGGTGCTGTCGCGGTCGGTGGTGAAGCGGGAGTGGGCGGGAATGGACAGCCGCCGCTGCTGTCCAGGGTCGCCCAACGTGGCGAGGCGGCAGCGATGCCGGTAGTCGCGGCGAGCGAATTGGACGTCGTCCAGGACGATGCAGCAGTCCGCCGCGAACGACTTGGCCGGCGCGGTCAGTCGGGGCAGGGAGTTCGGCTGGTGAATTGCGCACAGTCCGCCTGGGGTGAGCAGGTCACGAGGCGATGAGTCGGCTGGTGAAGCCGTCGCGGATGAGGGATTCGTACGCGGTATGCACGTCCTCCGGGACCTCCTGCTCGATGGCGAATCCGAGCTTCGGATACTCGATGACCCGCTGGAGGTCGCCGACGAGCATGTCCAGTACGAGCTTCTCGTCGCCGATGGACTTCAGATAGTCGTCGAACTCCAGCGGCTCCGACGCGCAGAGGATCTCGACGTCGGGCCACAACCTGCGCGCAGTCGCGAACGATCGCCTTTCCATATAGGGCTTGGAGACCAGCAGGAGCGTGGTGGGGTGGATGCCGGCGGCGGCGAGGACCTCGCGGGAGAGGGTGATGTTCTGTCCGGTGTTCGTCGCGTCGGGCTCCAGCAGGATCGCCTCGGCGGGAACGCCGAGGTCGATGGCGTGCTCGCGGAAGTGGACGGCTTCCCCGCGGGGGAAGACCTTGGCGGTGGTGGGGCTGTTGCCGCCGGTGAAGACGAGGGTTGGGAAGAGCCCGGAGCGATAAAGCTCGGCGGAGTGGGCTGCGACGCCGAGGTCGTGGCTGCCCAGCCCGATGGCCACGTTGGCGGGCCGCAGCTCGTGGTGCATCTGGTGGTAGTCCCAGATCTGCTCGGCCTGGTGCCACTGGTCCTCGGTGATGGTCCGCTGGTCGTTACGCACGCGTCTTCTCCCTGGTCACCGTTGCCGGGGGCCGGTCCGCCCCTCGTTCATGGCCTTGATGCTCTCGATACTGCGCAGTTGGTGCACGAGTCCGTACTGCGCGGCCGTCCGGGCGGCCTGGTCGAGGACGTGGAGTCCATCATCCCGGCTCGCCGCGTCGGAGAGCAGGATGTGGCCATGAGCGGTGTCCAGTCGCACGCGTTGCATCGGTGAGTCAGCGGTCCCGCTGCTGCGGGCGATGTCGATGAAGTGCAGGGCCTGGGTGAGGTCGCCGGCGCCGCGGCGGGCGAGGGCGAGTTTCTGGTGGGCCACGGACCAGTCGTCGGGTTCGGTGAGGTCTTCGAAGTCGCGGGTCGCAGCCTGCATGACGCGGGTGGCGTAGTCGTGCCGGCCGTCCTTGCTCAGCGCTGTTCCCACCCATAGCCTCGCGCGGGCTTGGTCGCGCCGGGCGAGCCGGTCGTCGACGGCGAGGGTCTCGTAGTTACGGGCGGCGATCTCCAGCTTGCCGGACATCTCGGTGACGACCGCGAGGGACAGGTCGAGCTGGGCGACGCGGCGGGGGATGTCGAGCTGGATGAAGGCGGCTCGGGCGCCGGCATAGGAATGCTGGGCGGACAGCGGGCCGAGTACGGCGCCCTGATCGCGCTTGAGGTCGCCGAGCAGAGCGGTTGAGCGGGCGAAGAGATACAGGCCCTTCTCGTCCAGCTCGTGAGCCTTGAACCGGCTCAGCCAACGTGTCAGAAGACTGTCGGCGAAGGCGAAGTTCTGCCGGGACAGGGCGACCACGACGCGGTCGAGGTCGTCGGCCCAGGACTCGTACTCCCAGGCTCTGGGGCCGGAGGTGGTGACGCGCCGTCGGCTGGCGTTCTGCACCGGGCTGGTCATCTCGGACAGGAGCGTTTCGAACCGCAGGTGGACGGCAGCGTCCGCGCGGCCGAGGGCGGTGTCGAGGATGGCCTGGGTGTCGGGTCGGGGCTCGGTGTCGGCGAGCTTGGACTCCCACTTGGACACGGTCGCGACGGCCAGGCCGAGCTGCTGGGCGAAGGCCCGCACGCTCAGTCGCAGGGCGAGCCGCAGGGCCTTGGCCTCCAGGCCGGTCCAGTGGTGCACGGTCGCCACGCGTCACTCCCTTCCACCGGTCATCGAAGCAGATCCGACGAGGCGCCGGGACGGAAGTGGAACGCAAGTAGAACGGCCGGTGATTGAGCGCGAGTTGGCCGGACGTCACGCTCGGAGCGTCACTACTTGTCGATCCTTTTGGACGGTCCTGAGCATGGAACCCCTCACGGAGCATCGCGCCGTCAGCGGCCCGGTCGTGTACGGCTTCCTTCGGCTGATACGGGTCTCCCGAGCGCGGCAGGACGCATTGGTCGCCTCCCTCGCCGAGTACTGCCGCAGCCACGAGCTGCAGCTGTCCGGCGTCTTCACCGACCGCGCCGCGGGAGCGGGGTTCATGTCGCCGGCGTTCACCGGCCTGCTGGACGTGCTCGTGCTGCCGGACGTCTACGGCGTTGTCGCCCCCGCCATGTCGCACCTGGGCCCGAAAGCCATAGCGACCGAACGCGAGCGACAGATCGAATCGGCCGGTGCTCGGCTGCTGTTGGTCCGGCGCCCGCGCCCCATGCACTCGACCGTCCCTCGAAGCGGCCCCGTCCGCTGTCCGCACTCCGGCACCACTCGCGTCGTGGATGCCGAGTCATGAGGACCATCGCGATGACCAAGACGATCCAGAGGTTCTTCGAGTCCCGGCCCGAATCGGTCGGCCAGGCGCGGACTTTCACCACCGAGGCCCTGACCGGCTGGGGTCTGCTGGACCGAGGCGAAGACGTCCGGCTCTGCGCCTCCGAGCTCGCCACCAACGCGCGTGCGCCATGAGGCGCTCTGTTGTATCCCCGGTTCAACCGGGAGGAACTGAAGGGAGGTTCTTGGGCCTGATGACTTACCTGGACTCGAAAGAGGAAGGGGACCGCAGCATGTCAGAAAATCAGCGATCGTGTTCAAGTGTGGAAGCGATGCGTTGAGGGGCCCGCGTGATATGGCGAAAGCTGGATTGCCTGAACCCCAATCTCCAAAGGATGAAATGTGTCGCATCCGCCGGAAACCTGCACTTGCCACCGGCGCCGCATCCTGCGGTGGAGTAAATGCGTATCCACTGCACCCTTCGGATCGCGGGATGATTCCCAATGAGGGAATTCAAGGAGATGAGTGGGGCGCCTAAGTCACGCTAGATACGTACAACAGAGACGAACATGGGATCACCTAAAGGACGCGAGTCCCAAGGTGACGGAGGCCCCGTAGTAGTCGCGGGAGTAACGACCTGCCAAGGAGGACGGGAAAGCCGTCCACAGGGCGAAGGGGGCCAGGTGACTCGGACATCACGATGCTGGGAGGTATGCGTAATGCAGAGCGCCGAAGCGGTACTTGATGTCCTGCGTGAACGCGGCAGGCGTGGCCTGCCGTGCGATGAGCTGTATCGACAGCTGTTCAACCCGAACCTGTATCTGCTGGCCTACGGGCGCATCTACGCCAACCACGGCGCAATGACCCCTGGGGCCTGCGGGGAGACCGCAGACGGCATGTCCGAAGCCAAGATCGGGCGCATCACCGAAGCCATGCGCCACGAGCGCTACCGCTTCCGCCCGGTACGACGCGTTCACATCCCGAAATCCAACGGGAAGACGCGCCCCCTCGGCCTGCCGTCCTGGTCGGACAAACTTGTCGGCGAAGTAATCCGCCTCCTGCTGGAGGCGTATTACGAGCCGCGGTTCTCCGGCCGCTCCCACGGTTTCCGTCCCGGCCGGGGCTGCCACACGGCACTGTCCGAGGTGGCACACAAATGGACCGGGACAACCTGGTTCATCGAAGGAGACATCTCCGACTGCTTCGGCTCGCTCGACCACGAGGTCCTGCTGGCCATCCTGTCAGAGAAGATCCGCGACAACCGGTTCCTCCGCCTCATCCAACAGATGCTCAAGGCGGGATACGTAGAGGACTGGAAATGGCACGCCACTCTGTCGGGTTCCCCGCAAGGAGGCGTCCTCTCTCCGCTCCTGTCCAACATTTATATGGACCGGCTGGACACCTTCGTCGAGACAGTACTCATCCCGGAATACACCCGAGGAACCTCTCGGAGGAAGAACCCGGAGTACCAGAAGCTGGAAAACGCGATCTGGAACACCCGGCAGCGGCTCGCCAAGAGAAAGGAGCACACCGAGTCCGCTCAAGTCCGTCAGTGGCGCAAGGAGTTACGCCGCCATCCGGTCGGGGATCCGCATGATCCCGACTACCGGCGGCTGCGCTACATCCGCTACGCGGACGATCACCTCCTCGGGTTCACCGGACCCAAGGCCGAAGCCGAGACGATCAAACAGCGCCTGGCCGCGTTCCTGCGTGACGACCTCAAGCTGGAGCTCAACCAGAGCAAGACGCTGATCACCCACGGCCGCACCCAGGCGGCCCGCTTCCTCGGCTACGACATCACCGTCCAACACGCTGACGCCAAGGTCTCCCGGGGCGGCCGTGTCAATCGCGGCATGCGCTCCATCAACGGGAAGGTCTCGCTCCGCGTGCCCAAGGACGTGATCAAGGCCAAATGCGCCCCGTTCGTCAAGCACGGCAAACCCGCGCACCTGGACCCACTGACTGGATGCACACCCTTCGACATCATCAGTCTCTACGGAGCCCAGTACCGGGGCATCGTCCAGTACTACCTGCTGGCCGGCGACGTGTGGAAACTCGACCGGCTCAAGGGGGTCATGCTGACCTCCCTGCTCAAGACTCTGGCCGCCAAGCACCGGTCAAGGGTGACCACGATGGCCAACCGCTACAAAACGACCATCAAGACACCCCAGGGACCACGCAGGTGCTTCGAAGCCAGAATCGAACGAGAGGGCAGGAAACCACTGGTCGCACGGTTCGGCGGCATTCCCCTCACCCGGAAACGGACGGCCGTCCTCGACGACCTTCCGTCCACCATGTTCACCCCGCGCAGCCGACCGCGCGGCAGCCAGCTCATCGACCGGCTCCAACGCGGACGGTGTGAACTCTGCGAGAGGCGAACTGAGGTGCAAGTACACCAAATTCGCTCACTGGCAGAGCTACACGGCCGGGAAGAACGACCCGCCTGGGCGCTACTGATGCTCAAGAAGCGGCGCAGAACCCTTGTGGTCTGCCCGCCCTGTCACGGAGGCATCCATGCGTGACCTGGGTGAGAACCACGCAGCAGTCACTGGAGAGCCCGCTGCACCGAAAAGGTGCACGGCGGGTTCGGGCCGGAGGCCACTGGAAAAGGACCCGCACAGCGGAAACCTCGCCAGTGGCCTACCGGTACTGGTCCACGGCACCGCCCCCGGACATGGCTTCCTGATCAAGCTCGACGCCGACGAGGAAGTCGTACGCCTGGAAGTGCACGACAGCCGCAGCCAGCACCCCCAGGCTCGCCGGGCCGCCGACACCGACACCTCCGGACGCGGACTGGTCCTGGTGAATGCGCTCGCCGACGGCTGGGGAGTTCAGGACCGCCGCCCGTTCGGGAAGATCGTCTGGGCCTGCTTCAAGGCCGCGGGAGGGACGACGGTATGAGCGTCCTGATCAACCTGCCCGGCCCCGAACTGCGACTGCTGGTGTCGCTCGCCACCTGGACCTGGTTCGGCATCCGTCCAGACGACCACGAGGTCGCGCACATTCTGATCATCCATCCGTCAGCTCTGACCGGCCCGGGTGCCGCCGCGACGATCGGGGCGCGGATGCTGCGGCTGTCCGCCAGCCTCGGTGGCCTGACCGGGCCGCGGGAGGTCGTCCCGGTGCCGGAAGCGCTGCCTGCAGATCGTCGGCGACCACGTTCTGGTGTACGTCCCCGGCGCCTCCCGCCAGCTGGGGCTGCCCACCCGCCGGGCCTGGAGCGAGCTGGTCGCCCGCAACGGCGAGGCGGTCCTCTTGCTCGGGCTGGACCCGTTGCCACAGTCCGCCGGCCCCGCCGAGTTCGACGCCTACCCGGACACCGTGCTCGCGGCCGACCGGATGCTGTTCGGACGCGCTCGCACCCACTGAGTCTGCATCTTCCCGCACGGCCCCGGACGGAACGGATGAGAGAGGGAACTGCCATGGAAGCCTTTGAACGCGCCCGGCTGGACGCCTACTTCGCCCGGATCGCCGCCCAGTTCACCCCCGACGAGCAGACCGCGTCGTTCCTGATCACCCACCTGCTGGCCGAGCGTCCTGCGTTCGTCCGCGCGGTCGCCGCGATGACCCGGCTCACCGCGGTGCTGCCCAAGCCGAAGTCCGTCCACCCGGCCGCGAAGCGCGAGGTCGCGCAGACGCACATGGTCGACACGCTCACCCGCGAAATGTTCGCCCAGGCCGACGACGCTCTGGACTACCTCGAATCGCGGGCCGCCGATCAGACCGTCGCCTTACTGGACGTCGGCGGCTACTTCGCCCCCAGCCTCGCCGAGGTCCACAGCCGCTTCACCGGCCGGCTCGCCGGGGTCATCGAGGACACCGAGAACGGGCACCGCCGCTACGAGGACCTCGACAAACTGCCCTGCCCCGTCAGCTCCGTCGCCCGCTCGCCGCTGAAGGACCCCGAGGACTTCCTCGTCGGCCAGTCCGTGGTCTTCTCCACCGAAGCCGTCATGCGCGGCCGTGGCGACATCCTCCCCGGCCGCCCCGCCCTGGTGATCGGCTTCGGCAAGCTGGGCTCGTCGATCGCCCGGCTCCTCCACGCCAAGGGCGTCCAGGTCGCCGTCTTCGACATCGACCCGGTCCGCCGCACTCAGGCACTCTCCCGGGGCTTCACCGTCGCCCGCGACCGGGAGGCCGCTCTGACCGGGGCCGGCCTGGTGCTCTGCGCGACCGGCGCGATCTCCCTGCGTGGCGAGGACTTCTCCCACCTGCGCAACGGCGCCTACGTCGCCACCGTCACCTCCGGCGAGGACGAACTCGACCTCGCCGGACTCCCGGACGTTTACACCCGTACGCAGGTCGGCGACCACGTCACCCGCTACCAGACCACCGGCCATTACTTCTATCTGGCGAACGGCGGCAACGCCGTCAACTTCGTCCACGGCGCCGGCGTTGGGCCGTTCATCTTCTTGGTCCAGGCCGAGATCCTCGCCGCGATCAGGATGCTCACCCGCGGCGACCTCGCCCCCGGTATCCATGAGGTCCCCGCACCCGACCGCGAGGCCATCGCGGCGACCTGGCTCTCCTACTTCAACAGGTGATCACCATGACCGTCACAGCCGACCACATCCGCACCACCATCACCGCCTACCTCGATCAGCACCCCGAGGACAAGCGTGAACTCGCCATCGTCCTCGGACTGCTGGAGGACGGCGACGACCTCACCAGCCGCAAGACACTGCCCGGCCACGCCACCGCCGGTGCGATCCTCGTCGGCCCCGACGGGCGCATCCTGCACATCCTCCACAACGCGACCCAGAAGTGGCTGTTGCCTGGTGGCCATCTGGAGCCCTCGGACAAGACGCTCCTGCAGGCCGCCGGCCGGGAGCTCGCCGAGGAGACCGGCATCCCGCCCCGCGTGGTCACGCCACACGGCGAGACCCCGCTCCACATCGACATCCACCTCATCGACGCCAACCCCGCCAAGGACGAGCCCGCCCATCAGCACTTCGACTTCCGCTTCCTCTTCCGTACCACCGCGGACATCGGCGACCTGCAGACCGAAGAGGTTTCGGACGCTGCCTGGCGAGAGCTCGACGAGATCGATGATCCGCGACTCCGGCACCGCGTGGCCGCAAGCCTGCACTGACTGCCGGTTCTCACCGGCCGGTCGTCCCGTGTTCCTGCCCTTTGGCGGGCACGGACGCGGGACGACCGTTGTACGAGCCTCCGTCTGCCGTCGTTAGCGGCGGCGGGTGCGTTCCGCGTGATGCCCGCGGGGGGGTGCCTCTATGTTTTTCGTCAAGCCCGAGTTGGTCATGTGGTGGCTGCTTCGGGGGTTCGGGGTTCGTAGAAGGTTCCGTCGCGGAGCATGG
>JOEL01000011.1 GCA_000720995.1 Streptomyces celluloflavus
CTCAAACCTGATGGCTGGGCGATGGGAGCCGTGTGAGCCGAGAGGTTCCCGCACGGTTCTGAGAGCGGCGGCGGGTGAGATTCCCGCCGCCGACTCACCTCATGCGAGTTTATGCCTTTATGTGCTATGGCTTTGTGTAAGCCGAGCGGTGGTTTTTTCCAGCGGTGCGGGAGGCAATCGGCGGGCGGCGGGCCGTTCTGCGCGGTGGGGCGCCGTTCAGTCTGTCGTTCGCCCTCGGAGCCCCGACAAGTTAAGGCGTCGTCCGTGTCGTCCGACCTCCGCGCCCTACACCTGGACGCAGCGCCACCACTGCCTCTTGTCCGTATCGCGTACGACCACGCCGAGCTTGCCCAGCTCCGCACGAAGCTCCGCGATGCTCTTCTCGTCGCCCTTCTCCAGCGCCGTGGCCCGCGCCTTGAAGATCGCGTTGCTGCCGGAGGGAAGGCCGGGCATGTCCTCCACCCACCGCCGGTATTCGTTCTTGTACGGATCGCCGTTCGGCAGCCACGGATATCCGTGTGCCTGGAAGCCGGCCGCGATCGATTTTGCCGAGGGCAGGTCCGCGCCCTCGTTCTTGCTCTCCACGGCCAGTTCCTGGCCCTTTCCGCCGAGCAGCACCAAGCGCTTGCTGTCGACGAACACCGCACGGATCGCGGACCGGGGCACCGTCTGGCTGGAGTCACCGCGAGCCAAGGTGACCTGATCGTCCTCGATGGTGACGGTCACATACTCGTGCTCGGCCAGGAATACGATCACGACCCCGGCCAAGGCGCCCACCACCAGGCTTCCGATCGTCACCGCCGGCTCAGGGGCGTTGTTGATGAGCTTCATCGGGCCCTCCCACGGCTTCCAGGGCCATGAAGCTGCCCAGTTGACCAGCAGCTTCAAGAGCCAGCCGGCCAGCGCTCCCAGGGCCGGAAATCCGATCGCCACCAGTATGCGGTCCGACCAGGTATGGCAAATTACGGTCGCCGCATACTTCCGCGATGATGATTTTCCCGTGCCGGGCAACTTAACCCGCCCTTTCCTTCGTAAGAGATCAAGAGATCAAGAGATCAAGAGATCAAGAAATCAAGAGATCAATGGGGTCGATGAATCGAGTAAATGAATTGCGCGATGTGTGGTCGTGGCGTCATTGGTTGGCGGGCGCGGTATGGGTGGTGGTCTGCGCGGTAATCGGGAGGCGGATGCCGTCGTCGGCGTGGCGTGGCGCAGCGCCGTGCTGTGACCGGGCAGGTGCCGGGCCTGTCCTCCCGGTACGCGGCGTACTCCGCGTGTCCCGCCGCGATGTGGCGACGGTGGTCGTCGCCTGTGGTGCCGCTCGATCCGGCCGGCCGGGCGAGCTGCCGTGGCTGGTGACGGCCGTACCGGGCCCGCCGTGGATCGCGCACCGTGCCGAAGGTGCTGGGCGTCGACGTCTTCCCCTGTCGCTCGCTGCGGGTGGCGCTACGGCGCCGTGCTGAGCGGCCGTGACCGCTTCGACGACGTCGGCGGAGCGGTCGGACGGGCGGGTTGCGCCTGGCGGCCGGTCGGCCGGACCTGCTGACCGGTCATCCGAGGCAGGCCCGCCGCCGTGTGCGGTTCGCCGCGGCCCGCTGTTCTCTCTCCGCGCGGACCACCGCCTGCACCGGCACCCGGGTCGAAATCTCCAACATGGTGCAACGGTAACACGATCAAATCTAATGCGATAGTTGTCATTTCGATAGGTTGGTTGGGAGGGGGAGGCGTGCGGGCGCTGGTGGAGGCGGTGGTCCGCTGCGCTGCGTGGAGGTGGTGCGGCTGCTGGTCGGCCCAGGTGGGCGGATCGCCCGCCGGAACGCGTACGACCTCAAGGAGTGCGACTTCAAGGAGCGCCACCTCGGGGAGAAGCGGGTGACGATTGCGGGCGGTGGGTGCGCGGCCGCCGAGCTGGGTCCTCGTCCGCCCGACCGGTGGGACGAGGTCGTACGGTTCAGCCGGAACGAGGTCGTACGGACCGGTCGGGCCGAGGCCGGTTTGCGCGGCTCTGTCCTGGGACGGGCCGGGCGTCAACGGCGCATCCGGCGACTGGCTGGGCCAGGGCATATGAGACCGGGGCGGAGCATGCGGGGGCCGGGCCGGGCCGGGCCGACGAGACGCCGACAGCGCCGCCTCGCCCGGGGCGAGACGGCGCTGCGCGATTTACCTTCTGCGTTCGGCGGAAGCGGCCCACCCGTGCACCGGCGTCGAAAGCGAAGTGTGTCCGGCTCTCCGGGGTTCGCGAAACGCGGGTCGGGGTGCGGTGCCGCCCTCGGGGGAAGCACCGTGGGTCCTCAGGAGGTGCGGTGGACCTTGGAGTTGGACGCCTGGGCGCGCGGGCGGACCACCAGGAGGTCGATGTTGACATGCGAGGGGCGGCTCACGGCCCAGGCGATCGTGTCGGCGACATCGTCCGCGTTCAGGGGCTCGGCGACGCCCTCGTAGACCTTGGCGGCCTTGGCCGTGTCGCCGCGGAAACGGGTGGTGGCGAACTCCTCGGTCTTGACCATGCCGGGGGCGATCTCTATGACGCGTACGGGCTGTCCGCACAGCTCCAGGCGGAGCGTTTCGGCGATGACATGCGCGCCGTGCTTGGCGGCGACATAACCGCCGCCGCCCTCGTAGGTGGCCAGGCCCGCGGTGGACGACAGGACGACGACGGTGCCGTCGCCGGAGGCGGTCAGCGCGGGCAGCAGTGCCTGGGTGATGTGGAGCACGCCGAGGACATTGACCTCGTACATCGCGCGCCAGTCGGCGGGGTCACCGGTCGCGACCGACTCCGCGCCGAGCGCGCCGCCGGCGTTGTTGACCAGGACGTCGCAATGGTCGAGGGAGGCCGCGAAGGCATTCACGGCGGCGCGGTCGGTGACATCGAGCGCGTATGCCTCCGCGTGCGGCAACTCGGCGGCCAGCGCCTCGATGCGCTCCTTGCGGCGGGCGGTCAGCACGACGCGGTAGCCGGCCGAGGCCAGCTGCCGCGCGGTCGCGGCGCCGATGCCGCTGCTGGCTCCGGTGACGACGGCGGTACGGGCATCGGCGGTCATGGCGCTCTCCTCGGGCCTGTGGCGGATGTGGGGGTGTGATGTGTGTATAGGCGTGCGGCGTGTGGGCGCGTAGCGGTGCGTATGGCGGTATGCCGCGGGCCTGCGCCGCGGTGGTGCGCGGCCAGGATATGCAGGCGTGGTCAGCGGCCTCGCGGCGCGTACATGATCACTGCCATACCGGCCAGGCAGATGAGCGCGCCGATGACGTCCCAGCGGTCGGGGCGGTAGCCGTCCGCGACCATTCCCCAGGCCAGTGATCCGGCGACGAAGACTCCGCCGTACGCGGCGAGGATGCGGCCGAATTCGGCGTCCGGCTGGAGGGTGGCGACGAAGCCGTACACGCCCAGGGCGAGCACGCCGGCGCCGATCCAGACCCAGCCCTTGTGTTCGCGGACCCCCTGCCAGACCAGCCAGGCGCCGCCGATCTCGAAGAGGGCGGCGACAACGAAGAGGACGACGGAACGGGCGATCAGCATGCGGGACAGCGTAGGCAGGGGCAGGGGGAGCTGGCGCAGAGGGAGTCGGGAGACGGGAGGTGGAGGACGGGGCGTCGGCCATCGGATGTCGGGCGATCGGCGCTGTGCGGACGGGCGGTGCGGTGCGCACGGTATGCGGGCGGCGGAAGGGGCGGAACCGGTGTTCATCGGCCACCGGCGCCGCCGTCTCACCGATCCGCAGGTATATCCGCCGCACGTTCCCGCGAGGGGGGAGCGCCGGGCGAGCCCGCGAGGACGGGACTTTCGGACCCGGAGTCTGCACCGGACCCGGAGTCTGCACCGGCCCTGGCCCCGGACCCGGCCCTGGCTCCGGTGCTGGCCCTGGCCTCGGACCCGGCCCCGGTAGCCGTGGCGTCAGCGGGCTCGGCACCGCTGACCGTCGCGTCGGCGCCCGCGTTTCCGGTGGTCGTGGTGGTGTCAGCGGCTGGAGGGCGGGTGGCCGTGGCGTCAGCGGCCGTGGCGCCGGTCGCGGTGGGTCCGGTGGGCGGGTTGTCGGCGTCCGCGGTACGGGTCTCGTCCGCGGTGCCGGTCCAGTGGGTGAGGGCGGTGCGCAGTGCGGCGGCGCGTTCGGCCGGGGTGGTCGAGTCGGTGGCCCAGGCGATATAGCCGTCGGGCCGTACGAGCAGTGCGGTGCGTCGGCCGCTGTCCCAGGAGGCGCGGATGACGCGGTCGTCCGTGGGCTGTTGGGGCGCGGGTTCGTCGGCGGGGGTGATGAGGACGAAGGCGCCGCGGCGCAGGAGTTCGTAGAGGCGGCTGCCGTCGGCCAGGCGGAGGTCGGGAGCGCGGCGGCCGGTGAGGGGGTGGGCGCCGGGGGCGGCGGAGTAGGCGATGCCGATGCCGGAGACCATACGGAGCGCCCGTTGGGCCAGCGGTCCCACGTGGCTGACGAGTCGGAGGGCCACGGCGCCGAGAACACGCTGCGGCCGGGCGTGCAGTAGGCCGAACCGGGTGAGGGCGCCGCTGGTGCGCAGCACCATCTTGCCCACCGGGTGGCGCTCGGACTGGTAGCTGTCCAGCAGGCTGTCGGGGGCCCGGCCGCGCAGGACCGCGGCCAGTTTCCAGCTGAGGTTGGCGGCGTCCTGGAGGCCGGTGTTCATGCCCTGGCCGCCGGCGGGGGAGTGCACATGGGCGGCGTCCCCGGCGAGGAAGACGCGCCCCACGCGGTACTCGGGGACCTGGCGTTCGTCGCTGTGGAAGCGGGAGATCCAGCGGGCGTCGTGCATGCCGTAGTCGCTGCTGAGGGCGAGGCGGGCGCATTCGCGGAGCTCGTCGAGACCGGCGGGGGCATCGGTGGGTTCCTGGCGGCGCCGGTTCCAGCCCATGACGCGGTACCAGCCGTCGCCGAACGAGCCGATCAGGAGGAGGGCGTCCCTGCCGAAGCTGACGGTGAAGGGGAAGGGCGGCTCCTGGGCCAGCCGGACATCGGCGAGGATCATGGAGCGGATGATGGTCTGGCCCGGGAAGGGCAGGCCGAGGGACTCGCGGACGGTGCTGCGCACGCCGTCGGTCCCCACGACGTACCCGGCACGGAGGGTGCGGGTGCCGTCGGCGTCCTGGACGCGGACCGTCACGCCGTCGGCGTCCTGGTCGAGGCCGAGCACCTTGGTGCCGCACCGGAAGACGACCCCGGCCTGCCGGGCCCGCCGCTCCAGCAGCCGCTCCACCTTGAACTGCGGGGTGACCAGCACGAATGGGAAGCGGGACCGGAGCCCGGTCAGATCGAGCCGGAAGCCCCCGAAGAGCTGCAAACGGCCGAGCGGATGGCCGCCCGCGATGAGCTCGTCGGCCAGGCCGCGGGCGTCCAGCTGCTCCAGGGAGCGGGCGTGCACGACCAGGGCGCGGCTGAGATTGCTGGTGGTGTCGGGGCGGCGCTCCAGGAGAGTGACGCCGAGGCCGGCCGCCGCGAGGTCGCCGGCGAGCAGCAGACCGGTCGGGCCGGCGCCGACGACGATGACCTCCGTCGCCGGGGTGGTGGTGCTGGTCTTGTGGTGCAGGGCCTCCATGGCTGCCTCCAGTGCCAACATAACGCTTGATGCCAACATGTGTTGGTCAACGCTTGTTGGCAAGCGTAGATCTGCCGATCCTGGCGTGTCAACACTCGTTGGCCTACAGTTGTTGACATGGCCGAACACGCTCCTCCCGCCACCGCTGACACCTCCAGCGCTGACACCCCCGCCGCCGCCGACGCGGGCTCCGCCACTGACGCCGGCTCCCCCGCAGCCGCCCGCGAGGCGGCCGCCCGTGGCGTGTCCGCCCGCGACGTGGCCGCGGCCGAGGCTGTCGCGCGCCCGCGCCGCTCCGACGCGACCCGGGCCGCGATCCTGGCGGCCGCCCGGGACCGCTTCGCCGCCGACGGCTACGAGCGCGCCACCATCCGCGCCATCGCCCGGGACGCGGACATCGACCCGTCGATGGTGATGCGCTACTACGGCAACAAGGAGGGCCTCTTCGCGGCCGCCTCCGAGATCGATCTGCGCCTCCCCGACCTCACGGGCGTACCGCACGACGAATGGGGCGCCCGGCTCGTACGCCACTTCCTGGAGCGCTGGGAGTCCGACGATGTGCTGACCGGCGTGGTGCGCGTCGGCGTCACCAACGAGGCGGGCGCGGAGCGTATGCGCGGGGTGTTCGCCGACCAGTTGAGCCCGGTTCTGGCCGCCGTCTGCCCGGTGCCCGAGGAGGCGCCGACCCGCGCCGTGCTGATCTCCGCGCAGATCATGGGCATGGCGCTCTGCCGCTACATCCTGCACATCCCGCCGGCCGTCGGCCTCAGCCGGGACGAACTGGTCGCCTGGCTGGCACCTACGGTCCAGCGCTACCTCACGGCCGAACGCCCCTGAGACGGCGGCACCCGCGCCGCCACCCGCGCCACATGCCCGGCGAAGACCCGCCGGGCCTCCGGTGTCAGCGTCGTCCGGGCGACCCCCGGTCCGGCGCGGGGGACGCGTTCCCACCCGGAGCATCGGACGGCATGTCGGACGGTGTGCCGGACGAGTCGCCGGTCGGGGCATCGGACATGGCCCGATCCTGCCCGCGCCGCCACCCGTTCGTGCCTAGGGTGCAATACGGCCGGGGCGACGGCGGAGGCCGGTGCCCGAGGAGACGGTGGACGAGGCGGAGGCGGCCCGCGGATGGACGAGCACCCCAGAACACCCGAGCGGCTTCCCGAGGCGCTGATCGACTTCTACGGACTGGTGCCGCTGCCCCGTGAGGGCGGGCTGTACCGGCGTACCTGGGCCGGTCCCGAGCGCCCCGACGGGCGCCCCGAGGGGTCGGCGATCGTCCTGCTGCTGACCGCCGGGCGCGGTGGCGGCTCCGCCCTGCACCGGCTGCCAACCGATGAGATCTGGCACTTCTACCGCGGCGATCCGCTCACCCTCCTCCTGCTGACCGAGGGCGGGGGAGAGGGAGACGGGAGGGAGAAGGGGGAAGGCGTGCGTGACGACCTGAGCGGCGCGGGCAACGGCCACGGCCCCGGCGGCACGGCCCGTACCGTCACCCTCGGGCCGGACATTCTGGGCGGCCAGCACGTCCAGTTCACGGTGCCGGCCGGTACCTGGATGGGCGCCGAGGTCGCCGAGGGCGGCTCCTGGGCGCTCCTGGGCTGCACGATGGCGCCCGGCTTCACCTTCGAGGACTACGAGCACGGGGACGGCGCCGAACTGGCCGCGCGCTTTCCCCAGGAGGCGGCGCGGATCACCGCGCTGGCACACCCATGACCGACAACCGCGACGATCACCCCGCAAGCCCCGCAAGCCCCGCAAGCCCCGCAAGCCCCGGCACCACAGGCCACCCGGACCGCTCCGACCCCGCCGACCACTCCCACCGCCCCGGCCCCCAGCTCCCGGACCTCACCGGTCAGGTGGTCCTCGTCACGGGGGCGAGCGGCGGTATCGGGCGGGGGATCGCGCTGCGGTTCGCCGCCGCCGGGGCCGCCGTCGTCGCGCACTTCCACACCCGGGCGGACGCCGCGTGGGCGCTCGTCGCGGAGATCCAGGAGGGCGGGGGCAGCGCGCTGGCGCTGGGCGCCGATCTGGCCGTCGAGGCGGAGTGCCACCGGCTGGTGCGCGAGGCGGCCGGCTGGCGGGGCCGGCTGACGGCGCTGGTGAACAACGCGGGTGTGCAGCCGACCCAGGAACTGGCGGCGATGTCGCTCGCCGACTGGCGGGCCGTGGCGGACCCCGATGTGCACAGCGTCTTCGCCTGCACCCAGGCCGCGGCGGTGGTGATGCGGGAGGGCGGCGGCGGGTCGGTCACCCATATCGCCTCCATCGAGGCGGCCCACCCGGCGCCGCACCACGCCCACTACTGCGCGGCGAAGGCGGCGGTGGTGATGCACGCGCGGTCGGCGGCCCTGGAGTACGGGGCGTACGGCATCCGGGTCAACAGCGTCTCGCCGGGGCTGATCGCGCGCCCCGGTCTGGAGGAGGCGTGGCCGGAGGGGGTGCGCCGCTGGCGGGCGGCGTCGCCCACCGGGCGGTTGGGGCGGCCCGAGGACATCGGCGACGCCTGTGTCTTTCTCGCCTCGCCGATGGCCTCGTGGATCACCGGGCAGGACCTCGTCGTCGACGGCGGGGTCTCGGCCCGGCCGACGTGGTGAACGGCGTGCGCCCGGAGAGCGCGGCCGCCACGGCGCTGCCCGGCGGTGCCGTCGCGCCGGGCGGGGCCGTGGCGGGGGAGGCTGTGGTCAGGGCCACACCAGGCAGTACGCCTGATGTCCCGCGTCGTGCAGCCGGTGGCTGAAGTCCTGCCAGGCGTGCAGCAGCTGGTAGACGGCGAAGGCGTCGCGGGGGCCGCCGCGGTCCGGGACGGTGGACCAGATGAAGGCGGCCGCGCCGACCGATTCCTCGCCGACGCCGCGCAGCGGGTCGACCACCGTCATGGGCAGTTTGACGACGGCGTAGTCGGGGTGCAGGACGACCAGTTCGAGCGGGGGAACCTTATGGAGCGGTATGCCCTCTATGCCGGTGAGGACCATGGCGGCCATCGTCTCCGGCTTGATCTTCGTGAACATGCCGCCCATGCCGAGTTCGTCGCCGCCGAGCTCCTCGGGGCGCATCGAGATCGGCACCCGGGCCGCCGTGGCGCCGTTCATCGCGCCGAAGTACTTGTACGTCACCCCCATGCGGCCGCCCCTGCGTTCCCCGCCGTCGATGTCCTCGCGCCGGTGACGGCCGCGCTGGGCGCGCTCGGGACCCAGGTCATCGGTCCCCTCGCCGAGTTCGCCACCGCGATGCATATCTCCACCCGAACCACTCGCAGCCACCGCCGCGCAACCTGATCATCGTCCCAGAGACCTCCCCCGTCACCGGCGGGTGAAACGCCCGGCCGCACGCTCCCGTGCGCCTCTGAGACCATTGGTTACGTGACTTATTCGTACGCCGCCCCAGTTTTGCAGACGCGCAGGGGCTGAGGCCCGGTCGAGAGCGACAGGAATCAAAAAGGGACCGAGATGGGACCAAGCGGTGCCCCCGGATGGTCCCGCCGGGAGATTCCCGCTCGTTTCAGCGTCGTTGTCAGCCGGGTTGTGTCCATGTGCCGCCGCCCTCCCTCCGTCTACGCAGGTCAGGATCACAGTGCCTTTTCCGTATGAAGCCCCTGTTTCCCAGTCGCTCTTCGACCGCGCGTCCGTGGTGACGCCCGGTGGCGTGAACTCCCCGGTGCGGGCGTTCCGTGCCGTGGGCGGTACGCCCCGGTTCATGGTGTCCGGTAGGGGGCCGTACCTCACCGACGCCGACGGCCGCGAGTATGTCGACCTCGTGTGCTCGTGGGGGCCGATGATTCTCGGCCACTCGCACCCCGCGGTGCTCGCGGCGGTCCAAGAGGCGGTCGGCCACGGTACGTCCTTCGGTACGCCCGGTGTGGGCGAGGTCGAGCTGGCCGAGGAGATCGTGGCGCGGATCGCGCCGGTCGAGCAGGTGCGGCTGGTCTCCAGCGGTACCGAGGCGACGATGTCGGCGATCCGGCTGGCGCGCGGGTTCACCGGCCGGGCGAAGGTGATCAAGTTCGCGGGCTGCTACCACGGGCATGTGGACGCGCTGCTGGCCGCGGCGGGCTCCGGTGTGGCGACCTTCGGGCTGCCGGACACCCCGGGCGTGACCGGTGCGCAGGCCGGCGACACGATCGTGCTGCCGTACAACGACATCGAGGCGGTGCGGGCCGCGTTCGCCGCGCACCCGGGCGAGATCGCCTGTGTGATCACCGAGGCGTCGCCGGGCAACATGGGCGTGGTGCCGCCGCTGCCCGGCTTCAACCAGGGGCTCAAGGACGTCTGCGCGGCGAACGGCGCGCTGTACATCTCCGACGAGGTCATGACGGGCTTCCGGGTCAGCAAGGCCGGCTGGTACGGGATCGACGGCGTCCGCCCCGACCTGATGACCTTCGGGAAGGTCATGGGCGGCGGCTTCCCGGCGGCGGCGTTCGGCGGCCGCGCCGACGTCATGGCGCATCTCGCGCCGGCCGGCCCGGTCTACCAGGCGGGCACCCTGTCGGGGAACCCGATCGCCACCGCCGCGGGCGTCGCGCAGCTGCGGCTGCTGGACGACGCCGCGTACGAGACGGTCGACGCGGTCTCGGCGGAGGTGCGGGGGCTGGTCGCCGCGGCGCTGACGGAGGCGGGCGTCGCGCACCGGGTGCAGGTCGCGGGCAACATGTTCTCGGTCTTCTTCACGGACGCCGAGGTGACCGACTACGACGCGGCAAAGGCGCAGGAGTCGTTCCGTTTCACCGCCTTCTTCCACTCGATGCTGGCGCAGGGCGTCTATCTCCCGCCGTCCGCCTTCGAGTCGTGGTTCGTCTCGACCGCGCACGACGCCGCGGCGATCGAGCGGATCGCCGCCGCGCTGCCGGCCGCGGCGCGGGCCGCCGCCGCGGCGACCGCCTGACGGGACGCGGGCCGACACGCCGGGGCGACCGGCCGGGGCGGACCGTGCCACGGCCCGGCGCTCCGGCCGCCGGCCCCGCGAACCGGCGGCCCCGCGGCCGGCAGCCCGGCGACAGACCCAAGACGACTGAATGAATGGGTGACATGAGCAGCGAAGACATCACCGTGGTGCATCTGATGCGGCACGGCGAGGTGCACAATCCCGACGGTGTCCTCTACGGGCGCCGGCCCGGGTATCACCTCTCCGACCTGGGCCGGAAGATGGCCGACCGGGTCGCGGAGCATCTCGCGGAGCGGGACATCACGCATGTCGTCGCCTCGCCGCTGGAGCGTGCCCAGGAGACGGCGACGCCGATCGCGGGTGCGCACGGACTGGCGCTGTCCACCGACGAGCGGCTGATCGAGGCGGCCAACGTCTTCGAGGGGAAGACCTTCGGGGTGGGCGACGGTGCGCTGAAGAAGCCCGCCAACTGGAAGTACCTGACGAATCCGTTCCGGCCCTCCTGGGGCGAGCCGTACATCGAGCAGGTCGTGCGGATGATGGCGGCGCTCGGTGCGGCGCGGGACGCGGCGCGCGGGCACGAGGCGGTGGCGGTCAGCCATCAGCTGCCGATCTGGATCGTGCGCAGCTTCGCCGAGCGGCGCCGGCTCTGGCACGACCCGCGCAAGCGGCAGTGCACGCTCGCCTCGCTGACGTCGTTCACTTTCCACGGCGACAGGATCATCTCGGTCGGTTATACGGAACCGGCACGTGATCTTGTGCCGTCTCATCTGCTGGCGGGCGCCAAGCCGGTCAAGGGGAAGGCCAAGGCGTTCGGGGCCTGATCGCCCATCAGTTGGCGCTATGTCAATAGTGAGAAGAATAAGAGATTTGAGCGAATAATCCGGAACCTCCGCCCCCGACATGCCCTCTTCTCGGTTGTCCGTTTATATGGATATTGAGCTTGGTGAGCACGGAGGGCGAGGGTCATGCGCGCGATCAGTCGGCGGAGCCTGCTGGGGATGGGAGTGGGGGCGGCCGCGGCGCTGGGTGTCGCGGGCTGCTCCACCGGCTCCGACACCGAGGCGGACAAGCAGCGGGTGAAGGACTCGGTCAAGGCCCGGTCGAAACTCATCGGCGACGGCTCGACCGCCGACTCCGGAGCGCAGCCCAACCAGCCGGACAAGCCCCAGCGGCTGGAGCCCGGCCAGACCCCGCCGCAGTTCGTGGTCTTCTCCTGGGACGGCGCGGGAGAGGTCGGCAACGGCCTCTTCCCCCGGTTCCTCAAGCTCGCCAAGGACCACGGCGCGGCCATGACCTTCTTCCTCTCCGGGCTGTACCTCCTGCCCGAGTCGAAGAAGCACCTCTACCGCCCGCCGAACAACCGGCCCGGCGCCTCCGACATCGGCTATCTCACCGATGACCACATCAAGGAGACGCTGAAGAACGTCCGCGCGGCATGGCTGGACGGCCATGAGGTCGGCACGCACTTCAACGGCCACTTCTGCTCGGGCGCCGGCACGGTCAAGCACTGGACGCCGCAGCAGTGGCAGTCCGAGATCGACCAGGCGATGGACTTCGTCACCAAGTGGCGTACGAACACCGGCTTCACCGACATGGAGCCGCTGCCCTTCGACTACCAGAAGGAGCTGACCGGCGGCCGTACCCCCTGCCTGCTGGGCCAGGAGAACCTGCTGCCGACGGCCAAGCGGCTCGGCTGGCGCTACGACGCCAGCTCGCCCGGCGGCCTCCAGATGTGGCCCAGGAAGAAGATGGGTGTCTGGGACTTCCCGCTCCAGCAGATCCCGTTCCCCGGTCACCGGTTCGAGGTCCTGTCGATGGACTACAACATCCTCGCCAACCAGTCGAAGAACACCACGAAGGCGCCGCCGGCCAACTACCCGGGCTGGCGCAAGCAGGCTACCGACGCGTACATCTCCGGCTTCCAGCGGGCCTACGAGACCAACCGCGCGCCGTTCTTCATCGGCAACCACTTCGAGCAGTGGAACGGCGGTATCTACATGGACGCCGTCGCCGAGGCGCTCAAGCACATAGCGAACGAGCAGCACAAGGACGTCCGCCTGGTGTCCTTCCGCCAGTTCACCGACTGGCTCGACGCACAGGACCCCGCGGTGCTCAGCAAGCTCCAGCGGGTAGGTGTCGGGCAGCAGCCGAGGGGCGGCTGGAAGTCGTTCATGACCGCTGCCTGAGGCCGTCCCACCGCCCCTGACATGCCGCTTTGTCCGGGGCGGGGCGGGGCGAGGGGGGCGCGGAAAATCACGAAACGGCCCATGCGAAACTTTTCACATGAGTGCCTGCCGCGCCCCACGCCGCCTCAACCGCCGCCGCGTCACCCTGCTCGCCGCGGGGGCCGCGGCCGCGTCGCTGACCCTGAGCGCCTGTGGGGAAGGCGCCTCCGGCGGTTCCGCGCAGACCCAGTTCGTCCAGGGCAAGGACGGTATCGACACGGTCGCCAAGGCGGAGCGGAAACCGGTGCCCGAGCTCTCCGGTGAGACCACCACCGGCAAGAAACTGGCCGTCGCCGACTACAAGGGCAAGGTCGTCATCCTCAACATCTGGGGATCGTGGTGCGGGCCGTGCATCGGCGAGGCGCCGAACTTCGCCAAGGTCGCGAACGAGACCAAGGACAAGGGCGTCCAGTTCATCGGGATCAACACCCGGGACGCCGAGAAGTCGCAGGCCGTCACCTTCGAGGAAGAGCACAAGGTGCCCTATCCGAGTCTCTTCGACCCGGCGGGCAAACTGATGCTGCGCTTCCCCAAGGGCAGCCTGAACCCGCAGTCCATCCCCACCACCATCGCCGTCGACCGCCAGGGCAGGATCGCCGCCCGCTCGATCGGCCCGCTCACGGAAGACGATCTGCGCAAGATGGTCACTCCGCTGATCGCCGAGAAGTGATCGCGTGATGCTGCTCGCCGCCGCGCAGAACCAGACCATCCTGACCGGAGCCCTGCTGGCCGCCGTGCCCGTCGCCCTCCTCGGCGGCCTGGTCTCCTTCTTCTCCCCCTGCGTCCTGCCGCTGGTCCCCGGCTATATGTCGTACGTCACCGGCGTCACCGGCACCGACCTCGCCGACGCCAAACGCGGCCGGATGCTGGCCGGTGCCTCGCTCTTCGTCCTCGGCTTCACCGCCGTCTTCGTCTCCGGCGGCGCCCTCTTCGGGTACTTCGGGTCCGTCCTCCAGAGCCACAAGGACCTCATCTCGCGGATCCTGGGCGTCCTGATGATCCTGCTCGGGCTGGCGTTCGCGGGCGTCCTCAAACGCTTCGGCCAGCGCGAGCTGCGCTTCCACAAGAAGCCCGCCATGGGGCTGCTCGGCGCGCCGGTGATCGGGGTGCTCTTCGGCGTCGGCTGGACGCCCTGCCTGGGCCCCACCCTCACCGCCGTCAACACCCTCTCGCTCTACGAGGCGAGCGCCTGGCGCGGCGCCCTGCTGACCGTCGTCTACTGCCTGGGCCTGGGCCTGCCGTTCATCGTCGTCGCGCTGGCCTTCCGCCGGGCGCTCGGCGCGTTCGGCTGGGTCAAGCGGCACTACGTGTGGGTGCTGCGGACCGGCGGCGGCATGATGGTCGCGCTCGGCATCCTCCTCGTCACCGGCGTCTGGGACACCATGATGTCCGAGGTCCAGAGCTGGACACAGAGCTTCACCGTTGGGATCTGATCGATGTCCACGAAGACCGACACCCCCCGCGACCCGGGCGCGGACCCGGGCACCGGCGCGCAGACCACCCCGGGCGCGGACCTCGGCGCGGCCGGCTCCCGGCTCTCCACCGCCCCCGGGGAAGAGATCTCCTTCCCCTCGCTCGGGCCGGTCGGCTGGGCGCGGTGGTTCTGGCGGCAGCTCACCTCGATGCGGGTGGCGCTGCTGCTGCTCTTCCTGCTGTCGATCGGCGCGATCCCCGGCTCGCTGATCCCGCAGACCAGCGTCGACCCCGTCAAGGTCGAAGACTTCATGACCGGGCACCCCACCCTCGGGGGGATCTACGACAAGCTGGGGATGTTCCACGTCTACAGCTCGGTGTGGTTCTCGGCGATCTACCTGCTGCTGTTCATCTCCCTCATCGGCTGCATCCTGCCGCGCAGCTGGCAGTTCGTGGGGCAGCTGCGCAGCCGGCCGCCGGGCGCGCCGCGCCGGCTGACCCGGCTGCCCGCGTACACCACCTGGCGGACGGACGCGGAGCCCGAGGCGGTGCTCGCGGCGGCGCAGCGGGTGCTGAAGAAGCGGCGGTTCCGGGCCCACCGGGACGGCACCGCGGTCGCTTCCGAGAAGGGCTATCTGCGCGAGGCCGGCAACCTCGTCTTCCATATCGCGCTGATCGTGATGCTGGTGGCGTTCGCCGTCGGCAGCCTGTGGAAGTCCGAGGGCGGCAAGCTGCTGACCGAGGGCGACGGCGGCTTCGCCAACAGCCTCACCCAGTACGACGACTTCAAGTCCGGCCCGTTCTTCGACACCGGCGCGATGGAGCCGTTCGGCTTCTCGCTCGACAAGTTCGACGCGACGTACGAGCGGACCGGGCCGCAGAAGGCCACCCCGCGCACCTTCCGTGCCCACATCACGTACTTCACCGGCGCGGACGGCGCACCGCACAAGACCGCGATCGACGTGAACGAGCCGCTCGACGTCGAGGGCTCCAAGGTCTTCCTGCTCTCGCACGGCTACGCGCCGGTGGTCAGCGTCAAGGACGGCCGCGGCAAGGTCGTCTACGAGGGCGCGGTGCCGTTCCTGCCGCAGGACGCCAAGAACCTCACCTCGACCGGTGTGGTGAAGGTGCCCGGCGCGCAGACCAAGGACGGCAAGCCCAATCAGCTCGGCTTCCAGGGCTTCTTCGTGCCGACGTTCGGCGGCAAGGGCTCCGGTTCGATGTTCTCGCAGTTCCCGGCGCTGGACTATCCGGTGCTGACGCTCACCGCCTACCACGGTGACCTGGGCGTTTCCTCCGGACTGCCGCAGAGCGTCTACAAGCTGGAGCGCAAGAACCTCAAGCAGTACGTCGACGGCGGCAAGAAGGTCGCCAAGATGATGCTGCCCGGCGAGACGATGACGCTGCCCGGGGGCGACGGCAGCATCACGTTCAAGGGCATCAAGAACTGGGCCAGCTTCAAGGTCACCCACCAGCCCGGCAACGGTCTCGCGCTGACCGGCGCGGTCGCCGCCCTGCTCGGCCTGGCGGGCTCGCTGTTCATCCAGCGCCGCCGGGTGTGGGTGCGCGCCGAGCGGGTCGAGGAGAACGGCGTCGGCGTCACCGTCGTCGAGATCGCCGGTCTCGGCCGCAGCGAGTCGCCCCGTCTGGGCGAGGAACTCGCCGATATCGCCGTGGCGCTGGGGCCGGACGCCCCGCCCGCCGCGGATCCGGACCCCGGAGCGGCACCGGAGCCCGGCCCCGAAGACTCCGCGGAGCCCACCGACTCCGCCGATCCTGCTGATCCCTCCGAAGGAGCGCGCGCGTGAATATCGCTGCCGCAGCCAACGAGACGCTGGCACACAACAGCAATGTGCTCGTCTATTCGGCGATGGCCGTCTACACCCTGGCCTTCCTCGCCTACATGGCCGAATGGGTGTTCGGCTCCCGCAGCAAGGTCGGACGCACCGCGGCCGCGCTGACCAGCGAGGTACGGACCCCCGCCGCGGCCGCCACCCGGGTGGAGCGCAAGGGCGGCACGGCTGTCCTGGAGCGCCCGGAGGTCGTCACCAAGGCCGCCCCCGGCAGCCGCGACGTCCCCGACGGGCCGGGCGCCGCGGGCGGTACCGAGAAGGGCGACCTCTACGGACGGATCGCCGTCTCGCTGACCGTCCTGGCCTGGGCGCTGCACGTCGGCGGGGTCGTCACCCGCGCCCTGTCCGTGGAGCGTGCCCCCTGGGGCAACATGTACGAGTTCTCCACGACCTTCGCCGCGGTCGCCGTCACCGCGTACCTGGTCCTGCTCGTGCTCAAGAAGAAGGTCCGCTGGCTGGGCCTGCCGCTGATCACCACGGTCCTGCTCGACCTCGGGCTCGCGGTCAGCGTGCTCTACACCGCCAGTGACCAGCTGGTGCCGGCGCTGCACTCGTACTGGCTGTGGATCCACGTCAGCTGCGCGATCATCTCCGGCGCGGTCCTCTACCTGGGCGCCGTCTCGACGCTGCTCTTCCTCTTCCGCGACCGCTACGAGGCCAAGCGCGCCGACCCGGCGGGCAAGCAGCCCGGTGCCTTCGCCACCTCGGTCATGGAGCGGCTGCCCTCGGCCGCCTCGCTCGACAAGTTCGCGTACCGCATCAACGCCACCGTCTTCCCGCTGTGGACGTTCACCATCATCGCGGGCGCCATCTGGGCCGAGGCCGCCTGGGGCCGCTACTGGGGCTGGGACCCCAAGGAGGTCTGGTCCTTCATCACCTGGGTCGCCTACGCCTGCTACCTGCACGCCCGCGCCACGGCCGGCTGGAAGGGCCGCAAGGCCGCCTGGCTCGGCCTGATCGCGTTCGCCTGCTACCTCTTCAACTACTACGGCGTGAACATCTTCGTCACGGGACTGCACTCCTACGCCGGAGTCTGAGCTGCGCCCACCGGTGCCGTACGCGATCGTGGCCTCATGGAGAGCCCGATCCCGTACGGCACCGTCGTCTCCGCCGGCGGGGACAGCCACGTCCTCACCTTCACGCTGCGTTTCCCGCAGCCGGTGGAGGAGGTCTGGGCCGCGGTCGCCGGCCCGGACGGCCTGCGCACCTGGCTGGCCGCCGCCGACCCCTTCGTCCAGCGCGAGGGCGGCGCGATCACGCTGCGCTGGCTGAACGGCGACGAGTACGGGGCCGCCACCGTCGCGTCCGGCCAGGTCACCTGCTGGGGCCCGGCCCGGCTGGCGGAGTACACCGTCGACGTGCACGGACGGATCCGCTTCGAGCTCCGGGCCGACCCGGATCACGCCACCGGCACCCTGCTGCTCTTCACCAACGAGCTGACCGTCCCGGACAGCGCCGTGCTGGGGCGGCTGGCCGGCTGGCACCAGCACTTCGAGTTCCTGGCCGAGGCGCTGGCCGGCCGCCCGGTCGACTG
This sequence comes from Streptomyces celluloflavus, assembly GCA_000720995.1. Classification (GTDB taxonomy): domain Bacteria; phylum Actinomycetota; class Actinomycetes; order Streptomycetales; family Streptomycetaceae; genus Streptomyces; species Streptomyces celluloflavus. The sequence continues at coordinate 17,451 of JOEL01000011.1, forward strand.
GAGCACGTGGACCCTGGACCGCTGGCGCGCGCTGTACGGGGCGTACGAGCGCGCGCTCTGAGCGGTCCGCGGGGCGCGGTCAGCGCCGTTTGCGCCCGCCGCTCTCCTGGTGCGGCTCCTGCTGGCCCTTGCCCGGCAGCGTCGGCTTGGGCAGATGCGCCACCTCCCATTTGGCCTCGGCCAGCTTCTTGGCGGTGTCGCGCGGCAGCCGCGGCGGCCGGTTCGCGGGCCGGCCGAAGCCGAACGCCGAGGTGAGATCGCCGAAGGTCTCCCGCCGCCAGTCGGTGATGTTGGGCTCCTCGACACCCGTCCAGTGCTCCAGGAACTGGAGCACCGAGGTGTGGTCGAAGGCGTCACCCGCGGCCCAGCCGCCCACCGTCCAGGGCGAGATGATCATGCAGGGGACGCGGAAGCCGCCGCCGATCGGCAGCCCCTTGACGAACTCGCCCTTCGTCCCCGGCGGCGGGGTGGGCGGCGGCACATGGTCGAAGAGGCCGTCGTTCTCGTCGTAGTTGAGGATGAACGCGGTCTTGCGCCAGAGCTTCGGGTTGGCGGCGATCGCCTCGATCTTGCGCGCGACGAAGTCGGCGCCGGCGGCCGGCAGATAGTCCGGGTGCTCGGACTGGGTGCTGGTGGGGATCAGCCAGGAGACGGCCGGCAGCCGGTCGTTGCGGGCGTCGTCCTCGAAGGCGCCCGCGGGCCGCCGGCGCATCCCGCGCTCGTACAGCGGGCTGCCCGGCTTCGCGTTCTTGAACTGTGCGAACTCCTCCAGCAGATTGCAGCCGTAGTTGTCCTCCTCCTGGTACACCTGCCAGCTGATGCCCGCCTTCTGGAGCCGCTCGGCGTAGGTCGTCCAGCGGTACGGCGAGGGCGCGGTGTTGTTGAGGACCGGGCCGCCGTGGGTGCCGCCCGGGTCGATGGTGCCGGTCATCCAGTAGAGGCGGTTGGGCCAGGTCGGGCCGAAGACGGAGCAGAAGTAGTTGTCGCAGAGGGTGAAGGACTCGGCCAGCGCGAACTGGAACGGGATGTCCTGACGGGTGTGGTAGCCCATCACGTACGGGCCGTTCACACCGTCGGCCTTGCGGTGCGCGGGCAGCCAGCGGTCCATCTTGCCGCCGTTCCACGCCTCGTGCTGGACGGACCAGGCGTGGCTGGTGGACGGGATGGCCTGGGCGCTGGAGGTGTGCGTGTTGAGCCGGAACGGCAGCAGGTAGCCGTCCGGGTTCTCGGCGTCCGGCTGGTGGAAGACGGAGCGCCCGTTGGGCAGCGTGAGCGCGTCCGGGTCGGCGAAGCCGCGGACGCCGCTCAGGGTGCCGAAGTAGTGGTCGAACGAGCGGTTCTCCTGCATGAGCAGGACGACGTGCTCGATGTCGTGCAGCCCGCCGTGCCGGGGCGGGCCGGCCGCGACGGCCTTTTGGACGCTGGGCGGCAGCAGCGACAGCGCGGCGGCGCCGCCGACCGCACCGGCCGCGGAGCCGAGAAGTCTGCGTCGGGTCATATCGGGCATGGATGCCACTCGCTTTCCCTGAGTCGCCGGAGCCCTCGGTGGGCGGGTCCGACTCTGGCGGTGGCGGAGTGTCCCAGGCAGGGGGAGGTTCCTGAACGAAGCGTCAATTGGCCGTTAACAGTCGCGAGTTGGCTGATCATGACTACGCCCCGTACGCCGTACGCCGCAGCGCGTGGCGGACCGCGCGCACACCCCGCTACGCCCTCATGGCGGTTTGTCAGGACACCGGACTGACCACCGGAAACTCCTGGCCGCCGAGGGGGTCGCGCACGGGGGGCGGGGTGCGACTGGCGTGGGTGTCTGCTTGCTGCGGGGTGGGAGGCGGCTCTCGGGTGTCGGTGGTGCCCTCTGTGTGCGGTGGCGGGCGTCCGTTTGTTGGCGTAGGGGCGGGACGGTTGATTGCCCGCGAGCGGGTGAGGCTTTCCGTCGCTTCTGGGTAGCGTCGCCTTGATGTCCACCGCTGGTGGCCGGCTGTCTCGGCGGTCCGGGCTGCCACGTTGGCGAGTTCCAGGGGAGTTGGTTCGGGCATGCCGTCTGATGCCGCACGGGGCGTGGCGGAGAGGTTCACGCCGGAGGGTGCCGCGCGGGTGATGGCGGCAGCGTGCCGCCGCGTGGGCCTCGACGCTGACGATGCGTGCTTGATCCGATTGGGAGAGAACGCGCTGTTCAGGCTGGCGGCGCAGCCTGTGGTGGTGCGGATCGCAAGATCGACCGAGTACCTGCCCGCTGTACGGGGTGAGGTGGAGGTGTCGCGCTGGCTGGGGCACGAGGGGTTTCCTGCGGCGCGGATCGTCGATGACCTGGAGCAGCCTCTGATCATCGATGGCCACCCGGTCACGTTCTGGCACCTGATCGTGGAAGGCGATCGGAAGGCGACGTACGGGGAACTGGGCTCTGTTCTCCGGGACCTGCACTCACTGGGCGTGCCGGCATCGCTGAGGCTGCCTCCCTTCTCCGGCCTGGACCGGACGGAGCAGCGGATCGCTGCGGCCACGGGCATACCCGAGGACGACCGCGCATTCCTGCGCAAGCGCGCGCATGAGCTGCAGGTCCGTGTCTCCGCGCTTCGGTTCGCAGCCAAGAAGGGGCCTGTGCATGGGGATGCCCACGTACAGAACCTCATGGTGGATCGGAATGGTCAGGTGATCCTGATCGACCTGGAAAGGTTCAGCCATGACTTTCCGGAATGGGATCTCATGGTGACGGCGACAGAACACCACAGCTTGGGATGGCAGACCTCGGCGGAGTACGGGGACTTCGTCAGCTCCTACGGCCGGGATCTCCGGGCCTGGTCCGGGTTCTCCACGCTGCGAGCGGTTCAGGAATTCAACATGACGACATGGCTGATGCAGAACGCTTCCGAAAGCCCGGAGACAGCGGCGGAGTACGCGCGGCGTATCGCCTCGCTCCGGGACGAGAACGCGCCGCGCGACTGGAACCCCGGCTGAGCCTGGTTACTCCTGGTCAAGGCGTGCCACTGCGTTCCGCAGCTGTTCGTTGAACTGCTGGACGGCGGGATTGTTCACGTGGGTGGAGACCGCGCGCTGGAAGTCGCCCACATAGCGTTGGAATCGCGCGGACTGCAGGGCGTCCCCTTCTTCGACGGCGAGACCTGCGGTCGCCACAGCGGCTTCGAGTTCGCCGTTGAGCAACTGGCTCTGCGCGAGGACCATGCGGCAGAAACCCAGTGTGCGGGCGTATTTGGGGTCGGTGAGTGCTACGGCACGTTCGGCGAACCGAACGGCTTCAGGCCCCTGTCCGAGATCGCGGAAACAGTGGCAGAACTCGCCGAAGAGTTCGGCCTCGTCCATGTAGGAAAGCCATTCGGGGTCATCAGCGCTGTCGGCCCGCTCGAAGAATCTCTCCGCTTCGCCCATCGCGCGGGCAGCGCCCTTGTGGTCCTGAGCGGTGGACAGCGCACGTGCCTCATGGGCGGAGAAAAGGGCCATGGCACGAGGCGTCGCATGATTCCTCCCGCCCTCGACCGATGCGCGGGCGAGCACGACGGCGTGGGTCGCTCGGCCCAGGTAATTTGCCTGATGACTCATGTTGGTCAGGATGCGCGCGCCCATCATGCGATCGCCGGATGCCTGCGTAAGGCGCAATGTCGACACCATGTAACGGCTGGACAGGGCATGGTTGCCGCTGTCGTATGCGGTCCAGGCGAGAAGCTGTGCCATCTCCGATGCGGCGTAGAAGAGTGCTTCTCCTGCCTTGGCGCTGAAGCCGGCACCCAGTAAAGGAAGTACGTCTTCCCGGAAGTAGTGGCGGAATGCCTTGTGCGCGTGCCCGCCGCCGAACTGGAAATCAAGCTGCATGAAGAACCCGGCGGCAGTCCGGATCGCGGCGACGTCACGCATGCCGACTCGACGGGTGGCGGGGGCGTCCGTGGGCAAACCGTCGGGGCGAGAGACAAGCCAGGAAAGCGCTGCGGAGTGCACATCGCCGTCAGGCAGCGGGGAACCATCCGCGGGTCCGTCTTCCGGGCGCTGATGGGTGAGGCTGTCGAGTGTGTTCAGCGCCTCGGTCAGCGAGGTGGCATAGCTTATGCCGGCCTCGTTGACGGGCACCGGCCTCGCACCGGGGAAACCGAGGTCTTCGGGACTGACCTTCCGCCCCAACTTGTCGCCCAGCACCTCCGCCATGAATACAGCGGTTCGGTGCTGGATACCGCCGCCGTTCAGCCATCGCTGAACGGCGATATATGTGGTTCCCAGGTATTCGCCATGGCGCTGCGCGATGTCGCGGACTCGCTTGGCCAATCCCTTGTTCGAGACTCCGGCCTCCGCCATGACAGCGGCCAACTGGTGGTTCGGCTCTTTGCTCACGCTCTGCTGCCACCCCTGGCGTCACGTCAAGTAAGCATCCTGGCACGGCGGTTCCTGGTACGGGGGTTCATCGTGAACCCCCGGGACGGTCTCGCCGAACCCCCGTGTGCGCATGAACCCCTGCGTGAACGCTGCCGCATGGCCAAAGACCGTCGTTGACTGTCGGGACAGGAAGCCCCGGCGGTGCTGTGCAGGCACCCCGGGGCACGGCCAACCTGGTGAAAGCAGGTCAACATGCGGAACCATACCGGCAGGGTTTTCGAGCGGTTGCTGAGTCTGTTGCTGCCCGCGCGGGGTCAGCATCGCGCCGCCGCAATGAACCCCGCCGTGAGCTGTGCGGATGCGCCGACGATGAGTTCGCGGTGGGTACCCGACCCGTACGTCTGGCGGTCGATGCGGGACGAGGACGCCTATCTGGCCCGACCGTATGCGGTCGCCCATGAGTGTGCGGCCGCGCGGCGGCGTGAGTGCGGCTCTCGCACGGGGCCGGCAGGCGCGGCGCACGGAAGGACGGTGACGCTGTGAGCAGGCATCCCCGACTGCTCCCGTGGCCTGGCCCGGCCGGGCAACCGTCCTATCTGGTGACCGATGACGGCGACAGCCTTCTGTCACGGCTCGCTGACGAGTGGGAAGAGATCCAGCTCGGTACGGCCGAGGATGTGCTCCGGCACTCGGTCGAGATGCTCGGTGATCAGATGGCGGGTGCCGGGGAACTCCGGTTTGTGGGGCATCGGCTGTGCGAGGCGCTGCGTGACGCGCTGCGGGTCGCCGAGAGCAGGGGCGGGCGGTTGTCCGATTCCGCCGACGACGACAGCGACGACAGCGACGACAGCGGTGACAGCGGTGACAGCGGTGACAGCGACGACAGCGACGGTAGCGAGCCGGTCAGCAGTCCGGCAGTGACTCGGCGGGCGTCGGGGTGAGCTTGCTGAGCGCCGGCGTCTCCTCCGGTGCCGGGTAGGGCCGTTCGTCGGGGAGGAGGGCGGCTGCCGCCGTTGTCCGGCCGGTGCGCATCAGGTGGTGGATCTCGTGGGCCAGGGGTGTCACGTCCGTGATGGTGACCGTCCACTCGTCGGCGTAGCGGCGGGATGCCTCGCCGGTCAGGCCGAGTTGGAGGGAGCGGTGGGGGAGCGGTCGCAGGTGCAGATCGCGTTCGGGGTCCCATTGCACGCGGGCCGGTGAGGTTTTCAGTTGCCGTCGCCAGGTGGTGCGGTCGGGCTGGGTGGACGGGTCGTGGTGCGAGAGGCAGGCGTGGCGCAGTGCCCAGTCGAAACCGGCCCGGTCGATCTCGATGGCGAGCACGCGTTCCTGGTCGGGCTTGGTGGCCCAGCCGCAGCGGTACATCATCCAGAGGAAGGACGGTTTGATCCAGGTCATCCGCTCGCGCTTCCAGGCCGCCGGGAAGCGGCCGTCCCGGGCGGCGGGGTCGCCGAGCGCGGGTGCGTACGCCTGGTAGACGGTGACCGTTCGCGCGGTGTGCAGTGCCCGGACGCGGCGCGCCGGTTCGGGCGTTCCGGCAGGTGGCGGCTGCGGCGTGGTGGTCGGGGCGGGGCGCGCGGGGGCGCGCTGTCCGGTGCTCATGGCACCGCATCCTGACGGACGGTGGGCCCGCCGGGCGACCGGTTTCCGCCGGGCCGGGTGCCGAGCAGCGATCCCCCCGGGGACACCGGCGATCGTGGCCACCGTGATGCCCGACAGCAGCACCGCGAGCGCGCGCCCCTTCTTGCCGGGCGGGAGCAGCGTGGCGGCGGTGGTCATGGTCACGGCGAGGAACCCCGCGTTCGCGAGCGTCGCGACGACCCCGGCGGCAGCCGCCACCGACGCCATGCCCAGCGACAGCGGGGGCCTGTCGCAACGGCTGGGCGGGGGCCGCGCCGTTCCCACGTCCGCGGTGTGGAAGGCTGATCCGATGTCTGTGACCCTCCGCCACCTGGACGCCCAACTCCTCCCTTCCTGGCTCGAACGCAGTCGAGCCGAGTACGCCAAAGACCTTGTCGCCACGGGGCAATCACCCGAGGATGCCCACCGGCAGGCCGGCGAGAGCATGGCCCGCTCTTTTCCCTCCGGTACGCCGAGTCCCGGGCATGCGGTCTTCGACGTGGTCGACGACGCCGGGGAAACCGTCGGCTACCTCTGGATCGGACCGGACACGAGTGATGACCCCGGCGCCTGGTGGATCTGGGACATCGCGATCGACGCCGACAAGCAGGGGCGGGGCTTCGGCCGAATGGCCATGGTCCTCGGTGAGGAATACGCCCGCGCGCGGGGCGCTCATACGCTCGGCCTCAGTGTTTTCGGGTTCAACCCGGGTGCGCGCGGCCTCTACGAGTCGCTCGGCTACGAGACGACCTCGGTCAAGATGCGCAAGCGACTCGGCTGAGGTCCGGGCGACTCCCGCTCGCTCGACGCGGCCCGCCGGTTCGGCCGGCCGCGCGGCCCCCGGGTTCACTCGGCGCCGATGTCCTCGTTCCACAGGGCCGGGTGCGCCCCGATGAAGTCGCGCATCATCGCCGCGCACTCGGGGTCGTCGAGCAGCACGATCCGTACGCCGTGCCGGGCGAGCCAGTCATGGCCGCCGTGGAAGGTGCGGGCCTCGCCGACCACCAGCCGGGAGATGCCGAACTGGCGGACCAGGCCGCTGCAGTACCAGCAGGGGGAGAGGGTGGAGACCATCGTGGTGCCGCGGTAGCTGCGCTGGCGGCCCGCCGCGCGGAAGGCGGCGGTCTCCGCGTGGACGGACGGGTCGTCGTCCTGGACGCGGCGGTTGCGGCCGCGGCCCAGCAGGGTGCCGTCGGGGCCGTAGAGGGCCGCGCCGATGGGGATGCCGCCCTCGGCCAGCCCGGCCCGCGCCTCGGCGACCGCGGTCGCCAGCATCGCGCGGGCCTGCTCCTGCACGTGGTTCATGCCGGTCACTCTCCTCGTCCGGCCGGGGCCCGGCAAACGGGCCGGCGGTGCGGACGGGGGCCGCGGGCCCGGCGGGTCAGCCCTTGGCGGGCGGCGGGGTGTCCTCGGGGCCGTTCTCCTTGCGGCGCAGCTCCTCCTCGCGGCGGCGCAGATCGGCCTCCCAGTCCTTGAGCCGCGCGGAGTCCTCGGCGCTCTCGGCGCCCTTCGCGTCGGCGGCGTCCTTGGCGGGCGCGCTCTCGTCCTTGAGGGACTTGAGGAACTCGGGATTGTCGTCCGGCGCGACCCACTGCGTACGGCGCCCGCCGCGCCCCGCGAAGGGCGCCGAGCCGTCCGGCCGCGGCCCGCGGACCTTGCCCGCGGCCAGCCAGGCGACCGGGCCGACCAGCACCTCGCCGAAGAGCAGGATGATGATCACCCAGACCACCTTGGGCAGCCCGCGCACCTGCGATTCGGGGGTGTTGAGGCAGTCGATGAACGCGTAGATCCACAGTGCCAGCACCAGAAGGAACGGCAGATACCTGAGCATTGCGGAACGGGCCCCCTGCGAGCGGCGGCGGGCCCGCGGCGGGGCCCGGTGACCCGTACAGGGTAGTGCGTAACGGATACTGGAACGCATGGCTTATGACGATCTTCGCTCGTTCCTGCGCGCGCTCGACAGGGAAGGCGACCTCAAGCGCATCAAGGCCGAGGTCGATCCGTATCTGGAAATCGGCGAGATCGTGGACCGGGTGCAGAAGGCCGGCGGTCCGGCGCTGCTCTTCGAGAACGTCAAGGGTTCGGCGATGCCGCTGGCCATGAACGTCTACGGAACCGACCGCCGGCTGCTCAAGGCGCTCGGCCTCGACGCGTACAGCGACATCAGCGACAAGATCGGCGGGCTGCTCAAGCCGGAGCTGCCGCAGGGCTTCGTCGGGGTGCGGGAGGCGTTCGGCAAGCTCGCCCGCATGACGCACGTACCGCCGAAGAAGGTGAAGGGCGAGAGCGCCCCCGCCCAGGAGGTCGTGCTCACCGGTGACGAGGTGGACCTCGACGCGCTGCCCGCGCTGTTCACCTGGCCCGAGGACGGCGGCTCCTTCTTCAACCTGGGGCTGACGCACACCAAGCACCCCGAGTCGGGCGTGCGCAACCTCGGCCTCTACCGCCTCCAGCGTCACGACAAGCGCACCATCGGCATGCACTGGCAGATCCACAAGGACAGCCGCAACCACTACCAGGTCGCGGCCAAGCGCGGTGAGCGGCTGCCGGTCGCCATCGCCTTCGGCTGCCCGCCGTCGGTGACGTACGCCTCCACGGCCCCGCTGCCCGGCGATATCGACGAGTACCTCTTCGCGGGCTTCGTACAGGGCAAGCGGATCGAGATGGTGGACTGCAAGACCGTGCCACTCCAGGTCCCGGCCAACGCCGAGGTCGTGCTGGAGGGCTGGCTGGAGCCCGGAAAGATGCTGCCGGAGGGCCCGTTCGGCGACCACACCGGCTTCTACACGCCGCAGGAGCCGTTCCCGGCGCTGACCATCGACTGCGTCACGATGCGCAAGCGGCCGCTGCTCCAGTCGATCGTGGTGGGCCGGCCGCCGACCGAGGACGGCCCGCTGGGGCGGGCCACCGAGCGGTTCTTCCTGCCGCTCCTCAAGATCATCGTGCCCGACATCGTGGACTACCACCTGCCGGAGTCCGGGGGCTTCCACAACTGCGCGATCGTCTCGATCGACAAGAAGTACCCCAAGCACGCACAGAAGGTCATGCACGCCATCTGGGGCGCCCACATGATGTCGCTGACCAAACTGATCGTGGTCGTGGACGCCGACTGCGATGTCCACAACCTGCACGAGGTGTCCTGGCGGGCGCTGGGCAACACGGACTACGCCCGCGACCTGACCGTCGTCGAGGGGCCGGTCGACCATCTCGACCACGCCTCCTACCAGCAGTTCTGGGGCGGCAAGGCGGGCATCGACGCGACGAAGAAGTGGCCCGAGGAGGGGTACACGCGGGACGGCGGCTGGCCGAACATGGTCGAGTCCGACCCGCGGACCGCCGACCGGGTGACGAAGCGCTGGAAGGAGTACGGGCTGTGATCGGCAGGCTCGATCGGGAGAACGGCAGGCCGGAGCCGGGGTTTCCCCGCCGCCGCGAGGGCGAACCGGGGTACGGGCTGTGACCAGTGCCGCCGCCGCGGTCCCGCAGCCGGGCCGGACCAAGGCGTTCCTCCGGCTGGTGATGATCGAGCACTCGGTCTTCGCGCTGCCGTTCGCCTATATCGCCGCGCTGACCGCGATGTTCCAGTGGGACCGGACCGTCCACTGGACCCGGCTGCTGCTGGTCACCGTCGCGATGGTCGGCCTGCGGACGTTCGCGATGGCCGCCAACCGCATCATCGACCGGGAGATCGACGCCCGGAACCCGCGCACCGCCGGCCGTGAGCTGGTCACCGGCGCGGTCTCCGTGAAGTCGGCGTGGACCGGCGCGCTGATCGCCGTCGTCTGCTTCCTCGGCGCGGCCGCGCTGCTCAACCCGCTCTGCCTGGCGCTGGCACCGGTCGCGGTGATCCCGATGGTGGTCTATCCGTACGGCAAGCGCTTCACGAACTTCCCGCACGCGATCCTGGGCCTGGCCCAGGCGATGGGGCCGGTCGGCGCGTGGATCGCGATCACCGGGACCTGGTCCTGGGACGCGGTCATCCTGGGGCTGGCGGTCGGCGTCTGGATCGGCGGGTTCGACCTGATCTTCGCCACCCAGGACGTCCAGGCCGACCGCGCGCACGGTGTGAAGTCGGTGCCGGCCCGCTTCGGCATCCCGGCCGCGCTGCACGGCGCCCGCGCCTGCCATGTCGTCACCACGGCCCTGCTGGTCTGGTACGCGCTGGCCATCGGTGCCGGGGTGTGCTTCTGGATCGGCCTGGTGGTCGTCGCCGTCGCGTTCGTCTACGAGCACACGATCGTCCGGCCGCACGACCTGTCCCGGCTCAACCGGGCGTTCTTCCAGGTCAACGGCTTCATCGGCATCGCGCTCTTCGGCTTCGCGCTGCTGGACCTGCTGGTGCGCGGCCTCACGGTCTGAACGTTGCGCGCACCCGGGGCCCCGGGTGCGCGGCCGCCGTGGCCCCGGTCCCCGTATCCGTACGGGAACCGGGGCCACGGTGCTGTTCCGTGTCCGTGCTGTTCTGAGCCGTGTCGTGCCCTGCCGTGCCCTGCCGCTACGGAGCGAACCGGACGCCGCCCGCGGGCAGCGGTACGGGGCGCCGCTGGCGGAGGACGAACGCCGCCAGCACCCCGCCGATCAGCCCGAACAGATGCGCCTGCCAGCTGATCCCGCTGTCGGTCGGCAGCGCGCCCCACACGATCGAGCCGTACAGCACGGCGACTATCAGGCCGATGCCGATGTCGAGGACCTTGCGCTCGATGAAGCCGCGCACCAGCAGATAGCCGAAGAGGCCGAAGACGACGCCGGAGGCGCCCGCGGTGTTGCTGTGCGGGGGCGCGGTCAGCCAGACGCCCAGGCCGCTGATGACGATGATCAGCAGGGCGACGCCGAGGAAGCGGCGCAGCCCGGCGCGGAGCGCGGCGAGGAAGCCGAGCACCAGCAGCGGCAGGGTGTTGGCGGCGAGGTGGCCGAAGCCGAAGTGCAGGAAGGCGGCGGGTATCACATCGAGCAGGGCCGCCGGGTCGCGCGGCTGGATGCCGAAGGCGTCCAGGGCGTTCCCGCTGATGACGTCGATGCCCTCCAGCAGCCAGAGCAGCCCGACCCAGCCCAGCATCAGACAGATCGCGGGCTTCGCGCGTGAGGCCATGTCCGGTCTTCCTTCCGTGTGCCGTACCTGTCGCGGGCCGTGCCGGGCGGACCTGGCCGCCAGGGGTGAGTCAATCACCTGGGGGTGTCAAGGGGAGGAACGGCCGTGACCGGGTCCATGGTTCCGGCGGATAGGCTCGATGCCGTGGAGTCGCCGCACAACAACACCAGTCAGCAGGACCCCGGCCGGCGCCGTCCGTGGGTCGTGGGAATCTCCGGCGCGTCCGGTACGCCGTATGCCGCGTCCGTGCTGCGCGGGCTGCTCGCCGCCGGGGAGGCGGTGGACCTGATCGTCAGCCGGGCGTCGCGGCTGACCCTGCTGGACGAGACCGGGATCGCCTTCCGGGACGCGCACTGGCGCGCCGATCTGCGGGAGTGGCTGGCGCGCGGGGCGGACGGCAAACCGGAGACGTTCGAGGTGCCCGAGGCGGCGCTGGCGGACGTGCGGTACTGGCCGGCCGGGGATCTGGCGGCCGGGCCCTCGTCCGGGTCGTACCCGGTCAAGGGGATGCTGATCGTCCCGGCGAGCACGGCGTGCGTCGCCGGGGTGGCGCTCGGACTCTCGAAGGATCTGCTCCAGCGGGTGGCGAGCGTGACGCTCAAGGAGCGCCGCCGGCTGGTGGTCACGGTGCGGGAGACCCCGCTGAACGGGCCGACGCTGAAGCATCTGGTGGCGCTGGACGAGGCGGGCGCCGTGGTGCTGCCCGCCTCGCCCGCGTTCTACGCGGGGGCGACACACATCCAGGATCTGGTGGACTTCGTCGCGGGCCGGGTGCTCGATGCGGCAGAGGTGCCGCACGGGCTGTTCCGGCGGTGGGAGGGGGAGCTGGGGGGCGGCTCCAAGGGAGCGGCCCCGGACGCTCCCTAGCGCTTCTTGGCGGCCGCTGCGGCGGCGCGGCCGAGGAGGCGCCGGGCGCGGGGGGCCGCGGGGCGGTGGGCACGTGAACGATTGGCCTGGTCCTGCAGCTCGCGCATGCGGGCGTAGGCCATCTCGATCGAGTACACGGTGACAACTCCTGTGAAGATCGTCATTGATCGTTTGGGTGAATCGCAGGCTCCGAGGGCCTGTATGCCTTAGATTCTACATGCAGAACTCGAAAACGCGTAAAGATTGGAAGGCTTGAGGGCATGGACGCGGTGGATAGGCAGCTCATCCAGGCACTTCGCGAGAACGGCAGGGCCTCCTACGCGGAGCTCGGCCGGCTCGTCGGCCTCTCCGGTCCGAGCGTCACGGACCGGATCAACCGCCTCGAAGCGGCCGGTGTGATCACCGGTTACCGCGCGACGGTCGACGCCGCCTCGCTCGGGCTCGGCGTCACCGCGCTGGTCGGCGTCTCGCTGTCGGACGCCGCCGACCACGAGGACGTCGCACGCCGGCTGCGCGACCTCGCCGAGATCGAGGACGCCTGGTTCATCGCCGGCGAGGACTCGTACATGCTCAAGGTGCGGGTGGGCGACGTGGACGGGCTGGAGCGCACCATCCGGCGGCTCTCCGGCACCAAGGGCGTCTCCCGTACCCGCACCACGATCGTGCTCTCCACCAAGTGGGAGAACCGGGTCGGCGAACTGCCCGGAGAGGCCGAGTAGCCCCGGGCACGGACCGGGAGGGCCGGGCGGACGGGGCCCGTCGAGGGGGTCCCGTCCGCTCCGGTAACGGGGGAGTAGGCTCGGCTGAGCCCGCTCCACGCCCGATTCCGGCGCCGGAGCGGCACGAGTTACCGGACGGACACGGCAGAGATACTGGGAGGCGACCGGATGGCTGCGTCAATGGATGTGGGCCTCAAGCGTGAGCTGGAGGCGAAGGTCCACGCCGGAGAGCGGCTGACCCGCGAGGACGGTATCGCGCTCTACGAGTCCGACGACCTGGCATGGCTGGGCGGGCTCGCCCACGAGGTGCGCACCCGTAAGAACGGCGACGTCGTCCACTTCAACGTCAACCGTCACCTCAACATGACGAACGTGTGCACCGCGTCCTGCGCGTACTGCTCCTTCCAGCGCAAGCCGGGCGAGAAGGACGCGTACACGATGCGCATCGAGGAGGCTGTCCGCCTCGCCAAGGCGATGGAGAACGAGAACCTCACCGAGCTGCACATCGTCAACGGTCTGCACCCGACCCTGCCGTGGCGCTACTACCCGCGCTCGCTCAGCGCCCTCAAGGAGGCGCTGCCCGACACGGTCTCCCTCAAGGCGTTCACCGCCACCGAGATCCACCACTTCGAGACCATCTCCGGGCTCAGCGCGAGCGAGATCCTCGACGAGCTGATCGACGCCGGTCTGGAGTCGCTGACCGGCGGCGGCGCGGAGATCTTCGACTGGGAGGTCCGCCAGCACATCGTCGACCACAACACCCACTGGGAGGACTGGTCGCGCATCCACCGGCTCGCCCACGAGAAGGGGCTCAAGACCCCGGCGACGATGCTGTACGGGCACATCGAGGAGCCCCGGCACCGGGTGGACCACGTCCTGCGGCTGCGTGAGCTCCAGGACGAGACCGGCGGCTTCCAGGTCTTCATCCCGCTGCGCTACCAGCACGACTTCGTGGACATGAAGGACGGCAAGGTCCGCAACCGCCTCCAGGCGCGCACGACGATGGCGACCGGCGCGGAGGCGCTGAAGACCTTCGCGGTCTCCCGGCTGCTGTTCGACAACGTCCCGCACGTCAAGGTCTTCTGGGTCATGCACGGTGTGCAGACCGCGCAGCTGGCGCTCCAGCACGGCGCGGACGACATGGACGGTTCGGTCGTCGAGTACAAGATCACGCACGACGCGGACAACTACGGCACGCCGAACAAGCTCACCCGCGACGACCTGCTGGAGCTGATCCGCGACGCGGGCTTCCGCCCCGTCGAGCGCAACACCCGCTACGAGATCATCCGCGAGTACCCGGGCCCGGACGCGGCGCGCCGCGAGGCGCCGCAGCCGATGCGCCTCTGACCGGGGCTGCCGCTGACGATGTCAGTGGCCGGGTCTAGGGTCCAGGTCATGAGCGTGCGCTTCGACCTGGACCCTTCCGTCACCCCCGAACTGCGTGACGGGATCTGCGCGTTGTGGACGGATGTCAGCAACGCCGGCGGTGCCGTCGGCTTCGTCCCGCCGGTGACGCCCGAGGACGTCCGCCCCGACCTGCTGGGCCATCTGGCGGCGATGGCCGAGGGGCGCGAGCGCCTGGTGGTGGGCCGGGACGCGGCCGGCCGGGTGTTGGCGACGGCGTTCCTGAACCTCAACAGCCACCGGCTGATGCGGCACTGGCTGTGGGTGTACACCGTGATGGTGCACCCCTCCGAGCAGGGCCGGGGCACCGGCCGCGCGCTGATGGCCGCGGTCGCCGACGCCGCCCGCACCCTCGACGGCATCACCGGTATACGGCTCACCTGCCGCGGCGGCACGGGCATCTCCCGCTTCTACACCGCCTGCGGCTACAAGGAGGTCGGCCGGGTGCCCGGCGCGATCAAGGTCGCCGACGGCGACCTCCGTGACGACGTCACGATGTGGCTCGAACTCCACTGAGCCGCGGGGCGCGGGCCGCCGACGGGGGTCAGGAAGATCACGCGGGCCGCTGTGCTTGACTGGAGGGTGACCCTTTGGTTGCCGTTGAGAAGAAGGTCCCGTCCGTGAGTAGCCACAAGTTCGCCACGCTCCGCTACACCGCCCTTCGCATCGGCCTCTTCGTCGCGTCGTTCGCCGTGGTGTGGGTGCTCGCCTACTTCCGGATCATTCCGCTCGGCGTCGGCAGCTCCAGCACCGTCTGGCTGCTGCTGCTCGCCATCGTCATCTCCGCACCGCTCAGCTTCGTCCTGCTGCGCAAGCAGCGCGACGCGATGTCCGAGCAGATCGTGTCCAAGGTCGACCGCCAGCGCGAACGGCTCGCGGCCAACGCCAGCCAGGAGGACGGGCTGTCGTAAGACGCCGCACACACCCGACAGCCGCCCCGCCGTGGAGTTCCGCTCCGCGGCGGGGCGGCTGCGTGTTTCCGGGGCGTACCGCGCTTCCGGGACGTACCGATGGGGCGGCCGGTGGGCGCGGGGCGTCCGAGCGCTGAGATCTCCGCGGTCCGCGCCGTGAGATCTCAAAGATCTTCTTTGGGTCCCTCAAAGTTCAAGTGTTAACGTACCTGACATGAAGACAGCAGCCGCGCCCGCCTTCCCCATGAGCGTTCCGCTCGTGGCGCGCCTGCACATTGATCTTTGCCGCTGCATGTCCGCGGCCTGTTGCCGCCGCTGACCCCGCACAGCGGCCGGAGATCCCTGTACGGACCTCCTGGCGCCCTTTCACCGCTTCCCGACGCCGTCACCTGTCCCCGGAGTGTGTCCGTTGTCCACGTCTGCCGAGACCCCGGCCTCGTCCCAGGCCCCCAAGACTTCCAAGTTCCGCATACCCAAGGTCCCGTTCTGGGCCCAGATCCTGGCCGGCCTCGTCCTCGGCGTGCTGCTCGGCTGGATCGCCAAGAGCGGTGACGTCGGCTGGCTCACGGCCACCCTCAAGCAGATCGGCGACCTCTTCATCCAGCTGCTGAAGCTGGCCGTCGCCCCCCTCGTCTTCTTCGCGATCCTGGTGTCGATCACCAACCTGCGGCAGGTCAACAACGCCGCCCGGCTCGCCACCCGCACCCTGCTGTGGTTCATGGTCACCTCGCTGATCGCCGTCGCGATCGGCCTGGCCATCGGCCTGATCACCAACCCCGGCGCGGGCACCGGCCTGACCCCCAAGGACGGCAAGCTCCCGCAGCACGCCGGCTCCTGGATCGACTTCCTGACCGGCATCGTCCCCACCGATGTCGTCACGCCGTTCACCGAACTCAACGTCCTCCAGATCGTCTTCATGGCGGCCGTCGCCGGGATCGCCGCCCTCCAGCTCGGTGAGAAGGCCGAGCCGGTGCTGAAGATCAGCCGCTCGGTGCTGGAACTGCTCCAGAAGGCGCTGTGGTGGGTCATCCGCCTCGCCCCGATCGGCACCGTCGGCCTCATCGGCAAGGCGATCGCGACGTACGGCTGGAACCTGATCGGCAAGTACGCGACCTTCACCGTCGACATCTACGTCGGCTGCGCCATCGTCCTGTTCGGCGTCTACCCGCTGCTGCTCGGCACGGTCGCCAAGGTCAACCCGCTCCAGTTCTTCAAGGGCGCCTGGCCCGCGATCCAGCTGGCCTTCGTCTCCCGCTCCTCGGTCGGCACCATGCCCGTCACCCAGAAGGTCACCGAGCGCCTCGGTGTGCCGAAGGAGTATGCCTCCTTCGCGGTGCCGTTCGGCTCGACGACCAAGATGGACGGCTGCGCCTCGATCTACCCGGCCATCGCCGCGATCTTCATCGCGCAGATCTTCGACGTCCCGCTGGGCATCGGCGACTACCTCCTGATCGCCTTCGTCTCGGTCATCGGCTCGGCCGCCACCGCCGGCCTGACCGGCGCGACGGTCATGCTGACCCTGACCCTCTCCACCCTGGGCCTCCCCCTGGAGGGCGTCGGCCTGCTGATGGCGATCGACCCGATCCTCGACATGATGCGTACCGCCACCAACGTGGCCGGTCAGGTCGTCATCCCGATCCTGGTCTCCGCCAAGGAGAAGATCCTGGATCACGAGGCGTACGGGCGTGCCGCGGACATCAGCCTGGACACGGCCGTCGCTGACGGCGTGGAGGAGAAGGTCTCCGTGGCGGCTGCTGCTTAGCCTGAGTTCTTCCGTGGATGCGCCCCGGCCTTTTTTCAAGGCCGGGGCGCATTCGTGTGCGCTGCCGGTCCATAACGCCGTTGGTGGAGTTACCGAAGGATGGGCACGCCGGGTCGAATGCCGTGAGTTACCTGGTACTGGTGTCTGCGGCCTTCTCGTCGCCAGGTGTGAGGGGCCTCGGACGCGCTGTTGTCCTGATGTGAGCCGCGTCACTAGTGTGGTGGACCTGTCCGGATCGGTGAACTCGGAGGCGGCCATGGACCGTGGGTGGGAAGTCGACCCCTCAGCCTCGTTCGCCCGGCGGCTGGGGAAGTCGGCCCAGGAGTCGGGGGAATCAAAGGACAAGAGCGGCTGTCCGGACATCTGGGAACTGGACAACGGGGATATCGCGGTGATTGGCCGGGATCACACGGAGACGTACAGCTCGCGTCTTCCCGGGGGAGTCACCGTCGCACCGGACGAGCGCATCGTCATCATCCCTGGGCGCATGCTGCGGTTGGCGAAGCCGGATATTCCCGATGCTTGATCTCGACGCCCTGCACCTTGATCCATCGCGCGGGGTCTACCTTCCTCTGGACCTCTACAACAGCGATTTCGCGGAACGCGAGAGCGCCACGCGTGATCACGTGTCCTGGAAGTTCGAGCGCCGCCAGCATTTCGAAGAGCGGAACGATCCCAGTCGGGATGCGCTCGGCCAGGGCCGCTGGGACGAGGCGCTGCGGCTCCTGGATGAGGAGCGCGGCCGCTGGCTGGCCATCGCACGGGAGGACGAGCAGCGCGGCGCGCCGTTCCGCCGTGTCCGTGTGGTGGAGGCGCCGCCAACTCCCTATATGTGGTGGGAGCTGCACGCACTGAGCGTGCAGGCGAAGGCCGGTATGGGTATCCGGGTCGTCGACGCCGAGCGAGTGCGCCCGTGGGAGAAGGCCCGCCTGCTGCCGGAGGTCGTGGTGATCGGCGGGCGGGTGCTCTACGAGGTCGTCTATACCGAGGCGGGCGTGCTGGAAGGGGGCAGGCGATTCACCGACGCCGGGCTCGCGGAGAGCTGGGAGAGGTTCATCGCGTCTCTCTATGAGAACGGTGAGGACGTGGTCTCCTGTGTCGACCGGTATGTGTCGCAGTTCCCCCGGCCGGGCCTCGGACGGGAAGAGGACTGATTGACCAGCGGGAACGGCCGCGGGAGTGAGGAGCCTCCCGGTAGCACTTGGTCGGAGATGTCGGGGACGTCCCGCGATGTGGTGCAAGCGGGGAATGTCAGTGGCGGGGTGCACTTCCACCACCACGGGAGCCGGGACCGCGGAACCTCACCGCCACGTCAACTCCCCGGTGACGTAAGGGGCTTCGTCAACCGCGTGGACGAACTGGAGCGGCTGGACGCGGTGCTGCCGGGCCGGGACGGCGAACCCGTGGTCGTCTCCATCTGCGTGATCGCGGGTACCGCGGGAGCGGGCAAGACGTCGCTCGCCCTGCACTGGGCCCACCAGGTCCGGGACCGCTTTCCCGACGGCCAACTCCACCTCAACCTCCGTGGCTACGATCCGCAGGAGCCCGTGACCGCGGGGGAAGCACTGCATCGCTTCCTCACTGCGCTCGGCGTTCCCTCCGACGCCGTGCCGCCGGACGCGGAGGCCGCGGCCGCGCTGTATCGGTCCCTGCTGGCCGACCGCCGAGTTCTCGTCGTCCTGGACAACGCCTCCACCGTCAGCCAGGTCCGCCCGCTGTTGCCGGGCGGTGATCGATGTCTGACGATCGTGACCAGCCGCAACCGGCTGTCGGGACTGGCGATACGGGACGGCGCGCACCGCATCACGCTGGGAACCCTGCCCGAGGAAGCGGCCGTCGCGTTGCTGCGGGTCGTGACGGCCGGGTTCCGTCCGCAGGACGACGAGGAGAAGCTGTCAGAGCTTTCGCGCCTGTGCGCGAGGCTGCCCTTGGCCCTGCGTATCGCGGCGGAGCGGGCGGCGAGCCATCCGCACATGCGGCTGGAAGAGCTGATCGCCGACCTGCGGGACGAATCGGCACTGTGGGATGCCCTCAGCTCCGGTGACGAGGAGGAAGCCGAAGCGGTGCGGACGGTGTTCGCCTGGTCGTACCGGGCGCTGCCTGCCGAGGCATCGCGCGTCTTCCGGTTGCTCGGGCTGCATCCCGGTCCCGACCTCGGAGCCGGCGCGGTCTCCGCGCTGGCGGGCATCAGCGTGCGGCGTGCCCGGCAGGTGCTCGACGTACTGGTGGGCGCCCACTTGGTGGAACAGACCGCAGCGGACCGGTATGAGTTCCATGACCTGTTGCGCGTCTATGCGGTGGACCGCGTGCGAGAGGAGGAGAGCGACGACTCGCGCGGTGAGGCCCTTGGCCGGCTGCTGGACTGGTATCTGCGCATGGCGGATGCGGCGCAGGGATGGATCGCACCGGACGAAGAGCATGTGCCGCTACCGCAACACGGCGAAAGCACGGAACCGCTGTCCCTCCCCGGCTACGACCAGGCAGTGGAATGGTCGGAGCGCGAGCAGGCCAACATACTGCCCGCTGTGCGCGCCGCCGAGGACGCCGGCAGGGACGGTCACGCCTGGCGGCTGGCTGCCGTGTGGCGATATGGGCAGCCGCCGTCCGCCCCGGCCGCGGAGTGGCTGCCCATCGGCGAGATCGGCCTGCGTGCCGTGCGACGGACGGGCGACCGCTGGTGGGAGGCCAGGCTCCTGGACGGCCTGGGGATCATCTACCGGCGCATCAATCGCCCCGCGGAGAGCCTGGGTCACCACGAGGATGCGCTCGGGATCTGGCGAGAACTGGGCGACCGGCACGGCGAGGCGGTGTCGTTGAACGCACTCGGCCTGCTGCATCTCCGCAGGAGGCGGTTGCCGCAAGCCGAGAGCATGTTCCAGGGCGCCTTGGCCGGCTTCCGGGAACTGGCCGACGCTGGCTGGCAGGCCGTTGTCCTCTCCAACCGTGGCAGAGCCCGGCACGATGCCGGGTTGCTGACCGAAGCGGCCGACGATGTGCGGGAGGCCGTCGTCGCGCACCGCGAGCAGGGAGACAGCGCGAGCGTGGGCGATGCGCTGGCGGTTCTCAGCGCCGTGCATCTCGACCGCGGTGAACCCGAGAAGGGACTGCGGGCGGCGCAGGAAGCGGTGGAGATCGCGCTGGAGTTGCGCGATCACACGCTGGAAGGGTTCTGGCTGCTGACGCTCGGTGCCGCGCAGCTGGCGCTCGGCCGGCCCGGGGTGGCTTTGGAGTCCTACCAGCGGTCAGCCGTGCTGCATCGGCGCCTGGGGGATCGCAGTCGCGAGGCCCTGGCTTGGCACGGTACGGGAGAGGTGTACGCACGGCTCGGGAGAGACGAGGAGGCGGCGGCGTTTCACCGGCGGGCGGCGGCCGTCCACCGAGAGCTGGGAGATTCCTGGAACGCGGCCGTTGCCCTGGACGCGCTGGCCACCGCCCTCCGGGCCGACCGCCCGGAGGAGGCCCGTCGGTGCTGGAGCGACGTGCTGCGTTTGATCGCCGAGTTCGACGACCCACGAGCGGCGAGGCTGCGGGCGCGCGCGGACCGGGGGTCCGGGGAACGAAATCCTTGATCATGCCGCGCTGCGGCGGTAGCGGCTCCGGGCGGTCCCCCGGGCCGTCCGACACGATCCACGACGTCCCCGAGCCGAGCTGAACGCCCAACCGCCGATCCGGACGGTGCCATCGGGACGGACCCGCCTCACTGCGTCAGCCGTTGTGCGGAGCCTCGGTGGCTCACCGTGTTCCAGGTACTCGGTGTGCGTCCCGGCGCGGTGGGCCCACGGGCTCGGGGCCGGCGATTCCCCCCGCTCAGGCGGTAGCCCCCGTATGCCGCAGCAAGGCGCCGGCCAGTGGGGCGTGGACGGCCGGGGGGAGGGCGTGGCCCATGCCCGCTATCTCCACGAGGTGTGCGGTGCCGATGGCCTGGGTGAGGTGGTGCGGGTGCGGGGGCGGGAAGACCGGTTCGGCGGGGGCGGAGATGACCAGGGTCGGGATCTCGTTCGCGGCGAGCTGCTCGGTGCGGAGCATGCCGGAGTGGTCGGCGCGGCCGTGTGCGGTGGAGGAGGTGTAGTGGCCGGTGTGCTCGATGATGCCGCGTTCGAGATCGCGGAAGTAGTCGGCGTCGAAGGGGAGTTGGGGCCCGGCGAGGAGGCGCCAGTGCGCGACCCGGCGGTCCAGTTCGGCCTCCGGGCCGTGGTCCTCGACGGGGCGGGCCCACATCTCCAGGACCTCCGGCGAGATGCCGGGCAGGTCGGCGGCCGGGATCTCGGTGCCGTCGGGGCGGGTGTACGGGGCGGTGCTGAGCGCGTTGGTGCCGATCAGGGTGGCGCTGAGCAGCCGGTCCGGGTGGTCGGCCAGCGCCAGTTGGGCCAGCATGCCGCCGAGGGACAGCCCGACGATATGGGCCCGGCCGATGCCGAGGCCGTCCAGGACGGCGATCACGTCCTGGGCGAGATCGGTGATGCGGTACGGCCGTTCGTCGAAGGCCCAGGTGGAGCGGCCGGTGTCGCGGTGGTCGTAGCGGATGACGCGGTGGTGGGCGGCGAGCGCGTCGACCAGCGGTTCGGGCCAGCCGGGGCCGGGCATCGTGGCGCCCGCGATCAGGAGCAGCGGGGGCGCGTCGACGGGGCCGAGTTGTTCGGTCCACAGACGGAATCCCGGGGCGGTGTCGATGAATTGTTGTTGCTGCTGCATGGGGCGGCCTTTCCGGGGCGGTGAACGGCTTCCGGGGCCGGCTTCGGAAGCTGGCTTCGGGGGGGCGGTGGGACGGAACGGTGGAACGGATCGGAACGGTGGCGGAACGGCGGAACGGCGCCTGCGACGGAGCCGTGGTGGCGGCTGCCGCGGCCATCGCGTGACGAGACGTATCGTCTCGCATTGCCCAGGACTGGGTCAAGGGCCGGGTGGCGGAGAGCGGAGATCGTAAACTTACTTTGCAGTAAATGGGGCGGGCTGGAAGGGCGTGCGGCGTGAGTGCTGTGAAGAGCAAGCGGGTGCCGCGGGCGGTGCGGGAGCAGCAGATGCTGGACGCCGCGGTGCGCACGTTCGCGCGGCGTGGCTATCGGGCGGCCTCGATGGATGAGATCGCCGAGGTGGCCGGGGTCTCCAAACCGCTCGTCTACCTCTATCTGAACTCGAAAGAAGAGCTGTTCAGCGCGGTGATCCGACGGGAGTCGGCGGCGCTGGTCGAGGCGGTGACGGCGGCCGTCGAACCGGACGCGCCCGCCGACCGCCAGCTGTGGAGCGGGCTGACGGGCTTCTTCGCGCACACCGCCGAGCATCCGGACGGCTGGGCGGTGCTGCATCAGCAGGCGCGCACGCACGGCGAGCCGTTCGCCCTCGAAGTGGCCGCGATGCGGGCGGAGATCGTGCGGTTCGTGACGGAGCTGATCGGCGCGGCGGCCCAGGAGGCGGGCTGTGTGGGCGAGTTGGCCGACCGTGAGGTGGCCGGTCTGGCGCATGCGCTGGTCGGCGCGGCCGAGTCGCTCGCGGAGTGGGCCAACGTCCGTACGGACGAGGACGCTTCGGCGGAACAGGAACAGGAACAGGAAGGGGAAAGGGGTCGGCAGCGTCCGGCGGCGAAGGACACGGCCGCCACGCTGATGAATTTCGCCTGGGCCGGGCTGGGGCGGCTGATGGACGGCGAGCGGTGGGCGCCGGAGGCGTGACGGGCCGTGGGTCCGGCGGCCGGCCGCGGTGCGCTCCGGCGGGCCACTCGCGGGGCCGTGCCCCGCACATCGGACGAACGGGCGGCGCCTTACCGGCCGTTCGGTCCGGACGGGGCCCGCCGCGAGTGCGGATCGCGGTGGTGTGCACCAGCGTGGATCACGGTGATGCGCGCCTACCCGGGACACTTACCCGGGACGCTTACCTGGGGGGTAATCGTCGCGGACCGCCGTCGCCGACAAGAATGGTGATCTCGCCGCGTCGGTCCGACGCGGCCGCCACGTTGGAGGCATCAACCATGGCCACAGCCACCCCCACGACCACGCGCACCGTGGTGGAGGAGCTCCTGCGCCGGATCGGCGAGGGCGACCCCGAGCGGATCGCCGAGCTGTACGCGGAGCGGGGCGACTGGAAGCTGGACTGGCCGGCGGCGGAGCACGGCCGCGCGGCCACCCCGTGGATCCGCCACCGGACCACCCGCGCCGACGCCGCCGCCCACTACCGCGAGCTCGCCGAGCACCACGTCCCCGGGCGGGCGGCCACCGAGATCGAGCGCATCCTCATCGACGGCGATGATGCGGTCGTACTCGGCGTGATCCGCCAGACCGCCCGGTCCACCGGGCGCTCCTACAGCGCCCGCTTCGCCCTGCACCTCACGGTCGAAGGCGGCCTTGTCACCCGGCACCATGTCTACGAGGACAGCCTCGCCGTCGCCCAGGCGTTCGCGGCGGGACCGTCGGAGGTCCGCTGACGGGTCCTGGGGCTTCTGACGGATCTCCGCGGGCGAGGGGCGCGCGATCCTCGGCGCGGCAGCCGCCGCCGAGCGGCGTACCCGGCAGGCTGCGCAAAGGCGCCCCGCCTCGCCCACGCCTCGTCCTCGCCGTCAGATCCGGCACCGCCGGCGAGTTACCGGCCGAACTGCGCGACGCCGACCGCGCGGAGCCCGATGCGGCCACGGCCACCGTCGAGCCGGGCCGGATGACGGTATGCCAGGGTGATCGAGCCCGTTTTCCCGTCGAATCGAGCCCGTTCTCCCGTCGAGAGGAGCCCGCATGGTCCAGGAGTGCCGACAGGGCGTATCGCGCCGGGACGGCCGGCCGACCTTCGTGCTCGTGCACGGTGCGCACAGCAGTTCCTACGCGTGGTCGCCCGTTCTCCAGCGGCTTGCGCTGCTCGGACATCGCGCGCTCGCCGTTGACCTGCCGGGCCACGGTATGGACGCCCGTTTCCCGCTCTCCTACCAGGCGCCGCAGGATCTGGAGTCCTTCTCGGCGCAGCCGTCACCGCTGGCCGGGGTGACGTGGGAGGAGAACGTCACCCACGTCGTGGCGGCGGTGCGCCGGGTCGCGGAGTACGGGCCGGTGGTCCTGGTGGGTACCAGCGGTGGCGGGGCGGTCATCAGCGGTGTGGGCAACGCGGTGCCCGACCTGATCAGCCGGATCGTGTACGTCTCCGCGTGGTGCTGCGTCCAACTGCCGAGCGTGGCCGACTACCTGGAGACCCTGGGGCACCGGAACGTCGGCTCGGCCCTGGTCAACTGGCGCTCGGCCGACCCGCAGTTCCTGCACATGGCCAAGGAGGGGCTGATGGCCGAGGCGACCGATGAGCAGTTCCGGGCCTGCCTGAACATCCTCGAACCCGCCGACTCCGCGCGGGTCCTCACCGCCGATGCCCGCGTCCAGGCCGGCACCTGGGGCCGGATTCCCCGCACCTATATCCGCTTCGCCCAGGACCGGGCGATCCCGCTCGCCATGCAGGACCGGATGATCGCCGAGGCCGACGCGCTGACACCGGGGAACCCCTTCCAGGTCCACACCGTGGACACCGGCCACGTCGGCGTGCAGCTCCGGCCCGACGAGGTAGCGGCGATCCTCGACACGCTCGGGTGACGGGCCCCCGTTCCCGGTGGCACCGGTCGGCTGGGGACGCCGTCGGTGGCCCGGCGGGCTGCGCTGCCTGATAGGCGAACTCGGGAAGTCCGGCACCATGGGCGGGCTCGGCGTCCTGGTCAACCTGGGTGTCTTCCACCTGAGCCGCGCCGTGACCGACGCTGCGGTGGTCCGATGCAACGTCATCGCCACGGTCGTCGCCATCGCCCTCAACTACGTGGGGTTCCGGTACTTCGCGTACCGGGACTGCGACAAAAGCGGCCGCGCGAGGGAGCTCGTGCTGTTCGCGGCCTGCAGTGCGGTCGGCTTGGTCATCGAGAACGGCGTGCTCCACGTGGCGACGTACGCCTTCGACCGGAACAGACCGCTGCAGAGCAACATCTTCAAGTTCCCGGGTATCGGGCTCCCCACACCCCGGAACGTACCGGCGGACCAGTTGCGCTGACCCCGGGCCGGAGTCCGAGTCGTACGCATCACGCCCCTCCGCGATCAGCCGCACAGCCAGAGGCGACCCTCTCCCCGGGCACGGCCGCCCCTGACCGCATGCGGCCCGTCGAGCCTTGGCGCATCTCTGGATGCTTCGTCTGATTGGGGACGAAGCGTGTACTCGCTCCCTCTGTCTCACATCCTGCGCAAGATCCCCAAATAGCTCACTTAGGGTAGATTCATTAAATTATTACTCTATTTTGACGCAAGGATGGGGACGTGCGGGAAGCGATACGGCCGGTCAGTGGTAGGGGGATACGGCGAAGACCACGCACGTGCAGCGCCCCGAGGCCGATGGTTTCGACGGCTGCGCAGGCACTCCTCCCGCTCCGCCGGTACGCAGTACGTGCCATCCGCCCCGCATCGATACTTTCCAAGGTCGCCGACTGCAGGGGCACGCTCACGTACCCGGCTGCGGGCGGTGAGTGTGCCGCCCTCCGCCAGGTCTCACTGCGTTGCGCAGGACAGCGCCGGCACGGTGCTTCGGGGGTGTCGGCCGAGCTGCCGTCCCGGATGCGGCAGGCCCCGCTGCGGGTGCCGGCCTTCGCGACGCGGGTGCGAGGTGGCCGATGACACTGCGCGGCTCGTCCCGTAAGCACGCCAAGGTTGGCGGCGCGGCATCCGGACGCCCCCGGTGGTATGCCCGGGGTGTCCAACTCTCCCCTCGGGCGACCGCCCTGTTGGGGCTGGTCGTTTTCGCCGTCTCGCTCGGGCTCTTCCTGTTTCGCTATCTGGTACCCGTACCGGTGGGGGCCTCCAATCAGGGTGACGGGTATCGGGCCACCTGCACGCTCGGCCTGATCCCGGAGACCCACGGGTTCCCGCGGTTCTACTCCTTCCTGCTCGCCGAGCTGAACCCGGATCCGGTGCAGTGCACCAACACCGTCGAGGCGTACTGGACCAGCCAGACGCTGCTGCTCGACCTGGGGCGTCCGCTGACCCACCTGCTCGGGTTGAAGGGCGAGGTCAACCTGCTCGCCGTCGGGCTCATCTGCTGCCTCATCGCGAGCGTGGCGATCGCCGCGATGGCGATGGCACTCCGGGTCAGCCTGGCAGCCCGCGTCGCCATCGCCGCGCTGGTGTGGCTGATCGTCGCGGACGCGGCCTACTTCGACTACTTCGCCTCCCCGGTCGGAGAAGCCGTCGGCGTGCTGGGCATCCTCCTCATCTGCGCCGGAATCCCGCTGCTCGGCCGCGGCTTCATGGCCGGCTTCCCCGCCCTGGTGATGATCGGGGGCGGTGGCATGCTGGCAGTCGGCTCCAAGACCCAGCTGCTGGTGCTGACCGTGCCGGTCATGGCCATCCTGCTGCTCCGCACGGTCCGTATAGGCAACCTGCGCGGACGGGTGGCCCGGCTGCTGGCGCCGCGTGTGCTGGGGGCAGTGGCCGCGCTGGGGGTGATCACGGTAGGCGCACTGAGCTACCAGTCGCAGCAGACCCACGACCGCTACATACGCATGAACCCCGTGGACACCATCTTCTCCGGCATCGTTGACGGCAAGCACGACACCGCCGGCGACCTGGAGTTCCTCGGGCTCCCGCAGGAATGGTCGAAGTACGCGGGCTACCACTTCTGGAGCCATCGCCAGAAGATCTCCCGCGACCCGCGCTACCAGGAGTTCCAGGACCAGCTGACCCTGGGCAACGTGGCCCAGTACTGGCTGCACCACCCCGGGCGCGCACTGGAGGTCGCGCAGCTGCGCGGCCAGCAACTGCTCGGCTTGCGCCCCGACTACCTCGGCAGTTACGCGCCCAGCGCCCACAAGCAGCCCAAGGAACAGGAACACCGCGTCACTTTCTTCACCACCGCTGCCCAAAGCGTGAAGGGGGCCGGGCTCTTCCTGCTCGTACCGCTATGGGCCGGGTCCACCTGGATCGGACTGCGGGCACTGCGCCGCGGACTGCGTCGCGGCGGCACCCACCTGGACCGGTCACTGGGCACGATGCTCCTCTTCCTGGTCACCGCCGCTGTCTCGCAATACCTGATCGCAGCCTTCGCCGAGGCCATAGAGAACGAGAAGCACATGGTCTTCGCATCGTTCTCCACGCTCATGCTGCTGCCCGTGCTGCTGACGGTCTTCTGCGCCGGCCGGATCCGCAGACAGCAGCCGGCCCTGGCGGTGCCGTCCCAGACCAGGGTGTTGCCGAGGCCCTCAGCCGCCAGCAACATCCCGGAGAACAGCTGGTCGTAGACGGCCACGGCAGAACTGCTCGTCTCGACGTCGATCGTCGGCCGGGCGGCCCGGAGGAACCACTTCTCCGGGCCGCCCGGCCGAGGTCGTACTGCTGCGCACCGTGTCGCTCGCCCCCTGGCCACCCGTCGGGATCCGCGGGCGCGGCAGACCAGGCGAAGTGCCTTCGCCTCACCAACGAACGGCGCGCCGCCTTTCGAGAGCGGTGGTTGCCCACTCCGAAGACGGCGCACTCGGCCGCCCGGGGGCGCAGCCCGGTTCCATGGGAGCGGCCTCGCCCGCGTCGCAGTGACCGTCGACGCGGAGGGCTTCACGCACGAGCGCGGGAGCCGTGGCACCGTGACCGGATCAGTCGGCGCTTCAAGTGCCGTGACAGGCCGGGTGGCCGTTCATCGCGGCGCCTGTTCGCCGGAGTCGTTCTGCCGGGCGACGGCCGCCTCATGCCCTCTGTCGGGGACATCCGCTTCGGGCAGGTGCGGTCATGGCGGATGTGCCGGTGCGGGCGATGGAGCGGCGGGTGGCGCTGGTCGAACGCGCCGGGCGGCTGCGCGAGAAGCTCGCCGAGACCGATGCCGAGGTCGCCCGGCTGGAGGCCGCGGAGGCGGTGTTCGGGCAGTTCGCCGAGGCGACGGATTCCGGCCGGCCGGACGGCATGGTCGTGGCGCCGGGGGCGCTCACCTGCGGCCCGGCCGACCGCTCCCCCCACCGGGCGCCCGTATCCCGTCGAGCCGGATGCGCCACGGCATGATCGCGGATTCGACCTGTACGGCGGCCGACATCTTGGACGCGCCTATCTGGCGCTCCTCGAAGTGGATGGGTATCTCCAGCGCGGTGAATCCGGCGCCGACGGCCTGGTACTTGAGCTCGACCTGGAAGCTGTAGCCGCTGGAGCGGACCTGGTCCAGCCGGGCGGCGCGGACCGCGTCGGCGCGCCACAGGACGAAGCCGGCCGTGGCGTCGCGCAGTCCGGTGCGGAGCACGGTGCTGACGTAGCGGTTCGCCCAGCGGGAGAGCAGCCGGCGGTGCAGACCCCACTCCTCGGCCAGCCGGCCGCCGCACACATAGCGGCTGCCGACCACCAGGCCGGCGCCGGTGGACAGCGCGCTGCCCAGCATCTGCGGTACGTACTCGACGGGGTGGCTGCCGTCGGCGTCCATCTGCAGCACATAGGCGGCGCCGTCGTCCACGGCCCGGGTCATACCGGCCGCGTACGCCCGGCCCAGACCGTCCTTGGTGGTGCGGTGCAGTACGTCGATCCGGCCCGGGTACTGCTCGGTGAGCTCCTCGGCGATCCGGCCGGTGCCGTCGGGGCTGTTGTCGTCGACGACCAGCAGGCGCAGCCCCTCCAGGCCGAGGGCCATCAGCTCCTTCGCCATACCGGGGAGGTTCTCGGCCTCGTTGTAGGTCGGCATCACGATGGTCAGGGCGGTACGGGCCCAGGCGTCGGGAAGCGGTGCGGGGAGCCGCGCGGTGTGCGGGGCCGGTGCGGTGGTAGCCACGTGCTCGGTGCTTTCTACGGGTCCGTGCATGCCACGGAGAGTTCGGGTCCGTGCATGCCACGGAAGGAAGTGCGGTGGGGCGGGTTCAGCAGTCGGCGGAGAAGCGGACGGAGGCGTCCGGCAGGCGCGTGTCGCACCACACCCGGACCCCCTTGCGCAGCTCGTTGTCGGCGCCCACCCGGGCGCCGTCGCCGACGACGGCGCCGTCCACGACGGTGCGCGCGCCGATCCGGGCGCCCGCGCCGACGAGGCTGTCGCCGATCCACGCGCCGTCCGCGACGCGCGCGCCGTCCAGCAGGACCGAGCCCTCGACCACGGCGCCCTCGGCCACTTCGGCGCCCGCGCCGACGACCGTGCCGCCGCCGAGCTTGGCGCCGGCGGCGACCTTCGCCCCCGGCAGCACCAGATACGGTCCGGGCTCGCCGGGCATGGCCGCGGAGGCCACGACGCCCCGTACGAGGTCGGCGGATGCCTGGACGAAGGCGTCCGGCCGGCCCAGGTCCAGCCAGTAGGTGCGGTCGACGACGCCCTGGAGGTGGGCCCCGTCCGCCAGCAGGCCGGGGAAGGTCTCGCGCTCCACGGAGACCGGACGGCCCGTGGGGATGGCGTCGATGACCTCCCGGCGGAAGACGTAGCAACCGGCGTTGATCTGGTCGGTGACGATCTCGGCGGGGCTGGTGGGCTTCTCGGTGAAGGCGAGCACCCGGCCCGTCTCGTCGGTGGGGACGAGCCCGAAGGCGCGCGGGTCCTCGACCCGGGTCAGATGCAGGGTGACGGCGGCGCGGGCCGCCTCGTGCCGCTCCACCAGGTGCGCGATGTCGAGGCCGGTGAGGATGTCGCCGTTGAGGACGAGCACGGGCTCGGCCG
Organism: Streptomyces celluloflavus; assembly: GCA_000720995.1. Classification (GTDB taxonomy): domain Bacteria; phylum Actinomycetota; class Actinomycetes; order Streptomycetales; family Streptomycetaceae; genus Streptomyces; species Streptomyces celluloflavus. The sequence goes on from JOEL01000011.1 coordinate 46,734, forward strand.
GCGCCGAGGTCAGGGCGTCGGCGGCGGACCGGATGGCGCCGCCCGTGCCGAGCGGCTCCGCCTCGGTGACGTAGGTCAGCCGCAGTCCGAGCGCCGACCCGTCACCGAAGTACGGCTCGAACACCTCGGCCAGATACGACGTGGCGAGGACCACGTGGTCCACCCCGGCCGACTTGAGCCGGGCGAGCTGGTGCGCCAGAAACGGCACTCCGGCCGCCGGAACCATCGGCTTGGGGGTGTTCACCGTCAGGGGCCGCAGGCGAGTGCCTTTGCCGCCCACTAGCAGTACCGCTTCCGTCACGCGAGTCCCCAGTCAGCCAGATGAGATTTTTTCACAAACGTTTACACTACATGCTGCTTATGCGCCTAAATCGGATGTCGTCCAGAGAAGGAACGAATGAGCCCCCTGAGTCCCATACGCGAGCGCGACGGTGCCGGCGGACGGCTGCGCCGCCTGGTCCGTGAACTCGCGAAGTTCGGCACGGTGGGCGGCCTCGGCGTCCTGGTCAACCTGGGCGCGTTCAACCTGTGCCGGGCGGTGACCGATCTCGCGGTGGTCCGGTGCAGCGTGATCGCCACGGTCGTCGCGATCGCCTTCAACTACCTGGGCCTGCGCTACTTCGCCTACCGGGACCGGGACAGCGGCGGACGCGCGAAGGAGCTGACGCTGTTCGCGGTCTTCAGCGCCATCGGCCTGGTCATCGAGAACGGCGTGCTCTACACCGCGACGTACGCCTTCGACTGGAACAGCCCGCTCCAGAACAACATCTTCAAGTTCCTGGGCATCGGCATCGCCACGCTCTTCCGCTTCTGGACGTACCGCACGCTGGTCTTCAAGCAACCGGACCAGCCGCAGCCGCCGTTGCCCACGGCCCCCGAAGAGCGCCTGGCGAAAAGCTCCCGCTGAGCGGGACGGGTGGGACGGGCGGGGCGCCGGCTGCCGTCCGAACCGCGAGGGCGGTGCCGCGCAGCCCGGACCCCAAGGGCGGCCGGCGAAGCTCCGGTTGAAGCGCGACGGCGGGTGTGAAACGTCACCCCGCCCACGTTTCGCACACCCGGGCGGTAACAGCGTTACCCGTAGGGTACGTTGTTACTCATGAGCACGCTCTACCAAGACGCCCAGCGCGCCGGTCAGGAATCCGTGCGCACCACGATCCTCGACCGCGCCATCGATCTGCTGGTCACGGAGGGCCCCGCCGCCCTGACGATGCGCCGGATCGCCACCGACATCGGCTCGTCGACCAAGGTCCTCTACACCCTCTTCGGCGGGAAGGAGGGGCTGGTCGACGCGTTGTACCGGGAGGGGTTCGCGCGTCTGCGGCGGGCGCAGGAGCGAGTCCCCGCCGTGGACGACCCGTTGGCGCATCTGACCCAGCTCGGGACGGCCTACCGGGAGCACGCGCTGGCCGAACCGGCCTACTACCGGGTGATGTTCGAGCAGGCCGTACCCGGCTACCGGCCGAGCGCGGAGGCCCTGGCCGTGGCCGGGACCGCGTTCGACGCCTCGGCCGCGGCCGTGGCCGCCTGCATCGACGCCGGAGTCTTCCGGCCGGGCGACGCCGAGGAGATCTCGAAGATCTTCTGGGCCGCGTCGCACGGCGCGGTGAGCCTGGAGATCGCCGGACACTTCACGGGGGATACGGCGGCCCGTCGCTATGCCGCCCTGATGACGGCGGTGGGACGGGCGTTCAGCACCGACCCCGAGTCCATCCCGGTGTCCGTCCCCGAGCCCGGCCCTGATGCCGTCCCCGATGCCGTTCAGAAATCCGCCTCCTCTCCCTCCACCTCCGCCGCCGCGCGAGAAGGGCAGCAGTCATGACGGTCAACCGCTATCTGTCGGGCAACTTCGCACCCGTAGCCGAGGAGGTCACGGCGTACGACCTGCCCGTCACCGGGCGGATACCGGCGCACCTCAACGGCCGCTATCTGCGCATCGGCCCCAATCCGCTCGGTGTGGAGGACCCCGCCGCGCACATCTGGACCCTTGGTGCGGGGATGGTGCACGGTGTACGGATCCGGGACGGGCGGGCCGAGTGGTACCGCAACCGCTGGGTGCGCTCCGGTACGGTCGCCGACCAGCTCGGCGAGCCGCGACGGGGCCACCAGGTGGACGAACGGCTGGACATCTCCCCGAACGTGCAGGTCGCCGGACTCGCGGGCCGCACCTTCGCGCTCATCGAGGGCGGTATCCGCCCGTACGAACTCACCTATGACCTGGACACGGTCGGCCCCTGCGACCTGGGGGCGACCCCGGAGGGGTACAGCGCCAACGCCCACTCCCTCTTCGATCCGCGCACCCGCCAACTGCATTCGCTCGCGTTCCTCTACGGGTCCGACATCGTGCAGCACATCGTGATGGACGAGGCCGGGAAGGTCGTGCGGACCACCGACATCCCGGCGCCCGGGAACCCGTACATGCACGACTTCGCGCTGACCGACAACTACGTGCTGGTCTTCGACTCGCCGGTGGTGTTCAGCGCCGCCCATCTGCACACGGGGGTGCCCTTCCGCTGGGACGGCGACCGCGGGGCGCGGGTGGGCGTGCTGCCGCGCGAGGGCGGTGCGGTGCGGTGGTTCGAGATCGCGCCGTGCCTGGTGGGGCACACCCTCAACGCGTATGAGGGGGTGGGCGGGAACGGCCCGGAGATCGTCATCGATGTCGTCCGGCACCCGGAAGGGTTCGACATCAGGAACATCGGGTCCAGCCGGCCCACTCTGGACCGTTGGACGATCGACCTCAGGGGAGGGAAGGTGCGGGAAGAGCGGATGGACGACCGGGTGCAGGAGTTCCCCCGCCTCAACTCCCGTTACACGGGGCGTCCTTACCGCTACGGGTACGCCGCCGCCGTCGAGCTCTACGCGCCGCCGGCCGGACCCGACGACGACCGTCCGGACGAGGGGTTCAGCAACGCGCTGCTCAAGCACGATCTGCACCGCGGGACCACCGAGGCGCATGAGTTCGGGCGGGACGGGGCGGTGGGGGAGGGCGTGTTCGTCGCCGCGGAGTCACCCACCGCGGAGGACGACGGATACGTCATGGCGTACGTCTTCAACCCGGAGCGCGGCGCCTCCGACCTGGTGATCCTCTCTGCCCAGGACTTCACCGGGGAGCCCGTGGCGCGGATCCATCTGCCGGCGCGGGTGCCGCTGGGGCTGCACGGGAACTGGGTACCGGGCGAGGAGCGGTGAGCCGAGCGGTGAGCCGAGTGGTGAGCCGGCGGCGGGGCTCGGCCGGGTAGCGGATCACGGGGACAGGGGGATACGGGGTGCGGGGGATACGGGGGGTGCGGGGCGCGGGGGACGCGCCGCCGGTTGCCCAAGTGCGTTAGTGGACCGGTGGTTTGGGGTGGGTGCGGCGGCTGCGCCTCCTGCGGTAGGGCGGGGCCGCCGCCGTACTTCTCAGGTGCCATGGCCCGTAGCGGATCTAACGCCGATGCGGTAGGGGCCGGTCCTGCCGGAGAGTGATGATGCGAGGTCAGGTGCGGTGGAAGGCTGAGGCTCGGGACGGACGGGCGACGGCCCGGCTCCTGACCGGACCGGCACCCGACCGGGCCCGGCATCCGAAGGCCCGGCACTGACCATGCCGGGCCGCACCGCAACGGCACCGGACGTGCCGGACAAGCCCCCTCGCCGTCACGGCAACCGAATGCCGTGCCGCCGACACCTCCCGCGCCGCCGCCCCCTCCGTCCCACCGACACCTCCCGTGTCACCGACCGCACCCCCCAAGGAGACCGTGTGACCACCCTCAGAGCCGCCGCGCGCCGCGCCTCGGCCGTGGGCCTCGCCCTCACCGCCTGCCTCACCGCGACCCCCGCCATGGCCACCGCCGCCACCGCCGCCCCGGACCGTGACGGCGGCGCGGCGGCGTCCGGGACCGGGCTCGACCGCTACTACCACCAGCGCCTCGACTGGCGCAGCTGCGTTCTGGGCCCGGATGACGCGTCGGGCCGCGCGCTGGAGAACGCCGGCGCGCGCTGCGCCGAGGTGACCGTCCCACTCGACTACACCGACCCCAAGGGCCGCACCCTCACCGTCGCGATATCCCGGCTCAAGGCCACCGACACCCGCCACCGGGTCGGCCCGCTGCTCCTCAACCCCGGCGGTCCGGGCGGGTCCGGCCTCACCGTCCCCGCGCAGATCCGCCCGGCGATGAAGGAGGCCGGCGCGCTCTACGACCTGATCGGCATGGACCCGCGCTTCGTCGGCCGCAGCAACGCGCTCGACTGCGGCTGGTCCGTCGGCCCCTCCATCCGCTCGGCCGGTCCCGACCGGGCGAGTTTCGAGCGCCAGGTCGCCTTCCAGAAGGGCCTGGCCGACAAGTGCCGCGCCACCAACGGGAAGGTCCTGCCGTACATCACCACCCGCAACACGGCCCGCGACATGGACGTCATCCGCGGTGCGCTCGGCGAACGGAAGCTCTCCTACCTGGGCTACTCGTACGGCACCTATCTGGGCACGGCCTACACCCAGATGTTCCCCGGCCGCTACGACCGGGTGGTGCTGGACGGGGCGATCGACCCGAGCCGCTACAACCCCCGCCTGTTCAAGGGCGTCGAGAAGGAGCAGGACCAGGCACTCGCCGACTGGGCGGCCTGGGCGGCCGCGCGCCACGACACCTACGGCCTCGGCCGCACCCGCGCCCAGGTGCTCGCCACCGTCAACCGCATCGTCGAGGCGTCCTCGCGCCGCCCGCTGACCGTCGGCACCGCCCCCGACGTCTTCCGGCTCGACAGCTCCCAGACGCCCTTCGTCATCAACTCCGGGATCGCGAGCGACACCGAGGAGGACCGCAAGGCCCTCGGCGAGCAGGTGTCCGTACTGGCCAAGGCCGCCGACGGGCAGCAGCCGACCCGGCTGTCCGCGCAGTTCGCCGCCGTCCTTCGGCTGGGCCTCACCAGCGAGGGTTCGCCCGCCGGCAGCATGCAGTCCGCGATCCTGTGCGGCGACGTGGCCGCCCCGCGCGACCCCGAGCAGTACTGGCAGGACATCGAGCGCAGCCGCGCCGCGCACCCGCTGTTCGGCCCGCTGACCAACAACATCGGCGCGTGCGCCTTCTGGGACCGGCCCCGTGAGGAGCCCACCCAGGTGCGACACGACACCCCGGCGCTGATCGTGGCCGCCACCGGCGACCCGCGCGCCCCCTACACGGGCAGCGTCGCACTCCACCACAAGCTGCCGAGCTCCAAGCTGCTCACCCTCAAGGGCGCCAACCGGCACGCGATCTACGGGGCCTACGGCAGCACCTGTGTGGACGACACGGTCAACGCCTACCTGGCCACGGGCAAGCTGCCCGCGAAGGACCGGACCTGCATCAAGCAGAACGATTAGCTGGTCACCGTCAGCTGATCAACGGCATCCTTCTCGGTGAGCGCCGGATGGCGTGGGGGCGGACCACGCCGCGCACCACACAGGGGAAGAGGGAAGAGCCGTGGGCAAGTTGGAGCAATACGACACAGTGGCCGACCGCAAGGGCCTGGGCGAGCGGTGGAACGTCTACCGCGTCCGCCGCCGCCTGCGCCACACGGAGTGGCTGGTCGTCCCGTACATGATGATCGCCGTGGTGGCGTACGTGCTCTTGGAGACGCCGCTGCTCTACGTCCCCGTGCTGGCCGCCATCGCCGTCGGCATCTTCGTCGGCCTGCGCCGGATTCCGCCCCGCACGGGGATACGGCTGATCCTCGTGTACGAGAACGGGCTGCTCTTCGTCCACACCAACGCGTACCCCGTCACGCTGCTCTGGGAGGACGTCGAGGCCAGCAGGCAGGTGTACGAGCAGTCCGACGTGAAGTTCAGAAGCGGAGGCATCGAGTCCACCACCAAGTACGGGCATCTCACGATCTGGCCGTCGGACGGGAAGCCCCCGATCGTGCTGATGCACGTCCTGCGCCAGTCGGAGCTGGCCTCGACGATCGAGGAGGAGATCCGCCCGCGGCTGTTCGAGTCGCTGAACGCGGCCCTGGACGCCAACGGCGAGGTTCCGGTGGGGCCGGTCGCCGTCACCCGCACCGGCATCCGCTTCCCCGCCGCCGACAAGGACCGGCCACCGGTGCTGCTGGACTGGTCCCAGCTCAAGGAGACGAGGATCAGCCCCACTTCGGATGTCCTGCTGCGCTTCCAGCGGCAGACGGGCGCCCCCAAGGGTCCGAGCTCCTTCGTCGTGTCCGTCCCGAACGCCGCGGTGTTCCGCGACTTCATCGAGGAGACCCGCGGACTGGCGGAGTAGCGGCGGCGGAGCGGAGAAGACGGAGCACCGCGGACGGAACGCCGTACGAAACGATCTGACCCCGGGGTAAGAAAGGTGCCGCCCGCGCTCTGGAGCCGGGGCCCCCGGGGCGTCAGACTGGATTCCCGTGTCACCTCTGTGGGGGAGGCGGCACGGGGTCTTGCGTCGTCCCCGTCCGGAGCGGGGGCGGCCGGCGCCCGGACAGCGTGGCGGTCGCCCGGAAATTCGATTGCCGCACGGCCCCGCACCGGCTTTCATCGACGGTGGACTGCGGGGCCCTGCACCGGGCCGGGCCCGTATGTGAAAGGTGGCGTTTTATGCCCCAGGCGTCGCGGAACGGCTCTCGTCAGCGAGGACGGTCCGCACCGGCGGCACTGCCCGTACGGCACGGCTGACCGCGACCGTACTCCTCGGCGACGAGCGGCGTTCGACATGTTCCCTCCGTCAACGCAGCACGCCAGGAGTCCACTTCACATGAACCGCAAGACCCCCGAACGGGCACGTACGCGTTCCTCCGCGCGCGCCCAGTCCTTCCGCTGCCTCCAGTGCGGCCTCGACATCTCCATGAGCGCCATCGGCACCAGCCACCGCAACCACTGCCCCAACTGCCTGTGGAGCCGTCACCTCGACGACACCCCCGGCGACCGGGCGGCGGACTGCGGGGCGCGCATGGAACCGCTCGCGATCTCCGTACGCGGGGACGGCGAGTGGGTGATCGTCCACCGCTGCACCGGCTGTGGCGTCCTGCACGCCAACCGGACCGCGGGCGATGACAACGCGCTGCCGCTCACCCGGCTCGCGGTGCGTCCGCTGGCCCAGCCGCCGTTCCCCTTCGAGCGGCTCGCCGGTCTCTGACGTAGACGTCCGCGATGGACCCGCTGATGGGGGCCCGCATGAACTCGGGCCCCCATCAGCACCTGCGGCGTGGACTACTGCGGCGCGGACCGCTCCGACGCGGGCTGCTGTGATCCGGTGTTCTTCTTGCGGAAGAGTTCCGCGACGTACTCGTCCAGCAACGCCTCGTACTTGACGCGCATGTCGTCGTCCAGCGTGGTGTGCCGGATGATTTTGATACCGCTCTGCGGGTTCAGCATATGGCTCTCCGAGAGGAGAACACGGGCCTGCATGAAGTTCTGCCGGTTCGCCACCCGCATCATTTCGTGGCTACTGTTCTTGCCCTGCCCCTGGAAGTGCTCGGGGTTCTTCTCGATGAGCTGCTGCTGGCGCTCGAATTCCGGATGGCGCAGTTTCTCCGGATTGGCCGTGTAGTCCTCCAGGTGCCGGGACGGCCGGTACTTGCCGTCGTGGAACCTGTCGAGAGTCCTCTTATGGAGCTCCTTGGCCTGATTCTTCACACGCCACTGGCGTCCCGCTTCCGCGTGCTCGTCCAATTGCGGGCGTACGGCCTTCAGCTGATCCTTGGTGACGCCCGGCCCGGACGGGATGGTGCCTTCCGGGAGCGGCGACGGCTCGTTGATGTCACGGTTCCAGAGTTCGCGGACCTCGATGAGGTTTCTGGTGATCTCGTCGTTCATCTTCTCCCGCCCGTAATGGGCGGGAGGCTTATCGCCCTTCTGCAGGCGTTTCACGGCCTCGGGCGTGGGCTTCCGGGGGTCGTCGGACTCGTAGAGCTCGTCGACTCCGCCGTCGATGATCTGCGCGGTGCCGGGCGCGGGCTTGTCGTACCGGATCGGTCCCAGGCTGTGGAGATCGTCGAGCAGCTCGTCGTCGTGGGGCAGGCCGTGCGGATGGGCCAGGTAGGCGACGTCGTCCGCGATGTCCTTGGGCACCATGATCTGGAAGAGACTGCCCTCCTTGGTGTCATTGAGGGCTTCGGCCTTCTTGTAGAGCTCGGCCACTCCGCTGCTGTCCAGGCCGAATTTCGTCAGGAATCCTTCGATGAAGGAAGCGACCGGGATCTCGGTCTGGCCCTTGCCGATCTGGAAGTAGTGGAAGGTCTCCTCGCCCGAGTGGTTCAGGCCGCCGTGCAAGGACAGGTTGGCGGAGATGATGTGCGATTTGGTGGGGTTGATGTTGTCGTCGATCAGCCCGTTCGCCGCCATATCTTCATCGAAGAACTGCGACACGTTCTCGTACTGCTGGAATTCCTTTTCCTCCGGGCCCGGGTACCTCAGGAAGTGGAAGTCCTCCGGTACGTCCCTGCCGTGATGCTGGGCGTAGACGCGTTTGTAGACGTCCTGCGAGATCCGCATACGGGGATCCTGGGCATGGAAGAAGGGATAATGCTTGTCGCCGTCCCGTTCCTCGTTCTCGATCACCTGATCCTGAATGCGCTCGTACCGAGCCGCCTGTTCCGGGGTGATCTGCCGTCGCGGGCGCCCGTCCTGCTCCTGCTCCTCCGTCAGCTCCGGGGTGGGAGTGAGAAAGCGGTTTCGCACGCCTTGCCGGTGTGGCCCGCGCTGCTGCAATGCGGTGTCGAAATAGGGGAGGTCGAGATGGGCCGCGGAGGCCGAACGCTCCATGCGCTGCACCGGTGCCGGTCCTCGGTCCGGGCCCGTCGCGGCGGCGGGGGTCTCCGCCAGGTCCGGCTGCCCGCCGCGGAGGGCCTGGCTCGCGACGGCCTCGGCCTCGCGCTCGAACCGGTCCGACGGGTCGCTGACCTGGAGGCCGTCGGCGGTTTCGGTGCCGGCCACCGGGCCCTGGCGCTGCTGGATGACGTGGACGAGTTCGTGGGCGAGGGTGTGCTTGTCGGCGCCGCCCTCACCGATGACGACGTGGTGCCCGGAGGTGTAGGCGCGGGCACCGACCTCCGTCGCGGAGGCGCGGGCCGCGTCTCCGGTGTGCAGCCGGACATCGGAGAAGTCCGCGCCGAGGCGGGCCTCCATCTCCCCCTTGAGCGACGCGTCCATGGGCTGTCCGGGGCGGCTGAGCACCTCATGGACGGCGGAGCGCTGGACCGGCGGCGGACCGGGCTGCGGATGGCCGCAGCCGGGGCCGTGCTGCTCCCGGGCCAGTTGCAGCATCCGCGTCACGGCGGCGTTCCCGGCGGCGCGCTGGAGCGTGGCCATGCTCTCCGGGGACGGTCCGCCCGCCGCCAACGCGGCCGCGTCCGGGGCCTGCTGGAGCGTGGGCGGCGCCGGACGGCGGGCCTGCTCGGCGCCGGCCTTCCTGCCGGGGTCTTGCGCGCGCATGAGACGGACCTCTCCAGGGGGCGACGGACTCGACAAGCGTGTCCCATACGTACCCGGTCGGCCCCCCTGGAGAGAAGGGGGAGCGGGGCAGCGTTCGATGCCCCTTCGGGCAGGAGCCGCGGTGTGGGTGCGGTTCACGGCGGTGGAGCGGCGCGTCTCCGGTGCTGCTCATCCCCGGGGTGGCGCATCCCGGGCGTCGCTCATTCCCGTTCCTCGGTCAGGGTGCGGATGATCTCCAGCAGCTCCGCCGTGGTGTCCCCCCGCACACAGGTCCGCACGGTTCCGACGTGCAGCCCCGGCAGGTTCGCCACCCGCTCCGCCGCGTGGCCGAGTAGTAGTGCCGCTGCGCCATACCGCCCCACGCAGAGCGGAAGCACATTTAATTAGGGGATATTTCTAGAAAGCTAATCCGTGACGGGTGCCGGGCGATCCCCTCCCGGGCAGAGCGCGCGACGGGGCAACGGGGGAATGGCGCGGGCCCGACGAGAACGCCAGGGGAACATCAGGGGAACACCAGGGGGAACGTCAGGGACATGCCCGGACAAAGGCAGGAGCCCCTCTCCCCACCGAAGTGGAGGAGCGGGGCTCCTTAGGTATTGCTAAGTCGACCTGGAAAGGTCGGACCGGGCAACTCAGACCGGCGTGACGTTCTCCGCCTGCGGGCCCTTCGGACCCTGCGTGACGTCGAAGTTCACCTGCTGGTTCTCCTCCAGGGAGCGGAAACCAGCAGCGTTGATCGCTGAGTAGTGGACGAAGACATCCGGGCCGCCGCCGTCCTGGGCGATGAAGCCGAAGCCCTTTTCAGCGTTGAACCACTTGACGGTTCCGGTAGCCATAAGCCCTCCTTGGGCCAAAGGGTTGCCCTGCTCCAGAACCTGCAAACAAGTCTGAAAACTACAAAAGCCTGCGGGTCACATGCTCCGCAGGCTCTGTACTGCAAGGGAAACCAAACTGCAACTTGCGCTGAGCGTAGCATGTGGCACTCCTGAGGTGGAAGAGCCAAAGATCACGTTTAACGGGGAGCCTGCGGGGCCATCTACGGCCCGCCGCACCGGCCACAGCGGCCCCCGCCGCATCGGATCACCGCGCGCGGGTCTAGCCTCCGCATGTGGACAATTCAACCTTCGGAGACGCACCCGCGGGAGCCGCGGCCGACCACCGTCGCAGCCGGCCGCGGGTGGGCCACATCCAGTTCCTGAACTGCCTGCCCCTTTACTGGGGCCTCGCCCGTACGGGCACCCTGCTCGATCTGGAGCTCACCAAGGACACCCCGGAAAAGCTCAGCGAACAGCTGGTGCGCGGGGAACTCGACATCGCGCCGATCACCCTCGTGGAGTTCCTGCGCGCCGCCGACGACCTCGTCGCCTTCCCCGATCTCGCGGTCGGCTGCGACGGTCCGGTGATGTCCTGCGTGATCGTTTCGCAGAAGCCGCTGGACCGGCTGGACGGCGCCCGGGTCGCCCTCGGGTCGACCTCGCGGACGTCCGTCCGGCTGGCCCAGCTGCTGCTCGCCGAGAAGATCGGCGTCCGCCCCGACTACTACACCTGCCCGCCCGACCTCGGCCTGATGATGCAGGAGGCGGACGCGGCGGTGCTGATCGGCGATGCCGCGCTGCGGGCCAATCTGCACGACGCCCCGCGGCTGGGCCTGGAGGTGCACGACCTGGGTCAGATGTGGAAGGACTGGACGGGCCTGCCGTTCGTCTTCGCCGTCTGGGCCGCCCGGCGTGACTACCTGGAGCGCGAGCCGCGGGTCGTGGAGAAGGTCCACGAGGCGTTCCTCGCCTCCCGCGATCTCTCGCTCGAAGAGGTCACCAAGGTCGCCGAGCAGGCGGCCCGCTGGGAGACCTTCGACGAGACGGTGCTGGCGCGCTACTTCACCACGCTGGACTTCCGCTTCGGCGCCGACCAACTGCGCGGCGTCACCGAATTCGCCCGCCGGGTCGGCCCGACGACCGGCTTCCCGGCGGATGTGAACGTGAAGCTGCTCGGGGCCTAGAAGGGCCAGGGGCCGGGGGCCCGGCGTACTCGGGCGCCAGGACCGGTGCCGGGGCCCGGCTTGCTCCCGCAGCCCGGTGATCCCGCGGTCCCCGCGATCCTCCGGCCCCGTAAGGGGACGTCCCCGCCACCTACCGGGGGCTCCCCTCGACGCCGGGCCGGCGGTCCCCCGTCGGCTATCCGCCCGACGGTGTCGGGCCGCGCAGGACCTTGCTGATCGCCTCCAGGGAGCCCTCGCGCATGCCCTGGATGTAGCCCTTGGCGTTGTGGCCGCCACCCTGGATGACCCGGAGCGAGGCGTGCACCGGGCCCTTGCCGTACTGCTGGATGAAGCGCTCCAGATTCGCCCGGCCGCCCTCCTTGGTGCCGATCTGGAACTGGATGTACACGTCCGGGGCGCCGCGCCGGGCGGCGAGCTGCTTGGCCAGCCGCTCCGGGTTGTTGGCCTGCTTCTCCTTGGGGTGGCCGCGCCACAGCGGCGAGTCCGGCCGGGTGTCCGGACCGCTGGCGATCACGGCCTTGAACCGGTCCGGGTGCTGCAGCACCTGCTTGAGGCCGACGAACCCGCCGGAGGAGGAGCCCATGAAGGCCCAGCCGTCGCGCGTGGTGAAGGTCCGGAAGTTGGCCTTCACGAAGTCGGGGACGTCGTCGGACATCCAGGTGCCCATCTTCGGCTGCCCCGGTATGTCACTGCCGTCGTAGTAGTACTTCTTGTCCGGATTCAGTACCGGCATCACCACGATGAACGGTTTGCTCCTGCCCTGCTCGGCCAGTTCGCTGACCGTTTCCTGGAGCTTGAGATCGGTGCCCATCCAGTAGTTCATCGGGTAGCCGCGGCCGCCGGGCAGCGCGATCAGGACCGGGAACGCGCTGTCCCGGTACCGCTCCTCGTAGTACTCCTTCGGCGCCCACACCCACACCTTGCCGGTGAACCCGGACTTCTGCCCGTGGAGCGTGGCCACCCCGATCTTGGTGCCGTCGTCGAGGGTGTTCGCGGTGACGAACTCCGCCTGCGGCCCGGTCGGCATCCGTGCCGACGGGTCGTGGGCGGAGCTCTGCATCATGTTCCCGCCGCCGCCGTCCGGGGTCGGCTGGTTGAACGACATCGGGTCGCCGTTGTCGGAGAAGACGCCGAAATGGTTCAGCACGGGGACCGAACCGAGCCCCAGGACCGCGATGAGCGCGCCGATCAGGAACAGCCGCTTCCTCGGTCCGCGGCGCGCGGGACGGTACTCCTGGTGCGGGCCGTACGGGGGCTGGTCATCGGGGGAGTGAGGCACGGGCGTACTCCGGATGATCGCGCTGCCCCGACGGGCAGGATGGACGACTTACGCCCTGTTTGATGCGGAAAGCGGGCCGCGGGTTTGCCGGGGCCGGACATGACGTGCGTCATAAAAGCGTCCGACGTCGTCATGCGTCATAAAGCGTCCGACGTCGTCAAACGTCCGAGCCAGGCCCGGAACCGGCCGAGCGGTACTCGTACGCACCGGGGGCCGGCGGGACGGTATCCGTACTCACCGGGGCGGTATCCGTACGCGCCAGGGGCCCGGCCGGGCGGCATCCACCCGGCCGTGACCGGGGCTGTCGGGGCTGTCATACCCCTGGCGTAGGCTGGTTCGGTCGTTATGCCCGCCTCCGAAAGGGACGCCCCGGTGACCGAGAACGCCGACCTCCAGTCCGTACTCGACCGCGCCGCGCAGGGCGGCCGCATCACGCCGGAGGAAGCACTCGACCTGTACCGCTCCGCTCCGCTGCACGCCCTGGGGGCCGCCGCCGACGCCGCGCGCCGCCGCCGCTACGCCGGCACCGAGCACATCGCGACGTACATCATCGAGCGCAACATCAACTACACCAATGTCTGCGTGACGGCCTGCAAGTTCTGCGCCTTCTACGCCGCGCCCAAGGACACCGCCAAGGGCTGGACCCGCGATCTCGACGACATCCTGCGCCGCTGCGCGGAGACCGTCGAGCTGGGCGGCACCCAGATCATGTTCCAGGGCGGCCACCACCCGGACTACGGCGTCGAGTACTACGAGAAGCACTTCTCGGCGATCAAGCAGGCGTACCCGCAGCTGGTCATCCACTCCCTCGGCGCCTCCGAGGTCGAGCACATGGCGCGGATCTCCAAGGTGACGCCCGAGGAGGCGATCCGCCGGATCCACGCCGCCGGCCTCGACTCCTTCGCGGGCGCCGGCGCCGAGCTGCTGCCGGCCCGGCCGCGCAAGGCGATCGCGCCGCTGAAGGAGTCCGGCGAGCGGTGGCTGGAGATCATGGAGACGGCGCACAACCTGGGCGTCGAGTCCACCTCCACCATGCTCATGGGCACCGGCGAGACCAACGCCGAGCGCATCGAGCACCTGCGCATGATCCGCGATGTCCAGGACCGTACGGGCGGCTTCCGCGCCTTCATCCCGTACACCTACCAGCCGGAGAACAATCACCTCAAGGGCCAGACGCAGGCCACCCTCTTCGAGTACCTGCGCATGATCGCCATCGGCCGGATCTTCCTCGACAACGTCGCGCACATCCAGGGCTCCTGGCTGACCACCGGCAAGGAGGTCGGCCAGCTCTCGCTGCACTACGGCGCGGACGACCTCGGCTCGATCATGCTGGAGGAGAACGTCGTCTCCTCGGCCGGCGCCAAGCACCGCTCCAACCGCACGGAGATCATCGACCTGATCCGCAAGGCGGGCCGGGTCCCGGCGCAGCGCGCGACCACCTATGAGCACCTGATCGTGCACGACGACCCGGCCAACGACCCGGTCGACGACAAGGTCGTCTCGCATCTCTCCTCGACCGCCATCGAGGGCGGTACGGCCCACCCGGAGCTGAAGCTCATCGAGGCCAACTGAACGCCGACGGGCGGGAGTTGACCATGTGGCCGGAGAGTGGCCCGTTGCCGGAGGGGACTGACCCGGTGCGGGCACGCGGGCTGTCTTCGGAGGTCCGGCTGCCGTGCTGACGCTTCACCGGGTGCGCGGGGTCCGGCTCGTGGTGGACGGCCCGCCCGCCGAGCGGCCGGACGACGCGCGCCCGGGTGACGAGTACGCCGACGGGTTCGCAAGCGAGTACGCCGATGGGTACGCGGTGGTCGTCGATGGTGACCGCTTCGCGGCTGTCGGGCCGTATACGGAGCTGCTCGCGGCGTACGGCGAGCGGGCGCGGTCGCGGGAGTGGGACGGCGTACTGACGCCGGGCCGCTACGAACCGGACGGTGCCGCGCTGCTGGAGGCCGCCTACCACCCCGACCCGCGCGAGGCCGATGAACTGGGCAGCGAGCCGATCAGGGGCGAGGCGCTCGCCGCCCTCGGTATGACCGAGACCCGCTGGGGTGCCAGTGCCCGGCGCGGGCTGCAGCGCCTGCTGGCGACCGGGACGACCGCGCTGACCGGCCCTTTCACCCGGCCTGCGGTCCGTACGGCCGTTCAGCGGTCCGGCCTGCGGGACCTGCCGGAGCGCCGCCCGCGCACGCTGGCCGTCGGCGGCCCGGCCGATTTCGCCGTCTTCGCCGCGGACGGCAGCTGCCTCGCCACCGCGCTCGGCGGCCGCCTGGTGTTCCGCCGCCGCTGAGGGCCTTGCGGGGGGTTCGTCCGCCTTCTCGCTGCCCGGCCCGTCCCCGGTCCTTCGTCCTCCCGCTTTTCCCCCGACTCCTCGATGATCTTCGTCAAGGAACCGTCAATGCCGCGTCGTCGCACGTCAGGGCGGTGTCAACGGAAGCGGAACGGCCGCTGCCACCCGGCAGGATCCTGGGTGCGGGGGCGGCCGATTCGGCCGCTCACGATGCGCTGCACCGCTGGACCGCCCGGATGTTCCGAGGGGGCATGCGGCCGCCCCCGTCCAGACTCCGCGCCCGCCGCCCCAAGGGCGTGCCCGGTGCGGGGGCGATCCGCCGCACGGTGGACAATGGCCAGGTGACCCGAGCATCCCTGGACAAGCAGCCGCACGAAGTCGCCGCGATGTTCGACGACGTGGCGGCGCGGTACGACCTCACCAATGACGTGCTCTCCCTGGGGCAGGCGCGACTGTGGCGCAAGGAGGTGCAGCGGGCGGTGGCCGCGCGGCCCGCCGAGCGGGTGCTCGACCTCGCGGCCGGTACCGGTACGTCCTCGCTCCCGTTCGCCCGGACCGGCGCGTACGTCGTGCCCTGCGATTTCTCGGTGGGCATGCTCAAGGAGGGCAAGCGGCGGCACTCGTGGCTGCCCTTCACCGCGGGCGACGGCACGCGTCTGCCGTTCGCCGACGGGGTGTTCGACGCCGTCACCATCTCCTTCGGACTGCGCAACATCCAGGACACCGACGCCGCGCTGGCCGAGCTGTACCGCGTCACCAAGCCCGGTGGCCGGGTCGTGATCTGCGAGTTCAGCGAGCCGACCTGGGCGCCGTTCCGGACCGTCTACACCGAGTACCTGATGCGCGCGCTGCCCCCGGTCGCCCGCGCGGTCAGCAGCAACCCGGACGCGTACGTCTATCTCGCCGAGTCCATCCGCACCTGGCCCAACCAGCCCGAACTCGCCGCCCGGATGCAGGGCGTGGGCTGGGACCGGGTCGCCTGGCGCAATCTGACCGGCGGTGTGGTGGCGCTGCACCGGGGTACCAAGCCGGCCGAGTAGGCCGCGAGCGGACGGCGTGAGACGTGAGCGAGGGGGTGAAGGAGTGAGGCGGCTGCCGAGACGGAACGCGTGATTCCCACGTGCGCCCGCCCCACCACAGCCGCCCCACTCCCACCTCCCCCCGCTTCACCCCCGTCTCACACGTCCAGCCGGAAGCAGTAAGCCCTCACACATCCAGCCGGAAGCAGTACGCCTCCCGCTGTGACGTCGGCGAGTGCAGCGTCTCCGCGTGCCGCATGCCCAGGCGCCGGGTCACGGCTATCGACCGCTCGTTGCGGGCGTCCACCATCGCGACGACCTGCTGGACCCCGGCCTCCCGTACGGCGTCCAGCGCCCTCTGCGCCGCGACCGTGGCGTACCCCTTGCCCCAGTACGCGCGGCCGAGCCGCCAGCCGATCTCGATCTCGCCCGCCGGGCCCCACTCCCGCGGCCACGGCTGCGCCCCGGTGAAGCCGATGACCGCGCCGTCGGCAGGGTCGAGCAGCGTGTAGAGGCAGAAGCCCCGCTCCGCGTGGTGCCGGCGCTGGCGCGCGGTCAGTTCCTCGTACACCGACAGCTCGGCCGGCGCGCCGCCGTGGAACTCCATGACGTCCGGGTCGTTGAAGGCCCGGTGCCAGTTCAGCGCGTCCTCCTCGGTGGGCACGCGCAGCTCGACGGCGGGTAGCGGTGTGTTGTTCATGAGCCAACCCTTCAGGAAGTGATCACCAACGCCCCCATAGACTGCATGTGCCCGGTGCCTAACGGCACCCAGATATCCATATATCGACTTCCGGGAGAACCGCCGTGACCGAGTCCGCGTCCGTGACACAGCCCGTGGCAGAGTCGGCGACCACGCCCCGCTCGGAGTACAGCGCGGATGTGATCGTCGTCGGCGCCGGGCCCGCAGGTTCGGCGACCGCCTACCACCTCGCCAAGTCCGGTCTGGACGTCCTCCTCCTGGAGAAGACCGCCTTCCCCCGCGAGAAGGTCTGCGGTGACGGTCTGACCCCGCGCGCGACCAAGCAGCTCGTCGCCATGGGCATCGACATCTCCGAGGAAGCGGGCTGGCTGCGCAACAAGGGCCTGCGCATCATCGGCGGCGGCTCCCGCCTCCAGCTCGACTGGCCGGACCTGGCGAGCTACCCGGACTACGGCCTCGTCCGCCGGCGCGACGACTTCGACGAGCAGCTGGCGAGGCAGGCGCAGAAGGCCGGCGCGCGGCTCTACGAGCGCTGCAACGTCGGCGCCCCGGTCATCCACGAGCTGACCGGCCACATCACCGGCGTGCAGGCGAAGCTCGGCGAGGAGAAGACCCCGGTCACCTTCCACGCCCCGATCGTCGTCGCCGCCGACGGCAACTCCACCCGGCTCTCCCTCGCCATGGGCCTGCACCGCCGCGAGGACCGCCCGATGGGCGTCGCCGTACGCACCTACTTCACCTCGCCCCGGCACGACGACGACTACCTCGAATCCTGGCTGGAGCTGTGGGACCGCCGCGGCGCCCAGGACCGTCTCCTCCCCGGTTACGGCTGGATCTTCGGTATGGGCGACGGCACCAGCAACGTCGGCCTCGGCGTCCTGAACACCTCCAGTTCCTTCAAGGAGCTGGACTGGCGCGAGATCCTCAAGGCGTGGTGCGCCTCGATGCCCGCCGACTGGGGCTACACCCCCGAGAACATGACCGGCCCGATCCGCGGCGCCGCCCTCCCCATGGCCTTCAACCGCCAGCCGCACTACACCAAGGGCCTCCTCCTGGTCGGCGACGCCGGTGGCCTGGTGAACCCCTTCAACGGCGAGGGCATCGCGTACGCCATGGAGTCCGGCAGCATCGCCGCCGAGGTCATCGTCCAGGCCCAGGCCCGCCAGACCTACGCCCAGCGCGAGCTGGCCCTGCACCGCTACCCGAAGATCCTCAAGGACACCTACGGCGGCTACTACAACCTCGGCCGCGCCTTCGTGAAGCTCATCGGCAACCCCAAGGTCATGCAGATCGCCACCCAGCGCGGCCTGACCCACCCCCTCCTGATGCGCTTCACCCTCAAGATGCTCGCCAACCTCACCGACCCCACGGGCGGCGACGCGATGGACCGCATCATCAACGGGCTGAGCAAGGTCGCGCCGAAGGCGTGATCCTTCAACACTCATCCGCTGCACCCCGCTGACCTCGGCCGATGTCTGCCTACGGTGCAAGGAACGTTGCACCGTGGACACCACTCCGCCCGCCGGCGCGCACTGTGCCGACGGGCGGAGTCACGAGGGCGCTGGACGGGGAGCGCCCAGCTCGGCCCGTGAGGCACACCGAGCCAGACCCTCTGACCGTCCGGCGTGATCGTCATTCCGAAGCCGGTCAGATGTGGTGAGCCGTGGCTCTGCCACTGCATGAGCGAGTCCTCGATGGCGGTCCACAGGTTGAGCGGTCCACGCCTTCGGGAGCAATGCTCAAGATCTGTGGATCGGGCTCGGGTTGGACGCGAAGGGCGTACCTTCCCGAGTGATCGATTGAAGGTCACCGAGTAGGCCGACGTTGGCGCGTCGGTCGGGAAGGCACGCCCGTGCTGAGCGTGGTCAATGCCGATGGCAGCACCTCGAACGCCTCCTTGATGGACGAGTTCGTCCGCGAGGGCGCCCGGCGGATGCTCGCCGCCGCTCTGGAGGTCGAAGTCGATGCCTGCATAGCCGAGTTGGCTGATCAGCGTGACCTCGTCGCCCTCGTGAGGGCCGGAGCCCGCTTCGAACGCGGCCACCTCGTCGAACGCCCCGAGGCGGTCGCGGCGTGAACACCATCGAAGCCGAAGCCATCAGCACCGGGCGACTGGACCTGCTGCCTCTTCTCGTCGAGCACGCCGAGGAGATGGCCACGATGCTGTCCGACCCGGCTCTTCACACCTTCATCGGCGGCACCCCGGACACCCCGCAAGCCCTGCGCTCGCGCTACCAGCGCATCACCGCAGGCTCTCCCGATCCCGCCGTCTCCTGGCTGAACTGGGTGATCCAGCTCCGCGACGAGGACTGCCTGACGGGCACCGTCCAGGCGACGATCAGTCCCTCCGGCCACGGCCCCGTCGCCGAGATCGCTTGGGTGGTAGGGACGCCGTGGCAGGGAAGAGGCATCGCCACCGAAGCCGCCCAGGCACTCGCAACCTGGCTCGGCCGGCAGCCGGTGCATACCGTCATCGCCCACATCCACCCCGGACATCACGCATCCGCTGCCGTCGCCACCGCAGCCGGGCTCACACCCACCGAGGACCGGTACGACGGCGAGATTCGATGGCGCCGAAGTATCAGGCGATAGCTCCACCGATCCACAGGTCTTGACTATTACTCGATCTTTTTTCGGCACACAGGCTTGGAAGAGATGAGGGCACGGTGCGACGGAGTCAGGTGCGTCCTCCTCAGCTCGGCGACCAGGCCGGGCCGAGGTGGTGCCCCGCTCCGGGGAGCGGCGACGAACCGCCTCCCGGAGCGGGAGTTCTGGTGCGACCCTGACCCGGATGGTCGCCATGGGTGTGGTGCGATGTGACGGCCGCCGCCCAAGCCGGCCGAGGCGGGTAGTTCATTCCGACCCGCCTCCCAGACTCTCCACGTGCAGGTTGATCGTTCTGTTCAACGTTTCGGCCTGTGCCAGGAGGTCTTCGATGGTGGGGCGCGGTGTCGGCGGCTCCTGCTCGTCGGGGGTGCCGGCGGGCGGCGTGTCACTGCTCACCGGCGCGCCCCTCCCACTGCCACTCCCGCTCCCGCTCGGCCCGCCTCCGCACCACCCGGATCTCGGCAGGGGCGTCCGCCGGCCATTCCCCCGTGAAGCTGTAGCGGTTGCGGAGCCAGGGGACGCCTGCACGGACGTCCGTCACGATGGCGGTACGCCCGGGGGCGTACTCGACCACGTCACCGACTCCGGGCGGCTCCGTGCCACCCTCCGGCGGATCAGCCGGGGTGGTCATGCCATACCGCCGAGACTGAGCCACGTATCCCAGGTGCTGGTGCTCCAGGTGCGGGGGTCGCCACTCCGAGCGTGGAACTCCTTCGCCTCCTTGGGTACGGGCTTGGCCTTGGCCGTCCGTGGTGCGCCCGCCGACGGGAAGCGTGGGCCAACGGTGGACGTACAGCGCGGGGGTGATGCAGGGAGCATCAGGAATCCTCCAGACGGATCGCTGCTGAATGGAGGGCGGCCCAGAGGGGAGCGGGCCCGCCCACGATCCGCTACGACGCTCGGTCCCCACCTGACGTATGGCTCCCGGACAGCGGGAGCCGTGGGCTGGGAGGCCGCAACGGCTTACGCCCAGTTGAACGACTGCGGGGCGGTGAGCGGGAGGAAATATGGGGCTGCTTCTGCTCGTAGGCACCCGGAAATTTCCGGTTCCGGAGCAGCCGGCAGCCGGGCCTCTGGCTACTGTGAGTCGAGTGACCGGAAACTTCGGCCTGAAGGCCAAGATGGACGAAGCCGGGTTCACGCAGCGGGAGTTAGTCGATGCAGTGAACGGCAAGCTGCGTGAGGCCGGCGAACATCCCACCGTCGGAGACCGGACGGTCAGGACGTGGCTGACCGGAAAATCCTGCTGGCCCCATCCCGCCAAGAGGCGCGCCTTGGAGGCAGTATTCGGCTGTACCGCCGAAGAGCTGGGCTTCATTCGCCCGCTCGCCGAGCGAACGGAGGAGGACGTGCACCGCCGGAAGTTCTGCGGCGCGGTCACCGGCGCCGCTGTCGCCGTACCCCTCCCGGCCGCCCGCCGGGCCGTAGGTAGCTCCGACGTACTACGCGCCCGTAAGGGGCTGGAGAACCTCACCAGTCTTGATCAGGCCAGAGGAGGGCATGCAGCGCTGGAAAAGGTCGCCCTCGCCGGCGCGTGCGACACCCTCGAATTGCAGCAGCGGGCGGCAACGCAGCGGATTCGACAGCGCCTGTTCAGCGTGGCCGCCGACTACACTGCCGCCGCCGCATGGTCATGCGTCGATGCTCGGCAACTCGACCGCGCACAGCAGCACTTGAATGAAGCCCTACGGCTGGCCGGAATGGCACAGGACATCACGGCACAGATGCGGGTGTGGAATGCCACCGCGCTCCTTGCCCACCAGCGGCGTGAGTATGGCGAGGCAGTCGCCGCAGCGCAAGCAGCGCAAGCAACTTCCATTACGCGGCGCGATCCGTTCTTCGGCTCTCTCGCGCATGCTCGTGCCGCTGTCGGTCACGCCAACTGCGACGACCGACAGTCGGCCTTGCGCTCTCTCGGTCACGCCGAAGACGCCCTGGCCAAGGCAGATGAGCGTCCACGTCCAGGATGGGTGGCGTTCTACGGACCTGCCGAGCTGCATGCCCTGGCGGCAATTCTCCATGACCAGGTCGGATCTCCCGCGGAGGCGGAGGCAGCGTCATACCGTGCGCTGTCAGCGCTTCCCGAGAAGTACCGGCGCAACCGGGCCATGACCATTGTCCGACTCGCCCTGGCGCAACTCCATCAAGGCGATATCGACAGGGGATGTGCCACCACTGCTGACGCCTTCGCCCTGATGGTCGGGCACCCCCTCCCGGGGCGGCTGCGCGTCGTGTTGGGTGACTTTCACCGCGACCTGCTTACCCTCGCACCAACCGCCGCTGTGACGCGGGAGTGGGGCGACCGATATCGATCCGAATGGAGCCCAGCGTGACAGCTGATATCGACCTGCGTCATTACACTCAGGGCGATCTCGCGCAGATCCGGCCAACGCTCTTGGACGTGCATGCCGATGCCTACGCGGACCGCATGGACGAGGAATTTGTGCAGCGTTTCCCGTGGTTCGTTGATCACTGGGGCAATAAGCCCGGTTTCTCGTGTGTGATCGTCTACAGCGCCGGGGAGCCAGCCGGCTTTTCCTACGGGGCTCCGAACGACCCCGGTACCGAATGGTGGCGTGAGTACATCACCGAACCCGCTGAGGCCTCCACCTTCGCGGTCTCCGAGCTCATGCTCCGAGTGAAGTGGCGAAAGCAGGGATTGTCCGAGCGCCTCCACGAGGCTCTGCTCAGCCCGCGTGCGGAGGCACATGCAACCCTCACTGTCGATACCCGGCGTCCAAGGCTGCAAGCCTTGTATGAGTCCTGGGGCTACCGGAAGATCGGGCAGCGGCAGCCCTTCGCCGACTCCCCACTTTATGCGGTCATGCTTCGGTCTTTGCGTACTGCCTGAGAGGCGGCACGAGTGGTGGCGCCGCCGCGAAATTCGCCGGGCGCCAGGTTTGTGAAGTGCCAAGTGCCTCCTTTATGGCCCGAAGGCCGTAAAGGAGGCGCGCACCAGTGCACGCCGAAGGCGTGATCCCGTCCGGCGGCGGACACGTCGTTCCCGTACGGTAAGCGACTGCCGCCGCCCGTAGGGGAGTTCGGGCCTGCACCTGGGTCTGCGTCACAGCCTCGGTCGCGCTCTTCTTCGGTCCGGCCTCTCGTGAGTCCCCCGGCGGGCTTCGCCGCCCGCCCCTAGGTGCAGCCAGGGGCGGTCCCGCTGTGCCCCTCCGTACCGGCCGGGGTCCGGCAGTCGCGGCAGCGGCCGGGGGATGGTGACCGGAACACCCGCTCGCAGTGCGGGCATTCCTGGAAGGGTGCGGGCGGTGGAGCCGCTGCCTTCGCGGGTGGAGCCGGGGGCAGGACGGGTGGCAGCCACTCGGTGAGACGGTGGGCGAGGAGGGCGCTCGCTCTCACGATGATGCCGCCGGGCAGTGTGGCGGTGAGCGTACGGGACACCTGCTCGGCCGGTACGCCGCGCGCCAGCCAGGTCTCCACGGCCGGGGTCAGTTGGGTGATCTCCCTTACGGACAAGGCCAGTCGGGCGTCCGAGCGCCGCAGTCCGGCGAGAAGATCGGCGGCGGGTGTGCGTTCCCCGGACGGCGGCGGAGGCGATGCCGGAGGTGATTGCTCGGGTGTCGGTGGAGCGGCCGGAGGGCGGGGCGGTGGTGCGGGGTTATCCACAGGCTGTGGATGGGTGGAGTGGGCGGGGTGAGCCCGGTGGCCGGGGCGGGGCGGACGTGCAGGGCGGGCCGGACGCTCGGGGCGGCGCTCGGTGTCCGGGCACTCGTAGTACGTCGTACGCGTCACGATCCGCTGCCCCGCGGCCCGCTCTCTGCTGCGCCGCAAGTACCCGGCCGCCTCAAGCTCCTTGAGCGCGGCGGCGATCTTGTACTCGCTCTCCGGGAGGCGCTCGGCCAGTGCCCTGATGCCGACCCTGGTGCCGTCCGGAAGGGATTGGATGCGTACGGCGATGCCGATGGCGGTGGAGGAGAGGGTGGGGTGCTGGGCGAGGTGATTGCCGACCACCGTGAAGTGGGTGGTGTGGCGGTGACGGACATGGGTCACACCGGCGGCCGACGGATGCCGAGACGGCGTCGCGGCGCGGGCGGTAGACTCAACGGGTGTCATTGGGAAGGGCTTTCTTCCTAGTGAGGATCATCTGGAAGGCTCTTACTTCCGTTGATCAGGCCCTCGGTGTTGGGATGCCAGTCCCGCCGGGGGCCGATTTTTTTCCCGGGCGGATTCCCGGGATGTGCCGTGAACGTACCGGCTTCGGACCCGCATATGCGACTCAGTCACCTGATCAGGTGATCCCACCTGCTGACAAGGGGAGTTGGCGCGAGGCCGGGCGGCGGGGAGCCGGGGAGTGCGGAGGGGAGTGGTTTGGGTGTTCCTTCTCCCGCTTCCTTATGGGGCGTCGGGCCGCACCACGACGTCGCTCACCAGGTCGCGGGGGGCGCGATCCGGTGAGCGATGTGCGGAGCTGTCCTGACCAGGGGGAATGGGGCGTCAGGAGCGGGGTCCGGGCGGGAGGTTGCGGGCAGGCCGGGGGGAATGTCAGACGGGGGTGGCAGGCTGGACTTCGGCCGGCCAGCAGCCAGCCAGCCGGTCGACTCGGCCGGCTCGTCGGCTCGCGTATCCGGAAAGGTGGCAAGTCCGTTATGTCTGACCAGGTGTCCCGTCCCGCCGTGGCTCCTTCCATAGCCTCCGTCGCGGCTTCCCTCTCGACCTCCGTCGCGGCGTCCGTCAATCTCGCCGAGAAGCTCGCCCTGTTCAGCGACCACTGGGGACCGAGGAAGGTCGCCGCGCTCAACGACTACGAGGTCAAAGTCGTCAAGGTGCAAGGGGAGTTCGTCTGGCACACCCACGAGGACACCGACAAGCTGTTCCTCGTCATCAGCGGACGGCTGACCATTCAGCTGCGGGACGGGGATGTCGTCCTCGGGCCGGGGGAGTTGTTCGTCGTGCCGCGGGGTGTGGAGCACTGCCCGCGGGCGACGGAGGAGACCGCGATCCTGCTGCTGGAACCGGCCGGGGTGGTGAACACCGGTGACGCGGGCGGACCGCTGACCCGGGCGGCGACGGCGCTGTAGCGGTTCCGTGGCGCGAGGCCGGAATCACCGGTGGGAACCGGGGGTCTGGGAACTGTGGGTCTGGGAGCCGTGGGCCTGGGAACTGTGGGCCTGAGGAGGGCGGCACCTGTCGTGGCTGACCATTTGCGTGTGCTGCGCGACCACCGGACGTGCGGTCTTGGCCAGTTCCCTGACCTTGGCGTTGGCGCCCGAGGCGATCACCTTGTCGATGAGGGCCAGGGTCTGCGTGTGGGCCGCGTACTGCGCCTTGAGCCAAGCGCCGTCGTACGAGGGCTTCTTGGCCATGGCCTTGAGGGCGGCGGCCTGCTTGCGCTGATCGGCCGTCTGCCCGGAGGGGAGCTTCACGCCCACCTGGGCGGCCGTCTTGGTGACGCCCGCGTCGAGGGTGCGGTGGTCCCGGACGAATTCGGCGCCGACCTTCTTGACGCAGGAGCTGGTGGCGTCCGTCTGGGCGGCCTGTCCCGTCTCGATCTCCCAGAGGTTGCCCTGGTGGGCGGCGGTGAGCAACTCCTTGTCCAGCGCGGAGACCCGTGACGACGACGGGGAGGGCGATGCCGCGAGGGCCGTTCCGGGCGATACGAGGGCGGCTCCGGCCGCCGCGCCCGCGAGGCAGAGCGTCGTGGCGCAGACTGCGCTGAAACGGGCGGTGGTTCGCGTTATGGACATAGGTCCTCCACGGTTCGGGTGGGTGGGTGAATGGGGGGGAGGGGATGCGGGTGGGGGAAGGAGAGAGGGGCGGGCCTGGCGGGACGGACGTTGTCCCGGTCTCGCCGCTCGGCCCCGCCGTTCTGCGCGGCCCCGTTCCGTCCCGTCTGCGCTGCCTCGTCTCGCTCGCCGCTCGGAATGTGCGGATCCGCGCCGAAACCAGGGATTCCCCTTCGGCGTGTCGGCGTAACCACTTCCCTCGGCGCCCCCGGCAACGCTGGCGCGCGCGCCATTGATCGGCTATCGAGGCGCCGGCGCGGGTTCCGGGGGAGCGGCGAAACCTGTTTGAGGTGTGGCGTGTGTCACATGTTGCACCTATGCTGAGTAGCGGAGAAGGAGATACGGGGAGAGAATCCCGATGCGTGGCATACCTGAGCGGCTGCGCGCCGCTCCAGAATCTGTGGCCGCCGGACGGGCGCGACCGTTGGTGTCGGCCGGGGATTGCGGTCTGCTCCTGCTCCGGCTCACGTTCGGCCTGCTGATGGCGGGGCACGGCGCCCAGAAGCTGTTCGGGATCTTGGGTGGCCAGGGGCTGACCGCCACCGGCCGGGAATTCACCGCCCTGGGGTACCGCCCCGGCACGGTCTTCGCCGCCATCGGCGGCGCTTCCGAGTTTCTCGGCGGCATCGGACTGGCCCTGGGGTTGTTCACTCCACTGGCAGCGGCCGCGCTGATCGGCGTCATGATCAACGCCATGGCGACCGTCACCGGGGCACACGGTCTGTGGGAGAGCGAGGGCGGTGTGGAGTACAGCGTGTGCATCGCGGTCGTCGCACTCGCCGTCGCCGCCATCGGCCCCGGACGGCTCGCCCTGGACCGGCCGTTCCGCTGGGGTCAGGGCGGCTGGCGCGCGGGCGCCTTCGCACTCGGTCTCGGCGGTATCGGCGCGGCCATCGCGCTGATCCTCTGAAGACTTCCGACGGCGGAAGGCGCGGGCTGACGGCCTTCGGCTTCAGGAGTTCCCGGGGCGCGGGGGCTCCTGCCGTCCGCCGCCGTCCGCCGAGTTCTCCCGTTACGCGCGATGGCCACCCCGTAACGGCCGGGTGTGACGAGCCTTCAGGTACAAGTTTTCAGCCGTGAGCCAGAGCCGTTGATCTGTCGCGGCGAAGGCCGGGCACTCTCACCGAAGGCCGGGCGTTCTCACCGAAGGCTGAGCACTGCCCTACGGGGTGTTGGCCGCCACGGCGGTCCGGATCGTAATGGCGAGCCGGGCCGCGTCTTCGGTGTAGCCGGTCAGCAGCAGCCGTCCGCCGTCCCGGATGCGGATGACCGTGTGGACGTCCCAGCCCATGAGCCGGCCCAGGGCGTGGTCCTGTCCGCGCTCGACCACGCCGCGGATCGCCGTCCAGGGCAGCACCCGGGTCTCCCCGGTCCGCCGGTAGACCAGTCCTTGCTCGCGCAGCACGAAGATTTCGCCATGCCGTCGCAGGGTCCGCAGGCCGTTGGAGACTCCGCCGTAGATCCCGATGAGCGCGGCACCCCACAGCAGCCCGGTCAACCGCACGGCATGAGCGCGCTCGGCGAAGATGGCGAAGGTCATCGGAGTCGCGGCCGCCGCGAACGCCAGGCCGACCAGCAGCACGCCGATCGCGACGCGCCCGCGACGTGCGTTGTCCGTCGGATGGTTGCTGACGAAAACACCCAGAGCGCGCTCAGCTTCCCTGACCACTGATTCCCCCCACCAGAGCCTCTGCCGCAGTGCCGTCAGTCTGTGGGACCGCCGGGCAGCGGGACAAGAGCGCGACGCTAGCGGGAGAGCGGCAGTGTGCGGATGCCGCCCACGTCGTTCGCGCGTACGCCCCAAGTGTTCCGAGCAGACCGCAGAATCACGGATTCGAGACCCTCAGTCGCTCCTGCCCCATGGCGGCGGTACACCGCAGCCTCGCGCAAGGTTCGGTGAGAACGCTCAGCCTTCCACTGCGGAAGGCCGGCCGTCAGACGTACGGACGGGCCGTCAGGCGGCCCTGCGGAGTCCCCCGGGCCGAAGCGCGGGGCAGGCCAGGGCAGGACCGCGGCAGCGTACGCGGCGCGAGTACGCAAAAGGACCGTCCCTCCCGAGGCGGCGGGAGGGACGGTCCTTTCGGGGCGGGCGGTCTCAGAGGACGCGGACCGCGCCGGTGGGCTGGCTGTAGCTGAGCGGGCGCTCGACGACGCCGGTGCTGGAGTTCTGGGCGCCGATGAACTTGCCGCCGCCGATGTAGATGGCGACGTGGTAGGCGCTGCCCGCGCTGCCCCAGTACAGGATGTCGCCGACCTGAAGGTTGCTCAGGCCGACCTGGGTGCCCGCGGTCGACTGGTCCTGCGAGACGCGCGGCAGGTCGATGTTGAGCTGCTTGTACGCGGCCTTCACCAGACCGGAGCAGTCGTACGCGGAGGAGCCCGTGGCGCCGCTCACGTATGCCTTGCCGACCTGGGCCTTGAGGAAGCTCACGAGCGAGGCGGTGTTGCCGCTGCCGGTGGAGCTGGAGGTCGAGGTGGCGGTGGTGCTGGAACCGCCGGACGGCGTGGACGAGCCGACGAGCGTGGTGCGCTCGGCGGAGCGCGAGGCGCGGGCCTGTTCGGCCTCCTTCGCCTTCTTGGCCTCGGCATCGGCCTTCTTCTTGGCCTCGGCATCGGCCTTCGCCTGCTTCTCGGCGGCGGCCTTGTCCTTCTCCGCGTCCTTGGCAGCCTTGACGACGGTGCTGTCCTGGAGGGCCTGCCGCTCGTAGTCGAGCGCGACCTGCTGCACGGTGTCGACGCTCTTGGCGCTGAGGGTGGCCAGCGCCGAGGTGATGGTCGGCATTTCCTGGGTCTCGGCGACCGGCTTCTCGGCGGCGTTCGCCGGCACGGCGGCGCCGGTCACCGCGAGAGTGAGGATGCCACCGGTCACTCCCGCACGCAGTGCCCGCGAGGACGCGGAACGGCGGGGCTTCCGGTGGCTGGGTATGAGTGCGTTCGAGGACATGGACCACGGCTATCAGGCGCCGCTGGTTGCTGCCAACAAAGGTGGTCTACACCACACTTGACGCGTACGCGCTGAATAAAACGGACTTTTGACCGACCGTCGGGTCGGAAACGGACCGCCCGGATTTCGTGATCATGTTCCTACGCATGGCATTTGCGGTCCGACGGCGAGTCAGAAGGTGCTTATCACCTCCACATCCGCCACGCCAAGGCTTCTCGCCCGTCAAGGGCTCGCGGCGTGAAACCGCGTGGGATAGGTCACTCGTGAGTGCCCGTTATGTTCCCGTGATCCGGCCGCTCGTGAACGGAAGCACGTACCGACGATCACGGTCGGATCACGGGTGGGTCACGTCTGCGGCGGCGCCTCTTATAGCAGTTGGCTGAGTCCAGCACCAATTTGCTTTTATCGGCCATGGCTTGATAGTGGCGACGCGCCTCTGACCAGCAAAAACGGGCATGAATGTCACCTCTCGTGATCACTCGCGCGCTTCGCGTACGAAGATCACCGCTCATCCGACTTCATGATCCTTCGTCAGGTGGTGGAGATCACAAAGACGTTGGCGTTACCCGTGTCGCAGATCACAGACCGGCGGGCATAGGATGCAGGCGGTTCGGGCTTGTGAACTGCCTCACATAGGCACGATCTTCATGGGGCGGCCGGCCGGCCCGAGCGGACCGCCATCCAGTCATCGTCGACTGAAGGGAGCCGGGACGGTGAACGCTTACGCGCCCATCCTCGTACTGGGAGCCCTCGGGGCAGGGTTTGCGATCTTCTCTGTCGTCACGGGCATGCTCGTCGGGCCCAAGCGTTACAACCGGGCCAAGCAAGAGGCGTACGAATGCGGAATCGAGCCGACCCCGCAGCCGTCCGGCGGCGGCCGTTTCCCGATCAAGTACTACCTGACGGCGATGCTCTTCATCGTCTTCGACATCGAGATCGTCTTCCTCTATCCCTGGGCCGTCACCTTCGACGCCCTGGGGATTTTCGGGCTCGTCGAGATGCTCCTCTTCGCGCTCACCGTCTTCGTCGCCTACGCCTATGTCTGGCGTCGGGGCGGCCTGGAATGGGATTAGGGGCCACCAATGGGACTTGAAGAGAAGCTGCCGAGCGGCTTTTTGCTGACCACCGTCGAACAGGCCGCCGGCTGGGTGCGCAAATCGTCGGTCTTCCCCGCGACGTTCGGGCTGGCCTGCTGCGCCATCGAGATGATGACGACCGGCGCCGGGCGGTACGACATGGCCCGCTTCGGCATGGAGGTCTTCCGCGGTTCGCCCCGGCAGGCGGACCTGATGATCGTCGCCGGCCGGGTGAGCCAGAAGATGGCGCCCGTGCTGCGGCAGGTCTACGACCAGATGCCGAACCCGAAATGGGTGATCTCCATGGGGGTCTGCGCCTCGTCCGGCGGAATGTTCAACAATTACGCAATTGTGCAGGGCGTTGACCACATTATCCCGGTCGATATTTATTTGCCGGGCTGCCCGCCGCGCCCCGAAATGCTGCTGGACGCCATTGTCAAGCTGCACCGGAAGATTCAGAGCAGCAAGCTCGGCGTCAATCAGCAGCAGGCGGCCCAGGAGGCGGAGGAGGCGGCGCTCAAGGCGCTTCCCCTGATCAACATGCCCCTCTCGTCCGTGAAGAAAGGGCTGCGGTGAGCGAGCCGAATAACCCCGAGAGCCCGGAGGCCCGGGACGACCTCCCGGCGCAGCACGACGACGCCGGTGATCTGATCGCCACCCGCCGCGGCATGTTCGGCGCCAACAACGGCGGCGACACCTCCGGTTACGGCGGACTCGTCCGCTCCGTCCGGCTGCCGGGCGCCACCCCGCGGCCGTACGGCGGCTGGTTCGACGAGGTCGCCGACGAACTGGAGGGCGCCCTCGACGAGCAGGGCCTGGTCCCCGAGAACGTCATCGGCAAAACGGTCGTCGACCGCGACGAGCTGACCTTCCACATCGAGCGGGAGTACCTGCCGGCCGTCGCCCGGACGCTGCGCGACGACCCGGCGCTCCGCTTCGAGCTCTGCACGGGCGTGAGCGGGGTGCACTTCCCCGGAGACAAGGGGCGCGAGCTGCACGCGGTCTACCACCTGCGCTCGATCACCCACAACCGGCTCATCCGGCTGGAGGTCTCCGCCCCCGACGCCGACCCGCATGTGCCCTCGCTGGTGGAGGTCTATCCGACCAACGACTGGCACGAGCGCGAGACGTACGACTTCTTCGGCCTGGTCTTCGACGGCCACCCCGCGCTGACGCGGATCATAATGCCGGACGACTGGCAGGGCTTCCCGCAGCGCAAGGACTACCCGCTCGGCGGCATTCCCGTCGAGTACAAGGGCGCCCGGATCCCGGCTCCCGACCAGCGGAGGTCGTACAGCTGATGACTCCTTCCCCTACTTCCTCCGAAGCCTCGCCCGCGCGCGAGACGACCGAGGGCACCGTCTACACCGTCACCGGCGGCGACTGGGACGAGGTCGTGGCGGCGGCCGCCAAGTCCGACGACGAGCGGATCATCGTCAACATGGGGCCGCAGCACCCCTCCACGCACGGCGTGCTCCGGATCATCCTGGAGATCGACGGCGAGACCGTCACCGAGGCCCGCTGCGGTATCGGCTATCTGCACACCGGCATCGAGAAGAACCTCGAATACCGGACCTGGACGCAGGGCACCACCTTCGTCACGCGGATGGACTACCTCACCCCGTTCTTCAACGAGACGGCGTACTGCCTGGGCGTGGAGAAGCTGCTCGGCATCACCGACCAGATCCCGGACCGCGCCACCGTCATCCGCGTACTGCTGATGGAGCTCAACCGGATCTCCTCCCACCTGGTGGCCATCGCCACCGGCGGGATGGAACTGGGCGCCACCACGATCATGATCTACGGCTTCCGGGACCGCGAACTCGTCCTCGACATCTACGAGTTGATCACCGGCCTGCGGATGAACCACGCCTTCGTCCGGCCCGGCGGCCTCGCCCAGGACCTGCCCCCCGGCACCGTCGACCAGGTGCGCGGCTTCATCAAGAAGATGCGCAAGAACATCCCCGAGTACGACAAGCTCGCCACCGGGAACCCCGTCTTCAAGGCCCGCCTGCAGGACATCGGCTACCTCGACCTGGCGGGCTGCCTGGCCACCGGCGCCACCGGTCCCATGCTGCGCGCCGCCGGGCTGCCGCACGATCTGCGCAAGGCGCAGCCGTACTGCGGCTACGAGAACTACGACTTCGAGGTGCCGACCGCCGACACCTGCGACGCCTACGGCCGGTTCCTGATCCGGCTGGAGGAGATGCGCCAGTCGCTGCGGATCGTCGAACAGTGCCTGGACCGGCTGGAGCCGGGGCCGGTGATGGTCGCGGACAAGAAGATCGCCTGGCCCGCCCAGCTGGCCATGGGCCCGGACGGTCTGGGCAACTCCCTCGACCACATCAAGAAGATCATGGGCACCTCGATGGAGGCCCTGATCCACCACTTCAAGCTGGTGACGGAGGGCTTCCGCGTCCCGCCGGGACAGACCTACACGGCCGTGGAGTCGCCCAAGGGCGAACTGGGCGTGCACGTGGTCAGCGACGGCGGCACCCGCCCCTACCGGGTGCACTTCCGCGACCCGTCCTTCACCAATCTCCAGGCCATGGCGGCGATGTGCGAGGGCGGCCAGGTCGCCGACGTCATCGTCGCCGTCGCGTCCATCGACCCCGTGATGGGAGGCGTCGACCGGTGACCGGTACCCCCGCGACTCACTTGGGCATGCCCGAACTCCCCGCCCCCGACTACCCGGCCGAGATCCGGGCCCGGCTGGAGGCCGACGCCAAGGAGGTGATCGCCCGCTACCCCGACTCCCGCTCCGCGCTGCTGCCGCTGCTGCATCTCGTCCAGGCGGAGGAGGGCCATGTCACCCGCACCGGCATCCGCTTCTGCGCCGGACAGCTCGGGCTGACCACGGCCGAGGTCACGGCGGTCTCCACCTTCTACTCGATGTACCGCCGCAGGGCGGGCGGTGACTACCAGGTCGGCGTCTGCACCAACACGCTGTGCGCGGTGATGGGCGGCGACGCCATCTTCGAGGAGCTGAAGGAACACCTCGGCGTCGGCAACGACGAGACCACCGAGGACGGCGCCATCACCCTCGAACACATCGAGTGCAACGCCGCCTGCGATTTCGCGCCCGTCGTGATGGTGAACTGGGAATTCTTCGACAACCAGACGCCGGAGAGCGCCAAACGGCTGGTCGACGACCTGCGGGCCGGCCGGACCGTCGCGCCCACCCGCGGTGCGCCGCTGTGCACGTACAAGGAGACGGCCCGGGTGCTCGCGGGCTTCCCGGACCAGCGGCCGGGCGCCGTCGAGGCCACCGGCAGCGCCGGGGCCGCCTCACTGGCCGGACTGCGGCTCGCCAAGGGCGAGGCCCTCCCGGGCCGCGGCGCCGACCACGTCATCGCGCCGCGCACGGCCGGTCCGGACAACCCGGCCGGACCGGCGGCCAAGGAGGGGGAGTGATGACGGTGGCAGCCGAGAACGGGGGCACCTCCAGGCCGGCGACCGGCGGCGAGGCGAGCCCCGAGAAGCTCCTCTCGCCCGTCCTGTCCGCCTTCTGGGACCAGCCCGAATCCTGGACGCTGGAGACCTACCAGCGGCACGAGGGCTACGCGGGCCTGCGCAAGGCCCTCGCGATGGCGCCGGACGACGTCATCGCGTACGTCAAGGAGTCCGGGCTGCGCGGCCGCGGCGGGGCCGGCTTCCCGACCGGGATGAAGTGGCAGTTCATCCCGCAGGGCGACGGCAAACCGCACTATCTGGTGGTCAACGCCGACGAATCGGAGCCCGGGACCTGCAAGGACATCCCGCTCCTCTTCGCGAATCCGCATTCCCTCATCGAGGGCATCGTCATCGCCTGCCATGCGATCCGCTCCCAGCTCGCCTTCATCTATCTGCGCGGTGAGGTCGTGCCCGTCCTGCGGCGGCTGCACGAGGCCGTCCGGGAGGCGTACGCGGCGGGCTACCTCGGGAAGAACATCCTCGGCTCGGGGCTCGACCTGGATGTCGTCGTGCACGCGGGTGCGGGCGCGTACATCTGCGGTGAGGAGACCGCGCTGCTGGACTCCCTGGAGGGCCGTCGTGGACAGCCCCGGCTGCGTCCTCCCTTCCCGGCGGTGGCCGGCCTCTACGCCTGCCCCACTGTCGTGAACAACGTCGAGTCCATCGCCTCGGTTCCCGCCATCATGAACCGGGGCAAGGACTGGTTCCGTTCGATGGGCAGCGAGAAGTCCCCGGGCTTCACGCTCTACTCGCTCAGCGGCCACGTCACCCACCCCGGCCAGTACGAGGCCCCGTTGGGCATCACGCTGCGCCAGCTGCTGGACATCAGCGGCGGCATCCGGCGCGGCCACCGGCTCAAGTTCTGGACACCGGGCGGCTCCTCGACACCGCTCTTCACCGACGAACACCTCGACGTCCCGCTGGACTACGAGGGCGTCGGCGCGGCCGGCTCGATGCTCGGCACCAAGGCGCTCCAGTGCTTCGACGAGACCACCTGCGTGGTGCGCGCGGTGACCCGCTGGACCGAGTTCTACGCGCACGAGTCCTGCGGGAAGTGCACGCCCTGCCGCGAAGGCACCTACTGGCTGGTGCAGTTGCTGCGCGACATCGAGGCCGGCAAGGGCCGGATGGACGATCTCGACAAGCTCAACGACATCGCCGACAACATCAACGGCAAGTCCTTCTGCGCGCTGGGCGACGGCGCCGCCTCGCCGATCTTCTCCTCGCTCAAGTACTTCCGCGAGGAGTACGAGCAGCACATCACCGGCAAGGGCTGCCCCTTCGATCCGGCCAAGTCGACCGTCTGGGCCGACAACGACGCTCACCTGGGGGTGAACGCATGACCGTCACCACTACCGGATCGGACAGCGGCTCCGCCGCGGGCCCCTCCGGGGGCGGCGCCGCGGCGGTCCCGCCGGAAGACCTCGTCTCGCTGACGATCGACGGCATCGAGATCTCCGTCCCCAAGGGGACCCTGGTCATCCGGGCCGCCGAACTCCTCGGCATCGCGATCCCGCGCTTCTGCGACCACCCGCTGCTGGACCCGGTCGGTGCCTGCCGGCAGTGCATCGTCGAGGTCGAGGGCCAGCGCAAGCCGATGGCCTCGTGCACCATCACCTGCACGGACGGGATGGTCGTCCGCTCACAGCTCACCTCCCCGGTGGCCGAGAAGGCGCAGCGCGGCGTGATGGAGCTGCTGCTGATCAACCATCCGCTGGACTGCCCGGTCTGCGACAAGGGCGGCGAATGCCCGCTCCAGAACCAGGCGATGCAGGTCGGCGACCCGGACAGCCGCTTCGAGGGCAAGAAGCGGACGTTCGCGAAGCCGGTGCCGATCTCGACACAGGTACTGCTGGACCGCGAACGGTGCGTACTGTGCGCGCGCTGCACCCGCTTCAGCAACCAGATCGCCGGCGACCCGATGATCGAGCTGCTGGAGCGCGGCGCCCTCCAGCAGGTCGGCATCGGCGAGGGCGACCCGTTCAGGTCGTACTTCTCCGGCAACACCATCCAGATCTGCCCGGTCGGCGCGCTCACCTCCGCCGCGTACCGCTTCCGCTCCCGCCCCTTCGACCTGGTCTCCTCGCCGTCGGTGTGCGAGCACTGCGCGGGCGGCTGCGCGACCCGTACGGACCACCGCCGCGGCAAGGTGCTGCGGCGGCTGGCGGAGAACGACCCCGAGGTCAACGAGGAGTGGCTCTGCGACAAGGGGCGGTTCGGCTTCCGCTACGCGCAGCAGCGCGACCGGCTGGAGCATCCGCTGGTCCGTAACGCGGAGTCCGGCGAACTGGAGCCGGCGAGCTGGCCCGAGGCGCTGGCGGCCGCGGCCCGCGGGCTGGCCGCCGCCAAGGGGCGCACCGGCGTGCTGACCGGCGGCCGGCTGACCGTCGAGGACGCCTACGCCTACGCCAAGTTCGCCCGCACCGTGCTGGACACCGACGACATCGACTTCCGGGCGCGGGCACACAGCGCCGAGGAGGCCGGTTTCCTGGCGGCCCGGGTCGCCGGCCGCGGCCGTGACCTGGCCGGCGGGGACGCGGTGACGTACACCTCGCTGGAGCAGGCGCCGGCCGTGCTGCTGGCCGGTATCGAGGCGGAGGAGGAGGCCCCGGGCGTCTTCCTGCGGCTGCGCAAGGCCCACCGCAAGAGCGGCCAGCGCACCTACGGGCTGGCCGCCTACGCCTCGCGTGGGCTGATCAAGGCCGGCGGCACGCTGCTGCCGGCCGCGCCGGGCACCGAGACCGAATGGCTGGACGCGCTCGCGGGCGGCGCCGGTCCGGAGGGCGAGGGGCAGGCGGCGGCCGAGGCGCTGCGCGCGGACGGCGCGGTGATCATCGTCGGCGAGCGGCTGGCGACGGTCCCCGGCGCGCTGACCGCCGCGATCCGTACCGCCGCCGCGACCGGCGCCCGGCTGGTCTGGATTCCGCGCCGGGCCGGGGAACGCGGCGCCGTCGAGGCGGGCGCGCTGCCGGGGCTGCTGCCCGGTGGCCGGCCGGCCACCGACCCGCGGGCCCGTGCGGAGGTCGCCGCCGTCTGGGGCGTGGACGCGCTCCCGCAGCGGCACGGCCGGGACACCGGCCAGATCATCGAGGCCGCGGCGACCGGCGAACTGGGCGCGCTGCTGGTGGCCGGTGTCGAACTGGCCGACCTGCCGGACCCGGTCGGCGCGGCCGCGGCTCTGGACGCGGTCGGGTTCCTGGTGAGCCTGGAGCTGCGGCCCTCGGAGGTGACCCGCCGGGCGGATGTGGTCCTCCCGGTGGCGGCCGTGGTCGAGAAGTCCGGGACGTTCCTCAACTGGGAGGGCCGGGCGCGGCTGTTCGAGGCGGCGCTCAAGCCGGACCAGCTGGCGGGCCGGCATCTGCTCCCGGACACCCGGGTGCTGCACATGCTCGCCGACGCCCTGGACGTCCCGCTGGCGCTGCCGGACATCCGCGCGGCCCGCGACGAGCTGCGCCGGCTCGGCGCCTGGACCGGTCCGTACGCCGCGGATCCGCCGGCCGCCGGGCGCCCGATGCCGCGTCCCGACGCCGGTCAGGCGGTGCTCGCCGGGCACCGGCTGCTGCTGGACCAGGGGCGGCTCCAGGAGGGCGACGATGCGCTGGCCGGTACCCGGCACCCCGCGGTCGCCCGGCTGTCGGAGACCACCGCGCGGGAGACCGGCGTCAAGGACGGCGATCTGCTGGCGGTCGCCGGACCGGCCGGCGCGGTCCAACTGCCGCTCCAGATCACGCCGATGCCCGACCGGGTGGTGTGGCTGCCGCTGAACTCCACGGGCGGTGGCGTCGCCGCCGACACCGGGGCGCGCCTCGGTGAGCTGGTGCAGGTCTTCGCCGTCCCCGGCACTCCCGAGCCGGCCAAGGAGGTGGACGCATGATGCGGCCGCTCGATCAGCTGACCGCCGCGGGCACCGCGCTCGCCCAGGAAGACCTGTCGATGTTCGGCCGCGACCCGTGGTGGCTCGTCGTCGTCAAGGCGGTCTTCTGCTTCGCGTTCCTGATGCTGACCGTGCTGTTCTCCATCGTCTGGGAGCGCAAGGTCGTCGCCTGGATGCAGCTGCGCATCGGTCCCAACCGGCACGGCCCCTGGGGCATGCTCCAGTCGCTCGCCGACGGCATCAAGCTGATGCTCAAGGAAGACCTGATCGTCAAGCGGGCCGACAAGGCGGTCTATCTCCTCGCGCCGGTGGTGGCGGCCGTACCGGCCTTCATGGCCATCGCGGTGATCCCCTTCGGCCCCGCCGGCAACGAGGTCTCGATCTTCGGCCAGCGCACCACGATGCAGCTGACCGACCTGCCGATCGGCGTCCTCTACATCCTGGCCACCGCCTCGGTCGGCATCTACGGCATCGTGCTGGCGGGCTGGTCCTCCGGCTCGACGTACCCGCTGCTCGGCGGTCTGCGCTCGTGCGCCCAGATGATCTCCTACGAGATCGCGATGGGCATGTCCTTCGCGGCGGTCTTCCTCTACTCCGGGTCGATGTCGACCTCGGCGATCGTGGAGTCCCAGCAGGGCAAGTGGTACGTCCTGCTGTTGCCGGTCTCCTTCATCATCTACATCATCGCGATGGTGGGCGAGACCAACCGCGCGCCGTTCGACATGCCGGAGTCCGAGGGCGACCTCGTCGGCGGTTTCAACACCGAGTACTCGTCCATCAAGTTCGCGATGTTCATGCTCGCCGAGTACGTCAACATGGTCACCGTCTCGTCGGTCGCGGTCACCCTCTTCCTGGGCGGCTGGCGGGCGCCGTACCCGATCAGTGCTTTCTGGGAGGGCGCGAACCACGGCTGGTGGCCGATGCTCTGGTTCATCATCAAGGTCCAGTTGCTGCTGTTCTTCTTCATCTGGCTGCGCGGCACGCTGCCACGGGTGCGCTACGACCAGTTCATGAAACTGGGCTGGAAGGTCCTCATCCCGATCTCGCTGGTCTGGCTGATGCTGGTCGCGACCGTCCGGGCGCTGAAGAACGAGGGCTACGACTTCCAGCAGATCGTGCTCTACGTCGCCGGGGCCGCGATCGTGCTGCTGCTGATCTCCCTGGTCGTGGACTTCTTCCGGCGGGCCGAGAAGGAGGAGGACACGGACGGTACGCCCGCCTTCGACCCGATGGCCGGCGGCTTCCCCGTACCGCCGTTGCCCGGCCAGAGCCTGCCGCCCGTGCCACGCCGACGGCCGCGCCACGAGCGCGAGTTGATTGTCAGTGGCGGGGTGGACACTGTCAGTGACGGAAACGGAATCGACGGAAAGGGGGGCGACGGTGCCTGACTTCCAGAACCCCGTGGCCGGCTTCGGCGTGACCTTCAAGGCCATGTTCAAGAAGCGGCTGACCGAGCAGTATCCGGAGGAGAAGAAGCCGACGGCGCCGCGCTTCCACGGCCGTCATCAGCTCAACCGCCACCCGGACGGCCTGGAGAAATGCATCGGCTGCGAGCTGTGCGCCTGGGCCTGTCCGGCGGACGCGATCTACGTCGAGGGCGCGGACAACACCGACGAGGAGCGCTACTCCCCGGGCGAGCGCTACGGCCGCGTCTACCAGATCAACTACCTCCGCTGCATCCTGTGCGGTCTGTGCGTGGAGGCGTGCCCGACCCGCGCGCTGACGATGACCAATGAGTACGAACTCGCCGACCGGTCCCGCGAATCGCTCATCTACACCAAGGAGGAGCTGCTCGCGGGCCTGACGGAGACGATGGTCGACACCCCGCACGCGATCTTCCCCGGGATGACGGAGAAGGACTACTACAACGGCCTGGTGACGGGCGCCGCCCCCGGCACCGTCCGCCAGGCCGCCGTCTCCCAGGGCGAACGGCCCGAGGACGAGGGGGTGTCGGCATGACCGGTCTCGCCGCCGCGGCCTCCACGACCTCCCTGGGGGAGGCTGTGCAGTTCTGGATCCTGGGCACCGTCGCCGTCATCGGCGCGCTCTGCACGATCCTGATGAAGCGGGCCGTGCACAGCGCCCTCTCGCTCGCCGGGACCATGATCGTCCTGGCGGTCTTCTACCTCGCCAACGGCGCGTACTTCCTCGGCGTCGTCCAGATCGTCGTCTACACGGGCGCGATCATGATGCTCTTCCTCTTCGTCGTGATGCTGGTCGGCGTCACGGCGGCGGACTCCCTCAAGGAGACGCTCAAGGGGCAGCGCTGGCTCGCCGCCGGGCTGGGCCTCGGCTTCGGCATCCTGCTCATCGCCGGTATCGGCAACGCCTCGCTCCGGCACTTCGACGGGCTGGGCCAGGCCAATGCCGGCGGCAATGTGCAGGGTCTGGCCGCGCTCATCTTCACCAAGTACGTCTTCGCCTTCGAGGCCACCGGCGCCCTGCTGATCACGGCCGCCGTCGGCGCGATGGTGCTCACCCACCGGGAGCGTACGGAGCGCGCCACGTCCCAGCGCGAGCGGTCGCAGGCGCGGGTCCGCGCGGGCAAGCAGGTACCGCCGCTGCCCGCTCCGGGCGTCTACGCCCGGCACAACGCGGTGGACATCCCCGGTCTGCTGCCGGACGGCACCCCGTCCGAGCTGACCGTCAATCCGACCCTGCGGGCGCGCGGCCAGATCCGGGATGTCTCCGGTGAGGCGCTGACCGGAGTGAAGGAGCTGGAGCGGCGCTCCGAGGACTGGCTGGAGCGTGACTCCGGGCCGCGGTCGTCGTCGGCGGCCCCTGGCCCGGCGGCGCCGAAGGAGGAGGCGAAGAAATGAACCCGGTCAATTACCTCTATCTCGCCGCCCTGTTGTTCACCATCGGCGCGGCCGGGGTGCTGATCAGGCGGAACGCCATCGTGGTGTTCATGTGCATCGAACTGATGCTGAACGCCTGCAATCTCGCCTTCGTGGTCTTCGCGCGGATGCACGGGAATCTCGACGGCCAGATCATCGCCTTCTTCACGATGGTCGTCGCCGCGGCCGAGGTCGTGGTCGGCCTGGCGATCATCGTGTCGATCTTCCGCACCCGTCATACGGCCTCGGTCGACGACGCCAGCCTGATGAAGCTGTAAGGGGTCGCACAAAGTGGAGAACTTGATCGCGCTGCTCGTCGCGGCACCGCTGGTCGGTGCGGCCCTGCTCTTGTGCGGCGGCAAACGGCTGGACCGCGCCGGCCACTGGATCGGCACCCTGCTGGCGGTGGCGTCGTTCGCCGTCGCGGCGGTGCTCTTCGCCGACATGCTCGGCAAGGCCGCCGGGCACCGCGCCCTGCACCAGCACCTGTTCAGCTGGATCCCGGTCGGCGGCTTCCGGGCCGACGTCGCCTTCCAGCTGGACCAGTTGTCGATGACGTTCGTCCTGCTGATCACCGGTGTCGGATCCCTGATCCACATCTACTCGATCGGCTATATGGAGCACGACGAGCGGCGCCGCCGCTTCTTCGGCTACCTCAATCTCTTCCTCGCGGCGATGCTGCTGCTCGTCCTCGCCGACAACTACCTCCTGCTGTACGTCGGTTGGGAGGGCGTCGGCCTCGCCTCGTACCTGCTGATCGGTTTCTGGCAGCACAAGCCGAGCGCGGCCACCGCCGCCAAGAAGGCGTTCCTGGTCAACCGCGTCGGTGACATCGGGCTGTCCATCGCGATCATGGTGATGTTCACGACCTTCGGCACCTTCGCCTTCGGCCCGGTGCTCGCCGCGACCGGTGACACGGGCGAGGGCAGGCTCACGGCCATCGGGCTGATGCTGCTGCTGGCCGCCTGCGGCAAGTCGGCGCAGGTGCCCCTGCAGTCCTGGCTCGGCGACGCGATGGAGGGCCCGACCCCGGTCTCGGCCCTCATCCACGCCGCCACCATGGTCACCGCGGGCGTGTATCTGATCACCCGTTCCGGGGCGATCTTCAACGCCGCACCGACCGCGCAGCTGGCCGTCGTCGTGGTCGGCGCCGTCACGCTCCTCTTCGGTGCGATCGTCGGTTGCGCCAAGGACGACATCAAGAAGGCGCTGGCCGGTTCGACGATGTCGCAGATCGGCTACATGATCCTGGCGGCCGGCCTGGGCCCCATCGGCTACGCCTTCGCGATCATGCATCTGGTCACCCACGGCTTCTTCAAGGCGGGCCTCTTCCTCGGCGCCGGTTCCGTGATGCACGGGATGAACGACGAGGTGGACATGCGCCGTTACGGCGGTCTGCGCTCGTACATGCCGATCACCTTCGTCACCTTCGGGCTCGGCTATCTGGCGATCATCGGCTTCCCCGGACTGTCCGGCTTCTTCTCCAAGGACAAGATCATCGAGGCGGCGTTCGCCAAGGGCGGCGCCGAGGGCTGGATCCTGGGCGCCGCGGCCCTGCTGGGCGCCGCGATCACCGCGTTCTACATGACGCGGGTG
Organism: Streptomyces celluloflavus; assembly: GCA_000720995.1. Lineage (GTDB taxonomy): Bacteria > Actinomycetota > Actinomycetes > Streptomycetales > Streptomycetaceae > Streptomyces > Streptomyces celluloflavus. The sequence goes on from JOEL01000011.1 coordinate 87,525, forward strand.
ATGCTGATGACGTTCTTCGGCGAGAAGCGCTGGAACCCGGCCGAGGTGCATCCGCACGAATCGCCCAAGTCCATGACGATCCCGATGATCGTGCTGGCCGTCGGATCGGTCTTCGCGGGCGGTCTGTTCAGCATCGACGACGCCTTCGTGACATGGCTGGAGCCGGTCACCTCTTTCGCGCACGGCAACTCCCCGGTCAGCGCCACCGCCGTCACCGCCGCCACGATCGTGGTGCTGCTCGCCGGTGTCGGCGTGGCCTGGCTGAAGTACGGCCGTAAGCCCGTCCCGGTGGCCGCCCCGCGCGGTTCGGTGCTCACTCGGGCCGCCCGCCGCGATCTGCTCCAGGACGACTTCAACCACATCGTCTTCGTGCGCGGCGGTGAGCAGCTCACCCGCACGCTCGTCCAGCTCGACCACTCCCTGGTGGACGGCGCGGTCAACGGCACGGCGGCCTCGATGGGCGGGCTCTCCGGTCTGCTGCGCCGGTTGCAGACCGGATTCGTCCGCTCCTACGCAGTCCAGATGTTGGGCGGGGCGGCCGTGCTCGTCGCCGCGACCCTGCTGATGAGGAGTGTCTGAGCCATGTCGTTCCCCCTGCTGACGGTGACCGCCGCGGTGCCGGCGGTCGGCGCGATCGCCACCGCCGCGCTGCCCGCCGCCCGGCGTACCGCGGCCAAATGGCTCGCGCTGCTCTTCTCGCTGGCCACCCTCGCGCTGGCCCTGCTGATCGCGTTCCGCTTCCGGCCCGGCGCCACGGGCCCCTACCAGCTCACCGAATCGCACACCTGGATCCCGGACTTCGGGGTCCGCTACGAACTCGGCGTGGACGGTATCGCGGTCGCCCTGATCGCGCTGACCGCCCTGCTGATCCCGTTCGTCATCCTGGCGGGCTGGCATGACGCCGATGTCCTGGAGGACACCAGGCCCAACCGCCGCTGGCGGCCCACCCAGGGCTTCTTCGCGCTGATCCTGGCCGTCGAGGCGATGGTGGTGATCTCCTTCGAGGCCACCGACGTCTTCCTCTTCTACCTCTTCTTCGAAGCCATGCTGATCCCGATGTACTTCCTCATCGGCGGCTTCGGGGACCGGGCCGGCGGGCACGGCGAGGAGGAGGCCGCCGCCCAGCGCTCGCGCGCCGCGGTGAAGTTCCTGCTCTACAACCTCGCGGGCGGCCTGATCATGCTGGCCGCGGTGATCGGGCTGTACGCCGTCACCGCCGACCAGCTCGGTACGGGCACCTTCTCGCTGCAGCAGATCGTCGAGGCGCGGGCGGCCGGCAAGCTGGACATCGCCACCGGCACCGAGCGGCTGCTCTTCCTCGGCTTCTTCTTCGCCTTCGCGGTGAAGGCGCCGCTGTGGCCGCTGCACACCTGGCTGCCCGGCGCCATGGGCGAATCGACCGCCCCGGTCGCCGTACTGATCACCGCGGTCGTCGACAAGGTCGGCACGTTCGCGATGCTCCGCTTCTGCCTCCAGCTCTTCCCGCAGGCCAGCAGCTGGGCCACCCCGGTCATCCTGGTGCTCGCGCTGATCAGCGTGCTCTACGGCGCGCTGCTCGCGGTCGCCCAGCGGGACATCAAGCGGCTGATCGCCTACGCCTCGATCTCGCACTTCGGGTTCATCGTGCTGGGCATCTTCGCGATGACGTCCCAGGGCCAGAGCGGTGCGACGCTCTACATGGTCAACCACGGCATCTCCACCGCCGCGCTGATGCTGGTCGCGGGCTTCCTGATCAGCCGCCGCGGTTCGCGTCTGATCGCGGACTACGGCGGGGTCCAGAAGGTCGCGCCGATCCTCGCCGGCACGTTCCTCGTCGGCGGTCTCGCGACGCTGTCGCTGCCCGGCCTGGCACCGTTCGTCAGCGAATTCCTGGTCCTGGTCGGCACGTTCAGCCGCTATCCGGCGATCGGGGTCATCGCCACCGTCGCCATCGTCCTCGCCGCGCTCTACGTCCTCGTCCTCTACCAGCGGACGATGACCGGACCGGTGCGGGACGAGGTGCGCGCCATGCCCGATCTGCGGGTGCGGGAGCTGGTGGTGGTCGCGCCGCTGATCGCGCTGCTGATCTTCCTCGGGGTGTACCCCAAACCGCTCACCGACCTCGTCAACCCGGCGGTCGGCCACACCCTGTCCGTCGTGGACAAGAAGGACCCCCAACCCGCTGTGCAGGTGGACGCCGTGCCCGGTGGCGACCGGCGCGGCCCCGCCGTGCGTGATCAAGACGTGGAGGCCGCGAAGTGAGTTCCGTGGCGAGTGTCCACAGCCTGTGGACAGTGGCGGCCGATATGCCGGGCAGGATCCCGGCCCCGCACATCGAGTACGCCCAGCTGGCGCCGACCCTGATTGTCCTCGGTGCCGCGGTGGTCGGCGTCCTGATCGAGGCGTTCCTGCCGCGCCGCAGCCGCTACTACGCCCAGCTGTTGCTGTCCGTGGTGGCGCTGGCCGCCGCGTTCGCCGCGGTGATCGGCCTGGCGGCCGGCGGCTTCGGCTCGGCCAAGGCGCATATCGCGGCGATGGGCGCCATCGCCGTCGACGGCCCCGCCCTGTTCCTGCAGGGCACGATCCTGCTGGTGTCGCTGATCGCCGTCTTCACCTTCGCCGAGCGGCGCCTCGACCCGGCGGCGCACGGCAACCGCGTGGACTCCTTCGCCGCGCAGGCCGCCGCCGTCCCCGGCGGCAAGGCCGAACAGGCCGCGGTCAAGGCCGGGTTCACCACCACCGAGGTCTTCCCGATCGTGCTCTTCGCGATCGGCGGCATGCTGGTCTTCCCGGCCGCCAACGACCTGCTGACCCTCTTCATCGCGCTGGAGGTCTTCTCCCTCCCGCTGTACATCCTGTGCGCGCTGGCCCGCCGCCAGCGCCTGCTGTCGCAGGAGTCCGCGGTGAAGTACTTCCTGCTCGGCGCGTTCTCCTCGGCCTTCCTCCTGTTCGGCGTGGCCCTCCTGTACGGCTACGCCGGCACGGTGACGTACTCCGGGATCGCCGAGGTCATCTCGGACGGCGCCAAGCAGATCGACCCGGCGCTGGCCGGCACCATGGGCAATGACGTCCTGCTGCTGATCGGTTCCGCGCTGGTCGTGATGGGGCTGCTGTTCAAGGTCGGCGCGGTCCCGTTCCACATGTGGACGCCGGACGTCTACCAGGGCGCCCCCACCCCCGTCACGGGCTTCATGGCGGCGGCCACCAAGGTCGCGGCGTTCGGCGCGCTGCTGCGCCTGCTCTATGTCGTGCTCCCGGGCCTGCGCTGGGACTGGCGGCCGGTGATGTGGGGCGTCGCGATCCTCACGATGCTGGGCGGTGCGATCGTCGCCATCACCCAGACGGACATCAAGCGGATGCTGGCCTACTCCTCCATCGCGCACGCCGGGTTCATCCTCGCCGGTGTCATCGCCACCAGCGAGAACGGCATCTCCTCGGTGCTCTTCTACCTCGGTGCGTACTCCTTTGTGACGCTCGGCGCGTTCGCCGTCGTCACGCTGGTACGCGATGCGGGCGGCGAGGCCACCCAGCTGTCCAAGTGGGCCGGGCTGGGCCGCCGTTCACCCCTGGTGGCCGCGGTGTTCGCGATCTTCCTGCTGGCCTTCGCGGGCATTCCGCTCACCTCCGGCTTCACCGGAAAGTTCGCCGTCTTCAAGGCGGCGGCGGAGAGCGGCGCCGGATGGCTGGTCGTGGTCGGTGTGCTCTCGTCGGCGATCGCCGCGTTCTTCTACATCCGGGTGATCGTGCTGATGTTCTTCAACGAGCCGAAGGCGGAGGGCCCGACCGTCGCGGTGCCCAGCCCGCTGACGACGACGGCCATCGCGTTCGGCGTCGTGGTCACCCTGGTGCTCGGCCTGGCGCCGCAGTACTTCCTCCACCTGGCCGGGCAGGCGAGCGTCTTCATCCGCTGACCTGCTGATCCGCCCCTCCACGGAGGGGACGCGCCGCCGTACGGGGGCGCGCCGACGGCCGCCGTTCCGGTCCCCGCAAGGGGCTCGGGGCGGCGGCCGTCGGTGTGTGCGGCCGGTGCGGGACGGGCGGCGGGTCAGCCGCCGTCGGGCACGCCGCTGGGCAGCCTGGGCAGGTCCGGCATCCGCACACTGCCGTCGGTGGACTTGGTGTACTTCTCGGCGGGGCCGCTCTGCCAGCTGACGCTCAGACTCCTGCCGTCGGCGGCGGGCCGGAGCGTGCCGCGGGTGCGGGTGGCGTCCCCGTCGGTGCACTTGAGGACGGCGCTGGTCACCCCGGCCGGCTCCTGGACCGTGCCGAGACAGGCCGTCTTCTGTCCGTCGCTCAGCGCGACGGTGCCGTGGGTGATGGCCAGAATCAGCTTGCCGTGGGCGGACTTCGCCTCCCAGGCGCCCTCGATCGCCGAACCGCCCGCCGGTGTGCCGGTGCCCCGGTCCGGGGGCGCGCTCTCCGGCCGCGGCCCGCCGTCCTTGCCGTCCCCGGTGTCGCCGCTGCCGCAGCCGCCGAGCAGTATCGCGGCGAGGGCGGCCGTCCCGACGGCCTGTGCTGCCTTGCGCACGTACGTCTCCTCCGTTGGGGGACAGGGAGACGTGAGGCTAGCAGCCGGGCGGGCGGGACCCGGCGGCCGTACGGAGGGAGTCGGTGTGCATCGGAGACCCGTAACAGACCGTCGGGATAAGGGAATTGGGGGGCGGCAGCCCCGGCGCACCCCCTGCGCCGGGCCCCTACGGGGCCGCCGCGTTCCTGTCCTGCTGGATGGCCTGGCGTACCGCGTGGGCCGTCCACTCCTCCTTGGCCAGGCGCCGGAGCTCGCGGCGCAGGGGGCGCAAGGCGCCGCCGGGCAGGAGCTTGGCGTCCAGACCGGTCGCCGAGGCGAGGGCGCCCAGCAGGCGGCTGCGCGGGTCGGGGAAGTGGGCGTCGGCGGCGGCCTTGAAGCGGGACCGGGCCGGCCCGGTGAGGTCCACCCGGCCGACCGGGAAACGGGCGTACGGGAAGAGGCCCAGGGCACGGCCGGTCCGCCGGCGTACCGCGCCGCGCTCCGCCAGGCGGTCCAGGCAGAGTTCCTGGACGGTGCGGCCGGCGCCGTGCACCCAGCGTCGTGCCCGGATGCCCCGGCCGCCCTTGGCCGGGCCGGGCAGCGTGGCCAAGGCGCCGTCCAGCACCGGATCGTGCAGCGGCAGCGGACTGGCCACCGTGAACCGGCCGCCGCCCTCGGGGGTGATCCGCCCGGCCGCCGCCAGATCGGCCAGCGCCGCGCCGGCCAGGCCGTACCGCAGCGAGGTGCGGCTGACGACGGGCCGGCCGCGGCCGGGATCGAGGGCGAGCAGCAGGAGTTCCTCGGGCAGGGTGAGCGAGGGCGGCGGCGCGGGGGTCATGCCTGGTCGCCGCCCAGGGCGGGTGCGGGCAGCACCCGGCCGGTGACCTCGCCCAGGCCGATGCGGGCGCCGTCAGGGCCCGGCGCCCAGGCGGTCAGGGTGACCTCGTCGCCGTCCTGGAGGAAGGGGCCCTGGCCCTTGGTGAGTTCCAGCAGGCAGCCGAGCTGGTCCGGTTCGGGCCCGGAGACGGTGCCGGAGGCGAAGAGATCGCCGGTGCGCAGCGAGGCGCCGTTGACCGTCATATGGGCGAGCTGCTGGGCGGCCGTCCAGTACATCGAGGCGAACGGCGGCCGGGAGACCGTCTCGCCGTTGACGGTGACCTCGATGCGCAGGTCGATACCGCCCGGCTCGGCGGCCGCGTCGTCGAGGTAGGGCAGCAGCGGGAAGTCCCGGGCGGGCGGCTGCGTACGGGCCTCGTCGAAGGCGTCGAGCGGGGTGATCCAGGCGGAGACGGAGGTCGCGAACGACTTGCCGAGGAAGGGGCCGAGCGGTACGTACTCCCACGCCTGGATGTCGCGCGCGGACCAGTCGTTGAGCAGGCAGACGCCGAAGACGTGGTCGCGGAAGGCGTCCAGGGCGACCGGTTCGTGGTGGTTGGAGGGCGCGCCGACGACGAAGCCGACCTCGGCCTCGATGTCCAGCCGGGTGGACGGGCCGAAGAGCGGCGTGGCGTCGTCCCCGCCCTTGCGCTGGCCGTTGGGGCGTACCACCGGGGTGCCGGTGACGACGATGGTGCCCGCCCGGCCGTGGTAACCGATCGGCAAATGCTTCCAGTTGGCGGGGAGGGCGCTGCCGTTGGGGCGGAAGATGCGGCCGACGTTGGTGGCGTGGTGCTCGCTGGCGTAGAAGTCGACGTAGTCGGCGACCTCGAAGGGGAGGTGCAGGGTGACGTCGGCCAGCGGGTGGCACAGCGGCGTCAGGGCGGTGCGGTGCGCGGGCTCGGTGACGGCGGCGCGGACGGCCGCCCGGACCTCCCGCCAGACCGTGCGGCCGGCGGCCAGCAGCGGGTTGAGCGTCGGCGCGGCGAGCAGATCGGCGTGCGGCGGCCGGACGGCGGCGGGCAGGTCGCTCAGATCGAGGACGTGGTCGCCGTAGCGGACGCCGATCCGGCGCCGGGTGGGCGCGTCCGGCGTGCTGAAGACGCCGTAGGGGAGGGTGTGCGGGCCGAAGGGATCGCCCTCCGCCAGGTCGAACGGGCCCTGCGCCGGGCTCTTTTCCGGGCTCTGCTCGGGGCTCGGTTCCGGGCTCTGCACGGGCGGCATGGACAGCTCCTCGCGTTCGTCGTCTCCGGTGGACGGCCGGTGGCCGGCCGGTTGGGCCCGCGGCCGGTGGGCCGTGATCCGCGGACCGGTGGGTCCGCTGATCAGGGTACGGCGGGGCGCGGCGCGGCGGGATGGGCGGCGGGAAGGTATCCGGGCGGGGGAGGGAAACCGGACGCCGGCCGGGTGCGGCGGCCCCGGCCTTGCGGAATGTCCGGAAAAGCCTTGGCGCACCGTGCAGTCCGGGCCTAGCGTCCTTTGCGGGCGCGGCCGGGGCCGGGTGGCCGCTGTTGGGGGGACAGGTGGCGCGCAGGGGCGGACGGCCGGCGGTCGACCGGAGTGTGCCGGGGCTGATCGTGAAGATCGGCGACTACCCGCTGCACCACGGCGGGGTGGGCGCGATCCGCAGCCTGGGGCGGCTCGGGGTGCCCATGTACGCCATCACCGAGGACCGGTTCACGCCCGCCGCGGCCTCCCGCTACCTCCGCGGCCGCTTCGTCTGGCCGACCACCGGCCGCGAGGAGCCGGCCCACCTGGTGGACGGGCTGCTGCGGATCGGCCGGCGGATCGGCCGTCCGGCGGTGCTGATCCCGACCGACGAGGAGGCGGCGGTGCTGATCGCCGAGCATGCCGCGGCCCTCACCGGACCGTTCCTGCTGCCGCGCGTGGCGGCCGGGCTGCCCCGCCGGCTGGCCAGCAAGGAGGGGCTGCACGAGCTCTGCGCCGAACACGGTGTGCCCTCACCGGCCGCCGTCTTCCCCCGCTCGTACGCGGACATCGAGGCGTACGCCGGGCGGGCGCGCTTTCCGGTGGTGGCCAAGAACCGCGAGGCGTTCCTGCGGCGCAGGTGGCCCGCGGTCGCCGGGACGACCCGGATCGGCGGACCGGCCCAGCTGCTGGACCTGGCGCGGGACTGGGGGCCGCGGCCGGGCGTGATCCTCCAGGAGTACCTGCCGCGGGAGGAGGCCGAGGACTGGATCGTGCACGCCTATTTCGACGCGGACAGCGCGGCGCTCGCCCTGTTCACCGGTGTCAAGGTGCGTTCCTGGCCGCCGCACGCCGGGATGACGGCCTGCGCGTACGTGGTGGACAACCCCGAACTCGCCGAGCTGAGCGCCCAGTTCGCCAAGCGGATCGGGTTCAGCGGGACGGCCGACCTGGACTGGCGGTTCGACCGCCGCGACGGCCGGTACAAACTGCTGGACTTCAATCCGCGGATGGGCGCGCAGTTCCGGCTCTTCGAGAGCGAGGCGGGGGTGGACGTCGTCCGCGCGCAGCATCTGGACCTGACCGGGCGCGCCGTCCCGGAGGGCGAACAGCGGGCCGGGCACCGCTTCGTCGTGGAGAACATCGATCTGCCCGCGCTGCTCGCCTACCGGCGCAGCGGGGGGACGACGCCGCACGCGCCGGCGCGCGCGGCGGGCACGGAACTGGCCTGGTTCGCGGGCGACGACCCGCTGCCGTTCTTCACGATGCTCGCGCGCTGCGCCGGGCCGGGTGTCCGGCATCTGGCGCAGCTGCGGCGGACCGGCCGCCGGGCGGGCCCGGACCGCGCGGGCGGCGGTGCGGCGCAGCGCTGAGCCATCACTCGGGGAGGGACCGAAGTGAGCACTCCGACAGCACCGGTAGCAGTCATCGGGGCGGGCCCGTACGGCCTGTCGACGGCCGCGCATCTGCGGGCGCGCGGCCTGCCGGTGCGGGTCTTCGGGCGGCCGATGGTGAGCTGGCGGGAGCAGATGCCCGCGGGCATGCTGCTCAAGTCGACGCCCGCCGCCTCCAGCATCGACACCCCGCAGGCCGGGCACACCCTCGGCGACTTCTGCGCGGCGACGGGGGAGGGGCGCTATGTGTCCGACTGGGACGTCATCCCCGTCGGGACGTTCATCCGGTACGGACGGTGGGTGCAGGAGCGGCTGGTGCCGGAGCTGGAACAGGTCAGGGTGGTGTCGGTGGACCGGCGGGCCGGGGCCTTCGAGCTGAAGCTGGACAGCGGTGAGGTGGCCGCCGCGCGGGCGGTGGTCGTCGCCACCGGCCTGAGCCAGATCGCGCATCTGCCGGCCGAACTGGCCGCCGCGGTACCGGCCGGGCCGTCCGCCACGGGGCCCGTCTCGCACAGTGCGCAGCACCACGACCTGTCGGCGCTGGCCGGGCGGGACGTGGTGGTGGTCGGCGCCGGGCAGTCGGCGCTGGAGAGCGCGGTGCTGCTGGCGGAGCAGGGCGCGGCGTCCGTACGGGTGGTGGCGCGCGGGCGGGCGGCGGTGGGCTTCGGGGCGCCGCCGGACCGGCAGCCGCGGCTGCGCCCGCGCACGCCGTTCGGCAACGCCTGGTCGCTGTACGCGCTGACGTATCACGCGGGGGCCTTCCGCCAGTTGCCGGCGCCGGCCCGGCGGTTCCTGGTGCGGCGGGTGCTGGGGCCGCTGGGCGCGTGGTGGCTGCGGGACCGGTTCGTGGGCCGGGTGCGGGTCACCCAGGGGCGGCGGATCGTCCGGGCCCGGATCGTCGACGGCCGCCCGGTGCTGACGCTGCGCGGCGCGGCCGGGCACCGCTCGGCACCGTCGGCACTGTCGGAACTGGCCGCCGACCATGTGCTGGCCGCGACCGGCTACCGGATGGATCTGGCGGCGCTGGACTTCCTGGGCCAGGGGCTGCGCACCGGGATCGCGGTGGGGGCCGGCGGTCCGCTGCTGGACGCCGGCTTCGGCTCCTCCGTACCGGGCCTGTACTTCACCGGGCTGCCGGCGGCCGCCTCGTTCGGCCCGGTGATGCGCTTCGTCTGCGGCACCGCGTTCGCGTCCCCCAGGCTGGCGCACGCGGTGGCACGGGCGTACGGGTGAGCGGCGGGGCCGGTCCGGTTCGGCCCCGCCGCCGCGCTCAGCCGGCCGTCCGCGGGATCCGGCGGTGCCAGGTGCGCCGGAAGAACTCCTCGTCACCGTCGTGGCAGACGACCTCGTTCACGGTGTGGAAGTCGTCCTCGTCCGCGGTGATCTCGGAGTGGGTGGCGATGCGGACGTCCCAGCCGAGGGCCGGGCGGTGCAGCCGGACCGACCAGTCGGAGCGGGTGGTGGCTCCGGTCGGGTCGTCGGTGCGGATCCGGTACGTCTCCTGGGCGTCCTCGGTGAATTCGAGGCCGTCCGGGTAGATCCGGGTGCCGCCGTAGCGCGGATCGACCTCCAGCGTCCACTCCCCGGCGGCGACATCGCGCACCACCCGCCGCTCCGGGCGCAGGCCGGGGTCCGCCGGGAAGACGACGCCCAGCGGCTCGGCCTGCTCGGGGGGTGCGAAGGTGACCGGCGGGCCGTCGGAGCCGGGTGCGCGGACCGGGAGTTCGAGGGTGGAGGCCGCCGGGTCGACGGTCCAGCCCGAGGCGTCCGGGTGCGGCCAGATCCACGGCCAGTACGCGGAGGACAGCGCCAGGCGGATGCGGTGGCCCGGCGGGAAGGCGTGCCCGATGCCGTTCAGTTCGAAGGTGACGTCCTCGGTGGCGCCCGGCGGCCATTCGACGGCGCGGTCCCGGCCGTGCCGGGCGAGGAGGTTGAGCACGCCGCGGGTGACCAGGGTCGAGGAGCCGTCGGGGGCGACATCGCAGAGCCGGGCGATGACCTGGCCGCGCGGCACCTGCGAGGTCAGCCGCAGCCGGACCCGCGCCCGGCCGAGGATCTCCGTCCGTTCGGTCAGCTCCGGCAGGTCGAAGCAGACCGAGCGGCCGTCCTCCTCGCGCTGGTCGGGCGGCAGATCGGCGTCGTTGCCGAACGGGAAGAACCGGCCCGCGTCCACGCCGGTGTGCTGCGGTGAGCGCACCGGCCGAGGCCGGTCGCCCGGCAGTGGGTACGTGGTCGGCGTCACCCGCGGCGAGGGCCAGACGGCGTCACCCACCCAGCGGCCCGGCAACTCCTGATAGACGGTGGCCGGCGGATGGGATTCGCTGATCCAGGCGCGCAGCAGCGGCTCGTCCATGACGTCGCGGGCACCGGCGTCGCGGGCACCCCCGTCCGCCGGGCGTGCGGCGGGTTTGAGCCACCGGTCCCACCAGCGCAGCGTCTCCTGGAGGAAGCCGATCGCGGGGCCCGGCGGCAGCCCGCGGTCGGGGTACTGGTGCGACCAGGGGCCGATGATCCCGCGTACCGGCGCGGTGCCGTGCCGGGGGAGCTGCTCGATCAGCCGCAGCACGGTGTCGCGGTACGGATCGTGCCAGCCGCCCACGGCCAGGACGGCGGCCTTGACCGTGGAGTAGTCCTCGCAGACGCTGCCGTGCCGCCAGTAGGCGTCGCGGGACTGGTGGGCGAGCCAGGTGTGGATGAGGGGTTCGACGGCCTCCAGGCGGTCCCGCCACTGCTCCCGCCAGCCGTCGCCGACGTGTGCCGGGTCAGGCGGCCGGGAGGCGAACGCGAGCATCGTGGCGGCCCAGGCGTGCATATCGACGGCGAGCACCGAACCGCCCATGTAGTGCACGTCGTTGTCGTAGCGGTCGTCGGTGGAGCAGACCGTGACGACCGCCTTCAGCGGTTCGGGTGCGAGGGCGGCGAGCTGGAGGCTGTTGAAGCCGCCCCAGGAGATGCCGAACATGCCGACGTCGCCGGAGCACCACGGCTGGGCGGCGAGCCAGTCGATGACGGCGAGGCCGTCGGCCAGCTCGGTCTCGGAGTACTCGTCGGTGGGCCGCCCCTCGGAGTTGCCGTGGCCGCGCACATCGACGCGTACGGAGGCGTAGCCGTGCCCGGCGTACCAGGGGTGGCGCTGGGCGTCGCGGGGCGCCGTCCAGTCGCCGAGGCGGTAGGGCAGGTACTCCAGGAGGGCGGGCACCGGCTCGGTGCCGTAGGGGCGCCAGATCCGCGCGTACAGCTGCGTACCGTCCGGCAGGGGGATGCGGACGTCCTCGCGGAAGGTCTGGTGGGGGAAGTCGGTCCGGATGTGCATGAGGCGGGTCCCAGGGACGGCGGCGGGCGGCGGGTGCGGGCGGGTCAGCGGACGGGGTGCATGGTGCGGCGCAGCCACGGCCCGGCGGCGATCACCGCCAGGCCCACGACCACGGCGAACGCGCCGTTGAGGCCGAAGTAGAGGTCGTTGGGCAGTACGCCGAAGAGCTTGACGGCCTGCGCCTGGATGCCGTTGGCGAGGGCGAGGGAGAGGAACCACAGCGCCATGGTCTGGCTGGCGAAGGCGGCCGGTGCGAGCTTGGTCGTCGCGGACATGCCGGTGGTCTCCAGCAGGATGTCGCCGAGCCCGAGCAGGACGTACGAACCGACCAGCCACCAGGCGGCCATCGTCCAGTCGCCGGTGCGCCCGGTGGTGGCCGGGACCATCACCAGGAAGGAGAGGCCGCCGAGGAGCACGCCGTAGGCGATCTTGCGGGAGGCGTGCGGCTGGCGGCGGCCCAGTTTGACCCAGACGGCGGCGACGACCGGCGCGAGCAGCACCTCGGCGACGCCGAGCACGGAGTTGTACCAGGTCGAGGGGAAGTCCCAGCCGAGGACGTCGGTGCGGGCGTGGTCCGCGGCCAGCAGCGTCATCGTCGAATACGACTGGAAGAGGATGAAGTTGAAGACGACCGAGGCGGCGAAGAGCACGATGTACGGGCGCAGCCGGCCGCGTTCTTCGGCGGAGACCTGCGGGCTCTTGAACATCACGGCGAAGTAGACGACCGGTGCGATCACCGAGAGGACGGTGAGCGCGTCGACGGTACGGGGCAGGGTGAGCAGACCGGTCAGCGCGAGGGTGGTGGCGAGGGCCGCGACCAGCAGCGTGCCGCAGACGATCAGCCACACCGCGCGCCGCATGGTGCTGGGCAGCAGCGCGAATTCGGCGCCGTCCCGGCGGCCGGCCAGCCGGCGCCGGCCCAGGACGTACTGGACCAGACCGAGCGTCATACCGACCGCGGCGGCCGAGAAGCCCAGGTGCCAGCCCTGTTTCTGGCCCAGCCAGCCGGTGATCAGCGGGCCGAGGAAGGCGCCGATGTTGATGCCCATGTAGTAGAGCGCGAAGCCGGCGTCGCGGCGCTCGTCATCCGTCGCGTAGAGCTTGCCGACCATCGTCGACACGTTCGGTTTGAGCAGCCCCGTACCGGCGATGATCAGACCGAGGCCGACCCAGGTCATGGCGGCGGCGGGCACCGCCATCGCGTAGTGGCCGAGCGCGATGAGGGCGCCGCCCCACAGCACCGCGCGGTAGCTGCCGAGTATTCGGTCGGCGAGCCAGCCGCCGGCGACGGAGACGAGGTAGACGAGGGTGCCGTAGGCGGCGGTCACCGAGGCGGCGGTGTTCTGGGCCATCCCCAGGCCGCCGCTCGCGACCTGGTCGGAGAAGTAGAGGACCAGAATGGCCTGCATGCCGAGGAACGAGAACCGCTCCCACATCTCCAGACCGAAGAGGGTGAGCAGCCCGCGAGGATGGCCGAAGAAGGCATGGCCCGCGCGGGGGGTCGGGGCTTCGGTCACAGGTGTTGCTCCTGGTGCTCTTGGGGATGCGCTTGCTTCTGCTCTCCCGTCTTTCGCAGCGCAAACCACCACCAAGAGGTGATGCAGAACATACCGGCCCAACGGTCGGCGTACCGATGGGGTGGCTCGGGGGACAGGCGCTCACGGTGATCCAAGTGCGACCGGATACCCTGACCAATGGTGGAGACAGCGACAGATCGACATTCCGTTTGATCGTCAGCAGACAGGAGTACCCCTCGTGACCGTCGTCGGGCCCTTCGGGCTGAGCGTGCGGGACCAGGCTCTTGAGGCCGATGTCCAGGCCGGGTTGGCGGCTGTGGAGGAGGGCCTGCTGGAGGCCACCAAAAGCGACGTGCCGTTCATCACCGAATCCGCGCAGCATCTCGTGCGCGCGGGCGGCAAGCGGTTCCGTCCGCTGCTGGTGATGCTGGCCGCTCATTTCGGTGATCCGCACAGCCCCGGGGTGGTGCCCTCGGCCGTCGTCGTGGAGCTGACGCATCTGGCGACGCTCTACCACGACGACGTCATGGACGAGGCCGATGTGCGCCGCGGCGTGGCCAGCGCCAACGCCCGCTGGAACAACTCCGTCGCCGTCCTGACCGGCGATTTCCTCTTCGCCCGCGCCTCGCACATGCTCGCCGACCTCGGGCCGGAGGCGGTCCGGATCCAGGCGGAGGCGTTCGAGCGCCTGGTGACCGGCCAGATCCTGGAGACCGCGGGACCGGACGCCGGCCGCGACCCCATCGACCACTATCTGGATGTCCTCGCGGGCAAGACCGGCTCGCTGGTCGCCGTCGCGTGCCGGCTGGGCGCGATGATGTCGGGCGCCGACGAGTCGACCGTCAACATCCTCACCCAGTACGGCGAGCGGCTGGGCACGGCGTTCCAGCTGGCCGACGACGTCCTGGACATCGCCAGCGATTCGCACGAGTCCGGCAAGACGCCGGGCACGGACCTGCGGGAGGGCGTCGCGACGCTGCCGGTGCTGCATCTGCGCGCGCGGGCCGAGAGCGCGGCCGGTACGGACGAGGACCGCGCGCTGTGCGAGCTGCTGGCCGGCGATCTCACCGACGACGCCCGGCACGCCGAGGCGCTGGCCCTGCTGCGCGCCCACCCGGCGCTCGAACAGGCCCGCCGGGACACCGTGCGCTACGCCGAGGAGGCCCGCGCCACGCTGGCGCCGCTGCCGTCCTGCCTCGCCAAGTCGGCCCTGGAGAGCCTCTGCGACGCGGTGGTCCACCGGGCGGGGTGACGGGTGCGCCTGACGGTACGGGCGGCGACAGGTGCCGCCCGTGTCGTGCGGGCGGGTCTGACGGGGCCTCTTCGGCGGGCGGAGGCTTGGCGGCAGGGGCCTGGCCGGTGGCTCTTCGGGGGCCGGCGGTCCGGCCGGTGCGTCTCTTCGAGGTGACGGTCCGGCAGCTCGACGGCCCGACATTTCGGCGGTCCGGGACACCGGCGGACTGTGCAGGCTGACACTTCGGCGGTCCGGTGGTTCTCCGCCCCTTAGGGGTCGTGGCGCGGGCATTTCTCAGGGGAGCGGTCAACCTCCCGCCGTACGGACTCCACCTTGCGGCGCCCCGAGCTCATCCCTCAGCAGTAGGACGAGTTGCTTCCCCGGGCTGACGCCGTACGCCCGCCGATTTGGTGGGATGGGAATCACCACAGCACGGCGGTCGGGTGACAATGAGCCCGCGGGGTGGACGAGTGCGAAGCAGAACCGCCGATTCACGACGGAGGTAGGGCACATGTCACGGAACGAACCGGCAGAGGTCATCGGCGACGGGGGCGAGGGGCGCTCTTCGAAGCGCCGTAAAGCGGTGCGGTACGCCGTACCGGTCGCGGTGGCGGGGGTCGCGGCGGCGACGATCGGGCTGGTCCCGGCGTTCGCCGGCTCCGGTTCCCCCGATCTGCCGAAGATCTCCGCGGAGGAGCTCATAGCCAAGATCGCCAAGTCGGACACCCAGCAGCTGTCCGGCACGGTCCGGATCACCACGGACCTGGGCCTGCCGTCGCTGCCGGGCGGCATCGGCGCGGGCGGGTTCGGCGGCGAGCAGGGCAAGGGCGGCGGCGAGCAGGGCAAGGACGGCGCGTCCGCGGCCCCGCAGAGCAAGCTGATGGAGCTGGCGTCCGGTGCGCACACGCTGCGCGTCGCCGTCGACGGTCCCGACAAGCAGCGGCTCTCGATCGTCGACAAGGCCGCCGAGTACAGCATCGTCCACAACGGCGGCGAGGTCTGGGCGTACGACAGCGGCAGCAACACCGCCCTGCACAGCAAGGCGCCCCAGGGCGAGCGGGGCCACCAGGGCGGCGCGCCGCAGGGCCTGCCCAAGGGCCTGGAGCAGGCCACCCCGCAGGACCTCGCCAAGGAGGCCCTGAAGGCGGCGGGCGACACCACGTCGGTCACCGTCGACGGCACCGCGAAGATCGCCGGCCGGGACGCCTACCAGCTGGTCATCAAGCCGAAGCAGAGCGCCTCGACGGTCGGCTCGATCCGGATCTCGGTGGACGCCGCCAACGGCGTCCCGCTGAAGTTCACCCTCACGCCGAAGAGCGGCGGTGCGGCCGCGATCGACGCGGGCTTCACCACCGTCGACTTCGCCAAGCCCGAGGCGCACACGTTCGCCTTCACACCGCCCAAGGGCGCGCAGGTCGTCGACGGCGACAAGGAGCGGGCGAAGGCGCACAAGGAGGTCAAGCCGGGCCAGGACCTGAAGGACTTCAAGGGTCTGGGCGGTCTGACCGTCAGCGGCAAGGGCTGGACGTCCATCGCCACGATCAAGGGTGCCGGTTCCGGTCTGCCCTCCGCCGGTGCCAAGGGCGCCGATGCCAAGGGCGCGGCCGGTGACGCCGGCAAGTTCCTGGACAGCCTCGGCGACAAGGTGACCGGCTCCTTCGGCTCCGGCCGGGTCTTCAGCACCCGCCTGGTCAACGCCCTGATGACGGATGACGGCACGGTCTACGTCGGCGCCGTCGACAAGCAGGCACTGGTCGACGCGGCCAACGCCGCGAAGTAACGAGGCCGTGGAGGAAACGGCCGAGGCCGCCGCCCCGGCCGGATCCGGGGCGGCATCCGGCGCCGGACCGCGGTGCGGCGTGACGTCACGCACAACCGACGTCACGCCGCATACGCGGTGTCGCCCAGACCCGCGACGTCCCACCGGCACCGGACGCCGCACCGACACGCGGCGTCGCATGGATACACGGCGTCGCACCGACGCACGACGTTTGGGGGAGCCGATGCCACAGCCGTCCGCCGCGCACCCCGGAGCGCCCCTGACCGCCGGGGACGCGGCGATCGAGATCAGTGGGCTGACCAAGGCGTACCGCGGCGGCCAGCTCGCCGTCGACGGTCTGGACCTCGTCGTACCGCGCGGCAGCGTCTTCGGCTTCCTGGGCCCCAACGGCTCCGGCAAGACGACCACCATCCGCATGCTGATGGGCCTGATCGAACCGACCGCGGGCAGTGCGCGGGTGCTCGGTCTGCCGATGCCCGGCGCGGGCCGCCGGGTGCTGCCCCGGGTCGGCGCCCTGATCGAGGGCCCGGCCCTCTACGGTCACCTCACCGGCCGCGGCAATCTGCTGCGCCTGGACGCCGCCGACCCGACCGCCGATCCCCGCACCCGCGCCGAGCGGGCCGGCCGCGCGCTGGAGCGGGTGGGCCTGGCCGCCGTGGCCGGCAAGAAGACGCGCGCCTACTCCCTCGGTATGAAGCAGCGCCTGGGACTGGCCGCGGCCCTGCTCCAGCCCCGTGAGCTGCTGGTCCTGGACGAGCCGACCAACGGCCTCGACCCGCAGGGCATGCGGGAGATCCGCACCCTCGTCCGGGAGCTGGCGGCGGACGGCACCACCGTCTTCCTCTCCTCCCACCTCCTCGACGAGATCGAGCAGGTCTGTACGCACGCCGCGGTGATGGCCCGCGGCCGACTGATCACCCAGGGCACGGTCGCCGCCCTCTCCGCCGCCGTGCTCGGTTCGTCCGGCCGCGGCCGGCTGACGGTGACGACCCCCGACCCGGCGGACGCGGTCCGCGTGCTGAAGGAGCACGGTGTGACCGACCTCCAGAGCGCCGGCGACCTGGTGACCGGCGATCTGCCGCCCGCCGCCGGACCACCGGACAGAGCGGGCACACCAGGCGCACCGGGCACATTGGGGGCATCGGAAGGGCCCGATGGGCCTGGCGGGCCGGACCTGGCGGAGCTGAACGCCGCGCTCGTCCACGCCGGCGTCCGGGTCCGCGCCTTCGGCACCCAGCGCGCCTCACTGGAGGACGCCTTCGTACGGCTGACCGGGGAGGGTTTCGATGTCGCGGGCTGACACGGCGCCGCGCCGGCCCCGGCCCCTGTGGTCACTGGGCCTGCTGCGCAACGAGATCGGTACGACGTTCCGCCGCTGGCGCACCCTCGCGCTGCTGGCGGTGCTCGCGGGCGTACCGGTCCTGGTCGGCATCGCCGTGAAGATCGAGACCGGCGGCGCCGGTCCGGCGGGCGGCGGGGGCGGCCCGGCGTTCATCTCCCAGGTCACCAACAACGGCCTCTTCCTCGTCTTCACCTCCCTCGCCGTCACGCTGCCGTTCTTCCTGCCGATGTCCATCGGCGTGCTCGCGGGCGACGCCATCGCCGGTGAGGCCCATGCCGGGACGCTCCGCTACCTCCTCGTCGCCCCCGCGGGACGCACCCGCCTGCTGCTGGTCAAATACGCCACGACGATGCTGTTCTGCCTGGTCGGCACCCTGGTCGTGGCTCTGTCGGCGCTGACGGTCGGCGCCCTGCTCTTCCCGCTGGGCGAGGTCACGCTGCTCTCCGGTACGACCGTGTCCTTCGGCGAGGGGCTGCTGCGCGCGCTGGCCATCGCGGGTGTGGTCGCGCTCTCGCTCACCGGGGTGGCCGCCCTCGGCCTGTTCGTCTCGACGCTCACCACCAGCGGCATCGCGGCGATGGCGACCACCGTCGGCCTGCTGATCACCGTGCAGATCCTGGACACCATCCCGCAGCTGCACACCCTCCAGCCGTATCTCTTCCCGCACTACTGGCTCTCCTTCGCGGACCTGCTCCGCGACCCCGTCTACTGGGACCAACTGCAGAAGAACCTCGGCCTCCAGGCCCTGTACACCGTCGTCTTCGGCTCGGCGGCCTGGGCCCGCTTCACCACCCGCGACATCACGGCATAGCGCGGCGGGACGGGCGGACAGGACAGGCGGGCGGGGCTCAGCGCGCGCCCGGCCCGCTGAGCGGCCTGGCCATCGTCGGCGCGAGGAGCACCTGGTGGCCGCCGCTGGCCAGCATGCGCACCTCCGCCCGGTCGCTGATCTCCGCGCGGACGATCCCCGACTCGTCCTCGTAGATCGGATAGCCGCCCGCGCCGGCCCGGTCGGTACGCCGCACGATCACCACGTCGTCCTCCACGGCGGCTGCCTGAAACACCAGCTCATAGCTCTCCGGGTAATCCATCAGGGGCCTCCTGACATGGCTCGGCAGGGGCCTGGGCCTGCGGCGCCGCTCCGCTCCGTGCCGGGATCGCGCCGTGCCGGTCCGCGCCGCCCTCCGTCGCCGCGCGCCGCTGGTACGCCGCCCGCATCTGCTCCTTCCATCGTCGCCCAGGCCCGGCCGGCGCGCCTGTCGTCGGCGGGCCCGACGGGCCCGGACGGCGCCGCCGTTAGCCGGTCGTTAGCGAGGCGACAGCGGTGCGCAGGAGGCTGGGGCGGTGTCACCGAGGACCTGACCACCGGGTCCGGCCACCCGTTCCGACCACTGGTTCCGAACGTGCTGACCACGCGTTCCGGCCACCCGCTCGCACCACACGTCCCAGGGAGAACGCCCCCATGCCCTTCACCACCGCGCTGTTCCACCGCCGCCAGGCCCGCCGCGTCGTCGCTGCCTCCGTCGTCGCCGTCGCGGCTCTCGGTCTCACCGCGACCGCCGGCAACGCCGCGCCCGTCACCGGTCACACCCCGGCCGCCGCCACGGCCCACCAGGCCCCCGCCGTGCAGAAGGGCGTCAGCGGCACCTGGCTGGGCACCCTGGAATACCTGACGCAGGAGAAGCTGATCGTCGCCCCGAAGAGCGGCCTGGCCCAGGCGTTCTACGTCGGCCCGCAGACCAAGGTGCTCGGCGCGGCCGGGATCTGCGTCGCCAACGGCAACGTCACCGTGGACGACCAGGGCTACGGCACCTCGCCCTGCACTCACGCGCAGCTGGAGAAGGCCGCGAAGATGAACGCCATAGAGGTCCGCGTCACCGTCAAGGACGGCATCGCCACCGCCATCGTCGAGCACTACCACTCCTGACGTTCCCGGGGCCGCCTCGCGCCGGCCCTCAGGACACGCCCAGGACACGCCCCGGCCCGCCGCCCATCGGCAGCGGGCCGGGGATTTCCGGTACCGAAGCTTTCCGTACCGAGGCTTTCCCGTACGAGGTTCAGCAGCCCGGAGGTCAGGGCTCTGGCGGAGGGGGCGGGGCGTACGGGTGCCCGGATGTCCGCCGGACGGGTTCCGGGCCCTGCGAGATCGTGATCCGGGCTCTTGGGATCCGGGCCCTCCGACACCGCGGTCTTGAGGGGCGACCCTACGAGGCCGGGGTCCGGGCCCTTGAGGGGCGACCCTACGGGGCCGTGGTACGGGTTCTACGAGGCCGTGGTCCGTGGCCCTACGACGCCGCGGTCCAGGCCCTTGAGAGGCGACCCTACGAGGCCGGGGTCCGGGCCCTTGAGGGGCGACCCCACGAGGCCGCGGTCCGGGGCCCTACGAGGCTCTGATCCGCCAGGGCCCTGGTCAGCGTTCGAGCGTCGTCTCCGGGGCCGGCGACTTCCCGGCTGCCGGCTCCGGGCCGGTCTCCAAAGTCGCCTCCGCCGTCGCCGCCGCGGCGCGGGCACCCGAGGCGACCGCCTCGCCCGCCCGCGTCCCGGCATCGGCCAGCGCCGCCCGCCCGCGCCGGGCGGTCCGCAGCGCGTCCCAGGTCAGCACCACCAGCGCGAGCCACACCAGCGCGAAACCGGCCCAGCGCTCGGCCGGCATCGCCTCGTGGAAGACCGTCAGCCCCAGGATGAACTGGAAGGTCGGCGCCAGATACTGCATCATCCCGATCGTCGTCAGCGGCAGCCGTACGGCCGAGGCGCCGAAGCAGATCAGCGGCAGCGCGGTTGCGATACCGCAGCCCGCGAGCAGCAGAGCCTGGCCGGTCCCGCCGGAGGTGAACGCGGACTCGCCGCGGGTGCCGAGGAAGATCAGGAAGCCCAGCGCGGGCAGTACCTGGAGTGCCGTCTCGGCGCTGAAGCCCTCGATGCCGTCGAGCTTGATGCCCTTCTTGACCAGTCCGTACGTCGCGAACGAGAAGGCCAGCCCGAGCGAGATCCAGGGCACCTTGCCGTAGGCGAGGGTCATCACGATCACGGCGAGGGTGCCGACGCCCACCGCCGTCCACTGCATCGGCCGCAGCCGCTCGCGCAGCACCAGCACGCCGAAGGCGATGCTGACCAGCGGGTTGATGAAGTAGCCGAGCGAGGCTTCCAGGACGTGCCCGGAGTTGACCGCCCAGATGTAGAGGAACCAGTTCGCCGAGATGACGACGGCGCACACCAGGATCAGTGCGAGCCTGCGTGGCTGCCGCAGCAGCGGGCCTATCCAGCTCCAGCGGCGCAGCACGGCCAGGATGACGACGGCGACCGGCAGCGACCAGGCCATGCGGTGGGCCAGGATCTCGGACGGTGAGGCGGCGTCCAGCAGGTGCCAGTAGAGCGGCAGCAGGCCCCACATGGTGTAAGCGGCGAAGCCGTAGGCGAGACCTGCGCGCTGGTCGCTTCGAGGCTGCAAGGGGACCCTCCAGATGGTGCTAGGCCGGCCCTGCGAAGGTAACGCCGCACGGCTCCGCTGTCATGCCCGTATCGGCATACGGTCATGACAGTAACGCGGGGGCGGAGGACGCCCTACGTCTTCTCCCGCCCGGCCGACCCCGGCAGCCCCTTCGAAAAACGACCGCGGGTGCCCGTACGCCGCGTCGGATGACGCTCGCGTACGGACACCCGCGTACGGCCCGCACAGGGGGACCAGCGGCCTGGAGGCCGTCAGCCCACGACGGTCCAGGTGTCGTTGCCGGCCAGCAGGTTGGCGAGGTCGCCCTTGCCCTTCTGCTCGACGGCGGCGTCGAGCTGGTCGGACATCAGGGTGTCGTAGACCGGCCGTTCGACGTTGCGCAGCACACCGATGGGGGTGTGGTGGAGGGTGTCGGGGTCGGCGAGGCGGGAGAGGGCGAAGGCGGTGGTCGGTGAGGGGCTGTGCGCGTCGTGCACCAGCACACCGTCGGCGCCCTCCGCCCGGACGTCGATGACCCTGAGGTCGCCGGTGGCCGGGTCGCGGACCACGCCCTTGGAGCCGAGGCCGTCCTCGGCCGGGGTGCCGAAGCGGATGGGCTTGCCGTGCTCCAGTCGGATGACGGCTTCCTCGGCCTTCTCCTTGTCCTTGAGGACCTCGAAGGCGCCGTCGTTGAAGATGTTGCAGTTCTGGTAGATCTCCACCAGCGCCGTGCCGGGGTGGGCGGCGGCCTCGCGCAGCACCGAGGTGAGGTGCTTGCGGTCGGAGTCGACCGTACGGGCCACGAACGACGCCTCGGCGCCGATGGCCAGCGAGACGGGGTTGAACGGCGCGTCCAGCGAGCCCATCGGCGTCGACTTGGTGATCTTGCCGACCTCGGAGGTGGGGCTGTACTGGCCCTTGGTCAGACCGTAGATCCGGTTGTTGAAGAGCAGGATCTTGAGGTTGACGTTGCGGCGCAGGGCGTGGATGAGGTGGTTGCCGCCGATGGAGAGCGCGTCGCCGTCGCCGGTGACGACCCAGACGGACAGGTCGCGCCGGGAGGTGGCCAGACCGGTGGCGATGGCCGGGGCGCGGCCGTGGATGGAGTGCATCCCGTAGGTGTTCATGTAGTACGGGAAGCGGGAGGAGCAGCCGATACCGGAGACGAAGACGACGTTCTCCTTCGCCAGGCCGAGCTCGGGCATGAAGCCCTGTACGGCGGCGAGGACGGCGTAGTCACCGCAACCGGGGCACCAGCGCACTTCCTGATCGGACTTGAAGTCCTTCATGGACTGCTTGGCCTCGGCCTTGGGCACCAGGGAGAGCGCCTCGATCTGCGAGGGCCGCTCCGAGATCGTCTCAGTCATTGATGGCCTCCTTAAAGACCTCCGCGAGCTGCTCGGCCTTGAACGGCATTCCGCTGACCTGGGTGTGCGAGCGCGCGTCCACCAGGTACTTGGCGCGCAGCAGCGTGGCGAGCTGCCCGAGGTTCATCTCCGGCACGACCACCTTGTCGTAACGCTTCAGGACGGCGCCGAGATTCCGCGGGAAGGGGTTGAGGTGGCGCAGATGCGCCTGGGCGATCCGCTCGCCCGATCCCCGGACCCGGCGGACCGCGGCGGTGATCGGCCCGTACGTCGAACCCCAGCCCAGGACAAGGGTGTCGGCGCCCGCGCCGGACTCGTCGGCGGGGTCGTCGACCTCGATGTCCGGGACGTCGATGCCGTCGATCTTCGCCTGGCGGGTGCGCACCATGAAGTCGTGGTTGGCGGGGTCGTAGGAGATGTTGCCGGTGCCGTCCTGCTTCTCGATGCCGCCGATGCGGTGTTCGAGGCCCGGCGTGCCCGGGACGGCCCAGGGGCGGGCCAGGGTCCGCTCATCGCGCTTGTAGGGCCAGAACGCCTCGGTGCCGTCGGCCAGCTGGTGGTTCGGGGCGGTGGCGAACTGGACGCGCAGATCGGGGAGTTCGGCGACCTCGGGAATCCGCCACGGCTCGGAGCCGTTGGCCAGATAGCCGTCGGACAGCAGGAAGACGGGGGTGCGGTAGGTCAGCGCGATACGGGTCGCTTCCAGTGCCGCGTCGAAGCAGTCGGCCGGGGTCCGCGGCGCCACGATCGGCACCGGCGCCTCGCCGTTGCGCCCGTACATCGCCTGGAGCAGATCGGCCTGCTCGGTCTTGGTAGGCAGGCCCGTCGAGGGACCGCCACGCTGGATGTCCACGATCAGCAGCGGCAGTTCCAGGCTGACCGCGAGTCCGATCGTCTCCGACTTCAGCGCCACACCGGGACCGGACGTGGTCGTCACGGCCAGCGAGCCGCCGAACGCCGCGCCCAGCGCCGCCCCGATCCCGGCGATCTCGTCCTCCGCCTGGAACGTGCGCACGCCGAAGTTCTTGTGCTTGGACAGCTCGTGCAGGATGTCGGAGGCCGGGGTGATCGGGTACGAGCCCAGGTAGACCGGCAGCTCCGCCTGCCGCCCGGCGGCGACCAGTCCGTAAGACAGCGCCAGATTGCCGGAGATGTTCCGGTACGTCCCGGTCGGGAACGCCTTCGTCGCGGGGGCGACCTCGTAGGAGACCGCGAAGTCCTCCGTGGTCTCGCCGAAGTTCCAGCCGGCCCGGAAGGCCGTGACGTTCGCCTCGGCGATCTGCGGCTTCTTCGCGAACTTCGACCGCAGGAACTTCTCGGTGCCCTCGGTCGGCCGGTGGTACATCCACGACAGCAGACCCAGCGCGAACATGTTCTTGCTGCGCTCGGCCTCCTTTCGCGACAGCCCGAACTCCTTGAGCGCCTCGATCGTCAGCGTCGTCAGCGGCACCGGGTGGACGTTGTACGCCTCCAGTGAGCCGTCCTCCAGCGGGCTGGTCGCGTAGCCGACCTTCGCCATCGGGCGCTTGGTGAACTCATCGGTGTTGATGATGATCTCCGCGCCGCGCGGCACATCGGCCAGGTTCGCCTTGAGCGCGGCCGGGTTCATCGCCACCAGGACGTTGGGCGCGTCACCGGGCGTGAGGATGTCGTGGTCGGCGAAGTGCAGCTGGAAGCTGGAGACGCCGGGGAGGGTGCCGGCGGGGGCACGGATCTCGGCGGGGAAGTTCGGCAGCGTCGACAGGTCATTGCCGAACGACGCCGTCTCGGAGGTGAACCGGTCGCCCGTGAGCTGCATACCGTCACCGGAGTCACCCGCGAACCGGATGATGACCCGGTCCAGGCGTCGGACTTCTTTGCCTTGGCCGCCGTCACCGGTATGGCGCTGTTCCCCGACGAGCGCTGCGTCGGCCTGCTCGGCTGGGCTACTGACCTGGCTGGTCACTGCTTCAGACCTCCCTAGAGGCGTGCGGCGGCCCTACGGAGGCAGGGCTCGGGACGTGTCGCACCGACCGGTTGTCCCCGATCCATCGTACGTGGGTAAGGGGGGCCTTCCCTGGGGCGGCCATATGGTGGACGGCGGCTTGAGATATTGATCTGGACCGTTTTGTCACGAAATTCGCTCCCCCGTCGGCTCGTCTTCGCGGCGCTCCGGCCTCCGTCATTGGTTCTACGACCAAAGCCCTGGGTCTCGGCGGATGCGGCCCCGGTCCGCATGCCTGACCGGGTGTCAGCCGGTCAGGAGCCGAGCGGTCAGGAGTTGAGGTAGGTGAGCACCGCGAGCACCCGGCGGTGATCCCCGTCACTCTGCGACAGGCCCAGTTTCAGGAAGATGTTGCTGACGTGCTTCTCGACCGCACCATCGCTGACCACCAGCTGCCGGGCGACCGCGGAGTTCGTCCGGCCCTCGGCCATCAGTCCCAGCACCTCCCGCTCCCGGGGCGTCAGGTTGGCCAGCACATCCTGCTTCCGGCTGCGGCCGAGCAGCTGCGCCACGACCTCGGGGTCCAGCGCGGTGCCGCCCTGGGCGACCCGGACCACGGCGTCCACGAACTCCCGGACCTCGGCCACCCGGTCCTTGAGGAGGTAGCCGATGCCCCGGCTCGAATTGGCCAGCAGCTCCGTCGCGTACTGCTCCTCGACGTACTGCGAGAGCACCAGCACACCCAGGCCCGGGTGGTCCCGGCGCAGCCGGATCGCGGCCCGCACCCCCTCGTCGGTGTGGGTCGGCGGCATCCGCACGTCGGCTACCACCACGTCCGGCAGCGCACCCTCGTCCGCCAGCTCCCCGATCACCTTGATCAGGGCTTCGGCGTCGCCCACACCCGCCACGACATCGTGCCCCCGGTCGGTCAGCAACCGGGTCAGGCCCTCCCGGAGAAGCACCGAGTCCTCGGCGATGACCACCCGCACTTTGTCCTCCACGATTCGAAATCCCCACGCTTTGTCGATCCCCACCCTGTCACCCCCAGCATCCCAGCATCTGGACAGGGATGCTGCGGGCCGACGGGATTCGGGGTGGGCGGACGCGGTTCCGGTGGGTGGGGAAGACGCGGGGGGACGGACAGGGGGTGAGACGAGGCGGGGCGGCCCGGGGCCGCCGGCCCCCAGGCGCAGAGCCTGGAGGCCGGCGGCCCCGGGCCACGAACCCTCCGGGGAGTCCAGGCCCCGAGGTTCTGGCCGGGTGTGCCTAGCCGCGCCAGGGCAGCTCGGCGGATATCGCGGTCGGGCCGCCGACCGGGGAGTCCACGACCAGCAGGCCGTCGACCGAGTCGAGCCGCTCGGAGAGGCCGGCCAGCCCGCTGCCCGTCGCCGTGTTCGCGCCGCCCCGGCCGTCGTCCGTCACCAGCACCATGATCCGGTCCGCGGTGTGCCAGACGTCCACCGTCGCGCTGGTGGCCTGGGCGTGCTTCGAGATGTTCTGCAGCAGCTCGGAGACGGTGAAGTACGCGATGCCCTCGATCGCCGCGGCCGGCCGGTGGCCCAGGTCCACGGTCACCTTCACGGGCACCGTGCACCGCGCGGCGAGCGCCGACAGCGCCGGGCCGAGCCCCCGGTCGGTCAGGATCGCCGGGTGGATACCGCGGGCCAGATCGCGCAGCTCCTGGAGCGCGACCTTCACCTCGCCGTGCGCCTCGTCCACCATCTTCGCGGCCGCCGCGGGGTCCTCCGTCAGCTTCTCCTTGGCCAGGCCCAGGTCCATGGCGAGGGCGACGAGCCGGGCCTGTGCGCCATCGTGCAGATCACGCTCGATCCGGCGCAGATCGGCCGCCGCGGTGTCGACCACCACTCCGCGGTCCGATTCCAGCTCCGAGACCCGGGTGGCGAGGGAGGAGGGGCCCAGCAGCCCGTGGATCATGAGGCGGTCCACCGACGTCAGCCCGCGGATCACCCACGGTCCGGCCAGCGTGAGCAGCAGCCCGAAGCCGCTGACGAACGCCATCCCCGTCGAACCGTCGACATAGACGCCGTTGCCGGTGCCGTCGCCCCACAGCTGGATGCCCGGCTGGCCGAGGTAGGCGGGGAAGGTCCACTGCCACAGCGGGTATGCCAGCAGCGCCCAGCCCACGGTCCAGAAGACCACCGAGAAGACGAAGGAGAAGAGCGCCCACGGGAAGTGCAGCAGGCCGTAGAGGAGGTGGCGCCAGGAGGCGCCGCTCTTCAGCACGGCTCCGACCCACCCCATCAGGCCCGGCTTGGAGGGGCGGATCGGCTCCGGGGCGGCCACGTCCAGATCCAGCAGCGCCCGAGCGCGCCCCCGCTCCAGGGCGCCCAGGGCCCGGCTGCCGGACAGCCCGGCCGCCAGCACCGGGATGCCCAGGAACGTGATCAGGAGACCGGCGCCGAGCGACATCACCACTATCGCGTACGCGAACATCACGACGGACATCGGGAGGTTGAGGATGAGGTGGAGGAACTCCCGCCAGGTGCGCCCGGAGAAGGGGGCGCGCAGCCCCACCGGCACGCGGGAGGCGCGGGGCTGTGGTGCGTATCCGGTATCCATCGTCTCTTCGTCCGTTCTGCCGTCTCCGGCGCCACTTCCTGCTGTTGATGTCGCAGTTCTCGCACGACCGTCGTGCCGGCCCTTTCGCCGCTACGTCCAGAATCCGCGACGGACGCCGTCCGCACCATGAGGGTCTTCGCAGTCTTCACCTGGGGTTTTCCCCACCCCCGGTCTGGGGGTTGAGCGTATTTGCCCAGGTCCGGGGTGATATCGGCGGTGTACGGGGACATGCCGAAGGGCCGGCACCGGGCCAGCACCCGTCCGGCCCGTGCGCTCGGCCCGCCGCTCAGCCGCTCAGCGGCTCAGCCGATCAGTCGTTCAGCCGCGCACCGCCCGGCCCGTGGCCTCGTTCAGCGTCCGTGCCCGCCACGGCAGTTCGGCCGTCACCAGCGTCGGCCCGCCGACCGGCGAATCGAGTACGAACAGTCCGTCCACCGACCCCAGCCGCTCGGCGAGCCCGGACATACCGGTGCCGCCGTCCAGCCGCGCCCCGCCCCGTCCGTCGTCCCGCACCTGGATCATCAGCCGGTCCTCGGCCCGCCACACCTCGACCGTCGCCTGCCGTGCCGCACTGTGCTTCGAGATGTTCTGCAGCAGCTCGGAGACGGTGAAATAGGCGATGCCCTCGATGGCGGGGGCGGGCCGCTCGGCCAGGTCCACGGCGGCCCTGACCGGTACCGTGCAGCGTCCGGCCAGCGAGGTCAGCGCGGGCCCCAGCCCCCGGTCGGTCAGGATCGCCGGATGGATGCCGCGGGCCAGGTCGCGCAGCTCCTGGAGCGCCAGCTTCACCTCGCCGTGCGCCTCGTCCACCATCGCCGCCGCCGCGTCCGGGTCCTCCAGCAGCTTCTCCTTCGCCAGGCCGAGCCCCATGGCGAGCGCGACGAGCCGGGCCTGCGCACCGTCGTGCAGATCGCGCTCGATGCGCCGCAGATCGGCCGCCGCGGTGTCGGTGACCGTCACGCGGTCCGACTCCAGCTCGGCGATCCGCCGCTCCAGTTCGTCGGACGGCGAGAGCAGCCCGCGCACCATCGCCCGGTCCACGTTCGACAGCCAGCGTGCCACCCACGGCAGCGCCGGCCACCCCACGAAGAACAGGACGAGCGTGAGGGCGAAGGTGAGGATGGCCCACGGCAGCCGGACGAACGAGTACAGGGCGTGCCGCCAGCCGACCGGGTCCTTCAGGCACGTCCACAGCCACGGGAAGAACCCCGGGTGCCGCGGCCGCACCGGGCTCGGCTCCGCCACCTGTATCCCGAGCAGCGCACGGGCCCGCGCCCGCTCCAGCCTCCCGAACCACCGGCACGCCGTCAGCCCCGACGCCAGCAGCGGCAGCCCGATCACCGTGACGGACAGCCCGATGCCCGCCACGAGCCACACCACCAGCACGCAGAAGGCGGCCACACCCACCGGGAAGTTGGACAGCAGGTAGGCCATTTCCCGCCAGGTGGAGGGACCGAGGGGCGCCCTGGGCGGCGGCAGGACGGTGCCGTCGACGGCGTCATCGGCAGTGCTGGTCCGGGAACTGTCTGTCATACCCCCAGCCTGCCTGCCCGCGGCCCGGCGTGCCATGGGGTACGTAGGGTAACGGGGGTGGGGTTTCCCCTACCCCCGCCGCCCCGCGTCGCCTCGGGCCGGTCGCTCCGCCGAACCGATGCGTGCGCGCAAGACCGGTTGGCCGGAGAGCGGCTGTAGGGGGAGGGGACGGCGGACCGTAGGGTGTGCGGCAGGGAAGCGGGGGAGGGGCGACCGCATGGTGAGCATGCGTACGGGGGCGGAACAGGCGGAACAGGGGGCCCCGCTCAGCCGGGTGACCCTGGTCGGTGAGCGGCGGCGGATCGATCTCGCGCTGCCCGCGCAGGAACCCATCGGCGTGCTGCTGCCCGAAATCGCGCGGCTGCTCGGCGACCGGCCGGACCCGGGGACGCCGTCGCGACGGCTGGTCACCGAGGCGGGCGCGGTGCTCTCGCCGGACGATTCGCTGGCGTCGGCGGAGGTGCCCGACGGCGCCGTGCTGCGGCTCGTACGGGAGACCGGGGGACCGGCGGCGCCGGACGCACCCGGCCCCGCCGACGAGGCCGCCGAAGATTTCGAGGTGCGCGGCTGGCGGTGGGGCGACCGCAGCCGGACCTGGACGGCCGGTGCGGCGAGCGTGCTGCTGGCGCTGATCGCCGGGGTGTCCGCGGGGAGTTGGTACGGGCCGGACCGCGCCGCCGGCTGGCTCGGCGCCGTCGCGGTGTGCGCCGCGGCGGCCGGAGTGGCCGCTGGGCGGCGCGGCCGTCGGGCGCCGGGTGCCGCGCTGCTCCTGTGGGGCGGCACGCTCGGGGTACTCGCCGCATGGCAGGCCACCACGGACGGCGCGGTACGGCCGGCGGCCGTCGGACTGACCGTCGCCGCCGCGCTCGCCCTGCTGGGACTCGGTACGGAACTGGGGCGCGGCGGCCTCATCGGGGCGGCGGTGGTCGCGCTCGGTGTGGGCGCCTGGGAAGCGGGGCTGGCGCTGACGAGCGTGCCGCGTACGGGAGTCGCGCTCGGTCTGGTATCGGTGCTGGTCCTGGGCTGGCTGCCCCGGCTGGCCCTGAGGGGGGCCGGCCTGACCCGGCTGGACGACCGGCGTTCCGGCGGCACACCGGTCAGCAGGCACCGGGTGGCCACCGCTCTGGGCGCGACCCACCGCGGACTCGCGCTCGCCACCGTCACCATGGCGGTCTCGGCGGGTACGGCGGGGGTCCTCGCCGCGGGGTCACAGGACGGCTGGTCGGTGGCGGCCGCGGTGCTGCTGTGCGTGGTGCTGTGCTCGCGGTCCCGCGCGTATCCGCTGGCGGTGGAGGTCATCGCGCTGCTGGCGGCCGGCACCGCGGTGGCGGTGTGCCTGGTGGTGCGGTGGGCGGCCGGTGCGGACAATCCGGCGGGGGCGCTGGCCGCGCTGTGCGTACTGGCGGTGCTGCCCCTGGTGGCGCTCATGGTGCGCGTACCGGAGCATGTCCGGGTCCGGCTGCGCCGGCTGACGAACCTCGTCGAGTCGGCCGGGGTGGTGGCGCTGATTCCGGTCGCGCTCGGGGCGTTCGGGGTCTACAGCCGGCTGCCGCACATGTTCTGAGCGATCTGAGCGTTCCGAACGGTCCGGGCCGGATGCCCGGAAGAGCGGTGGGGGCAGCGGCAGCGGCGGAGACGGCGGCAGGGGCAGAGGGGTCATGTCAGCAGACGGATGGAACGGATCGCAGGGGCCGTACGGGCCGGACGGGACGTACGCGCCACGCGAAGCGCATGGGTCGTACGGAGCGCACGGGCCCTACGGCGGTACGGACGGACCGGACGGTTCGTACGGCCCCGACGGGTCGCGCGAGCCGCATGGGCCGGACGGTCCGTACGGGCCGCGCGGGGCGGAAGGGCGGGGCGGGCCTGGCGGTCCGGTGGGGCGACCGGTACCGGTACGGGCCCCCGCGCCCACCCCTTCCTCCTCTCCCCTGGTCCGTGGGCCGGGCGCCGCTCCGACCCCCGTGTCCGTACCGTTGCTGCCGCCCGAGGCGGAGGCGTTGCGGGGCAAGCCGCGGCACGGGGAGAACGTCGTCCAGCGGGCGGGGCGGGTGGTGCGCCGGGCCATCGCGTCGTCACCGGCCGCCGAGACGGCCGCCGTGACGGAGGCCGCGTACGCCATTCAGCAGCCGGTGACCTCCGGGCGGCAGATATCCGTGTCGAGCATCCGCGGCGGCGCGGGCAAGTCCACCGTCGCCGCCCTGCTGGCCCTCACCTACGCGCACTACCGCTCCGACCCGGTGCTCGCCGTCGAGGCGGACCCGGCGCTCGGGACGCTGCCGCACCGGCTGGGCGCGCGGGAGGTGCGCTGGTCGGGCAGCGACCTGGCGCAGATCGTCGACCCGGCCATGCTGATCACGGATCTGACGGGGTATCTGCTGCCGTTCCCGGGCGGCGGCTGGCTGCTGCCCGGCAGCCAGGGCGCCATCGGCACCAGGCTGGACATCGAGACGTACCGGGTGGTGATGACCTCGCTGCGCCGGTACTTCGCCACCACCGTCGTGGACTGCGAGACGCTGCCCGCCGAGGTGGCGCGCACCGCGCTGGTGACGACGCAGGCGCGGGTGCTGGTCTCCCCGGCGACCCCGGAGGGCGTGGTGGCCACCCGCGCCGTCCTGGACTGGGTGGGCGGTGTGCACCCCGGCATCCTGCCGACGACGGTCGTGGTGGTCAGCCATGCCGCGCCCGATACGGGACTTGACCTCCGCAGGGCCGCCGAGCATCTGGGCATCGGCGGCGCGGTCGTGCTGCCGCTGCCGTACGACCGCCATCTCGCGGCGGGCGGCGCGATCCGTACCGATCTGCTCGGCGAGCGGACGCTCCAGGCCGCGGCGCGGATCGCGGCCGAGGTGATGAACCGCGCGGTCTCGCGCACCCCGGGCCGACGCCGCACCGGAGCGGGCGCACCGGTCGCCGCCCCCGGCGCACCCGCCCCCACGTCGTCCGGCGTACCCGCGTCCCCTGGCACCTCTACGACCCCTGGCGCCCCGACACCTCCCCCTGGCCCAATGCCCCCGACCGCCCGGCCGGTCCCCACCGCCCGGCCGGCTCCGGCAGCCCCGCCCGCCCCGGCAGCCCTGCCGGTCCCGTCGGTCCCCCCGGTCCCGTCAGCTCCGCCGGTCCTGCCGTCCCCGGCGGTCTCCACGGCCTACGGAAGCCCCTCGGGTCCCGGCATGCCCGCCCCCGGCCCGCCCCGGTGAACGTGCGGGTGACCGGGCCGGAAGAAGCGGGGACTTCCTGCCATCGGCGTGACGCGGCTGGTCAGGGTGGGCGGTGCAGGGCCTAGACTCCCGTGCGTACAGATCGTCGAAGTCGTTGAACAAGCGCAGTCAGGGAGCGAGGGGCGGACGT
Organism: Streptomyces celluloflavus; assembly: GCA_000720995.1. Classification (GTDB taxonomy): domain Bacteria; phylum Actinomycetota; class Actinomycetes; order Streptomycetales; family Streptomycetaceae; genus Streptomyces; species Streptomyces celluloflavus. The sequence continues at coordinate 119,077 of JOEL01000011.1, forward strand.
GCCGGACGCGACCGTACGCACCACCGTCGCCGCGGACTATTTCCAGAGTTATTCGGTCGTCGGGCTCATCGCCGTGATCGGTGTGCTCTTCGTCGCCGTGGCCTTCGGGGCCGGGCGGCTGCTGCGGCCCGTGGTGCCGACGCCCGAGAAGCTGCTCACGTACGAATGCGGCGTGGACCCCGTCGGCGAGGGCTGGGCACACACCCAGGTCCGCTACTACGTCTACGCCTTCCTCTACGTCATCTTCGCCGTCGACTCGATCTTCCTCTTTCCCTGGGCGACGGTCTTCGCCGCCCCCGGCTTCGGCGGCACGACGCTCGTGGAGATGTTCATCTTCCTCGGCTTCCTCACCGTCGGCCTGCTCTACGCATGGAAGAAGGGCGTCCTGGAATGGACGTGACCCCCGCCTCCGACGGCTCCGCCGGCGACGCCGAGTGCGCCGTCCCCGTCTACCTGCCGGAGCCGCGGCGCCTGGGCACACTGGCCCGTCTGGCCCCCGAGCCGATGAAGGTGGTCCTCAACTGGGGCCGCCGCTACAGCCTGTGGGTCTTCAACTTCGGTCTGGCCTGCTGCGCCATCGAGTTCATCGCCGCGTCCATGGCCCGCCACGACTTCATCCGGCTCGGCGTGATCCCGTTCGCGCCCGGTCCGCGCCAGGCCGACCTGATGATCGTCTCCGGCACGGTCACCGACAAGATGGCGCCCGCGATCAAGCGGCTCTACGAGCAGATGCCCGAGCCGAAGTACGTCATCTCCTTCGGGGCCTGCTCCAACTGCGGCGGCCCCTACTGGGACTCGTACTCCGTCACCAAGGGCGTCGACCAGATCATCCCGGTGGACGTGTACGTACCGGGCTGCCCGCCGCGGCCGGAGGCGCTGCTCCAGGGCATCCTCAAGCTCCAGGAGAAGATCGCGCGCGAGTCGCTGGGGGAGCGGTACGGGCACGGGGGCGGCGCCGCGCGGCCTTCGGCGGCGGCGCTGCGCAGCGGGCTGGTGGCGCCGCCGGCGCCGAAGCCGGGCGGTGGCACGACGCCGGGGGAGGGGCCCCGATGAGCGAGCAGCGGCCCGAGCCGGGGGAGCCGGCCGAGCCGGTCGCCGAGCCCGCCGCGGCGTCCGCCGCCGAGCCCGTTGCCGCCGAACCGGTCGTCGGCTGGCTGCCGCGGCCCGCGAGCGAGATCTTCGGCGCGGGGGCCACGGCGGAACTGGCCTACGACCTGCTGACGGTCGACGTCCCGGCCGACCGCTGGCTCACGGCGCTGACGGCCGCCCGCGACGACCTCGGCTGCACCTACTTCGACTGGCTGAGCGCCGTCGACGAGCCGGGCACCGGCTTCCGGATCTGCGCCCACCTCGCGGACGTGGCCCGCCCCGGCACCGTCCACCGCCTGCTCGTCCGTACGACCGTCCCGCACGACGCCGCGGTGCTGCCCACCGCCGTGGGGGTGTTCGCGGGCGCGGGCTGGCACGAGCGGGAGACCCACGAGATGTTCGGCGTCGACTTCACCGGACATCCGCACCTCGTACCGCTGCTGCTCCCCGACACGTTCGAGGGCCACCCGCTGCGCAAGGACTTCGTGCTGGCGGCGCGGGTCGCCAAGGCGTGGCCGGGCGCGAAGGAGCCGGGCGAGTCCGAGCACGGCGGGCCCAAGCGCCGCCAGATGCTGCCGCCCGGTGTCCCGGACCCGAACGAATGGGGCCCGCTGAAGGGCCAGCTGCCGCCCGCGCCCGCACGGCAGGCGCGGGGTGCGCGAGCGGCCGGCGCCGCCGCGGGCGAGCGTCCGGTCCGCCGTACACGGACGGCCGGCGAGGGATCGGCCGGCCAGCGGGCGGCGGGCCCGGAGACCGGTACGGGGCCGGGCGCGAGCACCGAAGCCACGGCGGCCCCGGAGTCCCGGACGGTCCCGGAGTCCCAGGCGGCCCCGGGGACCCAGGCGGCGGCCGGTGACTCGGGCGTGGCCGGACGTCCCGCGCGCCCCGAACGTCCCGCACGCCCGGCGCGTACGGACCGTCCCGCACGCCGTACGCGTTCCGCGAGCGAGGGTTCGGCCAGCCAGCAGCAGGTGGCACCGGCGGAGGGTACGCCGACCGAGACAGCCGCCCCGGACAAGGGCGCGGCGGCCGAGGAGGGTGCCCCGGCGGCCACCCCGCCCGCCTCCGACGCCCCCTGGCACCACGCGCGCCCGGCGTTCACCGAGCCGACGGCGCAGCCGGAGCCGGGAAAGCCGGAGCCGGAGACGGAAGAGCCGCAGCCGGAGCAGCCGGATCGGCAGCCGGACCAGCCGGACGAGCCGGCACAGGACCAGCCGCAGAACCAGCAGGACGGCCCCGGCGCCCACCCCACCCCCCATGACCAGGCAGGAGGCGACACCCCATGAGCGACACCCTCGCCATCGTGCTGCGCCTCCTCGCCGTCTTCGTCGTCTTTCTCGTCTTTCCGCTGGTCATCGGGCAGACCGAGCACAAGGTGATGGCCCATATGCAGGGCCGGCTCGGGCCCATGTACGCGGGTGGCTTCCACGGCTGGGCGCAGCTTGTCGCCGACGGTGTGAAGTTCGCGCAGAAGGAGGACATCGTCCCGGCCGGCGCCGACCGGCGGATCTTCCAGCTCGCGCCCGCCGTCGCCCTGCTGCCGTACCTCCTGGTCCTCGTCGCCATCCCGGTCGGCCCGCACAACGCCGTCGGACAGGCCCTCGACGCGGGCCTGTTCTTCGTCCTCGCCGTGATGGGCGTCGGCGTGCTCGGCTCGCTCATGGCGGGCTGGGCCTCCGCGAACAAGTTCTCGCTGCTCGGCGGGTTGCGGACGGCCGCGCAGCTGCTCGCGTACGAGCTGCCGATGCTGCTCGCCGCCGCGTCCGTCGCGATGGCGGCCGGCACGCTCTCGCTCCCCGGCATCCTCGACGCCTTCCACTGGTGGTGGGTGCCGTGGCAGCTCGTCGGCGGCCTGGTCTTCTTCACCGCGGGCCTCGCCGAGCTGCAACGCCCGCCGTTCGACATGCCGGTCGCCGACTCGGAGATCATCTTCGGCGCGTACACGGAGTACACCGGACTGCGGTTCGCGCTCTTCCTGCTCGCCGAGTACGCCGGGATCGTCGTGCTCGCCGCGCTGACCTCGGTGCTCTTCCTCGGCGGCTGGCACGGCCCGTTCGGCGCGGACGGTCTCGGCTGGCTCTGGACGCTGCTGAAGACCGCGGTCCTCGCGTTCGGTGTCATCTGGCTGCGGGTCACCTACCCCCGCCTCCGCGAGGACCAGCTGCAGAAGCTCGCCTGGACGGTCCTGATCCCGCTCGCTCTCGCCCAGATCGCCTTCACCGGCGTCGTCAAGGTGCTGATCTCCTGATGGCCACGTACCACGATCCGGCCGACGCGCCGGGCAAGCAGCCGGACGCCGCACCGGACGCGCGGCCGGCCGGAAAGCCGGGCAAGAAGGGCGGCTTCCCCGGGTCCGGGCTCGCCAAGGGCCTGGCCGTCACCCTCCGGACGATGACGAAGCGGTCGGTCACCCAGCAGTACCCGGACGCCCAGCCCGACCTGGCGCCGCGCACCCGCGGCGTCATCGCGCTGTTCGAGGAGAACTGCACGGTCTGCATGCTGTGCGCCCGCGAATGCCCCGACTGGTGCATCTACATCGACTCCCACAAGGAGACGATGCCGCCCGCCGCCCCCGGCGGGCGCGAGCGCAGCCGCAATGTGCTGGACCGTTTCGCGATCGACTTCGCGCTGTGCATGTACTGCGGTATCTGTGTCGAGGTCTGTCCCTTCGACGCGCTTTTCTGGTCCCCGGAGTTCGAGTACGCGGAGACGGACATCCTTGAGCTGACCCATGAGCGCGACCGGCTGCGCGAGTGGATGTGGACGGTGCCCGAGCCGCCCGCGCTCGACCCGGCGGCCGAGGAGCCCAAGGAGGCCGCCGCCGCCCGCAAGGCCGCGGACAAACTCGCCGCCCAGCAGGAAGCGGAACAGGAACGGCAGGCGGAACGGGAACAGCGACCGGCCGGGCCGGAAGAGCAGGCCGGGCCGGATCAGCCGGGGCAACGGGACGTGCCCGGGGAGGAATCGTGATGCTCGCCGCCGCAAGCCCCGGCTTCCTTTCGCCCACCGGCGTCGAGATCGCCTTCCTCCTCGTCGGCATCGTCACCCTCGGCGCGGCCGTGGTCACCGTCACCACCAGGCAACTGGTGCACGCCGCCCTGTGGCTGGTCGTCGCCCTCGGCGGGATCGCCGTCGAGTACCTCCTGCTCACGGCCGAGTTCATCGCCTGGGTGCAGGTCCTGATCTACGTCGGTTCCGTCGTCGTCCTCTTGTTGTTCGGCCTGATGCTCACCAAGGCGCCCATCGGCCGCTCCCCGGACGCCGATTCGGGCAACCGCTGGGCCGCCCTCACGGTGGCCATCGCCTCGGCCGTCGCGCTGGTCTGGGTCGTCGTGGACGCGTTCCGGGCCACCTGGATCCGCCTCGACACCGTCCAGGGCTCCACCGAGGTCTCCGGGCGCAGCCTCTTCCAGTACTGGGTGCTGCCCTTCGAGGCGCTGTCCGTGCTGCTGCTCGCCGCGCTCGTCGGCGCGATCGTGCTCTCCCGCAAGAAGGGCGAACCGCCCGCCGCGTCGGAGGCATCGGCCACGTCCACTCCGTCGGTCATCGCCGCACCACCGGCCGCGTCGGCTGCGTCCGCCGCATCCGGCACGTCCGCCGCGCCCGCCGGTGGGGACGGCGACACCGCCGGCCCCGCTCCGCGAGAGGACCGCTGATGCATCTCGCCTATCCGGCCGTCCTCGCCGTCCTCCTCTTCTGCACCGGTCTGTACGGCGTGCTCGCGCGCCGCAACGTGATCCTGGTGCTGATGTCCGTCGAGCTGATGCTCAACGCCGTCAACCTCAACCTCGTCGCCTTCGACGTCTGGCTGCGCGACACCCTGCACGCCGGCCAGGCGCTCACCCTCTTCACGATCGCGCTCGCCGCCGCCGAGATCGGCATCGGGCTGGCGATCGTGCTGCTCGTCTACCGCAACCGCGGCAGCTCCGACCTCGACCGGCTCCGGGACCTCGCCGAACGGGCGGACGACGCGGACGCGGCGGACCGGGACCCGCAGCAGCCGGACACCAAGGCGGAGGCCACCGCGTGACGCTCACGACCACCGCCGTCCTCGTCCCCCTGCTGCCCTTCCTCGGGGCCGTCGCGGGCTTCCTGCTGGGGCGCCGGCACCCCGGTTTCGTCCGGCCGCTGGCCGTGCTGCCGACGCTCGCCGCCGCCCTGCTCGCCATCGCCGTCGCCTTCGGGCAGGGCGGCGGCACGGCCACCGACGTCGCGACCCGGCTCACCCCGACCGGCTCGGTCCCCATCGACCTGGCCCTGCACATCGACGGCTTCGCCGCGCTCATCGGCGTACTCGTCGGCGTGGTCGCGAGCTGTGTGCAGATCTACTCCACCGGCTATCTGCGCGACGACCCGCGCTACCCCTCCTACGCCGCGCTGGTCTCTCTCTTCACCTCCGCGATGCTGCTCGTCGTCTACACCGGCGATCTGATGGTGCTGCTGGTCGGCTGGGAAGTCATGGGCATCTGCTCGTACTTCCTCGTCGGCCACTACTGGGAGACCGAGGCCGCCCGCGCCGCCTCCCTCAAGGCATTCCTCGTCACCAAGCTCGGCGATGTCCCCTTCCTCTTCGGCATCTTCGCGCTCGCCGCCGACACGGGCACCTTCCGCATCACCGGCATCCTCAGCCACGTAGCCCGGGACGGCCTGGACCACCCCACCCTGATCGCGCTCCTCCTGCTGGCGGGTGTCGCGGGCAAGTCGGCGCAGTTCCCGCTGCACACCTGGCTCCCGGACGCGATGGCCGGTCCGACCCCCGTCTCGGCGCTCATCCACGCCGCGACGATGGTGGCGGCCGGTGTCTATCTCGTGGCCCGGCTCCTCCCCGTCTTCGCCGCCTCCGCGGCCGCGCTCGTCGTGCTCGCCGTCCTGGCCGCGGTCACCATGGTCGGCTCCGGTCTGGCGGCCCTCGCCCAGGACGACATCAAACGCGTGCTGGCCTATTCGACCGTCGGCCAGCTCGGCTACATGACCGGCGCGCTGGCCGTCGGAGACCGCGGCGCCGCCGTCTTCCACCTCCTGTCGCACGGCGCCTTCAAGGCCCTCCTCTTCCTCTGCGCGGGCGTGATCATCCACGCCGCGGGCACCAACTCGCTGGCCGCCATGTCCCGGATGAGCGGCCTGGCCCGGCGCATCCCGGACGCCTTCTGGACGGGCACCGTCGCACTGCTCGCGCTCGCCGCGATCCCGCCGTTCGCCGGCTTCTTCTCCAAGGAAGCCGTCCTGGGCGCCGCCGAGCACGCCACCACCGGTGCGGTGCCCGGCATCCCCGGCGCCGTCGGCTGGACCGTACTGATCTCCGGCCTGGTCACCGCCCTCCTCACCGCGGCCTACGCCACCCGCCTGTGGCTGCTCGCCTTCAGGGGCAGCGGCGCCGAGGCCCCCGACCACGGCAGGCAGCCGCTCGCCATGAACGCCGTGCTGTGGGTGCTCTTCATCCCCACGGCCGCGCTCGGCCTGGGCGCCCCCTTCCTGCCCGACTGGTTCGACGGGCGCTCGCTCACACCGACCCTGACCACCTCCGTCCTGGCCACCGGCGCCGCCCTCATCGGCGGCCTGGTCACCTACGCGGCCTGGCGGCACTCCATCGCGCTGGCCGCCCGGACGCCCATCGGGGTGGCCGTCGCCGCCCCGGACGCGTCCCCCGGGCTCTCCGAGGAACTGGCCATCGCCACCCACACCCCGCCCTACGCGGACATCGCGGGCGCCCAGGACCCGGCCGACCCGAGCCGCCTCCTCCTCGGCCCGCTGCGCCGCCACGCGGCCACCGGCTTCCACCTCGACGCCGTCTACACCGCCCTGTTCGTCCGGCCCGTCCGCGCCGCCGCCACGCTCGTCCGCTTCCTCGACCGCGAGGTCATCGGCACCTACGTGCGCGGCGCGGGCACCGCCCCCGGCTGGCTGGGCGCCGCCGTCCGCCGCGCCCAGACCGGCAACGTGCAGAGCTATCTCGGCGCGCTGCTCGCGGGCTCGCTCGTCCTGGCCGTCGCCGCCGTCCTCGTCGCCACGGGCACGGGAGCCTGACCGATGCCGCACACTCCCGGGGCACGCACCCCGCACCCCCAGCCGACCCCCCTCGCGGCCGGGCTCGCCGGAGCCGAACCCCTGAGGAGCGCCTGACCCGTGAACCCCACCGCTCTGCAACTCCTCCTCGCGGCACTCGTCGTGCTCCCCCTGCTGGGCGCGGTCGGCGCCCTGCTGCCGGCCCCGCCCGGACTGCGGGGCCGCGGCCCCGACCAGGCCGTACTGCGCCACGGTGTGACCGTCACCGGCGCCGTCCTCGCCGTCGCGATCGCGCTGGCCGCCGGCTTCGACCACGGCCATCCCGGCCGTATGCAGGCCACCACGGACATCAGCTGGATCCCGGCCCTGGGCATCCGCATCCACCTAGGCGTCGACGGCATCTCGCTCCCCCTTGTCGTCCTGACCGCGCTGCTGGCCTTCCTCTGCGCGCTCTACAGCTACTTCCGGATGCCAACGGGCCCGTCACCCAAGGCATTCGTGGCCCTGCTGCTCCTTCTGGAGGCCGGCACCCTCGCCACCTTCGCCGTCCTCGATCTCGTGCTGTTCTTCCTCGCCTTCGAGACGGTCCTCATCCCGATGTACTTCCTGATCGCCCGCTGGGGCGGTGCGCAACGGCAGGCGGCCGCCTGGAAGTTCATCCTCTACACGGTGCTCGGCTCCGTCGTGATGCTGCTCGGCCTCCTCCTCATCGGCGTGAAATCCGGCACTTTCGACATGGTGGCACTCGCCACTGACAACGGCCCGAAAGCCCAGCTCAGCCACACGGTTCAGCTCGTCGCGGTGCTCGCCGTCGGCATCGGACTGGCCGTGAAGACCCCGCTGTGGCCGCTGCACAGCTGGCTGCCGGACGCGCACACCGCCGCCCCCACCGTCGGCTCGGTGCTGCTGGCCGGTGTCCTGCTGAAGATGGGTACGTACGGGTTCGTCCGTATCGCGCTGCCCATCACGCCCGACGGGATGCACACCTTCGCGCCGTACCTCGGCGCGTTCGCCGCCGTCGGCATCGTCTACGGATCGCTCGCCTGCCTCGCCCTGGTCCGCAAGGGCGCCAAGGGCGACCTCAAGCGGCTGATCGCGTACAGCTCCGTCGGCCATATGGGCTTCGTCCTGCTCGGCATCGCCACCATGACCCCCACCGGCGTCAACGGCGCGCTGTTCGCCAACATCGCGCACGGCCTGATCACCGGTCTGCTCTTCTTCCTGGTCGGCGCCCTCAAGGACCGCTGCGGCAGCACCGACCTCGACCGGCTCGCGGGCCGCACCGGAGCGGCCCTGTACGGCAGGGCGCCGCGCTTCGGGGGGCTGCTCGCCTTCGGCGCCGTCGCCTCCCTGGGCATCCCCGGTCTGGCCGGCTTCTGGGGCGAGATGCTCGCCATGTTCGGTGCGTTCCGGCCGGCCGCGGGCCTCAGCCGCCCCGCCTTCCTCACCTTCATGGTGCTGGCCGGCCTCGGCACCCTGCTGACCGCCGCCTACCTGCTGCTCGTCGTCCGCCGCGTCTGCATGGGCGGCACCCCGGCCGCGACACCGGCCGGGCCCGCGCCCGACAGCGCCCCCGTTCCCGCACCCGCACCCGCCCCCGCTGTCGCGGATATCGCGGGCTACGAATACGCGGCCTGGACCCCCCTGACCGTCCTCACCGTCCTCGCCGGACTCTGGCCCGCGGCCCTCCTCGGCCTCACCGACCCGGCCGTCCAGCAGCTCCTCGGAGGCGGTAAGTGATGACGTCCCTGGTCCAGTCCGTCGACTGGCTCGCCATCGCGCCGCCCACCCTCACCGCGGCCGCCGCCCTGGTGGTGCTCGTCACCGACCTCTTCCTCCCCGCGGCCAGGAAGCCGCTGCTGGGCTGGATCGCGACCGGCGGGCTCGCCCTCGCCGCACTCTCGCTGCTGCCCCTCCTGGGCGGCCACCGCGCCACCTTCTGCCTCGCCCAGCCGTCGCCCGCCACCGCCCCGGCAGGCGGGCATTCCGCGCTCGCGGCGGAGGTGTGCAGCTATGTGGCCGACCCGTTCGCCCTGGTCATCCAGTTCCTGGTGCTGGCCGGCGCGCTGCTGACCGCGCTGCTCTCCGTCGACGCCGTCAAGGAGCACCGCCTGCCGGCCGGCGAGTACTGGTTCCTGCTGCTCTCCTCGGCGGCCGGCGCGGCCCTGCTGCCCGCCTCCCGGGACCTCGCCACCCTCGTCATCGCCCTCGAAGTCGCCTCACTGCCCGCCTTCGCCCTGGTCGGACTGCGGCGCGGCGACCGGCTCTCCTCGGAGGCCGCCCTCAAGTTCTTCCTGTCCTCGGTCGTCGCCACCGCCGTGACGCTGCTCGGCGTGAGCTTCCTGTACGCGGCCACCGGGAGCCTCCACCTCTCCCAGGTGGCGCACACCCTCACCGCCCTGCCGGACCCCCGGCTGGCCACCCTGGCGGCCGCCGGCGTCGCGCTCACCCTCGTCGGCTTCGCCTTCAAGACCGCGGCCGTCCCGTTCCACTTCTGGGTGCCCGACACCTACGTCGGCGCGCCGCTCCCCATCGCCGCGTACCTCTCCGTCGTCGGCAAGGCCGTCGGCTTCTCCGGGCTGATCCTCGTCACAGTCCGGGGCTTCCCCTCGTACGCGCACGTCTGGGGTCCGGCGATGGCCGTCCTCGCCGCGCTCACCATGACCGCGGGCAACGTCGCCGCCCTCCGCCAGGACCCGGACCGCCGGCACGGCGCCGTCCGGCTGCTCGCCTGGTCCTCGGTCGGCCAGGCGGGCTACCTCCTGGTCCCGATCGCGGCGGCCGGTTACACCGGCGATCCTGCGCACGCCATCGGCGCCACCGTCGCCTACGCCCTGATGTACGCGGCGGTGAACCTCGGCGCCTTCGCCGTCGCCGCCCTGGTGGCCCGTACGCGCCCCGCCAACCGCATCGCCGACTACCGGGGCCTGTACGCCCGGCATCCGCTTGCCGCCCTCGCCCTCGGCTTCTTCCTGCTCTGCCTCGCCGGTCTGCCGCCGGGTGTCATCGGCCTCTTCGCCAAGGTCACGGTCTTCTCCGCGGCCGTCGACGCGGGGCTGGGCTGGCTCGCCGTCGTCATGGCCGTCAACGTCGCGATCGCGCTCTACTACTACCTCCAGTGGACCGCGGTCCTCTTCCGGGGAGCCGGGGAAGGCGCCGAACGGCCAACGGGAGAGCCGGTGGGAGAGCCCGCGGAAGCCGCCGCCGCGGCGCCGCTCCGGGCCGCGGTCCCGGCCACACTGACCACCGCCATCGCCCTCGCCGCCGTCCTCGGCATCGCCCTCTCCGGCGCTCCGCAGCTCGTCCTCCGCTTCGCCTCGGGCGCCCTCCTCTAGCCGCTGCGGGGCCGCGCCGGTCCCGCGCCGGGTCCGCAGCCACCCGGACGGCCGTACACCGCCGCGTACACCGCCCCGGCCTCGCGCCGCCGCGCCCCGCGTGCACAAGGGAACTAGCTCTCCACATCTCGCGTTGACCAGTGAGTAAGGGTCCACTGGAGAGTGGAGAAACGAAGCAAAGGGTTCCCCTGCCGCACCGCTTGGAGGGCGTACCGTGCACCGCCGGCACAACGGGCTCAGGACCGCCGTACTCCTCGGGGGACTGTCCGCACTCATCATCGTCATCGGCAGCCTCTTCGGCCGTACGGGCCTGATCATCGCCGTCGTCGTCGCCTTGGGCACCAACGCCTACGCGTACTGGAACAGCGACAAACTGGCCCTCAAGGCCATGCGCGCCCGCCCCGTCAGCGAGTTCGAGGCACCCAAGCTCTACCGCATGGTCCGCGAGCTCTCCACGGCCGCCCGCCAGCCCATGCCGCGCCTCTACATCTCCCCGACCCAGGCCCCCAACGCCTTCGCCACCGGCCGCAATCCGCGCAACGCCGCCGTCTGCTGCACCGACGGCATCCTCCAACTGCTCGACGAACGCGAGCTGCGCGGCGTCATCGGCCATGAGCTCAGCCATGTCTACAACCGCGACATCCTCATCTCCTCCGTCGCGGGAGCCCTCGCCTCCGTGGTGATGTTCCTGGTGAACTTCGCCTGGCTGATTCCCGTGGGCCGCTCCGACGACGACGAGGGCCCCGGCATCGTGGGCATGCTGCTGATCATGCTGCTCGGCCCGATCGCGGCCTCACTGATCCAGCTCGCCGTCAGCCGCTCCCGCGAGTACCAGGCGGACGCCTCGGGCGCTCAGCTCACCGGCGACCCGCTGGCGCTCGCCTCCGCCCTGCGCAAGCTGGAGGCCGGCACCCAGCAGCTCCCGCTGCCCCCCGAACCGCGCATCGAGACCGCCAGCCACATGATGATCGCCAACCCCTTCCGGGCGGGCGAGGGCATGTCCAAGCTCTTCTCCACCCACCCCCCGATGCGCGAGCGCATCACCCGTCTCGAACAGATGGCGGGCCACCGCCCCTAGGGTGCATGCCCGCCGGTGTCCCCCTCAGGTCTGATATCGCCCTTCGACTGCAACGATTTACCATGGCCGGAGCGTCTGGCACGGCAGACACATTCGTGCCCGTGGAAGGCTGCCGATCATGAAGCTCATCCTCAACGTTCTCTGGCTGGTCCTCAGCGGATTCTGGATGGCGATCGGCTATGTCGTCGCCGGAATCATCTGCTGCATCCTGATCATCACGATCCCCTTCGGCATCGCGTCCTTCCGGATCGCCGGCTACGCCCTGTGGCCCTTCGGCCGCACCACCGTCATGCGCCATGACGCCGGGGTCGGCTCGGCGATCGGCAATGTCATCTGGATCATCTTCGCGGGCTGGTGGCTGGCCCTGGGGCACATCGTCACCGGCATCGCCCTGTGCGTGACGATCATCGGGATCCCCTTCGGCATCGCCAACTTCAAGCTGATCCCCGTCTCCCTGATGCCGCTGGGCCGCGACATCGTCCCCACCGACCAGCCGTTCGCCACCCGCTGACCGCCCCGGCCCACCGACAGCGCCCCGGCCCCTCGCCCCGTCCGGGCCTCACACCCGTACGAGCCCCCGAGGGGCCGTGTAGCGCCGGAACCCCTGCGGCTCCACGCCCGGCACACTCGCGATGAAGTCCATCACCCGCCCGCCGTCGCGCAACGCGGTGCCGACGATCCGCTCGTGCGACTCCGCGTCCGTCCACTCGCTGTAGTTGACGACCTGTCCGCCGTCCTCGCTGATGTGGAAGTGCGAGGCGATCCCGCCGTCGCCGCCCTGCCGGCCGCCGAACATGTCCAGCAGACCGTCGACGAGCTGCCGGGCGGCGCCGTGCCCCGTCGTGCGGAAGGCGACGCGGACCACGCAGCCCGGCGCCGGCGACTCGTCCCGCAGCAGGCTGCCGTGCAGCCGGAAGCGCGTGGGACCGGGATCGCCGGCCACGCCGGCCCCGTCCAGCGCCGCCGCGACCCGCTCCCGCAGCCCCGTGCGCTCGGTCCGGACGAACTCCTGGTGCGCCGCATCGCTCGTCCACTGCGCGTAGTTGAGCACGCTGCGGCCGTCCGTCCCGGCGAGCAGCACCCGTGACAGAAAGCCCGTGGGCAGCGGCGTCCGCGCCCAGGCGCGCGCGACACCGTCCAGCACGGCCCGCTGCCCCTCGGGGCCGCCCGCGTCCCACTCACCGATCAGCACGGTTCCGGCATCCGGACGCCGGATCGTGGGAAAAGCGTCGACAAGAAATCCGGGCTGCTCGTCGTATCCGGGGCGCCCGGCATGTCCGGTGCCCTCGTCATGAAGTGAAGTCATGCCGCCACCCTGCGACCTGAACCAAAGTTGAGGTCAAGCCCATGGGTGGGGCCCCGGCATACCGGCGGGGCGGCGCGCCCACGGCACACCGCCCCACCCGGCCACCTCTCCGACACCGGCGGCCCGCCGCCGGCCGGGAGTGCCTACCGGTAGTTCACGGACTTCCCGCTTGATCGTCTGACCTGCGATCTTGCTTCGGAAGGGCCCGTGAGCTGCGAAAACTACGTTCAGTAGTTGCCGCCGTTTTCCGGGCCTTTCCTCGCCCTTGTGCCCTGACTGTGCCCTCGGGGCACGGGAGGGCATGCGGCACTCGGCCCGCTGCAAGTAGCGACCGGTGGGGCGCGCCTGCCAATACGACAACGGCCCTCGCTGCGTGGCGAGGGCCGCATACTTGGGGGCTGCTCGGGAGTCAGACGGGGAACTCCCCGCCCTTGACGGCGGTGACGAACAACGACCAAGCGGACGATTCGAAGGTAAGCGCCGGGCCGTGCGGGTCCTTGCTGTCCCGGACCAGGAACTCACCCGTTGCGTGCGCGTGGGCGGGTGCCCATTCAATGCACTGTCCCTCGCCGCCGCTATAGGTGCTCTTGACCCACCGCATGGGCTGAGGGTCGGGCGTGCTGCTCATTTGGCGTGATCCTCCATGATCTTGCGAACTAGGGTCAGCGACTCTTCTTCGGACAGTGCCGCCATGCGAAGCCGATCGAACATGCCAACGGCCTTCGCCACCACGCCGGAGCTGTCGTCCACTTGACCGCCATGGGTGGGGGTCTCGGTGTAGACCGCGTGGGGTGCGCCGTTCAACGAGAGCAGCGTAAACGGCAAGTGGCTGGGCGAGGCGCCGGCTTTGTACGGCAGCACTTGAACCGTGACATGGGGTGATGTCATCTGCACGGTCAGGTGTTCAAGCTGCCCGATCAGGGCGGAACGACCACCGACGCACGCACGCAAGACAGCTTCATGGATCACGACCCACAAGAGCGGTGGTTCATCACGCTCAATGACGGCCCGCCGCCTTATGCGTAGCTCGACGCGCTCTTTGATTTGGTCCTCTGTCTCGCGTGGAAAAGCGGCGCGTATGACGGCTGCTGCGTACTCCGGGGTCTGCAACAGGCCTATAAGGAACGTGCATGAGTAGTCCGTGATCCCGCTCGCGGACTCCTCAAGGGTGATGTACGGCACGAACCATTCAGGATGCCCCTGCTTGCCCAGCTTGGCGCGAAGACGGGCGTACACGCCCGGCGTTCCGGCGACACGGTCCATAGCCTCTGCGAAGGCTTCGGACGCGAGCACGGTTCCGTTTTCAACCTTGCTGACTTGCGCCTGTTGGTAGTGCAGTTTCTCCGCGAACTTCCCTTGAGACAGCCCCAAGGCTTCCCGTAGCGCCTTGGTCTCCACGCCGAAGTAGGCGGCACCGTTCGCGGGTTCGCGCGCCTGGTCGACTGCCTCGCTCACTTATTCAACTCCCCAGTATTCCGCTTCCGTTGGAATGGCTTCCGGTCTGTTGAGCGTACGTCGCGCTGGTGATGCTGGGAGTACACAACGTAAGTACCCGCTCAGCGTGAGGGACGAACGACCAACGGCTACGGAGTGGCAGGCATGACGACGGTAGGCAGGCAGCAGACGGCCATGGACAAGGTCAGAGACGCCGAACAGGCGCGCGATGAACTGCGCGATGCGCTCAAGGCGGCGGGGGTGCAACTGCCGTCCCTCGGACTCGACGCCGCTACCTGCGTCGGGCCTGCCCCGCTCGCGCTGATCGACTTGGGGCGCTGCAACGTGGGGACGGCCCGCGCGCTTGCCGCCGCACTCCGGCCCGACGGGAGCGCGCGACGGAAGGGGGCGAGGGCATGACCTGGCGTGTGTTCCGCTACGTCCCGTTCACCGTCGGCCAGGACGAGTCAGCAGAGCCCACCTACGAGGCCGAGTGCGTATCCGGAGACGACTCGCAGTGTGAGGCCGAGTCCGGTCCGCAGCTCACTCCTGACGGCGTGGAGGAGTGGATGCGCAAGCACGCGCAGGAGACCGGGCACCGCCGCTACTTCCGGATCTTCTCGGACTACGCGGTCATGGAGCCCCCGACGGGGATGGGCGAGCTGGTGCGGGCGAACGGGGGTACGGCGTGACTTTCGCCCTGGCCCGTCCCGCGGTTCCCGTACTCGGCCGCGTCGACATCACCATCTGTTCCGAGTGTGCCCTCGACGTCGGGTTACCGGTGACCTTGGAGGGCACGCGATGACCACCTCACTGGGACTCGGCCACCAGTCGCACCCGCTGATTGGTCGCCTGGTCGTTGACCACGCACACGACGACCGGGTTGGCGTTCTGCGCGCCATCGCGCCGGACTCGAAAGACAACCGGTACGGCCTGGTCATCATGGTGCCGAACGCGCCGCCGGTGGCATGGCTGGCGCCCGAGGGCGGCGGCCTTGAATGGACGACGTCGCCAGATGCGATCGAAGCGGCGAGATGAGCGGCCGCGATTCCTTATGGCGACCCTTGTCGGTCCTCGCACTGATCGGCATCACCCCGCCGGCCGCGATCACCACCGCCTGTGTGGACGCCCACGGCGCGCCCGCTTCGGTCAGCATCAAGCAGCCCGACGCACCGATCAAGCAGGCCGCGGCCGACGCCGATCCGTTGGATTACCGCTCACGCCCCCGTCTGCGGACACATGCCGCGGTCCTGGTGCCCATCGTTCGTCGACACCCCAGCGCCTGTGACGACGAACCGGTAGCGCTGGCTGTGAAGCACCTCACCGAGGCTTTGTACGGCCAGACGGACATGGGCCTGGTGGCGATGGCCGAGGCCGTCGAGGTGCTGCTCGACGTGGTCGACCCCCGCGGCTCACCCGGCCGCCCCTGAACCCCGGCGGCCCGGCGGGAGAAGGAGGACAGCCCCGCCCGGCCGCCGGTACCACTCCGTTCCGCCCCGTTGTCCCATGTCTCCCACGCACGGCCCACGGGCCGGAACGGTCACCCTGGCGCCCTCTTCCCCCGAAGAGGGCGGCCGGTCCAACGTCGGAACATCAACCGAAGGAGATCGCGTTGACAGTCATGGATGAGCGCACCGCCGTTGGCGTAACGTCGCTCGCGCTGGAGATCACCGGCCAGTGCCAGAACACCTGCAAGACGCACTGCTACGCACAGTCGGGACCGACCGGCAGCCACGGCACCATGACCCGCGAAAACTGGTTCGCACTCTTGGCGCAGGCCAGCGAACTCGGCGTGACCATGGTGCAGTACATCGGGGGCGAACCGACCCTCCACCCCTACCTTCCGCAGCTCATCAATCGCGCGCTGTCCCTGGGCATCCGTGTAGAGGTGTTCACCAACCTCATTCACATCCGCCCCTCGATGTGGCACGCGTTCGAACAGGACGGTGTCACCCTCGCCACCAGCTACTACAGCAATCACGCGGCCGAACACGAGAAGATCACCGGCGGGCGCGGTTCCTACGCCCGTACAAAGGCGAACGTCGCCGAAGCCATCCGCCGCGGTATCCCGCTGCGCGCCGGCATCATCCACGTCCTCGAAGAACAGAACGTCAACGGGGCCCTCGCCGAACTGCGGCAACTCGGCGTCACAGGACACATCGGCATTGACCGCGTACGCGCCATCGGCAACGGCAACACCACCGGCGTGAACATCCACAGCCCGGCGGAACTGTGCGGACGCTGCGGCTCCGACCGCGCCGCCATCAACCCCGACGGCATCGTCACCCCGTGCGTCATGTCCCGCTGGATGACCGCCGGCACCATCCGGCAACAGTCACTCGCCGAGATCCTGACCGGGCCCGCATGGGCCGACCAGATGGCAACGATCCCAAGGAACGCCGGCACCTGTGTCCCCGACACCTGCACCCCCCAAGAGGACTCCTGCCAGCCGTCCCCCGGCCAGACCGGATGTGCTCCCGACGACTCCGCATGCCAGCCGGGACAGCCCGCCTGTCTGCCCAAGTTCCCCGTCTGACACCCACTACCAGGGAGACAACGTTGACCGACTGGCACAAGCACGCCGCCATGCTGGCGGAGAAAGTGACACACCCACAGTCCCGTTGGCGTGGCGCCGTCGCGGGCACGCCCCGCCACCTGTTCGTACCCCGCTGGTGGTGGAAAGAGCCGACGGGCCCCGTACTGGCCGACGGGCCGGCCGATCCGGACCTGTGGATGCGCGTCGCCTACAGCGACATGACCGTTCTTACGCGCATCGGCCCCCTGCACGCAGACCACGCCCACCCCGACGACCACCCCGAGGGACTGCCCACCTCATCGGCAACACTGCCCTCGCTGACGTTGCAGATGTACCGCCACGTCCGCCCTGCTGAGAGCCTCGACATCCTCGACGTGGGGACCGGATCGGGATACGGCGCCGCACTCCTCGCCCACCGGTTCGGCAACGAGCGCGTGACCACAATCGACGTAGACCCCTACCTGACCAAGGCCGCGGCCGAACGGCTGGACGCCGCCGGCCTCGCCCCCCGCGCGCTGACAGCGGACGTGATGGAGCCGCTACCTGGCCAGTGGGACCGCATCGTGTGCACGGTGTCACTGCCCCGTATCCCGCCGACGCTGCTCGCGGCTCTGCGCACGGGCGGACGGCTGGTGACCAACATCGCCGACACCTGCCTCATCATCGGCGTAGAGAAGACTACGGACGGCGGCGCGGTCGGCCGCGTCGAACGCGACTGGGCCGGATTCATGACCACACGCCACGGCGACAACTACCCGCCCGGCCGCGCCGAGTGGTTCCTCGAACTCCGCAACAAAGAGGGCGAGGAGGTCAGCACGGGCCGTTACCCCGTGTTGAAAGTGATGGAGGCGTGGGACCTGTGGACCA
The DNA here is from genome assembly GCA_000720995.1 of Streptomyces celluloflavus. Classification (GTDB taxonomy): domain Bacteria; phylum Actinomycetota; class Actinomycetes; order Streptomycetales; family Streptomycetaceae; genus Streptomyces; species Streptomyces celluloflavus. The sequence continues at coordinate 136,725 of JOEL01000011.1, forward strand.
TGCTCGAACTCACCGCCCCCGGGATTATGCACCGCCACGAAGAGGGCCCAGACGGGCACCAGACGGCGTACATGATCCACACTGACGGATCGTGGGCCCGCGCCGAGGCGCACCGGACCGCCCCCCCGACCGTTCACCAGGGCGGCCCCCGTCGGCTGTGGGGCGAGCTGGAACGCATCCGCCACAAGTTCAACACCGAGGGCAGTCTCGGCCTGTACGGCTCCCGCGTCCGCGTCGAGCCCGACGGCGTGTGCCACATCGAACGAGGCGAATGGGTGGCCACCATCGAATAGAACGGCGCCCGTACCCCTTGCCGCTCCGTCCGCCCGCTGTTCCCCGTAACGGACGGACGGAGCCTTACGTGCTCGGGGTGGCCCCGTCCTGCTTCCGCTCGGCTACGTAGGTACCGCGCCCCGACACCGCGTAAACGAGCCCTTCCTCGGCCAGTACAGCAATCGCCCGGCGGACGGTCGGGCGGGAAAGCCCGTACTCGTCGGCGAGGGTGTTCTCGCCGGGGATGGCGCGGTTGGGTTTCCAGTCGCCGCGTTTCACCCGTGCGCGCAAGATCCCCGCGAGTTGCTGAAACGGCGCGTCGGGCGCGTCGCGCTCTACCTGGTCATCCGGCCCGTACTCCATGGGCCGAAGGTATCCGGCCGGCGGCATACCGGCACTCTCTGACAGGCTCACGCAGGCCTTTACAGGCCTTTACAGGCCTTTACAGGCCTTTACAGGTAGGTCTAGGGTCAGCCCACAAGAAGACCCCCGCGACGCGGCGAACGTCCGGGGGCATGGCCCATCAGCTTTAGGGAGCTGACGAACGTGACTGACTTTATCGTGCGCCTTGTGCGCCTCCTCGCGCTGTTGATCCCCGCGCGCGGGAAGCACCGCGCCACCCTTGCCCCCACGCCCGAACCGGCGCCTGCCCCGTCCTCGCGGCCCTTGCGCTTGCTGCCGGAGCGCAAGAGCCCGTATGCCCGCGAGGCGGCCGAGAAGCATCCGTTCGTGGACACGATCAGCCCCGTGCGTCCGTACGTGCTTGCGGAGCCCCGCAGGCGGCCGGACGACGCGAAGCAGCGGGCCCAGGCTGAACGGCGCTGGGCGCTCGACATGGCCCTACGCGGTATCGACGTGGGCCCGGCCACGATTCACGGCGTGCACGTCCGGCCCGGTGCCCGTACGGCCAGGGTGGCGGTGGGAGCGTGAGCGGCGCTGTCTGCTGCCGCTGTGAGCGGCTGACCCTTGCCCCGGTCGCGGTGCGCTATGTCGAACGGGCGAGCGGCCCCAGCGTGACGCTGTACGCCTGCCCGGACTGCGCGCCCCGCCTGATCCCGGGCCCACTTCCTGGGGAGGCCGCCGCGCCGCTACGCGGCTGACTGAAGCGCTACACCTTGCCCCGTCCGGTCCTCGGGCGGGGGTTTCATCGTTCCTGCGCACAGATGCGCCTGGCGTTGGGCGAATTGGTGACGACGGAGAGGTGAGCCGTACCGGAGTGCGGGGCCCAACCCCGTACATCTGCCGACCCACAACACGCTTGCAGTGGGGGAGGGGAGGCACCCCAGGACCCATTGCGGTGACCATTTTGAGGGCGCCCCCAAAATGGTCGATGTGCTGCTGACGCCGCGTCGCGGCGGGACCATCCCCTATGCACCCCTGACATGGTGGCGGCATCGTTGGGGCTGACGTCAACAATGGCGCTTGGCGGCGGAAACCTTCTGCGCGGCGCCACGCAGACGCCTTGGGTGGAAGTGTCGTTGCGGTGTGATATTCGCGCGCGCGGGCGCGGGCAAGGACACGACCGGTCGCGGCGGGACACTTCCGCGGCGGGCTGGGGACGGCGGGGACGTAGGGGACGCTGTTTCTGGGCTGCTCTCTACTTTCCTCTCCCCTCTCCTCAATGGGACAGAGAGGAGAGGGGGTGAGGCGTCCCCGCGTCCCCCACCTGGGGTCGTTCGTCCGTTTCCGCAGGCAGAAGCGGGGCGTAGTGGGGGACGCCTGGTGACCTTGGGCGCGTCCCCCGTCGTCCCCCATGCGTCCCCCGGACGTGGTTGCGCCCCGGTCGGCGGGTGCCGTGCCGGGGCGCGTCGTGCGGGGGTGGGTTATGGCGTTGGGGCGTAGGTTATGGCCCACAGCTTGCCGTTCTTGTTGCTGCCCGTGGCGCGGCTGACATGGATGTCGCGGGAGCGGAGTGCGGGGGCAACCTGGCGGATGCGGGCGCTGAGGATGGCGGGGGTTTGGGGCCATCCCTTGGTGAACTTCCCGCCTCGGTCGCCAAGCAGGTCGTGCAGCTCCGTCATGGTTCCGCGCCAGCCACCGGCGGGGAAGGCGGGAGAGGCCGTCCATGCTCGCAGGGCGGCGGCGACCGGGTGACCGTCGAGAACGGCATCGTTGAGCGTGTCCTGTGCCCTGTTGAAGGCGTCGAGGCTGTGCCAGCCGGTGACGCGGTCGAGGGCGTGCAGCAGTTCGGCGAAGTCAGCCAGTCGCGGACGCTCGGTCAACTCTGCCGCAGCATGGGGAAGTTCTGACCACACGGCGGCGGCGAGGTCGAGCAGCGCTCCGAGGATGCGTGGGTGCGCCCGCTCGTAAGCGGCCCACAGGGCTCCGGCGGTGCGACGCTTGTTTCGTGGGATGGGTTGAAGTTCGAGGGGCAGCATGCGCTCGGCGAGGTCGTTGCGGAGCGCGCCGAGGTCGATTCCGGTGAGCAGCACAGGGCGCTGGTAGGTGAGTACGTTCACGTCGTCGTCGGTGTAGAGGGCGCGGGTTACCTGGGCGTCGCCGGTGACGATGCGGCACAGGGCGTCGGACAGCCAGCCGTGCATGCCCGAGAGGTTGTCGAGGGCGAGCACCCACCCGGCCGCTGTGGTCGGCCCGAGGTCCCGCGGGTTCTCGGGCGCCTGGCGCAGCGGCGCGCGTGGACCCTCGATGACGCCGGCGAGCATCTGTCCCGACGTGCTCTTGCCCGTGCCCTGTTCGCCCGTCAGATAGGCGACGGGCCGGGGGATGCCGGGACGCAGGGCAGCGAGCAGCCAGCCGACGGCCAGCGGCAGCGTCTGGGGCGTGAACGGCAGCAGCGTGGCGAACTCCTCGATGCCTGCTTGCCAGCCGCCGGCCGGACGGTCCGGGCGCGGTAGGCGGGCGATCAGCTTGCTGCGCCGCCACACCGGCCCGGCCTCGGGATCGGGGAGGGTAAGCGTCCAGCCATCTGGGGCAAGGCGTACCGATTCCCCGTCGGGGCGGCCGAGGTCGAGCCAGGTCACCGCGGGGTCGTCCGGGTCGGGGGCGATGCGCAGGGGTAGCTCGGTCTCGGGGGCGTTCATGGCGAGCGCGTCGAGGGCGGCCAGTGCGTCAGCGAGCGCGGACTGCGAGGGGGTGAAGTTGTGCTCGGTCACGCATACCCGGATGAGGTGTTGGCGCAGACTCCCTGATCCGCTGTGGGCGGTGCCACGCAGCGGTACGGCGACCGGCGGGCCGTGGTGGGGGACGGCGTAGGGGGCGCCGTTGTGGCGCAGGTAGCGGAAGCGGTTCTGTCCGAGTACGCGCAACAGATCGGCCTGCGGCGGCTTCCGCTCAGGTTTCGGAGCACGGGGCGGCTCCGCGCCTGCTTCCGATCGGGGGAAGGGGACGATGGAGCGCGCCGCGGCTGCGGGGTTGAAGGTCGGGGCAGGAGTCACGCGGCGGCCCCGGTCATGGTGCGCGGGTGGTTCTGGCCGGCGGCCAGTCCGGAACGGATCGCGGTCTCGGCCTCGCGTTCGGGCAGCCCTGCATGCCGGGCGGCGTCGGTGAGGACGTCGGTGACCTGGGCGCGGTCGAGGCGGCCGGCGCCGCACAAGGTACCCAGGCTGAACGCAGCGCGGTTGAGCGTGCCGTTCCGAGTGCCGGGCTGCGCCTCGGCGACTGCACGCAGTTCTGCCTCAACGGCAGCAGCCACGTACCCGTTGCCCATCCGGCGGGGGCGCCAGGGCAGGACGACGCGGGGCCGCTCAGGGCGTACGCGGTGCCCGGTGCGGTCGAGATCACGGGCCAGCCACACGGGCAACTCGGCGACCGTGCGGCAGTCCCCGAGCGCGGTGTAGGTGCCCTGACGGGTGACCGTGCCCGGGGCGACGGCGTACGACGATCCGGCGCGCACGTCCAACTGCCAGCCAAGCGCCCCTGCTTGGGGGCGCCACTGCGTACCGGCGGGGACCCGGAACCAGTAGTGCAGCCCACCCGAGGGGGTGCGGACGGTGAGGGTTTCCGGGGCGCAGCCGGGCAGCGTGGCGCGTCGCGCCTCCACCAGCAGCGCAAGAACGTCGCGGCCGTCAACGACACTGCCTGAGGCTATGTCGCCGGGCAGTTCAACGCCGGGCAGCAGCCGCTCGGGATCGATGGGCGTCTCTCCGCCGTGGCAATCGACGTCGAGGATCACCAGCCCGGACGGCCCGGCGGCCACACCCACCCCGGCCGCGGGCATGTTCGCCCACCAGGTAGTGAGGCGGTTGGGGTCAGTCGTGGCGGCCAGCACCCCATGACAAGGGAGCCCCTGGGCGTGGCAGGGGCAAGTGCGCCCGTCGCGTTCAACGTAGGCAGGGTTGGGGCGGTCGGAGGCACCGGGGGAGCAGCGGCCGCAGCCGCGCACGGGCACCTTCAAGCCAGGGGCGAGCGGGTGCACGGCGTAGCCCTGGCCGGCCAGCCACAGGGCGACGCGCAGCGGATCGGGAGCCGGGGAACTCAAACGGTCCTCCCCGCTGCGACGTCGCCGATCAGGGCAGACAGCGCGTCACCAACGGCGGCGAGGCCCTGCGGATCGGTGCCGCGCACGCTGTAGAACGCGCAGTTCACCAGGGCGGAGGCGAGCTGCTGAGCGGTGTACGCATCGATATCGCGCGCGGCCCCGATGTAGACGTCAGCCCGGTAGCCATACGGGACAGGGGCTAGCCCACCGAACTCCCGAGTCGGTTGAGGCAGCGCGACCCATCCGTGCCGGACGGGGAGGCTGTAGGCCATGGCGGGCGGGGTGAGAGAGCTGCGGGGGTGCGTAGTCTGCACGGTGATGCGTCCTTCAGAGCGGCCCGGGTGGTGAGACACCCGGTGCCGCTGGTCACTGGTGAAGTGGTGGGCGAGGGCGTTCGGGCCGTCGGCGTGGCTGCGCCGGCGGCCCTTGTTGGTGGGGTGAGCGAGCGGGGTGCGCATCACGCGGCGTCGGTGGCGTGGGCGTCGAGCCAGCGCTCTATGTCCTCCCAGCGGGCGCGCAGGTGGCGGCCGACCTTGATCATGCGGGGGCCGCCCCCGCGGTGACTCCATTGGTAGACCGTGGTGAGCGGTACGCCGCAGTAGTCGGCGAGCTCCTGCGCGGTGGCGAGCTTGCGGTGCTTCGGGGCGGCGAGGCTGGTGAGTTGAGCGCGAGACATGGTGTCGATTCCTCCGGCTGAAGCGTTATCAAATCGTTCTCTCGAAACTTAACGATCTTTCGCACTCGTGTCCAGCGGAAGGTATTCTTTCGCTCCATGAGTCGAAGTGATGGCAACGAGCGAGAACGGGAAGGCGGCTCCACAGCCGCCGGTGGCGTCGACGAACAGTGGACGCGGGCACTGGAAGAGGCCCCGGCCTTCGGTAAGGCGATCGGCCGACAGTTGCAGCGCGTGCGGGAGGAGGAGGGGCGTACAGCCGAAGACGTGGCGCGGACTGCGCAACAGCTCGGGCTCTCGTGGCACCGCCCAACTGTGGGCCAGATTGAGCGCGGGCAGCGCGCGCTTTCCGCCGTCGAGCTGGTCGTACTGCCGTTGATCTATGGGCGCCCGTTGGGGGAGCTGCTGCCCGAGGGAACGGTCTGGCTGACGCCCGACCTGGGCGTCTACGACCGCGAGGTGCGGCGCGTGCTCGGCGGGGACTACAGCCCCAGTGCCCGCGCCCTGCGGACCCCCGGCGGCTGGCACGTGAAGGGGTGGAGCGACCAGACCGGAGAGGAGTTGGCCAGCCGCGTGGCGCAGGTGGTGACAGAGCTGTCGGAGCGCTCCCCCTGGCCGGCCGACGCACAGGTGCGCTACACGCAGGACAAGCCCGATGAAGCGGAGGCCAAGGCGGCGAAGCGACTCGGCGTCACGCCGCATTACGTCGCCTACGCGGCGCGCGAGACCTGGGGGCACGGCTTGGCCGCGGAACGCGAGGCGCGCCTACGTGAGCGGGGCGACCTACCGGAAGGGAGGCGCGCCCTCCAGTCCGCACGCGGTCACATCACACGAGCGCTCTTGGCCGAGCTGGAACCAGTCGTGAAGGCGTACGGGGGACGGCGTAGTACGCAGCACGAACGCACGGCACCCACAGCGGCAGAGGGTCTGTCCAGCAAGCGGAGGGAAACGGATGGCTGAGGTTTACGACCGCTGGCACAAGTCCCGTCCGGGTAAGGACGACAAGGAGTGCGGCGAGCACACCAGCAAGACGCGCAAGCTCGTGCCGAGCAGCGACCACGGCAAGGGGAAGCGGTGGCAAGTCCGCTGGCGTGACGCCGGCGGGAAGCAGTGCAAAGAGAACTTCGGAAAGAAGGCCGACGCCGACACGCGCGCGGCCACCATCAAGGCCGACCTCGATCGCGGCTTGTACATCGACCCCTCGGCCGGCAAGGAGAGCTTCCGAGCCGTCGCCGAGCGGTGGCGCATGTCCGCAGTGCACCGGCCCACCACGGCGTCACGTGTTGAGCGTGGGCTGCGCAATCACATCTATCCGATGTTCGGTGATCGCCCGGTTGCCGGCATACGGGCGTCGGACATACAAGCCTGGATCAAGGACCGTTCGCAGGTGCTCGCGCCCTCGACTCTAGAGGTCACGTACGCCTATCTGGTCACGCCCCTGAAGTCGGCCGTACGGGACCGGATCATCGCGAGCAACCCGTGTGACGGCGTCCGGCTTCCGCGTCAGCGGAGAGTCGAGGTCACGCCCCTGCATAACGACGCGGTACGGGCGCTCATCGAAGCGGCGGCGCCGAGATTCCGCGCCCTGTACCTGCTCGCGGCGTCATCGGGGCTGCGCCAAGGGGAATTGTTCGGCCTGGAGGTCGACTGCATCGACTTCCTGCGCCGGGAGGCCAAGGTGCGTCAGCAACTCGTCGACCCGGACGACGGCGAGCCGTACCTCGGCGAACCCAAGACCCATCAGAGCTATCGCACGGTGCCGCTCACGAAAGCAGTGGTCGACGCACTCGCCGCGCATCTCGAACAGTTCCCGGCGCATGGCGTGAAGATCGAGGATCGTACGGACCCGCGGAAACCCCGGACCCGCACGGCGCGGCTCCTCTTCCTCAATCAGCGTCGCGAAGTGTTCCGGCGCGGCGCCTGGTCGCAGGTGTGGGGGAGGTCCCGCAAGCTTGCGGGCGAGGCGCTCACCAAGGCGTACGACACTGCACACGCGGCATGGGTACGCGCCGGCAAGCCCGAGGGGCGCGAACCGGCCCGGGTAGTGATCCCCGAAGGCGCCAGCCTGCACGACCTGCGGCACTTCTACGCCTCGCTGCTGATCAAGCACGGTGAGAACGTGAAGACCGTGCAGAAGCGTCTCGGGCACACGAAGCCATCGATCACGCTCGACACGTATACGCACCTGTGGCCCGATGAGGAAGACACAACGCGGGCCGCCGTCGAGGCTGTCCTCGGCGATGTGCCCCCGTTGTGCCCTGCAAAGTCTGCCTAGCTGCGTTCGTGCAGGTCAGGCCGGTTGATCACCGGTAGTTCACGAACTGGATCGCGAAGTCCAGGTCCTTCCCCTTGAGCAGCTGCTGCACCGCCTGGAGGTCGTCCCGGCTCTTCGACGTGACCCGGAGTTCGTCGCCCTGCACCTGCGCCTTGACGCCCTTCGGGCCCTCATCGCGGATGATCTTGGCGACCTTCTTCGCGTTCTCCTGCGAGATCCCCTCCTCGATCGAGGCGAAGATCTTGTACTCCTTGCCCGAGGGCTGCGGCTCGCCCGCGTCCAGCGACTTCAGCGAGATCCCGCGCTTGATGAGCTTGGACTGGAAGATGTCGAGCACGGCCTTGACCCGCTCCTCGGCGTTGGCCCGCATCTCGATCTTCTCGCCCGACCACTCGATCGACGCGCCCACGCCCTTGAAGTCGTAGCGCTGCGAGATCTCCTTGGCGGCCTGGTTGAGGGCGTTGTCGACCTCCTGCCGCTCGACCTTCGAGACGATGTCGAAACTGGAGTCGGCCATATTGAGTTGGCTCCTCGTACGTAGATCCGTCAGGGGTACGGCCCATCCGGACCGCCCCGCAAGCCTAGCCACCCACCCGTGATCCAGCAGTGCGGAATCGAGTGGCGAACCACCCCCAGCCATCGGGTATGGTTTACGTCGTTGCCCCGGAAAACCGCCTTACAGCGGGCCTCCAGGCAGCAAACCCTGGCGGTGTGCCCGAGCGGCCAAAGGGAGCAGACTGTAAATCTGCCGGCTTCGCCTTCCCAGGTTCGAATCCTGGCGCCGCCACAGGTGGAAAAACGGCCCCTGAACTGCATTAATGCAGTTCAGGGGCCGTTTTGCCATGCGGTTTTCCTCGTGCCCTCTTCGCGCCCTCTGCGCTCTTCGCCCCGCTCGCTCCCTCCAGCGGCGAATTTCCGGCGGCTTCGCGGCGTCCGTGCGGCGGGTGACCGGTTCACCGGGCCGGTCGCTCCCGTGGGCCGTGCCGGTGCGTAGCGCTCGCGGCGGGGGGAGTGGCGGGGTAGATATGGGGGTATGGCCCGAATCCGGAGCCGTTCCTGGGGGCTCACGGGCCGATGGCTCGCCAGTTGGCTCCCGGGGCACAGGCGCGAGCGGCGAGAGCGGAGCCCGGATTCGCGGGTGCCGTCGGCGCGGCGTCCCAAGTCGCTGGCGGGCGTCCGCAGCGTCGCCGGGCAGATGTTCGTGCTGCAACTGCTGATCGTGCTGCTGCTCGTGGTGGCCGCGGTGGCCACGCTGCTGCTCCAGGCGCGGAGCGACAGGTTCCAGGCGGCCCGCGACCGTACGCTGGCCGCGGCCGAGGCGTTCGCCCACGGGCCCGGACTGGTGGACGCGCTGCGCGGCCCCGACCCGACCGCGGTGCTCCAGCCGCTGACCGAAGCGGCACGCAAAAAGGGCCAGGTGGACTTCATCGCCGTGCTCAACCGGCAGGGCATCCGCTACACCCACCCGCTGCCGGCCGAGATCGGGAAGAAGTTCGTCGGCACCATCGGACCGTCGCTGGCCGGCCGCACCACCACCGAGAGCGTGCACGGCCCGCTGGGCGACGAGGAGCAGGCGGTGGTCCCGGTCACCGACGCGCACGGCGCGGTCGTCGGCCTGGTGGCGTCCGGCATCAAGGTCAGCCGGGTGAGCAGCGCGATCGACCGTCAGCTGCCGGTGCTCCTCGGCGCCGGCGCCGCCGCGCTCGTCCTGGCGACCGGCGGCGCGGCGCTGGTGAGCCGGCGGCTGCAGCGGCAGACCCATGGACTCGGCCCGGCCGAGATGACCCGGATGTACGAGCACCAGGACGCCGTACTGCACGCGGTGCGCGAGGGCGTGGTGATCATCGGCGGCGACGGCCGGGTCCTGCTCGCCAACGACGAGGCGCGCCGCCTCCTGGACCTGCCCCCGGACGCGGAGGGGCGCCGCGTCACCGACCTCGGCCTCGACGCCCGCGCGGCCGGACTGCTGGCCTCCCGGCGCGTCGCCACCGACGAGGTGCTCCCCGTCGGGGACCGGCTGCTGGCGGTGAACCACCGGCCCACGGACCGCCGGGGCGGCCCGCCCGGCAGCGTGGCCACCCTGCGGGACACCACCGAGCTGCGCGCGCTCGCGGGGAAGGCCGAGGTCGCGCGCGGCCGGCTGCGGCTGCTGTACGACGCGAGCGTCGCCATCGGGACGACGCTCGACGTGGCGCGTACCGCCGAGGAGCTCACCGAGGTCGCCACCCCCCGGTTCGCCGACTACGTCAGCGTCGATCTCGCCCCGGCCGTCCTGCGGGGCGAGGAGCCGCCGGTGGCGGTGCGCGGCTCGGCGGCGGAGGTGCGCCGGGTGGCGGTCCGCGGCGCCCGGGACGACCACCCCTTGTACCCGGTGGGCGAGCCGGTGACGTACGCCGCGCCCACTCCGCAGGCCACGGGGTTCATCAGCGGGCATCCGGTGCTCGTCCCCGACCTGCGGACCGCCGTCGACTGGCGTACGCAGGGGGCCGCGCACGCCGAGCGGGTCCTGGACTACGGGTTCCACTCGCTCATCACCGTCCCGCTGAAGGCCCGGGGCGTGCTGACGGGGATCGTCAACTTCTGGCGTACCGAGGAGAGCGGCCCCTACGAGGCGGACGATCTGTCGCTGGCCGAGGAGCTGGCGGCGCGCGCCGCGGTGTGCATCGACAACGCGCGCCGTTACACGCGCGAGCACGCCCTGGCCGTGACGTTGCAGCACAGCCTGCTGCCGCGCGGCCTGCCCGAGCAGAACGCCCTCGACATCGCCTACCGCTACCTGCCCGCCCAGTCGGGGGTGGGCGGCGACTGGTTCGACGTCATCCCGCTGCCGGGCGCCCGCGTCGCCCTGGTCGTCGGCGACGTGGTCGGCCACGGTCTGCACGCCGCCGCCACGATGGGCCGGCTGCGCACGGCGGTGCAGAACTTCTCCTCCCTCGATCTGCCGCCGGACGAACTCCTCGGACATCTCGACGAGTTGGTCGGCCGCATCGACCAGGAGGCGTCCGCCGCGGAGGGGGAACCCGTGATCGCGGGCGCCACCTGCCTGTACGCGATCTACGACCCGGTCTCGGGAGTCTGCACCCTGGCCCGCGCGGGCCACCATCTGCCGGCCCTCGTCCACCCCGACGGCACCGTACGGTTCCCCGAACTCCCCGCCGGCCCGCCGCTCGGTCTGGGCGGTATGCCCTTCGAGGCCACGGAACTGCCGCTGCCCGAGGGCAGCAGCCTGGTCCTGTTCACCGACGGGCTGATCGAGGACCGCAGGCGGGACATCGACGCCGGGCTGGAGATCCTCAGCCGCACGCTGGCGGCCCCCGGCCGGTCGCCGCAGGAGATCTGCGAGGCGGTGCTCGACGTGCTGCCGCCCGCCGAGCAGAGTGACGACATCGCCCTGCTCGTCGCCCGCACCCACGTCCTGGCGGCCGGTCAGGTCGCCGAGTGGGAGCTGCCCACCGACCCCGCGGCCGTGGCCGGCGCCCGCGCCGACGTCAGCCGGCAGCTGACGCGGTGGGGCCTGGACGATGCGGTGTTCACCACCGAACTCATCCTCAGCGAGCTGATCACCAACGCCATCCGGCACGCCTCCGGCCCGGTCCACGTACGCCTGTTGCGCGACCGCAGCCTGATCTGCGAGGTCTCCGACACCAGCAGCACCTCACCGCATCTGCGCTACGCGGCCGCGGAGGACGAGGGCGGCCGCGGCCTGTTCCTCGTCGCCCAGCTCGCCGAACGGTGGGGCACCCGGTACACCTCGGAAGGCAAGGTCATCTGGGCCGAACAGCCGCTCTTCTGAGGGCGCGCGCCGCACCGCCGCCGTACGGCCCGGCCGAGCGCGTACCGGCCGGGCTTTACGGCGGTGGCCTGTCACCTGTGCGGCGGTCGCTCACCCGCAGGAGCGGACCGGCACCCGCCGGCACGCCGCCTCAGTGCGCGGCCACCGCCCGTACCGCGTCGGCCAGCGGGACATCGCCGTTGACCAGTTCCAGGCACCGGCCGGCGGTGGCCGGTTCGGTGAGCAGGGCGGCCAGCACGGCTGCCACGTCGTCGCGGGTCACCGCGCCGCGGCCGGTCGCGTCGGCCAGCGTCACCAGGCCCGTTCCGACGTCGTCCGTCAGCCGGCCGGGGCGCAGGATCGTCCAGTCGAGTCCGGCGCGGGAGCGTACGTCCGCGTCCGCGGCGCCCTTCGCGCGCAGGTAGGCCGCGAAGACCGGGTCGGTGTCCGCCGGGGGTTCGCGGTCCGCGCCCATCGACGAGACCACGACGAAGCGCCGCACCCCGGCCGCCTCGGCCGCGTCCGCGAAGAGGACCGCGGCGCCGCGGTCCACGCTGTCCTTGCGGGCCTCGCCGCTGCCGGGGCCCGCGCCCGCGGCGAAGACGGCCGCGTCCGCGCCCTCCAGATGGCGCGCGACATCCGCCACCGTCGCCGACTCCAGGTCGCAGACCACCGGTTCGGCTCCCGCGGCCAGCACGTCCCCGGCCTGTCCGGGCCGCCGGACGATGCCCGCGACCTCGTCCCCGCGCCCGGCGAGCAACCGCTCCAGCCGAAGCGCGATCTGACCATGTCCACCTGCGATGACAATGCGCATGATGCCGACCGTACGCGCAACTCCCGCGCCGCACCGCCGGGACGGGGCGGCGTCGGCCACTCCGGACGACCGGACGGCGGGACGACCGGGCCGGCCCCGGCGTCAGCGCTGCGACTGCCGGGGCAGCTCCAGCGCCACCTCGGCCGCCGAGTCGCAGTACTCGCGCACCGCGCTGGTACGCGCCACCACCCGCCCGCGGTGCACCACGATCCGGCTGTAGGCGAGCGAGAGCGCCCCGGCGATCCGCTCGCCGCGGACGGCCAGCAGCTCGGCGGGGAAGCCCGCCTCGACGCGGACCTCCGGCAGGCCCAGCGTCGCCCGCGCCGCCGTGCTCACCGTCTCGTACGCGGCCTCGGGCGTGGCCTCACCCAGCGACGCCAGCAGATACGCGGCCTCCAGCGGATCGCCGCGGCCCACCGGATTGGCCACATCGCGCAGCGCCCCGCTGCCCGCCGCGACCCGCACCCCGGCCGCCCGCAGCAGCCGGACCGGGGCCGGCCGGGAGACCCGGGAGCCGTGCCGCTCCAGGCCCGTGCAGTCGCCCTGCGGCAGGCAGATCACCGCGACACCGGCGGCGGCCAGCTGTTCGGCGGCCCGGGTCGCCACGCTCCGGGGCATCCGCGCCATGCCCGCGCACGGCCCGATCGCGACCCCCGGCCGCAGTCCGCCGGCCATCGCCGCGAAGCGCGCCAGCCGCGCGGGGTCGTCACCGTCTGTGTGCAGGTCCACCGGGCAGCCGTGCTCGCCGGCCAGCTCCAGGACCACCTCGGCGTACCCGGCCGGATCGGGGTCCAGGTCCGGGCAGCCGCCGATGACCGAGGCGCCCATCTTCACCGCGTCCCGCAGCATCGCCAGCCCGTCCGCGCCGGCCACGCCGGTCAGCACCCGGGGCACCGCCACCGCCGCCAGATCGGCCAGCCCGCGCAGCGACCGGCGCGCCTGGAGCACCGCCTCCAGCGAGCGCAGGCCCTGTACGTCGCCGATCCGGACGTGGCTGCGGCAGGCGGTCGCGCCGTGCCCGAGCTGCAGCAGCGCGGCCTCCGTCGTACGCCGCTGGACGTCCTCGGGGGAGTCGGCGGCGGGGCCGTCGCAGTCCGCCGTCAGCGCGGTGTCACAGTGCGCGTGCGGTTCGGCGGGGGCGGGGAGCAGGAGATAGCCGGCGAGGTCGATGCGGGCGCCGTACGGGCCGAGGCTGCCGGTCGTCCCGACGGCCTCGATGCACCCGCCGCCGAGCCGTACGTCCACCGTGCGCCCGTCGGCGAGCCGGGCGCCGCACAGGACCAGCGCGCCCGCGTCCGGCTTGGGGTGCCGGGCGGTGCCGGCGGGGCCGCCCGGCTGGTCCGGCCTGTCCGGCTGGGGATGCGGCTGCGGTGAACTGCTGTCGGACATCGCGCTCCTCGAAGGCACGGGCGTGCAAGATCACGCAGCGTTCGTCCGAGCCTATGGGGCGGCCGGGAGAGCTTCGAGCAGGCGCGGAATAGTCGTACCGGTGTGGTGCGCGGGGCGGCTGGGGCAGGGCCCGGATACGGATTTCACCTTTGGCTGCGGTCCGTGTAATGTCTTCATCGCTCGCCCCAATAGCTCAGTCGGCAGAGCGTCTCCATGGTAAGGAGAAGGTCTACGGTTCGATTCCGTATTGGGGCTCTGATGTGTGAGGTATCCCGCCTTCGGGCGGGGAACTCTTACATCACAGCGGTGTAGCTCAGTCGGTAGAGCAAGCGGCTCATAATCGCTGTGTCACCGGTTCAAGTCCGGTCACCGCTACCTACAGTAGCCGATTGTGGGGTCGGTCCTCCGATCGGCTACTCTTTTATGCGTTCATCCGTCCATTTGTCCGTCAAGGAGCACTCACGTGGCTGCCACCGACGTCCGCCCGAAGATCACGCTGGCCTGCGTGGAGTGCAAGGAGCGGAACTACATCACCAAGAAGAACCGGCGTAACGACCCGGACCGTCTTGAGATGAAGAAGCACTGCCCTCGTTGCAACTCGCACACCGCGCACCGCGAGACGCGATAACACAGGCTCGTCCGTGAGGCCGTCCCCATCCGATGGGGGCGGCCTCACGGCGTTATCACCGCATCAGGACAGGGAGGTTGCGAGGCCCATGGCTCTCGACCAGTCATTTGTAGGTCGCACGTACCCGCCCACCGAGCCGTACGAGGTCGGTCGGGAGAAGATCCGCGAATTCGCCGCGGCGATCGGCGACACCAACCCCGCTTATACCGACACCGAAGCGGCCAAGGCGCTCGGTCACCCCGAGGTGATCGCACCGCCGACCTTTGTGTTCGCGATCACATTCAGGGCCGCGGGGCAGGTCATCGAGGACCCGCAGCTCGGGCTCGACTACAACCGGGTGGTGCACGGCGACCAGAGGTTCGCCTACACCCGCCCGGTGCGCAGCGGCGACCGGCTGACCGTCACCTCCACCATCGAGGCGGTCAGGTCCATGGCGGGCAACGACATCCTCGATATCCGGGGTGAGGTGCACGACGAGGCGGGCGAACACGTCGTGACCGCCTTCACCAAGCTGGTGGCCCGCGCCGCCGAGGGGGCCTGAGATGACCGCGAAGATCTCCTACGACGATGTCGAGGTCGGCACCGAACTCCCCGCCCAGTCCTTTCCGGTGAGCCGCGCCACGCTCGTCCGGTACGCGGGCGCCTCCGGCGACTTCAACCCGATCCACTGGAACGAGAAGTTCGCCAAGGAGGTCGGGCTGCCGGACGTCATCGCGCACGGCATGTTCACGATGGCCGAGGCGATCCGGGTGGTCACCGACTGGACCGGTGACCCGGGCGCCGTCGCCGAGTACGGCGTGCGGTTCACCAAGCCCGTCATCGTCCCCGACGACGAGACCGGCGCGCTGATCGAGGTCAGCGCCAAGGTCGCGGCCAAGCTGGACGACGAGGCCCGGACGGTCCGCGTCGACCTCACCGCGACCAGCGCGGGCCAGAAGGTGCTGGGCATGTCCCGCGCCGTCGTCCGCCTCGCCTGAAGCGTTGCCGCCGGGGGCGGTCCGGCTGGGGACGGCCGGACCGCCCCCGTACTCTTGTGCGCGTGCAGGAACTCCACGACGCCCCTCTCGCCCCGCTGACCACCTTCCGCCTCGGCGGCCCGGCGCGGCGCCTGGTCACGGCCACCACCGACGACGAGGTCATCGCCGCCGTCCGCGAAGCCGACGACACCGGCACTCCGCTGCTGATCATCGGCGGCGGCAGCAACCTCGTCATCGGCGACAAGGGCTTCGAGGGCACCGCACTGCGCATCGCCACCCGCGGGTTCGCGCTCGACGGGACGAACCTGACGCTGGCGGCCGGCGAGAACTGGTCCGACGCGGTGGCCCGTGCGGTCGCCGCCGGACTGGCCGGTATCGAGTGCCTGGCCGGCATCCCGGGCTCCGCGGGGGCCACCCCGATCCAGAACGTCGGGGCGTACGGCCAGGAGGTGTCCGCCACCATCAGCGAGGTCGTCGCCTACGACCGGCGCGCCGAGGAGACCGTCACGCTCCGCAACGCGGACTGCGGCTTCTCCTACCGCCACAGTCGCTTCAAGCAGGACCCCCACCGGTTCGTCGTGCTGCGCGTGCGCTTCGCCCTGGAAGACGCCGGCGGCCTCTCCGCGCCCCTGAAGTACCCCGAGACGGCCCGCGCCCTCGGCGTCGGGGCGGGCGACCGCGTCCCGGCCGCCAAGGCGCGGGAGACCGTCCTCGCGCTGCGGGCCGGCAAGGGCATGGTGCTGGACGCCGCGGACCACGACACCTGGTCGGCCGGCTCCTTCTTCACCAACCCGATCCTCACCGAGGCCGAGCACGCCGCCTTCGTCCGCCGCGTCCAGGACCGCCTCGGCCCGGACGTCACCCCGCCCGGCTTCCCGGACGGCGACTCCCGGGTGAAGACCTCCGCGGCCTGGCTGATCGACCGGGCCGGCTTCACCAAGGGCTACGGCAGCGGCCCGGCCAGGATCTCCACCAAGCACACCCTCGCGCTCACCAACCGCGGCGCGGCCACCACCGAGGACCTCCTCGCACTGGCCCGCGAGGTCCGCGACGGCGTGCACGCGGCCTTCGGCGTGCTGCTCGTCAACGAGCCGGTGACGGTGGGCGTCAGCCTGTAGGAGAACGGCGGCGGCCCGGCCGTCAGGCCGCCAGCCAGGCGTCGATGCCGGTCAGCAGGCGCTGCTGTTCGTCCTGCGGGGCCCGGGAGCCGCGGACGGACTGCCGGGCCAGCTCGGCCAGCTCGGCGTCGGTGAAGCCGTGTGTGCGGCGGGCGATCTCGTACTGCGCGGCCAGCCGGGCGCCGAACAGCAGCGGGTCGTCCGCGCCCAGCGCCATCGGCACCCCGGCGTCGAAGAGCGTCCGCAGCGGTACGTCCTCCGGCTTCTCGTACACCCCCAGCGCCACATTCGACGCCGGGCACACCTCGCAGGTCACCCCCCGCGACGCCAGCCGGTTCAGCAGTACGGGGTCCTCCACGGCCCGGACGCCGTGCCCGATCCGGCCGGCGTGCAGATCGTCCAGGCAGTCCCGCACGCTCGCCGGGCCCGCCAGCTCGCCGCCGTGCGGCGCGGCCAGCAGACCGCCGTCCCGGGCGATGGCGAAGGCGCGGTCGAAGTCCCGGGCGAAGCCCCGCCGTTCGTCGTTGGAGAGGCCGAAGCCGACGACACCCTCGTCGGCGTAGCGCACCGCCAGCCGGGCCAGCGTCCGGGCGTCCAGCGGGTGCTTCATACGGTTCGCGGCGACCACCACGCGGATGCCCAGACCGGTGGCCGCGGAGGCGCCGCGGACCGCGTCCAGGATGATCTCCAGCGCCGGGATCAGCCCGCCGAGCCGCGGTGCGTACGAGGTCGGATCGACCTGGATCTCCAGCCACCCGGAGCCGTCGCGGACGTCCTCCTCGGCGGCCTCGCGCACCAGCCGCTGGAGGTCCTCGGGCGAGCGCAGACACGACCGTGCGATGTCGTACAGCCGCTGGAAGCGGAACCAGCCCCGCTCGTCCGTGGCGCGCAGCCGGGGCGGCTCACCGCTGCGGAGCGCCTCCGGCAGATGGACGCCGTACTTGTCGGCGAGCTCCAGCAGGGTCGTGGCCCGCATCGAACCCGTGAAATGCAGGTGCAGGTGGGCTTTCGGCAATCGACGCACATCACGAACGCTCTCCATCCGGAGATCTTGCCGCACGCACCCGCCGCGCCGGTAGGGCCTTTTCCAAAGGGATGCCCGGCAGAACACGCGAGCGGGCGCCCGCCGGGGCACGGAAACGGGCGCCCGGCATGCCCCGGGCGCCCGCTCGCGACGGTCAGCTCCCGGGGCGCCGGACGGCCGCCGCGGGAGGCCGGCTCACGCCGTGGCCTCGGCCAGCAGCTTCTGGATCCGCGAAACGCCCTCGACCAGGTCCTCGTCGCCGAGCGCGTACGAGAGCCGCAGGTAGCCGGGGGTGCCGAAGGCTTCGCCCGGGACGACCGCGACCTCTGCCTCCTCCAGGATGAGCTCCGCCAGCTCGACGCTGGACTGCGGGCGCTTGCCGCGGATCTCCTTGCCCAGCACGCCCTTCACGGACGGGTAGGCGTAGAACGCGCCCTCCGGCTCCGGGCACAGCACACCGTCGATCTCGTTGAGCATCCGCACGATCGTGCGCCGCCGCCGGTCGAAGGCGACCTTCATCTCCTCGACGGCCGTGAGATCGCCGGTGACCGCCGCGAGGGCCGCGATCTGCGCGACGTTGGAGACGTTGGAGGTGGCGTGCGACTGGAGGTTCGCGGCGGCCTTGATGACGTCCTTGGGGCCGATCGCCCACCCGACGCGCCAGCCGGTCATCGCGTAGGTCTTCGCCACACCGTTGACGACGATGCACTTGTCGCGCAGCTCGGGGACGACCACCGGCAGCGAGGAGAACTCGGCGTCGCCGTAGACCAGGTGCTCGTAGATCTCGTCGGTCAGCACCCACAGGCCGTGCTCGGCGGCCCAGCGGCCGACGGCCTCGACCTGGTCGCGGGTGTACACCGCGCCGGTCGGGTTGGACGGCGACACGAACAGCAGCACCTTGGTGCGCTCCGTGCGGGCGGCCTCCAGCTGCTCCACCGACACGCGGTAGCCGGTCGTCTCGTCCGCCACGACCTCCACCGGTACGCCGCCCGCGAGGCGGATCGACTCGGGGTAGGTGGTCCAGTACGGCGCCGGGACGATGACCTCGTCGCCCGGGTCGAGGATCGCCGCGAACGCCTCGTAGATGGCCTGCTTGCCGCCGTTGGTGACCAGGACGTTCGCGGCCTCGACCGCGTAGCCGGAGTCACGCAGCGTCTTGGCGGCGATCGCGGACCGCAGCTCGGGGAGGCCGCCGGCCGGGGTGTAGCGGTGGTACTTCGGGTTGCGGCAGGCTTCGACGGCCGCCTCGACGATGTAGTCGGGCGTGGGGAAATCGGGCTCACCCGCGCCGAAGCCGATCACCGGACGGCCGGCGGCCTTCAGAGCCTTCGCCTTGGCGTCGACGGCGAGGGTCGCGGACTCGGAGATCGCCCCGATGCGGGCCGAAACCCGTCGGTCGGCGGGGGACGGTGCGGAAGGTGTGGCAGCGCTCATACAGGCATCGTCCCAGAACGCCGGAGGGCCCGGCACACGGGTTGTGGACCGGCCCGGGGCCTCCTGTTCGACGCCCGGCCCCGAAGCACGTACACTCGCTGACCGTTGGCTCCCATCAGGTCGCCGCGGCTCACGCACCCAGTGCGGTCGGCCGTATGCGGTAGGTTGGGGGACTGCAAAGGGTCGTAGCTCAATTGGTAGAGCACTGGTCTCCAAAACCAGCGGTTGGGGGTTCAAGTCCCTCCGGCCCTGCTACACGCACTTCTTCACCAAGGTGCGTGCACGCGTACGTACTGAAATGCACCGCCGTGCGGCTCTACCGGGCGCGGCACGGCCACGACCCGGATTCAGGTGAGGACGAGTGACGGACGCCCTGGGCTCCATCGACATGCCTGAGCGCGGTCGTTCCGAGGACGAAGCCGCGGAATCCGAGAAGAAGCCCCGTCGTGGCGGCAAGCGTGGCAAAAAGGGCCCCTTCGCGCGTCTTGCGCTTTTCTACCGCCAGGTTGTGGCGGAGCTCCGCAAGGTCGTCTGGCCCACCCGCAACCAGCTGACGACGTACACCTCCGTGGTGATCGTCTTCGTTGTCATCATCATCGGTCTCGTAACCGTGATTGACTTGGGAATCAACCGAGTCGTCGGGTACGTCTTCGGCTGACCCCGCGGAGGGCGTCTCAGCGGGCGCCTTTTCGCATGTTCAACCCCTTGAAGCAAGGAAGAAGCAGCCACGTGTCTGACCCGAACCTGAACGACGCCGCCGAGCCCGTCGCGGCTGCAGAGGCCGACGTTGACGCGGCCGTCTCGGCCGAGGTCGAGGGCGACGACACCGCTCTGGAGATCGTCGAGAACGCCGACGGTGCCGACGAGCTCGACGCCGAGGAAGCTGCTGCCGGCGAGCCCGCCGAGGAAGCCGCGATGCACGTCGAGGACGAGGCGGCGGACGAGGACGAGGCCGCCGGCGAGGCAGCCGAGGACGAGTCCGCGGAGCCCGTGGAGGAGGAGCCGGAGCCGGTCGACCCGGTGGCCGCCCTCCGTGACGAGCTGCGCACCCTCCCCGGTGAGTGGTACGTCATCCACACCTACGCGGGCTACGAGAACCGCGTGAAGACCAACCTCGAACAGCGCGCCGTCTCGCTGAACGTCGAGGACTACATCTTCCAGGCCGAGGTGCCGCAGGAAGAGGTCGTCCAGATCAAGAACGGTGACCGCCGTACGGTCCGCCAGAACAAGCTCCCGGGCTATGTGCTGGTGCGCATGGACCTGACGAATGAGTCCTGGGGCGTCGTCCGCAACACGCCGGGTGTCACCGGCTTCGTCGGCAACGCATACGACCCGTACCCGCTGACGCTGGACGAGATCGTCAAGATGCTCGCCCCGGAGGCCGAGGAGAAGGCCGCCAAGGAGGCCGCCGCGGCCGAGGGCAGGCCGGCGCCGTCCCGCAAGGTCGAGGTCCAGGTGCTGGACTTCGAGGTGGGCGACTCCGTCACCGTCACCGACGGTCCGTTCGCGACGCTCCAGGCGACCATCAACGAGATCAACGCCGACTCGAAGAAGGTCAAGGGCCTCGTCGAGATCTTCGGCCGCGAGACCCCGGTCGAGCTCAGCTTCGACCAGATCCAGAAGAACTAGGTTCTTCCGGACCAACAGCCACCGCACAGGTCAGACGGGCTCTTGGAGCCCTTCTGACCTGCTCGGTTTTTGGCCGCAGGACCATACCCGTTATCGTTGTGCGGTATGCCTCCATCCGGATGACCGGATGATGAGGCGAAACAACTCTCACTAGGACCCGGAGAGAGCATGCCTCCCAAGAAGAAGAAGGTCACGGGGCTCATCAAGCTCCAGATCCAGGCCGGTGCCGCGAACCCGGCTCCGCCGGTCGGCCCCGCGCTGGGCCAGCACGGCGTCAACATCATGGAGTTCTGCAAGGCCTACAACGCCGCGACCGAGTCGCAGCGTGGCATGGTCGTGCCGGTGGAGATCACGGTCTACGAAGACCGCTCCTTCACCTTCGTCACGAAGACTCCGCCGGCCGCGAAGCTGATCCTGAAGGCCGCGGGCGTGGACAAGGGCTCCGGCGAGCCGCACACCAAGAAGGTCGCCAAGATCACCGGCGCCCAGGTGCGCGAGATCGCCACGACCAAGATGCCCGACCTGAACGCCAACGACCTGGACGCCGCGGTGAAGATCATCGCCGGCACCGCCCGTTCCATGGGCGTCACGGTCGAGGGCTGACCGCCACCTCGTAGGCACCCCGTGGCAGGGCCAGGCGCTGGCCCGCACCACGACTCCATCCGCCATCCGGCGGCAGCCGGGTGGACGCAACTGTTCAGGAGCAGCAGTGAAGCGCAGCAAGACTCTTCGCAACGCGGACGCGAAGATCGACTCGGAGCGTCTGTACGCCCCGCTCGAAGCCGTCCGTATCGCCAAGGACACCTCGTCCGTCAAGTTCGACGCGACCGTCGAGGTCGCCATGCGTCTGGGTGTCGACCCGCGCAAGGCCGACCAGATGGTCCGTGGCACCGTGAACCTCCCGCACGGCACCGGTAAGACCGCCCGGGTCCTGGTCTTCGCGACCGGTGACCGTGCTGCGGCCGCGGAAGCCGCCGGCGCCGACATCGTCGGCTCGGACGAACTGATCGACGAGGTGGCCAAGGGCCGCCTGGACTTCGACGCCGTCGTCGCCACCCCGGAGCTCATGGGCAAGGTCGGCCGCCTCGGCCGCGTGCTCGGCCCGCGTGGTCTGATGCCGAACCCGAAGACCGGCACGGTCACCCCGGATGTCGTCAAGGCCGTCAACGACATCAAGGGCGGCAAGATCGAGTTCCGCGTGGACAAGCACGCGAACCTCCACTTCATCATCGGCAAGGTCTCCTTCGACGAGACCAAGCTGGTGGAGAACTACGCCGCGGCGCTGGACGAGATCTTCCGTCTGAAGCCGTCGGCCGCCAAGGGCCGCTACATCAAGAAGGCCACCATCACCACCACGATGGGCCCTGGCATCCCGCTGGACGCCAACCGCACCCGCAACCTCCTCGTCGAGGACGAAGCCGTCTGATCTCGCCGATCGGCGCCTCGTAGCGCGTGACATTGCCGTCAGACCCCGCTCCCCGTCAGGGAGCGGGGTCTGACGCGTTCGGTGTCGGTGCCCTCGGCTACAGTCGCCCCCGAGGTCCATAAAAGAGATGTAAAGGGGGAGCCTCACATGCGTAACAAGCGAATGGTCGCCGCTGTGGCAGGCGTCGTGGTGATGGCGGGTCTGACGGCCTGTGGCGGTGGCAAGGGCGGAGGCGAAGCGGCGTCGGACACGGCGGTGGTGAAGAAGTCTCCGCTCGAGCTCGCGCTGGCCTCGCTGCGGACGGCCTCGCAGCAGACGGACGGCAAGAAGTCCGCGAAGGTCGAGGGCACGGTCAAGAACGGCCCGTCGACGCAGTCCATGAAGGGCGCGCTGGACTGGTCCCAGGGCATGCGGATGGACGTCGACATCACCCAGGCGGGCGGGCAGTCCCCGGTGGCCGGGAAGCCCGTCAAGGCGCTCTACACGCCGCAGGCGATGTACATGAACATGGGCGCGGCCGGTCTGCCGGTGGGCGGCAAGTCCTGGGTGAAGTACGACTACGACGCCCTGACGCGGAAGCTGGGCCCGGCCGGCGCGCTGCTCAAGGACCAGATGCAGAACAACAACCCGACCCGCGCGGTCGAGCTGCTGATCGCCTCGGGCAAGGTCAAGGAAGCCGGCAAAGAGGACGTACGCGGTGTCCAGGCGACCCGCTACACCGGCACGCTCACGGTGTCCGAGCTGACCCGTATGCAGTCCAAGTCCTTCAGCGAGGCGGACCGCAAGGCGCTCCAGCAGCAGATGCAGCAGACCGGCAGGGAGAGCGAGACCATCGATCTCTGGATCGACTCGGAGAACCTGCTGGTCAAGAAGCGCGAGCGGAGCGACAGCATGGCGAGCGCCTTCGACTCGATGGTGTACTACTCGGACTACGGCACCAAGGTCGCGGTGACCGAGCCGCCGGCGAGCGAGACCGTGGACTTCGACAAGGTGGCCGGCTAGCCGCACCGGGGGCGTCGTCGCCGGCGCCCCCTCTCGGCCGATTTGCCTGAGCGCGGGCCGCTCCCGTACCGTGTGCGAGAAGCCAAAGACCGCTGGTTGTCTCTGTGCGCCTGATCTCGGGCGTACGGTGGCCGAAGGATCCGCTAGCTGCGGACGGCCTGCGCAGGTATGTGTGGATGAACTCCTGGATGTATGTCTGGTCGAGTCACGCCCCGTGCGCCTGCGCCGGGGCGTTTGTTTTGCCCAGCCCCTTCTGCGCGGTCCTCATCACCCGGAAGGAGGCCGAGGCTCATGGCGAGGCCCGACAAGGTCACAGCCGTCGAGGACATCACGGACAAGTTCCGCAACTCCAACGCTGCTGTAGTGACCGCGTACACCGGTCTTACCGTTGCGCAGCTCAAGCAGCTGCGTCGTTCGCTCGGTGAGAACGCTCAGTACCGTGTGGTGAAGAACACGCTGACCAAGATTGCGGCCAATGAGGCCGGGATTCAGCTGGACGAGCACTTCAAGGGCTCGACCGCTGTCGCCTTCGTCACCGGTGACCCGGTCACGGCGGCGAAGGGTCTTCGTGACTTCGCCAAGGAGAACCCGAATCTCGTCATCAAGGGCGGTGTCCTTGATGGCAAGGCGCTGACCGCCGACGAGATCAAGAAGCTTGCGGACCTCGAGTCCCGCGAGGTTCTGCTCGCCAAGCTGGCGGGTGGCATGAAGGCGTCCATGGCCAAGGCCGCGGCGACCTTCCAGGCCCCGCTCACGAAGTTCGTCCGCACCGCGGACGCGCTTCGCAGCAAGGTCGAGCAGGGCGGTGCCGGTACGCCGGCTCCCGCCGAGGCTGCGGAGTAACCCACCCCGTAGTCCAGCGGGCCCGTACGCCCGCCGACATGTACATCCGGCACCAGCCGAATTAGTGGAAGGACCGCCACCATGGCGAAGCTCAGCCAGGAAGACCTGCTCGCGCAGTTCGCGGACATGACCCTCATCGAGCTCTCCGAGTTCGTGAAGGCGTTCGAGGAGAAGTTCGACGTCGAGGCTGCCGCCCCGGTCGCCGTCGCCGCGGGTGCCCCGGGCGCCCCGGCCGCCGCCGAGGTCGAGGAGCAGGACGAGTTCGACGTCATCCTCACCGGCGCCGGTGACAAGAAGATCCAGGTCATCAAGGTCGTGCGTGAGCTGACCTCCCTGGGCCTGAAGGAGGCCAAGGACCTCGTCGACGGCACCCCGAAGCCCGTCCTGGAGAAGGTCGACAAGGCCGCCGCGGAGAAGGCCGCCGAGTCCCTCAAGGGCGCCGGCGCGTCCGTCGAGGTCAAGTGACCTCACTGAGTCTCCGACTCACGTTCTGAGCGCCTCAGGCGCCCCGGGACACAGCGAAGGGCGATCACCCATGCGGGTGGTCGCCCTTCGGCGTGCTCGCCACGGCTGCGTTGCCTCGGGCCGGAGTGCGAGTATGGTGATCTTCGTTGCCCGGACGCGCCCCGTGTGACGATCTCTCCGGAGGCGAGGGGCCTTGACGAACCGGTCGTGGCGCGCAATTCTCGGGACGCGGCGCAGAAGCGATCCAGGGTCCGAGGCATGGATCGCCGACGAAGAGGGAAGCATCGGTGTGCGCCACTGGCGCAGGGCTTTCGGCAGGCGCAGGGCATTGGGCGAAGAGAAGAACAACGAGGGACTCCTCCGGATCGGAGGGTGTTACCTCCCGGAGGGAGAAGATCGGTATCACGGTGCTGAACCGGTCTCCGGAATCTCGCTCTGGACATCAGTGTGCCAAGTGGCTACACTGACCCTTTGCGCTGCCTGTTAGCTGCTCCCTGCCCGTCACCAGGGGCATGCCCGAGCCCGAGCACTGCCGGAAGATCCGCCCTGACCTGGGCCTTCCCTAGATCGCTCGATTCGGGACCGGTACGCGCGTAGTGAGTCCGAGCCCTCGGAAGGACCCCCTCTTGGCCGCCTCGCGCAACGCCTCGACTGCCAATACGAACAACGGCGACAGCACCGCCCCGCTGCGCATCTCCTTTGCGAAGATCAAGGAGCCCCTCGGGGTTCCGAACCTCCTTGCGCTGCAGACCGAAAGCTTCGACTGGCTGCTCGGCAATGCCGCATGGAAGGGTCGCGTCGAGGCTGCGCTGGAGAGTGGGCAGGAAGTCCCCACCAAGTCCGGTCTCGAAGAGATCTTTGAAGAGATCTCGCCGATCGAAGACTTCTCCGGGTCGATGTCGCTGACGTTCCGCGACCACCGCTTCGAGCCCCCGAAGAACTCCATCGACGAGTGCAAGGAGCGCGACTTCACGTACGCGGCTCCGCTCTTCGTCACCGCCGAGTTCACCAACAACGAGACCGGCGAGATCAAGTCCCAGACGGTCTTCATGGGCGACTTCCCGCTCATGACGAACAAGGGCACCTTCTGCATCAACGGCACCGAGCGTGTCGTCGTCTCGCAGCTGGTCCGCTCGCCGGGCGTCTACTTCGACAGCTCCATCGACAAGACGTCCGACAAGGACATCTTCTCGGCCAAGGTCATCCCGTCCCGTGGTGCCTGGCTGGAGCTGGAGATCGACAAGCGCGACATGGTCGGTGTCCGCATCGACCGCAAGCGCAAGCAGTCCGTCACCGTTCTGCTCAAGGCTCTCGGCTGGACGACCGAGCAGATCCTGGAGGAGTTCGGCGAGTACGAGTCCATGCGCGCCACCCTGGAGAAGGACCACACCCAGGGCCAGGACGACGCGCTGCTGGACATCTACCGCAAGCTGCGTCCGGGCGAGCCGCCGACCCGTGAGGCCGCGCAGACGCTGCTGGAGAACCTCTACTTCAACCCGAAGCGCTACGACCTCGCGAAGGTCGGCCGCTACAAGGTCAACAAGAAGCTCGGCGGCGACGAGCCGCTGGACGCCGGCGTGCTCACCACGGACGACGTCATCGCGACGATCAAGTACCTGGTCAAGCTGCACGCCGGTGAGACCGAGACGACCGGCGAGTCCGGCCGGACGATCGTCGTCGAGACCGACGACATCGACCACTTCGGCAACCGCCGTCTGCGCAACGTCGGCGAGCTCATCCAGAACCAGGTCCGCACGGGTCTGGCGCGGATGGAGCGCGTCGTGCGCGAGCGCATGACCACCCAGGACGTCGAGGCGATCACGCCGCAGACCCTGATCAACATCCGGCCGGTCGTCGCCTCCATCAAGGAGTTCTTCGGCACCAGCCAGCTGTCCCAGTTCATGGACCAGACCAACCCGCTGTCGGGTCTGACCCACAAGCGCCGTCTGTCGGCGCTCGGCCCGGGTGGTCTCTCGCGTGAGCGGGCCGGCCTGGACGTCCGTGACGTGCACCCCTCGCACTACGGCCGCATGTGCCCGATCGAGACGCCGGAAGGCCCGAACATCGGTCTGATCGGCTCGCTCGCCTCGTACGGCCGGGTCAACGTCTTCGGCTTCATCGAGACGCCGTACCGCAAGGTCGTCGACGGCCAGGTCACCGAGGAGGTGGACTACCTCACCGCCGATGAGGAGGACCGCTTCCTGATCGCGCAGGCCAACGCGCCGCTGACCGAGGACATGCGGTTCGCCGAGCAGCGTGTGCTGGTCCGCCGCCGTGGCGGCGAGGTCGACCTCGTCACCGCCGAAGAGGTCGACTTCATGGACGTCTCGCCGCGCCAGATGGTGTCGGCGGCGACCGCCATGATCCCGTTCCTGGAGCACGACGACGCCAACCGCGCGCTCATGGGATCGAACATGATGCGCCAGGCGGTTCCGCTGATCAAGGCGGAGTCCCCGCTGGTCGGCACCGGTATGGAGTACCGCTGCGCGGTCGACGCCGGTGACGTCATCAAGGCGGAGAAGGACGGTGTGGTCCAGGAGGTCTCCGCGGACTACGTCACCGTCGCCAACGACGACGGCACGTACACCACGTACCGCGTCGCGAAGTTCACCCGCTCCAACCAGGGCACCTCCTTCAACCAGAAGGTCGTCGTGGACGAGGGCGCGCGGGTCATCGAGGGCCAGGTCCTCGCCGACGGTCCGTCCACGGACGAAGGCGAGATGGCGCTCGGCAAGAACCTGCTCGTGGCGTTCATGCCGTGGGAGGGCCACAACTACGAGGACGCGATCATCCTGTCGCAGCGCCTCGTGCAGGACGACGTCCTCTCCTCGATCCACATCGAGGAGCACGAGGTCGACGCCCGTGACACCAAGCTCGGCCCGGAGGAGATCACCCGGGACATCCCGAACGTCTCCGAGGAGGTCCTCTCGGACCTCGACGAGCGCGGCATCATCCGTATCGGTGCCGAGGTCGTGGCCGGCGACATCCTCGTCGGCAAGGTCACGCCCAAGGGTGAGACCGAGCTGACCCCCGAGGAGCGCCTGCTGCGCGCGATCTTCGGTGAGAAGGCGCGCGAGGTGCGCGACACCTCGCTGAAGGTGCCGCACGGTGAGATCGGCAAGGTCATCGGCGTCCGCGTCTTCGACCGCGAAGAGGGCGACGAGCTGCCCCCGGGCGTGAACCAGCTGGTCCGCGTCTACGTCGCCCAGAAGCGCAAGATCACCGACGGCGACAAGCTCGCCGGCCGGCACGGCAACAAGGGCGTCATCTCGAAGATCCTGCCGGTCGAGGACATGCCGTTCCTGGAGGACGGCACCCCGGTCGACATCATCCTCAACCCGCTGGGTGTCCCGTCCCGAATGAACCCGGGACAGGTCCTGGAGATCCACCTCGGCTGGCTCGCCAGCCAGGGCTGGAAGGTCGAGGGTGACGACCAGGACTGGAAGAAGCGCCTCCACGCCATCTCCGCCGACGAGGTCGCCCCCGGCTCCAACGTCGCCACCCCGGTGTTCGACGGTGCGCGCGAGGACGAGATCTCCGGACTCTTCGAGTCGACGATCCCGAACCGCGACGGCGAGCGCATGGTGAAGGGCTCCGGCAAGGCGCGGCTGTTCGACGGCCGCTCCGGTGAGCCGTTCCCGGACCCGATCTCGATCGGGTACATGTACATCCTCAAGCTGCACCACCTGGTCGACGACAAGCTGCACGCGCGGTCGACCGGTCCGTACTCGATGATCACCCAGCAGCCGCTGGGTGGTAAGGCCCAGTTCGGTGGCCAGCGCTTCGGAGAGATGGAGGTGTGGGCGCTGGAGGCTTATGGCGCCGCGTACGCCCTCCAGGAGCTGCTGACGATCAAGTCCGACGACGTGACCGGCCGCGTGAAGGTCTACGAGGCCATCGTCAAGGGCGAGAACATCCCCGAGCCCGGCATTCCCGAATCCTTCAAGGTGCTCATCAAGGAGATGCAGTCCCTGTGCCTCAACGTGGAGGTGCTGTCCTCGGACGGTATGTCCATCGAGATGCGGGACACCGACGAGGACGTCTTCCGCGCCGCGGAGGAGCTCGGTATCGACCTGTCCCGGCGCGAGCCGAGCAGCGTCGAAGAGGTCTGACGGGTCTGGCCGGGGCCTCCTGACGGAGGCCCCGGCTAACCCCGGACCCCCAGACCATGATTGAGACTCGACCCTGGCAGCGACAATTGTCGGGGGAACCCCCGAAGGTGGGATTGACGACAGTGCTCGACGTCAACTTCTTCGACGAGCTGCGGATCGGCCTCGCTACCGCTGACGACATCCGTCAGTGGTCCCACGGCGAGGTCAAGAAGCCGGAGACCATCAACTACCGCACCCTCAAGCCCGAAAAGGACGGACTCTTCTGCGAGAAGATCTTCGGTCCGACCCGGGACTGGGAGTGCTACTGCGGTAAGTACAAGCGCGTCCGCTTCAAGGGCATCATCTGCGAGCGCTGCGGCGTCGAGGTCACTCGCGCCAAGGTGCGTCGTGAGCGGATGGGCCACATCGAGCTGGCCGCTCCCGTTACCCACATCTGGTACTTCAAGGGCGTGCCGAGCCGGCTGGGCTACCTGCTGGACCTCGCGCCCAAGGACCTCGAAAAGGTCATCTACTTCGCCGCCTACATGATCACGTGGGTGGACGACGAGCGCCGTACGCGCGACCTGCCCTCGCTGGAGGCGCACGTCTCCGTCGAGCGTCAGCAGATCGAGCAGCGCCGCGACTCCGACCTGGAGGCCCGCGCCAAGAAGCTCGAGACCGACCTGGCCGAGCTGGAGGCCGAGGGCGCCAAGGCCGATGTGCGCCGCAAGGTGCGCGAGGGCGCCGAGCGTGAGATGAAGCAGCTGCGTGACCGTGCGCAGCGCGAGATCGACCGCCTCGACGAGGTCTGGAACCGCTTCAAGAACCTCAAGGTCCAGGACCTTGAGGGCGACGAGCTGCTCTACCGCGAGCTGCGTGACCGCTTCGGCACGTACTTCGACGGTTCCATGGGTGCCGCCGCGCTTCAGAAGCGACTGGAGACCTTCGACCTGGAGGAGGAGGCCGAGCGCCTCCGCGAGATCATCCGGACCGGCAAGGGCCAGAAGAAGACCCGGGCGCTCAAGCGCCTCAAGGTCGTCTCCGCCTTCCTCCAGACCCGCAACAGCCCCAAGGGCATGGTGCTGGACTGCATCCCGGTGATCCCGCCGGACCTGCGTCCGATGGTGCAGCTGGACGGTGGCCGCTTCGCGACCTCCGACCTGAACGACCTGTACCGCCGCGTGATCAACCGCAACAACCGTCTGAAGCGGCTTCTCGACCTCGGTGCGCCCGAGATCATCGTGAACAACGAGAAGCGCATGCTCCAGGAGGCCGTGGACGCCCTCTTCGACAACGGTCGTCGTGGTCGCCCGGTGACCGGTCCCGGTAACCGTCCGCTGAAGTCCCTGAGCGACATGCTCAAGGGCAAGCAGGGCCGTTTCCGTCAGAACCTGCTCGGTAAGCGAGTCGACTACTCGGCGCGTTCCGTCATCGTCGTCGGCCCGCAGCTCAAGCTGCACCAGTGCGGTCTGCCGAAGGCCATGGCGCTGGAGCTCTTCAAGCCGTTCGTGATGAAGCGCCTGGTCGACCTGAACCACGCGCAGAACATCAAGTCGGCCAAGCGCATGGTCGAGCGCGGCCGCACGGTCGTCTACGACGTGCTCGAAGAGGTCATCGCCGAGCACCCGGTGCTGCTGAACCGTGCGCCGACCCTGCACCGTCTGGGTATCCAGGCGTTCGAGCCGCAGCTGGTCGAGGGCAAGGCCATCCAGATTCACCCGCTCGTCTGCACCGCGTTCAACGCGGACTTCGACGGTGACCAGATGGCCGTCCACCTCCCGCTGTCCGCGGAGGCCCAGGCCGAGGCCCGCATCCTGATGCTGTCCTCGAACAACATCCTCAAGCCGGCCGACGGCCGTCCGGTCACCATGCCGACCCAGGACATGGTGCTCGGTCTCTTCTTCCTCACCACGGATGAAGAGGAGCGCGAGGTCATTGGTGAGGGCCGGTCCTTCGGCTCGGTCGCCGAGGCCATCATGGCCTTCGACAACCGGGAGCTCTCGCTCCAGGCCAAGGTCGACATCCGCTTCCCGATCGGCACCGTCCCGCCCCGTGGCTGGACCCCGCCGGTGCAGGAGGAGGGCGAGCCCGAGTGGCAGCAGGGTGACAGCTTCCGGCTGCGGACGACCCTGGGCCGTGCGCTCTTCAACGAGCTGCTGCCCGAGGACTACCCGTTCGTCGACTACTCGGTGGGCAAGAAGCAGCTCTCCGCGATCGTCAACGATCTGGCCGAGCGCTACCCCAAGGTCATCGTGGCGGCGACGCTCGACAACCTGAAGGCGTCCGGTTTCCACTGGGCGACCCGGTCCGGCGTCACCGTCGCCGTCTCGGACATCGTCGTCCCGGAGGCCAAGAAGGCCATCGTCCGCGGCTACGAAGCGCAGGACGAGAAGGTTCAGAAGCAGTACGAGCGCGGTCTGATCACCAAGGACGAGCGCACGCAGGAGCTCATCAACATCTGGACCAAGGCGACCAACGAGGTTGCCGAGGCGATGAATGAGAACTTCCCGAAGACCAACCCCATCTTCATGATGGTGGACTCCGGTGCTCGCGGAAACATGATGCAGATGCGTCAGATCGCGGGTATGCGTGGTCTGGTGTCCAACGCCAAGAACGAGACCATCCCGCGGCCCATCAAGGCGTCGTTCCGTGAGGGTCTGTCCGTGCTGGAGTACTTCATCTCCACGCACGGTGCCCGTAAGGGTCTGGCGGACACCGCCCTGCGTACCGCCGACTCGGGTTATCTCACCCGTCGTCTGGTGGACGTCTCGCAGGACGTCATCATCCGCGAGGAGGACTGCGGCACCGAGCGCGGTCTGAAGCTGCGGATCGCCTCGAAGGGTGCCGACGGCGTCCTGCGCAAGGCGGACGACGTCGAGTCCAGCGTGTACGCGCGGATGCTGGCCGAGGACGTCGTCGTCGACGGCAAGGTCATCGGCCCCGCCAACGTCGACCTGGGCGATGTCCTCATCGACCAGCTCGTCGCGCACGGTGTCGAGGAGGTCAAGACGCGTTCGGTCCTGACCTGTGAGTCCGCGGTGGGCACCTGCGCCTTCTGCTACGGCCGTTCGCTGGCCACCGGCAAGCTGGTCGACATCGGTGAGGCGGTCGGCATCATCGCCGCCCAGTCCATCGGTGAGCCCGGCACCCAGCTGACGATGCGTACCTTCCACACCGGTGGTGTGGCCGGTGACGACATCACCCTGGGTCTGCCGCGTGTCGTCGAGCTCTTCGAGGCCCGTACGCCCAAGGGTGTCGCCCCGATCTCGGAGGCGGCCGGCCGCGTCCGTATCGAGGAGACCGAGAAGACCAAGAAGCTCGTCGTCACCCCGGACGACGGCAGCGACGAGACCGCCTACGGCGTCTCCAAGCGTGCCCGTCTCCTGGTGGGCGAGGGTGACCACGTCCAGGTCGGCCAGCCGCTGACCGTGGGTGCGATCAACCCGCACGACGTGCTGCGGATCCTCGGCCAGCGGGCCGTCCAGGTCCACCTGGTCGGCGAGGTCCAGAAGGTCTACAACAACCAGGGCGTGGCGATCCACGACAAGCACATCGAGATCATCATCCGGCAGATGCTGCGCCGCGTGACGATCATCGAGTCCGGCGACGCGGAGCTGCTGCCGGGCGAGCTGGTGGAGCGTACGAAGTTCGAGGGTGAGAACCGTCGTGTGGTGGCGGAAGGCGGCCACCCGGCCTCCGGCCGTCCGCAGCTGATGGGTATCACCAAGGCTTCGCTGGCCACCGAGTCCTGGCTGTCGGCGGCGTCCTTCCAGGAGACGACCCGGGTGCTGACCGACGCGGCGATCAACGCCAAGTCGGACTCCCTGATCGGCCTCAAGGAGAACGTCATCATCGGTAAGCTCATCCCGGCCGGTACGGGTCTGTCCCGTTACCGCAACATCCGGGTCGAGCCCACCGAGGAGGCCAAGGCCGCGATGTACTCGGCCGTCGGTTACGACGACATCGACTACTCGCCCTTCGGCACCGGCTCCGGCCAGGCGGTCCCGCTGGAGGACTACGACTACGGTCCGTACAACCAGTAAGCGCCGCCGGTTCGTCCGGATGCGCGTGGTACGCAGGGCGGTCACCCCGATGGGGGTGGCCGCCCTGCGGCGTTGCGGGGCGGACGCCGGCCCCCTTCCGTGCGGGGTGCCGCGGGTCCGTACCGGTGCCCCGGGCCGCCGTGTCCGGCGGTTTCGTGCCCTGAGGGAACTTGGCCTCCCTCCATTGCGTCTGTGATGAGAGGATGAGGGCTCAGGATGAGGGCTCACTATGGAGCGGGGGAGGTCGCGTGGCGTTTCAGCCCTGGCAGGGCGGGCAGCCCGCTCAGCCGTCGAATCAGGTGCCGGCCATGCGCGCCTCGCACGCCGATCGCGAGCGTGCGGTCGATGTGCTGAAGGCGGGCTTCGCCGAGGGGCGGCTGCCGCAGGCCGAGTACGAGCAGCGGATCGGCCGCGCCTATGAGGCGAAGACCCACTCCGAGCTCCAGATGCTGGTCTCGGACCTGCCGCAGGGTCCGACTGCGCAGGCGTTCGAGCCGCGGCCGGTGCCGGCGACGTTCATGCCGATGCAGATGCCGCCGCCGGTGCGTACCAGCAGCACCGCGACCGGTGCGCTGGTCTGCGGGATCCTCTCGCTGCCGACCTGGGGACTGACCTCGATCCCGGCCGTGATCCTGGGCCACAAGGCGCGTGCGGAGATCCGCCGGACCGGTGAGCGCGGGGACGGTCAGGCGCTCGCCGGCCTGGTGATGGGCTGGCTGGGCATCGGCGGCTGGGCGTTGCTGCTCCTGGGGATCGCCTTCGCGGTCGTCTTCGGCCACTGAGGCCGCGGCCGTCGGGACCGGGTCTGCCGGTCCGCCGGGAGGCATGGTCGTCGCGGCTGTTCCTCTCCTCGCTTTCTTCTTTGTTTTTGCGCTGTTCCGGAAGCCGCTTCTCGCCACGCGAGAAGCGGCTTCCTTTGTTGCGTTCTTGTTGCGCGCGCGGTTTCGCGTATTCGGTGCGGGGTGCGGGCCCGGAGTCGGGAGTGGTGATGCGGAGGATGCGTTCCGCTCTCTCGGAGCATGTCTTGAATTCGGATCAAGACTTGTTAGGCTGAGCGTGAGGAATGGGGGAACTGGGGGACGGTGACATTGGGTTACCGTTTTGCGCCCGCCGTGCGCATGCGGGATGCGGCACGTGAAATACGGCATTGCTTATCCCAATCATTGGACACCCGGCTGACCGACCGTCGCGCCATGCGCCGGGCACGGGCGGCTTGCGGGCAATTGGGTGGATTCACAGGGGAGGTCGTGTACCGGTGTCAGTTGACCAGGCGTGGATCGATCAGGTTTTACCTCTTGTGGGCGGGGCGGATGCGGCGGCGCTGGACCGTACGGCAGCCGCGCTCCGTGACCTGCTGTTCGCCGTGGAGCGCCTGCAGAAGGCCGGGCAGGGTCAGTTTCAGGACAATCTTCAGGTCCGTGAGCAGTGCTCGGTGGAGCGGTACGGCGGTCCGCGGGCCCCTGATACGCGCCTGCCGGTCGACACCCTGACACCCAGGGAGCGCGAGGTGCTCCGGCTGGTTGTGACCGGGCTGCCCAACCGGCTGGTCGCCCGCCGGCTGGAGATCGCCGAGCGTACGGTCAAGACCCATCTGCACTCCATCTACCGCAAGCTGGGGGTCTCGGGGCGCACCGAGGCCACCGCTCTCATCCTGCGCCAAGAGGTCCAGAAGGCGCGGGCCAGCTGAACGACTACGGGACAGCGGTCGCGGGCCGCCCCTCGGCCCGCTGTATGACGTGCCGCAGGAAGGCGGCCGCTGTCTCGCCGTCGCATACGCGATGGTCGAAGGTGAGCGAGAATGTGGCCACCTTGCGCACGGCGAGCTGTTCCTCGACGACCCATGGCCGGCTCGCGATGGATCCGATGCCGAGCATTGCCGCTTCGGGGATATTGAGCAGCGGTGTGGCTCCGGCTACCCCGAATATTCCGTAATTGTTCAGCGTGAAAGTACCGCCGCTCATATCGGCCGGTGCGAGGGTTCCCGCGCGGGCCGCGCCGACGAGTTCGTGAATGGCCGGGACGAGGGAATCCGTATCGTACTGCTGGGCATTCCGCAGTACGGGGACGACCAGACCGGTTTCCGCCTGTACGGCTATGCCCAGGCCGATGCCGGGGAATTGCAGAATCTCCCGGCGTGCGGTGTCCACGTGGGCATTCAGCCGCGGGTAGAGCGCCAGTGCCTCGATGCAGAACGTGCCGAACAGCGCCGGCAGGCCGGTGCGGCAGGGCCGGTGCCGGTCGTGGAGCGCGTCGCGCCGGGCGAGGAGGCCGGTGACGTCCGCCTCCTGCCAGATGGTCACGCGGGGGATGTCCTGATGGCTGCGGGTGAACTTCTCCGCGGCCAGCAGGCTTCGGCCACGCAGCGGCAGCCGGACCGGTGCGCCGGCGGCGGGCGTGCGGAGCGCGATCGCGGCCTCGACGTCGGCGCGCAGGATCAGCCCGCCGGACCCGCTGCCGCGCAGTGCGGTGAGCGTGATGCCGTGGTCGCGGGCGAGTTTGCGGACGACCGGGGAGACGACCGCGGGCCGTGCTCCCGTACCGGTGGGGCGGATCGCGGGGGCCGCCGGGCGAGGCACCGGGCGGGGTGCCGGGAGGACGGCGGCGGGGCCGTAGCCGACGAGCACCGGGCCGTCGGGCTCCGGGGGCCCGGCCGCCTCGGGTGCGGCCGCGACGGTGACCAGCGGGGCGCCCACCGGGACGAGGTCGCCCGGTTCGCCGTGCAGCGCGGTGACCACGCCCGCGTACGGGCAGGGCAGATCGAGTGCCGTCTTGGCGGTCTCGACCTCGGCGACCGGCTGGTCCGCGGTGATCCGGTCGCCGACGGCCACCAGCCAGCGGACCAGCTCCGCCTCGACCAGGCCCTCGCCGAGGTCGGGGAGCGCGAAGCGCAGGTCCCCGGTGGCCGTGGGTCCGCCGTTCATGAGGTGCTCCCGGTCTCGGGCCACTGGAGCGCCGCCACGGCTTCGAGGACGCGCGGCACATCGGGCAGGTGGTGCTGTTCCAGCAGGGGTGGCGGGTAGGGCAGGTCGAGGCCGGTGACCCGGAGGACCGGTGCCTCCAGGTGGTGGAAGCAACGCTGGCTCACCCGGGCCGCGATCTCCGCACCGAAGCCCGCGAACCCGGCGGCCTCGTGGACGACGACCGCGCGGCCGGTCCGCCGGACACTGGCCGTCACGGTCTCGTCGTCGAAGGGGACCAGCGTCCGCAGGTCGACGACCTCCAGGTCCCATCCCTCGGTGTCCGCCGCGGCCTCGGCGGCCGCCAGCGCGACGGGGACGGCGGGCCCGTACGCGATCAGCGTCGCGGAGGTGCCGGGGCGGCGTACCGCGGCGCGGCCGAGGGGCTCGGCGGGGCGCTCCCGGGCCACCTCGCCCTTGTGCCGGTAGAGCCGCTTCGGCTCCAGGAACACCACCGGGTCGTCGGAGGCGATGGCCGCCCGCAGCAGGGAGTAGGCGTCCTGGGCGGTGGCGGGCGCCACGACGTGCAGGCCGGGGGTGTGGACGTAGTACGCCTCGGAGGCGTCGCTGTGGTGCTCCACGGCGCCGATGCCGCCGCCGTAGGGGATGCGGATGACCAGGGGGAGGGTGAGTTCCCCGCGGGTGCGGTTGCGGAGCTTGGCGATATGGCTGACGACCTGTTCGAAGGCGGGGTAGGCGAAGGCGTCGAACTGCATCTCGATGACCGGGCGCAGGCCATACATCGCCATGCCGACCGCGGTGCCCGCGATGCCCGCCTCGGCGAGCGGTGCGTCGAAGCAGCGCTGCGGGCCGAAGGCGGCCGCGAGGCCGTCGGTCACCCGGAAGACTCCGCCGAGCGGTCCGACGTCCTCGCCGTAGACGAGGACCCGGTCGTCCTCGCGCATCGCGTCGGACAGCGCGGCGTTGAGTGCCTGGGCCATGGCCAGCTGCGGCGTCATGAGGCGTGCCTCCCCAGGCGGGCGGCGAGTTCGGCGGCCTGTTCGCGCAGTTGCGGGGTGGGGGCCGCGTAGACGTGGTCGAAGAGCTCCAGCGGATCGAGGGCCGGTGGCTGCCGCATCCGGTCGCGCAGGCCGGCGGCGAGGGCCTCGGCCTCGGCGGTGTACGCGGCGGCGGTGGCGTCGTCCAGCAGCCCCTCGGCGCGCAGATGGGCCGCCAGGCGGTCCAGCGGGTCGCGGCCGGACCAGACCGCGACCTCTTCGGCGCTGCGGTAGCGGGTGGGGTCGTCGGCGCTGGTGTGCGGGTTCATGCGGTAGGTGAGGGCCTCGATGAGGGTGGGGCCGCCGCCCGCGCGGGCGCGTTCGACGGCCTCGGTGACGGTGGTGTACACCGCCAGCGCGTCGTTGCCGTCGACCAGTGCGGCCCGCATGCCGTAGCCGATGGCCTTGTGGGCGAGGGTGGGGGCGGCGGTCTGCGCGGCGAGCGGGACGCTGATGGCGTACTGGTTGTTCTGGACCAGGAAGACGGTGGGCACCCGGTGGACGGCGGCGAAGTTGCACGCCTCGTGGAAGTCGCCCTCGCTGGTGCCGCCGTCGCCGATGAACGACAGCGAGACGAGGTCGTCCCCGGCCAGCCGGGCCGCGTGCGCCAGGCCCACGGCGTGCGGGCACTGGGTCGCCAGCGGGGTGCACTGCGGTGCGGTGCGGTGCCGGCGGACGGAGTAGCCGCAGTGCCAGGAGCCGCGCATCAGCGTCAGCACCTCGAAGGGGTCGATACCGCGGGCGACGAGGGCGACGCTGTCGCGGTAGGTGGGGAAGAGCCAGTCCGTCTCGCGCAGCGCCATCGTGGCGCCGATCTGGCACGCCTCCTGGCCGTACGAGGAGGGGTAGACGGCCAGTGCGCCCTGCTTGCCCAGGGCGGTGGCCTGGCGGTCGAACTGGCGGCCGAGCACCATCCGCCGGTAGAGCTCGCGGCGCAGCCCGGCGTCGGGCGGGGTGCCGGTGCCCACCCACCGTCCCGCGGCGTCCAGCAGGCGGACCGGTTCCGCGCCGGGCAGCATCTCGTGTGTGCCCGGTGGCGCGGGGCCGGGGCGGCTGGTGACGGACATGGCGGGGACCTCCGGGAGATGACGGGGACGGCTGGGCACGGCCGGTACGGAATCCGCGGTCACCGGGCGCGGCACTCCTCGTCGACCAGCGCCTTGAGCCGGTCCAGCCCTTCGTCGATGCGTTCCGGGGTGATCCGGCTGTAGGACAGGCGCAGCTGCCGGTGGCCGCCGCCGCCCGCGTAGAAGTGGTGCATGGGCATCCACAGCACGCCGTGCCGCCGGGCGGAGCGTGCCAGCAGTTCGTCGTCCACGCGGAACGGGACGGTGAGGACGACGAAGAAGCCGCCGCCCGGGACGTTCCAGTCGATGCCCAGGCGGGCGCGGACCGCCGCCGGCCAGCGCTTGTCGAGGCCGTTGAGGAGGCAGTCGAGGTGGTGCCGGTAGATCTCCGTCTCGCGCCGGTTGGCGAGCGAGAGGCGGCAGTCGTTCTCCAGCAGTTTGCCGCCGATGACGGCCTGGGCGAGGGGGGAGGTGTTGACGGTGACCATGCTCTTCAGCGTCGAGAGCTGATCGGCCAGCAGACCGCCGGGGCCGGCGCCGGTCACCGGCTGGTCGGCGACCGCGAAGCCGACCCGGGCGCCGGGCAGACCGGTCTTGGCGAGCGAGCCGAGGTAGACGACGCGGCGCCGGGTGTCCAGCGCCTTCAGGGTCGGCGGCCGCGTCTGGGCACGGGTGTAGAGGCCGTAGGGGTTGTCCTCCAGCAGGAGGATGTCCGCCTCTTCGGCCAGCGCGAGGAGGCGGTGCCGGGTCGCCATGTCGAGGCTGCGGCCGGAGGGGTTGGAGAAGTCGGGGACGAGGTAGAGGGCGCGGGGCCGCAGGCCGTCCGCGCGGGTCCGGCGGAGCTGCTCGGTGAGGTCGTCCAGGTCGATGCCGAGCGGGCCTTCGCGTACCGGCACCACCGTCATGTCGAGCAGCCGGGCCGCCCCCGTCAGGCCGACGTAGGACGGGGACACGGTCAGCACCACGTCCCGGGCGTCGCGGCGCAGCGCGCGCAGGACCAGGAGGATGGCCTCCTGGCACCCCACGGTGACGACGAGGGACTCCGGGTCGACGTGGATGTTCTCGTCGCGCGCCAGATAGGTGGCGAGGAGGTCGGTGATCACGCCCTTGGTCCGGCCGTACTGGAACAGCGTCCGGGTCACCTGCGCCTCGTCCATGCCCCGGTCGTGGGCGAGGTGGTCGCAGAACGTCCGCAGATGGCGGTGGAGGGACTCGGTGTCGAAGTACCCCTCGTACGGGCTGCCCGAGGCGAAGGAGATGGCGTCCGGGTGGCGCTCGGCGATCTCGCTGAGCATGTTCATGGACGCCATCACCGGGTCGCCGAGGGAGGCGTGCAGGTCCGCGAGGGACAGGGTGACGGTCCCGGCGGGCGCCGGCGGCCCGGGGAGCGTCACTTCGGCCTCCGCCGGTGTGCCGACCAGGTGCGTTCCAGGTTGTGGATCAGCGCATCGCTGTGGGCGCAGTACGCCTGGTCGCGGGCGTAGTGGGCCATGTACGTACGGAACAGGTCGAGGGGTTCGGCGCCCAGGCGCATGGCCCGGCGGTTGGCGCGCACGCTCGGCAGACCGCAGGCCATCAGCTGGTCCACGGCGCGGGCGATGGCGTCGTCCATACCGGCCGGGTCGACGACCTCGGCGACCAGCCGTCTGCCGTCCGGGCTGTCCACCGGGAAGTCGCGGTTGAAGAGCACCGCCTCGCGGGCCGGTCCCTCGCCGAGGAAGCGCGGCAGGCGCATCACACCACAGCCGGGGATGATGCCCTCCTTGCCGGCCGGGAGGTTGAAGTACGCGCCGGTCTCCGCGACCACCCGGTCCAGGACCAGCAGGAACTGGCAGCCGCCGCCGATGGCGAAGGAGTCGACCGCGCCGATCCACGGCTTCTCGTGCCGGCTCTCCAGTGCGTCGGGGCGCGGCGGTGCGAGGTCGTGGCCGCGGTAGAGCTTGTTGACGACGCCGAGTTCGCGCTCCAGGAAGAAATCGGTGAGCGAGATACGGCCGTGGTAGAGGTGCGTCAGGTTGATGCCCGAGCTGAACACCCGGCGGCCCGCGTACTTCGGATGGGTGGCGGGACCGCCGCGCAGCACTCCCGCCTCGATCCGGTCGTCCAGCAGGACGAGGTCGACGGCCGTCTCCAGGGCGGCGGTTGACGCATCGTCCTCGGCGTTGAGGCAGCTGTGGTTCTGCACCGTCACATGGCCGACGTTGTCCTTGCGCTGGACGTGCACCACACCGAGGTCGACCGCGTCGTCGAGCAGCAGGGTGTCGAGCAGGTCGAGGGCCTCCTGGCGGGGCTGGGCCATCGCGTGCAGCAGGTGGTGGCCGGTGCGCGGCCGGGCCAGCACCTGGGCGAGGAAGATGCCCTGGGCGATCTCCAGGCTGTCGCGGTCCTTCAACGGCAGCTGATGTGCGGCCAGTTGGGCGCGGGAGGGGACCAGTTCGGGGAACCGGAGCGCCACCGCGTCGACGAGTTCGCCGACCCGCAGCGAGGTGCGGAAGCCGTTGGTCACCGTCTCGTAGACGGCCTCGGCGTGCTCCGTCAGGAACGCCTCGCGTATCGCGTGGCCCCGGGTCAGCAGGGCCTCGGCGGCCGTCTGCTCCTCCGGTGTGCGCGCGGGCTTGGGGGGCAGGTCCGCCAACTGCTCGCGCAGGGCCGCCAGTTGCCGGGCGGCGACTTCGTGATCGGCGGCCGGACCGCCCGTGAAAACCGGTGCTGGTTCCGACTTCCTGCCCGCCATATTCGCCACCAGTTCAACCGTCCCTTTCTGCCCTGCGCAATGAATTCCGACGGAAGAACTCCAGCCGCATGGGATACGAATGCGCCGTAGTCGGAGCATGGGGCATACCGGGATTCCGGTAAATGCAACCTATGGACTAGACGCGCGGTGTGGGTCTAGTACCAAGGTTGGCCGGAGGCCGCACCGAGGATTCGCCGGCGAGGGCGGGTGTCCGGGGGAAGCGGAATGCGTCGTCCGTGGAGCCGGCGGAGGCCGGACCGACGGACGCGGAGAGGCAATTCCGCGAGATCCGGGGGTGGCAGGGGGGTCGGCCGGGCTCGCCGTCGGACCGCCGTGGGCCGGGCTTGCGGTGCGGCCGCGTCCGGGTAAACGCAACCAAGGTTCTAGTCCTGGTACTAGAACCTTGTTTCTATACATGCCGAGAACTCTGCGGCGGGCCTGCCGATAAGGTTCTGGCCAGGAGCGGTTGTGGCTGCTTCACTGATCCGCCGTGGCAGCGTTTCGGGGGCAATGGCGTACGGCGCGTATCCACGGTTTCCCATTGCATTTGCCTGTCGCCGGTCGGCGATTCTCCGGTAATTGATTCCGCAGGTCATTCGGGCAGCAATCAAGGTTCCAGAAGGTTCCAGGGGGTTTGAGCGGTGGTTTCGGTGACTGGCCAGCAGGGCGCTGACGCGCGTGGGACCGGCAGGACGCCCGCAGGCGGGGCCGCGACGCTCCCGGCGCTCTTCGAGGCACAGGCGGCACGGACTCCGCAGCGGATCGCGGTGACCGCCGCGGACACCGAACTCACCTACGCGGAGCTCAACGCGCGGGCCAACCGCCTCGCGCACCACCTGATCGCGCAGGGCGTCGGCCCCGAGCGGACGGTCGGCCTGATGTTCTCCCGCTCCGCGGAGCTGGTCGTCGCGGTGCTCGGCGTGCTCAAGGCGGGCGCGGCCTACGTCCCCCTCGACCCCGACTACCCGGCCGAGCGCCTCGCGCAGACCCTCGCCGACGCCCGCCCCGCCCTGCTGATCGGCGAGACCGACCGGGGGCTCACCACCGGCATCCCGCAGATCGTGCTCGACGCGCCGGCCACCGCCGCCCTGATCGCCGCGCGGCCCGACCACGACCCCACCGAGGAGCACCGCGGCGCACCGCTGCTGCCCGGCACCGCCGCGTACGTCATCTACACCTCCGGCTCCACCGGCCGACCCAAGGGCGTGGTGATCCCGCACCACAACGTGCTGCGCCTGTTCTCCGCCACCGAGCAGTGGTTCGGCTTCGGCGAGGAGGACGTCTGGACCCTCTTCCACTCCTACGCCTTCGACTTCTCGGTCTGGGAGCTGTGGGGCGCCCTGCTGCACGGCGGGCGCCTGGTCGTGGTGCCGTTCGAGACCAGCCGCGCACCCGGCAGGTTCCGGGCGCTGCTGGCGGACGAGGGCGTCACCGTCCTCAACCAGACCCCGTCGGCCTTCTACCAGCTGATGCAGGCCGAGCGGAGCGCCCCCGCACCGGCGCCGCCGCTGCGCCTGCGCACCGTGGTTTTCGGCGGCGAACCCCTCGACCCGGCCCGGCTCGCCGACTGGTACCGCCACCACCCGGACGACGCCCCGCGCCTGGTCAACATGTACGGCATCACCGAGACCACGGTGCACGTCACCTACGCCGCCCTCGACCGGTCCGACGCCGCCCCGGGGGCGGCCGGCGGTATCGGCCTGCCCATCCCCGACCTGCGCGCCTACGTCCTCGACGGGCTGACGCCCACCGCCCCCGGCGAGGCCGGCGAACTGTACGTCGGCGGCGCCGGCCTCGCCCGCGGCTACCTCGGCGCGCCCGGCCTGACCTCGGAACGCTTCCTCGCCGACCCGTTCGGCCCGGCGGGCAGCCGGATGTACCGCACCGGCGATGTCGTCCGCCGGCTCCCCGACGGCGGCCTGGAGTTCGTCGGCCGCGCCGACAGCCAGGTCAAGGTCCGCGGTTTCCGTATCGAACCGGGCGAGATCGAGGCCGTACTCGCCGCACACCCGCAGGTCGGCCAGGCCGCCGTCGTCGTCCGGGAGGACCGCCCCGACGACAAGCAGCTGGTCGCCTATGTCGTCCCCGCCGACGACGGCACCGCCGCCTCGGACGAGACCGACACCGCGACCCGCGAACAGGTCGATGAATGGCGCGAGATCTTCGACGCCCAGTACGAGGGCGCCGCCGCGGCCACCTTCGGCGAGAACTTCGTCGGCTGGAACAGCAGTTACGACGGCACACCCATCCCGCTGGACGAGATGCTCCAGTGGCGCGACGCCACCCTCGACCGCATCCGGCAGCTGCGCCCGCGCCGGGTGATGGAGATCGGCGTCGGCACCGGCCTCCTCCTGGCCCATCTGGCACCCGACTGCGAGACCTACTGGGGCACCGACCTGTCCCCCCGCGTCATCGAGGCGCTGCAGGAACAGCTCGCCGACCGCCCCGGCCTGGCCGCGAAGCTCACCCTGCGCGCCCAGGCCGCCGACGACACCACCGGCCTGCCCGAAGGCCATTTCGACGTGGTGGTCATCAACTCCGTCAGCCAGTGCTTCCCGAGCGGCGCCTACCTCGCCGACGTGCTGCGCAAGGCCGTCTCGCTGGCCGCACCCGGCGGCGCCGTCTTCGTCGGCGACGTACGCAACCTCAGCTCGCTGCGCTCCTTCCGCAGCGCCATCGAGCTGCGCCGGGCGCGCCTCGACGACGACCCGGCCCGGGTCCGCCAGGCCATCGAGCGGGCCCTGGTGCTGGAGAAGGACCTGCTCGCCGAACCGGAGTTCTTCACCGCCCTCGCCGCCGCCGACCCCACCGTCGCGGGCGTCGACATCCGGCTGCGGCGCGGCGCGCCGCACAACGAACTGACCCGGTACCGCTACGACGCGGTGCTGTTCAAGCGGGGCCGCCCCGTCCTGGACGCGACGCACGCCACCGGCACCGCCTACGGCCGGGACCTCGACGGCCTCGACGGCATCAAGGCCCTGCTCGGCGCGGACCACCCGGCGACGCCGCAGGGCCCGGCCGTGCTGCGGGTCACCGGGGTGCCCAACGCCCGGGTGGCGCCCGAGACGACGGCGATGCGCGCCCTCGACAAGGGCGAACCGCTCGCCCACGTACGGGAGCAGTTCACGCTCACCGCCGGTGTGGACCCCGAGGAGCTGCACGCGCTGGGCGAGGCGATGGGTTACCGCACCGAGATCACCTGGTCCGCCGCCGCGGCCGACCGGATGGACGTGATCTTCGTATCCCGCGTGGGCGCGGCGGCGGGGGACCGGGAGCCGGACCTGGTGGGCACCTACCTGCCCGCCACCCGGCCCCGCACCCCCGAGCGGCACGCGAACAACCCGGTCGCCACCCGCGGCAGCGGTGTCCTGCTGCACGAACTGCGCGACTACGCCAAGGAGCACCTGCCCGCCCACATGGTGCCCGCCGCCGTCCTGCGCATCGAACGGCTGCCGCTCACCGTCAACGGCAAACTGGACCGGCGTGCCCTGCCCGCCCCGGAGTTCGAGAGCGCCGGGGGCCGGGCGCCGAGGTCGGCGCGCGAAGAGGCGCTGTGCGGCCTGTTCCGCGAGGTGCTGGGCGTCGACGGCGTCGGCATCGACGACAGCTTCTTCGACCTCGGCGGGCACTCCCTGCTCGCCACCCGCCTGGTCAGCCGGGTCCGCGCCGAGCTCGGCGTGGAGATGTCGATCCGGGTGCTCTTCGAGGCCCCCAGGGTGGCCGAGCTGGCCGAACGCCTGGACGCCACCACCCGCGCCCGCCTCCCCCTCACCGCCCGCCCGCGCCCGGAGCGGCTGCCGCTGTCCTCCGCCCAGCACCGGCTCTGGTTCCTGCACAGCCTGGACAAGGAGGCCGGCACCTACACGATTCCGTGGGCGCTGCGGCTGACGGGGCGGCTGGACGCCGGGGCGCTGCGGGCGGCGCTCGGCGATGTGGTGGCGCGCCACGAGGTGCTGCGCACGGTCTTCCCGGAGGTGGACGGGGAGCCGTATCAGCTGGTGCTGGCGGCGGCAGACGCCCGGCCGGAACTGGACGAGATCGCCGGGCCCGCCTCGCTGGCCGGGCTCCGGCCCGTACTGGACGAGGCGGCCCGCCACCGCTTCAACCTCGCCACCGAACTGCCCGTCCGCG
The DNA here is from genome assembly GCA_000720995.1 of Streptomyces celluloflavus. Taxonomy (GTDB): domain Bacteria; phylum Actinomycetota; class Actinomycetes; order Streptomycetales; family Streptomycetaceae; genus Streptomyces; species Streptomyces celluloflavus. Next base: position 180,926 of record JOEL01000011.1, read on the forward strand.
GACGGCTGTACCGGCTGGGGGAGAGCGGGGACGAGTTCGTTCTGCTGCTGCTGTTCCATCACATCGCGTGTGACGGGTGGTCGTATGCGCCGCTCGCCCACGATCTGATGGCGGCCTACGAGGCGCGGTGCGCGGGAGCCGCCCCCGAGCTGCCGGCACTGCCGGTGCAGTACGCCGACTACACCCTCTGGCAGCGGGAGCTGCTGGGGGACGAGAACGACCCGGAAAGTGTGCTCGCCCGGCAAGTCGCTTACTGGAAGGGGCAGTTGGCGGGTCTGCCGGAGCGGATCGAACTGCCGACGGACCGGCCTCGGCCGGCGGTCGCCTCACAGCGGGGCGACATGGTGCGCTTCGAGTGGGACGCGGAGCTGCACGGGAAGCTGAGTGAGCTGGCGCGGGCCGAGGGCGCGAGTCTGTTCATGGTGTTGCAGGCGGGCCTTGCGGTGCTGTTGTCGCGGTTGGGTGCCGGGGATGACATTCCGATCGGTATGCCGATCGCGGGGCGTACGGATGAGGCGCTGGACGATCTGGTCGGGTTTTTCGTCAATACGTTGGTGATGCGGACGGATACGTCGGGGAATCCGTCGTTCCGGGAGCTGCTCGGGCGGGTGCGGGAGACCGCTCTCGGTGCGTACGCAAACCAGGACGTGCCGTTCGAGCATCTGGTGGAGGTGCTCAACCCCGAGCGGTCGATGTCCCATCACCCGCTCTTCCAGGTGTCGTTGGCGGTCCAGAACGCCGCGGATGTGGAGCTGCGGGTGCCCGGACTGCGAATCGGTGCCCAGCTTTTGTCGAATGGTGGCACGCGTTTTGACGCTTTCTTCAGTGTGACGGAGAAGGTGGATGGTGTGGGTGGGCCGAGTGGGCTTTCGGGGTTTGTTGAGTTTTCGACTGATGTGTTTGATCGGGTGTCGGTGGAGCGGTTGGTGGGGCGGTTTGAGCGTGTGTTGCGGGCTGTGGTGATGGATGCGGGTGGTTTGTTGAGTGGGGTTGGTGTGTTGGGTGGGGTGGAGCGTGGGGAGTTGTTGGGTTTGGGGCGTGGTGGGGTTGTTTCGGGTGTGGTGGGTGG
>JOEL01000012.1 GCA_000720995.1 Streptomyces celluloflavus
CGTCCTCGTCGACACCCGCCGCCTCGCCGACTGCTTCCCCGCCGTCGACTACTTCGAGAACAGCGGACTCCCCTTCGTCATCGCCCTCAACGGCTTCGACGGCCATCAGCCGTACACACCGGACGAGGTCCGCGAAGCACTGCAGATCGGACCGGACGCGCCGATCATCATCACCGACGCACGACACCGCTCCGAGGCCAAGAGCGCACTCATCACGCTCGTGGAGCACGCGCTGATGGCCCGGCTGCGCTAGTCCGGCTCCGGACGGTTCCGGTTCCCGGCGCGCGCCGTACGACGGAAGGCCCCCGCACACCTGCCAGGTGCGGGGGCCTTCGCCGTGTGCGGGGCGGGGTTGCGGTACGTCCCGCGGGGCTCAGCGCAGGGTGTCGCCGACGGCGGTGAGGATCAGGGCGAGGGAGACGGCTCCGGCGTCCGGATGGCCGTGGCCCAGCGCGCCCATCCGGGCCGCCCGGCCGCGGGCCGGGGTGAGTTCCGCGGTGTCGGCGGCGGCCCGGGTGGCGGCCTCGGCGGCGGCCCGCCACGCCTTGGCCAGCTCCTCCCCCGCGCGGGTGCGCAGTTCGCGGCGGAACGGGTCGAGGGCGTCCAGCATCGTCTTCTCCCCCACCCGCGCGCCGCCGAGTTCGCCGATGGCCCGCTGAGCGGCGTCCGCGGCGTCGGCGAACAGTTCGGTGTCACAGACCGGGCCCGTGCCGTCCGCGGTGGCGCCGCCGCTCGCGGTGCGGGCCAGGACGGCGCCGGTCTCGGCCAGCAGGGCGCCGTACAGGGCGCCCGAGGCGCCGCCCGACGCGTCGGCGAGGGCGAGGCCCGCGGTGAGCAGGGCGGCGCCGGCCGAGCGCGGGTCGCCGGCCGGGCCCGGCTCGGCGGCGCGGGCGGCCGCGACGGCGGCGCGCAGCCCGCGGACGATGCCGATGCCGTGGTCGCCGTCGCCGGCGACCGCGTCCAGCCGGCCCAGTTCCGCCTCGTGCGCGGCGACCAGGTCGAACGCGGCTTGGAGCGCGGCGGTCGCGGGCAGGTCGACGGCGGTGGCGCGGTCGGCCGTGGACCCGTTGGCCGCGGCCGTGGCCGGCTGCGTATCCGGCGCCGCCGTCACCACCGTGACCGCCGTCACCGCCGCGGCCGCCGGTGCGTCCGTCCGGTCGTCGCTCCCGGCCGGATGGGCGCCCGGCAGGCTGCGGAAGGCCGGGGTGTCGCACGGGGCGTCGTACAGCCCGGTCAGTTCGTCGTCGAGGACCATCAGCGACAGCGAGACACCGGCGGTGTCGAAGGAGGTGACGAACTCGCCGACCTCGGGCCGGTAGGGGCGCAGTCCGGCCTCCCGCAGGCGCCGGTTGACCTGCCGGTAGACGACGAACATCTCCTCGTACTTGGTCCGGCCCAGGCCGTTGAGGAGGACCGCGACCCGGCCGTCGCCGCCGGGCGGCAGGTCCGGCAGTTCGGGCAGCAGGTTGTCCACCAGTTCGTCGGCCAGTTCGGCGGCGGTCAGGTTCCGGGTCGTGCGCAGGCCCGGCTCACCGTGGATGCCCATGCCCAGCTCGGTGGTGCCCGCGTTGACGGTGAAGAGCGGCGCGGCGGCGCCGGGGAGGGTGCAGCCGGCGAAGGCGGCGCCGAAGGTGCGGGTCATGGCGTTGGCGTGGGCGGCGATGCGGGTGACGCCCGCGAGGTCGTCACCGCGCTCGGCGGCCGCGCCGGCCGCCTTGAAGACGAAGAAGTCGCCGGCCACGCCGCGTCGGTCGCGGGACGGGTCGATCTGCCGGCCGTCGACCGGCGGCGGGCCGCTGGCGACATCGTCGGTGATCAGCACCGTACGGGTGTCGATGCCCGCGGCGGCCAGCCGGCGGGCGGCGAGGCCGAAGTGCATGACATCGCCCGCGTAGTTGCCGCAGGCCAGCAGGATGCCGGCGCCGCCGTCCGCGGCCCGTGCGGTGCGGTAGACCTGTTCGGCGCTGGGGCTGGCGAAGACGTCGCCGATCGCGGCGGCGTCGGCGAGACCGGGGCCGACCAGACCGGCGAAGGCCGGGTAGTGGCCGGAGCCGCCGCCGATGACGACCGCGACCTTGCCGGGGCGGGGCGCGTGGCGGCTGATGACGCCGCAGGCGTCCGGTACCCGGCGGACCGTGCGCGCGTAGGCGTCGGCCAGTCCTTCCAGCCAGTCCTCACGGAAGGTCTCGGCGTGGTGTCCGAGACCGGCGGGGATGGTGGTCATCAGCGCGCACTCCTTTGTCTCATCCCTGTGGGATCGCACTTCTCCCGCACGAAACCGCCGCCACCGCCGCCTCCGTCACCACTGCCGTCACCGGACCGCCCCGGCATTCCACCACCCGTACCCCGCCGCCCAGCGCTTTGCTTCCTCCCCTCCGGCCGCAATCGCTCCAACGGCGGCGCGCTCCCGCGAGGCGCGCGAGGGCGCCGTCCGCCGGCCGACGCGGACGCCCCGCGGCGCCCCGAGGGGCCCGCGCCGCCGCGGGCCCCTCGGGGCGCCGGGAGGGCGGTGCCTACGGCCCGGCCGGGTCCGCGGGCACCGCCCGGGAGCCGGTCAGCGTGTGGCCGGGCACTGCTTCCACGCGAAGTGGTAGGTCGTGTTGATGCTGCCGTCGGTGGAGTCCATGGCCATGTAGCTGGTCGTGTTGGGGTCCGAGGTGCCGGCGTTCACCCGCAGTTCGGTGTTGATGTTGAAGTAGCGCTCCTCGCCGCAGGGGGCGTAGACCAGCGCGCTGACATCGGTCTCGTCCGACGTCTGCCAGTTGGCGTCGGCCGGACCGGTGAAGGTGTGGCTCTTGCGGCCCGTGTCGGAGTCGCCCTGGAAGTAGTAGCTCGCCTGCTCCAGGCCGTTGGCGCCGGGCTTGAGGGCGGCGTAGCCGCGGTAGTCGGCCTTGGCGACGGCGTAGGTGAAGCCCTGGGGGACGTGGACGTTCAGCGCGATCTGGCAGTTCTTGCGGGAGTCGGTCGGTTTGGTGTCCTTTCCGGCCTGGGCGAGGTATTCGCTGTAGGTGACCGTGAAGGCCGTGTTGTCCGGCGCGATGGCCACCGCGGCGCTGCCCGGCCGGCAGCCCGAACCGTTGACGGTCGCGACGTCGATGGTGATCTGACCGGCCGGCGGTTCCGTACCGCCCCGCGCCGGTGCGGTGGGGGACGCCGCTCCGGCGAACAGCAGCGATGCCACCGCGGCACCGGCACTCAGGGGGCTGAGCATGGGCTCTTCCTTCCGGTCGTCCTGGGGTCCGCCGGGGCGGCGCCAGGAAGGAGGGAATGACGAGCGAATGCCAGCACGGGGATCTTCGGCTGACCAGCCGTCCCCCGCAGGGTTGGGGCGAACCTACGCCTTGATTCGGCCGCGGCGCCGAGCGTTTACGGGGCCCGGGAGAACCACGGACGGGGCCGGCCGCGGACGCGCACCCGGGTGGAGTGCGCGTCCGCGGCCGGCCCCGTCGGGGCACCCGTTACGGAAGCGGCCGCGGAGCGGCTCAGCGCTGCCAGCTGGTCGCGCCGTGGAAGCCGTACTGACGCTCCAGACGGCGCCAGCGGGCGGCGGTGGCGTGCGGGTGGGCCGGGGTGGCGGCCGGCCGGTGGGCGGCGCGGGCCAGGAGAACGGCGGTCAGGGCGGCGAGCTCTTCCTCGCTGGCCCGGCCCTTCTCCACGCGGATGGGGTCGGTGCGGGACGTGGTGGTGCGGTCGGCAGGGTTCACGTGAGTTCTTCTCCGTCGTCGGCGGTGGGCGCGGTACCGGTGCGGGCGCGGTTACTGCGGGGGGTTGCCGTGTTTGCGGGCGGGCAGGTCCGCGTGCTTGGTGCGCAGCATGTCCAGGGAGCGGATCAGCGTCTGGCGGGTCTCGGCGGGGTCGATGACGTCGTCGACCAGACCGCGCTCGGCCGCGTAGTACGGATGCATCAGCTCGGACTTGTACTCCTTGACCATGCGCACCCGCATCGCCTCGGGGTCGTCCGCGTCGGCGATCTGCTTGCGGAAGATGACGTTGGCCGCGCCCTCGGCGCCCATCACGGCGATCTCGTTGGTGGGCCAGGCGTAGGTCAGGTCGGCGCCGATGGACTGGGAGTCCATGACGATGTACGCGCCGCCGTACGCCTTGCGCAGGACGACGGAGATGCGCGGCACGGTGGCGTTGCAGTACGCGTACAGCAGCTTGGCGCCGTGGCGGATGATGCCGCCGTGCTCCTGGTCGACGCCGGGCAGGAAGCCGGGGACGTCCAGGAGGGTGATGATCGGGATGTTGAAGGCGTCGCACATCTGGACGAAGCGGGCGGCCTTCTCGGACGCCTCGATGTCCAGCACACCGGCCAGCGACTGCGGCTGGTTGGCGACGATGCCCACCACCCGGCCGTCCAGGCGGGCCAGCGCGCAGATGATGTTGGTCGCCCAGCGCTCGTGGACTTCGAGGTGTTCGCCGTCGTCGACGATCTCCTCGATGACCTTGCGCATGTCGTACGGGCGGTTGCCGTCGGCCGGGACGAGGTCGAGCAGCGCGTCGCCGGAGCGGTCGGCGGGGTCCTCGCAGGCCACCGTCGGGGGGTTCTCCCGGTTGTTGGCCGGCAGGAGGGAGAGGAGGTAGCGGACCTCTTCGAGGCAGGTGGTCTCGTCGTCGTAGGCGAAGTGCGCGACGCCGGAGGTCTCGGCGTGCACATCCGCGCCGCCCAGGCCGTTCTGGGTGATCTCCTCACCGGTCACCGCGCGGACCACGTCGGGTCCGGTGATGAACATCTGCGAGGTCTCGCGGACCATGAAGACGAAGTCCGTCAGCGCCGGGCTGTAGGCGGCGCCGCCCGCGCACGGACCGAGCATCACCGAGATCTGCGGGATGACGCCGGACGCCCTGGTGTTGCGCTGGAAGATGCCGCCGTAGCCGGCGAGCGCCGAGACGCCCTCCTGGATACGGGCGCCCGCGCCGTCGTTGAGCGAGACGAGCGGCGCACCGGCCTGGAGGGCCATGTCCATGATCTTGTGGATCTTGGTGGCGTGCGCCTCGCCCAGCGCACCGCCGAAGATCCGGAAGTCGTGCGCGTAGACGAACACGGTCCGGCCGTGGACGGTGCCCCAGCCGGTGATCACGCCGTCGGTGTAGGGCTTCTTCGCCTCCAGGCCGAAGCCGACCGCCCGGTGCCGCCGCAGCGGCTCCACCTCGTTGAACGAACCCTCGTCCAGCAGCAGCTCGATGCGCTCCCGCGCGGTCAGCTTGCCCTTGGCGCGCTGAGCTTCGGTGGCACGCTCGCTGGGGCCTCGCCGGGCCTGCTCGCGGATGGCGTGCAGCTCGGCAACGCGCCCGCGGGCGTCGTTCGCGCCGGCGGGCACCTCTTCGACAGTGGTCATGTATCGACGGTACGTGGGCAGGGCGCCTCGTACCGATGTCGGTTTCGTACAACGTCAGGTGCGTTTTGGTGGGCAGGCAGCACAGAAGCGTCCTGTACGCGGCCTGCGCGGGGGCCTCCGTACGGGTGGACAGGACGTCCACCGTCTGTATGGGCCCGACAAACGACGCCGCCGCGATGTTGTGGCGATCCACGGCATGACCGGCGAAAGGAGCACCGGAGGACGGCGAGGAAACGACAAGGAAACTGCAAGGTTGAACATTGAACTAGATCTCGCTATGGTTCATCTCGTTGAAGGTTAAACAAACCGTCTTTGAGGAGGAGCCATGGCTCTGTTCACCCGCAAGCGCACCGAGACCGCCGCCCGCACCGCCACCGCCACCCTCCCGGCGGACCCCGCACTGGCCGCGCTGACCGGCGACTACACCATCGACCCGGCGCACAGCAGCATCGGCTTCACCGTCCGGCACGCGATGGTCACCAATGTCCGCGGCGCGTTCGGGGAGCACCAGGGCACGCTCCACCTGGACGGCACCGACCCGGCCCGCTCCACCGCCGCCCTCGACATCACGATCGCCAGCGTCGACACCGGCATCGCCGACCGCGACGCCCATCTGCGCGGTGCCGACTTCTTCGACGCCGAGGTCTTCCCGCTGATGGCCTTCCGCTCCACCGCCGCCGAGCAGGTGGCCGACGACCGCTACCGCATCACCGGCGACCTGACCATCAAGGACGTCACCCGGCCGCTCAGCATCGACCTGGAGTTCAACGGCTCGGCCACCGACGTCTACGGCGCCGAGCGGGTCGGCTTCGAGGGCAGCGCCGAGATCCTGCGCTCCGCGTGGGGCCTGACCTGGAACGCCGCGCTGGAGGCCGGCGGTGTGATGGTCAGCGACAAGGTCAAGCTCACCTTCGACATCTCCGCGGTCAAGGCGGCCCCGCAGGCGTCCTGACCCTGCGGGCGCACCGCCCCCCGAAAACCCCGCGGCCCCGCGCCGGCCCCTCCCCCGGGGGCCGTACGCGGGGCCGCGGCCTTCGCCGTGGGGCCTGCCGGCTGTCGCCGTGGGGCCCGCGGCCTCGCCGGCTCCGGGTTACTCCCGCGGCTCCACCCCGGCCCGCAGCAGCCCGTACGCGTAGGCGTCGTCCAGCGCCTGCCAGGAGGCGGCGATGACGTTCTCCGCGACGCCGACCGTGGACCATTCGCCGTGGCCGTCGGTGGTGGAGACCAGGACGCGGGTGATGGAGCCGGTGCCCTGGCGGCCCTCCAGGATGCGGACCTTGTAGTCCACCAGCTCGATCTTGGCGAGCTGCGGGTAGATCCGCTCCAGGCCGATGCGCAGCGCCCGGTCCAGCGCGTTGACCGGGCCGTTGCCCTCGGCGGTGGTGACGATCCGCTCGCCCTTGGCCCACAGCTTCACGGTCGCCTCGTTGGCGTGCGTACCGTCCGGCCGGTCCTCGACGATCGCCCGCCAGGACTCGACGCGGAAGTAGCGGCGCGGCTCCCCCGCCGCGGCCCGCTGGAGCTCGGCGCGCAGCAGCAGTTCGAACGAGGCGTCCGCGGCCTCGTAGGTGTAGCCCGCCAGCTCGCGCTCCTTGACCCGCTCGACGACCCGGCCGACCAGCGCGCGGTCGCCGCCGAGGTCGATGCCGAGTTCCTTGCCCTTCAGCTCGATGGAGGCGCGGCCCGCCATGTCGGAGACCAGCATCCGCATGGTGTTGCCGACCTGCGCCGGGTCGATGTGCTGGTAGAGGTCCGGGTCGATCTTGATGGCGGAGGCGTGCAGCCCCGCCTTGTGCGCGAAGGCGGAGACGCCGACGTAGGGCTGGTGGGTGGAGGGCGTGAGGTTGACGACCTCGGCGATGGCGTGCGAGATCCGGGTGGTCTCGGCGAGCTTGCCCGCGGGCAGCACCCGGCGGTCGTACTTGAGCTCCAGGGCGGCGACGACCGGGAAGAGGTTGGCGTTGCCGACCCGCTCGCCGTAGCCGTTCGCGGTGCACTGGACGTGGGTGGCGCCCGCGTCGACCGCGGCCAGGGTGTTGGCCACGGCGCAGCCCGTGTCGTCCTGCGCGTGGATGCCCAGCCGCGCCCCGGTGTCCGCGAGCACGGTCCGCACCACCGCGGTGACCTGCGCGGGAAGCATGCCGCCGTTGGTGTCGCAGAGCACCACGACATCGGCTCCGGCCTCGCTCGCGGTCCGTACGACCTGCTTGGCGTAGTCCGGGTCCCGCACATAGCCGTCGAAGAAGTGCTCGCAGTCCAGGAACACCCGGCGGCCGTGGTCGCGGAGGTGGGCGACGGTGTCCCGCACCATCGCGAGGTTCTCCTCCGGTGTGGTGCGCAGCGCCAGTTCCACATGCCGGACATGGGACTTGGCGACCAGCGTGACCACCGGGGCCTGCGATTCCAGGAGCGCGGCGACCTGCGGATCGTCCTCGACCCGGACGCCCGCCTTGCGGGTGGCACCGAAGGCGACCAGCTGGGCGTGGCGGAAGACGGTCTCCGCGCGGGCCCGTGCGAAGAACTCGGTGTCCCGGGGGTTGGCGCCGGGCCAGCCGCCCTCGATGAAGCCCACCCCGAAGTCGTCCAGGTGCCGGGCGATGGTCAGCTTGTCGGCGACGGTCAGATTGATGCCCTCGCGCTGCGCGCCGTCGCGCAGCGTCGTGTCGAACACGTGGAAGTCGTCGGACACCGGGCCCTGGGCCGGGCTGGGCGGGGCCTGGGCGGGTTCGGAGGGGAGTGCGTCCGTCATGCTGGTCTGGCTCCTGTCGGGATCTCGGTCTACCGGAATGACCGGCTCCACCGTCCCTCCATGATCCCTCGCGCTCCGCCGCCGGCGACGGGTGGGCCGGAAACGAAAAAACCCCTCGCGGGTGCGAGAGGTCTGCGCGCGGGTCTGGGACGACGGTGGCCGCGCCGTACTCGGTTCGTACGGGGCGGTCACTGCGGACCGGCGCGCCTGCTGCCAATAATCATGGCGAACGAGAGCACGGGGGCAGTCTGGCACGGCGGCGCGGTGCGGGACAGCGAGTCTCACGATGCGGGCGGCGGCGTCCGGCGGCGGACCGCCCGGCGCGGCCGCCCGGCGACGGCCCACGGGAGCCGCCGCCGGACCGCCGGCCGGACCGGGTCGTGGTGCCTCAGGCCCGCGCCCCGCCGGGTGCCGCGGCGCCGGCCGTGGCGCCCCGTCCGCCGTCGTGGTCCCCGTCCCCCTTGCCGACCCGGTGCAGATCGATGGTGCGGGTCTCGCGCATCGTGATGTAGACGAGCAGCGAGACGGCGGCGCAGCCGGCCACGTACCAGTAGTAGCCGGACTCGATGCCGCCCTGTTTGAACCAGAGCGCGACGTACTCCGCCGTGCCGCCGAACAGCGCGTTGGCGATGGCGTACGGCAGCGCGACGCCCAGCGCGCGGATACCGGTCGGGAAGAGCTCGGCCTTCACACAGGCGTTGATCGAGGTGTAGCCGGTGACGATGACCAGCGCCAGCACCGAGAGCCCGAGGGCCGGCCAGAAGCTGCCGGCGTGCTGGAGCAGCGTCATGATCGGCACGGTCAGGAACGTCGAGCCGACCGCGAAGGTGATCAGCAGCGGACGGCGGCCGATCCGGTCGGAGAGCCGGCCGGCCAGCGGCTGGAGGCACATGAAGAGGAACAGCGCGCAGAAGCTGACCAGCGAGGCGGTCGGCTTGTCCATCCCGGCGCTCTGGGAGAGGTACTTGGTGAGGTAGGTCGTGTACGTGTAGTACGCGACGGTGCCGCCCATGGTCAGCGCCATGACCAGGAACGCCTCGCGCTTATGGGCCAGCAGCGCCTTGATCGTGCCGCGGGCCGGGTCGGCGTGGGCGCCGTCGTCCTCGGCGTAGACCTCGGTCTCCAGCATGTTGCGACGCAGGTAGAAGACGACCGCGGCGCCGAGCGCGCCGATGATGAACGGGATGCGCCAGGCCCAGCTGTGCAGCGCGTCCTCGGACATGGTCCGCTGGAGCACGATCTGCAGACCGAGGCCGAGCAGCTGCCCCGCGGTCATGGACACGTACTGGAAGCTGGAGGCGAAACCGCGCCGGCCGGGCGCGGACGCCTCGGTGAGGTAGGTCGCGCTGGCCGCGTACTCCCCGCCGACGGAGAGTCCTTGCAGCATCCGGGCGACGAGCAGGACCGCCACGCCGCCGTAGCCCGCGACACCGTAGGTGGGCGCGATGGCGATCAGGATCGCCGAGGCGGACATCAGGGTGACGGTCAGGGTGAGCGCGGCCTTGCGGCCCCGGCGGTCGCCGACCCGGCCGAGCACCCAGCCGCCCACCGGGCGCATGAAGAACCCGACGGCGAAGATCCCCATGGTGTTCATGAGGTTCGCGGTGTCGTTCCCCTTCGGGAAGAACGAGTCCGCGAAGTAGACCGCGAAGCTGGCGTACACGAACCAGTCGAACCACTCGACCATGTTGCCGGCCGAGCCGACCCATATCTTCTTCCACTGCTCTCGTCCCATAGCCGCTCACGGTCGCGGACGGCGGGGCCCGCGGCAAGAGCCACAGCGGCAACGATCGCGCGTATTTACGTGCCTTGCGGTCATGGGCGGAGCGCAGGCGGGCGGGCGAGGGGGCCCGACCGGGGCAGGCGGCGGTCAGCTCTCCGGTACCGCCAGCGACTCGTCCAGGAACTCCCGCACATGCGCCAGGACCTGCCCGCGGTCCGTACCGGGCAGGCCGACGACGAGATGGGTGCCGAAGCCGTCGAGCAGGGCCCGGATGCGGGTGGCGAGGCGTTCCGCGTCCACGGGGCGGAACTCGCCGCGGGAGGCGCCCTCGGCGAGGAGGGCCACCAGATCGCGGTGCCAGGCGAGTTCCAGGTCGAGCTGGCGCTCGCGGGCCGCGTCGTCGGCGCTCCGCGAGCGGTTCCAGACCTCCAGCCACAGGGTCCAGCGCGGGTCGCGGTGGCCCTCGGGGAGGTAGAGGCCGACCAGCGCGTCCAGCCGTTCGCGGGCCGGGACGCGGCGGGCGAGGGCGGCCCGGCGCTCGGCGCCGAGCTGCTCCTCGCTCCACTGGAGGGTCTGGAGCAGCAGCTCGTCCTTGGTGCCGAAGTAGTAGAGGATGTGGCCGCTGCTCATGCCGACCTCGCGGCCCAGCCCGGCCATGGTCAGCCGTTCCAGCCCCGCCGCGGCGATGGTGGCCATCGCCGCGGCGAGGACCTGCTCGCGGGGCCGGGCGAGCCGCCGCCGGGGAGTGCGGGCGGGACCGGGCACGGTGACCTCCGGGGTCGGCGGGGCCTGCGGGATCAGACCTCGGGCTGCTGCTGGGTGATGCAGTGGATTCCGCCACCCGCAGCGAAGATCGTACGGGCGTCGACCAGGGTCACCGTCCGGCCGGGGAAGAGCCGGCGGAAGATCCCGGCCGCGTGCTCGTCGCGCGGGTCGTCGAAGGCGCAGAGCACCACACCGTCGTTGCAGAGGTAGTGGTTGATGTAGGAGTAGTCGACCGGTTCGCCGTCCGCCTCGGTGACGGTGGGCGCGGGGACCTCCACGACCTCCAGCCGCCGGCCGCGGGCGTCCGTGGCGGCGCGCAGCAGCGCCGCCGTCTCGGCGCCGACCGCGTGGTCGGGGTGGCCGGGGTCGGGCTGGGTGTGCACGAGGACGGTGCCGGGGCGGGCGAACGCGGCGACGATGTCGACATGGCCGCGGGTGCCGAACTCCCCGTAGTCGGCGGTGAGTCCGCGCGGCAGCCAGATCGCCTTGGTGGTGCCCAGCTGGGCGTGGATCTCGGCCTCGACCTCCGCGGCGGTGCGGCCGGGGTTGCGGTCCGGGTCGAGCTGCACGGTCTCGGTGAGCAGCACGGTGCCCTCGCCGTCTACATGGATGCCGCCGCCCTCGTTGACCAGCCCGGAGGCGTAGCGGCGGGCCCCGGCCAGCTCGCTGACGTGGGCGGCTATCCCGGCGTCGTGCTCCCAGCGGGCCCAGCTCTGCGCGCCCCAGCCGTTGAACACCCAGTCCGTGGCGGCGAGCCGGCCCGTCGCGTCGGTGAGGAAGGTGGGGCCGATATCGCGCATCCAGGCGTCGTTCAGGGGCCGTTCGACGAGGTCGATGTCCGCGCCGAGGAGCGCGCGGGCGGCCGCGGTCTGCCCCGGTCCGGCGACGACGGTGACCGGTTCGAAGCGGCGGACCGCGCGAGCGACCGCGGCCCAGGCGCGGCGGGCCCCGGCCAGCGTCTCGCCGCCCTCCTCGCCGAACGTGTGGTTGGCGCCGGGCCAGGCCATCCAGGTACGCGCGTGCCGGGCCCATTCGGGGGGCATGCGGAAACCGTCGGCGGCGGGGGTGTTCATACGGGGGTCCTCACGATTGTGCGGTGGCGGGGACGGCGGGCGGGCGGCTGGACGGGACCGGGCGGCACCGTCACAGGAAGTACAGCCGGGAGAGCGAGACGGTGTCGGCGGGTGCGGAGCGCATCGGGTCGCCGTCGAGGGTGACCAGACCGCTGCCCCCGTCGACCTGGACCTGCCCGATCCGGGAGTTGTGGACGAGGTCGGCGGGGCCGATGCCGCGGGTGCCGCGGACGGCGACCCGGCGGCGGCGCGTCGGCAGGCCGTCGCCGCCCTGTTCGGCCGCGGCGCGCGCGACGAAGGCGACGGAGAGCTCCGCGGGGGCCGCGCCGTACGCCCCGAACTGCGGGCCGAGCACCAGGGGTTCGCAGGTGTCGGTGGCGGCGTTCGGATCGCCGGTCACGCCGTACGCCGGGAAGCCGGACTTCAGCACCAGCTGCGGTTTGGCGCCGAAGAACTCCGGCCGCCACAGCACGATGTCGGCCATCTTGCCGACCTCGATCGAACCGATCTCGTGGGACAGGCCGTGCGCGATGGCGGGGTTGATGGTGAGTTTGGCGACGTAGCGCAGTACCCGCGCGTTGTCGTCGTGCGCGCCGTCCCCCGCCAGCGGACCCAGCTCCGCCTTCATCTTCCCGGCCATCGCGAAGGTGCGCCGCACCGTCTCGCCCGCCCGGCCCATCCCCTGCGCGTCGGACGAGGTGATGCCGATCGCCCCGAGGTCGTGCAGCACGTCCTCGGCGCCCATCGTCCCGGCCCGGATGCGGTCGCGGGCCATCGCGGCGTCGCCCGGCAGGTCGGTCTTCAGATCGTGGACGGAGACGATCATGCCGTAGTGCTCGGCGACCGCGTCCCGCCCGAAGGGGAGGGTGGGGTTGGTGGAGGAGCCGATGACGTTGCGGACCCCGGCCATCTTGAGGACGTTGGGGACGTGTCCGCCGCCGCAGCCCTCGATGTGGAAGGCGTGGACGGTCCGGCCGTCCAGCACCCGCAGGGTGTCCTCGACGGAGAGGGATTCGTTCAGCCCGTCGCTGTGCAGGGCGACCTGGACGTCGTGTTCCTCGGCGACCCGCAGGGCGGTGTCCAGTGCGCGGGCGTGCGCGCCCATGTCCTCGTGCACCTTGAAGCCGCAGGCGCCGCCCTCGGCCAGCGCCTCGACCAGCGGCGCGTCCCCGGAGGAGGAGCCGCGGCCGAGGAAGCCGATGTTGACCGGCCAGGCGTCGAAGGCGCTGAAGGCGTGGCCGAGCGCCCAGGGGGAGTTGACGCCGACGCCCCACACCGGGCCGAACTCCTGGCCGATGACGGTGGTCACGCCGGAGGCGAGCGAGGCTTCCATGACGCGCGGCGAGAGCAGGTGGACATGGGTGTCGACGGCACCCGCGGTGGCGATCAGGCCCTCGCCCGAGACGATCGTCGTCCCGGTGCCGACGACGACATCGACGCCGTCGAGGGTGTCGGGGTTACCGGCCCGGCCGATGGCGTGGATCCGGCCCTCGCGGATGCCGACGGACACCTTGCGGATGCCCTGGACGGCGTCGATGACCAGGACGTTGCTGATCACGATGTCGCAGGTGTCGCGGACCGCGGCGGCCTTGAGGTGCAGCCCGTCGCGGGCGGTCTTGCCGAAACCGGCCAGGAACTCGTCGCCGTGCCGCTGCGCGTCGGACTCGACGCGGACGACCAGCCCCGAGTCGCCGAGGACGACCCGGTCGCCGGCGCGCGGCCCGTGGACCGACGCGTACTCGTGGGGATCGATACCGCTCATGCCCGCTCCTCCGCTCCCAGATAGCCGCAGGCGGCCGCCCGCCGCAGCGCCTCCGCCTTCGCGCCCGGCGCGTCCAGCGGGCCGTCGACGAGACCGGCGAAGCCGATCGCCACCCGCGCACCGCCGATCGGCACCAGGCCGACCTCCACCGTGCCGCCGGGATCGAACCGCACCGAGGAGCCGGCCGGTACGCACAGCCGCATGCCGTACGCGGCGCCGCGGTCGAAGTCCAGCCGCGGGTTGGCCTCGAAGAAGTGGAAGTGGGAGGTGACGCTGACCGGGACGGTCGCGGTGTTGCGCACGCTCAGCAGGAGCGCGGGCTCGGCCTCGGGACCGGCCGGCCCCGGGAGCACGGCACCGGGCGCGGGCCGCCCGGCCGCGTCGCCGTCGTCCGGCGCCGCGCCGTGGCGGATCGGGTCGCCGACCACCGCGAGCCGGGAGCCGTCGTCGAAGACCGCCTCCACCTGCACCTCGGTGACGATGTCGGCGACGCCGGGCAGTACGTCGTCCGGGCCCAGCACCCCGCGGGCCGCCGCGATGGCCTCGGCGAGCCGCCGCCCGTCACGCGCCGCCTCGCAGACGGTGTCCGCGATCAGCGCGGTCGCCTCGGGCACGTTGAGCCGCAGTCCGCGGGCCCGGCGCGCCCGCGCCAGCTCGGCGGCGCCGAACAGCAGCAGCCGGTCGCGTTCCGTCGGGGTCAGCCGCATTCGCCACACCTCCACGATCGATTTGAGCGTCACTCTAACTCGACACCCGGCCGTGGACGAGGGGGAAGGGGGATTGATCTGCGCCACAGGGAGATAAAAGGAGTCGCCCGGGAGAGAGGTGATTGAGCGCCGCTCTATGACTACCCTCTCCGAGGATGCCGGGCGGGTACAGCCGCCCCCGGTCGCACCCCGCCAACGCAAAGGGCCGTCCGGTGCGCACCAGGTGCGCGCCGGACGGCCCCAGGTGAGGCCACGGGCCTCGGGGGATACCGCGAAACCGGGTCCTAGCCCAGCGGGTGCATCCACCCGTGGGTGTCACTGCCGGCGCCGGTCTGGATGTCCAGCAGCGCCTTGCGGAGCTTCATGGTGACCTCGCCCGGCTGCCCGTCGCCGACCGTCCAGTCGGCGCGGGTGGACTTCACCGAGCCGACCGGCGTGATGACCGCGGCGGTGCCGCAGGCGAACACCTCGGTCAGCGAGCCGTCCTCGGCCGCGGCCTTCCAGTCCTCGACCGAGATCCGGCCCTCGGCGACCTCGTAGCCCAGGTCGGCGGCGATGGTCAGCAGCGAGTCACGGGTGATACCGGGCAGCAGCGAACCGGTCAGCTCGGGGGTGACGACGCGGTTGCCGTACACGAAGTACAGGTTCATCCCGCCCATCTCCTCGATCCAGCGGCGCTCGATCGCGTCCAGCCAGACCACCTGGTCGCAGCCGCGCTCGGCGGCCTGGGCCTGGGCGACCAGGGACGCGGCGTAGTTGCCGCCGGTCTTGGCCGCGCCGGTGCCGCCGGGGGTGGCCCGGACGTACTCCTCCGACAGCCACACCGAGACCGGCTTCACCCCGCCGGGGAAGTACGCGCCGGCCGGCGAGGCGATGACGATGAAGAGGTACTCGTTGGCCGGCTTGACGCCCAGGCCGACCTCGGTGGCGAACATGAAGGGGCGCAGGTAGAGCGACTCCTCGCCACTGGCCGGCACCCACGCCTTGTCCTGCGTGACCAGCGCGTCGCAGGCCGCGATGAAGGTCTCGACGGGCAGCTCGGGCATCCCCAGGCGCCGCGCGGAGTACTGGAAACGGCGGGCGTTGGCGTCCGGCCGGAAGGTGGCGACGGTGCCGTCGGGCTGGCGGTACGCCTTCAGCCCCTCGAAGATCGTCTGCGCGTAGTGCAGCGTCATGTTCGCCGGGTCGATGGAGAGCGGCGCGTACGGCACGAGCTGGGCGTCGTGCCAGCCCCGGCCCTCGGTCCACTTGACCGTCACCATGTGGTCGGTGAAGTGGCGGCCGAAACCGGGGCGGGCCAGGATCTGCTCCCGCTCCGCGTCGGACAGCGGGTGCGAGGAGGGCTTGAGCTCGATCGTGGGCGTCGTCATGAATGCGTGTCCTTCACTGCGTCTTCCGGTACCGCGGGTCACCGGCCCAGCCCTCCGGCCGGGGGTCCGGGGCTCGTCCCCCGGAGGTGCGGCACCGGTGCGGTCATGGCGGCCGCGCTCACGACGCCCGGACATTCCGGGTGCTACCGGGACGTCCAGGTCGGCTCGCGGGCGGCGACCCCACGTTCGATTATCGCTCGTGGCTCTTCGCGCCCGGAACCGTGTGCGCGGCCCGGATCCGATGGTCGCACCCCGCCGGGCGGCGGCACGGCCGGGAACCAGCGGGGAAACAGCCGGGAAGACGGCCACAGCGCCGGGACCGTGACCGGCCCGGCGCTGTGTGTGCTGTACGTGCTGGGTGTGCTGTACGTACTGCGCGCGCGGTGCCTGCCGGCCGCCGGCGGCGTCGCGCCGCGGGGCTCAGTCCGCCACGCGGGCGGCGAGCGCGTCGCCGATCTCGTCCGTGCTGCGGACCGCGTCGCCCCGCTCGGTCAGATCGGCCGCGACGGCCTCCTCGATGCGGACGGCCTGCGCCTCGAAGCCGAGGTGGCGCAGGAGCAGCGAGACGGAGAGGACCGTCGCCGTCGGGTCGGCCTTGCCGGTGCCCGCGATGTCCGGCGCCGAGCCGTGCACCGGCTCGAACATCGAGGGGAACTCACCGGTCGGGTTGATGTTCCCGGAGGCGGCGAGGCCGATGCCGCCGGTGACGGCCGCGGCGAGGTCAGTGAGGATGTCGCCGAAGAGGTTGTCGGTGACGATCACGTCGAACCGCTCGGGCTGGGTGACGAAGAAGATCGTCGCGGCGTCGACGTGCAGATAGTCGGTGGTGACCTCGGGGTACTCCTGGCCGACCCGGTCGAAGATGTTCTTCCACAGGTGGCCGGCGTACACCAGGACGTTGTTCTTGTGGACCAGCGTCAGCTTCTTGCGGGGGCGGGCGTTGGCCCGCTCGTACGCGTCCCGTACCACCCGCTCCACACCGTAGGCGGTGTTGACGCTGACCTCGGTGGCCACCTCGGCGGGGGTGCCGGTGCGCAGGCTGCCGCCGTTGCCGGTGTACGGGCCCTCGGTGCCCTCGCGGACGACGATGAAGTCGATCTCGGGGCGGCCGGCGAGCGGGGTGGCCGTGTTCGGGAAGAGCTTCGACGGACGCAGGTTGACGTAGTGGTCGAAGGCGAAGCGGAGCTTGAGCAGCAGATTGCGCTCCAGCACACCGGACGGCACGGAGGGGTCGCCGATCGCGCCGAGCAGGATGGCGTCGTGCTGCTTGAGCGCGGCCAGCTCCGCGTCCGGCAGCGTGTCGCCGGTCGCGTGCCAGCGCTTGGCACCGAGGTCGTATTCCTTGGTTTCCAGCTTGACGTCCTGCGGGAGGACCGCGGTCAGGACCTTGAGGCCCTGTGCCACGACTTCCTGGCCGATACCGTCACCGGGGATCACTGCGAGGCGAATGCTGCGAGACATGGTGGGACCCTACGCTTCGTCCCATTTTTTGACACGCCGCGTCCGGCATACGGACAGATGACCCTCCGGTCAACTACCGTTCACCCGCACGCCCCACCGTGGCCCCCTCACCCTGCGAGATTCGGCAACATGACTGAAAACCCCCGGGGGGACGGCCCCCTGCCTTCGCACACCCCCCGTGTCGGTATCCCGGAGCGGCTCGCCGCCCGGATGACCATGCCCGAGCAGCACGAGTACCTCCGCACCAAGCTCACCCGCCGCGGTCTGCTGCGCAGCTCGGCCGCCACCGCGGGAGTCGTCGCGGGCACCGGTCTGCTGGCCGGTACGGCACAGGCCGCCGCCCCCGCCGCCCCCACGCTGCTGACCTCGCACGCCGCGACCGCCGTGGACGGCGCGCTGGTCGCCCCCTTCGGCCGGCACCTGGCCTTCGGCGCCGACCCCAGGACCCAGATGCGCGTCGCCTGGCAGGTGCCGCTCGCGGTCCGGCGGCCGTATCTGCGGGTGGGCCTCAAGCCGTGGGACCTGGGGCGCAAGATCCAGGCGGAGGTGCGCGATCTGCACACCCCCTCGCTCTCCGCGAAGCTGCCGGCCGTGCAGCAGTACTACCTGCACGCCGCGCTGGACGGGCTGCGGCCGGGCACCACCTACTACTACGGCGTCGGGCACGACGGTTTCGACCCGGCCGACCCCCGGCACTTCTCGACCGTCGGCACCTTCCGTACCGCTCCGGCGCGCGCCGAGAAGTTCGTCTTCACCGCCTTCGGCGACCAGGGCGTCAGCTACCACGCGCTCGCCAACGACCAGCTGATCCTGGGCCAGAACCCCTCCTTCCACCTGCACGCGGGCGACATCTGCTACGCGGACCCGGACGGCCAGGGCTCCGAGCACGACACCTATGACGCGCGGGTGTGGGACCAGTTCCTGGCCCAGACCGAGTCGGTGGCCAAGTCCGTGCCGTGGATGGTGACGACCGGCAACCACGACATGGAAGCCTGGTACTCCCCCCACGGCTACGGCGGCCAGTCGGCCCGCTGGACGCTGCCGGGCAACGGCCCGGACGCCCGCAACGCCCCCGGCGTCTACTCCTTCACCTACGGCAATGTCGCGGTCGTCGCCCTGGACGCCAACGACGTCTCGTACGAGATCCCCGCCAACCAGGGCTACACCGGCGGCAGGCAGACCCGCTGGCTGGACCGCAGGCTGGCCGAGCTGCGGGCCGCCCGCGGTATCGACTTCATCGTGGTCTTCTTCCACCACTGCGCGTTCTCCACCACGAGTTCGCACGCCTCGGAGGGCGGGGTGCGCGACGCATGGCTGCCGCTGTTCGAGAAGCACCAGGTGGACCTGGTCGTCAACGGCCACAACCACGTCTACGAGCGGACCGACGCCCTCAAGGGCGGCCGGGTGAGCAAGCGGATGCCGGTCGGCGAGAGCGTCGACTCCTCGCGCGAGGGCATCGTGTACGTCACCGCGGGCGGCGCGGGCAAGTCGCTGTACAGCTTCCCGGTGCCGGACAGCTACGAGGGCCATGTCAAGGACCTCGACCACGTCGACACCTACCACTGGGCCAAGGGCAAGGTGAAGGAGAAGGAGACGGTGGAGTGGTCCCGGGTGCGTTACACCGGCTACTCGTTCCTCGCCGTCGAGGTCGAGCCGGGGCACCGTCCGCGGATGAAGGTCACCGCGCTCGCCGAATCCGGCGAGCGCATCGACCACTTCGAGGTCACCCGCGGGCGCGGTCACTAGCCGCGCGCACGGCCGGAGGGTGTCACCGCACCCTCCGGCCCGCCGGATGTCAGGCGAGGGCGGTGGCCAGAACGGTGGCGGCGCGGGCGATCAGCAGATCGTCCGCCTCGGCGTCGGCGTCGGGCCGGGTGGTCAGGACGGACAGCACGATCGGCCCCTGGCCGGGCGGCCAGGCGATGCCCACGTCGTTGGCGGTGCCGTAGCTGCCGGTGCCGGTCTTGTCGGCGACGCGCCAGTTGCCGGGCAGGCCGGCGCGCAGCCGTTTGTCACCGGTCGTGTTGGCCAGCAGCCACCCGGTCAGCAGCTTCCGGTCCGCCGCCGCCAGCGCGTTCCCCAGGGCGAGGCGCGCATAGGTCTTGCCGATGGCGCGGGGGCTGGTGGTGTCGGTCACCCGCCCCGGTTCCGCCGAGTTCAGCTCCGGCTCCCACCGGTCGAGCCGGGTCACGGGGTCCTTGATGGACCGGCAGAAACGGGTGACGGCCGTCGGTCCGCCGAGTTCGGCCAGCAGCAGATTGACCGCGGTGTTGTCGCTGTACGAGATGGCCGCGCCGCACAGGTCCGCGACGCTCATCCCCTGGGCGAGGTTCTCGGGCCGCCCGGTGACGGGGGCGCCGCCGGACCGCTCGATGTCCCGCTCCGTGTAGTGAATGATCTTCGACAGGAACGTCCCGTCGTGGTCGAGGTCCCGCAGGACGGCCCCGACGGCGGGCGTCTTGGACGTCGAGCACATCGGGAAGCGCTCGTCCCCCCGGTGGCTGACGCTCGCGCCCGTCACCGTGTTCCAGCCGAACACGCCCAGCCGGGCGCCGTGCTCCCGCTCCAGGTCCCGCAACTGCCGCGCCGCGTCGTCCCGCGGCTGCCGCGCCGCCGCCTCCCGCGGCTCGGAAGCGCACGCGGTGGACGCCATCATGGGCACGGCGGCCAGCGCCACCCCGAGACCGCCGGCGAGCACTCCACGGCGCGACGGGCGCGCCTCCCTGATCGATGTCACGGTCTTCTGCCTCCTCGTGTCGGACACACTTCCTCCACACGACGATCTCCGGCAGTCCACCGGTTGCACCTCCGGGCCCTCACACCCCACTCGGCACCCCGGCATCGGACACCACCACTCGCCACAGGCCGGCTCCCACGGCCCGGCCCCGGCTCCCCCGGCGCCTGCCGGCCCTGCCACCGGCCTCGATCGCGCCGCCCGACGCGGCGTCAGCCGTTCGGAAGGATCACGGCCCGGCCGTTGATCTTCCCGGCGTGCAGCCGCTCGTACGCCAGCGGCGCGTCATCGATGGTGTACGTCTCGACATGCACCTCCAGCGCCCCGGTCCGGGCCAGCGCCAGCACCTCGGCGAGCTCGGACCGGCTGCCCCAGTACGGCGCGGAGACCGAGACCTCGTACGCCGGCGAGCCGAAGCCGACGGGCAGCCGGCCGCCACCGAGGCCGACGATGGTGACATCCGCCTCGACGGCGGCCACCGCACCGGCCGTGGCGACGGTCGGCGGGGCGCCCACGAAGTCCAGGACCAGCTGTGCGCCGGTGCCGCCGGTCAGCTCCCGGACCGCGGCGGCCGCCCGCTCGTCCGAGAGCACCACTTCATGGGCGCCGACCTCGCGGGCCAGCGCCAGCTTCTCCTCCGTCACGTCCAGGGCGATGACGCGGACCGCGGTCATGGCGCGCAGCAACTGGATCGCCACATGCCCGAGACCGCCGGTCCCGATGACGACCACGGCCGCACCGGGCACCAGCTTGGGCAGCGAGCGCTTGATGGCGTGATACGGCGTCAGCCCGGCATCGGTCAGCGGCACCGCCGCGACCGGGTCGAGCCCGCCGAGCGGCACCAGATGCCGGGGGTCGTCGACGACCAGATACTCGGCCATCGCCCCGGGGGCGCCGAGGCCGGGCGGGAAGATGCCCAGCTCGGCGGCGCGCAGACAGTAGTTCTCCTTGCCGTCGGCGCACTTGGGGCAGGCGCCGCAGCCCCACGGACCGTAGACCGCGACCGCGTCGCCGACCGCGAGACCGGTCACCCCGGCGCCGAGCGCGGCGACCGTGCCGACGCCCTCGTGACCGAGGGTGAGCGGCAGCGGGAAGCGGAGCGCCTCGGCGGGCATGTCCATCACCGCGATATCGGAGTGGCACACCCCGGCCGCGGTCACCTTCAACAGCACCTGCCCGGGGCCCGCTTCGGGGTCGGGGACGGTGACGACCTGCGGTGCTCCGCCGATCTCGCGGTACTGGACTGCCTTCATCTCGCTGCACTTCCCTCACTCGTGCCCCGCGCTCACCGCAGGGGCCCGTCCGGCTCACCCCCGTATATACATGCACGGCACAGCCATCGCGTCCCGTCGAGACGGCCGCCTCTATGGGACACGGTGTGGAGAGTCGTACTCGCGGGCGCGGGGGTGTCTCCCTGCGCCCCGGGTGTGCGGCGGCCGCGCCCGGCCGCCCCGGTCAGTGCCCGGTGGAGCCGCCGTTGTCGCGGCGGTCGAGCGCCCGCTGGAGGGCGGCCGCGGCGTTCCTGCGGTCGGCTTCGCCGGTCTGCCGGGCGGAGTGACGGGTCCTGCGGACGGTGGCGGTCTCAGCCATGATGCACGTCTCCAATGCCAAAGCCCCGAGATGAGGGATGCGTCGTTCCGCGGCGCATCCAGGAACGGCCGGAAGGGGCGGGGGCCTTGGCGCGACAGGGATCACCTGCGCTCACGCACCGGGCCGCATCCGCCGTCGCTCGATGGAGCGATACGTTCGGCTCCTACAACGCTAGGCCAGCCCCGCCGTGATGTCTGCACAATTACTTGGGCTTCCTACTATCTGAGACGGACACCACGCCCCACCCCTCCCCCGGCCCACCCTCCCCACCGACCAGCAGCTTCCCGACCGGCCGGCCCCGCCCGTCAACAGCCGGCGCCCGTGGTCGTACGACCTTGTGAACCCGGGCGGTTCCGCGGGCCATATGGGTGACGCCGCCGTAGCTTGACGGCATCGCTTGTGCCACCAGGCCGAGTCCGCCCAAACTTGAGGAGGAGGTGCTGCGCCATGACCGCTCTCGCCCATGAGGCGCCCGAGATGCCCGAGACCTCGCCCGAACCACATCTGGACGAGGTCCTGTGGCAGGCGTGGAAAGCAATGGAACTCCCCGAGGGCTTCCACGCCGAGATCGTCGAGGGGTTCATCGAGGTGTCACCCACTGGTCGCTACGCGCACGGTCAGGTCGCCAACCGGCTCCGCCGCGCCCTGGACGCCTTCCTGCACGACGGTGAATACGCCGCCTATCAGGACATCAACATCGTGGACGGCCGCCAGGTCTGGATTCCCGACGTCTTCCTCGCGGCTGAGGAGGGAGAGGACCAGGTCACCGAGGACGGCATCGGCATCAAGGCGTCCGCCGTGGCACTGATCGCGGAAGTCGTCTCCCCCGGTCACGACAACACCCAGCGCGACCGCATCCGCAAACGCCGTGCCTACGCCCGCGCCGGTATCCCCGTCTACGTCCTCATCGACGACCACGACGGCCACGGCACCGTGACCGTGCTCACCTCCCCGGACCCCGGCGAAGCGGCCTACGCCGCCGAGATCCGGGTGCCGTACGGCACGGAGATCACCCTCCCCGAGGGCCCCGCGAAGGGCTTCACGATCACCAAGTCCCTCACCGGCCCGCCCCGCCCCGCCGCACCCCGCCGCTGACCCCGCCCCTCCGCACCACCGCCTGTGTTTGGCTGCCCGCCGAGGCGGGCCCGGAGGCCGTCACGGCGCGGGTTCCTGCGCTGCCCGGCTTCGCCCACACGCACGACAAACCGCCCCCAGTCGGTGAGCCAGGGGCGGTCCGTGTGGTGCGGGCGGCGGGCGGCGGCCCGTCCGCGGGGGGGCGGTCAGCCCATGTGCGGGTAGCGGTAGTCCGTCGGCGGGACCAGCGTCTCCTTGATGGAGCGGGTGGAGGTCCAGCGCATCAGGTTCTGCTTGGCACCGGCCTTGTCGTTGGTGCCGGAGGCGCGGCCGCCGCCGAAGGGCTGCTGGCCGACGACGGCGCCGGTGGGCTTGTCGTTGATGTAGAAGTTGCCCGCCGCGAAGCGCAGCTTCTCGGCCGTCGCGGCGGCCGCGGCGCGGTCCTGGGCGATGACGCAGCCGGTCAGGCCGTAGGCCGACGCCGACTCCATCTGCTCCAGCATCGCGTCGTACTCGGCATCCTCGTAGACGTACACACCCAGGATCGGGCCGAAGTACTCGTCCTTGAAGATCTCGTTCTCCGGGTCGGTGGAGACCAGGACCGTCGGGCGGACGAAGAAGCCCTCGCTGTCGTCGTACGTGCCGCCGGCCACCACCTCGACGGTCGGGTCGGCCTTGGCGCGCTCGATGGCCGCCTTGTTCTTGGCGAAGGAGCGGTCGTCGATGACGGCGGACATGAAGTTCGTCAGGTCGGCCGGGTCGCCCATGGTCAGCCCGTCGACCTCGGCCGCGAACTCCTCCTTGAACCCGGAGTTCCACAGCGACGCCGGGACGTAGGCGCGCGAGGCGGCGGAGCACTTCTGGCCCTGGAACTCGAAGGCGCCACGGGTCATGGCGGTCTTCAGCACGGCGCGGTCGGCCGTGGGGTGGGCGACGATGAAGTCCTTGCCGCCGGTCTCGCCGACCAGCCGCGGGTAGGTCTTGTACTTCTCGATGTTGGTGCCGACCGTCTTCCACAGGTACTGGAAGGTCTTGGTCGAACCGGTGAAGTGGATGCCCGCCAGCTCGGGGTGGTTCAGGGCCACCTCGGAGACGTCCTTGCCGTCGCCGGTGACGAGGTTGATGACGCCCTTGGGCAGCCCGGCCTCCTCCAGCAGCTGCATCAGCAGCACGGCGGCCAGCGTCTGGGTCGGGGACGGCTTCCAGACGACGACATTGCCCATCAGCGCGGGCGCGGTCGGCAGGTTGCCGGCGATGGCGGTGAAGTTGAAGGGCGTGATCGCGTAGACGAAGCCTTCGAGGGGCCGGTGGTCCGAGCGGTTCCACACACCGGGCGAGTTCACCGGGGGCTGCTCGGCCAGGATCTGGCGCGCGAAGTGCACATTGAAGCGCCAGAAGTCGACGAGTTCGCAGGGGGTGTCGATCTCGGCCTGCTGCACGGTCTTGGACTGGCCGAGCATGGTGGCGGCGGCCAGGGTCTCGCGCCAGGGGCCGGAGAGCAGGTCGGCGGCCTTGAGGATGATCGCGGCACGGTCGTCGAAGGACATCGCGCGCCAGGCCGGGGCGGCGGCCAGCGCGGCGTCCACCGCGTCCTGGGCGTCCTGGACCGTGGCGTTGCCGTAGGTGCCGAGCTTGGCGGCGTGGCGGTGGGGCTGCACGACGTCGAAGCGCTCGCCGCCGCCCAGCCGCCGCTCGCCGCCGATGGTCATCGGCAGGTCGATCGGGTTGTCGGCCAGCTCCTTGAGCTTGGCCTCCAGGCGGGTGCGCTCCGGCGAGCCCGGTGCGTAGGTGTGGACCGGCTCGTTAACCGGCACGGGGACCTGGGTCACAGCGTCCATGGTGGCCGTGTCTCCTTCAATCGTCGGTTGTCGTACGTGGTGAAGCGGCGGCCGCGGCCGCGGGTGGTGGGCGGGCGCGGAGGGTGCCGTCCGGGCATCATCCCGGGCTTCCAGCATCCACCCGCGCCGGCCGCCGTGGGGCCGGCGGCCCGTGCGCCCCGGGCCGTCAGCCCCGGCCGGCCAGCGACCGCAGGAAGAACCCCAGGTTGGCGGGGCGCTCGGCGAGGCGCCGCATGAAGTATCCGTACCAGTCGGTGCCGTACGGGATGTACACGCGCATCCGGTGGCCCTCGGTGACCAGCCGCTCCTGCTCGGCCTCGCGGATGCCGTACAGCATCTGGAATTCGAACTCGGCCGGTTTACGGCCGTAGCGGTGCGCGAGCTCCTGGCCGATGGCGACCATCCGCGGGTCGTGCGACCCGATCATGGGGTAGCCCTTCCCGGCCATCAGGATCTTCAGGCAGCGGACATACGCCTTGTCGACCTCCCGCTTGTCCTGGAAGGCGACGGTCGCGGGCTCCTTGTACGCGCCCTTGACCAGCCGGACCCGGGAGCCCTCACCGGCGAGCGTGTGGCAGTCGTCCTCGGTGCGGAAGAGATAGGACTGCACCACGGCGCCCGTCTGGGGAAAGCGCGTGCGCAGCTCGGCGAGGATGGCGAGGGTGGAGTCGGCCGTGGTGTGGTCCTCCATGTCGAGGGTCACCGTCGTACCGGCCTCGGCGGCGGCCTCGACCACCGGCGTGACGTTCTTCAGCGCCAGCTCGTGGCCGCCGGACAGCGCCTGCCCGAAGGCGGAGAGCTTGACCGACATCTCGGCCCTGGCGCCGAGCCGCTGCTCCTTGAGGGCCTCGGCCAGCTGGAGGTAGGCGTCGCGGTTGCGCAGCGCCTCGGCCGGATCGGTGATGTCCTCGCCGAGGTGGTCGAGGGTGACCTCCATACCGCGCGCGGCCAGCGACCGCACCGCCGCCATGGACTCGTCCAGCCGCTCACCGGCGATGAAACGGTCCACCACGGGACGGGTGACCGGAGCGGACGCGACGACACGGCGGATGCTGTCGCTGCGCGCTGCGGCGAGGAGCACGGGACCCAGCATGGGGGCACCTCCACGATTCAGGATGACAAATGCCGGGCGGGCGCCGGATGGGCGGGCGCGGCGGCAAGATGAGCCACCTGAAACTTAAGGATCGCGCCATCTTCCGGCCATCGACAGCTGCCACACCTTCGTGGCCGGGATCTCAGACACTTGTATGAGAATGGTGAAGGAAGGCGTTACGGAAGTAACGCGAGCGACCACGGTCCACGGCCGTGGTGGCAGTGGCGACGGAAGAGGGGCCGGGCGACGGATGCGGGGCGACTACCAGCAGCTCGTGGACGAGATCTCGGCGGCGCTCGGGGCACCGGCGACCCTGGAGGACCGCGACTTCGGGCTGATCGCGTTCGGCGCGCACGAGGGCGACGACGACGAGGTCATGGACCCGGTCCGCACCCGGTCGATCCTCCAGCGCCGGTCCTCGGCGGCGGTACGGGCCTGGTTCGAGGCGTTCGGCATCGCCCGCGCCAAGGCGGCGCTGCGCATCCCCCCGGACCCGGCGGCAGGCGTCTTCCGAGGCCGGATCTGCCTGCCCGTACGCCACCGCGGGATCGCGCACGGCTATGTCTGGCTGCTGGACGACGGGCATCTGACCGACCTCGCGCTGGGCGGCCACGGCGAACCGCCCGACCCCCGGATAGCGCAGGCGATGGAGACCGCCGACCGGATCGGCGCACTGCTGGCGGACGAGGCCCGCGCCGGATCCGAACTGGGCGATCTGCTGCGGGAGTTGCTGCTCTGCGGGCCCGCGGACCGGCCGGCCGCGGCGGCCGCGCTGCGGGTCGCGCTGCGGGAGACCCTGCGCTTCACACCGGGCGGCCCGCTCACCCTCGTCGCGGTGCTGCCCTGGGACACCACGGACGCCGACGCGGTGCCGCTGCCGAGCCTGCCCGGACTCCTCGCGGCCTGTGCGCTGCCCGGTGGCGGCGGCCCGCCCGACGGCGCTGCGGCACCCGGCCCTGCCACCGCCGCCCGGGACGGCGGCGCGCCCCTGCCGCCCGTCCGCCCGCATCCCGCACCGCCCGCGCCCCCGTCCCTGGCCGCCCTCGTCCGGCTCCGCTCGGCCGGTTCGCTCGGCCCCGCGCACACGGCGGCCGAGCACCTGCTGCGCTCCCCCCGGGCGGGTGCCGGTCCGTCCGTCACGGGCGGCGGCGCGGGGCGGCCGCCGCGGGCGCCGCACGGCCCGGCCCACGCCGCCGGACCGGTCGCCACCGCCGGAATAGGCACCGGGACAAGAGAGTTGACGGAGCTGCCGGCCGCCTGGCACGAGGCGCTGGACGCAGCCCGCGCGGCCCGCGCCGAACCCCGCCTCGGCCGGATCGCCCAGTGGGACACCATCGGCGCCTACCGCCTGCTCACCACCCTGCCGGACACCGGCACCGACCCGGCCGTCCGCCCCCTGCTGGCCCCCGCCCACGCCGAACTGGTCCGTACCGCCGAGGCGTTCCTCGACTGCGCCGGCCAGGCGAGCCGTACCGCCCAGGTCCTGGGCATCCACCGCCAGACGCTCTACTACCGGCTCGGCCGGGTGGAGAAACTGACCGGCCTCGACCTCGACGAGGGCGAGGACCGGCTGCTCCTGCACATGGCGCTGAAGGCGGCGCGGCTGTGAGAGGGGGCAGCCGGCCGGGACGCCGCACGCCCCTCGGCGGCCTCATCTGCGCTTACCCGGGCTTACCCGCACTCTTACCGCACCGTCACCGGCGCCGCTCCGGCCCCGGTCCCTTCCGGTCGCCCTTGAATCCCCGGCCGTCGTCGAACTCCAGCTCCTCCTTGCGGACTTCGGCGTCGACCTGCCGCTGCTCGGTGACCCGCTCGGTCTCCAGCCGCACCCGCTCGACGGGCACGGTCCGCTTGCTGACCACCGCCCGCTCCTCGTGCAGGACGACCTCGACCTGGCCGTCGCCGATCCGCGGGGCGGTCCGGCCCAGTGCGCGCTCGTCGTCGGTGATCTTCTCCCGGACCAGGCGCACCTCCTCGTGGCTCACCGGGACCGTCCGGTGCACGTCCTCGGTGACCACGTGCTTGCGCAGATGGGCCCGGCCGCTGACGCGCTCCTCGGTGGCGATCTGCAACTGCTCCTCGGAGAGGAGGATCTCGGGGATCTGCTCCTTGGTACGCGCGGTGTCCTCCTCGTCCCGGCCGCGGGACATGGCCATCGCACCGGCTCCGGCGCCCGCCGGCTGCCGCTCCGCGCGGGTCCTGGGCTCCGGGCGGCCGCCCGTCGCCTGCTGCCGGCCGGCGTCCGGCATCCGGGTCTGCCGCGCGGTGTCGCCCGTCGGGCGGCCCGCCGCAGCGGCCGCGGCGGTACCGGCCGCAGCGGTGCCCGCGGCCCTGCCGGAGCCCGCCGTACCGGTCGTCATCCGGGTCGCGGCACCCGGACGGGTCAGCCCGTAGTGACGGTAGAGCTCGTCCTCCTCCAGCGGTTCGAGATGGCCGTCGGCGTCGATCCGCGGAGCATCCTTGATCGTTTCCTTGGTGTGCGGCACATGCAGTTCGCCGCCCTGCTGCCGGGCCCCGGCGAGCGGCACGAACGTCTCCTTCATTCCGAACAGCCCGGTACGTACGGTGATCCACTCGGGGGCGTTGGTGGCATCGTCCCGGTAGACCTGCTGGACCACGCCCACCTTGGCGCCCGCCGCGTCGACCACGGTCAACCCGGTCAGAGCCTGAGGGTTGTCACCCAGGGGTGCATTCATGGCGTCTCGTCTCCTTCCGCACGCGCCGGCAGGGGCACGCGCACTTCCCATTGCGCGTCGCGAACACCCGCGCTGCGAGTCGGGGAGACCAGGCGTACCGGGCCGCGGCGGCACCGGGACCGTGGTGAGCGGCCCCGCGCCTTCGGCACCCGATACTCCATTCGGGTGAATAGTTGACACATCAGGCATAGCCGGCGCACCCGGGGCACCGCCGTACGGCACGGCGGACCGTACGCACCCCTGCGGTGCCCGCACAGCACGCACACCCCGCGAACGCGACCGGGCCCGGACCCCGCCGAAGCGGGAGTCCGGGCCCGGTGCGCCCTACGGTCCGGCCGTCCGCCGGTCAGCCGCTGAGGTCGACCGCGCGCACGGAGGTCGCGCCGATCTCCTCGCCGATCTCGGCCAGCACGCCCGGCGGGATCGTGTCGTCGACGGTGAGGGCGACCAGCGCCTCGCCACCGACGTCGGCCCGCGAGACCTGCATGTTGCCGATGTTGATGCCCGCCTCGCCCAGGATCCGGCCGACGGTGCCGACGACACCGGGGCGGTCGCCGTAGCGCAGGAAGACCATGTGGTCGGCGAGCGCGAGGTCGATGGAGTGCTCACCGACCGCGACGATCTTCTGGATGTTCTTGTTGCCGGCCAGGGTGCCGGAGATCGAGATCTCGGCGCCGCCCGCGAGGGTGCCACGCACGGTCACCACATTGCGGTGCTCGGGCGACTCGCTGCTGGTCGTCAGCCGCACCTCGACACCGCGCTCCTGTGCGAAGAGCGGGGCGTTGACGTACGACACCGTCTCGGCCACGACATCCTCGAACACGCCCTTGAGCGCGGAGAGTTCGAGCACCTTGACGTCGTACTGGGTGATCTCGCCGTACACCTCGACATCGAGCCGCAGCGCGACCTCGCCGGCCAGCGCGGTGAAGATCCGGCCCAGCCGCTCGGCCAGCGGCAGCCCCGGCTTGACGTCCTCGGCGATCACTCCGCCCTGGACGTTGACCGCGTCCGGCACCAGCTCACCGGCGAGCGCGAGCCGCACCGACCGGGCGACCGAGATACCGGCCTTCTCCTGCGCCTCGCCCGTCGAGGCACCGAGGTGCGGAGTGGCGACGACCTGGTCGAACGCGAAGAGCGGGGAGTCGGTGCAGGGCTCGGAGGAGTAGACGTCCAGGCCCGCGCCGGCCACCCGGCCCTCCTGGAGCGCGGTGGCCAGCGCCGCCTCGTCCACGATCCCGCCGCGCGCGGCGTTCACGATCCGGACCGTCGGCTTGACCTTGTGCAGCGCGTCGTCGCCGATCAGGCCGACCGTCTCGGGCGTCTTGGGGAGGTGGACGGTGATGAAGTCCGCGACCTCCAGCAGTTCGTCCAGGGTGAGGAGCTTGACGCCCATCTGCGCGGCGCGGGCCGGCTGCACATAGGGGTCGTAGGCGACGATCTTCATGCCGAAGGCCGACATGCGCTGGGCGACCAGCACGCCGATCCGGCCGAGGCCGACCACGCCGAGGGTCTTCTCGCTGAGCTCGACGCCGGTGTACTTGCTCCGCTTCCACTCGCCGTTCTTGAGCGCGGTGTTGGCCTGCGGGATGTTGCGGGCGGTGGCGACCAGCAGACCGCAGGCGAGCTCGGCGGCGGTGACGATGTTGGAGGTCGGCGCGTTGACGACCATCACACCGGCCTTGGTGGCGGCGGAGACGTCGACATTGTCCAGGCCCACCCCGGCGCGGGCGACGACCCGCAGCTTCTTCGCGGCGGCGATGGCCTCGGCGTCGACCTTCGTCGCGCTGCGCACGAGGACGGCGTCGACATCGGCGATGGCGGGGAGCAGTTCGGCGCGGTCCGCGCCGTTGCAGTGCCGGATCTCGAAGTCCGGCCCCAGCGCGTCGACGGTGGCGGGCGACAGTTCTTCGGCGATCAGTACGACAGGTTTCGGGCTCACGTGGTCTTCATCCTCACTAGTCCTTCGCGGACGGCCGTCCCGACGGCCGAAGGCGGTGAAGGGGGCAGCCGCGTGGAAGACGCACGACGTTGTGAGCCTGACGCGCTTGTGGTTGGCAGTGTAGTGGCGGTTCGCGGCGCGCCGGGAGCCAAAGCGGAAAGGTCACCTATGCGCACTTCGACGCGGTGGCCAAAGCGGTCCCGCCGGCTGGGCGGCCGGGCCGCGCCGCACGGACGAGGGGGTCGCGACCGGCGTCGCGACCCCCTTGCCCCACGGGCTTACGCCTCGTCGTCGACCCAGCTCATCAGCTTGCGCAGCTTCTTGCCCGTGGTCTCCAGGAGGTGGTCCTCGTCGGCCTTCTTGTACTCGTTGTACTTCGGCAGACCGGCGTTGTACTCCGCCATCCAGTTGTTGGCGAAGGTGCCGTCCTGGATCTCGGCGAGCACCTTCTTCATCTCGGCCTTGGTGTTCTCGTTCACGATCCGCGGGCCGGTGATGTAGTCGCCCCACTCGGCGGTCTCGGAGACCGACCAGCGCATCTTCTCCAGGCCGCCCTCGTACATGAGGTCCACGATCAGCTTCAGCTCGTGGAGGCACTCGAAGTAGGCGATCTCGGGCTGGTAGCCCGCCTCGACCAGGGTCTCGAAACCGGCCTTGACCAGCGCCGAGGCGCCACCGCACAGAACGGCCTGCTCACCGAACAGGTCGGTCTCGGTCTCCTCGGTGAAGGTGGTCTTGATGACGCCGGCGCGGGTGCCGCCGATGGCCTTGGCGTACGAGAGGGTCAGCGCGAACGCCGTACCGGAGGCGTCCTGCTCGACGGCCGCGATGCAGGGCACGCCGCGGCCTTCCTCGTACTGGCGGCGCACGAGGTGGCCGGGGCCCTTGGGGGCGACCATGCAGACGTCCACGCCGGCCGGAGCCTTGATGAAGCCGTAGCGGATGTTGAGGCCGTGGCCGAAGAACAGCGCGTCGCCGTCCTTGAGGTTGTCCTTGATGGACTCCTCGTAGACCTTGGCCTGGATCGGGTCCGGCACCAGGATCATGATGACGTCGGCCTCGGCGGCCGCCTCGGCGGGGGTCACCACGCGCAGGCCCTGCTCCTCGGCCTTGGCCTTGGACGTGGAGCCCTCGTGCAGACCGACGCGCACGTCGACGCCCGAGTCGCGCAGGGACAGCGCGTGGGCGTGGCCCTGGCTTCCGTAGCCGATGACCGCGACCTTGCGGTTCTGGATGAGGGACAGGTCGGCATCGTCGTCGTAGAACAGCTCGGCCACTTCGGGTATCTCCTTGGATCTAGCTGGTTGCCCACACAGTACGTCGGGCGGGGCGGGGCGGGTCCGCGAGTCTCGCGATGCGAGCGGCGGGGGCGGTGCCGTACCGGGCGGGTACGGCGCGCGGTCCGGGGACCGCGCGGGATCAGGCCGTACGGTCCAGTGCGCGCAGCGAGCGGTCGGTGATGGACCGGGCGCCGCGGCCGATGGCGATGGTGCCGGACTGCACCAACTCCTTGATGCCGAACGGCTCCAGCATCTTGAGCATCGCCTCCAGCTTGTCGCTGGATCCGGTGGCTTCGATGGTGACGGCCTCCGGGGAGACGTCCACGGTCTTGGCGCGGAAGAGCTGCACGATCTCGACGACCTGCGAGCGGGTCTCGTTGTCGGCGCGGACCTTGGCGAGGACCAGTTCGCGCTGGATCGCGGAGCCGGGCTCCAGCTCGACGATCTTCAGGACGTTGACGAGCTTGTTGAGCTGCTTGGTGACCTGTTCGAGGGGGAGCGACTCGACGCTCACCACGATGGTGATGCGGGAGATGTCGGCGTGCTCGGTGACGCCGACCGCGAGGGAGTCGATGTTGAAGCCGCGGCGGGAGAACAGGGCGGCGATCCGGGCCAGGATGCCGGGGGTGTTCTCCACCAGGACGGAGAGGGTGTGCTTGGACATGGTCGGTCTTCTCTCTTCTTCCGTGCGTCCGTGACGTCCTGGGCTCAGTCGTCTTCGTTGTCGCCGAAGTCGGGACGCACGCCCCGGGCGGCCATGACCTCGTCGTTGGAGGTGCCGGCGGCGACCATCGGCCAGACCTGCGCGTCCTCGTGGACGATGAAGTCGACCACGACCGGGCGGTCGTTGATGGCGTTGGCCTGCGCGATGACGGCGTCCAGGTCGGCCGGGTCCTCGCAGCGCATCGCGACGCAGCCCATCGCCTCGGCCAGCTTCACGAAGTCCGGGACGCGGGTGCCGCCGCTGCCCTTGCCGTCCACCGCGACGCCGTCCTCGGGGCCGCTGTGCAGCACGGTGTTGGAGTAGCGCTGGTTGTAGAAGAGGGTCTGCCACTGGCGGACCATGCCCAGCGCGCCGTTGTTGATGATCGCGACCTTGATCGGGATGTTGTTCAGCGCGCAGGTGACCAGCTCCTGGTTGGTCATCTGGAAGCAGCCGTCGCCGTCGATCGCCCAGACCGTGCGGTCCGGCCGGCCGGCCTTGGCGCCCATCGCGGCCGGCACGGCGTAGCCCATCGTGCCGGCGCCACCGGAGTTCAGCCAGGTCGAGGGCTGCTCGTAGTGGATGAAGTGGGCGGCCCACATCTGGTGCTGGCCGACGCCCGCGGCGTAGATGGTGTCGGCGGGGGCGAGCCGGCCGATCCGCTCGATGACCTGCTGCGGGGAGAGGCTGCCGTCTTCGGGCAGGTCGTAGCCCAGCGGGTAGGTCTCGCGCCAGCGGTCGAGGTCCCGCCACCAGGCGCTGTGGTCGCCCTTGTGCCCGGCCGCGTGCTCGGCCTGGACGGCGACGATCAGATCCGCGATGACCTCGCGGGCGTCGCCGACGATCGGCACATCCGCCATCCGGTTCTTGCCGATCTCCGCCGGGTCGATGTCCGCGTGCACGACCTTGGCGTACGGCGCGAAGGAGTCCAGCTTGCCGGTGACGCGGTCGTCGAAGCGGGCGCCGAGGGTGATCAGCAGGTCCGACTTCTGGAGGGCGGTGACGGCCGTGACGGCGCCGTGCATACCGGGCATGCCGACGTGCTGCGGGTGGCTGTCGGGGAACGCGCCCAGGGCCATCAGGGTCGTGGTGACCGGGGCGCCGGTCAGCTCCGCCAGCACCTTCAGCTCGGCGGTGGCGCCGGCCTTCAGCACCCCGCCGCCGACGTAGAGCACCGGGCGCTTCGACTCGACGATCAGCCGGGCGGCCTCGCGGATCTGCTTGGCGTGCGGCTTGGTCACCGGACGGTAGCCGGGAAGTTCGGTGTGCGGCGGCCAGGCGAAGGTGGTCTTCGCCTGGAGGGCGTCCTTGGCGATGTCCACCAGGACGGGCCCCGGGCGGCCGGTGGAGGCGATGTGGAACGCCTCGGCGATCGTGCGCGGGATCTCGGCCGCGTCGGTGATCAGGAAGTTGTGCTTGGTGATCGGCATCGTGATGCCGCAGATGTCCGCCTCCTGGAAGGCGTCCGTGCCGATGGTGTGGGAGGCGACCTGACCGGTGATCGCGACCAGCGGGACGGAGTCCATATGGGCGTCGGCGATCGGCGTGACGAGGTTGGTGGCCCCCGGACCCGAGGTCGCCATGCACACGCCGACCTTGCCGGTGGCCTGCGCGTATCCCGTGGCGGCGTGCCCGGCGCCCTGCTCATGGCGCACCAGGACGTGCCGGACCCTCGACGAGTCCATCATCGGGTCGTACGCGGGGAGGATCGCACCGCCGGGAATGCCGAACACGGTGTCGGCCCCGACCTCCTCCAGCGAACGGATGAGGGACTGCGCGCCCGTGACGTGCTCGACGGTGGCGGGCTGCTGCGTACCGCCGGAGTGACGGGCCCGCGGCTGCGGATGGTGGGCCCCGGCCTGCTCGGTCATCTGCGTCTCTTCTCGGAGCTGAGGGTTTTGACGGGATTTGTGAGGTAGCTGTGCAACAAAAAACCCCTCGTGCCGTGAGGCAAGCGAGGGGAGCGCGTCGGTGCGGTTCGCTGGGGTGTGTCAGGGGCCCAGCTTCAGCCGACGCGCTTTCCAAGTACGAGAATTCGGGTGCGCATGAAACAGACCCTCCCCCCGGCGCGCCGGGAGTGTCAAGTGGGTGGGACGGGCGTCTCACTATTTGAGCGCAATGGCGGAGGGACGAGCGCGTCCGGACCGGCCGCCCCGCCGCGCCGCACCGGCAGACCGCCCCCGGTGAGGACGGCCTCGCGGCCCGCACCCGGCAGGTCCGCACGGTCCGGCAGCGGATACCCGCCGAGCGTCAGCGCGCACCGCAGCCGCGGTTCGTCGAGCGGCCCGGAGAAGACCGGCCCCTGGCCGTGCGTACAGCCCATGGCGCGCAGCGCGTGGACCTGCTCGGGCAGCTCGACGCCGTCCGCGACGCACTGCAGGCCGAGGTCGGCGGCGATCCGCAGCATCCCGGCGGTGATCTTGTGCAGCCGGACGGACTCCGCGACACCGTCGACCAGGCCGCGGTCCAGCCGCAGGAAGTCGATGGGGAGCCGGCGCAGCGCGCCGACGGCGGCGTGCCCGCCCCCGAAGCCGTCCAGCCCGATCCGTACGCCCAGCCGCCGCAGCGCGACCAGCCGGCCCTCCAGCTCCTCCAGCGGCATCCGCGGATCGGCGTCGGTCAGCTCCAGGATGAGCCCGCCCGAGGGCAGACCGTGCCGGGCGAGCAGGGCCTCGACGCTCTTGGCGGGCAGCCCGCGGTCCAGCAGCCGACGGGCGGAGACCCGGACGACGACCGGGACCGGATGCCCGGCCCGGTGCCGCGCCGCGGCCTGCGCGACGGCCTCCTCCAGCTGCCAGCGGCCCAGCTCCGCGGTGCGATCGCCCTCCTCGGTGAGCCGGCCGCGCTCGCCGACCCGCAGGAACTCGGCGGGGGTGAAGAGGATGCCCTGGGTGGAGCGCCAGCGGGCCTGTGCGGCGACGGCGGCGACCCGGCCGCCGGCCAGCTCCACCACCGGCTGGTGCAGCAGCGTGAACTCGCCGTCGTGCAGGGCCGTACGGAGTTTCGTGGCGAGTTCGGCGCGGTGTACGACCTCGGCCTGCATCTGCGGGGCGTACATCTCCACGCGGCCCTTGCCGGCCTTCTTGGCGCGGTACATCGCGAGGTCGGCGTTGCGCAGCAGTCCCGCCGGGGTGATGCCCGGATCGGCGAAGGCGACCCCGATGCTGGCCGCGACGCGGACGTCCCGGCCGTCGATGCGGTAGGGCTCGGAGAGCTTGATGCGCAGCCGGTCGGCGATCTCGTGGACGCGGAACTCGCGGGCGGCGGGGTCGCGGGTGCCGTCGCCCGTGATGAGCGCGGCGAACTCGTCGCCGCCCAGCCGCGCCGCTATGTCCCCGGAGCGCACCGAGTCACCGAGCCGGCGGGCGGCCTGCACCAGCAGCTCGTCCCCCGCCTGGTGCCCGATGGTGTCGTTGACCTGCTTGAAGCCGTCCAGGTCGATGTAGAGCACGGCGGTGTCGTGGTCGCTGGCGCGGCGGCCGGTGACGGCCTTGCTGACCCGTTCGGTGAACAGGGCGCGGTTGGGCAGGTCGGTGAGCGCGTCGTGCGAGGCGTTGTGCTGGAGCTGGGCCTGGAGCCGGACGCGTTCGGTGACATCGCGGGAGTTGAAGATCAGGCCGCCGTGGTGGCGGTTGACCGTGGACTCGACGTTCAGCCAGCCGTCGCCGCCGGCCCGCTGCTTACCGGCACGGAAGCGGCATTCGATGCGCATGGTCGGTTCGGCCTCGGGCGCGGCGGCGAGGAACCTGCGCACCTCGTGCACCACCCGTCCGAGGTCCTCCGGGTGGATCAGCGAGGCCAGTTCGGAGCCGACCAGCTCCTCCGCGTCACGGCCGTAGACGCCCGAGGCGGCGGGGCTCACATAGCGGAGCACACCGGTCGGGGCGGCGATCATGATGACGTCGCTGGACCCCTGGACCAGGGACCTGAAGTGGTTCTCCTTCTGGGCCAGCTCCTGGGTGAGGCTGATGTTGTCGAGCAGCATGATGCCCTGGCGGACGACGAGCGCAAGGACGACCGTGCAGCCGGTGAAGAGCACCACGCGGTCGATCCGCCGCCCGTCCAGGACGTTGGTGAGGATGCCCAGGGTGCAGACGGCGGCGGCGAGATACGGCGTCAGCATGGCCAGCGAGCCCGCGATGGGGCGGCTGATCGGAGGCTGGGGGCAGCGCGCGGCGCGCGGGAGGCCCCCGCCGGCGGCTTCGCCGGCCGAGCGCCGGGCGACCCACGGTGCGTAGGCGAGGAGTATCGACCCGGCGAACCAGCCGGCGTCCAGGATCTGCCCGGAGCGGTAGTGCTCGCGCAGCAGCGGCGAACTGAACAGCGCGTCGCACAGGACCGTCAGCGCCAGTGCGACGACGGCGGTGTTGACGGCGGAGCGCTGCACCGAGGAGCGCTTGAAATGCAGCGCGAGCACCATGCTCACCAGCACGATGTCCAGCAGCGGATAGGCCAGCGCCAGCGCGCCCTGGGCCACCGTGCGGCCCTGGAAATGGGTGGTGTGCGCGAGCGCGAGGCTCCAGGAGAGGGTGAGCAGCGAGCCGCCGATCAGCCAGGCATCCAGGCCCAGGCAGACCCATCCGGCCCTGGTCACCGGACGCTTGGCGAGCACCAGCAGGCCGACGATGGCGGGCGGTGCGAACAGCAGGAAGCAGAAGTCGGCGAGCGAGGGGCTGGGCACCCTGGCCCCCTGAACGACCTCGTACCAGCCCCATATGGCGTTGCCGAGGCCGGCCATCGCGGAGGAGACCGCGAACAGGATCCAGGCGGGCCGGAACCGGCTCTGGGACCTGCGGGCGTACAGACCACAGGAGACGGCCGCCACCAGGGCGGCGAGGCTGAGTCCGAAGTCGCCCATGAACACGGCCACTTCGGGTGATCCCCAGTCGAGGGCGGCGCCGATGGCGTAGCCGCCGCAGACACCGGACAGGAGGATCTGGGGCACCACGCTCGGCGGGCCTCCGGACTGCACCGGCGGCCTGGCGAGCACCGCCCCCGGGGCGCTCACCGCACTCTCCCGTTGAACCGTGCGCGACATCCCCGCGGCCCGCGCACCCGGGACTTCAGCAGCTTCCCCGCGGGCGCTCGTGGATCGCGCCTCTCGCGGATGGTCCGTCGGCTGTACATCGCCCGTCGCCCCCCTCGGTTCCGGTCCTTCGCACCGCGCCGCATTCACCCCGGTGCCGTCCCCGCTCGGGACGATACACCAGTTCCGTCACTCAGCGACATAGTGTCTCTACGCAGCGTGACTGACACCCGGATTATGGATACCCAGTGCATTCGTACGGACCCGTAGAGCGATCCACAACGGTGTCAGCCGGCGGTGGCGACCACGTGCCGCACGGGTTCGCCGGCCGCGAAAAGCGTCAACTGGTCCCGCAGAAGCCGCTTCGCGCGGGGCAGGAAGGCAGAGCTGGGGCCACCGACATGTGGAGTGATGAGCACGCCGGGAGCGTGCCACAACGGATGAGCGGCGGGCAGGGGTTCCGGATCGGTGACGTCGAGCGCCGCGCGCAGCCGGCCGGACGTCAATTCGACGAGCAGCGCCTCGGTGTCGACGATCGCGCCGCGGGCGACGTTCACGAGGAGTGCGCCGTCTTTCATACGCGCCAGGAAATCGCGTCCTACCAGGCCACGGGTGTCCTCGGTGAGCGGAGTGGCCAGTACGATCACGTCCGCGTCGGGCAGGAGGGCGGACAGGGCAGAGAGTGGATGCACAGGACCGCGCACTGTTTCACGCGCGGTGCGCGCGATGCGCGCCACCCGCGCGCACTCAAAGGGCGTGAGCCGGTCTTCGATGGCACTGCCGATCGACCCGTAACCCACGATGAGGACCGACTTGTCGGCGAGCGCCGGACGCACGCTCGGCCGCCATTCCCCTTGGTCCTGCCCCCGGACGAAGCCGGGGATGCCGCGCAGTGCGGCCAGCGTCAGGGTGAGCGCGAGCTCGGCGGTGCTGGCGTCGTGCAGTCCGCGGGCGTTGCACAGCCGGGCACCGGCCGGCAGACCGGGCAGCGCGGGCAGCATGTGCTCGGTCCCGGCGGTCAGCGTCTGCACCACCCGCACCCGGCTCATCAGGGGCAGCGGCCGCAGGACGGTGGCCGGGTCCTTCATGTAGGGGACGGCGTAGAAGACACACCGGGCGGGGTCGGCCGGAAAGTCCGGGCCGGCGTCCCAGTGGACATAGTCGAGACCGTCGGGCAGGCCCTCGATCTCGTCGGGCGGAATCGGGAGCCATACGTCGTGGGCACCGGGGTGCTGGTCTGCGGAAGCCATGGCCAGAGGCTATGCGAAACAGCATTCCGTTCAGACGTTAGTTTGGTCTGGCCCTTGACCGGGGGCGAGGGACGGAGGCACGACCAGGTGGAGCGCAGGACAATCGGTGCGGCAGCCCTCGAAGTGGGTGCTATCGGGCTCGGCTGTATGCCGATGAACTGGGGGTACACCGAGTCGCAGCGGAACGGGGAGAGTTCACTGCGGACCGTGCACGCCGCGCTCGACCGGGGGTGCAGTCTGCTGGACACCGCCGACATGTACGGACCGTTCACCAACGAGCTGCTGGTGGGGCGGGCGCTGAAGGAGCGGCGTGCGGACGCCTTCGTCTCGACCAAGTGCGGACTGCTCGTCGGCGACCAGCACATCGTCGCCAACGGGCGGCCCGGCTATGTGAAGCGGGCCTGCGACGCCTCGCTGCGACGCCTCCAGACCGACTGCATCGACCTCTACCAGCTGCACCGGCCCGATCCCGAGGTGCCCATCGAGGAGACCTGGGGGGCGATGGCGGAGCTGGTGGCGGCCGGAAAGGTGCGGTCGCTGGGGCTGTGCGCGGTGGACGCGCGGGCGGTACGGCCGACCCGGGCGGCCCGCCGGGAGCGCCAGGCGGCCGGTGGCGCGCACGCCGTCCCCCGGTCCCGGCTGCACGACGGCACGCTGCGTCAACTGGAGCGTATTCAGCAGGTGTTCCCGGTCAGCAGTGTGCAGGCCGAGCTGTCGGTGTGGTCGGTGCAGGCGCTGGAGGCGCTGCTCCCGTGGTGTGAATCGCGCGGTGTCGGCTTCCTGGCGGCGATGCCGCTGGGCAACGGCTTCCTGACCGGCACCCTCACCCCGGGGCAGGGCTTCGAACGGGAGGACATCCGGGCCCGCCACCCCCGGTTCACCGCCGAGATGATGGCGGCCAACCAGCCGGTGGTGGCGGGGCTGCGGCGGATCGGCGCCCGGCACGGCGCGACGCCGGGGCAGGTGGCACTGGCGTGGGTACTGGCGCAGGGCCGCCATGTCGTCCCGGTGCCGGGGACCAAGAAGGAGGGCTGGGCCGTGCAGAACGCCCGCGCCGCGGAGCTGGTGCTGAGCCGCGAGGAGCTGGCCGAGATCGCCGCGCTGCCGCCGGCCCGGGAGTCCTGGTACTAGGGCCTGTCGTCACCTTCCCGTCGTCGCCCGAAGGGCGGCCCCGCGGCGTCCGGTGCGTGCTTCTCGGCGTGCCGGGCGGAAGTCCTTGTACTGGAGTACCGGGGCTTTCGCCCGGTGCGGCGAGCGTGCGTGCCCGCGGGGCGGACGGGAAGGTGACGACACGACAGGCCCTGAGGCCCCGGCCGGTCCGCCGCCCCGTACGGCGCGCCCGGCCGCTCCCCCGTTCCCGTACCGGCTCGCCCGGGAGGCGGCGGGCCCGGCGGACGGGCAGGTGATGTGGTGTCCTTGTGCACGCCTGCCGACGAGAGGACCCTGCCGTGCAACGCCGCTCCCTGCCGACCGTGTTGGCCGCCGTCTCGCTGCTGCTGGCCGCGGGCTGTTCCCCCGGCGGCGGACCGGCCGCGGAGGGCGGCTCCGGCGCCGCGACGGCCCAGCGCCCGGGGTCCGGCGCCGCCGCCTCCGCGCACCCGAGCCCGGCGTCCGCGCCGCCCGCCAAGGGGTCCGTCCAGGTGACCGGGACCCTGGCCACCGGACTGAACTCGCCGTGGGGCCTCGCCCCGCTGCCGGGCGGCGATCTGCTGGTCGGCTCCCGCGACACCGGAAAGATCTTCCGCATCGCGGCCGACGGCGGGAAACGGACCGAACTGGGCTCGGTGCCGGGCGTGGCGGCGGCCGGCGAGGGCGGTCTGCTGGGGCTCGCGGTGTCCTCGAAGTTCGGCACGGACCACCAGGTGTACGCGTACTTCACCACCGAGTCCGACAACCGCATCGCGCGCATGATCTACAACGAGAAGCGGCCGGCCCGCAATCAGCTGGGTGCGCCGCACACGATCCTCCGGGGCATTCCCAAGGGGCAGATCCACAACGGCGGGCGGATCGCGTTCGGCCCGGACAAGATGCTCTACGCCGGTACGGGCGAGACCGGCGACAAGAGTCTCGCCCAGGACAAGACGTCCCTCGCCGGCAAGATCCTGCGGATGACGCCGGACGGCGCCCCGGCGTACGGCAACCCCGAGGCGGATTCGGTGGTGTACACCTACGGCCACCGCAATGTGGAGGGGCTGGCCTGGGACGGCGACAACCGGCTGTGGGCCTCGGAGTTCGGGCAGGACAAGTGGGACGAGCTCAACCTCATCGAGTCGGGCCGGAACTACGGCTGGCCCGAAGTGGAGGGCAAGGGCGACGGCGGCGCGGCCCGTTCCGGGTTCACCGATCCGGTGGTCCAGTGGAAGCCCGCGGACGCCTCCCCCAGCGGTCTCGCGTACGCCAAGGGCTCGCTGTGGATGGCGGCGCTGCGCGGTGAGCGGCTGTGGCGGATCCCGCTGAACGGTACGAAACCGGCGGCGGCCCCGCAGGAGTTCCTCAAGGGCGAGTACGGGCGGCTGCGGACCGTCGTGGCGACCGACGACGGCGGGTTGTGGCTGGTCACCAGCAACACCGACGGGCGCGGTACCCCGCGCAAGGGGGATGACCGGATTCTGCGGCTGAAGGTGACCTGACCCTTTTTGTGGCGGGCTGCCTACACTCGGGGCCACGGAGCGGGACACGTCGACAGGGGGCACGGTGTTCAACGTCGTGGAAGAGCTGTTCGCACCCGGCAGCAAGCACACCGAGGAGGAGCGGCAGAAGATGGCGCTCGTCCTGGACGAGGTGGGCAACGGCGATCCCGGCAAGGGGCCGATAGATCTCTCGTCGGGCAAGGTCGTCGTCAAGATCCCGGACCGGCGGGGCCCGCGGGATCCGGGCGGCACCCCCTGATGCCGGGCCCGGCCGGGCTCAGCTCGCCGCCGGCTCGCTGAAGAGCCGCAGCCGGTGGGCGAGCGCCGCCGCCTCGCCGCGGCCCGAGACACCGAGCTTGGCGAGGATGTTGGAGACGTGGACGCTGGCGGTCTTCGGTGAGATGAACAGGGCGTCGGCTATCTGGCGGTTGCTGCGGCC
The DNA here is from genome assembly GCA_000720995.1 of Streptomyces celluloflavus. Classification (GTDB taxonomy): domain Bacteria; phylum Actinomycetota; class Actinomycetes; order Streptomycetales; family Streptomycetaceae; genus Streptomyces; species Streptomyces celluloflavus. The sequence goes on from JOEL01000012.1 coordinate 41,242, forward strand.
GTCCGCGACCAGCCGCAGGACATCGCGTTCACGGGGCGTCAGGCCGAGCGATTCGGCGGGCACGGCGCCGGCTGTCGCTGCGTCCCGGGCGCCGTCGCGGGCCGGCTCCGGTGCGGGGGCCGCGGCGCGGCCCGGGAGCGGTATGCGGGCGCGCTGGGCGAGGAGTTCGAGCTCTTCGGCCAGCGGGCGGGCGCCCATCCGGGTGGCGGCGGTGTGCGCCTGGGCCAGGAGCAGCACGGCTGCCTCCCGGGGGGTGCGGCCGTCGAGCCCGGCGCTCGCCCGCTCGCTGCCGTGCAGCAGCGCTTCGGCCCAGCGGTAGCAGGCCCAGGCGAGTTCGCGTGGGCGGTCGAGCGGCTCGAAGGCGGCGACCACCCCGGCCCAGGCGTCCGGTACCCCATGGCCCTCGGCGCGCCGGAGTTCGGCGTCGACCGCGCGGCCGTACGCCTCCCATACCGGGGTGAGGCGGGGCAGTCTCTTGGCGGCGGCCCGGACGCGGTCGAGGATCGCGGCGCGGCCCGGCTCGGCGGCGGGCAGACCGCGGGCGTCCGACTCGGCGGCGGTGGCCGACCACAGCAGCGGCCAGGCGTAGCGCTGGGTGCCGGGCGGGAACCCGGCGTCCAGGGTCTGCTGGAGGATGGAGCGGGCGTCGAGGACGCGGCCTTGGTCCGCGGCGATCCGCAGGGCGTGCCGCGCCATGGGGATGGTGTGCTGCGGCTGCGGGTCGTGGGCGCCGTAGTGCTCCCTGGCGACGGTCAGTTCCCGCTCGGCGGTGGCCGGCTCGCCCTTGTCCAGGGCGAGGCCGGTGAGGCGGTTGGCGGCCAGCGCGATCGACCGGGGGCTCCGGGCGAGGCGGCGGGCCTCGGCGGCGGCCTGGGCGGCTTCCTCCCAGCGGCCGAGCGACTGGAGCGATTCGGCGCGGTTGCCCGTCACCCAGCTGGTGCTGTCCATGAGGCCGTAGTGGGTGGTCAGTTCGACGCCCTGCTCGGTCACCTCGACGGCCTCGCGGGAGCGGCCGACGCCTTCGAGGGCGGACGGGAGGTTGATATGACCGCGGCCGATGACGGCGTAGTAGCCGCGGTCGACGGCGCGGTCCAGCGCCGCGCGGAACGCGGCGAGGCCGTCGTCGACGTCCCCGGCGTCGACCCGCAGGCCCGCCAGGGTCACCCGGGAGTTCAGCTCGGCTTCCTCGTCGCCGACCAACCGGGCGAGCTCCACGGCCCGTTCGGCCGTCGCGAACGTGCCGGGACCCGGACGGTACAGCACCTCCCAGCTGGCGACGCCCGCCATCACGGCGGCGTGCACGGAGGACGGCGGCAGACCGCGCATCAGCTCCTGCGCGGCGCCCAGATCCGCCCAGCCGTCCCCGCGGCCGGTGCCCTGGACGATCCGGGAGCGCTGCAGCAGGAACCACGCCGTGCGCAGCGGTTCATCGCTGTCGCGCAGCGACCGCAGGGCACGCCTGGTGATCGTGAAGGCCCGCTCGCCGTCGCCGGAGAGCCGGGCGGCCACCGCGATCTCGGCGAGCAGGTCCATGAAGCGCAGCGCGTCGTCCTCGGAGCCGCAGGCCGGATACGCCTCGGCGCAGTCGACCGCGCGGATGGTCCGGCGGACCTCCTTGGGCGCGTCGTCCCACAGCTCCAGGGCGCGGTCCAGCAGCCGCAGCTGTTCGGCGTAGGCGTGACGGCGGCGGGCCTGGACGGAGGCGGCGAGGACGGCGGGCAGCGCCTTGGCGGCGTCGTGGGCGTTGTACCAGTAGCTCGCCAGGCGGGCGGCGCAGACGTCGGAGCGGACCAGTGCCGGGTCGCCCTCCAGGGCCTCGGCGTACCGGCGGTTGAGGCGGGTGCGCTCGCCGGGCAGCAGATCGTCGACGACGGCCTCGCGGACCAGGGCGTGCCGGAAGCGGTAGCCCGTGCCGTCCTCGGTGGGGACGAGGGTGTTGCTGCCGACGGCGGCCCGCAGTGCCTCGATGAGGTCGTCCTCGGACATCCGGCAGACGGCGGCGAGGAGTTCGTGTTCGACGGTGGAGCCGCCTTCGGCGGCCGTGCGCACCACCCGCTGGGCATCCTCGGGCAGCGCCTCGACGCGGACCAGCAGCAGATCGCGCAGCGGGTCGCTGAGGCCGTACACACAGCCGTCGGCGATGCTGCGGGCCAGCTCCTCGACGAAGAAGGCGTTGCCCTCGGAGCGCTCGAAGACCCGGTCGACGGTGGTTTCCGCGGGGTCGGCGCCGTTGATCCCGGCGATCTGGCAGCGGACCTCGGCGCGGTTGAAGCGGGCCAGCTCGACGCGCCGGACGGTGCGCATCCGGTCGATCTCGGCGAGGAAGGGGCGCAGCGGGTGGCGGCGGTGGATGTCGTCGGAGCGGTAGGTGGCGACGAGGAGGATGCCGGCGTCGTGCAGCGCCCGCAGGAGGTAGGCGAGCAGCTCGCGGGTGGAGCGGTCGGCCCAGTGGAGGTCCTCGATGACGATGACGAGGGTGCGGTGGGCGGCGAGCCGCTCCAGGAGGCGGGCGGTCAGCTCGAAGAGGCGCGCGCGGCCGGTCTCCTCGTCGTGCATCCCGCCGGCGAACTCCCCGAGCTCGGGCAGGATGCGGGCGAGCTCCCCCTCCTGGCCGGCGACGGCGGCGGCGAGTTCGTCGCGCAGGTGCCAGTTGAGGCTGTGCAGGATCGCGGAGAAGGGGGCGAAGGGCAGGCCTTCGGAGCCGATCTCTATGCAGCCGCCGAGCGAGACGAGCGCGCCCCGGTCGCGGGCGGTCCCGGTGAACTCCTCGATGAGCCGGGTCTTGCCGACACCGGCCTCGCCCCCGATCAGCAGGGCCTGCGGCTCGCCGGAGACGGCGACGTGCGCGAGCGCGTCGCCCAGCGCGGCGAGCTCGGCCGCGCGGCCGACGAACACGGGACTGACTGACCTGGTCTCCACGCTGCCGAGCATCGCACAGGGGTCTGACAATCCGGCACCGTGTTCCGGCACGTGAAATGCCCGGCCGGGTGCGGAGCGCACCTGCGGCCGGGCGGACGGCGGGGTGGACAGCAGAGCGGACAGCTGACCGTCCGGGACGTGAGCCGGGCTGCGGACCGGCGTCCGTGAGGGCGCCCGGTCCGGTGTCCGGGTCGGCGCGTGGGGCGGCACGGGATCTCCCGGGGTCAGGCGGCGGCGCGGCGTACGCGCACCCGCCGCCCCCGCCGTCCGCTCACCCGCCCTCCGGATTCGTCCGCACCGGAACGGGCCACGGCCCGTTCCTCGGCGCGCGCCCCCTCGGCCGCCTGGCGCACCAGGCGCTGGTGGTCGGCCTCGCGGCGCAGCTCCTCGTGGCGGACCCGGATCTGGAGCTCGGAGTGGAACATGGTCTCTCCCCTGGCGTCGGTGACTGGTACCTCGACCGTCCGTCGAGATACCCCCAGCCTCCTCGCCAAGGGGGGTCCGCCACATCGGGAGAGTGCCCGAGCCCCCGCCCGCGCGGGCCTTAGAAACCGGAGCCCGCGCCGCCGCGCTCCTTAGGCGCCGGCGCCGGCCCCCGCGGGGTGCTCAGGAACCGGCCCCGGCCCCCTTAGGGATGCTGGGCAGCGCCGCGAACAGGTCGAAATACATGCCCACGGAGATGAGCAGCCCCAGCACGCCGAGCGCCAGACCGCCCCAGGCCACGGCTCGCACCCACGTGGCGCGCGGGTTGGTCAGGGCCACCGCGGCGACGAGCACGGCGAGCAGCGCGAAGACGCCGTTGACGAGGGCGGTGGTGTGCCACGGGGTGCCGTAGACGGTGGCGATCTGGTCGGTGGCCTTGCCCGACTGGAGCTTGATCTGGCCCACCAGCGTCTGCCGCTCGGCCAGCAGGGTGCCGAGCCAGGTGCCGGTGACGGAGGCGAGACCCAGCCCCGCCGCGACGACGGCGCCCGCCCCCGCGGCGACACCGGTGGCCGCGCGTTCCGGGACGGCGTCCTCGTCGAGGTCGTCCAGGTCCTCGGGATCGTCGGAGCCGTCCTCGGCGGCGACGGCGGCATCCGCGGCGGCGGCATCCTTGTCCGCCGCGGGGGCGGTCTTGCCGGTCGCTTCGGCCCCGGCGCCCTCCTTCGCCTCGGCGCCCTCCTTGGGCTCAGCGCTCTCCTTGGGCTCGGCCGTCGTCTCCGCAGCCGCAGCCGCCGTCTCCGGGCCCGTGTCTCCCTTGCCCCCCGTGTCCCCCGTTGCCGCCCGGACCGGCGCGGCCTCGTCACCGGTCCGTTCGTCGGTCGTCGTGCTCGTGCCGCTGGTCCTGTTCGTGCTGCTCGTTCCCATGGCCGCGACCGTAGGGGCCGCGTCTGAGAGACCTATGAGAGCCGCCGGGTGACGGGACGGCACGCGGGCGAGGCGGATGGGGCCGAGTCCGGACGTACCGGGGCGGGTCGGGCCCGCCCCGGCTCCGTCCGGTACGCCTCCCGCCATCGGGAGGGCCGCCCTCCGGCCGCGGCGGCCCCCTCCGTACGGCATGGGGCCTCGTACGGCGCGGCGCCTCGTACCGCGTGGCGGCCCGAAAAGATCCACGGGCCCCTTCGCGGACTTCCCCGCGAAGGGGCCCTGCTGCGGAACTCACCCCGGTATCAGCCGGTGACCGACTCCCGCCCGTTCTCCACGTGCCCCATCAGGCGGCGGTGGAAGGAGGGGTCCTCGGCGGCCGTGAGATCGAGGTCGTACCAGCCGTGCGCACCGGCCGTCGGATGCGCGAGGGTGCGGGTGCTGCCCGCCCGCACCCGCACCGTGCGCGGCGCGGTGTCCGCGTACGCCAGCGGTTTGAGCGTGATGGTGAGGTCGGTGCGGCCGCCGTTGACGACCGTCAGGTGGAGCTCCCGCCGCCCGGCCTCCAGGTGCGTGCGCACCTTGGTGGCCGCCGCCGCGCCCTGCGCCGTCCCCGCGAACTCCCGCCGGAACCCGTTCGGCCCGGTCACCGTGAAGCGGTACGCGCCACCCTTGACCGGTACGTCCCACTCCGACTTCCCCAGCACATCGCGGTGCTGCGGAGCCTCGTACTCCTTGGCGTACGGATACAGCGCCAGATGCGCCGCCGACTTGCCCGCGTTGCGCACCGCCAGCCGGAAGACCGAGGCCCTGGCATCGAAGCCGCCGTCGGCGTCCGGCTGGTACGGCAGCGGGCGGGCCGGCCGGCTGCCGCTCTCCTGCTGGGGCAGCGCCTGGCGGGCCGGCGGCCGCGGCGCCCAGCGCCCGCTGAACGCCGGTATCGCGCCGGGCCGCTCCACCGACGGCTGCCGGCGCCCGCGCGAGAAATCGAAGGCGCCGGTCAGATCGCCGCAGACGGTCCGCCGCCAGGCGCTGATGTTCGGCTCCCGGATCCCGGTCCACTTCTCCAGGAAGCGGGTGATCGAGGTGTGGTCGAAGACCTGCGAGCAGGCGTAGCCGCCGACCGTCCACGGCGAGATGACGATCATCGGGACGCGCATGCCCAGGCCGGTGGGCCGGCCGTCCCAGAACTCCCCGGCCGTCCCGGCGGGCGGCACCGGCGGCGGTACGTGGTCGAAGAACCCGTCGTTCTCGTCGTACGTCAGGAAGAGCGCGGTGTGCCGCCAGACGTCCGGGTTCTTGCCCAGCGCGTCCAGCACCTTGTAGACGATGGTGGCGCTGGCGACCGGTGAGGACGAGCCGGGGTGCTCGGAGTCCACGGCCGACGGGACGATGTAGGAGACCTCGGGCAGCTTGCCGCTCGCGACGTCGGCGGCGAAGGCGGTGGCCGTCGTGGTCGGTTCGCCGCGCCGCAGCGCCCGCTCGAACAGGCTCCGCTCCGCGCGGCTCAGCGCCTTGACCCCCTCGTCCAGCAGCCCCTGCAACCGCTTCCGTTCGGCGTCGTTCGCGCTCGCCACCTTCCCGTAGAAGGCGGTCATGTTCTGTACGCCGTCCACCTTGGCGAGGGCCTTCTTCCCGACCGCCTTGAAGCTCGCGTAGAACTCCAGGTTGTTGTCGGTGAAGTTGTCCCACTCCTGGTAGACCCGCCAGCTGCGCCCGGCCTTCTCCAGCCGCTCGGGGTACGTGGTCCAGGCGTAGCCGGGGTGCCGGTCCTCGTCGTACGCGTCATTGCCCACCGCGCGCTTGCCGGTGCCCGGTTCGAAACCGGTCCAGCCGCTGACGAGGTGGTTGCGGTTGGGGCTGGTGGAGGAGTGGATGGAGGAGTGGTAGGCGTCACAGATGGTGAAGGTGTCGGCCAGCTCGTAGTGCAGCGGGACGTCCTGCCGGTCGTAGTGCGCCATCGTGGCGGCGGTCTTGGCGGTGACCCAGTTGTTCATCCACCCGCCGTTCCACGCCTTGGACCCGCCGTCCCAGCCGTGGTCGAGCGCCCCGATGTACTGGAGGTCCTTCTTCTGCGCCGCGGCGGCCTCGCGGACCGAGAACGGCAGGACGGTCCCGACGCCGAGCGGTCCCGGCTGCTCGTAGACGCTCTTGCCGCCGGGCAGCTCCACCGCGTTCCGGTCGGCGTAGCCGCGGACGCCGCGCAGCATCCCGAAGTAGTGATCGAAGGAACGGTTCTCCTGCATCAGCACGACGACATGTCTGATGTCCCGGAGCCCGCCCTTTCCGTGTGCGGGCCGCGCCGCCTCCGCCGCCATCGCCTGCTGCAACGACGGCGGCAGCAGCGATCCGGTCGCCGCGACTCCCGCCGCTGCCGCCCCAACTGCCAGTACCCGCCTACGAGATACCTCCGGTGCCACGTCCGACCTCCCAGTCGTCAGTCAATGGTCATCTTGCAGCCCATTGAGATGGTGCGACGGGGACGGTAGTAGAGCGCCGTGACGGGCGATAGGTATCGGGGTGACATCTATGGGAACAGCGGACTCCGGTTCGCCGGCCCCGGCGGCAGCCGGCGCCGGCCGGCGGTCGTCGCGGCGGCGGCCCGCGGCTACGCGCCCCGGCCGAGCGTCACGGTGCGTGTCCCCGGAACGAAGTCGGCGAAGGACTGCGTCCAGCTCTCGCCGGGCCAGTGGCAGGTCACCCGGCCCTCCGCCGGCCGGTAGTCGGCCGTGTAGACGGTGCCCAGCCCCTCGTCGTACGCGAGCTGATACAGCGGCGGCCGCAGCATCGCCGCGACATCCGGGCCCGCCGTACGGACGGCGACCAGCCGTTCCTGGGTCCGGGTCGCCCGCTCGTGCCCCTCGGCCACCGGCAGATGCTGGTGGTTGGCGGCGCAGGCGTCCGGTGCCACGGTCGGCGGGATGTCGGGCCCCACGAAGACCGTCACGGCCCGGCCGGGATCGACGAGGGTGACGTTCTGCGGGATGGCGACGGGTACCGACCGCAGCCTGCCGAGCGCCTCGTCCACGGTGGCGCAGGTCTCCAGCAGGTAGCGCAGCACGAGGAGGACGGAGAAGCCCGGCCCGTGGACGAACCGCCCGCCGAAGGTGAGCGAGACCGCGAGCCCCGCGTCGTTCATCCCGTCCAGCAGCCCCCACCCCAGCTCCTGCATCCCGATCACGGGGCGCAGGAAGCAGGAGGACACGAGGGTGCCTTCGCACTCGTCGGGACGGAAGTCGTAGTTCCGCACCAGGACGCCCGCGGCGCCGGCCTGGGTACAGCTGGAGAAGAACGGCCGCAGCGCCGCGAAGGTGAGGAGCGTCTCGCCCCGGGGCGAGTCCAGCTGCCCGGCGAGCCGGTCGAGCACCGGAACCAGCTCCGGCATATGCCTCTCGAACAGCTCCCGCGCCCCGGCCGCGCCCTCCGGCGTCCGCCCCTCCTTACTCACCCACCCCTCCGCGGCCTGGGCGAGGGCCGGCGCCTGAGCGGCCCATCGCCCGTCGCCACCGTCGCCGACCTCGATGGCGCGGAACGTCTTCTGCTGCCGGATCATCCCTGTCGCTCCCTCGTGCGCAGCGGGTGAGATGGCGGCAACGTAGTCGAATTCGCCGGCGATTTACCAGCTCAGAGGGTGGGCTCAGGGGCCGGGCCGCTCACGGCGCCCGGCCCCGGGCTCACCCGGCGAGCAACACGGGGGCCAGCTCCCGCAGTTGGTCGAGGCCCAGGCCCCGGTGCGGCGCGAGCGGCTGGATCGCCACGTGGTCGGCGCCGGCGTCGTGGTGGGCGCGGATCCGTGCGCGGATCGCGTCCGCGTCGCCCCACGCCACGATCGCGTCGACCAGCCGGTCGCTCCCGCCGCCCGTGAAGTCGTCGTCCTCGAAACCGAGTCGGCGCAGGTTGTTCACGTAGTTGGGCAGGGCCAGGTAGACACCCATGTGGTCGCGGGCCAGTGCGCGGGCCGCCGCGGGGTCGCTCTCCAGGAGGACGGCCTGTTCGGGGGCGAGGAGCGGGCCGTCGCCGAGGACCTCGCGGGCCTGTGCGGTGTGCTCGGGCGTCACGAAGTACGAGTGCGCGCCGGCGGCCCGGGTCGCGGAGAGCTCCAGCATCTTGGGGCCGAGCGCGGCCAGCACCCGGGCGGGCGGACCGTCCGGCAGCGGCGCCTCGTACGCCGCCGCGTCCATCCCGTCGAGATAGGTACGCATCGCGGCGAGCGGCTTCGCGTAGGCATGGCCGCGGCCGTCGACCAGCGGGGCGTGACTGGCACCCAGGCCGAGGACGAAACGGCCCGGATACGCCTCGGCCAGCGTGTTGGCCCCGGCGTTCATGGCCGTGGCGTCCCGTACCCAGATGTTGGCGATGCCGGTGGCGACGGGGAGGCGGCGGGTCGCGGCCAGGAGGAGACCGGCGTGGCTCAGGGCCTCCTTGGAGGCGGGGCCTTCGCCGAACCAGAGGGCGCCGTAGCCGAGTTCCTCGATCTCCTGCGCCGCCTCGCGGGCGACGGCGGTCGGCGCCGCGCCGAGTCCGCCGTGCCACACCCCGACCCGGCCCAGTCGTGCGGCGAGAGTGTCATCCAGCATCGTTCCTCCACTTGCGGTGTCCGGCGGGTGCGTCGTGACGCTGTGCTTGATCTTCTTCCGTCAGCACCGGCCGGGGGCCCGGCATTCCTGAACGGGCCGGGAACGCCCCCGAACGGCCCTGGGGAACGGAGGCACCGGACGGGAGAGCGGCCGGATACTCGACGGCGGTCACCTGGGCCGGGTCCGGGTGACGCGCCGTGGGCGGCGGGGCGGGTCGCAGGCGGCGGGGCAGGTCGCCCTCCCCGGCTGCGAACTCCTGGCCCGGACACCGGCCGCCAAGCCGCGGCAGCGGCCTGGCGGCCGTGGTCATACGCGCCCTGCCGCCACGGCCCGTTCGTCGTGCACGCGCAGCACGCGTCGCCCGATGGTCACCGAGCCCGGGACCGCCTCGCGCGTCCACCGCGACAGGTGCTCGTACGCGGCTCGGCCAGGGTGCGCGAAGCCGTCATTCCGCCCGGCCGGAGTCGGTGTCCACCACGCGGCGGGCGGCGGAGGCCCAGTCGATCCCCGCGGGCCGGGCGCCGGGGACCCGGTTGCGGGCGGTGGCCAGCAGCGTCTCCACGTCGGTGCCGGCGAGCTGTGCCACACGGGCGGACAGTGTGCGTGAAGGGTTGGTGTAGCGGCGGTTGACGGCCTGCTTCGTCTGCCCCAGGTCGGTGCCGATGGTCTCCCACGGGACGCTGTGGGCGAGCGCCTCGGCCACGGCCAGCGGCTCGATCAGCCCCGCGATCTCCCGCAACTGGCGAGCGACGGCGAGGGCGGCCCGGGGCCGCTCGTCGGCGAGTTCGCCGAGCGCCGCGGTCAGGGCGGCCAGGCGGTCGCGACAGCCGTCGGGGACCGCGGCGGACAGGGCGGCCGTCGCATGCGCCTTCCACACCCGGTGGGCGCCGACGGCCTGCCCGTCGTGGCACGTACCGCTCCCGCACAAGCCGCCCGCGGGGTCGTAGGGCAGATCCGGACCACGCCATCCGCACGCGCACGCGGGGAGGAGAGCGGCGGGCGCCTCGGCGGGGGCGCCATTCGCGGGACCGGCCCATGTACCGCCCTGTCCCGTGGGGGAGTCGGCGAACTGACGCTCGTACAGCGCGCGCCCCGAGCGGTGGGTGGGCACCGTGCCGTCGGCGAGGCGGCCGAGGACGAACCCGCCGTGCCGGGCCCCCTCGTCGCCGGTCAGCAGCCATGTCACGGTGTCGGCCGTCCGCGGCGCGGCACACGTGTCCGGTCCGGGCTCGGGAGCCGGGACGGCCAGGCCGACGGCGGCCAGCGCTTCCGTCAGGGCCTCGTGTGCGGCGTCGGTACCGAGCCAACCACCCTGCCGCCGGGTCGCGGTGGTGAGACGGCCGTACGCCCGCTCGTACTCGTCCTCGGTGAGTGTGCGGGAAGCCCGTGCCGGATCGTGAATCCTTGACATGACGCGACATTGGCAGCATTTGTTGCCGAGAGCAAATCCAGTCAACAATCCTTGACATGCTTGTATGCGCGCTGCGGTGGCCTGACCGCTCCGAGGCGGCGAAGGCGGCAACCGCGGCCGGCTCCGGTCCTGGAACGGCCGCGTCGCGCCGGAGGGACGACCGTCTCACCTGGCACGGCAGGCCGCGCGGGCCGGCCCGGTGCACGAGGACGTGCCGGGCCTCCACCACACCCGCGCCGCACCGCGCCCCCTCCCGAGCGCCGCACCACCCGCACCGGGCCGCACAGACTGACGGGCCCCGTCGTGCGGCGGGGCCCGTCAACGTTCGGCGCGGATTCCGCCGCGGACGTACCTGGCGGAGCAGCGGTGTCGCCTCATCGCGGCGTCGGCTCCCGCGCGGTGCGCCGACGCCTGCTCGTATGCGCCGGTCAGCCGCGCTTGGCGATGGTGAGCAGAACCGCCGCGTCCTCGATCGCGTGGAGGCTGTGGCGGGCGGGCGGAATGGCGATCAGGTCGCCGGTCCGGCCCTCCCAGGCACTTTCGCCACTGGTGAGCCGTACGTGTCCGCGCAGGACCAGCAGGGTCGCGTCACCGGGGTTGTCGTGCTCCGCGAGTTCGGAACCGGCGGTCAGCGCGAGAATGGTCTGGCGCAGCGTGTGCTCCGAACCGCCGTAGACGGTTGCGGCACTGCGGCCGGAGGAGGCCGCCGCCGCGCGTTCCAGGTGCTCACGGGCCTGCGCGTCCAGGGAAAGTGTCTGCATGGCCCCAGTATCCGGTACCCGGGCACCCGGCGAGCAAGGCCCCTCGCGCTTCCGACCGGGGGCATCCCCCGGAAGAGCACCCTGCCGGATGCCGACCGCGAAGACCGCCCTCGCCGGGGTGCGCAGGGTGCGAAAGCCCCCCGCCCGGACCCCGGAAAGCCGCGATGCGGCCCCCGGAAGCCCGGGGACCGCATCAACAACGGCGTACCTGCGCCTGCCGGTCGTCAGCCCTCGACGCCCAGCTTCTCCAGGATCAGCTCACGCACCCGCGCCGCGTCCGCCTGGCCGCGCGTCGCCTTCATGACCGCGCCGACCAGCGCACCGGCCGCCGCGACCTTGCCGCCGCGGATCTTGTCGGCGATGGCCGCGTTGGCCTCGATGGCCTCGTCGACGGCCGTGCCGAGCGCGCCCTCGTCGGAGACGACCTTCAGACCGCGCTTGTCGACGACGGTGTCCGGGTCGCCCTCGCCCGCGAGCACGCCCTCGATGGTCTGGCGGGCCAGCTTGTCGTTGAGGGAGCCCTCGGCGACGAGCACGGTGATCCGGGCGACCTGCTCGGGGGTGATCGGCAGGGCGGCCGGCTCCACGCCGTCCTCGTTGGCGCGGCGGGCCAGCTCGCCCATCCACCACTTACGGGCCGAGGCGGAGTCCGCGCCGGCGTCGACAGTGGCGGTGATCAGGTCGACCGCGCCCGCGTTGAGGATCGACTGCATGTCGTGCGCGGAGATGCCCCACTCCTCGCGCAGCCGGTTGCGGCGGACGCGCGGCAGCTCGGGCAGGGCCGCCCGCAGTTCCTCGACCCACTCGCGCGCGGGGGCCACCGGCACCAGGTCCGGCTCGGGGAAGTAGCGGTAGTCCTCGGCGTTGTCCTTGATGCGGCCGGCCGTGGTGGAGCCGTCCTCCTCGTGGAAGTGCCGGGTCTCCTGGATGATCGTGCCGCCGGCGGAGAGCACCGCCGCGTGGCGCTGGATCTCGAAACGGGCCGCGCGCTCCACGGAGCGGAGCGAGTTGACGTTCTTGGTCTCCGAGCGGGTGCCGAACTTCTCGACGCCCTTGGGCCGCAGCGACAGGTTCACGTCGCAGCGCATCTGGCCCATCTCCATCCGGGCCTCGGAGACGTTCAGCGCCTTGATCAGCTCGCGCAGCTCGGCGACGTACGCCTTGGCGACCTCGGGGGCCCGCTCGCCCGCGCCCTCGATCGGCTTGGTGACGATCTCGATGAGCGGGATACCGGCGCGGTTGTAGTCCAGCAGCGAGTGCGAGGCGCCGTGGATACGGCCCGTCGCGCCGCCGACGTGCGTGGACTTGCCGGTGTCCTCCTCCATGTGGGCGCGCTCGATCTGCACCCGGAAGACCTCCCCGTCCTCCAGCTGTACGTCGAGGTAGCCATCGAAGGCGATCGGCTCGTCGTACTGGGAGGTCTGGAAGTTCTTCGGCATGTCCGGATAGAAGTAGTTCTTCCGGGCGAAGCGGCACCACTCGGCGATCGAGCAGTTCAGGGCCAGGCCGATCTTGATGGCGGACTCGATGCCGATCGCGTTGACGACCGGCAGCGAGCCGGGCAGGCCCAGGCAGGTGGGGCAGGTCTGCGAGTTGGCGTCGGCCCCCAGGGTGGTGGCACACCCGCAGAACATCTTGGTCTTGGTGCCGAGTTCGACGTGCACCTCAAGACCCATCACGGGGTCATAGGTGGCCAACGCGTCCTCGTACGACACCAGTTCAGTGACGGTCACGGAAAACTAACCTCTCAGATCCGGCGCCGATCAGTCCGCGAGGACGTCGTCGTCGCTGAGACGACGCAGTTCGCGGATGAGCAGGGCGACGCCGGTGGCGATGGCGGCGGCGGAGACGATGGCGTCGACCAGCTGGAGCGTGTCGTGCTCCCCCTTGGCCTTCTTCGCCTGCTTGACGACGCTCACCGCGCCGAACAGCGTGGTCCCGATGGACAGATACGTGCCGGGCTTGGACTTCTTGAAGTTCTTCGCCTTGGCAAGCTTTCCACTCATAGTGCGGGTGCCTCCTCAAGCAGCGGGTGACCCCACCGGGCGGTGAACGCGGCCTCGACCGCGGCACCGACCTTGTAGAGCCGGTCGTCGGCCATGGCAGGGGCGATGATCTGCAGACCCACCGGCAGCCCGTCCTCGGGAGCCAGTCCACAGGGCAGCGACATGGCTGCGTTGCCTGCCAGGTTGGTGGGGATCGTGCACAGGTCGGCGAGGTACATCGCCATCGGGTCGTCGGCGCGCTCGCCGATCGGGAAGGCGGTGGTCGGCGTGGTCGGCGAGATGAGCACCTCGACCTGCTCGAACGCCTTCTCGAAGTCGCGGGTGATCAGCGTCCGCACCTTCTGCGCGGAGCCGTAGTACGCGTCGTAGTAGCCGGAGCTGAGCGCGTACGTACCGAGGATGATGCGGCGCTTGACCTCGTCGCCGAAACCGGCCTCACGGGTCAGGGCCGTGACGTCCTCGGCGGACTTCGTACCGTCGTCGCCGACCCGCAGGCCGTAGCGCATGGCGTCGAAGCGGGCCAGGTTGGAGGAGCACTCGGACGGCGCGATCAGGTAGTACGCCGCCAGCGCCTTGTCGAAGGACGGGCAGGAGATCTCGACGATCTCGGCGCCCAGCTCGCGCAGCACCTCGACGGACTCGTTGAACCGCTGCATGACGCCGGCCTGGTAGCCCTCGCCCGCGAACTCCTTCACGACGCCGATGCGCATCCCGCGCACATCGCCGTTGCGGGCCGCCTCGACGACGGCCGGGACCGGCGCGTCGATGGAGGTGGAGTCCAGCTCGTCGTGGCCGGCGATGGCCTCGTGCAGCAGCGCCGCGTCCAGGACCGTACGGGCGCACGGCCCGCCCTGGTCCAGCGAGGACGAGAAGGCGACCATGCCGTAGCGGGAGACCGCGCCGTAGGTGGGCTTGACGCCGACGGTGCCGGTGACGGCGGCGGGCTGGCGGATGGAACCGCCGGTGTCCGTGCCGATGGCGAGCGGGGCCTCGTACGCCGCGAGGGCGGCCGAGGAGCCGCCGCCGGAGCCGCCGGGGATACGGGTGAGGTCCCAGGGGTTGCCGGTCGGGCCGTAGGCGCTGTTCTCCGTCGAGGACCCCATGGCGAACTCGTCCATGTTGGTCTTGCCGAGAATGACGACGTCGGCGGCCTTGAGCCGCTTGGTCAGCGTCGCGTCGTAGGGCGGAATCCAGCCCTCCAGGATCTTCGAGCCGACGGTGGTGGGCATGCCCTCCGTCGTGAAGATGTCCTTGAGCGCGAGCGGGACGCCGGCCAGCGGGCCGAGCTTCTCGCCGCGGGCCTTCTTCTCGTCCACGGCACGGGCCTGGGCGAGCGCGCCCTCGCGGTCGACGTGCAGGAAGGCGTGCACCTTCTCGTCGACGGCCTCGATGCGGGCCAGGTGGGCCTCGGTCACCTCGACGGCCGTGACCTCGCCGGAGGCGATCTTCGCGGCGATCTCGGCGGCGGTGAGCTTGATCAGGTCAGCCATGTCGGTCACTCCTCCCCCAGGATCTGCGGCACCTTGAAACGCTGCTGCTCCTGGGCCGGGGCGCCGGAGAGCGCCTGCTCGGGGGTCAGCGACGGACGGACCTCGTCCGCCCGCATGACATTGGTCAGGGGCAGCGGGTGGGAGGTCGGCGGTACGTCTTGGTCGGCGACCTCGGAGACGCGGGCGACCGCGCCGATGATGTCGTCGAGCTGTCCGGCGAAGTGGTCGAGCTCTTCGTCCTTCAGCTCCAGACGTGCCAGCCGGGCGAGGTGAGCGACCTCCTCGCGCGTGATGCCAGGCATGCAGCGATCCTCTGGTGTTCTTGGCGGAGTGGGTTCTCGATGAATCGGATGGGTTCCCGATGAACTTTTCGGCCCAATCCTATGGCGTAGGCGAGAGCTCCCGCGAAACCGTTACGGGGCCGGGCCCGGAAGCCGCCCCGGGACGGACCCGGAAACGGCCTCGGGGCGGGCCCGGAAACGGCCGCCGGGTCCGCCCTCGCGGGACGGACTGCGGACCTCCGGCTCCGCGCGGCCGCCACCCGTCCCCGGCCGTCGTCATCCGTCATCCGTCACCCGTGACCCGTCACCCGTTGGCCGGCACCCCGCCCGGTGGTACGGACGGGCGGCCGGGGCACCGGCGGACGGGCCGCCGCCGGGCCCGGCTACACCTGCGGAGCGGCCGGCGGCGGACCGGCGGACGGCGGCGGACCGGCGGACGGCGGCTCGGCGTCCTGCGGTACGGCCTCCGGGAGCGCGGACGGGGCCGGCGCGGCGGGTGCGAGGGGAGCGGACGGCACGGCGGGGCCGTCGTCCGGCGCGTCGGACGGGGCGGGCGCGGCGTGGTTGACGGGCGCGCCGGACACGCCGGCCGGCGCCGCGGGCGCCTGATCGGGCCGGACGGCTCGTCCGGGCTGACCGAGCGGTGCGGGCTGACCGGGCTGTGCTGCCGGATCGGGCTGCGGAGCTCGTTCGGACTGATCGGGCTCATCGGACCGATCGGGCTGGTCCGGCTGGTCCGGCTGGTCCGGCTGGTCTGACTGATCGGAGCGGGGACACGGGACGGCCGGTGGCCGGGTCAGTTCAAGACCTGTCCCGAAGGGCTGTTGGCTGCCTTCTCCGCCGCCAGGGCGGCCGTCTCCGATGCGCGGTGCCAGCCGTGCTCACCGCGGGCCCGTAGCCAGGCCGTGGTTTCGTCCGGTGGCATCGCGGCCGCCACCAGCCAGCCCTGTACGGCGTCGCAGCCCAGGTCGCGCAGCCGCTCCCAGGTCTCGTCGTCCTCGACGCCCTCGGCGACGACCAGGAGGCCGAGGGAGTGGGCCAGGTCGAGGGTGCAGCGGACGATCTCGGCGTCCTCGTTGTCGACCGCCAGCCGCGCGACGAAGGAGCGGTCGATCTTGAGTTCGCTGACCGGGAGGCGCCGCAGATGGACGAGGGAGGAGTACCCGGTGCCGAAGTCGTCCAGGGACATCTTCACCCCGTGGGCGGTCAGTCCGGCGAGTGTGTCGGCGGCCCGCTGCGGGTCCTCCAGCAGGACGTGCTCGGTTATCTCCAGTTGGAGCGCGCCCGGTGGGACGCCGTGCCGGGCGAGCCGGGCCGCGACGGCTCCGGCGAAGCCCGGCGAGTGCACATCGCGCGGCGAGACGTTGACGGCGACCGGGACCTCCAGGCCCATCGCGCGCCAGCGCGCCACTTGGGCGAGGGCGGTCTCCAGGACGTACTCCGTCAGCCGCGGCATCAGCCCCGAGGACTCGGCGATGGCGATGAACTCGTCCGGTGGCACTCTCCCCCGGTCCGGGTGCACCCAGCGGACCAGTGCCTCCAGCCCGGCGACATGCCCGTCGAAACCGACCTTGGGCTGGTAGTGCAGTTCGACGTCGCCGGCGTCCAGGGCGCGGCGCAGATCGCCCAGCAGACCGAGCCGGTCGGGGGTGTTGCCGTCCCGCTTGGCCTCGTAGAGGTCGACGCCGCTGCGGTCCCGCTTGGCCTGGTACATCGCCACATCGGCGCGCCGCAGCAGTCCTTCGGCGTCCAGGGCGTGGTCGGGAAAGACGGCGACCCCCGCGCTGGCTTCGAGCACGAGGGTCAGTCCGTCGAGATCCAGCGGGGATCCCAGGGCGGCCACGAGGTTGCGGGCCACCCGCTGGGAACTCGTGAGGGAGTCGGTGGCCGGCAGCAGGACGGCGAATTCGTCGCCGCCGAGCCGGGCGGCCTCCGCGCCGCGTGGCAGGGCGTGCCGCAGCCGGTCGGCGATCTGGAGCAGCAGCCGGTCGCCGGCGAGGTGGCCGAGGGTGTCGTTGACGGCGCGGAAGCGGTCCAGGTCGATGAGGACCAGCGCCGAGCGGGCGCCGGCCCGCTCCGCCTCGTCCAGCGCGGTCCAGGTGCGCTCCAGCAGCCACTGGCGGTTGGGCAGTCCGGTGAGCGGGTCGCGCAGCTGCTCCTCGGCGCGGGCGCGGGCGATCCACAGGGTGGAGTCCAGCGCGATGAGCGGTACCGAGAAAAGCGGCAGCAGGATGGGGGCGTACACGGCGCAGATGGCGATCAGCGGGGAGATGCCGAGCAGCGCGACGCCGACGAGCGCCTGCCGCACCACCGTCGTCCGGGCGATGGTGGGGAGTCCGCCGCTGCGCGAGGTCAGGGTCAGCCACAGCAGGGCGCGGCTGACGAGAAGGTAGCCGGCGGCCGCGGTGACGACCTCCGGGAGGACGGAGAGGTCCCAGGCGGCCGGCACCCAGGGGTGTCCGACGCTGGACCGGACGCCGAACGCGCTGAGGCCGAGGGCCGCGGCGCCGATGCCGAGGATGTCCACGGCGCCGTGCACCAGGGCCTGTCGCCAGCGGTGCCGGCGGGCGGCGCCGACCAGCACGACGACGGCGAGGCTGACCAGGACCGCGGGCATCCAGCCGTAGAGCAGGAGGACGGCGAGGGCGAGGGCGGCGCCGGAGCCCGTGCCGCCCCACCAGCGGTCGCGGCCGAGCGCGACCAGATGGCCGACGATGACGCCGGTGAGGACCGCCAGCGACCAGCCGACGGTCCCCGCGGGGAACAGCGCCGCACCGTCGCCGAGCGTGCGGATCACTCCGATGGCGAGCGCGCCGCCGGCCGCGATGACGATGGCCGCGGGCAGCGCGGGCACGACGAGCCGGCGGAGCCGCGACGCCGGAGCGGCGCTGTCGGTCGGTTTCATTCCGATACCTCTCACAGCCGGCTGAGCCCGCGCCACGGCAGGCGCATCTCAACAGTAGGCCGCGGAACGCCGTCACGGGCAGCGATCCGCAGCGGTTGCCCGAATGCGACCCGGCCGCCCGGATCAATCTGGTATGCGCCGATGGGGTGACTCCTCACTCCTCCTCAGGTGGAGTGACAGCTACCGCTCGTGCCGCGTCGGGGCCCTGCTCCAGCAGCACCGTGAAGCCGTCATCGTCCAGCACTGGGACCTTCAGCTGCATGGCCTTGTCATACTTCGAACCTGGGTTGTCTCCCACCACCACGAAACCGGTCTTCTTCGAAACAGAACCGGTCACCTTCGCTCCGAGACCTTGGAGCGCTTCTTTCGCGCCATCTCTGGTGTGTGACTGAAGTGTGCCCGTTACCACGACGGTGACGCCTTCCAGCGGACGCGGGCCTTCCTCACCCGACCGCTCTTCCTCCATCCGGACGCCCGCGGCCCGCCACCGCTCGATGATGTGCTGGTGCCATTCCTCGGCGAACCAGCTCTTCAGGGAGGCGGCGATGGTCGCACCGACGCCGTCCACGGCGGCCAGCTCCTCCTCGCTCGCGTCCCGGATGCGGTCCAGCGAACGGAACTCCCGGGCCAGCGCCTCGGCCGCGACCGGACCCACATGACGGATCGACAGGCCGGTGATGATCCGGGCCAGCGGGCGCTCCTTGGCGGCCTGGATGTTCTCCAGCATGGCGAGAGCGTTCTTCTTCGGCTCGCCCTTCTGGTTGGCGAAGAAGGTGACGACCTTCTCCTCGCCGGTCTTGGGGTCGTGCTTGGGCAGTCCCGAATCGGGGTCGAGAACATACGACTTGATGGGCAGCAGCTGCTCGATGGAGAGGCTGAAGAGATCGCCCTCGTCCTTCAGCGGCGGCTCGGCGGGCTCCAGCGGCTGACTGAGCGCCGTCGCCGCGACATAGCCGAAGTTCTCGATGTCCAGGCATTTGCGGCCGGCCAGATAGAACAGCCGCTCGCGGATCTGCGCGGGGCAGGACCGGGCATTGGGACACCGCAGGTCGATATCGCCCTCTTTGCCGGGTTGCAGCGGCGTACCGCACTCGGGGCAGTCGGCCGGCATCACGAACTCCCGCTCGCTGCCGTCCCGCAGATCGACGACCGGGCCCAGGATCTCCGGGATGACATCGCCCGCCTTGCGCAGCACGACGGTGTCCCCGATGTACACGCCCTTGGCCTTGACGACGTCCTGGTTGTGCAGCGTCGCGAACTCCACCTCGGAGCCGGCGACCGTGACCGGCGCCACGACCGCGTACGGCGTGACCCGGCCCGTGCGGCCGACGCCGACGCGGATGTCCACCAGCTTGGTGTTGACCTCCTCCGGCGGGTACTTCCAGGCGATGGCCCAGCGCGGGGCCCGCGAGGTGGAGCCGAGCCGCCCCTGGAGCGGGATCTCGTCCAGCTTGACGACCACACCGTCGATCTCGTGCTCGACCGCGGCGCGGCGGGTCTCCGCGTCGCCGTAGCGGTCGATGAACGCGCGCACGGCCGCCAGGGAGTCGACGACCTCGTTGTGCGTGGCCGTCGGCAGGCCCCACTCGCGGAGCAGGTCGTACGCCTGCGACTGACGGTCGATGTCGAAGCCCTCGCGGGCACCGATACCGTGCACCACCATGTGCAGCGGGCGGCCGGCGGTGACCCTGGGGTCCTTCTGGCGCAGCGAACCGGCCGCGGCGTTACGGGGGTTGGCGAACGGCGGCTTGCCCTCGGCCACCAGCCGTTCGTTCAGCTCCAGGAACTTCTCCATGGGGAAGTAGACCTCCCCGCGGACCTCGACCAGCCCGGGGATCCGCTCGCCCTTCAGACGGTGCGGGATCTCGGCGATCGTCCGGACGTTGGGGGTGATGTCCTCGCCCGTGCGGCCGTCGCCGCGGGTGGCGGCGCGGGTCAGCCGGCCCTGTTCGTAGGTGAGGTTGACGGCCAGGCCGTCCACCTTCAGCTCGCACAGGAAGTGGTAGCCGGCGCTCCGCGGATCGCCGCCCAGCTCCCCCGCGAGCCGCTCGGCCCAGGCCGCCAGCTCGTCGTTGTCGAAGGCGTTGTCCAGGGAGAGCATCCGCTCGCGGTGCTCGACCTCGGTGAACTCCGTCTCGTACGCCCCGGCGACCTGCTGGGTCGGCGAATCCGGGGTGCGCAGCTGCGGATGCTCCGCCTCCAGGGCCTCCAGGGAGCGCAGCAGTCCGTCGAACTCCGCATCACTGACGACCGGGGCGTCTTTCACGTAGTACCGGAAGCGATGCTCCTCGATCTGCTCAGCGAGCCGCGCGTGCTTCTCCCGTGCCGCCGCGGGCACCTCGGGTACCGCTGCGTGCTGTTCGCCAGCCACCGTCTTGTCCTCCCGTGATCCTTGAGTGCCGTCACTCAGGGTTGTCTGCGAGCGACCTCGCCGCCCGGACGCAGTGGGCGAGAACCGAGCGGGCATATGCGGGCGAAGCGCCCGCCAGTCCGCACGACGGAGTGACGACCACGGACTCGGCGAGAGTCCCCGGCGACAGCCCCAGCCTGCGCCACAGCGTCCTGACACCCATGACGCTACCGGCAGGGTCTGACAATCGGCCGTCCGTGCCGGGCACCACGCCCGCGAACAGCGCCGTACCGCCCTCGACGGCCTCGCCGATCGCTTCCTCCTCACGCTCGGTGAGCAGACCGATATCGAACGAGATGCCCGCGACCCCGGCCCGCCGCAGCAGCCCGAACGGCACCTCCGGCGCGCACGAGTGGACGATCACGGGCCCGCCCGCCGCGACACCGACGAGTTCGCGCAGCGCCCCCTCGACGACGGCCCGGTCCACGGCCCGGTGGGTGCGGTAGCCGCTGGCGGACTTCACCCGTCCCTGGAGCACCGCCGTCAGCGAGGGCTCGTCGAGCTGGAGCACGAGCTGCGCGCCGGGCACCCGCCGCCGTACGTCGGCGAGATGACCGCGCAGCCCCTCCGCCAGGGACGCCGCGAGATCCCGGCAGGCCCCGGGGTCGCTGAGGGCGGCCTCGCCGTTGCGCAGTTCCAGCGCGGCGGCCAGCGTCCACGGGCCGACGGCCGAGACCTTCAGCGGGCCCTGGTATCCCTGGGTGAACTCCTCCAGGGCGTCCAGGTCTTCGCCGAGCCAGGCGCGGGCCCGCCGGGTGTCCCGCCCCGGGCGGTCGCTGATCCGCCAGCCGCTGGGCTCCACATGGGCGTAGACCTCGACTAGCATCCCGGCGGTCCGCCCGATCATGTCGGCGCCCGGCCCTCTGGCCGGCAGTTCCGGCAGGTGGGGGAAGGTTTCCAGCGACCCGGTCACGGTCTTCGCCGCTTCCCGCGCGTCACCGCCCGGCATCGACCCGACCCCGGTCGCCGCGCCCGCGGCCCACGCATACGTACTGTTCTCGCTCACCCCGGAAGGGTATGTGGCGGCGCGGCGGGGGTGCGGTGGCAGGGGCACGCGGTTCAGCGGGCACCGGGGGCGGAGGACGTCGCGCCGGGTGCGTACGCCCGGCCGGCGGGGCGGTGCGGGCGCGGGCCCTGGATCTCACGCCCCGTACCCCGCCCCCGCGCTCGGCTCCGCCTCGGGGCTCGGGTGCGCGGCGGGCTTCGCCGGGAGCGTGCCCGGCGGGCGCGTGGGCAGCCGGGGGCGTACACAGCCGGGACCGCCCCGGAGGCCCGGCGGCCCGGGGCGGTCCCAGGGGTTCGACGGCCCGGGGTGGTCCCGGGCAGGGTCAGCGGCCCGGCCGCACCGATACGTCGTTCAGCTCCGCGTCCCGCGGCAGATCGATGGCGGTGATGATGGCCGTGGCGACCGACTCCGGGTCGATCCAGCGGGAGGCGTCGTACTCCTTGCCCTCCTGCCGGTGGGTGCTCTCCTGCATGGGAGTGGCCGTACGGCCCGGGTAGACCGAGGTCACGCGGACGCCGTTGTCGTGCTCCTCCGCGCGGAGCGAGTCGGCCAGCGCCCGCAGACCGTGTTTGCTCGCGGCGTACGCCCCCCACTCGGCGTGCGCCGCGAGCCCGGCGCCGGAGTTGACGAAGACGACATGTCCCTGCGCGACGCGCACCAGCGGCAGCAGCAGCCGGGTGAGCTCGGCGGGCGCGACGAGGTTGACGGCGAGCTGCCGCTGCCATGCCTTGGCGCCCAGGTCGCCGACCGCGCCGAGTTCGATGACGCCCGCGATGTGCTGGAGCGAATCGATCCGCTCCGGCAGCGGCTGCTGTCCCAGTGCCCAGGAGAGCTTCTCCGGATTGCCCAGTTCGCCGACGATCGTGCGGGCGCCCGGGAACCGTTCTGCCAGCTCTTTCGCCCGGCCCGCGTCCCGTGCCAGCAGCCACAGCTGCTCACCGCGCTCCGCGAGCCGCCGTGCGACCGCCGCTCCGATGCCCGACCCTGCGCCCGTGATCAAGTGCGTTCCCATGGGGCCGATCCTAACGAGCGTGACGGTCCGGACCGGGCGGAGCAGAAGCTTCCAGGGGGCGCGCGGTTGCACGCGGCGGAGCGTCTCAGCGCTGGACGCCGGCCTGCTCCTCCAGGTACGCGAGGGCGCTGACACCGTCCTCCGCGAAGAAGACCAGGTCCTTGAGCGGAACCGGCAGGAAGCCCTCGGTCTCCATCCGCTGGAACTGCTCCTGCAACCCGTCGTAGAAACCGGCGGTGTTGAGCAGCACGACCGGCTTGGCGTGCATCCCGTGCTTGCGCAGCTCCAGGATCTCGGTGGCCTCGTCCAGCGTGCCCGTACCGCCGACCATCACCACGACGGCATCGGCACGCGCCAGCAGCTGCGCCTTCCGCTCGGCCAGGTCCTTGGTGACGAGCATCTCGTCCGCGCCGGCCCGCGCCTTGTGGGCCAGGAACTCCACGGAGACGCCGATCAGCTTCCCGCCCGCCCCCTGCACCCCGTCGGCCATGACCTTCATCAGGCCGGTGTCGGAGCCGCCCCAGACCAGCGCGTGCCCGCTCTTGCCCATCAACTCGGCGAACTGGCGGGCGGGGGTGACATAGCGGTCGTCGAGATCGGCTGCGGAGCAGAAGACACAGATGTTCATACGCTTCACCCTACGAGCCGCCCACAAGCCGATTACGGGCGGGCGGGGAGCGCGCGGGGACGGGGGCGGGAACGGCCCCGGGATGCGCGGCGCGCGTCCCGGGGCGTCCCGCCGGATCGGTCCCCCGGGCCGGCGGCCGGGTCAGATCAGGCCCTGGTCCAGCATCGCGTCCGCGACCCGCTCGAAGCCGGCGATGTTCGCACCCGCGACATAGTCGCCGGGCAGACCGAACCGCTCCGCGGTCTCGTAGCAGGTGTCGTGGATCCCGCGCATGATCATCGCGAGTTCGCCCTCGGCCCGGTCGAAGGACCAGGACTCCCGCGAGGAGTTCTGCCGCATCTCCAGCGCGCTGGTCGCGACCCCGCCCGCGTTGGCGGCCTTCCCCGGGCCGAAGGCCACCCCGGCGGACGTCAGAAGTGTGACCGCCTCCGGCGTGGCCGGCATGTTCGCGCCTTCGGAGACCGCCTTGACGCCGTTGCGGATCAGGATGCGGGCGGCGTCCCCGTCCAGCTCGTTCTGCGTCGCCGAGGGCAGCGCCACCTCGCACGGGACGTCCCACACCCGCCCGCCGGGCACATACCTGGCCGACGCCCCGCGCCGCTCGGCGTACTCGGTGATCCGGCCGCGCTCGACCTCCTTGATCTGCTTGAGCAGCGCCAGGTCGATGCCCTTCTCGTCGACGACATAGCCGCCGGAGTCCGAGCAGGTCAGGACGTGGGCGCCGAGCGCCTGGGCCTTCTCGATCGTGTAGATGGCGACATTGCCCGAGCCGGACACCACGACCTGCTGCCCGTCGAGTTCCTCACCGCGCCGCTTGAGCATCTCCTCGGTGAAGAGCACATTGCCGTAACCGGTGGCTTCGGTACGGGCCTTGGAGCCGCCCCATTCGAGGCCCTTGCCGGTGAGCACACCGGGCTCCCAGCGGTTGGTGACCCGCCGGTACTGCCCGAAGAGATAGCCGATCTCACGGCCGCCGACACCGATGTCGCCCGCCGGCACGTCCGTGTGCTCGCCGAGATGGCGGTGCAGTTCGGTCATGAACGACTGGCAGAACCGCATCACCTCGGCGTCCGACCTGCCGTGCGGGTCGAAGTCGCTGCCGCCCTTACCGCCACCGATGTTCAGGCCGGTGAGGGAGTTCTTGAAGATCTGCTCGAAGCCGAGGAACTTCACGATCCCCAGATTCACGGACGAGTGGAATCGCAGACCGCCCTTGTACGGGCCGAGCGCGCTGTTGAATTCCACCCGGAAGCCGCGGTTGACGTGGATCTCCCCGGAGTCGTCCTGCCAGGGAACCCGGAACATGATCTGCCGTTCGGGCTCGCAGAGCCGCTCCAGGATCTTCGCCTCGCCGAACTCCGGACGGACGGCCAGTACGGGGGCCAGCGTCTCCAGCACTTCGAGGGCGGCCTGGTGAAACTCCGGCTCCCCGGGATTCCGCCGGACCAGCTCCGCGTGCAGGGCTGCCGGTCCGGCCGAAATGCCCCCGGGCTTCACCTCAGATTGAACAGTCGACATGACTTCCGTTCCCTTCGTGGCCGACGAAAGGCCGCCTGCGGTCCGGATCATGGCAAATCCTCGGCGCAGCGGCCTCTGACGTTCCGTCGTTGCGCCGACCCTATTGGCCCCCTACAGGTCAATCGACCGCGGGGGCCGCCGAACGTCAATGCCGCCTGCGGTTCCCCCCGGGCAGCCCGCCCTCCCCGCCCCGCCCAATTCCCCGTCCCGGCGCGCCCGTGCCCCCAGTTCAGGGGGCAGCCGCCGGAGTCCGCCCGCACACCTCGCCCGTGGCGATCTGTGCCGGACATCACACCGGGCAGCCCCGGCCGCCCCCTGCTCCGCGCCGCGACAAGCCGTCGCGCGGGCCCACCCCAGCCGCCCGCAACCTCCTGGAGGCCACTCGGGGAGCCCACCCGCTTCGCAGCCCGTTCCGGCGCTCGCTCCCCGCCGCCCGCAGATCCCGGAGATCACTCCGGGGAGCCCGCGTACTCCGGCGCCCGCTCCCCGCCACCCGCCTCGCCCGGACGGGCGCCGGCGGTGCGTATCCGCTCGGCCTCGACCATCTCCCGCATGGGCTCGGCGGCGGCCCCTCCGGCGACGAGCATCGCCAGCATGATCGCCACCACCGCCAGCACCGTGCTCAGCCAGACCATCGTGTGCACCGGCACGGTGTACGCGCCGATCACCCGCACCACGCACTCGGCCAGCAGCGCACTCCCCCAGATCACCGAGAATCTCCGCTCGGCCCGCCGGAACCGCGCGGAGTCGGCCCACAGCCGGTCCCAGGCCGCATTCCCCGCCGTACTGCCCTTCGTGACCCATGGCCGGAGCCCGGCGGTCATCAGAGGCCGTCCTCCGCGCACGGAAAGCAGGACCACTATCCCGACGACGCCGGTCACACCGCTGTCCTTGGCGAGCATCAGCCGTGGATCGCCGGTGACCGAACTCAGCGCCAGGCCCACGGCATTGGCCAGGAGTATCAGCAGCGCGAGGCCGTTGATCCGGCGGTTGCGGACGAGACCCCAGACCGTACGCGCCACCGGCACCACACTGCTCCAGCCCAGCGCGGCCACCTCGCTCAGGCCGAAGGCGCCGCCGAGGAGGTAGTACGAGGCCATCGGCACCCCGGCGTCCATGATCAGCGGGAGAAAGCTCTCCAGCAGCGGACTGCGGTCCCCGCCGCGCCCACGCCCGCGACTCCCACCGGCACTCCGACTCCCGCCCGCACTCCGGCTCTGGCTCTGGCTCTGGCTCTGGCTCTGGCTCTGGCTCTGGCTCTGGCTCTGGCTCTGGCTCTGGCTCATACAAGGCTCCCCCAACTCGCGCTCCGTACCGCGGCGTTACCGCTCCTTTCGGCACGTTCAGCTTCCCGTACGCCCCCGCCCGGCGACAGTCACGTCTGTCCTCCCTTCCCCATGACATTTGTCAGGTTCGAAGAGCGCGCCACGCGCCACGTGGCCGGCCGCCGCGACGGCCCCACGGGACCGGTGCCCGCTCGATCGCGGTTCGGTAACTCCCGGGTGGGACCGGAGCCGGCCGCGCACAGACTGCCTCTGTCACACGGGACGGCGAAGGAGGGCCGGATGGCCGGGAGCAGGGCCGGGAGCGGCCGCGTACCGCAGAAGGTCCACGAGAAGGCGCGGGGGCTGACGCTCGGCGCGTATGTGGCGACGTACCGCGGCGGCCGGCGGCAGGTGTGGCTGTGGGGACTGGCGCCGGCAGTGGCGATACCGGTGGCCGTGCCGGCCTTCCTCGCCCTGACCAGCGGTGTGACCTGGACCTACAACGGCGGCGAGGTCGATATCCGGCTGCTGCTGATCCTGCTGGTGCCCGTCGCGTTCCTCTGCGGCTTCATGCCGGTGCACGAGGTCGGGCGGCGGCGCTGCGCGGTGCACGTCTTCGAGCGGGGGATCGTCCACGACCGCGACCGACCCCGGGACCGCAAGAGCCTGCTGTGGGCCGCCCGTTGGCCGGAGCTGAAGCATGTCGCGCAGGTGGATCTGCGCCCCTGGGGGCTGACCACGGGCCCGGTCACCAGCCGCCGCTACGTCGTCCACACCCGCGACGGGGCCCGGCATGTCATCGACCACGAGCTCATCCGGGGCGAGGAGCTCGTCACGACGGCCCTCCGGCGGATCGAGCGGACCGGCTGACGAGAGACCGACCGGGAGACCGGCTGACCGGCCACCCCCGGGCCGGGCGGCGACGGCCGCCCGCACAGCCTTCGCGGCGCCGTCTCCGCCGTGCCCTCAGCCGGCCGTGTCCGCGGCCCCGGCCGCCCTACACCGCCGCCCGCGCCCGGCGTTCCGTCGTCGCGATCGTCGCCGAGCCGACGACCCGGGTGCCGTCGTAGAGCACGATGGCCTGTCCGGGGGCGACACCGCGTACGGGGTCGGTGAAGGTGACATGGAGCGCGGAGCCGTCGATGAGTTCGGCGGTGACGCCCGTTTCGCCGCCGTGCGCGCGGAGCTGCGCCGTGTAGGCGGCGGGACCGGCCTGCGGGGGGTTGCCGCACCAGCGGGGCCGGATGGCGGTGAGGGCGGTGACGTCGAGGGACTCGGCGGGGCCGACGGTGACGGTGTTGTCGACCGGGGAGATGTCCAGGACGTAGCGGGGCTTGCCGTCGGCGGCGGGGTGGCCGATGCGCAGGCCCTTGCGCTGGCCGATGGTGAAGCCGTACGCGCCGTCGTGCGTGCCGAGGCGGTTGCCGGACTCGTCGACGATGTCGCCCTCGGCGGTGCCCAGCCGCTTGGCGAGGAAGCCCTGGGTGTCGCCGTCGGCGATGAAGCAGATGTCGTGGCTGTCGGGCTTCTTGGCGACGAACAGGCCGCGGCGGGCGGCCTCTTCGCGGATCTCGGGCTTGGTGGTGCGGGTGTCGCCGAGCGGGAACATGGCGTGCGCCAGCTGCCGGTCGTCCAGGACCCCGAGGACGTAGGACTGGTCCTTGGCCATGTCGGAGGCGCGGTGCAGCTCCCGGCTGCCGTCGTCGTTGCGGACGACCGTGGCGTAGTGGCCGGTGCACACGGCGTCGAAGCCCAGGGCGAGGGCCTTGTCCAGCAGCGCGGCGAACTTGATCTTCTCGTTGCAGCGCAGGCAGGGGTTGGGGGTGCGACCGGCCTCGTACTCCGCGATGAAGTCGTCGACGACGTCCTCGCGGAAGCGTTCGGCGAGGTCCCAGACGTAGAAGGGGATGCCGATGACGTCGGCGGCGCGGCGGGCGTCGTGCGAGTCCTCGATCGTGCAGCAGCCGCGGGCGCCGGTGCGGAACGAGGTGGGGTTCTCGGAGAGCGCGAGATGCACACCGGTCACGTCGTGGCCGGCCTCGGCGGCGCGGGCGGCGGCGACGGCGGAGTCGACACCGCCGGACATGGCAGCTAGTACGCGCAGGCGGCGGGGAGCTTCAGTCATAACCTCTCCAGAGTAGACGGAACAGTCGGCCGGGCCGTAAGCGTTATCCCTCGCATGGGGAAGAAGGATCCCGGCCGGCCGGGGATCAGCAGACGGCGCGCCCTGTGGCTGGGCGGCGGAGTGGCGGCGGCCGGGGCCATGGCGTACGGCGCGCGCCGGGCGCCGGACCAGGACCGCCGGGACGGCGAGGTCGACCACCGGGGCGCCCAGTGGGTCGAGGCGTCCCCGGCGAACTTGCGGCGTGCGCACCGGCCGGCCGACTACCCCATAGACCGGGTGGTGATCCATGTCGTCCAGGGGGGCTTCCCGGTGGCGCTGCAGGTCTTCCAGGACCCGTCGCACGGCGCGGCGGCGCACTATGTCGTGCGCAAGGACGGGCATGTGGCGCAGCTGGTGCGCGAGCTGGACGTGGCGTATCACGCCGGCAACCGCCGCTACAACGAGCGCAGTATCGGCATCGAGCACGAGGGCTATGTGGACCGCCCGGAGTCCTTCACACCCGCCATGTACGCATCATCGGCGCGGCTGACGGCCGGGATCTGCCGGCGCTACGGGTTCCCGGCCGACCGTGAGCATCTCGTCGGCCATACGGAGGTGCCGGGCACCGACCACACCGATCCGGGCCCGCACTGGGACTGGGACCGGTACATCGGGCTCGTCCGGGAGGAGCTGCGGCGCGCGCCGTCGCCCTCGCCCCGCACCTCCCGCCCCGGAGAGGTCCGGCAGAAGCCTCCTAGCTGAGCCCCGCGCTGCGGGCGCGTTCCACCACCGGGCCGATGGCCGCCGCCAGGGCCGCCACATCCTGCTCCGTGGAGGTGTGGCCCAGCGAGAACCGGAGCGTGCCGCGGGCCAGATCGCGGTCCATACCGGTGGCCAGCAGGACGTGACTGGGCTGGGCGACGCCGGCCGTGCAGGCGGAACCGGTCGAGCAGGCGATGCCCTGGGCGTCCAGCAGCAGCAGGAGGGAGTCGCCCTCGCAGCCGGGGAAGGAGAAGTGGGCGTTGGCGGGGAGGCGGCCGGCGGGGTCCGGGTCGCCGCCGAGGACGGCGTCGGGGGCCGCCGCGTGGACGGCCTTGACCAGCTGGTCGCGGAGGGCGCCGATGTCGCGGGCGAATTCCTCGCGGTGCGCGGCCGCGTGCCGGCCGGCGGCGGCGAAGGCGACGATGGCGGGGGTGTCGAGGGTGCCGGAGCGTACGTGCCGCTCCTGGCCGCCGCCGTGCAGCACCGGCACCGGGGCGTACTCGCGGCCCAGCAGCAGCGCGCCGCTGCCGTACGGGCCGCCGATCTTGTGGCCGGAGACCGTCATCGCGGCGAGTTGGGAGGCGGCGAAATCGACCTCCAGCTGGCCGAACGCCTGGACCGCGTCCGCGTGCAGCGGAATGCCGAACTCCGCTGCCACCCGAGCGAGTTCATGGACCGGCTGGACCGTGCCGATCTCGTTGTTGGCCCACATGACGGTGGCGAGCGCGACATCGCCGGGGTCGCGGGCGATGGCCTCGCGCAGCGCGTCGGGGTGCACCCGGCCGTAGGTGTCGACCGGCAGCCATTCGACGCGCGCGCCCTCGTGGCCGGCGAGCCATTCCACGGCGTCCAGGACGGCGTGGTGCTCGACGGGGCTGGCGAGGACGCGGGTGCGGGCCGGGTCGGCGTCCCGGCGGGACCAGTACAGGCCCTTGACCGCGAGGTTGTCGGCCTCGGTGCCGCCGGCCGTGAAGACGACCTCGCTGGGGCGCGCGCCGAGCGAGGCGGCGAGGGATTCGCGCGCCTCCTCGACGGCGCGCCGGGCCCGGCGGCCGGCGGCGTGCAGGGAGGACGCGTTGCCGGTGACGGTCAGCTGGGCGGTCATCGCCTGCACCGCCTCCGGGAGCATCGGAGTGGTGGCGGCGTGGTCGAGGTAAACCATGGTGCGCACGATTCTACGAGGCGCCGTCGCGGGCCCCGGGGGCGCATGTCCGGTGCACGGGGCCGCAGCGTGCGGGATGTACCGGAACCGCCACCGTCGTCCCGTTATGACACCGGGCCGGGGCCGGAAGGCGGACCGCGGCCGGGACCGTCCCGTCGTCTCCATCGACACGACGGTAAGGAGTAATTAGCCTTACGGTCATGACACAGTGGCTTCTGGACCGGGAATTCCACAGTTCCTCCGGCACGGTGCGATGGGCGTCGTTCGGCAAGGGCGCGGCCGGTGCACCGCCGGTCGTCCTGCTGCACGGCACCCCGTTCTCGTCCTACGTCTGGCGCCGCATCGCCCGCGGCCTCGCCGCCCGCCACCAGGTGTTCGTCTGGGACATGCCGGGCTACGGCGCCTCGGCGATGCACGCCGGACAGGACGTCTCGCTCGCCGCGCAGGCGGTCGTGTTCGGCGAGCTGCTGGCGCACTGGGAGCTGCCGGCGCCGGCCGTCGTCGCACACGACTTCGGCGGCTGCGTCGCGCTGCGCGCACATCTGCTGCACGGTGCGCGGTACGACCGGCTGGCGCTGGTGGACCCGGTGGCGCTGGCGCCCTGGGGCTCGCCGGCGTACCGCCTGCTGGGCGCGCACTCCGAGGTGTTCGCGCAGCTGCCGCCGGCGCTGCACCGGGCACTGGTGCGCGAGTACCTCGCCTCGGCGAGCCATCCCGGCCTGCCCCCGGCCGTCCTCGACCGGCTGGTGGAGCCGTGGTGCACCGCCCAGGGACAGGCCGCGTTCTACCGCCAGATCGCGCAGAACGACCAGCGCATGACGGACGAGGTCCAGGGGCGGTACGGCGAACTGACGCTGCCGACGCTGGTCTGCTGGGGCGCGCAGGACGCCTGGATCCCGGCCGCGAAGGGGCACGAGCTGGCCGCCGCCATTCCCGGTGCGCGGCTGCGGCTCATCGAGGGGGCCGGGCATCTCGTCCAGGAGGACGCGCCGGACCGGCTGACGGCGGAACTGTCGGACTTCCTCCGGTGACCACCCGCACCGGTGGACGTCCTCGCCTCACCCCGTGAGCCGCACCCGCGCCAGCTGGCGGGCCTGGGCGACGAGATGGTCCGCGGAGTCCCATACCTCGGCGTCCTCCTCCAGGAAGCCGCCGGCCAGATTGCGTGTGGTGAGGGCGACGCGCAGCGGGCCGGGGGCCGGGCGGCGGCGGACGTGGGCGGTCAGCTCGACGGTGGGCACCCAGCCGGACAGCCCGAGCTCGAAGGCGGTCGGCGGCAGCGCGTCGACGGTGAGCAGGAGGGAGAGCGGATCGGGCTCGCGGCCGTCGGCGAGGCCGAACCAGCCGCGTATCTCGCCCTTGCCGGACGGCGCGCCGACCGCCCAGCCCGCGGTCGCCGGGTCCAGCCGGAGCGCGATCCGCTCGGCGAAGGACGTACCGCCGGGGACGGACGCCCGGCCGCCGGGGGCGCTGTCGGGCCCCGGGCAGTGCTCCCTCGGGGGGATGGCCGGCGGTTTGGCGGAGGTCCGGACGTCGTCGGGCAGCGCGTCGAGATCGCCGTACGCCGCGAGCACCCGCAGCCGCTCGATCTCGGTGCCGTCCTCGGCGAACTGGACGAGCGTGGCGGTGCCGGTCGACATCGTGCGGCCGGTGCGGACCACCTCGGTGCGGATGACGGCCGGGCCGGGGACGGAGGCGGTCAGGTAGTGCGCGGTGACCGAGAAGGGGTCGGGGTGCGGCAGCGCGTCGCCCAGGGCGCGGCCGACGAGGGCGAGCAGATAGCCGCCGTTGACCGCCTGGGCGATCGTCCAGCCCGCGGCGAGGTGCGCGTCATAGACGCCGGGTGCGCGGCGGACGACCGCCGTATCGCGGTCGAACTCGCTGTTACCGATGGTTGCCAATGCCATGGCGAGCACGCTACACCGGATAGTTACCGACCGGTAGTATTAATTTCTACGATCTCCCGGGCCGGGCGGCCGATCGTCGCTGAGCGCGCGCGTCCCGCGGGCGAAGGGCACGGCGCCGGGGCCTGAGACCATGGCGCCATGCTTCATGTGCTCTACCTGGTCGGCATCGCGGCCTTCGCCGCGAGCGGGGTGCTGGCCGCCTACCGCGCCAACATGGACCCGTTCGGCGGGCTGGTCCTCGCCTTCGCCGCGTCCATCTCCGGCGGCACCCTGCGTGATCTGATCCTCGACCGACGGCCGCTGTACTGGACCCACGACTGGGTGCTGCTGACGCTGATCATCTGCGTCGGCGTCGGCACCATCGTCTATCTGCGGTTCTGGTCGCTGCCCCGCAGATCGCTGCTGGTGGTCGACGCGATCGGGCTCTCCGTCGTCACGGTGATCGGGGCGCGCGCCGCCATCGACGCGGGTGTCACCCCGCTCGCGGTGCTCATCCTCGCCGTGCTGACCGGGGTGGCCGGTGAGGTCATCCGCGATGTGCTGTGCGGGGAGTTCCCCCCGCTGCTGCTGCGCGAGGACGTCTACGCGATCGCCGCGCTGGCCGGTGCCTGCTGCTATCTGGGGATCTACCACCTCGGCGCGGGGGCCACCACCGCCGCGGCGATCTCGGCGGGGGTGGTCTTCGCCCTGCGGATGGGCTCGGTCTACCTCGGGCTGCACCTGCCCCGGCCGCACCGCCTCTCCGGCGGCCGGGGCGGGCCGGGGTCCGGCTGACGCCGGGCCGGGCGCGCCGCGGGTGCGCGCCCGGCTACCCCCTTACTTCCCCGCCTCCGCCGGCAGCGCCGGCTTGCCGGGGGTGTTCAGCCAGGTGTCGAAGAAACCGTCCAGCCGCTGCCCGGAGATCCGCTCGGCGAGGGCGATGAACTGCGAGGTGTTCGCGTTGCCGTAGCGGTGCGCGGCGGTCCAGGCCGGCAGCAGCCGGAAGAACGCCGGGTCGCCGATCCGCTCGCGCAGCGCCTGGAGCGTCATCGCGCCCCGCTCGTAGACCGCGTCGGAGAACATCGTGTCCCGCTGCGGATCGGCGACCCGCAGCTGCCAGAAGGCGTCGTCGGCCGGTGCCGCGTCGTACGCCTTGCGGAACGCGTCGTGCGCGGTCGACGTGCCCCGGTGCTCGCCCCACAGCCACTGCGCGTAGGTGGCGAACCCCTCGTTGAGCCAGATGTCCTTCCACTGCTTGACCGAGACCGAGTCGCCGAACCACTGGTGGGCCAGTTCGTGGACGATGGTCGACTCGCTGCGTACGGCCGAGTAGGCGGGCTTGGACTGCACCTCCAGGGAGAAGCCGGCCTGCGGCATGTCGTCGACGATGGCGCCGGTCTCCTCGAAGGGGTACGGGCCGAAGAGCTTGGACCAGTAGTCGGTGGCCTCGGCGGTGATGCCGTAGACGTCGACCTTGCCGGCGGGGAGGGTGGGGTCGGTGGCGACGTAGATCGGGGTGCCGCCGGGAGTGGTGCCCGTACGGACGTCGAACTTCCCGATGGTGGCGGTGGCGAGGTAGGTGGCCATCGGCCGGCTCTCGCGCCAGTGGGCGTAGGAGCGGCCGTGCTTCGTCCAGGAGCTGATGAGCCGGCCGTTGGAGACGCCGGTCAGGCCCGCGGGGGCGTCGATGCGGATGTCATAGGTCGCCTTCTCGCTGGGGTGGTCGCTGGAGGGGAACCACGTCGAGGCGGCGTTCGGCTCGCAGGCGACGAAGACACCGTCCTTGGTCTTCATCCAGCCGTACGGGGAGCCGAAGATGATCGGGCCGCTCAGCGGCTGGGGGACGCCGCCGTAGACGACGGTGACGGTGAAGGTGCGGCCGCGCCGCAGCGGGGAGCGGGGCCGGATGACGAGTTCGTCGCCCGTTCTGCCGAAGTCCGCGGGCGTGCCGTTCACCCGGATCGAATCGACCGTCAGTTTCTGCAGGTCGAGGTCGAAGGAGGAGAGGTCCTGGGTGGCCCTGGCGGTCAGGGTCGTCCGGCCGTCGAGGCGGCCGGAGTCGGGGTGGTAGCTGACACCGAGGTCGTAGTGGAGGGTGTCGAAGCCGCCGTTGCCCAGATTCGGGAAGTAGGGATCACCGATGCCGGGGGCGCCGGGTGTGGCGCGCGGTCCGGCCGCGATGGTGAGGGCCGAGGCCGCCGCCGTGGCGAGGGCGAGCCAGCGGGTGGAGCGACGCGCAGAACGGGAGAGTGCCATGAGCCGTCCCTTCTCACACGGATGTCGTGGAACAACCGCGCCGACTCTGCACTCTCCCGCTCCGTCTTGCCCGGGACTTTGCCAATTCCTCAGGCGTTACCCGTCAGTTGCCGCCTTGCCCGCCGCCTTCGCACCGGCCGGAACCGCGCTCTCGCCGGGCTTCAGCTCCGGGTGGTGGCAGGCCACCTGATGGCCGGTCCGCAGCGCGACCAGCGGCGGCTCGGTGGTGGCGCACTCCTCGGTCGCCTTCCAGCAGCGGGTACGGAACCGGCAGCCGGAGGGCGGGTTGATCGGCGACGGCACATCGCCCTTGAGCAGAATGCGGTCGCGGTCGGTCCGCCGCTTGGGGTCGGGCACCGGCACCGCGGACATCAGCGCCTTGGTGTACGGGTGCATCGGCGCACCGTAGAGCGACTGCCGGTCGCCCAACTCCACGATCTTTCCGAGGTACATGACCGCGATCCGGTCCGATACGTGCCGGATGACCGAGAGGTCGTGCGCGATGATGACGTAGGTCAGGCCCAGCTCGTCCTGGAGGTCGTCCATGAGGTTGACGACCTGCGCCTGGATGGAGACGTCCAGCGCGGAGACCGGCTCGTCGGCGACCACCAGCTTCGGCTTGAGCGCCAGCGCCCGCGCGATACCGATGCGCTGGCGCTGACCGCCGGAGAACTCGTGCGGATAGCGGTTGTAGTGCTCCGGGCTCAGACCCACCAGCTCCAGCAGCCGCTGCACCTCCTTCTTGACCCCGCCCTCGGGCTCGACGCCCTGGAGCCGGAAGGGGGTGCTGACGATCCCGCCGATGGTGTGCCGCGGGTTCAGCGAACCGTACGGGTCCTGGAAGATCATCTGGATGTCGCGGCGCATCGGCCGCAGCTTGCCCGTGGACAGATGCGTGATGTCCGTGCCCTCGAACTCGATGGCACCGCCGGTGGGCTCGTCGAGACGGGTGATCAGCCGGCCCATCGTCGACTTGCCGCAGCCGGACTCGCCGACGACGCCGAGCGTCTCCCCGGGCCGGACGTCGAAGTCGATGCCGTCGACCGCCTGCACCGCCCCGACCTGCCGCTTGAGCAGGCCCTTGGTGATCGGGAAGTGCCGGACCAGACCGCGCACCCGCAGCAGCGGCTCGGCGTCCCCGGCGGGCTGCCGCGGCGTGCCGGACCCGTCCGGACCGTCCTTCGGCCCCTCGGCCGCCGTCTTCCCGGCCGCCTGCTGCGGCGGGATCTTCTTGCTCTCGTCGTCAGTCGTCTCGGTCACAGCCTCGGCGCAATCTCTTCGGTCCAGATACGCTCCCGCTCCTCCTGCGTCATGTGGCAGGCGGAGAAATGCCCGCCCGCGACCTGGCGCAGTTCGGGGCGCACCGTGCGGGTGACATCGTCCTTGGGGACATCCGCGTACGGGCAACGGGGGTTGAAGGCACACCCGGACGGCACGTTGATCAGGCTGGGCGGCGATCCCTTGACGGGGATGAGCCGGTCGGTCTGATCGCGGTCGATCCGCGGCATGGAGCCGAGCAGGCCCCAGGTGTACGGGTGCTGCGGCGCGGAGAAGACCTCCGCCGCCGGTCCGCGCTCGATGCACCGCCCGCCGTACATCACCAGCAGGTCGTCCGCGAGCTCGGCGACCACCCCCAGGTCGTGGGTGATGATGATGACCGCCGAGCCGAACTCCTTCTGCAGATCGCGGATCAGGTCCAGGATCTGCGCCTGGACGGTGACGTCCAGCGCGGTGGTCGGCTCGTCCGCGATCAGCAGCTCGGGGTTGTTGACCAGCGCCATCGCGATCATGGCGCGCTGGCGCATACCGCCCGAGAACTGGTGCGGATGGTCGTCCACCCGCTTGTCGGGCTGCGGGATGCCGACCCGGTCGAGCATCTCGACCGCCCGCTTGCGCGCGGTCTTCTTGTCGACGTCGTGGTGGACGCGGTACGCCTCCACGATCTGCTGGCCGACCGTGTAGAAGGGGTGCAGCGCGGACAGCGGGTCCTGGAAGATCATCGCCATCTCGCGGCCGCGCAGCCGGCGGACCTCGTCCGGGTCCGCACCGACCAGTTCCTTGCCGTCCAGCCAGATCTCGCCGGACATCCGCACCTTGCTGCGCTGCTGGCGCGAGGCGCGGTGCAGGCCCATCACGGCGAGCGAGGTCACGGACTTGCCGGACCCGGACTCGCCGACGACGCCGAGCGTCTTGCCCTTCTCCAGGCTGAAGGTGAGCCCGTCGACGGACTTGACGATGCCGTCGTCGGTCGGGAAGTGCACCTTCAGATCCCGCACTTCGAGGAAGGCGGTGGGCGGGCCGGCGGCACCGGCCGCCGCCGGCTGCGCCGCCTCGCTCCCCTTGGCGGCCTTCTCGGCCTTTACCGCCTTCTCGGCTTTCGCGGCCTTGTCTGCTTTTCCGGCCTTCGCGGCCTTCCCGGCCTTCGCGGCCGGCTCGGTCTGGTTCTCGGAGGAGTCGGTCACGAGAGCCTCACCCGCGGGTCTACGGCGGCGTACAGCACGTCCACCACCAGGTTGCAAAGGACGATGAAGAACGCGGCGAGCAGGGTGACACCGAGGACCTTCGGCAGGTCGTTGTCGGTGATCGCCTGTACCGCGAAGGCACCGACTCCCTGGAGGGAGAAGACCTGTTCGGTGATGAGCGCACCGCCCAGCAGCAGACCCAGGTCCATACCGAAGACCGTGATGATCGGGGTGAGCGCCGCCCGCAGACCGTGCCGAACGACGACCTTGCGCTCGTGCAGACCCTTGGCCCGCGCGGTGCGGATGTAGTCCTCGCCCAGCGTTTCCATCATGCCCGCTCTGGTGAGGCGGGCGTAGAGCGCCGAATAGAGGAAGGCCAGCGTGACCCAGGGCAGAACCAGGGTTCTCGCCCAGAGGAACGGATTCTCGAACAGCGGGATGTAGTCGCTTCGCTCGAAGATCGGCCATTGGTAGGTGAACAGGGCCAGCGCCAGGGCGCCGGTGAAGAACATGGGGAGCGAGACGCCGGCCAGGGCCACACCCATGGAGAGCCGGTCGAAGATCGAGCCGGGGCGGAGCGCGGAGATGACACCGGTGGAGATACCGGAGACCAGCCAGACGACCGCCGCACCGAAGGCCAGCGACATGGTGACCGGAAGGCGCGACTGTATCTCGGGCCAGACCTCGATATGGGTCTTGAAGGAGTATCCGAAGCACGGCACGTTGCAACGCGCCGCTTCCGGGCCGAACTTGTAGTCGACGCCGACGAAGATGCCCTTGAGGAAGTCCCAGTACTGCTCGTACACGGGCTTGTCCAAGCCGAGGTTCTTCTTCACCGCGGCGATGTCCGCGGGTGTGGGGGCCTTTCCGATGTACTGCTGGGCAAGCTGGTCAGTGGTCTGCCCGGCGAGCTTCGGCAGCAGGAAGAAGATGCCGAAGGTGACCGCGCTGACGATCAGCAGCAGGATCACCGCGCTGATCAACCTGCGGATGATGTACGAGAACACGGGGATGCGGCGTCGGTGCCCGCGGGCCACGGAGGCCCGCGGGCACCAATGCCTTCACCTGCCTTCCGGGGCTTACTTCTTGACGCCGACGTTGAGGTAGTCGTACTGACCGCTGTACGCGGAGGTCGACACCAGGTTGGTGGCCTTGGGAGAGCGGTAGTTCAGGACCTTGAAGTAGGTGAGCGGGACGATCGCGGCCTGCTCCATCGCCTTCTTGTCGACCTCGGCGTACGCCTTCTCCCGCGCGGCCTTGTCGGTGTTGGCGATCGCGGTGTCCAGGAGGTTGTTGATCTCCGGGTTGTCCAGCTGCGACAGGTTGGAGATACCGGACGTGCCGATGGCCTTGCCGTTGAGGATCTGCTGGAGGTAGCCGTAGCCGGTCGGGAAGTCAGCGCCCCACTGCATCATCATCAGGCCGACGTTGTTCTGCTTGGTGAACTCCGGCACACCCGCGTAGTCCGAGAAGTACTTGCTGGAGGGGTACTGCTGGATCTTGGCGTTGATGCCGATCTTCTTCAGCGAGTCGATGACCGAGGTCGCCGCGTCCACCTCTTCCTGGCGGTCGCTGCGGGCCAGGATGGTGGTGCTGATCTTGCCGGCACCGCACGCGTCCCAGTGCTTCTTGGCCTCGGTCAGGTCCAGCGCGTCACCCGAGTACTTCTGCGGGTACAGGTCGAACTTCTGGTAGCCGTCGATGTCCGTCGGCAGGACGGTGGAGGCGATGTCACCACGGATCGGGCCGCCCAGCGCCGTCTGCACCGCCTTCTTGTCGATGGCGTACTCGACGGCCTTGCGGCACTCGACGTTGTCGAACGGCTTCACCTGGGTGTTGATCGCCGTGTAGGACAGCCGCTGCCCGAGGGCGTTGTCGGTGTTGTCCTTGTCCTTGGAGTTCGTCAGGAGCTGCGCCTGGGTCTGCGCGTCCACGCCCTTGCCCGCCAGGTCCAGGTTCGTGGCACCGGACTTGAGGTCCTTGTCGATGGTGGACTGGGCCACCTTCAGCTTCAGGGTGATCTTCTCGGGCAGCTGCTTGCGCAGCGGGTCCGTCGCGGCCGACCACTGCGGGTTGCGCACCAGGGTGAGCTGCTTGCCCTCTTCGTAGCTCTCGAACTTGTACGAGCCGGAGGAGACCACCGACTTGGTGTAGTCGGCGCCCTTGTCCTTGGCCTGCGGGACGGGGGCGGTCTGCGGCGCGCTGACCAGGTAGTCGAACTCCGCGAACGGCTTCTTCAGGTGGAAGATGAGGGTCTGCTCGTCCGGGGTCTCGATGGACTTCAGGCCCTCCTTGCTCTTGTCCTTGTACGGGCCCTTGTAGCCGTCCTCGTTGTCCTCAAGGAACTGCTGGAAGTAGTTCGGGCCCAGGGAGAGCGTGTCGCGGGCGAAGTTGCTGCGCTCGATCGCGTACTTGACGTCCTGCGAGGTGACGGCGGAGCCGTCCTCGTACTTGACGCCCTTGCGGATCTTGTACGTCCAGGTCTTGCCGCCGTCGCTCGGCTTGCCCATCGACTCGGCGAGGTCGGGGGTCAGCTCGTTGCCCTTCGGGCCGGGGCCCGGCTTGAAGGTTGTCAGCGAACGCGCGTAGAGGCGGCTGAAGTTGTAGACGAAGGCGTAGTACGTGTTGCCCGGGTCGAAGGACTCGGGCGCGTCGCTCATCTCGTAGTTGAGCGTGCCGCCCTTCTCGTCCGAGGCGTTGACGATCCCCTGGGTGGCGGCGTTCGCCTTCGCGGACCCGCCGCTGCTGGAGCCGCCGCCCCCGCTGCAACCGGCCAGCAGGAGGCCGGTACTGGTGATGGCCGCTATCGCCGCGACCGGAGCTGACCTTCGCATGATGGTCTGTGTCCCCTTCGTTCGTCGAAAACCGTTGAAACCGTCGAAACCGTTCAAAAGTCCGGAAAAGCTGAAAACTTGATGGAAGCTTCTGGGCAGATGCCCGGCAGGCGTCAGCGGCTGCGCGGGTCCAGCGCGTCCCGCAGACCGTCACCGAGCAGGTTGAACGCGAGCACGGTGACGAAGATGGCGAGACCGGGGACGATCATGTACTGAGGGTCGACCTCGTAGAACTTGACCGCCTGGTTGAGCATGCCGCCCCAGGACGCCTGGGGCGGCTGGATACCGACGCCGAGGAAGCTGAGCGCCGCCTCGAAGAGGATGTTGGAGGGGATCAGCAGCGTCGAGTAGACGACGATCGGGCCCACCAGGTTGGGCAGCAGTTCCCGGAAGAGAATGAAGGGGCCGCGCGCACCCATACCGCGCGCCGCGTCCACGAACTCCCGCTCGCGCAGCGACAGCGTCTGGGCCCGCACGATACGTCCCATATAGGGCCAGTTGAAGAAGCCGATCACGAAGATCAGCACCCCGAGGTGGAGCGGCAGACCGCTCAGCCCGAACGCGCCGCCCTGGAGCGAGGCGGAGATCGCAATGGCGAACAGCAGCAGCGGGAACGCCAGGAAGACGTCCATCAGCCGGCTGATGACCGCGTCGACCCGCCCGCGGTAGAAGCCCGCGACCACACCGAGGACGGTGCCGATCGCCACGGACAGCAGGGTCGCCCCGAAGGCCACGATCAGCGAGACCCAGGAGCCCTCCAGCACACGGGCCAGCAGGTCACGGCCGAACTTGGGGTCCACGCCCAGCGGGTGGTCGGCGCTCATTCCGCCGAAATCGCCCTTGGGCAGCGTGGTGTTGGGGTCGATCAGCGCCTGGTTCGGGCTGTTCGGGTCCAGGCCCAGCAGGGCCTGGAGGGGGCGGGAGAGTGCGGCGATCGCGATGAGCAGGACGACGACGACGGCGCCGGCCACGGCGATCTTGTCGCGCCGGAAGCGCAGCCAGGCGATCTGGCCGAGCGAGCGCCCCTCGATCCGCTTTTTCTCGACGCCCTGAAGCACCGCTTCCGGCTGCGCCTCGGCAGCCGCCCCGGTGGTCTCGATCGGTGCGGTCACGGTGCCTTTGACCCCTCTCGGCCGACGGTGGCCGGCCCATGCCCGCCGCGGTAGCGGCCTGGTTCACATCACTCTGGCAAGTCGTCCGGGGCACCACGAAAATTCGCACAACGGAAGTTCGCAGATACCCGCAACGCCTGTCTGCATGGCGTTCGCACTCCGGGTTTAAACCCTGTGCTTGCGGGAGTCTTCATCGGATCCGCGATCAGTCACCAGACCTGACGGTGAATGGATGCGCAACTGTGATGTGGTCCAGGGGTTCCGATATCCGGACAACCGAGACGGCTCAGCGGACGAATCGGCGGTGGGAGCGAAGCTCAACCACGGGGCGCCCGGGGCGAATTACCGCGAGCAAGCGGCACGCCGGGGCGGCGGCACCGCGCGTCAGTAAGGGCGCGGGTATCCGTAGCCGTAGGACGGGGCGGGGGCCTGGCCGGCGGGCCGGCCGTAGTCGTCGCGGTCGAAGAACGGGCGCGCCGAGGCCCGCATCCACATCCCGACGGGGTCGTACTCGTCGTTCATCGCGACGGTCGATACGGGCAAACCATCCGGAACCGCCCCGATGGACTGCTGGATCATCAACCGCACCGCGTCCACGGCGAGTTGGCCGGTGTCGTACAGATCCAGCCCGATCGCCAAATATGGGACACCAAGGGCAGGTTGCACCCAAGCCCGGCGCAACGACCGCACAGCAGGCGTCCGGTGGGCATTTTGGACCAAGAGGGCATAGAACTGCGGGATGTCGAGGGCCGGTTCGGTGATCCGCAGCGGTCCGGCGGGCAGCCGGTCGAGGCCCCCGGCGATCCGGCGCAGATCCAGCCACGGGATGCCGACGCCGCCGCCGGGGGTGTGCGGGTTCAGCCACAGCCCCCAGCGGTCGGGGAAGAGCGCGGCGGCGATATCGGGGCCGGTGACGAGTTCGTGGTCACGGTTCCAGCCGGAGGCGGCGAGCTCGGACTCGGAGGTCACACACGGCGCGTAGCCGAGCCCCTCGACCTCCATGTTTCCGTACTGCGCGTCGGGCATCCCGGCCCGGCCGTGCCACAGGAGCATCCAGACCTGGCCGGCGGCGAGAGCGTGCAGCAGCGCTTCGTAGGCGTCGTACCGGCCGGGCGCGACCTGTTGCAGCATCTGCTCGACCTGGCCGGCCGCCGCGGCTCCCTGATGCGCACCCGCGCTCACGTGGTCCGTCCCTTCTTCGGCAGGGCACGTGGGGTGCGCCCGCCCGTCATCCAACCAGCTTACGAGTGGTCCCGGGAGTAGAAGGGCCGCACCCGCTCCAGCATCCGGTCGGCGACCGGATCGCCCTGCGCGATGTCCAGCATGACCAGCTGTACGGGCCAGGGCACCGGCACCGCTCCGAGCGCCCGGCCCAGCGCCGTCAGGACCGCCTGGTGGGCACTGCCGTCGTGCAGCGCCGCGGGGGCCGTCTCGACCTCGACGCCGACGAACAGCGCGGGCGTGTCGCCCTCGACGCTGGCCAGGGCACGCCGGGCGGTCAGCACGAAACCGGCGGCGGAGAACTCCAGTCCCGCCGCGGCCAGGAAGTCCACCGGCTCGTCCTGCCAGTCCGGTTCGAAGAGCCGCACCCGCCCGCCGGTCGCCGGGCCGTCCGCTTCCGTACGCCCCGTCCGGCAGAGCTCCGCCACCGCGGGCGGCGGCAGCGGGACGCCGACCGTGCCGTCGGGGTTGACCGCGATACCGAGCTGCGGCGGCAGCCCGCGGGCGAACTCCCGGGCGGGCGCGACCGCGAAGGACATCCGCTCCCCGACGACCCGCCGGAACTCCTGCTCGGAGCTGAAGACCGGGACGTACACCGCGCCGCCGATCTCGACGGTCGGCAGATCGAGACCCGGGGCCCCGGGGCCCGCGCTGTCCGGGCCGCCGCCGCTGGGCAGCGGCACCCACACCTGGCTGCGGCCCAGCGCCTCGACGATCCGGCCGCCCGCGCCCGGGTGCCCGAGCGATGCCGAGAGCACCTCTTCGAGCTCGTTCGCGGGCCACGCCAGTTGCGGTATCCCCTGCTCCTGAAAGTTCATGTTCATCCACCCGTTCCCGGCCGCGCTGTCTGGCCAACGACCCTAGCGGCTGGTGGCGGGGTGCGCGGACGACGGACGGGCGCGGGCGGCCGCGCCGGTGCGCGGCCGCCGCTGTCCGGAGCTGGGCGCGGCCGCCGCTATTCGAAGGTGACCGTCTCCAGCGCGCGGGCCGCCCGCCGGTCGAGCAGCACCGCCGAGGCGAAGCCGGCCGGCAGCCGGGCCGCCTCCGCCGCGCCGATCAGCCGGTCCACCGCCCTGCGGTGCCGGGCGAAGGCGTACCGGGAGACGCCGCGCCCCCGGGCCCGCTGGCCGGACCGCGCCGCCTCCGGCGGCACATCGAGCAGCACCAGATGCAGCCCGCGGCCGCCGCGGCCGGCCACCCGCGCGATCCAGCGCCGCACCCACACCAGCGTCCCGCAGTCGTGCACCACCACGCTGCCGCCGGAACGCAGCGCGCGGCGCAGCGCGAGGTAGTGGGCGGCCCGGACCAGCGGCCGGTAGAGGACGTACGGCAGCGGGCGCAGCCGGCCGCGCGCCCAGCGGGCGCGGACGTCCTGCGAATCGATGCGGTGCACCGCCCCGCCGCGCCGGTCCAGGGGCGCCACGGCGCGGCGCATCAGGGTGCTCTTGCCGCTGCCGGGCAGACCGGATATCACCACGAGGGCGCCCGCCGGGAAGCGCAGTCCGGCCGCGCGCCGGGCCGCGCGCAACCCCCTCAGGTCCAGGACCCCGGCACCGTCCGCGGGTCCGCCGGCGGCCGGGGGTGCGGGGGCGCGCCGGGCCGGGGGCGGCGGCGCGGCTCCCGTCGTAATCGCGCAGGCGGCTTCCTGGTGCACCGTGTTCGCCCTCCCCGTCCGGTGGGGTCCGGAGCGGGTCCGTCCCCTGCCGCAGAGTGTAAAGAAAAGGCAATGTGCGGTCCGGCGATTCACCGATCCGCCGCCGTCCCGAGCGGGGTGGCGGCCAGGTCTCCTGCATCCGGCGATCCCGTGCAATGATGTCGGCGCCACGTGCACACGAGTGCCCATCCGTGCACGTCCAACTGCATACCGGCCGCTTGAATCCGCGCGGGAGAGTCCCCGGCCGCCACGGCGGGGCGCCGAAGGAGCAAGTCCTCCCTTGAATCTCTCAGGCCCCTATACCGCGCGGGCGAGGCAGATCTGAAAAGCGAGCCGCGGTGATGTGGCTCCACCCAAGGTGCAAACCGGGTTCCGCTCACGGACTCCCGGCGAACCTCTCAGGTTCCGATGACAGATGGGGAGAACGTCTTGTCACCCTTGCCTGGGAGCCCGGAACCATGACTGATGCCCCCCGCCGTACCGCGCTGGACGCCACGCACCGCGCGCTCGGCGCGACCATGACCGACTTCGCCGGCTGGGACATGCCGCTGCGCTACGCCAGTGAGCGCGACGAGCATGTCGCCGTCCGCACCCGCGCCGGCCTCTTCGACCTCTCCCACATGGGCGAGATCACCGTCACCGGCCCGCAAGCAGCCGACCTGCTCGACTACGCGCTGGTGGGCAACATCGGCGGCGTCAAGCCCGGCCGCGCCCGCTACACGATGATCTGCGACGCGGCGGGCGGCATCCTCGACGACCTGATCGTCTACCGCCTCGCCGACCTGGAGTACATGGTCGTCGCCAACGCCTCG
This sequence comes from Streptomyces celluloflavus, assembly GCA_000720995.1. Classification (GTDB taxonomy): domain Bacteria; phylum Actinomycetota; class Actinomycetes; order Streptomycetales; family Streptomycetaceae; genus Streptomyces; species Streptomyces celluloflavus. The sequence continues at coordinate 85,043 of JOEL01000012.1, forward strand.
AACGCCCAGGTGGTGCTGGACGCGCTGACCGCGCGGGCCGGCGGCTTCGACGCGGCGATCCGCGACGACCGGGACGCGTACGCGCTGCTCGCGGTGCAGGGCCCCGAGTCCCCCGGCATCCTCAAGTCGCTGACGGACGCCGATCTGGACGGCCTCAAGTACTACGCGGGCCTGCCCGGCACGGTCGCCGGGGTGGACGCGCTGATCGCCCGTACCGGATACACCGGCGAGGACGGCTTCGAGCTGTTCGTACGGCCCGCCGACGCGGCCGCGCTGTGGGCGGCGCTGACCGAGGCGGGCAAGGACGCCGGTCTCGTCCCGTGCGGCCTGTCCTGCCGGGACACGCTGCGCCTGGAGGCGGGCATGCCGCTGTACGGGCACGAGCTGACCACCGCGACCACACCGTTCGACGCGGGCCTCGGCCGGGTCGTGAAATTCGAGAAGACCACCAACGGCGGCGCCTTCGTGGGCCGGGACGCGCTGGCGGCGGCCGCCGCGCGCGCCGAGGCCAGCCCGCCGCGCAAGCTCGTCGGCCTGGCCGCCAAGGGCCGCCGGGTGCCGCGCGCCGGTTACCAGGTCGTCGCGGCCGACGGCACCGTCATCGGCGAGGTCACCTCCGGGGCCCCCTCCCCCACCCTCGGGAAGCCGATCGCCATCGCGTATGTCGACGCGGCGTACGCCGAACCGGGCACCGAGGGCGTCGCCGTGGACATCCGCGGCAGCCATGAGGCGTACGACGTCGTCGCGCTGCCCTTCTACAAGCGGCAGAAGTAGCGCCCGGCGCCGGCCCGCGCGCGTGCGCGGCGGCGCCGGCGCGCCCGACGCGTCTCACTGGGCAAGACCCCTTTCACGATCACACCACCGCGTACAGGAGAATCAAGACATGAGCAACCCCCAGCAGCTGCGCTACAGCAAGGAGCACGAGTGGCTGTCGGACGCCGCGGAGGGCGTCTCGACGGTCGGCATCACCGAGCACGCCTCCAACGCGCTCGGCGACGTCGTCTACGTGGACCTTCCCGAGGTCGGCACGACGGTCACGGCGGGCGAGACCTGCGGTGAGCTGGAGTCGACCAAGTCGGTCAGCGATCTCTACTCGCCCGTCGACGGCGAGGTCACCGAGGTCAACGAGGAGGTCGTCGGCGACCCCTCGCTGGTGAACTCCGCCCCGTTCGAGGGCGGTTGGCTGTTCAAGGTGAAGCTCACCGGCGAGCCGGACGATCTGCTCACGGCCGACGAGTACACCGCCTTCACCGCCGGCTGAGACCGCTCCGCAGGCCACCCGCCACCGCCCACGTGGAAGCGCTTCGCGCCCCCTGACCCTCCAGGAAAGACTCATGTCGCTTCTCAACAGCTCCCTCCATGAGCTCGACCCCGACGTCGCCGCCGCCGTCGACGCCGAGCTCCACCGTCAGCAGTCCACCCTCGAAATGATCGCGTCGGAGAACTTCGCTCCGGTCGCCGTCATGGAGGCCCAGGGCTCCGTCCTCACCAACAAGTACGCCGAGGGCTACCCGGGCCGCCGCTACTACGGCGGCTGCGAGCACGTCGACGTCGTCGAGCAGATCGCCATCGACCGGATCAAGGCGCTGTTCGGCGCCGAGGCCGCCAACGTCCAGCCGCACTCGGGCGCGCAGGCCAACGCGGCCGCGATGTTCGCGCTGATCAAGCCGGGTGACACCATCCTGGGCCTGAACCTCGCGCACGGCGGGCACCTCACCCACGGTATGAAGATCAACTTCTCCGGCAAGCTCTACAACGTGGTGCCCTACCACGTCGACGAGAAGTCGAACCTGGTCGACATGGACGAGGTCGAGCGGCTCGCCAAGGAGCACCGCCCGAAGCTGATCGTGGCCGGCTGGTCCGCGTACCCGCGCCAGCTGGACTTCGCCGCCTTCCGCCGGATCGCGGACGAGGTCGGCGCGTACCTGATGGTCGACATGGCGCACTTCGCCGGTCTGGTCGCGGCGGGGCTGCACCCCTCCCCCGTACCGCACGCGCATGTCGTCACGACCACCACGCACAAGACCCTCGGCGGTCCGCGCGGTGGCGTGATCCTCTCCACCCAGGAGCTCGCCAAGAAGATCAACTCGGCGGTCTTCCCGGGCCAGCAGGGCGGTCCGCTGGAGCATGTGATCGCGGCGAAGGCGGTGTCCTTCAAGGTCGCGGCGTCCGAGGAGTTCAAGGAGCGCCAGCAGCGCACCCTGGACGGCGCCCGCATCCTCGCCGAGCGGCTGATGCGGTCCGATGTGACGGAGGCCGGTGTCTCCGTCCTGTCCGGCGGTACGGACGTCCACCTCGTCCTGGTCGACCTGCGCAACAGCGAGCTCGACGGCCAGCAGGCGGAGGACCGGCTCCACGAGGTCGGCATCACCGTCAACCGCAACGCCATCCCGAACGACCCGCGGCCGCCGATGGTCACCTCGGGTCTGCGGATCGGCACCCCGGCGCTGGCCACTCGCGGCTTCCAGGACGCGGACTTCCGCGAGGTGGCGGACATCATCGCCGAGGCGCTGAAGCCGGCGTACGACGCCGAGTCGCTCAAGGCCCGGGTCACCGCCCTCGCCGACAAGCACCCGCTGTACCCGACCCTGTGACACGTTTCACGAGGTGACCGCGGGAGCCCGCCGGAAAGACGGCGGGTGCGGGACGAACGGGCCGCGAGCCCGGGGCCGTTGGTCCCGGGCTCGTGGTCTGTCTACCTGGCTTTTTGCGATTTTTCAGCAAATAAGGTGTCAGTAGCCACTCAATGACGAGCGGCTTTTTCCACGACATCAGGACGGACACGCACTCCATGGACATGAGCGCGGGCAACCGGAAGGGGCTCAGCCTCTTCGCCTTGATCATGATCGGCATCGGCTCGATCTTCGGCTCCGGCTGGCTCTTCGGCGCCGGCGCCGCGGCCCAGGTCGCGGGCCCGGCGGCACTGGTCGCCTGGGTGATCGGCGCGGTCTTCATCGGCATGATCGCCATGTCCTACGCGGAGGTCGGCTCCGCCTATCCGATACCCGGCGGTATGGCCCGCTACGGCCACATCTCGCACGGCCCGGTGCTCGGCTTCATCACCGGCTGGGCGGTGTGGATCGCGGTCGCCTCACTGATCCCGATCGAGTCGATCGCCGCCACCCAGTACATGGCGTCCTGGAACTTCGGCTGGGCCCAGGGCCTGGTCGACCCGGGCAGCAACCAGCTCACGACGGCCGGTATGGGCGTCGCGATGCTGCTGACCGTCGCGCTCTGGCTGACCTGCTACTGGTCGGTACAGCTGCTGGCCCGCGCCAACACCTTCCTCACGCTGATCAAGTTCGCGATCCCGGTACTCGCCGTGATCGCCCTGATCGCATCCGGTTTCCACACCTCCAACTTCACCTCGCAGGGCGGCTTCGCCCCGTACGGCTGGCCCGCGGTGCTCACCGCCGTCACCACCTCCGGTGTCGTCTTCGCCTTCAACGGCTTCCAGGCCGTGGTCAATCTCGGCGGCGCCGCCAAGAACCCCGGCCGGGCCATCCCGATCGCCCTGGTCGGCGCGCTCTCGCTGGGCCTGGTGATCTACCTGGCGCTGCAGACCGCCTTCCTCGGCGCCGTGCCGCCCGAGCAGCTCGCCCAGGCCGGCGGCTGGCAGGGCGTGAACTTCAGCTCGCCCTTCGCCGACCTCGCCAAGCTGCTGATGCTGCACTGGGTCGTCACGATGCTCCAGTTCGGCGCGTTCATCTCGCCGGCCGGCTCCAACATCGCCAACGTCGCGTCCGCCGCGTACATGGTCAAGAACCTCTCCGAGACCGGCTTCTTCCCCAAGAAGCTGGCCGCGGTGCACCCCAAGTACGGCACCGCGCGCCCCGCGATGTGGCTCAACCTCGGCTTCTCCTTCCTCCTGCTGCTCACCGTCGGCCACAGCTGGCAGGCGCTGGCCAGCGTGATCTCGGCCGCCATGGTCATCTCGTACCTCATCGGCCCGATCGCGGTCGGCGTCTTCCGGCAGACCAAGCCGGAGCTCCCGCGCCCCTTCCGGCTGCCCGCCGCCAAGATCCTCTGTCCCATCACCTTCGCCTTCGCCGCCTGCGCCCTGTACTGGTCCAAGTGGCCCGACACCGGCAAGGTCGCGCTGCTCACGCTGGTCTCCGTGCCGATCGCCGCGATCGTCCTGCGCCGCAAGGGTGAGCGGAACCTGCGCCGGCAGTTCGCACCCGCCTGGTGGATGGTCGCCTTCCTGCTGTGGATGGCGCTGCTCTCGGCGCTCGGCAGCACCGATTTCGGCGGCCGGGGCACCATCCCCGGCGGCCTGGACATCGCCCTCGTCGCCCTCTCCGCCGTGGCCTTCTACTTCTGGGCGGTCCGCGCCGGGGTCAAGGCCCATCAGGCGGGGCTGCCGGGCCCGGACCCGGTCATCGACGGCGCGGACACCGCACCGGCCGCGGACCACGAGGCCATCGCTCCGGCCGGGACCGTCGGGACCGCGCCGGCACCCTCCGTTTCCCCCGGCGACGGCCGCCCGAAGACCTCCGTCTGACGGCCTGTGCCGTCGCCGGGTTACGCTCGACAGTCGGCGCAGAAACGCACAACCTGCCCCATTGCTCCACCGTCCACCACGAGCAGACAAGGGAGTCCGCCACCGTGGCCATCTCCGTGTTCGACCTCTTCTCCATCGGCATCGGGCCGTCCAGCTCGCACACCGTCGGCCCGATGCGCGCCGCCCGGATGTTCGTCGGACGCCTCAAGAAGGACGGTCTGCTCGCCCAGACGGCCTCGGTGCGCGCCGAGCTGTTCGGTTCGCTCGGCGCCACCGGCCACGGCCACGGCACCCCCAAGGCGGTCCTCCTCGGCCTGGAGGGCCACTCCCCGCGCACCGTCGACGTGACGCGCGCGGACGCGGAGGTCGAGCGGATCCGCACGACCAAGCGGCTGCGGCTGCTGGGCGCGGAGATAGGCACCGACCACGAGATCGACTTCGACGAGTCGACCGAGCTGATCCTGCACCGCCGCCGCTCCCTGCCGTACCACGCCAACGGCATGACGCTCTACGCGTACGACGCCACCGGCGCCCCGCTGCTGGAGAAGACGTACTACTCGGTGGGCGGCGGCTTCGTCGTCGACGAGGACGCGGTCGGCGAGGACCGCATCAAGCTCGACGACACCGTCCTGGCGCACCCCTTCCGCACCGGCGACGAGCTGCTGCGGCTCTCCCGGGAATCCGGTCTGTCCATCGCCGCGCTGATGCTGGAGAACGAGAAGGCGTGGCGCACCGAGGCGGAGATCCGCACGGGGCTGCTGGAGATCTGGCAGGTCATGCAGTCCTGCGTCGCCCGCGGCATGTCCCAGGAGGGCATCCTGCCGGGCGGTCTGAAGGTCCGCCGACGGGCCGCGCACTCCGCCCGCCAGCTGCGCTCCGAGGGCGACCCGCTGGCGCACGCGATGGAGTGGGTCACCCTCTACGCCATGGCCGTCAACGAGGAGAACGCGGCCGGCGGCCGGGTCGTCACCGCGCCCACCAACGGCGCGGCCGGCATCATCCCGGCCGTCCTGCACTACTACATCAACTTCGTGCCCGGCGCGGACGAGGACGGTGTCGTCCGCTTCCTGCTCGCCGCGGGCGCGATCGGCATGCTCTTCAAGGAGAACGCCTCCATCTCCGGCGCCGAGGTCGGCTGCCAGGGCGAGGTCGGCTCCGCCTGCTCGATGGCCGCCGGCGGCCTGGCCGAGGTGCTCGGCGGCTCCCCCGAGCAGGTCGAGAACGCCGCCGAGATCGGCATGGAACACAACCTGGGCCTGACCTGCGACCCGGTCGGCGGCCTCGTCCAGATCCCGTGCATCGAACGCAACGGCATGGCCGCCGTCAAGGCCATCACCGCCGCCCGCATGGCCCTGCGCGGCGACGGCCGCCACCACGTCTCCCTCGACAAGGTCATCAAGACCATGAAGGAGACCGGCGCCGACATGAGCGTCAAGTACAAGGAGACGGCCCGGGGCGGGCTCGCGGTGAACATTATTGAGTGCTGAGGGGGGGGTACGGGGGCGGGGGCCTGACCAGTGCGTTCGGGTGTTTTAGCGTGGCCGGGCCGCTCTCCGCAACGGGGGGATCCGGTCCGCGGCGCCGCGTAGGCCCGTCTTGATCACCGCTGTCTCCCCGGCGCGGTGACCTTGACCCGGGTCAGGCCCGAGGCCGCCGTCGCAGGCCAGGTTGCCGGAGCCGCCGCCGTCGCAGGTGAAGGCGGCGGCTCCGCGCCGGGTGAGTGACGCGGCCCGGTGCCTCGTAAGAGGTGTGTGCGGTGTGTGCCCCCGCTGTCAGGAGACCAGTCCGCTCACCTCGCGCAGGAACTGCGGCCAGCCGCCGGGGCGGCGGCCGTTGCCCGGGGGTTCCAGGGTGAGCTGGAGCGTCCGTTTGAGCGGAACCGGGGACTCCATGATCGCCGTATTGCGGCGGGCGAGTCGTCGGAGTTCGTCGTCGGTGGGCAGCCGGTCGCTCTTGGCGCTGTTGCACGTCTCGTGGGCGGGGGCGAGGTTCCACAGTTGGTCCAGATCGGGGCCGGGCCAGCCCGAGACGCTGCCGTAGCGCTTCATGAGGGCGTACGGAAAAACGTGGTCGACGACGGTCCTGCACTCCGGCGCGATGTCATCGCCGCAGGTCAGGCAGCGGCCGTGCTGGAAGCCGATGACGGCTTCGGTCACCCCTGCCACGGACCGGCGCCGCTGGGTGTCGGTGAGTGCCGACGTCGCCCGGTCGACGGTGAACCCGTCGGCGATGAGGCTGCGGCCGATGCCCGTGGCGAAGGAGTTCTCGACGATGCTCCACCGCGCACCCAGCTCCGCCCGGAGCCCCACGGCCTGCTCCGACCGCGCCACCCGGTGCAGGTCGTCGGTGAGCCGCACGATCCGGCGCCCCGGACCGCCGGAGCCGCCCGCACTCCCCCCGCTGCCCGTCACTTCGTAGAAACGGTGCGGGAGTTCGGGGATGCCCCGCAGGTTGTGGAACTTCCGCAGCACCATCGCGGGCAGGGAACGCACCGCCGCGTCCAGCAGTCGGTCGGTGGGGGTGCCGAGCCGCCGTGACTCCGCGCTCTCGGCGGCGACGACGGCCAGGAAATCCGCCGTGCCGACCGGTGTCCTCTCGGACGCCTGCGGGGCCTGCGCCGCGTGCTCGACCAGGCTCATGGCATAAGGGACCGCGAGATCGCGCAACGGCACCTCGGCGTGCCCCTGCCGGGCGAGGTCCAGGAGGGCGCGACCCAGCGCGAACTTGTACGTACGGGAGTTGGCGCCCATCAGCACCGCCAGCCGCCACGACGAGCGGGCGGACGGCTCCACCCGGTAGAACTCGCTTCCCGTCATATTCCCCCCTTCTCCAGGACCAGCCGGCTCCAGCGCACCTCGTCCCGGCCGAGCTCGTCGCCGTTCGCGCCGGTGTGGATCACCCGCAGGCCGCAGCGCCCGGCCGTCGCAACGGTTTCCTCGGCGGACACGTGGAACATCCGCCGCTCCTCGGGCAGCGGTCCGTGCCGCAGCGAGACGAACAGCCGCCCTGCGGGGGCCAGCAGGTCGTGCAGCCGGCGCATGGCCGGCTCGCGCTCGCCCTCGTCCAGGTGCATCCACACCGCGGAGAGGAGGATCAGGTCGAACGGCCCGGTCAGCGGCGTCAGCGCCGGGAGGGCTCCGGGCAGCCATGTGACGGGCACGTCGTCGTGCAGCTTCCGGGCCACCCGGCGCAGCTCCCGGACGGGCTCGACGGCCACCACGTCATAGCCGCGCCGGGCCAGCGCCGCGGCGTCGCGCCCCGTGCCGGCCCCGATGTCCGCGGCCCTGGCCGGTGCGCCGGGCAGCAGATGCAGGACGTCGCGATGGACCGTCTCGAAGCTCACGCTCTCGTACCGCTCGGCCAGCACCGCCGCGGAGCGGGCGTAGTACGGCTGGACCCCGGAGGCGGCGCCGTCCCGCGGATCCGGCGCATACGGATCACCGGCCCGGACACCTCCCGGTCCGTCGTCCCGATCGCCGTTCCGGTCGCCGTCCCCGTCGCCGCTCCGGCCGTTGCTGGATCTCGTCATGCCGAAAGGCTAGATGACCCCACTGACAGTCCGGCGCGGAGCGGCGGCGGACCGGGGCGGACGGATCCGCGCGGCCGGTTACCGGCCGATCTCCCAGGCGAACGGCGGGAGTTCGCGGGCCCGGGAGTAGATGTCCAGGGCGCGGGCCGCCGCGACGAACGGGTGGACGCGGGCGCCGTCGAGGCCGGCCAGGAGGCGGGCGCAGTGGTGGACGCAGCCGGCCGCCTCCTGGCCGTGCCGGTTCACGATGGTGGCGGCGTCGGGCGGGCCGTCGCACGGGGTCGGATCCTTGGCCGCGGCGGCGGCACAGCGGCCTTCCGGGGCCGATGGTGCGGACGGAGACGGTGGCGCGGACGGGGCGCGTGGCGAGGACGCGGCGAGTGGCGGGGACGCGGCGAGTGGCGCCGGCCGGTCGGACGTGGCGGATTGGTCGGACGCTGCCGGTCGGTCGGACGCCGCGGACGTTGCGGGCGTGGCGAATGTTGCGGCCGGGTCAGCCGGAACCCGCGGCCCGGCAGGGCCACTTGAGACGGCCGGGTCAGTTGAGTCGGCCGCGTCGGTTGAGACGGCCGCATCGCGACGATCCGCGTCGCGGCGGTCCAGATCGCGACGATCCGCGTCACGACACTCCGGCTCGTCGCGGGGCCCGTCCACCGGGCCGTGGAGCTGATGGTCCATCGTTGCTGCCCCCCAGATGGCGCTGCCTCACGTGCTCGCTGTCGGTGCGGGTGCCGGCGGCCGTTGCCGCAAGCCGCCGGAACACAGGACAGTGCTGCTCGGCAGGGGCCGCTGCCATGCCGCATTGGGAAAGACCTGGACCGATCCTCATCGATTCATGGCCATAAGTGTTATCAGCGTTCGAATTGCGGGAGCGGTGCGGGCCGCCACACCCTCGCCTTACCGGGAACCCGCCCGGTTCACGGGGAAGGGGTGCCCGGGTGCCGGGCGGTGGCGCGGCGGGAGTACACGAAGGGTTCCGCGAGGAGGGCGAGGGCCAGGACAGTGGTGGCGAGCAGCCAGCCGGCCAGGACGTCGCCCGGCCAGTGGACGCCCAGATAGACACGGGTGGCGCCGATGGCGACGGCCCAGAGGGCGAGCAGCGCGCACCAGAGGCGGGCGGTGCCGCGGCGGGCGTACCGCCGGACGCCCCAGACCAGGATTCCGGCCGCCAGTACCGCGGTGGTGGAGTGGCCGGAGGGGAACGAGTAGCCGGAGGCGGGCCCGGCCCAGTCGGCGGCCGGCGGGCGCGGGCGGGCGATCAGTTCCATCAAGCCGTAGCGGATCGCCTGGCCGACGGCCAGCGCGCCGACGGCGCAGATCACCGCGTGGAACCGGCCGAGCGCGCCCCGGCCGGCCAGCAGTCCGGCGAGCACCGCCATCAGGTACGGCACCGGGCCGGTGCCGGTCGCCGTGAGCACCCGGGCCACGGAGCGCCACGGCTGCCCCCGGTGCGCCGTGGACCAGTCGTGGGCGGCCTGTTCGGCGGGCAACGGGGCTCCGCCACGTACGGCGACGACGACGGACACGGCGGCGAACAGCGCCGCGCAGACCACCGCGAGGGCCACGAGCGGGCCGGTACGGTGCGCCCGGCCGCCCGCCGCCCCCGGTGCCCGCCCCTTCGGTGTCACCGCGCCGCCACCAGGGGACGCAGCCGGGTGGCCGAGAGGCGGTCGACGGCGGGCGCCGCGCGGCGGGCGAGCAGGGTGAGCGGCCATGCGACGAGGGCACCGATGAGCAGACCCACGACGACGTCGTGCGGGTAGTGCGCGCCGACCCAGATCCGCGAGGCCCCCATCAGGAGCGCGGCCGGGACGGCGATCCAACCGAGCCGGCGGCCGCACAGGACTATGGCGACCGCGGCGGCGGCCGCGATGGCCGAGTGGTTGCTGGGGAACGACCAGTCACCGAGCGCCGGACACGCTTCGACGGTGACCGTGTGGAGCGTCTGGCAGGGCCGCTGTTCGTTGAAGAAGCTCTTGATCACGTCGTTGGCGACATAGGCGGCGACGACGGCGACGGGGGCGGCCAGCGCCATCGCCATGGCGGTGGCGCCGGCGTGCCGGGCCCGCCACCAGCCGATCAGCATCAGGACCGCGAAGAGCCCCAGTCCGTAGTCGGTCCAGTAGGAGACGAGGGTGTTCAGGACGTGCGGGGCGCGCTGTGCGAGATCGGTGATCCAGGTGTACAGGCCGCCGTCGATCGAGGCTCCGCCGAGGGCGAGGGTGGTCACTGGGGGTCTCCTTGGCGGATCGGTGGGGATGCCGGTGCCGGGTCGGTACTGATGCCGGTACCAGTGTTACGGATGTTCCGGGAACTTCGGATGCGGCGGATCGGTGGTTCAGGAGGGCGGCGGGGCCGACGGGTCCGGCTGCGCCGCCGGCCGCCGTCGGGACCGCAGCACTTCGACGGCGAGCGGGGTCAGCGACGCGATCACCACGAGGGCGACCAGCGGCAGCAGATAGCGGTCCACCTCGGGGATGGACGCACCCAGTGCGTACCCGGCGAGGGTCAGGCCGAGGGTCCAGATCAGGCCGCCGGCGGTCTGCCAGAGGGCGAAGGTGCGGCCGGGCACACCGAGGGCGCCCGCCAGCGGGTTCAGCACGGTCCGCACGACGGGGACGAAGCGGGCGAGCACGATGGCCTTGGCATGTCCGTAGCGCGCCAGATACTCCTCGGCGCGGGCCAGTCCCGCCCGCAGCCGGTGGGCGCGGCTGCGGGCCAGCAGGGCGCGGCCACCGCGCCTGCCGATCCAGTAGCCGGTCTGGGATCCGGCGAGCGTGCCGACGGCGGCGGCCGCCAGGACCTGCGGCAGCGAGAGGTGCACGGCGCCGCCCGCGCCCGGGGCGCAGAGCAGTCCCGCGGTGAACAGCAGGGAGTCGCCCGGCAGGAAGAAGCCGACCAGCAGGCCGGTCTCGGCGAACAGGACGACGGCGACGCCGAGCGCGCCGAACGCCGCGAGCAACGAGCCGGCGTCCAGGACGTTGACGGCCTGGGTGACAACTGTCACCGGCAGGTCCGCTGCGGCTGCGGGCATGTCAGTGGGCCCTCCCATAATGGGTTCCGGGCCTGCCGAACGGCCGGCCCGGCCGACTACAGTCGCGTAGACGGTCTACGGAACTGTAGACGAAAGAAAGGTGGCGGGCGTTCCGTGTCGGAGACACCACCCGCGCAGCGGCGCCCCGCCGGCGAGCTGGAGGCGAGCGTGCTCGCGGCGCTCTGGTCGGCCGAGGGGCCGCTGAGCCCGGCCGGGGTGCAGAGCGCACTGGGCACCCCGCTCGCCCGTACGACCGTCACCACGATCCTCACCCGGCTGCACGGCAAGGGCGCGGTGTCCCGCTCCCGGGCCGGCCGCGGCTATGTCTACTCGCCGATACACGACTCCGCCGGGCTCACCGCCCGCCGGATGCGCAGCGAACTCGACAAACAGGACGACCGCGGCACCGCCCTCGCCCGCTTCGTCTCGCAACTGACCACGGAGGACGAGCGGTTGCTCCGCTCCCTCCTGGACGAACCGGACGGCGCCGCGCCGGACGGACCGCCCGCCGCTCCCCTGCCCGGCCCCGGCGCCGCCCCGTGATCTTCGCCGTCTGGATTCCGCTGCTGATGCCGCTGCTCGCCGTGCCGGCCGCCCGCCGGCTGGCGGAGTCGCTGCCGCCGCGTGCCGCCGCCTGGCTGCTGACGGGCTGCGCCGCCGCGCTGGCCGCGTGCACGGCCGCGGCGCTCGGCCTGCTGCTGGCCGCCGGTGCGCTGCGGCTGCCCCCGGTCGCCGCGCTCGGCCATCTCTCGCTGCCGCTGCTCGGCGGCGAGCCGGCCGTGACCGTCCCCGTGGCCTGCGCCGCCGGTGCCGCGCTGGCCGGCTGCGCCGCCGCCGTCGGCCGCCGCGCCCTCCGTCACCGCGCCGAACTGCGGGCCGCCCGCCGCGCCGCCGACGCGCACACCGCCGCGGGCGATCTGTGCGTCCTCCCGGACAGCGCCCCCGACGCCTACGCCCTGCCGGGCCGCCCGGACCGGGTGGTGGTCACCGCCGGGATGCTGCGGGCCCTGCCGCCGGCCGAACGGGAGGCGCTCTTCGCCCATGAGCGCGCCCATCTCGCGGGCCGCCACCACCTCTTCCTGCTCACCGTCGCCCTGGCCTCGGCCTGCCATCCGCTGCTCCGCGGGCTGCGTGCGCCGCTGGCGTACGCGCTGGAGCGCTGGGCCGACGAATCGGCCGCCGCCCGGGTCGGCGACCGGCGGCTCACCGCCCGCGCCATCGGCCGCGCCGCGCTGGCCGCCCGCCCGCACGAGACGGCGCGGCACCGGCCCGGCATGGCCCTCGCCGCGACGGCCGGTCCGGTCCCCCGCCGGGTCGCCGCCCTCCTGGCCCCCGCCGCGGCCCCCGGCCACCCGCCGATACGCCTCCGCTCCCGCGGCCTGCGCCTGGTCGCCGCGGCCGTGCTCGCCTGCGTCGCCTGCTCCACGGCCGCCGCCCTGGACGCCGCGGCCGACCTGCACAGCTCGGTGGAGACGGCCCAGGGGGACACCGGGAGGTAGGAGAAAGGACGGGAGACGGGGCGGCGCACTACCTCGGTCCCGCTGCCAGGTCCCGCCCCGTCCCGGTTCCGCTCCCCCGTCCCGTGTCCCACCCCGGTTCGGTCCTCGCCACTGCCTCCGTCCCCACCGTGAAGCCGAAGGTGGCGCCGCCGCCCGGCCGGTGGGCGGCGAAGGCGTGGCCGCCGTGGGCGGTGGCGATATCGCGGACGATGGCCAGGCCGAGGCCGGAGCCGGGCAGGCCACGGGCGGCCGGGGCGCGGTAGAAGCGGTCGAAGACGCGGGTGCGGTCGGACTCCGCGATGCCCGGTCCCCGGTCGAGGACCTCGATCCGGGCGCCGGTGACCACCACCTCGATCGGTTCCGTCCCGCCCGGGTCGAACTTGGCGGCGTTCTCCAGCAGGTTGGCGAGCGCCCGGTGCAGCGCGACGGGCCAGCCGCCGACCACCGCCGGGCGCTCGGTCCGCACGGTGATCTCGCGGCCGGTGCGCCGGCGGGCCGGTGCCGCCGCGCCCTGCGCCACATCGGCCAGGCGCACCTCGATCAGCGGGTCACCGTCCCGCTGTCCGGCCGCCAGCTCCACCAGTTCGTTGACCAGGTCGGTCAGTGCGCGGGATTCGCCCGTCAGGTCGGCGAGGAGTTCCGCGCGCGCGTCCGGGGGCAGTTCGTCGAACCGCTTCAGCAGCGAGATGTTCGTCCGCAGCGAGGTCAGCGGGGTGCGCAGTTCGTGCCCCGCGTCCTGGACGAGCCGCTGCTGGTCCTGGACCGAACTCGCCAGCCGGCCGAGCATGTCGTCGAAGGCCCGCCCGAGCCGGGCGACCTCGTCCCGGCCCGCGACCGGGACCGGTACGTCCAGCCGGCCGTGCTCCGCCACGTTCTCGGCGACCGCGGTGAGCCGGACCAGCCGACGGGTGATCCGGCGCGCCAGCCACCAGCCGGCGGTCCCGGCCAGCACGGTGACGGCCGCCGCCCACAGGGCGGTGCGCCACTGGAGGTCGGAGAGCATGGCCTCGGTCTCGCTGAACTTCTGGGCGACCTGCACCGCCCCGCGGCCACCGCCGAGCGCGACGGTCGCGACGTGGTACCTCTCGTCGCCGATGTCCGCCTCCCGCTCCAGATAGTGGCCCGCCGCCGCGGCCGCGGCGACCGCGCGCTCCTCGTCGCCTACCGGGAGGGCCGGGCGCCCGCGGTCCACGGTCCGCCCGTCGGGGCCCAGGACCTGGACGTCGGTGCGGTGCGGCCGGGCGAGGACATCGCGCGGCCCGACGTGGTCGGGGTCGGAGCGTACGTAGTCCACCGGCCGGCGCGGCTGCTCCCGCACCTGGGTCCGCAGCTCCGCGACGACCTCGGAGAACACCGACCGCTCGTCCACCCGCACCAGCCGGGCCGCCGCGTCGTAGCTGAGGAAGCCGACGAGTACGGTCACCGCGGCGGCCATCGCGGCGAAGGCCACCGCGAACGCGGTCCGCAGGCTGGCGGGTTTACGGGTCCGCAGCCAGGGGCCCAGTCCGCCGCGCGGTCCGGCCCGCCGCCGGCTGCGCCGCAGGCGGGCGAAGTGCGCGAACCGTCCGCCGGTCCCCGGCACGTCAGTCCTCCCGCAGGACGTAGCCGACGCCGCGCACCGTGTGGATCAGCGGCCGGCTGCCCGGCACATCGACCTTGCGCCGCAGATAGCCGACGTACACCGCGAGGTTCTTCGAGCCGGGGCCGAAGTCGTATCCCCAGATCCGGTCGTAGATCGTCGAGTGGTCCAGGACGATCCCGGCGTTGCGCGCCAGCAGTTCGAGCAGCTCGAACTCGGTCCTGGTCAGCTCCAGTTCGCGCGGTCCGCGCCAGGCCCGCCGGGACAGACCGTCGATCCGCAGATCGGCCGCCTCGACGACACCGCTGTCCACCGCTCTGGTGTCGTACGCCTCACCGTTCCCGCCCTTCCCACCGGCACCGGCACCAACGCCGGACCCGTCGCCCGCACCGGCGTCCGCCGTGCCGTCCGCGCCGGCCGGCCCCTCGGCGCCCGCCCGTCCCGCGGGTGCCGTCCGCCGCAGCAGCGCCCGCAGCCGGGCGAACACCTCCTCCACCTCGAAGGGTTTGACGACGTAGTCGTCGGCGCCGGCGTCCAGCCCGGCGATCCGGTCCGCCGTGTCGACGCGGGCGGTCAGCATGAGGATCGGGGTGCGGTCCTGTTCCGCCCGGAGCACCTGGCACACCTGGAGCCCGTCGATACCGGGCATCATCACGTCCAGCAGGATCACATCGGGGCGCTCGCGGTGCGCGGTGGCGAGCGCCTGGATCCCGTCCGCGACGGCGGTGACCCGGTACCCCTCCAGGGTCAGGGCACGCTCCAGCGCGGTGCGGATGGGGCGGTCGTCCTCGGCGAGCAGTACGGCATAGGTCACCCGGCAAGTCTGCCAAGGCCCGGACCGGGCGGCGCCGGGCGGCCGGTACCGCCGTGGCTTTCTTACCGGGCTCTCACCCGGGCCACGCCGTGGGCTTACCCCGTGACGTCACGGTTGGCCCGTGCCGGACGGGCCGGTCGCGGCGGCCTGCCGCGACGTGGGCACCGGTCGGCCGGAACGACTCGGCGCGCCTCGGGAAGACACCGCATGAAGAGCACGGACCACACGCAGCACCCACCGCACACGCCCGGCACCCCCGGTACGCCCGGCACACCGCACACGACGCACTCACCGGACGCGGACCCTACGGCGGTCCCCGCACCCGCGACGGCGGCCGCCCCCGCCACCGCCCCCCGCCTCAAGATCGCCCTCCTGCTGCACAACGCCTATGCCATCGGCGGCACCATCCGCACCACGCTCAACCTCGCCGCCGCCCTCGCCGGACGGCACGATGTCGAGATCGTCTCGATGCTGCGGCATCGCGAGGTACCGCGGTTCGCCGTGGATCCCCGGGTGCGGCTGGTGCCGCTGGTGGACATCCGGGTCGGCAGCGACGATATGGCGGATCCGCTCTTCAGCGAGCCCGCGCTGGACTTCCCGGCGGCCGAGAAACGGCACCACCAGTACAGCCGGCTGGTCGACGTCCGGGCCGCGCGGTATCTGCGGGCCAGTGACGCGGACGTCCTGATCGGCACCCGGCCGGGCATCAATGTCTACCTCGCCAGCTTCGGGCCGCGCCGGGCGCTGCGGATCGCCCAGGAACACCTGCGGCACGACGCGCACAGCGAGCAGCTGCGGGCCGAACTCGCCCGCCATTACCGGACGCTGGACGCCGTCGTCACCACCACAGAGGCCGACGCCGCCGTCTACCGGGCGCGGATGCCGCTGCCCGGTGTCCGCGTACTGGCCGTGCCCAACGTCGTACCGGCGCCGGCCGGACCGCCGTCCGACGGCACCGCGAAGGTGATCGCCGCGGCCGGCCGGCTGGCCCGCGGCAAACGCTTCGATCTGCTCATCGAGGCGTTCTCCGCGGTCACCGTCAAACACCCGGACTGGCGGCTGCGCATCCACGGCGGCGGTGCCGAACGCACCCGGCTCCAGGGGCTGATCGACGGACTCGGGCTCGCCGGCCGGGCGGAGCTGACCGGCCCGCGGTCGCCGATCGAGGCGGAGTTCGCCAAGGCGTCCCTCGTCGTATCGGCCTCGGACGCCGAATCGTTCGGCATGACGATCGTCGAGGCGATGCGCTGCGGTGTGCCCGTCGTCAGCACCGACTGCCCGCTCGGCCCGGCCGAGATCATCCGGCACGGTACGGACGGGCTGCTGGTGCCGCGCGGCGACGGGCGGGCGCTGGCCGGCGGCCTGATCGACCTGATCGAGGACCCCGTACGCCGACGCCGGATGGCCCGAGCCGCGCTGGAGGGGTCCGGTCGCTACGACCCGGAACCGATCGCCGAGCGCTACCGGCTCCTGTTCCGGGAGCTGCGTACGACGCGCCACCGCCGGGCCGGGCAGCGCGCGCTCGGGCAGACCCGCGCCCGCGTCCGCACTCTGCTGCGGCGGTGGAAACAGCGTCACCTCGCGGTGCCCCGGTACGACTCCGGGGCCGCCTCGACGCCACGCTGAGCGGCCCCGCGCCGCACGGGCCCGTTCCGGCCGGGAGGACCGGACCGGGCCCGCCGTCGGTACGCGCCCGTGGCGGGCGCGAGGCGGTACGTGACGCGGCGGCCGATGCCTGGGACAACGGACGTTCCCGGAATCACCGGAATCCAGGAACTCCAGAGGGACCACAGTGACCTCAGCACGGATCCCACCCGCCGCCTCCGCCTCCGCCGCCGTTTCCGCCCGGTCCGCCACTTCCGCCTCACCGGTCGTCCACGCCTGGCACGCGCTGCGTACGCTGCGCACCCCGCACGCCCTGCGCGCCGTCCGCGCACCACGCCCCGCCCGGCCGGCCGCCGTCCCCTGGCTCGCGCTCATCGCGCTCGGCTACGCCCTCGTCCAGTTCCTCGTGGTCCTCCCGCACACGCATCTCGCGCTCGGCTGGGACGAGTCGGTGTACGTGTCGCAGAGCGACCCGCGCACTCCGGCCGCGTTCTTCAGCGCGCCCCGTTCGCGCGGCATCAGCTATCTGGTGGCCCCGGTCACCGCCGTCTCCCCCTCCGTGCCGTTGCTGCGCGGTGCGCTCGCGGTCGCCTCCGCCGCCGCGCTGTACGGCGCGTTCCGCGGCTGGGTCCCGCTGCTCGGCCGCCGTACCGCCGCGCTCGCCGCATTGCTCTTCGCCGGGCTGTGGATCACCGAGCTGAGCGGCTCCCAGGTGATGCCCAATCTGTGGGTGGCGCTGGGCGCGGTGGCGGCGGCCGGCTGGTTCCTGCGGGTGCCGGACGAACCGCGCGCCCGGTGGTGGCTGGCCGGCACGCTCGCCTGCTGCGCCCTGCTGCGTACCCCCGACTGCGGCTGGGTCACCCTGCCGCTGCTGGTGACGGCGGTGTGCGTACGGCGCCTGCGCCCGGCGCTGCCCGCGCTGCTCGGCGGTCCGGCGCTCGGCGCGGCGCAGTGGGTGGCGGAGGCGTACGCCCGGTTCGGCGGGATCGCCGGGCGGCTGCGCGTCTCCAGTGCCACCGAGGGCGGTATGGGGCTGCACCACGGTTTCGGCGCGGGTGCCGGTGCGGCGCTGCGCAGCCTCAACGGGCCGCTGCTCTGCCGCCCTTGTGACCACTACACGCTGCACCAGCCCGCGCTGGCCCTGTGGTGGCTGGCGCTGCCGCCGCTCGCCGCGGCCGCGCTGCCGGCCGCGGTGCGCCGAGGCCGGCCGCTCGCGGTCACGGCCGTGCCGCTGGTCTGCGCGGTCTCCGTCGCGGTCCCGTATCTGCTGCTCCTCGACTACTCGGCGCCGCGTTTCCTGCTCCCCGCGTACGCGCTGCTCGCGCCGCCGGTCGCGGCGCTGGCGGCGGGCGCGGTCCGTACCTCCCGCGCCCGCCGGTCCGCCGCCACCCCGCATCCCGCGCCCGCCGCGCGCGGTCGCCGCCGTACGGGGAACCGGTGCGCCACCGCGGCGGTACGGATCGGCGCGCTCACCCCTGCCGGCCTCGTGATCGGGGCCGTCCTCGCGCTCCATCTGGTCAGCCAGGCAGCGGTGTTGAGCGGTACCTCGGCGCAGGCCGCGGTGGTCGCCGACCGCTACCGGCAGGCCGCCCGCACCCTCCGCAGGCTCGGGCTGCACCCGCCCTGCCTGGTCGTGGGCCCGCACGCGCAGCCGGTCGGCTACCAGGCGGGCTGCGCCTCCGCCGACACCGAGGGCAACAACCGGTCGGTCACCCCGCGGGCGCTGCTGCGCCGGGCCGCGCACGAACCGACGGCCGTCCTCACCGCGGGCGCGGGCCCCGGCACCGGGCCCGCGCCGCCCGCTTACGCCCGTAACTGGACCGCGCACCCCCTCCCCCGTACGGGCGGCTGGCTCGCCTACCTCGCTCCCGCACCGGCGGCCACCACACCGCACCGGGAACCCCGCATGGCACCTGCCCCACCGCGGCCACAGCCTCCATCAGCCCCTGTGGCCCCAGCTGCCCCATGAGGCTCACGGGCAGCCCCGGAAGCCGTTCCACATTCCCCAACCCGCCGCAGATACAAGGAACTTCCGCGGCACCTTCCGGCGTCTCCGGTCCTGAACATGCTGAACTGCTGCGACGCAGATGACGCTTCGAAATCGCAGGTCCGATCGGCAGGAGACCGCTCATGCTGCATGGTGTCGATGTCAGCTCGTACAACACCTCGTATTCCGCCGAGGGGTTGGACTTCGTGTTCATCAAGGCCACCGAAGGCCGTTCCTATGTCAATCCGAACCAGTCCGCACAGGCCGCGAAGGCCCGTAGCGCGGGGTGCGTGGTCGGTTTCTACCATTTCCTGTGGCCCGGGAACATCGCGGCGCAGGCCGCGTACTTCGTCGAGAAGTGCGCCTCCGTCCAGGGCGACCTCCTGGCCGCCGACTGGGAGACCACCGGTTCGGGGACGGCGGCGAGCAATGCGGAGAAGGACCAGTTCCTCAAGGAGGTCAAGCGGCTGCGGCCCACGCACCGCGCACTGCTCTACTGCAACCGCGACTTCTGGCTCAACCGCGACAGCACCTCCTACGCCGCCGACGGCCTGTGGATCGCCGACTACGTCACCGCCGGGCAGCCGCGGATCAAGGCGAACTGGCGCATCCACCAGTACACCGACGAGCCGCTGGACAAGGATGTGGCGGACTTCACGAGCAAGGCCGCCCTCAAGTCCTGGGCACACCCGGCATAAGGTTTTACGGAACCACCGGAACCCCCGGCGTCGCCAGAACCACCGGCGCCGCCGGAACCACCGGCACCATCCGGCCCGCCGGCACGCGGACCGAGAACCAGAAGGAGCGGCCGTGACCGACCCGGCGTCCAAGGCCCTGCAGCAGGAGATCGCCCGGGATCTCCAGGTGAGCGCGTCCTTCGACGCCGAGCGGGAGATCGAGCGCCGGGTGGCCTTCCTCACGGACCGGCTGACCTCCACGGGCCTGCGCTCCCTGGTCCTGGGCATCAGCGGCGGCGTCGACTCCACGACCGCGGGCCGGCTCTGCCAGCTCGCGGTGGAGCGGGCCCGCGCCGCCGGGCACGCGGCCACGTTCTTCGCGATGCGGCTGCCGTACGGCGTCCAGGCCGACGAGAAGGACGCCCAGCTGGCGCTCGACTTCATCCGCGCCGACCGGGTGCTGACCGTGGACATCCGCCCGGCGAGCGACGCGGCGCTGGACGCGGCGGTGGCCGGCGGTATCGCGTTCCGCGACG
The DNA here is from genome assembly GCA_000720995.1 of Streptomyces celluloflavus. GTDB lineage: Bacteria > Actinomycetota > Actinomycetes > Streptomycetales > Streptomycetaceae > Streptomyces > Streptomyces celluloflavus. Next base: position 104,807 of record JOEL01000012.1, read on the forward strand.
CCCGTCACCAGGACTTCGTCCAGGGGAACATCAAGGCCCGCCAGCGCATGATCGCGCAGTACGCGGTCGCGGGCGCCCACGAAGGGCTGGTCGTGGGCACCGACCACGCAGCCGAGGCGGTCTCCGGCTTCTTCACGAAGTTCGGCGACGGCGCGGCCGACGTGGTGCCGCTGAGCGGGCTGACCAAGCGCCGGGTACGGGCCGTGGCGGCGGCCCTCGGTGCCCCGGCCGAGCTGGTCACGAAGGTCCCGACGGCCGACCTGGAGACGCTCGACCCGGGCAAGCCCGACGAGGACGCGCTCGGCGTGAGCTATGACGAGATCGACGACTTCCTGGAGGGCGGGCCGGTCACCGACACCGCCTTCCGCACGATCGTCCGCCGCTACCGCCTCACCGACCACAAGCGCGCGCTCCCGGTCGCGCCCTGACCGCACCGGGACCGGGCGCCGCCCACTCCCCGGGGCCGCGGCCCCGCGCCGGACGGCGCGCCCTCTCCCCCCTCCCTGCCCGCCCCCTCACCCACATGTCATGTGCCGGTAAGGGGGCGGTCACCGTTTCGGTGCTAAACCGTGGGCGTGAACGGGCATGCATGAGGCCATGGGAAGCCGCGAAGTGCGATCGGAAGATCAACTGTCAGTGGGGCCGCCTACGCTCCGAGGCATGGGTTACGCACACCTGCGCGAACTCCAGACCGCGCTGACCACCGCCTCCGATATCGCCTCGGCCCTGCAATCCGCGCCCACCCGGCGCGACGCCGACCAGCTCGTCGACGTCCTCCGGCGAGCGCTGACCGCCGCCAGTTCACTGGGCGCCGAGACCGGCCCGACGGGCTGCGCCGTGCATCCGCACGGCGCGGTCGACCCCTTGTACGGCGACCCGGAGGATCCCCTCCCGCCGGGCTACGGCAAATGCCTGCTGTGCAACGACCGTCGCCGCCGGGCCGACGCCCACCGCCCGCGCCCGCAGCCCCATCCGCGCTTCCGGCGCCACTGGCGGCAGAGCGCGTAGCGGGGGCACGGGCGCCGGGGCGGGGTCCCGTCCCCGGCCCCGTCCCGGTCCGGCTGCGCGCCCGCCCGGCGGCGCGCCCGGCTGCCCACGGCGCCCCGTCCGCGGCCGGTCAGTCCCGCGGCTTCTTCTGCGGCCGCAGCGCGATACGGCCGAGCACCGCGGCGACGATGAGCGCGACCACCGCGATCAGCACGAAGTCCGGTACGCCGTTGCCGAAGTCCCGTACCCACTCCTCGACACCGACTTCGGCGTCCGCGTCCAGGATCCCGGGCAGTGCGCTGGTCCCGTTGAAGAGCAGGAACAGCACGCCGATACCGATGAAGAAGACGCCGGACAGGGTGGACGTGGTGTGCAGCCGCAGCTTTCCGAGGGTGATCTCCCGGCCGCGCAGCCAGCCGCGGGTGCCGAGCTTGAAGCGGTCCCACAGCAGCGCGAGCACGAACAGCGGCAGCGCCATGCCGAACGCGTAGACGGCGAGCATCGAGGCGCCGTAGACCGGCGAGCCGCTGACCGCCGTCACGGTCAGCACCGCGCCGAGGATCGGGCCCGCGCAGAAACCCGCGAGGCCGTAGACGCAGCCGAGAAGGAAGGTGGAGACGGCCGACCTCGGGGTGATCTTGGCGGCGGCCGCCTGGGCGCGCCGGGAGGCGAACCCCAGGCCCAGGATCTGGGCGACGCCCATCGCGATGACGACCCAGCCACCGACGGCGATCAGCAGATCGCGGTGGCCGTTGAACAGCCGGCTGGCTGCCGTGCTGGCCGCGCCGAGCGGGACCAGCGTGGTGGCCAGCCCCAGATAGAACACACCGGTGCGGGCGAGCAGTTTGCCCGGGTGCGAGAGGGAGTACGCGAAGAACGCCGGCAGCAGCAGCGCGCTGCACGGGCTGAGCAGCGCGAGGGTGCCGCCGAGAAAGGCGGCGAGGTAGCCGATATCGGTCACTTCGCGGCCCCCTCGGTCTTCTTCGCCGCGGTCGCCGCGGCCTCCTTGACGACCTGCTCGAAGATGCCGGTGGGCTGGGCGCCGGCGATCGGCCGGCCGTTGACCAGGAAGGACGGCGTGGACTGGACGCCGAGCTGGTAGCCCTCGTCCTGGTCCTTCTTCAGGGCCTTTTCGGCGTCCGCGCTCTTGAGGTCGGTGCGGAACTTGTCGAGGTCCGGGACGCCGCTCGTGCGGGCCATCTCGACGAGCTTCTCCTCGGCCAGTGCGTCGCCCTTGCGGGTCTTGGCGTACAGCTCGTCGTGCAGCTGCCAGAACCTGCCCTGCTGCCCGGCGGCCCAGGAGGCGCGGGCGGCCCGCTCGGAGTCGGCGCCGTAGATGGTGAAGTTGCGGAACTCGATGCGCAGCGTGCCCGCGTCGACGAACTTCTTGACCAGCTCCGGCTGGGTCTCACGGGTGAAGCGTCCGCAGAACGAGCACTGGTAGTCGGCGTATTCGACCAGGACCACCGGGGCGTCCTTCTTGCCGATCGCCAGCGGATCACCGGCCACCCGGCGGCTGGTCAGCTTGGCGTACTCCTCGTACATCCGCTGCTGACCGGCGTCCTCCTCGGGCTGTGCGGAGGCGGCGGCCTCGGGCGAACCGGTGGCGGTCGGCGCGGCGTCGTCGCGTTTTCCCTCGACGGCCTTGCCGACGGCGACACCGATGGCGATCACCGCCACGATGAGCGCGAGCACCGCGCCGATGGCGGCGATTTTGCGGGTGGGAGAGGCGGAAGCGGACATGCGGAAGCTCCAGACGTACGGAAGGGGGAAACAGAACCGGGTGCGTCGGGGCGACGGCCTATATCCGCAGTACGGGGAGGAGCGCGAGGTGGTCGGTGGCGGGCGCGCCGTCCGTGGGCGGCCGGGCGAGCGCGAACTGCGCGGGTACGTCCGCGGCGAGCGGCACCGCGCCGACGGCGGCGGGGGCGAGCGGTTCGGCGCGGTGCTGCGCGGGCAGCGGAACGGATTCATCGGGCCCCGGCGCGTGCCGCCCGGAGCACTTCTTCGGCGCCTCGGCGACGGCGACGGGTGCGGCCACGCGGTGCGGCCCGCCGGCCTCCGTACCGGAGGGGGCGCCGGCCGCCGGGGGCTGCGTCCACGCGGCCGCGGCCGTGGCCGACCGGTCCGCCGCCGACCACATCTGGTCACCGCCGATCCGGCAGAGCAGCGGTGCGAAGGTGACGGCGAGGAGGAGCAGCGGGGTCAGCACGGCCGACCGGCACACCGGGCGCATCTGCCCTCCTCCCTCCCGAAGCGGCGCGCGAGCATGAACAGCCCATCCTACGGACCGCCGCCGCACGGCCGGAGCACGGACCGGCCATTCACCACGCGCCGCGCGAGGGGCACCGTCACCGCACTCATCGCGCATGCCGCGCACCGGCCGCCCACCGGTCCGCCCTACCGCGCTTCCTCCGCATAACCATCAAAGGAATCGATTACCTAACCGGCATTTGAAAGGCTGGTGGCGTAGCTCACCTTGGATCGCACACCCATTATCGGCATTACCGCCCATTGTGTCCGTAATCGCACCTTTGGCCAGGTCGCGTCCGACCTGCGATAGTCGGTCGGAGCGACCCCCTTGACCCGGGCCAGTCGTACACGACCTCGCGGGCACACCCCTTCCGCCCGCCGGAGGTCGGCACCGGGGCCCCGTCCGCGCCACCCCGCGGGAGGGCCCCGGCCCCGTTTCCCAGGCCGCGCCGGACGGGCGAGGGGCGCTACCGGTCCGTGACCCGCATCTCGAACCAGGTCGTCTTGCCGCGCGGCAGCAGATCCACGCCCCAGCGGTCGGAGAGCTTGTCGACGAGGAAGAGGCCGCGCCCGCTCGTGTCCATCTCATGGACCGGCATCAGGCACGGCAGCCCGCGGGAGGGATCGCGCACCTCGATACGGATCCAGCCACGGCGGCGGAGCATCCGCAGCCCGAAGGTGCGGGCGCCGGTGTGCCGCACGGCGTTGCCCACCAGCTCCGAGACCAGCAGCACGGCGTGCTCGGTCAGCTGGGGCGAGAGGGACCACTGTTCCAGGAGGACGGAGGCGGTCAGCCGGCGGGCGGTACCGGCCGACTCCGGACGTGAGGGCAGCCGGACCTCGTCGAGAGTCGGATCGCCGACCAGATCGAGCGCCGCGGACACCGGGCCGCCCCGAGTCGGCGTCGTATCCCTGTCCGCTCCGGGGAGTTCCCGGTGTGCAGCGGCCGTGCCGCACCGCGGCCGCGGCCGCTCCATTCCTTCGAGGCCCGCCATGCCCCCCATCATGGCTGCTACCTGCCCCCACGGGAGCGGAACCGACGGAATGCCCGGCCCCGGAGCGGGGGTTCCCGCACCCGCGCGGGACATATGCCAGCGGCGTTTCAGGTTTCCGGTGCACACCGCTGACCTGCGAAAACCTCGCGTGTTCGAATGATCGTCAGGAAGGGCGGACAAGGTTCCCTTAAGGCCCCAATAAGCTTTCCGCAATTCCCCCACACGAGGCATCGCATCCCGGCCAAAACCGCGACCGCGCCGTCAACCCCGGTTTTCTCAGCGGAACTTGGCCTTGCCGGGTCCTTCCTCGACGAAGCTGCGCATGCCCGTCTCCCGGTCCTCGGTCGCGAACAGCCCCGCGAACCAGGTGCGTTCGATGGTCAGACCGGTGTCGAGGTCCGTCTCCAGGCCCGCGTCGACGCACTCCTTGGCGGCCCGCAGCGCCAGCGCCGGACCGGCCGCCAGCCGCGCCGCCCAGGCGTGCGCCTGCGGGTAGACCTCGGCGGCCGGCACCACCCGGTCGACCAGACCGAGGGCGAGCGCCTCCTCGGCCTTCACCTGACGGCCGGTGAAGATCAGGTCCTTGGCCTTGGCGGGACCCACCAGCCGGGCCAGCCGCTGGGTGCCGCCGGCGCCCGGGATCAGACCGAGCAGGATCTCAGGTTGGCCAATTTTGGCGGTGTCGGCGGCGATCCGGAAGTCGGCGCAGAGCGCCAACTCGCAGCCGCCGCCCAGGGCGTAGCCGTTGATCGCGGCGACCACCGGCTTGGGGATCCGGGCGACGGCGGTGAAGGACTCCTGCAGCGCCGAGGAGCGCAGGACCATGGCCGGATGGTCCATGGCCTGCATCTCCTTGATGTCCGCGCCGGCCGCGAACACCTTCTCGCCGCCCCAGATCACGACGGCGCGCACATCGTCGCGGCGGGTGGCCTCCGCGGCCAGCTCGCGCAGCCGGTCCTGGGTGGCGGTGTCCAGTGCGTTCATCGGCGGGCGGTCCAGGCGAATGGTGCCGACGCCCTCGGCAACCTCAAGGTTCACAGTCATGCCGGGAAGGTTAGTACCCGTTAACGCGGCGGGGAGCGGCGCACTCCGGCCGGAGTGCGCCGCTCCCGAACGTCTGCTTGCCCGACCAGTAGTTGCCGTGGATGAAGGTGCCGGACGAGCTGAGCCGCATCGCGTGCGGTACGTCCTTGATGTCGTACTCGCCGCCGAAGCCGACGGTCTCGCCGTTCATCCGCGTCACCGCGTGCTTCTCGCTGATCACCATCTGGCCGTTGTAGGTCTCGGTGCCCGGTGCGCCCGCGCTGATCGGGATGGTCTTGACCGTCCTGCCGTCGCGGACCACGGTCATCATCTTCGACGCGGCGTCCACGGTGCTCACCTGGCTGCGGCCGACGGTGAACGAGACCTCCTTGGTCTGGGTGCCGTAGACACCGGGGCGGCCCTCGACGCCGTTGAGGTCGAGCTTGAGCGTGACCTTGGTGCCGGCGGCCCAGTACTTCTCGGGGCGGAAGTCCAGCCGGTCGTTGCCGAACCAGTGGCCCTCGACCGGCACCGACGGCTCGGCCGTGACCTTGATGGCGCCCTCGACCGCCTTGGGATCCGTGATGCCGCGGGTGAAGCGGATCGAGACCGGCATCCCGACGCCGACCCGCTCGCCGTTCTCCGGGGTGTACTGGCCGATGAAGGTGTTCTTGGGGACGAGGGTGGTGAAGCTGGTGTGCTCGGCGGCCTCCCGGCCCTGGCCGTCCACCGCTATGGCGTCGACGGTGTACGTGGTCGAGGCGCTGAGGTGGCCGTTCGGCTGCCACAGGGTGCCGCCGCCGGCCGTCTTCCCCTCGATCTCGGTGCCCTTGGCGTCCTTGACCTTGACGGACTTGAGCCGGCCCTGCCGGGCGGTGACCTTGAGCGCACCGCTGGTGGCGACGCCGTCCGCGCCGTTCTTGGGCTCTATCACCACGGCGGCCTGCGAGGCGGCGCGGTCGCCCGCCTTGCCGGCCGGCTGCTTCCCGGCGGCGCCGTCACCGCCGCCGCACGCGCTCACCAGCAGCAGCACGGAGCCGAGCGCCAACGCCAACGGACCCCCGCCCCGCCACGGTCTGCGCCGCCGGCGAGCCGGCTCCCCCGATATCGGCTGCACGTTCACTCCTGGCCCCTTTTCCCCTCGCACGGCCCGCACTCCCCCGCGCGCGGACACCTGCGGCCGCGCGCTTGCCGTTAGATAACCACACCGCACTGACACTCAACTCCCCGCCGGGGCGGGCGTTCAGTCCCCGGCGCGTGAAGTGACAGCCGCGCGTGCGGTCGGCAGCCGGAATCGCCCGCGGGCCGACCGGAACCGACCGGTTCCCGCGTCCGGTCCGGCGCATCGGGCCCGGCGCGCCGGGATCAGCCCAGGGCGGTGCCGGCCCGCCACTGCTGCCACGGCATGTTCCAGCCGCCGAGGCCGTTGTCCGGCGCGACCGTGCGTTCCCCGGAGTTGCGCACCTCCACGATGTCGCCGATCAGCGACTGGCCGAAGACCCGGCCGGCCGGGGTGTCCCGGCCGCCGCCCTTGGTGTCGGGCAGGCCGATACAGCCATGGCTGGTGTTGTCGTCTCCGAAGACGTCCGGCTCCGTCCAGTAGTTGCCGTGCAGGAAGGTGCCGGACCGGGTGAGGCGCATCGCGTGCGGTACGTCCGGGATGTTGTACTCACCGACGAAGCCCACGGTCTTCCCGTCCATCCGCGTCACCTTGTGGCGCTCCAGGATCACCATCTTCCCGCTGTAGGTGGGGTTGTCGGTGTCCCCCGCGGTGACCGGCAGCCGCTCCGTCACCCGGCCGGCGCGCCGTACCGTCAGGGTGTGCGCCGCGACATCGACGACGCTGCTCTGGTCCCGGCCGATCCGGAAGTGGACCGTCTTGCGCTGCGTCCCGTAGGCGCCCGGCCCGGCCTTGAGGTTCCGCAGCCGCAGGTCCACCGTGACCTCGGTGCCCGGCCGCCAGGGCTCGCGCGGCCGGAAGTCCAGCCGCCGGGCGCCGAACCAGTGGGCGGCGATCTCGACGCGGGGGTTCGCGGTGACCGTGATGGCCCGCTCCACGGCCGCGCGGTCGGCGATGCGCCGGTTGAACTCCAGCGAGACGATCATGCCGGTGCCGACCGTGGCGTTGTTCTCCGGCTTGAAGAAGCCGATGAAGCGGTGCGGGGGCATGGTGGTGGTGAAGGTGGTGTGCCGGGCCACGCGGCGGCCCTCGCCGTCCACCGCCACCGCGTCGACGGTGTACCTCGTGCCGATGTCGAGCGGGCCGGGTGCCGGCCGCCAGCTCCGCCCGTCCGGCGAGATCCGGCCCGCGACGGGTTCCTGGCCGTCGCCCCCGGTCCGCTTGGCCTCGACCCGCTCCAGCCGCCCGTCCGCCACCCGGACCTCGAACCGCTCCCTGCGCCGCACGCCCTGCGCGCCGTCGTCCGGGGCGACGATGATCTTCTCCTGGGAGCCCAGGACCCCGGCGACCACCTCCGCGATCCCGCAGCCGCCCGCCACCATCCCCACGAGCGCGATGACGAGCACGACGGCCGTACGGGCGCGGCGCGGCGCCGTGTGCGGCGGCCGGGCCGCCGGCCGGGGGCCGGGGCGGTCGTCCGGGCCGCCGTTGAGGCCCGCGCGGGGATGGCCCCGGGGGCGGTCGCCGGGGTGGTCCTGCGGTCGGTCCTGCTCTTGGCCGGTCATGACCGAATTGTGGAGGATGACCCGTTCATTTGATGGTATGTCACGTTTTAACGGGTCCCGGATGGAGCAGTGGACGCCCCGCCCCGGTGGAGCGTGCGGCGACGGCCGGTTGCGGGCAGAACAACGGGGAGGGCGGCGGCGCGCGCCGGGCCGGGACGCCGGGCACCGGCCGCCGCCCGACCGAGCCATGAGCCGCGGGAGGCTGGCACGTGTCGAGCGCACCCGAGCAGGAGGCAGTACAGGACGGACCGGACCGGCGGGACGGGCGGCGCGGACCGGACGGCCACCGGCGGCGCGGCGGACCGGGGCACAGCGGCCCGCCGGCCCCTTCGGCCAGGCCGCCCGCCACCGTCCGCCCCGGTAGTCCGACGCCCCTCGGAGCCCGTTTCCGCATCGGCCCGGACGGTGTCGCGGGCACCAACTTCGCCCTGTGGGCGGGCGGCGCCGAGGCCGTGGAGCTCTGTCTCTTCGACGACGCGGCGCACGAGACGCGCCATCGGCTGACCGAGCTGACGCACGAGATCTGGCACGGCTTCCTGCCCGGTGTGCGCCCCGGGCAGCGCTACGGCTACCGGGTGCACGGCCGCTGGGACCCGTGGACCGGCGCCCGCTGGAATCCGGCGAAGCTGCTCCTGGACCCGTACGCACGGGCCGTGGACGGCGACTTCGGCGCGCGCCCGGAGCAGACGGGCGGCCGGCCCGCGCTCCCGGCAGAGCTGTACGGGCACGTCCGCGACTGGCCGCAGCAGCAGATCGCCGACACGGTGCGCGACGACCGCGACTCGGCGCCATACGTCCCCAAGGGCGTCGTGGTCGGCGACGCCCCCGATGCGGACGGAGCCGACGACGAGTGGCGGGACGACCGCCGGCCCAAGACCCCCTGGCCGGATTCCGTCCTCTACGAACTCCATGTGCGCGGCTTCACGATGCGCCACCCCGGCATCCCGGAGCGGCTGCGCGGCACCTACGCGGGGCTCGCCCACCCCGCCGCGCTGGAGCATCTCACCCGGCTCGGCATCACCGCCGTCGAGCTGCTGCCGATCCACCAGTTCGCGCACGAGGACCACCTGGTGCGCCGGGGGCTGCGCAACTACTGGGGCTACAACTCCATCGGCTACTTCGCGCCACACGCCGGATACGCCGCCACCGGCACCCGCGGTCAGCAGGTCGGCGAGTTCAAGCGGATGGTGCGGGCCCTGCACGACGCCGGTATCGAGGTCATCCTGGACGTGGTCTACAACCACACCGCGGAGGCCGGCGAACGGGGCCCGACGCTCTCCTTACGGGGCATCGACAACCGCGGCCACTACCGCCTCCAGGAGGACCCCCGGCGCTACGCCGACTACACCGGCTGCGGCAACACCCTGCACGTCGTACAGCCCAACGTCCTCCGCCTGATCACCGATTCGCTGCGCTACTGGGTGACCGACATGGGCGTGGACGGCTTCCGCTTCGACCTCGCGGCGGCGCTGGCCCGGTCCCTGCACGACGTCGACATGCTCTCCCCGTTCCTCGCCGTCATCGCCCAGGACCCGGTGCTGCGCCGCGTCAAACTGATCGCCGAACCCTGGGACGTCGGCGCCGGCGGCTACCAGGTCGGCGCCTTCCCGCCCCTGTGGACGGAGTGGAACGACCGCTACCGCGACACGGTCCGCGACTTCTGGCGCGGCGCCCAGCGCGACGTACGCGACCTGGGCTACCGCCTCTCGGGATCGAGCGATCTGTACGCGTGGGGCGGCCGCCGCCCGTACGCGTCGGTCAACTTCATCACCGCCCACGACGGCTTCACCCTCCGCGACCTGGTCTCCTACGAGCACAAACGGAACGCGGACAACGGTGAGGGCAACCGGGACGGCACCGACGACAACCGGGCCTGGAACTGCGGCGCCGAGGGCGAGACCGACGATCCGGCCGTCACCGCCCTGCGCCGCCGCCAGTTGCGCAACCTCCTCACCACCCTCCTGCTGTCCACCGGCGTCCCGATGCTGGTCGCCGGCGACGAGATGGGCCGCACCCAGCACGGCAACAACAACGCCTACTGCCAGGACAACGCCACCAGTTGGCTCGACTGGTCGCTCCTCGACGATCCGCGGTGGCGGCCGCTGGCCGGCCTCACCGCCCGCCTGATCGCGCTGCGCCGCGCCCACCCCGTGCTCCGCCGCCGCGCCTTCTTCTCCGGCCGCCCGCAGGGGCAGGGCGGGCTGCGCGACCTGGCGTGGTTCACCGCCGCCGGCACGGAGATGACCGAGCAGGACTGGTACGCCCCCGGGGCCACGCTGGGCATGTACCTCTCCGGCAACGACATCCCCCAGCGCGACGCCCGGGGCGCCCGCATCGTCGACGACAGCTTCCTGGCCGTCCTGCATGCCGGTGCCCTGCCCCGTAGCGTCACCCTGCCCGCTCCGCCCTGGGCCCGGGAGTACGAACTCGTCGTGGACACCGCGCGGGAGGAGCAGCCGGGACCGGTGGGTCCGAGGTCTCCGGCGGGGGGTGCGATCACCGTCGCGGGGCGGTCGGTGCAGCTGTTCCGGGCCGTGCCCGGCTGACCCGGATCGCGCCAACGCCGGGGCGGGCGGCAGGGGTTACGGTACCCGTCCATCCCGGGAGAAGTACCAGGTCAGAAGCGTGCGGGCACCGCGGCGCGGTGGTGCGGGCGCCGAAATCGCGTGGGCATTGTCAGTGGCGCGCCGTACGCTCGCGGGTGATGACAGAGACCGCGCGGACCGCCCCGCAGACCGACCTGACCGACCCGACCGGCCCGACCGACCTGACCGGGGTGCCGCCGCGGCACTCCGCGGTGCGCTCGCTGCTGCGGCTGTGGCCGTTCCTCCGGCCGGTGCGGGCGCGCTTCTTCACGGCCGCGTTCGTGGCGGTCGTCGCGTCCTGTATCGGGCTGGTCATCCCACTGGTGCTCAAGTGGCTGGTGGACGGCCCGGTGACGGCGCGCGATCCGGGCGGGGTGTGGCTGGGCGGCGGGTATCTGCTGCTGCTCGGCATCGCGGAGGCGGTGCTGTTCGGGATACGCCGCTGGCTGGTGGCGCGGCCACTGGCCGGGGTCGAGGCGGCGATGCGCGAGGCGCTGTACCGCCGGGTCCAGCGGCTGCCGGTCGCCTTCCACGACCGCTGGGCGTCCGGACAGCTGCTGTCGCGCGCCACCACGGATCTCCAGCTGCTGCGCATGTTCTTCACCTTCCCGCTGACGTTCCTGCTGGTCAACGGCGTGACGGTGCTGGTGGGTTGTGCGTTCCTGCTGGTCCAGCACTGGTCCCTGGGGCTGGTCCTGCTGGTACCGGTGCTGCCACTGATGGTGATGTGCTCGGTCTTCGAGGCGAAGTACGCGGTCGCGACGCGCCGGGCCCAGGACCAGCTCGGCGATCTGACGACAGTGGTCGAGGAGTCGGTGCTCGGCATCCGGATCGTCAAGGGCTTCGGGCGGCACCGCAGCCAGGCCCGCGCCTTCCGGAAGCTGACCCACGAGGTGCGGACGACCGAACTGCGCAAGGCCCGGCTGCTGGCCTCGATCTGGTGCGTGGTCACCCTGCTGCCGGAGATCGCGATCGCCGCGGCCCTGGTACTCGGCACGGTCCAGGTGGCCGACGGCCAACTGTCCGCGGGCACCCTCGTCGCGTTCCTGTCGACCGCGCTCGCACTGCGCTGGCCGGTCGAATCGATCGGCTTCCTGCTGGCCATGAGCAACGAGGCGGCGACGGCCGCCGACCGGTACTTCGAGGTGCTGGACGAGCGGACGGCCGAGGAGACGGCGGAGAAGGCAGCGGCGAAAGGGGCGGCCGGGTCGGCGGGGCCGTCACGCGGCGGCGCTCCGGCCGGCCGCACGGACGGTGCCGGTGCACGGTCCGTCACCACCGGCGGCGCCGCCCACGGCGCTGCCGCTGCCGACCCCCCTGATGACGCCTCTGGTGCGGACAGTGCCCCTCACCCCGGCGACCACGCGGGCGGCGACGCCGACGACAGCCCCGGCCGGGACCGCGGCGGGATGCTCTTCGAAGGCGTCGAGTTCCGCTACCCCGACACCCCGCCGGACGCCCCGCCAACGCTCCGGAGCATCGATCTGCATATCCGGCCCGGCGAGACGATGGCGCTGGTCGGGGCGACCGGCAGCGGGAAGACCACGCTGACCGCGCTGGTGCCGCGGCTGTACGACCCCACCGCCGGCCGGATCGTCCTCGACGGCCGGGACCTCACGACGCTCACGCGTGACGAGGTGCGGACGCTGGTCGCGGTCGCCTTCGAGGAGCCGACCCTGTTCTCCGCCACCGCCGCCGAGAACGTCCTGATGGGCGGCGACGATCTCCAGGAGGCCGATCTGCTGCGGGCGCTGGCGGTGGCCCAGGCCGAGGGGTTCGTCCTAGCTCTGCCCGAGGGCGCCGACACCCAGGTGGGCGAGCAGGGCATGAGCCTGTCCGGCGGGCAGCGGCAGCGGCTCGCGCTGGCCCGTGCCGTGGCCGGCCGGCCGCGCTTCCTGATCCTCGACGATCCGCTCTCCGCCCTCGACGTCCACACCGAGGCGCTGGTGGAGGCGGCCCTGCGCCAGGTCCTGGCCACCACCACCGCCCTGGTCGTCGCCCACCGGCCGTCCACGGTCCTGCTCGCCGACCGGGTGGCGCTGCTCTCCGACGGCCGGATCACGGCCGTCGGCACCCATCACGAACTGCTGCGGGACAACCCCGAGTACGCCACGCTGATGTCCGGCGAACCGGACCGGAGCGACGATCCGGAGCGCCCGGCCACGGACCGGGACGGCCCGCGCCCCGATGCCGGGAGCGACGCACACGGTCCAGTCCACGGCGATCCGGACCACAGCGATCACGACCACGGCGATCCGGGTCGCGGCGACCATCACGACCATGGCGATCCGGATCGCGGCGATCCAGGTCCTGCCGACCCCGGCCCTACCGCCCCTGGTCCTGCCGACCCCGGCCGCACCGATACAGGCCCTGCCGATGCGGGCCGTACAGACCCCGCCCGTACCGATCCGGACCACTGTCGGACGAGCCGACGCGAGGGGGAGAGCGTCCGATGACGACGACCACGACCGGTCTGCCGGCCGATGACCACGAGGACCGCACCCCGCCCGCGGTCCCGCCCTCCCCCACCGGCGGGTCCCGCACCCCCACCGCACCCGGCACCCCCGCCGCGTCCCGCACCTCCGACGCGTTCGAGCAGGACCTGCTGCCCACACCCAAGGGCGCCTCGCGCTCCCTGTTGCGGGCGTTGCTGGCGCCGCACTCCCGCCGGGTCGGCGTGGCGGCCGCCGTACTGCTGGTCCAGCAGGCCGCGGTGCAGGCCAGTCCGCTGCTCGTCGCGTACGCCATCGACCGCGGGGTACCCGCGCTGCGGGCGGACGACTACGGTCCGCTGATCGCCGTGGCGGTGGTGGCCGGGCTCTGCGCCGCGGTGTCCGGCGCGTTGCAGTTCGCCTTCATCCAGGTCGCGGCCCGGGTCAGCCAGGACGTCCTGCTCGATCTGCGCGGCCGGATCTTCCGCCATGCGCAGACCCTCAGCCTGGACTTCCATGAGCGCTATACGTCCGGCCGGCTGATATCCCGGGCCACCACGGACGTCGAGTCGCTGCGCGAACTCCTCGACGAGGGACTGCAGGAACTGATCACGGTCATCCTCTCGGCCATCTACATCACCGTGACCCTGATCTGGCTGGACTGGGGCTTCGGCGCCGCGGCGGTCGTCTCCGCCGGACCGCTCTACGTCCTCATCCGCTCCTACCAGCGCCGGTCGCAGCGCCTGTACAGCACGAAGTCGACGGCCATCGCCGCCGTCATCGTGAAGTTCGGCGAGACGCTCAACGGCATCCGCCCGGTGCAGGCGTTCCGCCGCGAGCGGCCGAACGACGCCGCGTTCGCCGGACTCAACCGCCACCACGAGCGGGTCAACGGCGACACGATCCTGGAGATGGCGCGGTATGTCGTCTCCTCCCGGCTGGTGGCCAATACCGCGGTCGCGGCGATCGTCCTGTGGGGCGCGTACCGCGTCGCCTCCGGCGGACTCGCGCTCGGTGTACTGGCCGCCTCGGTGCTCTATCTGCGCCGCCTGTACGACCCGATCGACCGGCTGGGGATGTTCCTCAACTCCTATCAGGCGGCGGCCGCTTCACTGGAGAAGATCGCCGGGCTGCTCGCCCAGCGGCCCACCGTCCCGGAGCCCGCCGAACCGGTCGCGCTGCCGGCCGTGGCCGCCGCCCGGCCCGGCCGCGAGGTCGCCTTCCACGGCGTCCGGTTCGCCTACCGCACCGGCGGCGAGGTGCTGCCGCGCTTCGATCTGACCCTAGCGGCCGGCACCACCGTCGCCGTGGTGGGCGCCACCGGCGCGGGCAAGTCCACCATCGCCAAACTGCTGGCCCGCTTCTACGACCCCACCGAGGGCCGGGTCCTCCTCGACGGTGTCGATCTGCGCGAGCTGTCCACCGCCGAACTGCGCCGCGGCGTGGTGATGGTCACCCAGGAGGCGTTCCTGTTCTCCGGCACGGTCGCCGAGAACATCGCCATCGGCCGTCCGGACGCCACCCGCGAGGAGATCGAGCGCGCCGCGCGGGCGATCGGTGCCCATGACTTCATCACCGGCCTGCCGGACGGCTACGACACCGACGTCCGCAAGCGCGGTGGCCGGATATCCGCCGGTCAGCGGCAGTTGGTCGGCTTCGCGCGGGCGCTGCTCGCCGACCCGGCCGTCCTCATACTGGACGAGGCGACCAGCTCACTGGACATCCCCGGCGAACGGGCGGTGCAGCGCGCCATGACCACCGTGCTGCGCGGCCGTACCGCCGTGGTGATCGCCCACCGGCTGTCGACGGTGGAGATCGCCGACCGGGTCCTGGTCATGTCCGGGGGCCGGATAGTCGAGGACGGCCCGCCGGCCGAACTGATCACCGCCCGCGGCCGCTTCGCCGACCTGCACCAGGCGTGGCGCGAGAGCGTGGGGTGAGAGCGTGGGGTGAGAGCGTGGGGTGAGAAGGGGGCCGGGATCCGCGGTTTCGTGAGCGATTCCGCGTGATCACGAGCACCGTCCGGGCAAACCCCGCTGCTCACGAGCCGCGGTTGCGTGGGGCGGTGGTCAGTTGTCGCCCTTCGACGCGGCGTTCACCCGGCCCTGGCCACCTGGTACCGGCTGGACCGGCGCAGGAGTGCGTTCGGCGGCGCGGCTGACGATGGCCGTCTCGACGTGGCTGATGCCCAGGCCGACCAGGTCGCGGGAGGGAAAGCGGGAGAGGAAGCCGTAGAGGCCGTCGTGGCGGAGACCGCCTTCCTGGAGATGCATCTGGATCCCCTCGGCCCCAGGTGAGGCGGGATCACCCGCTCGACCGGCCTGCCCGACGGCTCGAACGGCAAGTCCGCTGCCGGGGCGGCGGCCGGCACTTGGGGTGACCGCCGAGGAATCCCGGCGGGGCGTTCCGCTCACGGTCCGCCACCCCATGCGGTGCTCCTCGCGCGCGGATTCCGACAGCGTCAACTACCTCGGCAGGCTCGGATCGCTGTGCGGTGCTCCTCGCTCGCGGATGTCGGCGTTCTCGCAGGAACCCGTGCGCACGAAGCCGCGGTCCCTACAGGGGCGAAAGCGTGGGGTTCCGGGATCCCCGCCCCGTACCGTCCCCGTCATGTCGGTACGGAGCGGGCGACGGTGCCTTGGGCGGCGTCTTCGCCCGCTCCGTTCGGTCGGCTCGTCGTTCGGATCAGAGGTCCAGGACGAGCCGCGGGGACAGGGCCCGGGATACGCAGGCGTACATACGGCCCGCGGGGGCGCCGATGTCGTCCCGGTGTTCGGGTTCGCCGGCGACGACGGTGAGTTCGCAGCTGCCGCAGACGCCTTCGCGGCACCCGGATGCCACGGGATGCCCGGCGTGGATCAGGGCCTCCAGCAGCGATTCGTCGGCGGGGACCTGGATCGTCTGCGCCGACCGGGCGCACACCGCCTCGAACGGTGTGTCGGGGGCGAACGACCGGACCGCGGGGTGGAATCGCTCCGTGTGCAGCCGTTCGGCGGGGAAAGCGGCCTGTGCCGCGGCGAGCATGGACGCGGGGCCGCAGCAGTAGACCACGGTGGCGGGGTCCAGTGTGGACGCCAGGTCGGCGAGGTCCGGTCTGCCCTGCTGCCGGGTGGCGACGATCCGTACCCGATCGCCGTGGGAGGAGCGCAGTTCGTCCGCGAAGGGCATGGTCGCGAGCGTCTGTCCGACGTAGACGAGTGAGGCCGGGATCTCCGCCGCGACCGCTGCCCGCAGCATCGGCAGGATCGGGGTGATGCCGATCCCGCCGGCGAGGAAGAGATACCGCGGCGCGGGTGCGAGCGGGAAGTGATTGCGGGGCAGCGACACATCGAGGGTGCGGCCCCGGCGCAGGAACCGGTGGAGGTATTCCGACCCGCCCCGGCTGAGCGGCTCGTACCGTGCCGCGATGCGGTAGCACTCCCTGTCCGCCGGGTCTCCGCACAGCGAGTACTGCCGGGTCAGCCAGTTCGGCAGGGCCAGGTCGATATGGGCTCCCGGCTCCCAGGGCGCCAGCGGGCCGGTGGCGCCCCGCAGGGTGAGGGAGACGACGTCCTCGGCGACGCGGTCGATCCGCTCGACGATGGTCTGTTGCATCGGTGATTCGCCTTCCGGCCTGGTCAGTAGAGTTTCCGGTAGGCGTCTTCGAGGCCGCGGTTCATCGCCGCGGGGTCGATGCCGGGCCCGAGCTGGGCGGCGGCCATCTCGCCGGCCGACGGGAGCTCGTCGGCGAGGGCGTGACTGGCGGGGTCCCACAGCCGGGACCGGACGAGCGCGCGACCGCAGTGGAAATATGCCTCCGCCACGTCGACGACGAGCGCCAGCTCCGGTTGTTTGGTCTCGATCCGCATCCGGGCGAGGACATCGGGTTCATCGGTGGGATAGGCGCGCCCGTTGACCCGGAGCGTCTCGCGCATTCCGGGGATCAGGAAGAGCAGTCCGATCCCGTCGTTCTCGGCGAGGTTGCGGAAGGAGTCGGCGATCTTGTTGCCGGGCCGGTCCGGAATCGCCAGCGTGCGCTCGTCGAGGACCTTCACGAACCCCGGATAGTCGCCGCGGGGTGAGCAGTCCGCGCGCCCCGCCGCGTCCGCCGTGGCCAGCGCCAGGAAGGGGGAATGCGCGATGAAGCGGCGGAAGTGCTCATCGATGTGGTCGATGATCTTGGCCTCGATCATGGCTTCGGGCTCACCGAGCCGAGCGCGGACCTCGGCCGGGGACAACCGCCGAGGGCGCGTGCTGGTATGTGTCACGAAGACTCCTTCCGGGGTCGGGCGGCGGCGGTGGGTGGGCAGGGCCGACATCCGTCCGCCTGCCCCAACTCCCTGACGGAATCCGGTGTGCACCGCTCCGCCGCAGCTCATGGCACCATTGTGAGCAATTGCTCAGGTCTTGCGCTACTCGCTTCCGAGCCGCTGCCAAGGAGGGGTCATGACGTCGGGCCACCGCGGACTTCAGCCACGTAAACAGCCACGGCAGGCCCGAGCCGAACTGACCCGGCAGCGCATCCTCACCGCCGCTGCTCACGTTTTCGCCGACCATGGGTACGCCGCCGGGACCACCAACCGGATCGCCGAGCGGGCACGGATCTCGATCGGCTCGCTGTACCAGTACTACCCGAACAAGGACGCGATCCTCGTCGAGCTGATGGCCCGGCATCTCGATACCGGGATGGCAGCCATGGAGCGCCGCCAGAACGAAGAACCGCCCGACTCCATCGTGGAGATCATCCGCGCCTACGTACGGACCGCGACCGAGAACCACCTCGACGACCCGCAGCTGCTGCGCGTGATGCTCGAACAGGCGCCCCGGTCCCCCGAACTGCTGGCGAAGATCTCCCACAACGTGCAGTCGCGCGTCACCTACCTCGGGGAACTGCTCGCCCGCCACCCCGAGGTCCACGTCGGCGACACGCACACCGCGGCCCGGCTCATCGTCTCCACGGTCGAGCTCGTCACCCACCAGCTCATCGCCGCCCCCGACCCCATCGGCATCCCCCGGTTCGAGAACGAACTCATCGCCATGCTCACCCGCTACCTCACGGCCGGGCCGGACGACACGATGAGGCCCGGCGAGCGGGACCGAGCCGATCCGGCTGATCACGAGCACCGGTGACGGTGGGAAGTTGTCTGGCAGGGTCGGTAAGTGTCGGACAGGGCCGGTAATTGCCCGTCAGACGCCGGTAGTTGCCGGTCAGGAGTCGTGGCGGATCCGCCGGGGACATCTCCGCAATCCCCGGTCGCCTGCAATCCCCGTTCGCCCGGGGGGAAGCGAGCCCAAGCGAGCCCACCGGAGGTGAAACCGCGCCGGTTCGTCGGCACGTGGGATCGCGCGGACACGGCTCCCCGGCGAGATCACCCGCCGGTGGGGCGCCTCGTGTACGACCGTGGTGCTACGTGCGTGCGGCGTTGTTCAACCCACGGGCTGACGGCCGGGAGCCGTCCCTCTCATAGCGTCGAAGCATCGGCCGTCGAGAGGAAGGGGCTTGGTGATGACCAAGGCGGGGGAACTGAGCTGGTGTTGTCGGGCGGTGGCCGCGGTGGCTGCCGGGGTGGTGGCCGTCCTCTCCCTCGGGGCGTCGCCTCCTGCCGCGGCCGCTCAGCCGGTCAACGGCTATGGCGGGGCGGTACTGCGGCACGATCTGGACGCGCTGCGCGACCGGGGCGTCGCCGGGGTGCTGGGAGAGGTGCGGGACGGGCCGCGGCGTCTGATCGCGCGCAGCGGGGTCGCCGAGGTGAGGACCGGTCGGCCGGTGCCGTACCGCGGATACTTCCGGATGGGCAGCAACGCCAAGACGTTCACCGCGGTGGTCGTGCTCCAGCTGGCCGGTGCGGGCCGGCTGTCGTTGGACGACCCGGTGGCGAAGTGGTTACCCGGGATGGTCGCCCGCAACGGCAACGACGGCCGGAAGATCACCGTGCGGAACCTCCTCCAGCACACCAGCGGTCTGTACGACTACGCCGACGATCTGGCCGTGCTGACCTCCGCCGAGGGGTACCAGCGGCACCGGTTCGACACCTACCGGCCCGAGCAGCTGGTGGCGCTGGCGATGCGGCACCGGCCCCACTGGGTGCCCGGGGCCGGTGAGCGGCGCTGGGGCTACTCCAACACCGACTACGTCCTGGCCGGTCTGATCATCGAGAGGGCCACGGGCCGCTCCTGGGCCGGGCAGATCCGGGACCGGATCCTCCGCCCGCTCGGGCTGCGTCACACGTTCTCGCCCGGCACCTGGCCGTATCTGCCGGAGCCGCACGCCGAGGGCTACACCCAGTTCACCAAGGACGGTCCGCTGGTCGATACCACGGTCCTCAATCCCAGCCTGAGCGGTGGGGCAGGCGATTTGATCACCACGACCGGTGACCTGATGCGGTTCTGGCAGGCGCTGCTGGGCGGGCGGTTGTTACACCCCGCCCAGTTGCTCGAAATGAAACGGACCGTGGACGCCGTACCGCTGCACAGCCGCTGGCCGGGTGCCCGTGTCGGCCTGGGGATCATGCGATTCCGGCTGACCTGTGGGGGAAGAGACCGCGGCTGGTACTGGACGCACGACGGCGGGATCCCCGGCTATTCGACCCGCAACGGCTTCAGCGAGGACGGGCGGCGCGGCATCGTCCTCTCGCTGTCCACGGTGCTGCGGGGTGAACCGGCGGGCAAGACCGGCGATCTGGCCATCGCCCACGCACTGTGCGGCGGCACGGACCTCGGCAAGGGAGCACGCACATGAAGCGGCTCCGCAGCTCCGTACTGGCCGCCGTACTGATGGGCGCGGCCGTGGTGGTCCCGGCGAGCCCGCTCCCCAGCGCGGCATCGGCCAGGGGTGACGTCGGGCGGGCGCTGGACGAGCTGACGCACGGTGACGGTCTGCCCGGCGCCGTGGCGAGGGTGACCGACCGCTCCGGGCGGACGACGGCATATGTCAGCGGGGTCGCCGACACGGAGACCCGGAGCCCGATGCCGCGCGACGGCCACCTCCGGATGGCCAGCAACGTCAAGTCGTTGGTCGCCACCGTGGTCCTGCAACTGGTGGGTGAGGACAGGATGTCGCTGGACGCACCGGTGGCGGTCTACCTTCCGGGCGTGGTGCCGGCGAGGGCCGGAGACGCGGACAAGATCACGATCCGGCAGCTCCTGCGGCACACCAGCGGCCTCCACGAGTACACCGACGGGCTGCCGGACCATCAGAACTTCGCGCCGTTCGCGCACTACACCCGGGACGATCTGCTCCGCCTCGCCTTCGCGAAGGGCCCCGACTTCCCGCCCGGCACCCGGTGGAAGTACTCCGGCACCGGCTACCTCCTGCTGGGCATGGTGATCGAGAAGGTCACCGGGCATCCGTGGCGGAGCGAGGTCACCACCCGGATCTTCGACCGCGCCGGGATGCGCGACAGCTACTTCCCCAAGGAGTACGAATACGGCCTCCGGGATCCGTACGCGCACGGCTATCTCCAGCTCCCGGCGAAGGGCACTGCGGTGACGGCGGCGGACGTGACGCCTCTGGACCCCTCGCGCAGCGACGCCGGCGGCGACGGCATCTCCACGCCCGGAGACCTGACCAGGTTCTACACCGCACTGCTCGGTGGCCGGCTGCTCCGGCCGGACCTGCTCGCCCAGATGCAGCAGGTCGTTCCCACGCCACGCTCTCCCGGATCACCGGAACTCGCCTACGGGCTGGGCCTGGGCCGCTACACCCTGCCCTGCGGCGGCTACGCATGGGGCAACGGCGGCACCACCCGAGGCTTCCAGACCGTCTCCGGCCTCACCACCGACGGCGGCGGACAGGTCCGGCAGGCCGTGACGATCGAGGTCAACTCCACCTTCGGACCCCGGCCCGCGGAAACTGCCCACTTCTTCGCCGCCCTGTTCGCCGGTCTCTGTCCACGGTCATGAACACCGGGGCGGAACGGACGGAGAACCCGGGCGCCGGGTCGCACACCCGTGGCGCGGCGCATCCTCGCCGGAGGCGCGATCCTGGCGGCCCGTCCACGACGAGCGAGGTGGCACAACGATGAGCGGCACGGGCGTCCGGCGCGTCGGCGAGCTGACCGCACGGCATCCACTCGCCACCGACGCCGTCTTCACCCTCGGTGTCATGGTGCTGGGCCTGCCGAGTGTGGTGGGACCGCATCCGGCACAGGTCGGTGCCTCGCCATGGCTGCTGCGGCTGTTGCAGATCGGCCTGACGGCACCGCTGCTGTGGCGGCGCCGACGGCCGCTGACGGTCTGCTACGCCATCGCAGCGGTGGCCGTGGTGCAGTGGCTGCTGCCGGGCGGCTGGCTCCAGGGCGATATCGCCCTGCTCATCGCCGTGTACGGCGTCGCGGCGCGGACGGCGC
Source organism: Streptomyces celluloflavus (assembly GCA_000720995.1). Lineage (GTDB taxonomy): Bacteria > Actinomycetota > Actinomycetes > Streptomycetales > Streptomycetaceae > Streptomyces > Streptomyces celluloflavus. The sequence goes on from JOEL01000012.1 coordinate 126,094, forward strand.
GGTCCCGGCTGCTCCCGGTCATCGCCGTTTACGAGGCGACGGCCGTACTGATAGCCGTCCGTTGGCAGCCGTCGGACTGGCCGGCCGCGCTCGTGCTGCTCACCGTTGCCGGCGGCGCCACCGTCGCGCTCGGCGTCGCCGTCCGGTTCCGTCGTGCATATCTCGCCGCCCTGTGGGACCGGGCCGAGCGGATGGAGGTCGAACGCGACCAGCGCGCCCGGCTGTCCGCCGCCGCCGAGCGTGCCCGCATCGCCAGAGAGATGCACGACATCATCACGCACAATCTCTCGGTGATGATCGGACTCGCGGACGGCGCCCGCTACAGCCTCCGGAGCACCCCCGAACGTGCCGAGCAGGCGATGGAGGGGGTGTCCGCCACCGGGCGCCAGGCCCTGGGCGAGCTGCGTCGCCTGCTGCACGTCCTGGGCGAGGAGGAGCCGACGCCCGGACTCGGCCCGCAGCCGGGCCTCGCCGAACTCGACGGCCTCCTCGACCGGGTACGCGACGCCGGCCTCCCGGTCGAGCTCCGGACCAGCGGAGACCCGCCGAACCCGCCGAACCCGTCGGACCCGTCGGACCCGTCGGACCCGTCGGACCTGACAGACCTGCCCGCCGGGCTGCAACTGGCCGTCTACCGCATCGCGCAGGAGGCGCTCACCAACACCCTCAAACACGGCGGTCGCGACGCGACGGCCCGCGTCCGGCTGCGCTCCCTGCCCGATGCCGTCGAGGTCGAGATCGTGGACACCGGGCGAGGCGAGCGCCACCGCGGGTCCGAGGGGCGGGGGATCGCCGGGATAACGGAACGCGCGTCCGCCTATGGCGGCACCGTAGAAGCGGGGCCACACGCCGGCGGCGGGTGGCGGGTCCGCGCCCGCCTCAGCATTCAGCCCGCCGGACACGGCGGGGCACCGACCCGGTCGTGGGAGTGATGGCCAATGACCACCGTGTTGATCGTCGATGATCAGCCGCTCCAGCGGATGGGTTTCCGCCTGGTGCTGGAGAACCAGGCGGACATGACGGTGGTGGGCGAGGCCGCGCACGGGGCGGAGGCGGTGCGTGTGACGGCCGCCCTGTCCCCCGATGTCGTCCTGATGGACGTGCGGATGCAGGGTATGGACGGTATCGAGGCCACCCACCGCATCGCCGCGTCCGGCAGCCGCTCGCGCGTCCTGATCCTCACCACGTTCGACCTCGACGAATACGCCTACGCGGGGCTGCGCGCGGGCGCGAGCGGGTTTCTGCTCAAGGACGCGCTGCCCACGGAACTGATCTCCGGCATCCGCGCCGTCGCCACCGGGGACGCCGTCGTCGCCCCGAGCCTGACACGCCGGCTGCTCACCCGGTTCGCCCCGCACTTGCCCGGCCCCGAACCACACGGTCCGCACCAGGACACCCGGCTGGCCCGTCTCACGGACCGGGAGCGCGAAGTCCTCATCGCGATCGCCAACGGCTGCACCAACCACGAAATCGCCGAGCGCCTCGTCCTGGCGGAGTCGACCGTCAAGACCCACATCGGCCGGATCCTCGCCAAGGTGGAAGCGCGCGACCGCGTCCAGGCGGTCATCTTCGCCTACGACACCGGACTCGTCCGGCCGGCATAGCCGCGGAGGCGGCAAGAGGAGCACACAGCAAGAGGAGTGCCCGGACCCCTAACTTCCGCTCACCCAGCATCACTTCGGCGGACGTCCGTGGCCGGTCGCGGCCCCCGACGGGCCCGTACCGTCCTGCCCGTCTTTACGAGTCCGTGACGAACGGGGAGGCAACGCCCTCCTGGGACGTACCGTCTTCTCCGTCGACAGTGCACCGATTGCCGGGCAACTCCGGTAATCGGGATGGAAGTTGAAGATCCCGATGAAAGGGATGGAACACCATGTTCAACACGAAGCGACGCTCTCTGCGCCTGGCCACCGTCGGCGCGGTCGGAGCGGCCGCGGTCGCCCTGGCCACGGTTCCCGCCTTCGCCAAGGGGGAACTCGACATCACCGTGACCCCGCGCACCGTGGCCGTCGGCCAGACGGTCAAGGTGGCCGCCAGCGGCGGCGACGACGCGGCGCCGTACCTGCTGACCTGTGTCGAGGAGCGCATCAACGGCAAGGGGGCGTGGCGCGCCATCGAGTGCGGCAAGCTGGTCGCCACCGGATATGACGCCAAGGTCAACACCTCGGTGAAGGCGGAGCAGCGCGGCACTCTCCAGTTCCGCGCCGTGCTGTACGGCTACCAGGGGGCGCACGACGAGCACCCGGTGAAGGAGCGGACCACGGCCGTCCAGACCGTCACGGTCCGCTGACCCGTCTCCACGCCGTATCACAAGGCCGTATGGCCGGTTCGTATCGCAAGACCGTCACGGTCCGCTGATCCGTGACGTGCGGGTGGGCCCGCCGCGTCTCGCACACGCGGCGGGCCCGCCCGTATCCACACTCTCATCCGCGCCCGGTACCCCGCACCACCGCCTCTCGCGCGGCTCCCTTAAGGTGCGGGCATGGCAGACGCGTCGACGGACCCGGGTATACCCGGCCACCGCAGCGCCGGACGGTATCTGTGGTGGCTGGTTGCCAGTCAGCCGTGGCGCGTTGCCCGCGGGGCGACTCTGGGCAGTCTGTGGATGGTCGCGCTGATGCTGCCCCCGTATGTGCTGTCGCGCGCCATCGACGACGGGCTGACGCCCGGCCGGACGGCGACGCTGCTCGGCTGGTCCGCGGTGCTGCTGGCCGTCGGTGCGCTGAACGCCTGGCTGGCGATCATGCGGCATCGCACGATGACCAGGATCCGGATGGACGCCAGCATCCGTACGGTGCGGGCTCTGGTGGCGCAGACGATGCGGCTGGGCGCCGCGCTGCCGCGCAAGGTGACGGCCGGGGAGGTCGTCACGATCGGCATCGGCGATGTCGCGGTCATCAGCCAGACGTTGACCATCACCGGTCCGGGCGTCGGGGCGGTCCTCGCGTATGTGGTCGTCGCCGTCCTGCTGCTGAACGTCTCCCCGCTGCTCGCCGCGACGGTGCTGCTGGGCGTGCCGTTGCTCGCGGTGCTGGTCGGGCCGCTGCTGGGCCGGCTGGCGGGTGTCGAGACGCGGTACCGGGAGCAGCAGAGCGGACTCGCCGCCCGGCTCACGGACCTGGTCGGCGGGCTGCGCGTCCTCAACGGGCTCGGCGGCAAAGACGTGTTCGCGGCACGCTACCGGCACGATTCGCAGTCGCTTCGGGCGGAGGGCTACCGGGTCGGGGCGGTGGCGAGCTGGATCCAGGCGCTCGGGGTCGGTCTGCCGACGCTCTTCCTCGCCGCGGTGACCTGGCTCGCGGCGCGGATGGCGGCCCAGGGAACCATCACCGTCGGCGAGTTGGTCGCGGTCTACGGGTATACGGCGACACTGGTGGCGCCGGTGACGTTCCTCATCGAGGGCGGATATGACCTCACCCGGGGGCTGGTCGCCGCCCGGCGGGTGGTGCGGTTCCTGGGGCTGGAGCCGGATTCGGTACGGCCGGAAGCCGTACGGAAGGATTCGGTACGGACGGATTCGGTACGGCCGGAAGCCGCGGAGCCGGGGGCCGTACGGCCGAAAACCCTGCGGCTGGATTCCGCCGAGCCGGATTCCGTAGCCGCCGCTTCCGCGACGGCGGATCCCGTGGACGGCCCGGAGGAACGCGGGACCCGTGACGGCGCGGGCCCCGAAATGGCTGCCGTGCTGCGCGATCCGGTGTCCGGTGTCGAGGTGCTGCCCGGGTCGTTGACCGCGCTGGCCGGCGGCCGGCCCGCGGCGTCCGCGGCGGTGCTCGACCGGCTCGGCGGGTTCGCGGATTCGGCGGCGACCTGGGGTGCCGTACGCCTCGACGAGATCGCCCTGGCGCGGCTCCGCGACCGGATCCTGGTCGCGGACAACGAGGCGGACCTGTTCGCCGGGACGCTGCGCGAGGTGGTTTCCGGACGGCGGGACCGGCCCGAGGAGGCGATCCATCGCGCCCTCCACACGGCCCTGGCCCAGGACATCGTCCACGGGCTGCCGGACGGGCTCGACTCGGCGGTCGAGGCGCGGGGCCGCAATCTCTCCGGCGGCCAGCGGCAGCGCCTGCGCCTGGTGCGGGCGCTGCTGGCCGACCCCGAGGTGCTGCTCGCGGTCGAACCGACCTCCGCGGTGGACGCGCACACCGAGGCGGGTATCGCGGCCCGGCTGCACACCGCGCGGGCCGGCCGTACGACCGTCGTCACCAGCACCTCGCCGCTTCTGCTGGACCGTGCGGACACCGTGTACTACCTGGTGGACGGCCAGGTCGCCGCCGTCGGCAGCCATCGCGAACTCCTCGCCGGGGAGCCCGGATACCGCCGGCTGGTGTCCCGCGGGGAGGACGACGGCGAGGGCGAGGGCCGAAGCGACAGCGGGAACGGGAGCCAGGGCGACGCGGACGCGGCGGACAGTGCTCTCACTCCCTCCGCCGTATCCGCCCCCCGCGCTCCGGCAACCCAGGACGGTGTCCGATGAGCTCGGCGACCGGCGGCGCGCTGCCCGTGGCCGATGCGGCCAGGACCCGGCGGGCGGCGGCCCGGCTGATCCGGCTGGACGGCCGCGCCTTCGCCCTCCTGCTCCTGCTCAACGCGTTGGCCGCCGGCGCCGGACTCGTCGGGCCCTGGCTGCTCGGCCGGATCATCGACGTGGTGCGGACCGGTGGCACGGTGGCCACCGTGGACCGGCTGGCGCTGGTCATCCTGGTCTGCGCGCTGGCGCAGCTGCTGCTCGCGCGCTACGCCCGGTATGTCGGGCACCGCTTCGGCGAGCGGACCGTGGCGCGGGTCCGCGAGCAGTTCGTCGACCGGGCGCTGGCGCTGCCCGCCGCGACCGTGGAGCGGGCCGGTACGGGCGATCTGGCCAGCCGCGGCACGACGGATGTCACGACGGTCGGGCAGACGTTGCGCGATGCCGCGCCCGAGGTGTTCATCGCCGTGGTCCAGGTGCTGTTCATCCTCGGCGCGGTCGTGGTGCTCGATCCGGTGCTCGGCGCGTGCAGCCTGGGGCTGCTGGGCATTCTGTTCGCCACCCGGTGGTATCTGCGCCGTGCGCGCACCGCGTACCTGGCCGAGGGCGCGGCCAATTCGGCGCTCGCCGAGATGCTCGCGGCGAACGCGGCGGGCGCGCGGACGATCGAGGCGCTCGGTTTGCAGGAGCGCCGGACCGCGGCGAGCGGGGCGGCGATCGAGCGGTTCCGCCGCACCCGTCTGCGCACGCTCTTCCTGCGCAGCGTGCTCTTCCCCGCCGTGGACGCCTCGTACGCCCTGCCGGTGGTCGGCGCGCTGCTGGTCGGCGGGGTGCTGCACGGGCAGGGCGCGCTGAGCCTGGGCGTGGTCGTCTCCGCGGCGCTGTATCTGCGGCAGTTGTCGGCGCCGATGGACTCGATCCTGTACTGGGTCGAGCAGATGCAGAGCAGCGCTGCCGCCTTCGCCCGGGTCGAGGGGCTGGGCGGTGCTCCGGGCGCCGCCTCCGCGCCCGCGGGCGCCGCCTCCCCCGCCCCCGTCGACGACCGCATCGACGTCACGGGTGTGCACTACGCGTACGACGTCCCGGGGGGCGGCGATCGGAGCGGGACCGACACGGCCGTCGGCCGGACCGGCCCCGGAGCCCGCGACACGGCCGGCACCGCGACCGCCGAAACCACCACCGGCACCACAGCCGTCACCACAACCACCGCGACCGCGCCCGACACCGCGCCCCCCATCACCACAGCACCCACCAACGACACACCCACCAGCGGCACAATCCCCCACACCCCACCCAAAACCGCCCCCCGCGACGTCCTGCGCAGCGTCGATCTGACCGTGCGCCCCGGCGAGCGGATCGCGCTGGTCGGGCCCTCGGGTGCGGGCAAGTCCACCCTCGGCAGGCTGCTCGCGGGCATCGATGCGCCGCGCACCGGATCGGTGACGGTCGGGCGGGTGCCGATCGCCGAACTGGCCCCCGATGTGCTGCGCCGGCAGGTCGTCCTCGTCACCCAGGAGCACCATGTGTTCCTGGGCACCGTCCGGGACAATCTGCGGATCGCCGCGCCCCGCGCCGGTGACGACGAGCTGCGCGCCGCGCTCGCCGCCGTCGGGGCCGACTGGGCCGCGGAGCTGCCGGCCGGTCTGGACACCGAGCTGGGTGCCGACGGCCACCACCCCGACGGCTCGCAGTCCCAGCAACTCGCGCTGGCCCGTGTGGTGCTGGCGGATCCGCACACCGTGATCCTGGACGAGGCGACGGCGCTGCTCGACCCGCGGACGGCGCGGCGTACGGAGCGCGCGCTGGCCGCCGTCCTGGAGGGCCGTACGGTCATCGCCATCGCGCACCGGCTGCACACCGCGCACGACGCGGACCGGGTGGCCGTGATGGAGGGCGGCCGGCTGACCGAAATCGGCACCCATGACGAGCTGGTGGCGGCCGACGGCGCGTATGCCGCCCTGTGGCGCTCCTGGCACGGCGAACGCCGCGACCGCCCGGACGGCAGCCCCCTCCCGTAACTCCTCACCTCCCGCACCACCCGTTACGGGAGCCGCTCCCGCCACCCCCGTAACCAGGCCCGTTCCACCGCGCCGTTGACGGAATCGACCCGCCATCCCGCCCCGTCCGTCATACGGACACGCCTTCCGGTCAACGGACAGTTTCCGGCCAAAAAGTTGAACGGAGCCTGACAAGAACGCGTCAAGGGTGGCACTCTTCCCCGCAACCGCCGCACGGACCCCCACAGCCCCACTCCTCGCGGCAGCCGCTCCACCGGTCCCATCAGTTCCGCCGTTTCCACCCGCTCCACCGGATCCGTCTCCCCCCACACGTTCCATGTGTTCTGCCTCGCTCTGCCCGGACGGCCGCTTCGCCGCCCGGTCCCCCTCGGCCGCGCGCCTCGGCGCCGGCCACCGCAGAAGGAGTCAGCGTGAGACGCACCCCCCATCGGCGCGCCGTAGCGACCAGCGCACTGGTCGCCGCCACGGCGATGCTGGCCGTCGGCGTACAGGCCGGCACCGGCACGGCGGCCGCCCCGCCACCGGGCACCCCGCACGCCGCGCCCGCCGCCGGCGCCCTGCCGGCCAAGCTCTCCCCGTCCCAGCGTGCGGAGCTGATACGGGAAGCCGGCGCCACCACCGCGCAGACCGCCCAGCGGCTGAACCTCGGAGCCAAGGAGAAGCTGGTCGTCAAGGACGTCTCGAAGGACGTCGACGGCACCACGCACACCCGCTACGAGCGCACCTACGACGGGCTGCCCGTCCTCGGCGGCGACCTGGTCGTGCACGAGAACAAGGCCGGCGCGGTCAAGGGCATCACCAAGTCCGTGCAGGCGCAGATCAAGGTCACCGGCACCACCGCGAAGATCGCCCCGGCCATCGCCGAGACGAAGGCCGTCAAGTCGGCGCAGGCGCAGGGATCGAAGCAGACCGAGGCCGCCACGGCGCCGCACAAGGTGATCTGGGCCGCCGACGGCAAGCCGGTGCTCGCGTACGAGACCGTGGTCGGCGGGCTCCAGGACGACGGCACCCCCAACCAGCTGCACGTCATCACGGACGCCACGACCGGTGCCAAGATCTTCGAGTACCAGGGCATCGAGAACGGCGTCGGGCACAGCGAGTACAGCGGCCAGGTGACGATCGGCACCTCCGGCTCCGCGCCGTCGTTCACGCTGACCGACACCACGCGCGGCAACCACAAGACGTACAACCTCAACCACGGCTCGTCCGGCACCGGCAGCCTGTTCACCAACTCCACCGACGAGTGGGGCGACGGCACCGCGACGAACGTGCAGACCGCCGCCGTCGACGCGGCCTACGGCGCGCAGGAGACCTGGGACTACTACAAGAACGTGCACGGCCGCACCGGCATCAAGGGTGACGGCGTCGGCGCGTACTCCCGCGTCCACTACGGCAACAGCTACGTCAACGCGTTCTGGGACGACAGCTGCTTCTGCATGACGTACGGCGACGGCGCGGGCAACAAGGCGCCGCTGACCGCCCTGGACGTGGCGGGCCACGAGATGTCGCACGGCGTGACCGCGGCCACCGCGGGTCTCAACTACAGCGGTGAGTCCGGCGGCCTCAACGAGGGCACCTCGGACATCTTCGGCACCGCCGTCGAGTTCTACGCCAACAACCCGTCGGACCCCGGTGACTACCTCATCGGCGAGAAGATCGACATCAACGGCGACGGCACCCCGCTGCGCTACATGGACAAGCCCTCCAAGGACGGCATGTCGGCCGACTACTGGTCGAGCACCGTCGGCAACAAGGACGTCCACTACTCCTCGGGTGTCGCCAACCACTTCTTCTACCTGCTGGCCGAGGGCAGCGGTGCGAAGGACATCAACGGCGTCCACTACGACAGCCCGACCTACGACAACCAGCCCGTGCCCGGCATCGGGCGGGCCAACGCCGAGAAGGTCTGGTTCAAGGCCCTCAGCCAGTACATGAGCGCCAACACCAACTACGCGGCGGCGCGCACCGCCACGCTCTCCGCGGCCGCCGACCTCTTCGGCCAGGGCAGCGCGACGTACAACACGGTCGCCAACACCTGGGCGGCGGTCAACGTCGGCTCGCGCGTCCCGGACGGCGGCGCGGTCACCGTCACCAACCCCGGCAGCCAGACCAGCACGGTCGGCCAGGCGGCCAGCCTCCAGATCAAGGCGAGCAGCGGCACCACGGGCTCGCTGTCGTACGCGGCGACCGGGCTGCCCGCCGGGCTCTCCATCGACGCGAACAGCGGTCTGATCTCCGGCACGCCCACCACGGCCGGCAGCAGCAGCGTGAAGGTCACGGTCACCGACGCGGCGAAGAAGACCGGTGCCGCGGACTTCAGCTGGACGGTCAACGCGGCCGGCGGCAGCAATGTCTTCGAGAGCAACGTCAAGGTGTCGATCCCGGACGCGGGCGCGGCGGTCACCTCCCCGATCACCGTCAGCCGCAGCGGCAACGCACCCAGCGCGCTGAAGGTGACCGTGGACATCGTCCACCCCTACCGCGGCGACCTGGTCGTGCACCTGATCTCCCCGGACGGCACGGCCTACCTGCTGAAGAACTACAGCCCGTTCGACTCGGCGGCCAACGTCAAGGCGACGTACACCGTCAACGCGTCCGCCAAGGCCGCGAGCGGCACCTGGAAGCTGCGGGCCCAGGACGTCTACGCGGGCGACTCGGGCTACATCAACGGCTGGAAGCTGACCTTCTGACCGTGCGGCGTCACCCAGGCTTCACCGACGTGTGGCAGATATCGGCCACGCCTCACAACTGACCTGGTCAGCACCCCAGTTGGGCGTCGTTCCCGGATCTCCGGGGGCGGCGCCCAGCTCCGTTATGCGAACAGGGATCTCCTCTCTACGGACGATTTTCAGCCAACCTTCGAACACCCTCCTGACATGCACGCGTTCGAAATGGCAGTCTTCCCGACGCACGTCACACCCGCATCGCTTTGCACCCCCCACCTCTTGGCAAAGTTGAAGGAGAACCGTGACCCCCCGCATTTCCCGCAAGACCCGTGTGACCGGAACCGTCGTCGTCGCCGCCGCGGCCCTGCTGGCCGCTGGCGTCACCACCGGCACCGCCGGTGCGCAGCCCGCCGAGAAGGGCGGCTCGCCGCTCAAGCTCAGCGCCTCGCACCGCGCCGAACTGCTCCGTGACGCGAGCGCCACCAAGGCGCAGACCGCCCAGGAGCTCGGCCTCGGCGCCCAGGAGAAGCTGGTCGTCAAGGACGTCATCAAGGACGTCGACGGCACCACGCACACCCGTTACGAGCGCACCTACGCCGGACTGCCGGTCCTGGGCGGCGACATGGTCGTGCACACCGCCAAGGGCGGCGCGATCAAGGGCACCACCAAGGCGACCCAGAAGTCCCTCAAGGTGGCCTCGACGACCCCGAAGATCGCTCCGCAGGCCGCGCAGCAGTCCGCGCAGGGCGTCGCGACGAAGACCATCGGCGCCAAGAAGGCCACCGCGCAGACCGCCCGCAAGGTCGTCTGGGCCGCCTCCGGCACGCCGGTCCTCGCGTACGAGACCGTCGTCAACAGCGTCCGGAAGGACGGCACGCCCAGCAAGCTGCACGTCATCACCGACGCCAACACCGGCAAGAAGCTGTTCCAGTTCGACGCCATCCACACCGGCAAGGGTGAGAGCGAGTACAGCGGCACCGTCGACCTGGGCACCACCAAGAAGGGCAGCAGCTACACGCTGACCGACGGCGGGCGCGGCGGCCACGTCACCACCAACCTGTCGAACGGCTCGTCCGGCAGCGGCACGCCCTTCACCTCCCCCGACGACAACTGGGGCAACGGCAAGCCCGACAACCCCCAGACCGCGGCCGTCGACGCCCACTACGGCGCGGCCCTGACCTGGGACTACTACAAGAACGTGCACGGCCGCACCGGCATCAAGGGTGACGGCGTCGGCGCCTCCTCGCGCGTCCACTACGGCGACAACTACGTCAACGCGTTCTGGGACGACAGCTGCTTCTGCATGACGTACGGCGACGGCGAGGGCAACAATGCCCCGCTCACCGCCATCGACGTGGCGGCGCACGAGATGTCGCACGGTGTCACCTCCGCCACCGCCAACCTCATCTACAGCGGTGAGTCCGGCGGCCTCAACGAGGGCACCTCGGACATCTTCGGCACCTCGGTCGAGTTCTACGCCAACAACCCGGCGGACCCCGGTGACTACCTCATCGGCGAGAAGATCAACATCAACGGCGACGGCACCCCGCTGCGCTACATGGACAAGCCCAGCAAGGACGGTCAGTCGCAGGACAGCTGGGACTCCAACACCGGCAACCTCGACCCGCACTACTCCTCGGGTGTCGCCAACCACTTCTTCTACCTGCTGTCCGAGGGCAGCGGCGCGAAGGACATCAACGGCGTCCACTACGACAGCCCGACGGCGGACGGCTCCAAGGTCACCGGCATCGGCCGCGACAAGGCCGAGCAGATCTGGTTCAAGGCCCTGAGCGAGTACATGACCTCGAACACCGACTACAAGGCGGCCCGCGAGGCGACCGTCAAGGCCGCCACCGACCTCTACGGCGCGGACAGCGCCGAGGTCAAGGGCGTCGAGTCGGCGTGGACCGGCGTGGCCGTCAACTGACGCAGCGCCGAACGGAGTCCGACCGAGCGGTGAACGCTCCGGGGTGATCCGCCCCGAGCGACGGGCGGTGTCCGGAAGGAACCGGTGGCGGCCAGGGAATTTCCCCGGCCGCCACCACTCCTTCCGGACACCGCCTTTCGGCATTCCGGGTGTTGGTGTGACGGAAGTCGGCGCCACCGATACCGGCGTTGCTGATGCCGACGTTGTTGATGCCGACGTTGTTGATGCTGCATTACGGATATTGGCGTTACGGATGTGGCCTTACGGATGCCGCCCCGCAACTGTCGGCATTTTCGAACATGCCGCCCCGCACCATAAGCCTTTCGGGCGAATCCAGGACTTCTCGCTGTCAATCGGACGGTAGTGGGAACGTTTTCGGCAGTCAGTGTGCCGATCCTCCACCCTTTCGGAAACGCCGGAAGAACCGGAGGCCGCACCCGTCGAAAGTGGGAGGACACCGGATGCGTATTCGACCCCGGACCCGCAGGGCCGTCGCCGGCGCCGCGCTGGCGGGCGCCACCGTCGCGACGTCGCTCATGGCGGTACCGCAGGCCACGGCAGTCCCGACGGCGCGCCACCGGGCGACGGCCGCCGCCATCGCCAACGGCACCTACATGATCAAGACGTTCAGCGGTAAATGCTTCGAAGTGCTCAACCGCAGCACGGCCAACAACTCGCGCATCATCCAGTACACCTGCCGCACGACCGACAACTACTCCGAGAAATTCACCGTCCGGTCGGCCGGGAGCGGCGCTTCAACGATCAGGGTCTTCGACGACAAGTGCCTGGAGATCCAGAACCGGAGCAGGGCGAACAACACACCCATCGTCCAGTACACCTGCCGCTCGAAGGACAACTACACCGAGAAATTCAAAATCGTGAGCGCCGGCGGCGGGAAATACCGCATCAAGACATTCAACGACAAGTGTCTGGAAGTGCGCGGGGGCAGCCGGGCCAACAACGCGCTCATCGTCCAGTACACCTGTCGCACCAAGGACAACGCCAGGCAGCTGTTCCGCTTTCAGCGGGTCTGAGCACGGCCCCGCCCGCGCCGCACCCCGCCCGCGCCGCACCCCGCGCCCACAGTTCCCGCAGCGCCGCGTCGACGACCGCCGGCAGCCGGGTGCGCGGGTGGCGGCCGGGTGCCACGAGAGGGCCGGCGGCGGGATGCCGGCGTCCACCTCGTGGTCACGGCGCGATACGGGGGCCGAAGGACGAACGGCCGTAGCCACGCCGGTCCATCAGCGGCAGGCGGTGGCGAGGTCGCCGGATCCGTTCCCGGATGCGTTCCCGGCCGAGGAAGCCCGCGCGGCCCTCGCCGGTACGGCAGACCTCGGGCGCCGGGTGGCCGGTGAGCCGGCGGTACGCGCGGACGGACCGGACCCCGCCGATGCCCGGCCGCATCTCCCGGAGCGGCTGGTGTGCGCTGCCGCCGCCATGGAGCCGGCCGGTGATCCCGCGCCCGGCGGGGCCGTTCACCGCCGCGCCGGAGTCGGGCGGCAGCGGGACCCGGCCGCCCCGGGCCTGCCGGACAGCCGCGTGCGACCGACGCCCGCCGGGCAGTGCGAACGTGCCGCGCGCGGACGCGCCGTCGGCCTCCCGCGACGCCGTCAGCCGCAGCTCGTCCGGGTCGAGGACCGGGTAGCGCTCCCGCTGACGGCCCTCCCGGGACGGCGGCCGGCGGAAGAGCCGTGCCCGTAGAGCAGCCCCACGCCGGTCAGCGGTAAGCCGAGGCCGCCGACGAGGTCGCCGGGGCCGCCGGAGCACCGGGGCAGCGCGGCCATGACGCCGAACCCGGGCAAGAGGCAGGCGACGGCGGCCGCCACCGGGCCCCGGAATCCGCCGCACCGGCGATATGGCCGATTCCACCCCCGCATGCGGTCTTGTACGGGCTCCGTCGTGGCGAGAGGCTGCGATGTGGCGCCGACGGGCCCCGGCGCGGTACGGACACCCGCACACCACAACTCCGTTGTGATCACCACGAGTTGAGGAGGGGAATGTCGTCCATGACACCGCTGCGCCCTCACCGCCCGCACATCCCTCGGGGCCCGCATCCGACGGATCCCGGCGGACCCCCGGCGACGGACGGGTAGTTCACCCCCCGCCGGACCGCCCGGCGTACCGCCCGCGGGAAGGTCCGGCCGGTACGCCGCCTCCCGCCTGCGATCCGCCCGCGCCGGTCCGGCCCGCCGCACCCACCCGCCAACCGAGTGAAAGCGGACAGGAGCCCCCATGCCCGCACCTCGCCCCCCTGCTGTGGAGCGGATACAGCGGATACAAAGGACAAAACCCGGCAAAGCGCTATTTACCTCTGGTGAGCCCATGATCGGTCGCATCCCTGTCCTGGACATCCGCCCGCAGATCGATTGCGGCCGCCGCCCGGTGAAGGCGGTGGTGGGCGAGTCCTTCGACGTCTCGGCCACCGTCTTCCGCGAAGGCCACGACGCGGTCGCCGCGAACCTGGTGCTGCGCGACCCCGCCGGGCGCAGCGGCCCCTGGACGCCGATGCGGGAGGCGGGACCCGGCACCGACCGCTGGTGCGCCACCGCCGTCCCCGGCGTCGAGGGCCGCTGGACGTACACCGTCGAGGCGTGGTCCGACCCGGTCACCACCTGGCAGCGGCACGCCCGGATCAAGATTCCGGCCGGTCTCGACACCGAGCTGGTGCTCGCCGAAGGCGCGCGGCTCCACGAACGGGCCGCCACCGGCGTCCCCAAGAGCGAGGGCCGCGAGGCGGTGCTGGGCGCGGCGGACGCCCTGCGCGACGGCCGGCTGCCCGCCGCCACCCGGCTCGCCGTGGCCCTCTCCCCCGAGGTCACCGACGCGCTGGCGCGCCATCCGCTGCGCGAACTGCTCACCGCCTCGCGCCCGATGCCGCTGACCGTCGAACGCCGCCGGGCGCTGTACGGCTCGTGGTACGAGCTCTTCCCGCGCTCGGAGGGCGCCGCCGCCGGGCCGGACGGCTCCCTCGTCAGCGGCACTCTGCGCACCGCCGCGGAACGGCTGCCCGCCGTCGCCGCCATGGGCTTCGACGTGGTCTATCTGCCGCCCGTCCACCCCATCGGCACCGCCTTTCGCAAGGGCCCCAACAACGCGCTCTCCGCCGGGCCCGGCGACGTCGGCTCCCCCTGGGCCATCGGCTCCGCGGCCGGCGGCCACGACGCCCTCCACCCGGACCTGGGCACCTTCGAGGACTTCGGCCACTTCGTCCGTACCGCCCGCGACCTGCGGATGGAGGTGGCCCTGGACTTCGCGCTCCAGTGCTCCCCCGACCACCCCTGGGTCACCCGGCACCCCGAGTGGTTCCACCACCGTGCGGACGGCTCCGTCGCCCACGCCGAGAACCCGCCGAAGAAGTACCAGGACATCTACCCGCTCTCCTTCGACGCCGACTTCGGCGGGCTGGTCCGCGAGACGGAGCGGGTGCTGCGCTTCTGGATGGCCCGGGGCGTCCGGATCTTCCGCGTGGACAATCCGCACACCAAACCGGTGCCGTTCTGGGAGAAGGTGATCGCCGACATCAACCGCACCGACCCGGATGTGATCTTCCTCGCCGAGGCGTTCACCCGCCCCGCGATGCTGCACACCCTCGCGCAGATCGGCTTCCAGCAGTCGTACACCTACTTCACCTGGCGTACCACCAAGCAGGAGCTGACCGACTACCTCACCGAGCTGTCCGGCGAGTGCGCCGCGTATCTGCGGCCGAACTTCTTCGTGAACACCCCGGACATCCTGCACGCCTACCTCCAGGAGGGCGGCCGGACCGCCTTCGAGGTGCGCGCCGTGCTGGCCGCCACCCTCTCCCCGGCGTGGGGCGTCTACGCCGGGTACGAGCTGTGCGAGGCGACGCCCGTACAGGCCGGCAGCGAGGAGTACCTCGACTCGGAGAAGTACCAGCTGCGGCCCCGTGACTGGGCGGCGGCGGCCCGCTCGGGGCGGACCATCGCCCCGCTGATCACCGCGCTCAACCGCATCCGCCGCCGGCACCCCGCGCTCCAGCAACTGCGCTCCCTGCACTTCCACCACACCGACAACGACGCCGTGCTCGCGTTCTCCAAACGCGCGGGGGACGGCGCCGCGGCCGACACGGTCCTCACGGTGGTCAACCTCGACCCGCACCACACCCACGAGGCGACGGTGTCGTTGGACATGCCGGAACTCGGCCTCGGCCGGCACGAGTCCGTCCCGGTGCGCGACGAGCTCACCGGCGACACCTACCACTGGGGCAGGGACAACTATGTGCGCCTGGAGCCGGGCCGCTCTCTCGCGCCCGCTCATGTGCTGTCGCTGCGACCGTCCTCACCGATCGGAGGGTCACCCAATTGATCGTCAATGAGCCTGTTCCCGATACCTTCGAGGACACTCCGCAGAAGGACCGCGATCCCGACTGGTTCAAACGGGCCGTTTTCTACGAAGTCCTGGTGCGCTCCTTCCAGGACAGCAACGGCGACGGTATCGGCGACCTCAAGGGCATCACGGCGAAACTCGACTATCTGCAATGGCTCGGGGTGGACTGCCTCTGGCTGCCGCCCTTCTTCACCTCCCCGTTGCGGGACGGCGGCTATGACGTCGCCGACTACACCGCGGTCCTGCCCGAATTCGGCGACCTGGCCGACTTCGTGGAATTCGTGGACGCCGCCCACCAGCGCGGTATGCGGGTCATCATCGACATGGTGATGAATCACACCAGCGACCAGCACCCCTGGTTCCAGGAGTCGCGCACCGACCCACAAGGTCCGTACGGCGACTACTACGTCTGGGCGGACGACGACAAACAGTACGCCGACGCCCGGATCATCTTCGTCGACACCGAGGCGTCCAACTGGACCTTCGACCCGGTGCGCAAGCAGTACTTCTGGCACCGGTTCTTCTCCCACCAGCCGGATCTCAACTACGAGAACCCCGCCGTCCAGGAGGAGATGATCTCCGCCCTGCGGTTCTGGCTCGACCTGGGCATCGACGGCTTCCGGCTGGACGCGGTGCCGTACCTCTACGCCGAGGAGGGCACCAACTGCGAGAACCTGCCCGCCTCGCACGCCTTCCTCAAGCGGGTCCGGGCCGAGATCGATGTGCATTATCCGGACACGGTGCTGCTCGCCGAGGCCAATCAATGGCCGGAGGACGTCGTCGACTACTTCGGCGATTACGCCGTCGGCGGCGACGAATGCCATATGGCGTTCCACTTCCCGGTCATGCCGCGGATCTTCATGGCGGTCCGTCGCGAATCGCGTTACCCGGTCTCGGAGGTCCTCGCCAAAACCCCGGCGATCCCGGCCGGCTGCCAGTGGGGCATCTTCCTGCGCAACCACGACGAGCTGACCCTCGAAATGGTCACGGACGAAGAGCGCGACTACATGTACGCGGAATACGCCAAGGACCCGCGGATGCGCGCCAATATCGGCATCCGCCGACGGCTCGCCCCGCTCCTCGACAACGACCGCAACCAGATCGAACTCTTCACGGCCCTGCTGCTCTCGCTCCCGGGCTCGCCGATTCTCTATTACGGCGACGAGATCGGCATGGGTGACAACATCTGGCTCGGCGACCGCGACGCGGTGCGCACGCCGATGCAGTGGACGCCGGACCGCAATGCCGGCTTCTCCTCCTGCGACCCGGGGCGGCTGTTCCTGCCGACCATCATGGATCCCGTCTACGGCTACCAGGTCACCAACGTCGAGGCCGCGATGAGTTCGCCCTCCTCGCTGCTGCACTGGACCCGCCGGATGATCGAGATCCGTAAGCAGAACCCGGCGTTCGGGCTGGGCAGCTACACCGAACTGCCCTCCACCAATCCGGCGGTGCTGGCCTTCCTGCGGGAGGCTCCGGCGGGCGGCGGGGCCGCGGACGACGACCTGGTGCTGTGCGTGCACAACTTCTCGCGCTTCGCGCAGCCGACGGAACTCGACCTCCGGGCGTTCAGCGGCCGCCATCCGGTGGAGCTGATCGGCGGCGTGCGCTTTCCGGCGATCGGCGAACTGCCGTATCTGCTGACCCTGGCGGGCCACGGGTTCTACTGGTTCCGGCTGCGGCAGAACACCGGACAGATCACCGGCGCGCGCTGACCGGGCGCGGGCACCGGGAAATCCGCCCGTACGCGGCCGCGCGGCGCGTACGGGCGTTTTTTGACCTTTCGTTCGGGCAGTCTCCCTACCGCCGCACGAGCCGGCCGGGCAGGGGCACCGCGCACACCACCGTCCGCCGGGCGCTCGCCGCCCGCTGCTCCACCGGACTCCTTCTGGGGGTACCCCCACCGCGCCGCCGCACAGTCAAGGCCGCATTCCGGGACACTCTGCGCTATCTGTCGTGTGCCCGGGGAAAGGACGCGACGCCCATGTCGGACACCGCCTCGACCCGTGCCACCCGTAACACCCCTGATCTTCCGCTCGTCCTCGCACCGGATCTGCTCCCCTCGCTCGCCCCGCTGCTCGCCGCCTGGGTGCCGCGCCAGCGCTGGTTCGCCGGCAAGGGACAGCAGCTCACCGGCTTCACCCTGGTCTCCGCCACCGAACTGCTGCCGTGCGTGAGTGACGGCACCGCACCGGGCCTGCTCCAGTTGCTCGTCCGCACTCGGCAGTCCGGGCAGCCGGACCGGCCGGCCGCCGGTGACTGCTACCAGCTCCTGCTGGGGGTGCACCCCGCGCTGCCGCCGCAGCTCGCGCCCGCGGCGATCGGCCGCCCGGCCGACGGACCGCTGCGCGGCCGCACCGTCTACGACGCGCTGCTGGACAACCGGCTGTGCGGGCTGCTGCTGGAGCGGCTGCGGGTGCCCGGCCGGCTCGGCGCGCTGCGGTTCTGCCACGAACCGGGCGCCGCCATCCCCTCCGGGCTGCCGGCCCGGCCGATCGCCGTCGAGCAGTCCAACTCCTCGATCGTCTACGGCGATACGTTCATCCTCAAGGTGTTCCGGCGGATCGCGCCCGGCGTCAACCCGGATCTGGAGCTGCCGCGGGCGCTGGCCGGTGCCCGCTGCGCGCGAGTGCCGGCGCCCGCCGCCTGGTTCGAGGCGGCGGGCGCGGAGGAGTGCGGCGAGACGACCACGCTGGGGGTCCTCCAGCCGTTCCTGCGGGGCTCCGCGGACGGCTGGCAGCTGGCCCTCCACGCGCTGGCCGTCCGGGCCGACTTCACCGGCTCGGCACGTGCGCTGGGCCACGCCACCGCGGAGGTGCACACCGCGCTGGCCCAGGTGCTGCCGACCACCGAACTGCACCGTCCGCAGCTGGCCGCGATCGCCGCGCAGATGACCGAGCGGCTGGACGCCACCGCCCGCGCGGTCCCCGTGCTCGCGCCCTACCGCGCCCGGCTGCGGGCCGCCTTCGACGCGCTCGCCGCGGTCGGCCACGACGGGCGCGGCTGGGCCGCCCAGCGCATCCACGGCGATCTGCATCTGGGGCAGACGCTGCGCTCGGCCGGTGCGGGCCGCTGGTCGCTGATCGACTTCGAGGGCGAACCGGCCCGGCCGCCGGCCGAGCGGCGCCGGCCCCAGCAGGCGCTGCGCGATGTCGCGGCGATGCTGCGCTCCTTCGACTACGCGGCGCGCAGCGGGCCGGGCGGCGGCGATGCCTGGTCGCTGGAGTGGGCGCGGCGCACCCGCGCGGCCTTCTGCCGGGGATACGCCGAGGCCGGCGGGCACGATCCCCGCTCCGCCCCCGAGCTGATGCGCGCCTACGAGACCGACAAGGCCGTCTACGAGGTGCTCTACGAGGCCCGGCACCGGCCGGACTGGCTGCCCGTCCCGATGGCCGCCATCCGGCGGCTGGCGGCGGCGGCCGGGGACGACACCGCCGCCCGGGGCGGCGCCATCGGGACGGCAGGGACGGCGGAGGCGTCGGGGGCGGCGGAGGCGACCGGGACGACGGGGTCCGGCGGGCCTCGGGGAGCCGCGGGGTCCGCCCGGTCCGACGGCCGCGGGTGACGGGCCCGCCACGGGCCGTCGCACCGCCGCCGTCCGCACCGCCGTCGCCGTCCGCGCCACCGCCATCGCCCGTGCCATCGCCCGTGCCGCCACCCGCGCCACCGCCCCGACCGCCACCGTCCGCGCCCGATCCGACCGACGCCCCGCACCGCCCGAGGAGGCACCTCTCGTGACCGCCCGACCGCCGTCCCGCCGCAGCACGCCCGCACCCGCCACGGCGGCCGAACCCGCCACCACCGCCGAGCCGGTGACGGCCGACCGGCCGCCCGCGCCGCGGGACGCGGCCACCGCGGCCCCGGGCACCGGCCGGCCCGCCCGCCCGGCCGGAATCCGGGGCAGCAGCCGCGGTGTACGGACCGCCGCCCCGCCGGCCGACGAGGAGCGGCGCCGGCTGCTCGGCGGGACGCACCACGATCCGCACGCGCTGCTGGGCGCGCACCCGGTACGCGGCGGGCTGCTGCTGCGGACCCTGCGGCCGTACGCGAAGAGCGTCACCGTCCTGGCGAAGGGGCTGCGCGCCGCCCTGCACCCCGAGGGCGACGGGCTCTTCGCGGGGGTGCTGCCGCTGCGCGGGATCCCGGAGTACGCGCTGCTGGTGGAGTACGCGGACACCACCGTCACGGCGGACGACCCGTACCGCTTCCTGCCCGCGCTCGGCGAGCTGGATCTGCATCTGCTCGGCGAGGGCCGCCACGAGCAGCTGTGGGAGGCGCTCGGCGCGCGGATCATGGACCACCAGGGCGTGACCGGCACCCGCTTCACCGTCTGGGCGCCCAACGCCCGCGGGGTCCGGGTCGTCGGGGACTTCAACCACTGGGACGGCACCGCCTTCCCGATGCGGTCGCTGGGCTCGTCCGGCGTCTGGGAGCTGTTCGTTCCGGACGTCGGCGAGGGCGAGCTGTACAAGTTCGAGATCACCCGGCCGGACGGTTCACGGAGCCTGCGCGCCGATCCGATGGCCCGCCGTACGGAGTGCCCGCCGGCCACCGCCTCCATCGTGACCGCCTCGCACCACCGCTGGCGGGACGCGGTCTGGATGGCGCGGCGCGGTGCGCGCCCGGTGCACGAGGCGCCGTTCTCCGTCTACGAGGTGCACCTGCCCTCCTGGCGGCCCGGTCTGACCTACCGCCAGCTGGCCGAGCAACTCCCCGCGTACGTCAAGGACTTGGGGTTCACGCACGTCGAGCTGATGCCGCTGGCCGAGCACCCCTTCGGCGGCTCCTGGGGCTATCAGGTGACCGGGTTCTACGCGCCCACGGCCCGGCTGGGCACCCCCGACGACTTCCGGTTCCTGGTGGAGGCGCTGCACCGGGCCGGTATCGGCGTGCTGATGGACTGGGTGCCGGCGCACTTCCCGCGCGACGACTGGGCGCTGGCGGAGTTCGACGGACGGCCGCTGTACGAGCATCCGGACCCGGCGCGGGCCGCGCATCCGGACTGGGGCACGCTGGAGTTCGACTACGGCCGCGCCGAGGTGCGGAACTTCCTGGTCGCCAACGCGGTGTACTGGTGCCAGGAGTTCCATATCGACGGGCTGCGGGTGGACGCCGTCGCCTCGATGCTCTACCTCGACTACTCGCGCGAGGAGGGCGGCTGGACGCCGAACGCGCACGGCGGGCGGGAGAACCTCGACGCGGTCGCCTTCCTCCAGGAGATGAACGCGACCGTCTACCGGCGCTGCCCCGGCGTCGTCACCATCGCCGAGGAGTCCACCGCCTGGGACGGCGTCACCCGGGCCACGCACCATGTCGGCCCCGGCGGTTTCGGCGGGCTGGGTTTCGGGCTGAAGTGGAACATGGGCTGGATGCACGACTCCCTCGGCTATGCCGCCAAGGAGCCGGTGCACCGCAAGTACCACCACCACGAGATGACCTTCTCCATGGTCTACGCGTACTCGGAGAACTATGTGCTGCCGATCTCGCACGACGAGGTGGTGCACGGCAAGCGTTCCCTGGTGTCGAAGATGCCGGGCGACTGGTGGCAGCGGCGGGCCACCCACCGCGCCTATCTGGGCTATATGTGGTCCCATCCGGGCAAGCAACTCCTCTTCATGGGGCAGGAGTTCGCGCAGGGCGCGGAGTGGGCGGAGCGCCACGGCCCGGACTGGTGGCTGCTGGACCCGTCGTACGGGGCGGAGCCGGACCACCGGGGCGTGCGCGATCTGGTCCGCGATCTGAACCGCGGCTACGCCGCCGCGCCCGCGCTCTGGGAGCGGGACACCGACCCGGGCGGGTTCTGCTGGCTGGACGGCGACGCCCGGGAGGACAACGTCTTCGCCTTCCTCCGCTTCGCCGCCGACGGCTCCCCCCTGCTCGCGGTCGCCAACTTCTCCCCCGTCGTACGCCCCGGCTACCGGCTCGGCGTCCCCGGCCACCTCCCGGTCTGGCACGAGGTGCTCAACACCGACGCCGCGCGCTACGGCGGCAGCGGGGTCACCAACCCCGGCCCGCTGACGGCCCAACCGGTGCCCTGGCACGGCCGGGACGCCTCCCTCACCCCCGTGCTGCCGCCGCTGGCCACGCTCTGGCTGCGGCCGGGCTGAGGAGCGGCGCCCGGCGGCGTACGACGGAGAGGCGGGCGCCCACCGGCACCCGCCCCTCCGCCCGCCGTTCCGCTCCGGCCCGCCGCGTACGGCCCGCCGGCGGCGGGGCGGCCCCGCGGTCAGACCTGGGCGGCCGCCTTCGCGTCGCCGGTGCGCGGTGCGGGCACCTCGGCGGCGGGCACCTCGGCGGCGGGCGCCTCGGCGGGCCCGTGGCCGTCCGCGGCGAGCGTCTTCTCGTCGAACGGCAGGTGGCCGGCGAGCACCTCGCCCACCCTGGCCTTGTCGATCTCCTTGGTCCAGGTGCCGATCAGGACCGTGGCGACCGCGTTGCCCGCGAAGTTGGTCAGCGCCCGCGCCTCGCTCATGAAGCGGTCGATGCCGACGATCAGGCCGACGCCGTCCACCAGTTCCGGGCGGTGCGACTGCAGACCGCCGGCCAGTGTCGCCAGGCCCGCGCCGGTGACGCCCGCCGCACCCTTCGACGCGATGATCATGAAGACCAGCAGTGAGATCTGCTGGCCGACCGGCAGCGGTTTGCCCATCGCCTCGGCCACGAACAGCGAGGACATCGTCAGGTAGATGGCGGTGCCGTCGAGGTTGAAGCTGTAGCCGGTCGGGACGGTGATGCCGACCACCGGCTTGCTGACGCCCAGGTGTTCCATCTTGGCGATCAGCCGGGGCAGCGCCGACTCCGAGGAGGACGTGGACAGGATCAGCAGGAACTCCCGCCCCAGGTACTTCAGCAGCTGGAAGACGTTGACGCCGGCGACCAGCCGCAGCAGCGTGCCGAGCACCACGACCACGAACAGCAGACAGGTGACATAGAAGCCGATCATGATGACGGCCAGGGACTTCAGCGCGTCCAGACCGGTCGCGCCGACCACCGCGGCCATCGCGCCGAAGGCACCCACCGGCGCCACCCACATGATCATCGCGAGCACCCGGAAGACCAGCTTCTGGAGGTGCCCGATACCGCGCAGGACCGGCTCGCCCGCGGTGCCCAGGGCCTGGAGGGCGAAGCCGACCAGCAGCGCCACCAGCAGCGTCTGGAGCACCTGTCCGCCGGTGAAGGCGGAGACCAGCGTGGTCGGGATCATGCCGAGCAGGAACTCCGAGGTGCTCTCACCGCCGCCCGCCGTCTGGGCCTGGCCCGCGTGCCGGACGGCCTCGGTCAGGTGCAGCCCGGAGCCGGGCTCCAGGATGTTGCCGACGACCAGGCCGATCGCCAGCGCGACGGTGGACATCACCATGAAGTAGCCGAGGGCCAGCCCGCCCACCGCGCCGACCTTGGCCGCCTTACGGACCGAGCCGACACCCAGCACGATGGTGCAGAAGATGACCGGCGAGATCATCATCTTGATGAGGTTCACGAACCCGGTGCCGAGCGGCTTCAGTTCGACGGCGACGCCCGGGGCGACGAAGCCCACGGCGATGCCGAGCAGTACCGCGCCGATCACCGCGAGGTACAGGTAATGGGTGCGGTCCCGCTTCCTGGGCGCGGTCTCCTCGGTGGTCTCCCCGGACGGCGGGGTCTGTGCAGCCACGGCTGCCTCCTCGGTCTACGGCTCTGCGACGGTGTGCGGCTCAGCGGCTCCGGCGCACAGCAAAGTCCCGGCGACTATGCACGCCACTGTGGCGCCCGTCACCCTTACGTGCATTTCGTTCACGTAAAAGTGACCGTGCAGACTGTTCTGCATGCCCCTCGCCCGACCCCGATTCCGACCGCTCCGCCGGCTGCGCGGCCCCCGCAGCCTCGCCGGGCAGCTCTTCGCCATGCAGGTCGTGCTGGTGGCCGTGGTCGTCGCGGGCTGCGTGGTGTTCGCGTACGTCAGCGCGGACCGGCAGGCGGCGGCGACGGCGCGGCGCCAGGTGACCGCGGCCGCCTGCGCCGTCGCCGACTCCCCGGCCGTCGTGGCGGCGGCCCGCTCGGCGGACCCGACCGCCGCCCTCCAGCCGTACGCCTCCCGCCTGGAGCGCGACGCGGGCGTCAACTTCGTCGTGGTGATGGCCCCGGACGGGACGCGCTGGACCCATCCGGAGCCGTCCGCGGTCGGCGCGAAGTACCTCGGGCACACCGGGCCCGCGCTGCGCGGCGAGGTCTTCGCCGAGACGTACCGGGGGGTGCTCGGTCCGTCCGTACGGGTCGTCGCGCCGGTCCGCGACCCGGCGCAGGGCGGCCGGATCATCGCGCTGGTCAGTTCCGGGATCACCGTCGAGACGATCAGCGCCGAACTGCGCGACCAGGTGCTGGCGCTGGTCGCGGTGGCGGCGGCCGCGCTGGTGCTCGGCGGCGCCGGCACGTATGTCATCAACGCCCGGCTGCGGCGGCATACGCACGGGATGAACGCCGCCGAGCTGAGCCGGATGCACGACTACCACCACGCGGCGCTGCACGCGGTGCGCGAGGGGCTGCTGATGCTGGACGGGCGGCGCCGGGTGGCCCTGATCAACGACGGCGGGCGGGAGCTGCTCGGGCTCTCCGGTGAGGTGGTGGGCCGTTCCGTGGCCGGACTGGGGCTGCCCGAGGCGCTCACCGAGGCGCTGGCGGCGCCCGGCCCGCGCGTCGACGAACTCCATCTCACCGCCGAGCGGGTCCTCGTCGTCAACAGCGCGCCGGTCTGGGGTGGCGAGCACCGCGGCAGTGTCATCACCCTCCGCGATCACACCGAACTCCAGTCCCTGTCAGGGGAGTTGGACTCCGTACGCGGTTTCGCGGAGGCGCTGCGCTCACAGGCCCACGAGGCCGCCAACCGGCTGCACACCGTGGTCTCGCTGATCGAACTGGGGCGGGCCGAGGAGGCCGTGGAGTTCGCGACGGCGGAGCTGGAGCTGGCCCAGGCGCTGACCGACCAGGTCGTCGGCGCGGTCGCCGAACCGGTGCTCGCCGCGCTGCTGCTCGGCAAGGCGGCACAGGCCAACGAGCACGGCGTCGAGCTGACGCTGACCCCCGACAGCCGCATCGACGACGGGCTGCTGCCGCCCGGTCTGCCCGCCCGCGATCTGGTGACGGTGCTGGGCAACCTCGTCGACAACGCCATCGACGCCGCCGCGCCGACCCAGGAGCACGGCGCCGCCGATCCGCCGCCGCAGGTGCGGGTCACCGCGCGGGCGGTCGCCGGTGAGCTGCTGCTGTGCGTCGCGGACAACGGGCCGGGGGTGGCCGACGGCGCCGCCGAGGAGGTCTTCCGGCGGGGCTGGAGCACCAAGCCGAACACCCTGAGCACCCTGAACGCCACGGCCGCCACAGCCACCGCGGCGGGCGCCGCCACCGCCGGAGCCGCGCGCGGTCTCGGGCTCGCCCTCGTCCAGCAGGCCGTACGGCGCAACGGCGGCACCATCACACTCGACCGCGCCCCGGAGGGCGGCGCGCGGTTCACCGTCCGGCTGCCGCTGCACGCGCGGGTGACGGTATGACGCGCGCGGCCGGACCGGCCTGCGCCGGTGGCGGGGGCCCTGCGAGAGGATGGGCCCGGTGACCACTCCCGACATCCGCGTCCTCATCGTCGAGGACGACCCCGTCGCCGCCGACGCGCACGCCCTGTACGTCAGACGGGTGCCCGGCTTCGCCGTCTGCGGCACCGTGCACTCCGGCGGCGACGCCCGCCGCCACCTCGACCAGCACCCCGTCGATCTGCTGCTGCTCGACCTCTACCTGCCCGACGGCCACGGACTGCACCTGGTGCGGACGCTGCGCGCGGCCGGTCAGAGCGCCGATGTCATCGCGGTGACCTCGGCCCGCGATCTGGCGATGGTGCGCGAGGGCGTCTCGCTCGGCGTCGTGCAGTACGTGCTGAAACCGTTCACCTTCGCCACCCTGCGCGAACGGCTCGTCCGCTACGCCGATTTCCGCGCCACCGCGGGCGAGGCCAGCGGTCAGGACGAGGTGGACCGGGCGATCGCCGCGCTGCGCTCACCGCGGCCGGCCGCGCTCCCCAAGGGGCTGACCGCGGCCACCCTGCGGGTGGTGACCGACGGGCTGCGCGCCGCCGACGGCGGGCTGACCGCGGCCGAGGCGGGGGCCGGCGTCGGGATCTCCCGGATCACCGCCCGCCGCTATCTCGAACACCTGGTGGAGACCGGCCGGGCCGCCCGCGCCCCGCAGTACGGCCAGGTGGGCCGCCCCGAACTGCGGTACCGCTGGTCGGGCCATTGACCCGCCCCGGCGGCTGACCCTACGGTCACCGAGCAGCCCCTTGTGGCCAGTTGGAGGTCGTGCCGTGCGCCCCACCGCCCCGCTGATCCTGCTCACCGCCGCCCTGCTGGCCGCCGGTACGCTCACCGCCTGCGGCAGCGGGTCCGAGAGCGACCGCGACACCGTCAAGGTCGCCTTCGTCAAGGACACCAACGGCAAGGTCACCCTCCGGGACGACTACGTCCGGCTCGTGGCGCGGCAGTTCGAGAGAGCCCACCCCGGCAAGAAGGTCCGGCTCATCCCGGTCCAGGCCGCGGAGAACGACTACTACACCAAGATCCAGCAGATGATGCGCTCCTCGAAGACCGCGCCCGACCTGGTCTACGAGGACACCTTCCTGATCAACTCCGATATCCGGGCCGGGCTGCTGCGGCCCCTGGACGGCTACCTCCGCACCTGGGACCAGTGGGGGCAGTTCGAACCGTCCGCCAAGGACGCGGCGAAGGGGCCGGACGGCCACACCTACGGCGTCCCGGACGGTACGGACACCCGCGGGCTGTGGTTCAACAAGAAGATCTTCCGGCGGGCCGGGCTGCCCGCCGACTGGCGGCCCCGGACCTGGGACGAGGTGCTGGACGCGGCCCGGACGGTCAAGCGAAAGGTGCCCGGCGTCATCCCGCTGAACGTCTTCACCGGCAAGAGCGCGGGCGAGGCCGCCGTCATGCAGGGCTTCGAGATGCTGCTCTACGGCACCGGGCAGCAGCTCCACGACCCGGTCAGCGGCAAGTGGGTCACCGGCGGCAAGGGCTTCCGGGACAGCCTGGCCTTCCTCGACACGGTCTACCGCGAGCACCTGGGCCCCGAGGTGTCCGACGCGCTCAGCCCCAGCATCCAGACCCGGGTCGCCGCCGAACTGCTGCCCGAGGAGAAGCTCGCCATCGACCTCGACGGCTCGTGGCTGGGCCAGCAGTGGCAGCCGACCGGCGGCAGACCGTGGCCCGCGTGGTCCACGACGCTCGGCCAGGCCCCCTTCCCCACCCGGCACGGCGCCCCGCCCGGCGCCGTCAGCCTGGCCGGCGGCTGGACGTGGTCGGTGCCGAGCCGGGCCCGGCAGCCGGAGCTGGCCTGGCAGCTGATCCAGACCTTCCAGTCGCGGCCCAACGCCCTCGAATGGTGCGTACGGGGCGCGCAGATCGCGGTACGCGGGGATGTCGCCGCCGACCCGCGCTATCTGTCGTCGGTACCGGGCATCGGCTTCTTCACCGGTCTGGTCAAGGTCAGCCGGTACCGGCCCGCGCTGCCCGACTACCCCAAGGTGTCCGCGGCGATCGGCGAGGCGATGGAGGCGGTCACCGCGGGCGAGGCCACGCCGGAGAAAGCGGCCGCGGAGTACGACGGGCAGTTGGCGTCCCTCACCGGCGGCCACGTCGTCGCCAGGCCATGACCGGCGCCGTCCCGCACGCCGCTCGCCCGGCCCCGGCGCCCCGCCCCGCGGCCGTCCGCAGGGGGCTGCTGCGCTGGTCCCCGCTCGCCCCGGCCACCGTCCTGCTGCTGCTCTTCCTCGCCGGGCCGGTCGGCTACTGCTGCTATCTCGCCCTCACCGACACCCAGCTGACCGGCCAGGAGTCGGCGTCCTTCGTCGGCCTGGCCAACTTCCGGCGCGCCGTCACCGACCCCGCGTTCCTCAATGCGGTGGTGCTGACGCTGGTGTTCACCGCCCTCTCCTCGCTCCTCGGCCAGAACACCCTGGGCCTCGCGCTGGCGGCTCTGCTGCGGCGCGCCTCGCGGCCCGTCCGTGCGGTCACCGGTGCGGTGGTGATCACCGCCTGGGTGCTCCCGGAGATCGTCGCGGGCTTTCTGCTCTACACCTTCTTCGAACGGCGCGGGACCCTCAACGCCCTCCTCGCCTGGCTCCATCTGCCCACCCAGAACTGGCTGTTCACGCTCCCCATCCTCGCCGTGTCGTTCGCCAACGTCTGGCGCGGCACGGCCTTCTCGATGCTGATCTACTCGGCGGCGCTGGCCGGGATTCCCCAGGAGGTCACCGAGTCCGCGGAGGTCGACGGCGCGGGCGGACTGCGGCGGCTGTGGCACATCACGCTGCCGATGATCCGCCGCTCCATCGGTACCAATCTGATGCTCAACACCCTCCAGACGCTCTCCGTCTTCGGGCTCATCTGGACGATGACCCGCGGCGGCCCCGGCGACCGCAGCCAGACGCTGCCGGTGTTCATGTACGACCAGGCGTTCATGAAGTCCCTGATCGGCTACGGCACCGCGGTGGCGCTGCTGCTGCTCGTGGTGGGCGCGCTGTTCTCGGTGGTCTCGCTGCGGCTGCTGCGCGAGGAGGTCTGATGCCCCGCCGCCCGTCCCGCGCCACCCGCCACCGCCTCGCCGCCGACGCCGCGCTGCTGGTCACCGCCGCGGCCTTCGCCGTCCCGCTGGCCTGGCTGGTGCTGTCGTCGCTGGACACCGGCGCGACGCTGCGGGTACGGCTGCCGGATGCGCCCGGGGTGGCCAACTTCGCGGCGGTGCTGACCGACGAGATCACCTTCACGCCGATGCTCAACAGCCTGCTGCTGTGCGGCGGCGCGACGTCGCTCACGATGGTCTGCGCGGCGCTGGCCGCCTATCCGCTCTCCCGCTTCCGGGCCCGCTTCAGCCGCCCGTACCTGCTGACCGTCCTGTTCTCGACCTGTCTGCCGGTCACCGCGCTCATGGTCCCGGTCTACGGACTCTTCGTCCGGGTCGATCTGATCGACACGATGTACGGCACCGCGCTCTTCCTGGCCACCGCCCAGCTCCCGTTCGCCATCTGGCTGCTGAAGAACTTCATGGACGGGGTGCCCAGGGCGCTGGAGGAGGCGGCCTGGACGGACGGCGCCTCCTGGGCGCAGACGCTGCTGCGGATCGTCCTGCCGCTGATGGGCCCCGGGTTCGGGGTCGTGACCGTGTACACGTTCATCATGATGTGGGGCAATTTCTTCGTCCCCTTCATGCTGCTGCTCTCCCCCGAGCAACTGCCCGCGTCCGTCAGCATCTTCACCTTCTTCGGCAACTACCAGGGCATCGCCTTCGGCGAACTCGCCGCCTTCTCCCTCCTGTACTCGACGCCGGTGC
Organism: Streptomyces celluloflavus; assembly: GCA_000720995.1. Lineage (GTDB taxonomy): Bacteria > Actinomycetota > Actinomycetes > Streptomycetales > Streptomycetaceae > Streptomyces > Streptomyces celluloflavus. Next base: position 154,879 of record JOEL01000012.1, read on the forward strand.
TCCTGCTGTACCTCCTGATCTCCCGGCGGCTGGGCGGCGGATTCGCGCTCGGCGGCGCGGTGAAGGGCTGATCCCGTACGCGCCACCGGTGACGGCCCGTAGGCCAAAGGTCGGACGCGGATCCCCCCAGGGGATGACGGCGGCGGGCCCGGTCGGACTTTCGGCCGGTCCGGCTTTCGGTCCCTGCGGCCGAGGTGCCGGGCGCCCCGCGCGGCCGAGAATGGGGACCTCACCTTCCGTCCCCCTCCAGGAGTCCCCCCGTGTCCCACGCGACCGCCTTCCCCGGCTCACCCGCCCCCGCCCGAGCCACCGCGGCCGTCGCCGCCCGTGCGACGGACCTGAGCAAGGTCTACGGCCGGGACGAGACCCGGGTGGTGGCGCTGGACTCGGTCTCCGTCGAGTTCGGCAAGGCCCGGTTCACGGCGATCATGGGCCCGTCCGGGTCCGGCAAGTCCACGCTGATGCACTGCATGGCCGGTCTGGACTCGATATCCGGCGGCTCCGCCCGGATCGGTGATGTCGAACTGGCATCGCTGGGCGACAAGCAGCTGACCCGGCTGCGCCGCGACAAGATCGGTTTCATCTTCCAGGCGTTCAACCTGCTGCCCACCCTGACCGCCCTGGAGAACATCACGCTGCCGATGGACATCGCCGGCCGCAAGCCCGACCAGCAGTGGCTGAACAACGTCATCGAGACCGTGGGCCTGTCCGGCCGGCTGACGCACCGGCCCGCGCAGCTCTCCGGCGGCCAGCAGCAGCGGGTGGCGGTGGCGCGGGCGCTGGCCGCCCAGCCGGAGATCATCTTCGCCGACGAGCCGACCGGCAACCTCGACTCCCGCTCCGGCGCCGAAGTCCTGGGCTTCCTGCGGGAGTCGGTGCGGGCGATGGACCAGACCGTGGTGATGGTCACCCACGACCCGGTAGCCGCCGGGTACGCGGACCGGGTGATCTTCCTCGCCGACGGCCGGATCGTCGAGGAGCTGCACGAGCCGACCGCCGACGCGGTGCTGGACCGGATGCGGCTGTTCGACGCCAAGGGCCGGACGAGCTGACGCCGGCGCCCCGGACACCGGGCACGACGCCCGCCACTCTGCCGTATCCCGTGTAACCGCACCCCAGGACTGACACCACCACCATGCTGCGTACCGCTCTGCGCAATGTCCTCGCGCACAAGGCCCGCCTGATGATGACCGCGCTCGCGGTCCTGCTGGGCACCGCCTTCGTCGCCGGCACCCTCATCTTCAGCGACACCATCGGCGAGGCCGCCAAGAACGCCTCCACCAGGAACCTCAAGGACGTGGCCGTCTCGGTCGAGACCGTCCGGACCGGCACCGACGACGAGAGCGCGGACGGCAAACGGACCACCGCCCTCGACGAGAAACTGGCCGCCCGCATCCGCGCCCTGCCCGGTGTGGCGAACGTGCGGTCCGACGTCACCGGACCGGCGACCCTCGCCGGCAAGGACGGCCGGCCGGTCGGCGAGGACTGGCGCAACCGCGCCGTCAACTACCTGCCGGGCACGGACGGCCGGGACGACCGCTATCCGCTGGTGCAGGGCCGGGGGCCCGCCGCCGCGGACGAGCTGGCGCTGGCCGAGGCCACCGCGAAGGCCGCCGGCTACCGGATCGGCGACACGGTGCGGTTCGCCACCGACGGCCCGGTGCTGACGAAGAAGCTGGTCGGCATCGTCTCCACCGACGACCGGCAGGTGATCGCGGGCGGCAGTCTGGCGCTCTTCGACACCGCCACCGCGCAGCGGCTGTATCTGCACCCCGGCCAGTTCAGCGAGCTGGTGGTGACGACGCACCCCGGCACCGACCAGCAGGCGCTGACCGCGCAGGTCCGGGCGCTGCTGCCCAAGGACCGTGCCACGGCGACCAGCGGTGCCGAACTCGCCGCCCAGCAGGCCAAGATGGTCACCGCGCAGAACAGCGCGATGAGCAAGACCCTGCTGACCTTCGCCGGTATCGCCCTGTTCGTCGGCGTCTTCCTCATCGCCAACACCTTCACCATGCTGATCTCCCAGCGCAGCCGCGAGATCGCGCTGATGCGGGCGATCGGCGCCTCGCGCCGGCAGGTCGTCCGCTCGGTGCTGGCCGAGGCGGGGCTGCTGGGGCTCCTCTCGTCCGCCGTCGGCTTCGCGCTGGGCGCCGGTATCGCGGTGGGCCTGCGGGCGGTGCTCGACGCCAACGGCGCGCACTTCCCGGACGGCCCGGTCGTCGTCAAGCCGACCACGGTGCTCTACACGCTGGCGGTGGGTGTCGTGGTGACCGTACTGGCCGCCTGGCTGCCGTCCCGCAAGGCCGCGAAGATCGCCCCGGTGGAGGCGCTGAACACCGTCGAGGCGCCCCTCGCACCGCGCAGCCTGGTCCTGCGCAACTCCCTCGGACTGCTCGTCACCGGCGTCGGCGTGGCGGTGATGCTCTACCTCTCCACCTTCGACGTCGCCGACGAGAACAATCTGCTGCTCGCCATGGCCGGCTCGATGCTGACGCTGGTCGGCATGATCATCCTTGCGCCGCTGCTCTCCCGTCCGCTGGTCTCGCTGGCCGGCCTTGTCACCACCCGGCTCTTCGGCATCAGCGGCAAGCTGGCCAAGGAGAACGCGCTGCGCAATCCGCGCCGCACCGCCGCGACCGCGTCGTCGCTGATGATCGGGCTCACCCTGATCACCGGTATGACGGTCGTCGGGGAGTCGGCGCAGCGGGGCATGGACAAGATGGCGGCGACCGGTCTGACGGCCGACTACAAGGTCACGGCCGGCAGCGTCATGACCGGTCTGGACCCCGAGCTGTCCAAGAAGGTGGCGCAGGTGCCGGGTGTGCGGGCGATGGTGCCGCTGCGCGGGACGTTCTTCAAGGCCGGCGACGGCTTCGGCCGCCTGACCGGCACCGACCTCGCGCAGCTCCCGGCCGTCACCGCGCTGGACTTCACCCAGGGCTCGCTGGACGCGGTCCGGGCCGGCGGTATCGCCGTCTCGGAGAAGGAGGCCGCGGAGCACCACTGGAAGGCCGGTGACCAGGTCACGGTGGAGTTCAGCGACAAGCCGTCCGACGCGGGCAAGCAGACCAAGCTGAAGGTCGCCGCGGTCTACCGGGACAACCAGGTGATCGGTACGTCCTTCGCCGATATGTCACTGGTGGACCCGCACCTGCCGCGGCCCAAGAACGACGAACTGCTGGTGAAGGCCGACGGCGGCGGCTCCGAGAAGATCGCCGAGGAGATCCGGCACGCGCTCGGCGACAGTCCGCTGCTGAAGGTCCAGAGCCACGCCGATCTGAGCCGGGAGGCCGCCGGGGAGATCGACACGATCATGAACATGGTCCTGGGGCTGCTGGCCATGGCCCTGGTCATCGCGGTGGTCGGTGTCGTCAACACCCTGGCCATGTCGGTCTTCGAGCGGACCCGCGAGATCGGGATGCTGCGGGCGATCGGACTGGCCCGCAGCGGCATCAAGCAGATGGTCCGGCTGGAGTCGGTGGTCATCTCGCTGTTCGGGGCGGTGCTCGGCATGGGCGTGGGCATCTTCCTCGCCTGGTCCGGCGGCCAGCTGACCGGCTCGGCCTTCCCGACGTACGAGATGGTGCTGCCCTGGGGACGGCTCGGGCTGTTCCTGCTGATCGCGCTGGTCGTGGGCGTACTGGCCGCGCTCTGGCCGGCCCGCCGGGCCGCCCGGCTGAACATGCTGGAGGCGATCGGCGCGCAGTGATCCGCACGACGCACGGCGGCGCGCCTTCCCTCGGCCGAGGGGAGGCGCGCCGCCGTGGTGGTGATGCGCGGTGTGTGCCGCGGGGGGCGGAGCCGGGGCTCAGAAGACCGACTCGGCCTCGTCCATCCGGCTCGCGGGCACGGTCTTGAGCTCGGTGACCGCGTCGGCCAGCGGCACCATCGTGATGTCCGTGCCGCGCAGCGAGGTCATCCTGCCGAAGTCACCGCGGTGCGCGGCCTCGACGGCGTGCCAGCCGAAGCGGGTGGCGAGCACCCGGTCGTAGGCGGTGGGGGTGCCGCCGCGCTGGACGTGGCCGAGGATGACCGGGCGGGCCTCCTTGCCCAGGCGCTTCTCCAGCTCGACGGCGAGGTGGTTGCCGATGCCCGAGAAGCGCTCGTGACCGAACTGGTCGATCGCGCCCTTCTCGTAGTCCATGGTCTCCGCGGCCGGGTGCGCGCCCTCGGCGACGCAGACGACGGCGAACTTCTTACCGCGGGCGAACCGCTCCTCGACCATCCTGACCAGGTCGTTCACATCGAAGGGGCGCTCGGGCAGGCAGATGCCGTGGGCGCCGCCGGCCATCCCGGACTCCAGCGCGATCCAGCCCGCGTGCCGGCCCATGACCTCGACGACCATGACCCGCTGATGCGATTCGGCGGTGGTCTTGAGGCGGTCGATGGCCTCCGTCGCCACCCCGACGGCGGTATCGAAGCCGAAGGTGCGGTCGGTGGAGGAGATGTCGTTGTCGATGGTCTTCGGGACGCCGACGACCGGCATCCCGGCGTCCGACAGCATCCGGGCCGCGGTGAGCGTGCCCTCGCCGCCGATCGGGATCAGGACGTCGATCCCGTACTCCTGGGAGAGGTCCTTGGCGTTGTCGCACGCCTCACGCAGCCGGTCGCGCTCCAGCCGGGCCGAGCCGAGGATGGTGCCGCCGCGGGCGAGGATGCCGCTGACCGCGTCCAGGTCGAGCTTGCGGAAGCGCCCGTCGAGGAGGCCCTTGAAGCCGTCCTCGAAACCTATGACCTCGTCGTTGTGGCCGGTGAGGGCTCGATGGACAACAGACCGGATCACAGCATTCAGGCCAGGGCAGTCGCCGCCTGCGGTGAGGACTCCGATACGCATCGTGCTGTGTCTCCTGTGCTCGCTGTTGGTTCTTGTGAGCCAGTCCGATTGTTTCATGGGCCGGCGGACCCCGCCCTCACACCGGGGCCGTCCCCCTTGTTCCTCCGCGCGAACTGGGAGAGTGACTTATCCACCCGCGCAGGTATTGTCAAGAGGGGCAAGCTCACCATAACGGGTAATTTGACCTTGCGAGCAACCGAATGGATCGGAGAGCACGCGTGACACGCAGCGTGTATGTGACCGGTATCGACCGCGGCGACGGCCGCCAGGTCATCGAGCTGGGAGTGATGGAACTCCTGACTCGCCATGTAGACCGGGTCGGAGTCTTCCGCCCGCTGGTCCACGACGGACCCGACCGGTTGTTCGATCTTCTACGGGCACGCTACCGGCTCACGCAGACCGCCGAGTCCGTCTACGGCATGAGTTACGAGGAAGCCGGCACGCTCCAGGCGGAGCGCGGCACCGACGAACTGGTCTCCCGGCTCGTCGACCGCTTCCACCAGGTGGCCAGGGACTACGAGTACGTGCTGGTGCTCGGCTCGGACTACGCGGCCACCAGCCTGCCGGACGAGCTGAACCTCAACGCCCGGCTCGCCAACGAGTTCGGCGCCGCGGTGCTGGCCGTCGTCGGCGGCCAGGGCCAGGAGGCCGAGTCCGTACGCGCCGAGGCCCGCAACGCCTACCGCGCCTACGACTCGCTGGGCTGCGACGTGGTCGCCCTGGTCGTCAACCGGGTCGATCCCGCCCTGCGCACGGCCGTCGCCGAGCGGCTCTCGGCCCGCCTGCCGGTGCCCTGCTACGTACTCCCCGAGGACGGTTCGCTCTCCGCCCCGACCGTCGGCCAGATCGTGCACAGCCTCGGCGCCGAGGTGCTCCTCGGCGACGAGTCCGGGCTCGCCCGCGACGCCCGGAACTTCGTCTTCGGCGGCGCCATGCTGCCGACCTTCCTCCGAGCGCTGACCCCCGGCTGCCTCGTGGTGACCCCCGGGGACCGGGCCGACCTGGTCGTCGGTTCGCTCGCCGCGCACAGCGCCGGCGCCCCGCCGATCGCCGGTGTGGTGCTCACCCTCGACGAACGGCCGGGCCCCGACATCATGGCGCTGGCCGGCCGGCTCGCCCCCGGCACCCCGGTCATCTCGGTGCCCGGCGGCTCCTTCCCGACCGCCGCCGAACTCTTCGCCATCGAGGGCAAACTGAACGCCGCCTCCCCGCGCAAGGCGGAGACCGCGCTCGGCCTCTTCGAGCGGCATGTGGACACCGCGGAGCTGACGAACCGCATCTCCGTCGCCCGCTCCGGCCGCGTCACCCCGATGATGTTCGAACACGAGCTGATCGAACGGTCCCGGGCCGGCCGCCGCCGGGTCGTGCTGCCCGAGGGCGGCGAGGAGCGCGTCCTGCGCGCCGCCGATGTGCTGCTGCGCCGCGACGTCTGCGATCTGACGCTGCTGGGCGAGGAGGAGGCGATCCGCAAGCGCGCCGCGGACCTCGCCATCGACCTGGCGGACGCGCAGATCATCGACCCGCAGACCTCCGAACTGCGCGAGCGGTTCGCCGAGCTGTACGCGGAGCTCCGCGCCCACAAGGGCGTCAGCTACGAGCTGGCCTACGACATCGTCGCGGACGTCTCGTACTTCGGCACCCTGATGGTCCAGGAGGGCCTGGCCGACGGCATGGTCTCCGGCGCGGTGCACTCCACCGCCGCCACCATCCGGCCCGCCTTCGAGATCATCAAGACCCGGGGGGCGGCGCCCGGCACGGCAGCCGGGGCGCCCGCCCAGATCGTCTCCTCGGTCTTCTTCATGTGCCTGGCCGACCGGGTCCTGGTCTACGGCGACTGCGCGGTCAACCCGGACCCGAACGCCGAGCAGCTCGCCGATATCGCCATCCAGTCGGCCGCCACCGCCGCCCAGTTCGGCGTCGAGCCGCGGATCGCGATGCTGTCGTACTCCACCGGTACCTCCGGCTCCGGCGCGGACGTCGACAAGGTCCGCAAGGCCACCGAGCTGGTCCGCGCGCTCCGCCCCGACCTGCTGGTCGAGGGCCCGATCCAGTACGACGCGGCGGTGGACGCGGCGGTCGCGCAGACCAAACTCCCCGGATCCGATGTCGCGGGCAAGGCCACCGTGCTGATCTTCCCGGACCTCAACACCGGCAACAACACCTACAAGGCCGTGCAGCGCTCGGCCGGCGCGATCGCCGTCGGCCCGGTGCTCCAGGGCCTGCGCAAGCCGGTCAACGACCTCTCGCGCGGTGCCCTGGTCCAGGACATCGTCAACACGGTGGCCATCACCGCCATTCAGGCACAGGGTGCCCAGCCCGGCGCCCAGCCCGCCGCCGGCTGACTCCGGCCGCCCCGTGTCCGCCCCCGAACCCACCGGAAAGCCCTCCATGACCTCCCACGCCTCCCGCGTTCTCGTCCTCAACTCCGGCTCCTCGTCGGTGAAGTACCAGCTCCTCGACATGACCGACGGCACCCGGCTCGCCCTCGGCCTGGTCGAACGGATCGGTGAGGAGACCTCCCGCCTGTCCCACACCCCGCTGGTGTCCGGCGGCGCCAAGCGCGAGCACGAGGGGCCGATAGCCGACCACGAGGCCGCGCTGAAGGCCGTCGCCACCGAGCTGGCCGCGGACGGTCTCGGCCTCGACTCCCCCGAGCTGGCCGCGATCGGCCACCGGGTGGTGCACGGCGGTCTGAAGTTCACCGTGCCGACCGTCATCGACGACGCGGTGCTGGCCGAGATCGAGCGGCTGGTGCCGGTCGCACCGCTGCACAACCCGGCGAACATCACCGGCATCAGGACCGCGCAGGCGCTCCGCCCCGACCTGCCGCAGGTCGCGGTCTTCGACACCGCGTTCCACACCACGATGCCGGAGTACGCGGCCCGCTACGCCATCGACGTGGCGACCGCCGACGCGCACCGCATCCGCCGCTACGGCTTCCACGGCACCTCGCACGCCTATGTCTCCCGCCAGACCGCGGCGCTGCTGGGCAAGGACCCCGCCGAGACCAACGTCATCGTGCTGCACCTGGGCAACGGCGCCTCGGCGTCCGCGGTGGCCGGCGGCCGCTGCATGGACACCTCGATGGGGCTCACCCCGCTGGAGGGCCTGGTCATGGGCACCCGCTCCGGTGACATCGACCCCGCGGTGACCTTCCATCTCAAGCGGGTGGCCGGGATGTCCGCCGACGAGATCGACGTGCTGCTCAACAAGAAGAGCGGTCTGCTCGGGCTCTGCGGCGACAACGACATGCGCGAGATCCGGCGCCGGATCGAGGAGGGTGACGAGCGCGCCCAGCTGGCGTTCGACATCTACATACACCGGCTGAAGAAGTACATCGGCGCCTACACGGCGGTGCTCGGCCACGTCGACGCGGTGGCCTTCACCGCGGGCGTCGGCGAGAACGCCGCCCCGGTGCGCGAGGCCGCCATCGCCGGTCTGGAGGAGCTGGGCCTGGCCGTCGACGCCGGACTCAACGCCGTACTGTCCGACGCACCCCGGCTGATCTCGCCCGAATACTCCAGGGTTGCGGTCGCCGTCGTCCCCACCGACGAGGAGCTGGAGATCGCCCAGCAGACATACGCCCTGGTCAACGCCTAGAACTTGGTGTTTCCCCCAGCTGGAATATTCCGCCCCGAAACAAACCGATAGGATTCAGCCCATGCGCCGTTCCAAAATCGTCTGCACCCTGGGCCCCGCCGTCGACTCCTACGACCAGCTGAAGACGCTGATCGAGGCCGGTATGAACGTGGCCCGATTCAACATGAGCCACGGGAGCCACTCGGAGCACGAGGAGCGGTACCACCGCGTCCGCAAGGCGGCCGAGGAGACCGGCCGCGCCGTCGGCGTGCTGGCCGACCTCCAGGGCCCCAAGATCCGCCTGGAGACCTTCGCCGAGGGCCCGGTCGAGCTCGTGCGCGGCGACGAGTTCGTCATCACCACCGAGGACGTCCCCGGTGACCGGACCATCTGCGGCACGACCTACAAGGGCCTGCCCGGTGACGTCTCCAAGGGCGACCCGGTCCTGATCAACGACGGCAACGTCGCGCTCCAGGTCGTCGAGGTCGACGGTCCGCGGGTGCGGACCATCGTCATCGAGGGCGGTGTCATCTCCGACCACAAGGGCATCAACCTGCCCGGCGCGGCGGTGAACGTCCCGGCGCTGTCCGAGAAGGACATCGAGGACCTCAAGTTCTCCCTGAACATGGGCTGCGACATGGTCGCGCTCTCCTTCGTCCGGGACGCCAAGGACGTCCAGGACGTGCACCGGGTGATGGACGAGGTCGGCCGCCGGGTGCCGGTCATCGCCAAGGTCGAGAAGCCGCAGGCGGTCGCCAACATGGCGGAGGTCGTGATGGCCTTCGACGCGATCATGGTGGCCCGTGGCGACCTGGCGGTGGAGTACCCGCTGGAGAAGGTCCCGATGGTGCAGAAGCGCCTGGTGGAGATGTGCCGCCGGAACGCCAAGCCGGTGATCGTCGCGACCCAGATGATGGAGTCGATGATCACCAACTCCCGGCCGACCCGCGCCGAGGCGTCCGACGTCGCCAACGCCATCCTCGACGGCGCCGACGCGGTCATGCTCTCCGCGGAGTCCTCGGTCGGCGCCTACCCGATCGAGACCGTCAAGACGATGTCGAAGATCGTCGAGGCGGCCGAGGAGGAGCTGCTCTCCAAGGGCCTCCAGCCGCTGGTGCCCGGCAAGAAGCCGCGCACCCAGGGCGGCGCGGTGGCCCGCGCGGCCTGCGAGATGGCCGACTTCCTGGACGGCAAGGCGCTGGTCGCCTTCACCAAGTCCGGTGACACCGCCCGCCGGCTGTCGCGCTACCGCGCCTGCCAGCCGATCCTGGCCTTCACCACCGACCCGGCCACCCGCGCCCAGCTGGCCCTCAGCTGGGGTGTCGAGACCTTCGTCGTACCGCACGTCGACAACACCGACGAGATGGTCGACCTGGTCGACGCCGAACTGCTCAAGCTGCACCGCTACAACCAGGGCGACACCATGATCATCACCGCCGGTTCGCCCCCCGGCATCCCCGGCACCACCAACATGGTCCGCGTGCACCACCTGGGCGGCCAGAGCTGACCCACCCGGTCCCGCAGCGAACGGCCGTGGCCGCCACCCTCCGACAGGGGTGGCGGCCACGGCCGTTCGGTACGTCGCGGCGCCGTCAGCCGGTGATGGACTGACGCATCCCCGGCACCGTCAGATCGCCGCCGAACTGGCCCGCCTGCGTGATCTTCACCTTGGTGAAGTAGGCGAAGGGGATGTTGATGGGCGGCGGGTGCTCGGGGTCGAAGACGATGGGGATCAGCCCGAAGAGGTTGCCCTCCAGGCGCTCGGTGTACATCGTGACGGTGCCGCCGCGGATCGTCGACGTCGAGCCCTTGGCGGCCTGGACGTGGTACTTCCGCCCTTCCGGGCCGGCCACGATCTGGTGCAGATCGCCGATGTCCACGCTGGTGGCGGTGAACTTCAGGGCCTGCTTGGTCCGGCCGTTCGGCATCGTGAGGTTGACGACGCCCTTGTAGTCCAGACCGCTCAGCGTGAGGGCGCTGGACTCCAGCTGCCAGGGATCGTTCGGGACGGTGGCCGGGGCCTGCTCGTCCGTACCGGCGGACTTCTTCTCGGTGACGCACGGGAACGGCTTCTTCCCGTCCGCGTCCGGCGCGTCCGCGCTGCCGCTCGGCAACGGTGCGGACGGCGTCGCGGTCGCGGTGTCCTTGCCGTCGGTGTCCTTGCCATCAGCGGCCTTGCCGTCGGCGTTCTCGCCGTCGGCGTCCTTGCCGTCCCCGGCCTTGTCCTTGTCCGCCGCACCGCCGGTGTCCGCCGGGCCGCCGGACCCGCCCGCCGTGTCCGCGCCCGGCCCGGTGGCCGCCTTGCCGGCCGTCGGTGCTCCGGCGTCCTTCGTCCGGCCCGCACCGCTGTCCTTGTCCGTACCGCCGTCCGTGCCCGTGGAGGCGGACGGTGTGGGAGCGCCGGACGATGTGGCGCCGGACGAGGCCGGATCCCCGGCCGCCTTCCCCTCGCCGGGGTGCAAGGCGTCGTGGATCTTCTTGCCCAGGCCCAGCGGGTCGTACCAGGGGTTCTCCCCGTCCGCGGACGCGGTGGGCGAGGCACCGGCGGACGGCCCGGGGGCCGGCGTACCGGCGGGGGACGACGGCGCGCCGCCCCCCTTGGCCGCGGACGATCCGGCCGGCGGGACCGCGCCACCCGACGATGTACCGCCCCGGCCGTCGGCCCCGCCGCCCCGACCGGCCGGGTCCGGGTCCGCCGTGCCCTGGCCGTCCCGGGCGTCCGCGGCGTCCTTGGTGGCCTGCTCCCCGGCGGCCTTCTCCTTCGCGTCCTTGGAGTCCTTGGCCTCCTTGGCCGCCTTCGCGTCCTTGGCGTCCTTCGCGGCCTTCGCGTCCTTGGCCGCCTGCTGTGCTTCCTGCTCGTGCTGGTCCGGAGCGGTCACACACGGGCCGTCCTTGAACGGGCTCTCGGGCACCGGCTTGGCGATGGCCAGCTGGGGCGTGATGCCGATGCCCATCAGTACGGCGGTCGGCATCGCGGCGATCGCTATCGCCTTGCCCGCGGGCATGTGCAGCCGGGTCAGCAGCGGTTTCCTGGGGGCCGCGTGCCGGGGCCCGCTCCGCGCCCCGCCGGCCGCGTTCTCCGCTCGCCGCTCGTCACCCGGCACGGTGCCCCCCGTTCGTTCCGTCGGCCGGGCTCGCCCCCGCCGGACCGTCCGATGCCTTGCCCGCCCCCGGACCCGCGGCGGCCGTCACGGGCTCCGCGCCGCCCCCCGGTCCGCCGCCCGCCGGCCGGGCCGGTTCACCGGCCTCGCCCCTGTCCTCGGCGGACGCCTTCCCCGGCGCCCAGGAGACCCCCAGCGCACCGCCGATCAGCCCCAGCAGGAAGCCGATCACCAGGCCGCCGAAGTTCGAGATGACCAGGGAGACCAGGGAGAGCAGAATCGCCGCCACCCCCGCGAAGACCCGCGAGGCGGGCTGGAACCACAAGGTCAGCCCGAGCACGACCAGCAGCACGCCGATGATCAGCGAACCGGCCCCGGCGGTGGTCGCCAGGCTGAAGGTCAGGGAACCGATCGTGAGGTTCGCGTAGGGGATGTACATGATCGGTATGCCGGACAGCAGTGTCAGCAGCCCGCCCCAGAACGGGCGGTGTCCGCGCCACTCCCGGAACGACATCCGCATCCGGCCACCGGTCTCGATCAGCCGGGGTCGCGTATCGGCGCTCATGCGCCAGCCTCCCTACGGTCGGCGGGCCCGCCTGCACACCGCGCGCACCTGTCAATGACTCTCCCCCAGCCTCCGGCCGGGGTGATCCCCACACGACGCTCACTCATGTCGTACAGCTCCTCGGGACTGGCAAATCCATGGTTCTGAGCTGGAGTGCGTGATGGTGGCGCCACCGGCATACGGGCACGGGGCACGAGGTGCGCCGGGCCTCCCCGGACAGCTCTCACCCCGTGCCCGCACGCTCAGCGCGTCAGTAGCACTCGTTCTTGCCCTTGGCGACGCTCATCTTCAGACCGCTGAGCTTGAACGTGCCGGCCGTGGTGGCCCAGGCACGCTGCTCTACGCCGGTCAGCACGGCCTTCTCGGCTTCCTGGGCGAAGGAGCCCTTGTCCGCCATATCACCCGCGTGCATACCGGGGTTGGACGTCGAACCCGCAGCAACACCGATGTTGATGTTCTTGAAGGTCGCGTCCGCCTTCAGCTGGTCGAGGTCGATGTACAGGTTCTTCGCCACGACCGGCTTGTCACCCCCGCCCGCCGACAGCTTCAGCGAGACATCGCCGAACAGCGGCACCGGTACGACCACCGACTGGCACAGGTTCGTGATCTCGGCGCTTGAGAACCCCGAGACCGCCACCGGCACCCTCGTACCGTCCTTCTGCACGTCGATGGCTCCGTACTGCACGAAGCCATCGCCCTTCAGCTGGTCCGTAGTGACCTTGAACTGCTGGCCGGACACAGCGAACGACGCGGCGAGCGCACCCTGCGAGATCGCGACGCCGATCGCGGCGGTCGCCGCGATACTCGGCACCATGACGACGGCGAACCGCTTCCATCTGGTCCCGCCACGAGCCTGGGACTCCATGACTTTCCTCCTTCTCGGACGTACATCTCCGGTACCGGCCGCCGCGGTTGGGCGGCCGCACCTGGGATGGGAGAAGTGCTACGTCCTCGGGAAGGAGAGCGCCCGTCCTCGGAGGCGGAGCGCGTTCCGAACACCGGCGATCACCCCCGAGCGACAACCACTGGCCACGCTCTCGCGCAACCTCCTGGACAGGCCCTGCCGGGTAGGGCAGAGACCCCCCTGTCCACGGCCGGCGCCACTGCCGCCGGCCACTCGGTGGGGACCCAAGTACCCCGCGGCGCCGACCGGATGACGGGCTGCGGGAATGGACCGAGCGTGGCCGATCGTGGTGCATTCGGGGCCGCCGCACAAGGGGTTCATTACTTGCGAGTAACGGCTGGATAACCGAACCGTGGCCGACTGATATCGCCCGGGTACACAGGGTCGTCGCAGATCGCGACGGCAGATCGGGTAATTGCGGACAGAGGGCCGCAAAGCAATGCGCTGGACTTACTCCAAGTAACAGCGGCCACGCTTCACCAAGATTTGGTAAAGCGTGGCCGCTGTTCCGTTTGCCGAAAGGGGTCCCGGGACGGGTGGAGGGAAGAAGGCCAGCGGCTCAGAACAGCACGCGGGCCAGCGCCGTACGCGCCGAGATCACCCGCGGATCGTCCGCGCCGATCACCTCGAAGAGCTCCAGCAGCCGCAGCCGCGCGGTCTCCCGGTCGTCACCGGCCGTCCGCCGCACCGCGTCGACCAGGCGGGCGAAGGCGTCCTCGACATGTCCGCCGACCAGATCGAGGTCGGCGGCACGGATCTGCGCCGCCACATCGGCCGGCTGCTCGGCGGCCTCCTTGCGGACCGCCTGCGGGTCCAGATCCTGTACCCGGCGCAGGAGTTCGGCCTGCGCGAGGCCGAGCTTGGCCTCCGGGTTGGCCGGGTCGTCGGAGAGCACGTTCTGATACGCCTGGATGGCACCGCCCAGATCGCCGGAGTCCAGCGCCTGGTTCGCGGCCTCCAGCAATGCGTCGTACGGACCGGCCGGCTCCTCGGCGACCGGCTGCTCCTCGGCATCGCCCGCCGCCTCGACCGGCGCGCCGACGATGCCGAACTGCTGCTCGGCGGCCTGCACCAGCTGGTCGAGCACCTGCTTGATCTGGGACTGCGGGGCCGCGCCCTGGAAGAGCGGGATGGGCTGGCCCGCGACGACCGCGAAGACCGCCGGGACGCCCTGCACCCCGAACTGCTGGGCGAGCATCGGGCTGGCGTCGACATCGATCCTGGCCACCACGAACTTGCCGGCGTACTCCTCCGCGAGGCGCTCCATCACCGGGGCCAGCTGCTTGCACGGCTGGCACCACTCGGCCCAGAAGACGACGACGACCGGGACCTCGTTGGAGCGCTGGAGGACCTCCTGCTGGAACCCTGCCTCATCGACCTCGAAGACCAGGGCGGTGCCGCTCACCGGCGCCGCGCCGGTGCGGGCCGCCTCGGCGCGGGCCTGCTCCGCCTTCTGCTTCGCATCGCCGGCCGCCTTCACCGCGGCAAGATCGACGACTCCGCTCATGGACATATTGCGTGGCTGCATGGGTCCATCCTCCCCCCTGGGCGGGCCGTTCCGGAAAGCGGTGCGCACAATCCGGCCGGACAGCGCCGCTGACCTGCCGGTGAGCTCCGCGCCCGACCGCGTACGCCGCGCCGGGATGGCGGCGTACACCGAGGCGCAGCGCCCGAGTTGCGGGAGTCCTGCACGGCCGCAGGTCCCCACCCAAGGCCAAGTGGTCATCACTCTTACGCTACGGGTCGTAGCGTAACTCGCCGTCACCCTCACGGGGCAACCCCCCTCCGGCGACCCGTCCCGTGATCTGCCTCACCCGTTGCGCCACCCGGTTGCCTACCGGCCGGTAGGGTCGCCCGCATGCCGCACTCCGCCAGTTCCCCCAAGGGCCGCCCCGGCCGCCCGCGCAGCGCCGCGGCCGACCGCGCGATCCTCGACGCGACCCGCGCCGCGCTCGTCGACCTGGGCTGGGGAAAGCTCACCATGGGCGATGTCGCGGCCCGCGCCGGCGTCGCCAAGACGACCCTCTACCGCCGCTGGGCCAACAAGAACGAGCTGGTCGTGGACGCCGTCGCCGTCCTCTTCGACGAACTCGAACTCCCCGACCTCGGCTGCCTCCAGGCCGATATCGAGGGCGTGGTGCGGCAGTTCGGCGCGCTGCTCGCGCGGCCCGAGACCAAGACGGCGCTGATGGCCGTGGTCGCCGAGTCCACCACCGACGACGCGCTGCGCGAGCGGATCCGGTCGGCGATCGTCGACCGCCAGAAGCGGCTGGTGGTCCTCGGCCGCGAGCGCGCCCAGCAGCGCGGCGAACTCCCGCCGGACGTCCCGGGACCCGAGGGCGCCCTGGCCGCCGCGCGCACCGCGGGCCTGATCTTCGACCTGATCGCGGGGGCGATCGTGCACCGCACCCTGGTCACCGCGGAGCCGGTGGACGCGGAATGGGCCCACCGGCTCTCGACGGTGCTCCTCCAAGGCCTGGGCGGCCTGGACTGAGCGGGCCCGGCCGGGCCGCGGCTCACACCTGGTAGCGGTCCGCGCGGAACAGGTGCAGATTCCCGGCCACCCACTCCGAGGTCCGCGCCAGTCCCTCCGTCAGCGACACCCGCGGCTCCCACGAAGCCCATTCGCGCGCCCGGGAGTTGTCCGACAGCAGCCGCTCGACCTCGCTGCCCGAGGGCCGCAGCCGCGCGGGGTCCACCTCCACCTCCGCCGTGCTGCCGGAGGCTTCGATCAGCGCCTGGGCGAGCGCGCCGATGCTGATCTCCCGGCCGCTGCCGAGGTTGACGACCTGCCCCAGCGCCCGGTCGCAGTCGGCCATCGCCAGGAAACCGGCCGCGGTGTCCGTGACGAAGGTGAAATCGCGGGTGGGGGTGAGCGAGCCGAGCTTGAGCCGGCGGGCACCGGAGTGCAGCTGGGCCAGGATCGTGGGGATCACGGCGCGCGCCGACTGCCGGGGGCCGTAGGTGTTGAAGGGCCGGACGACCGTCACCGGCAGCTCGAACGCGTGCCAGTGCGAGAGCGCCATCATGTCGGCGCCGATCTTCGACGCGGAGTACGGCGACTGCGGCTGGAGCGGATGGTCCTCTGCTATCGGTGCGGTCAGCGCGGTCCCGTAGACCTCACTGGTGGAGGTGTGCACCAGCCGCCGCACGGCGTGCCGCCGGCACGCCTCCGCGATGTTCTCGGTGCCGACCACGTTCGTCTGCACATACGCGCCGGGCGAGTCGTAGCTGTACGGGATGCCGATCAGCGCCGCCAGGTGGAAGACGGTGTCGCAGCCGGCGACGGCGTCCATCACCCGGCCGGCGTCCCGCACATCCCCGGAGATCATCTCGACGGGGCTGTCCGGCACCAGGTAGCGGGCGAGGTTGCCCTTCTCGGCGTACGGCTTGTAGTGCACGAAGGCGCGCACCTCGGCGCCCCGCTCGACCAGCAGATCGACGAGGGCCGAGCCGATGAACCCCTCGGCGCCGGTCACCAGGACCTTGCGGCCCCGCCACTGCCGCGTACCGCTGCTCATGCTGACTCCGTTGCTCATGCTGACTCCTTCAGGTGCGTGGTGGGGTGGTGCGGATGGGGGCGGCCGGCCAGTGCGCGGGCCCTGGCGGCCAGCAGGTCGGCGGCCTGGGCGTGGGTGCCCGGGTCGGCGGCGGCGCCCATCGCCGCGAGCCGGTCCGGGTCGGCGAGCAGCGGGTCGACGAGCGCGGCCAGCCGCTCCGCGGTGGTCTCCGCGTCCGGCAGCAGCAGCGCCGCCCCGGCGTCGGAGAGCACCCGCGCGTTATGTGTCTGGTGGTCGCCGGGCGCGTGCGGGTACGGCACCAGGACGGCGGGCATCCCGATGGTGGCCAGCTCCGCGACGGTCGCCGAACCGGCCCGGCACACGACCAGGTCGGCGGCCGCGTACGCCAGATCCATCCGGTCCAGGTACGGCACCGCCTCGGCCACGGCCGCCCCGCCGTTCGCCGCCAGCAGTTCCCGGGTCTCCGCCAGCGCCGCCGGGCCGGTCTTGATGAGCAGCCGCAGATCGGTCCGGGAGCGGTAGCGGGCCGCCAGCCCCACCGAGGCCGCGGTGAGCCGGGCCGCGCCCAGGCTCCCGCCGTTGACCAGCAGCAGCCGGGCCCCCTCCGGGATGCCCAGGGTCCGCCGCGCGGTGGCCCGCAGCGCCGTACGGTCCAGCCGGGCGAGCGGCCCGACCAGCGGCATCCCGACGGTCTCGGCGTGCTCGCCGCCGACCAGGTGCGTCCGGCTGCGGTCGAAGGCGAGCGCCAGGTGCGGGGTGAGCCGGGCCGCGAACTTGTTGGCCCGGCCGGGCACCGCGTTGGACTCGTGGACCAGGCTCGGCAGTCCGGCCAGCCGCGCCCCGACGATGACCGGCGCGCTCGGATAGCCGCCCATACCGACCGCGACCTGGGCGCCCTGCGCCTTGAGGATGGCGCGGCACTGGGCGCCCGCCCGCAGCAGCGCGGCCGGCAGCAGATAGCGCTTGGCGCCCAGCGAGGGGTCGAACGGGATCATGTCGACGGTGTGCAGCCGGTATCCGGCTTCAGGGATGAGCCGCGTCTCCAGCCCGCGCTCGGTCCCCACGAAGGAGATCACCGCGTCCGGCTCGGCCCGGCGGAGCGCGTCGGCGAGGGCGAGTCCGGGATAGATGTGGCCACCGGTGCCGCCCGCACCGATCACGACAGAGAGTGGTGTGCGCATGGCCGCCACGCTCGCGAAATGTCCTAAGAGGCTTCTAAGAGCAGCGTTTGGCAGCCTGTGTCCATGTCACCCGAGCCATCCTCGCCCTCCGAGCCCTCCGGGCCCCCCGTGCCGTCCGGGCCTGCGGGCCCCGCCCGCCCGCCGGCGCCCTCCCCCGCCCCGCCCCCGGCGCGGATCCTCGTCGTCGACGACGAACCCGAGGTACGCGCCGCCGTCGAGGACGGACTCGGCGTCGAGGGCTACGCGGTACGGGGCGCCGCCGACGGGCTCGCGGCCCTCTCCGAGGTCGCCGCCTGGCAGCCGGACGCGATCGTCCTGGACGTGCTGATGCCGGTCCTGGACGGGCTCGCGGTCTGCCGCCGGCTGCGCGCGCTGGACGACCGTACGCCGATCCTCGTGCTGACCGCGCTGGACTCGGTCAGCGAGCGGGTGGACGGGCTGGACGCCGGGGCCGACGACTACCTCGTCAAGCCGTTCGCGCTGGACGAACTGGTCGCCCGGGTCCGGGCGCTGCTGCGCCGCGCCTCGGCCGCCGGCGCCGACGACACCCGGCTCACCTTCGCCGATCTGGTCGTCGATCCGCTGACCCGCACCGGCCACCGGGCGGGCCGGCCGCTGGAGTTCAGCCGTACCGAATGGGCGCTGCTCGAACTGCTGCTGCTGCACCCGGGGCAGGTGATGCCGCGCGAGGTGATCCTGGAGCGGGTCTGGGGCCGCGACTTCGGTCCGGACTCCAACTCCCTCGCCGTCTACATCGGTTATCTGCGCCGCAAGCTGGAGGCCGGCGGCGAGTCCCGGCTGGTGCACACCGTGCACGGCGTGGGCTACCGCCTGGACCGGGCGTGAGCGGCCGGCGCGGTCTGGGCGCCCGCTGGCGCCGCCGCCGGCCGCTGCGCACCCGGCTGGCGCTCGCCACCTCCGCGGCGGTGGCGCTGGTCGCCGTCGGTGTCTGCGCCGCCGCGTTCGTCGTCATCCGCTACCAGATGACCCGCCAGCTGGACCTCAACCTCGCCCAGACGGCCGCCGAGGTCACCCAGCGCAGCCGCGACTGGGGACCGAGCGCGGGCGATACGAACTGCCGCTACCAGGCCGTGCCCTGCGTCCAGATCGTGCCGTCCGATCCGGCCAGGGATCCGGGCAAGGCGTACGCGATGCCGGTCACCGACGCCACCCGGCAGGTCGCGGACGGGCGGCGCGCGGCGTACTACAGCGCGCTGACGGTCGCCGGGCAGCCGGTGCGGATGTACACCACCCGCCTGCCGCACAAGGACGAGGCGCTCCAGGTCGCGCTGCGCTCCGACACCGTGCAGCGGGGGGTGCGGCAGGCCGCCGGGGCGCTGGCGGCGGTCGGCGGCGCGGGCGTGCTGCTGGCCGCCGCGCTCGGCTACTGGGTCTCGCGCAGCGGTCTGGCGCCGGTCGCCCGGCTGACCGCCACCGCCGAGCGGATCGCGGCCACCCGCGACGCCCGGCACCGCATCGAACTGCCCGCCGGGCCGCCGGGCCGCGAGGACGAGGTCACCCGGCTCGCCGCCAGCTTCAACACCATGCTCGGCGAGCTGGAGCAGTCGGTCACCGCCCAGCGCCGCCTGGTCGCGGACGCCTCCCACGAGCTGCGCACCCCGCTGACCGCGCTGCGGACCAACGCCGAACTGCTCGCCCGCGCCGACCGGTTGACCGCGGCGCAGCGCGACCGCGCCGCCGCCGCGCTGGGCCGCCAGCTGCGCGAGGTGACCACCCTCGTCAACGACCTGATCGAGCTCGCCCGGGACGAGGAGCCGCAGCCGCTGGTGGAGCAGGTCCGCCCGGCCGGCCTGCTGGAGCACGCGGTGCGCACGGCCCGCGAGCACTGGCCGGAAATCGCCTTCACCACCCGCATCGACCCCGCCGCGGCCGACGCCCTGCTCCCCGGCGTCCCGTCGCGGCTGACCCGGCTACTCTCCAACCTTCTCGACAACGCGGCGAAGTTCTCCCCGCCCGGCGGCCCCGTGGAGACCGCCCTGACCGCCGTGGGCGGCGCCCTGGAGCTGACCGTCCGCGACCACGGCCCCGGTATCGCGGCCGCCGATCTCCCGCACGTCTTCGACCGCTTCTACCGCGCCGACGCGGCCCGCGCCCTGCCCGGTTCGGGCCTGGGCCTGGCCATGGCCCGCCAGATCGCCCACGCCCACGGCGCCGACCTCACCGCGGAGGCGCCGCCCGGCGGCGGCTCCCTCTTCCGCCTCCGCCTCCCGGTGCCGTGACCCGGTGGCCGTCGGGGGCGCCGGGCCGACGCATACGACTCCGGACCACACCTCCGGCATAGGAACACCGCCGGCGGCCGGCGCCCCGGTTTGTCGCGTGATGTGCCCTCACTTCGTACGCATATCGGGCACGTTAGGGCCAGGCACAATTATTGCAAAGGGCAATGAAAGCTCCGTGCACGAGATGTGCAACTGTCCGTAACGGCGCGCGTGCGGGGAGCGCGGCGAGGCCACAGTGAGGGCGATACAGGACTCCACCTCACAGAGAGCCGACCGCCGTGGTGCATCGCAGAGCGCGCAGGGAAGCCGAACGGGCCGCCGCCGCAGCCACCGAGCAACTCCTGAGAGCCGGCCGGATACTGCGACGCACGACGACCACCCCGGACCTGCGCGCCGTCTACCGCGCCGACCAGCGCGTCAACGACGCGCCGTACCGGGAGCGCTGGGCGCACGACAAGGTCGTCCGGTCCACACACGGGGTGAACTGCACCGGGTCCTGTTCCTGGAAGGTGTTCGTCAAGGACGGGCTGATCACCTGGGAGACGCAGCAGACCGACTACCCGTCCGTGGGGCCCGACCGTCCCGAGTACGAACCGCGGGGCTGCCCGCGCGGGGCGTCGTTCTCCTGGTACACCTACTCGCCGACCCGGGTGCGCCACCCGCACGCCCGCGGGGTGCTCGTCGAGATGTACCGCGAGGCCAGGCAGCGACTGGGCGACCCGGTGGCGGCCTGGGCGGAGATCACCACCGATCCCGTCCGGCGACGGCGCTACCAGTCCGCGCGCGGCAAGGGCGGACTGGTGCGGATCGACTGGCCGGAGGCGCTGGAGATCGCCGCCGCCGCGCATGTGCACACCCTCCAGGAGTACGGACCGGACCGGATCGCGGGCTTCTCGCCGATCCCCGCGATGTCGATGGCCTCGCAGGCGGTCGGCTCCCGCTTCATGTCCCTCATCGGCGCGCCGATGCTCTCCTTCTACGACTGGTACGCGGACCTGCCGATCGCCTCTCCGCAGGTCTTCGGCGACCAGACCGATGTGCCGGAGTCCGGCGACTGGTGGGACGCGGCGTATCTGGTGCTGTGGGGCTCCAACGTGCCGGTGACCCGGACGCCGGACGCGCACTGGATGGCCGAGGCCCGCTACCGGGGGCAGAAGGTGGTGGTGGTCTCCCCCGACTACGCGGACGCCACGAAGTTCGCCGACCAGTGGCTGCACCCGCACCCGGGGACCGACGGCGCCCTGGCGATGGCGATGGGGCAGGTCATCCTCACCGAGTTCTTCGTCCGCCGGCAGGTGCCCTACTTCACCGACTACGTCCGGCGCTTCACCGATCTGCCGTTCCTGGTCGCGCTCGACGAGCGGGCGGACGGCGGTCACACGCCCGGGAAGTTCGTCACCGCCGCGGATCCGGGCCCGGCCGGGCGCGCCGGCGCGGGCGAGGAGGCGGACCACTGGCGGCCCATGGTCTTCGACGCCGCCACGGGCCGCCCGGCGGTTCCCCCCGGGACGCTGGGCGAGCGCTGGTCCGAGAGCGGCAAGGGCCGCTGGAACCTGGACCTCGGTGACCTCGTGCCCGAACTCACCTTCCACGGCGCCGGCGGTGCCACCGCGGAGGTGGTCCTGCCCCGCTTCGACCGGCCCGGCGGCACGGTACGCCGTACGGTGCCGGTCCGCGAGATCGGCGGGCGCCTGGTGACCACCGTCTTCGACCTGCTGCTCACCACCTACGGCGTGCACCGCGAGGGGCTCACCGGCGACTGGCCGACGGGGTACGACGACGCCACCTGGCCGTGCACCCCGGCCTGGCAGGAGGAGATCACCTCCGTACCGGCCGCCCAGGTGATCCGGATCGCGCGGGAGTTCGCCCGGAACGCGGAGCAGACCCGCGGCCGGTCCATGATCGTGATGGGGGCGGGCACCAACCACTGGTTCCACTCCGACACCATCTACCGGGCCTTTCTGACGCTGCTCCTGCTGACCGGCTGCCAGGGCGTCAACGGCGGCGGCTGGGCGCACTACGTCGGCCAGGAGAAGGTCCGCCCGTACGCCGGCTGGCAGCAGCTGGCGACGGCCGCCGACTGGGTGCGCCCCTCCCGGCAGATGGCCGGCACCCCGTACTGGTATCTGCACACCGACCAGTGGCGCTACGAGAGTTACCGGGCGGACGTGCTGGCCGCGCCCACCGGACGCGGCCTCTTCACCGGCCGGCACACCGCCGACCTGGTCGCCCAGTCCGCCCGGCTGGGCTGGCTGCCCTCCTATCCCACGTTCGCCGCCAACCCGCTCGACCTGGGCGCCCGGGTCCGCGCGGCCGGCCGCGAACCCGGCGCCTGGGTCGCGGACGAACTGGCGGCCGGGCGGCTGGACTTCGCCTGCGAGGACCCGGACGCGCCGGGCAACTGGCCGCGGGTGCTGACCGTCTGGCGCGCCAACCTCATCGGCTCCTCCGCGAAGGGCAACGAGTACTTCCTGCGGCATCTGCTCGGCGCACAGGACAACGCGAGCGCGGCGGAGGCGCCGCCCGCCGACCGGCCGGACGAGCTGACCTGGCACGACGAGGCGCCGCGCGGCAAGCTCGACCTGCTGCTCGCCGTCGACTTCCGGATGACGTCCACGACGCTCTTCGCCGACCTCGTCCTGCCCGCCGCCACCTGGTACGAGAAGCACGATCTCTCCAGTACGGACATGCACCCCTACGTCCACGCCTTCACCCCGGCGATCGACCCGCCCTGGCAGGCCCGCACCGACTTCGAGATCTTCCACGGGCTGGCCGCCCGGCTCGGCGAACTGGCCGAGGGGCGCCTGGACGTGGCGTACGACCTGGTGGCCACCGCCCTCCAGCACGACACCCCCGGCGAGACGGCTCAGCCCGGCGGCACCGTCCCCGACTGGCGGGCCGGCGCCCCGGCCGTACCAGGCGGCAACCTGCCCCCGTGCACGGTGGTGGAGCGCGACTACACGGCCATCGCCGGCAAGCTCGCCGCCCTGGGGCCGCTGCCGGAGCGCGACGGGATGACCGTCAAGGGGCTCACCGTCCACCCCGTCGCGGAGAGCCGCTGGCTGGCGGCCCGCTGCGGCACCGCCACCCGCGGCCCGGCCGCCGGGCGGCCGCTGCTGGACACGGACGTGAAGTTCTGCGAGGCGATCCTCGCGCTGTCCGGCACCACCAACGGGCGGCTCGCCGCGGAGGGGTTCGCCCGCCTCGCCGAACGGTGCGGCCCCGGCAGCGGCCTGGCGGCGCTGGGCGAGTCGGTGGCCGAGCGGCGGGTGGTCTTCTCCGATACCCAGGAGCGGCCCGTACAGGTCTCCACCAGCTTCGAGTGGTCCGGCAAGGAGGCCACCGACCGCCGCTACTCGCCGTTCACCGTCAACACCGAGCACCACAAGCCCTGGCACACCCTCACCGGCCGCCAGCACTTCTACCTCGACCACGACTGGATGGCCGAACTCGGCGAGCAACTGCCCGTCTACCGGCCGCCGTTGGACCTGGCCGCGCTCGGCGAGAGCGGCCCCGGGGCCACCGGCGGCCCGGACGGCGAACGCACGGTGACCGTCCGGTACGTCACCCCGCACTCGAAGTGGTCCATCCACTCCGAGTACCAGGAGAACCTGCTCATGCAGACCCTGGCCCGCGGCGGGCCGGTCATCTGGATGAGCGTGGCCGACGCCGGGTCCATCGGGGCCGCGGACAACGACTGGATCGAGGCGGTCAACGCCAACGGCGTGGTCGTCGCCCGCGCCGTCGTCTCGCACCGCATGCCGGCCGGCACCGTGTTCATGTACCACGTACAGGAACGCCTGGTGAACGTGCCCAGGTCACAGGCGACCGGCCGGCGCGGCGGCGTCCACAACGCGCTGACCAAACTCCTGATCAAACCCACCCATCTCATCGGCGGCTACGGCCAGTTGTCGTTCGCCCCCAACTACTACGGCCCGACCGGCAACCAGCGCGACGCCGTCACCGTCATCCGCCGCCGCTCCCAGAACGTGTCCTACTAGCACCATGGAGTACTGACATGAGGGTGATGGCTCAAGTGGCCATGGTCATGAACCTCGACAAGTGCATCGGCTGCCACACCTGCTCGGTCACCTGCAAGCAGACCTGGACCAACCGGACCGGCACCGAATACGTCTGGTTCAACAACGTCGAGACCCGCCCCGGCCAGGGCTACCCCCGCGGCCACGAGGACCAGACCCGGTGGCAGGGCGGCTGGCGGCTCAAGGGCGGCCGCCTCGTACCGCGCACCGGCGGCCGCGCCCGCCGCCTCGCCCGGATCTTCGCCAACCCCGAACTCCCCTCGCTGGACGACTACTACCAGCCCTGGACCTACGACTACGAGAACCTCACCGCGGCCCCGCTCGGCGACGATGTGCCCACCGCCCGGCCCCGCTCGCTGATCGACGGCCGCCCCACGGCGGTCACCTGGGGCCCCAACTGGGACGACGACCTCGGCGGCGGCCCCGACCGAATCGCCGAGGACCCCGTCCTGCGCCGGATGAACGAACGCGTACGGCTGGAGTACGAGCAGGCGTTCATGTTCTATCTGCCGCGGATCTGCGAGCACTGCCTCAACCCGTCGTGCGTGGCCGTCTGCCCCTCCGGCGCGCTGTACAAGCGCATCGAGGACGGCATCGTCCTGGTCGACCAGGACCGGTGCCGGGGCTGGCGGATGTGCGTCTCGGGCTGCCCGTACAAGAAGGTCTACTTCAACCACCAGAGCGGCAAGGCGGAGAAGTGCACCCTGTGCTACCCCCGCATCGAGGCGGGCGAGCCCACCGTCTGCTCCGAGACCTGCGTGGGGCGGCTGCGCTACCTGGGCGTCATGCTCTACGACCCGGACAAGGTCGGCGAGGCTGCCTCCGTCACCGAGGAACAGGACCTCTACGAGGCACAGCTCGGCTGCTTCCTCGACCCCGACGACCCCGAGGTGGCCGAGGCGGCGGAACGGTCGGGCATCCCGCACGACTGGCTCACCGCCGCCCGCCGCTCCCCGGTGCGCGCCCTGATCACCCGCTACCGGGTGGCGCTGCCGCTGCACCCGGAGTACCGCACCATGCCGATGGTCTGGTACGTCCCGCCGCTCTCCCCGGTCGTGGACGCGCTGACCGCCACCGGGCACGACGGCGAGGACCCCGCCGGTCTCTTCGGGGCCATCGACACCCTGCGCATCCCGCTGGAGTACCTCGCCGGGCTCTTCACCGCCGGGGACACCGGCCCGGTGGAGGCCGCGCTGTGCCGCCTCGCCGCGATGCGCTCCCATATGCGCCGCATCAACCTCGACGAGCCGCGCGATCCGGCCCTCGCCCGGAGCGTCGGGATGGACGCCGACGGCATCGAGGAGATGTACCGGCTGCTGGCGCTCGCCAAGTACGAGGAGCGGTATGTGATCCCGACGAGCTACACCGGCAGCGTCCCCGAGGACGGGGCGGACGGCGGGTGCAGCCTGGACGGCGACGGCGGCCCCGGCATGATGGCGGACGGCCTGCCCGGCATGGCGGACTTCCACGCCCCGCCCACCGCCCACGAACCGGCCGCGAGCGGCGGGCTGCGCGGCCGCGTCAACCTGCTGAACTGGGACGGCCACTCACGGCCCGCCGGGCTCTTCCCGCGACGGGGGGAACGCCGGTGAACCGCCCGGCCGTTCACCAGGCGGCGGCCCTGCTGCTGAGCTACCCCGACGACGACTGGCCCGGCCTGCTGCACACCGTCCGCACGATTCTGGGCCAACTCCCTTCCCCCGAAACGGAGTTGCTGGCGCGGTTCTGCACGGCCGTGGAGGACGTGCCGCCGCTCGACCTCGCGGCCCGCTACGTCCGCACCTTCGACCGCAGCCGCCGCCGCACCCTGCACCTGACCTACTACACCGACGGCGACACCCGCCGCCGCGGCGCCTCCCTGGCCCGGCTCAAGGCCCTCTACCGCGCCCACGGCTGGGAGCTGTCCGCGGCCGAACTGCCCGACTTCCTCCCCGCCGTCCTGGAGTTCGCCGCCCGCTGCCCTGGGCCCGGCGAGGAACTGCTGACCGCCCACCGGCCCGCACTCGAACTCCTCGGCCACGCGCTCACCGCCTCTCACAGCCCGTACACCGACGTGCTGCGCGCCATCCTCCGGACGCTGCCCGGACCGGCCCCCGCCGACCGGGCGGCCGCGCTCCGGCTCGCCCGCCACGGGCCGCCCGCCGAAAGCGTCGGCCTCGACCCGTTCCCCGCCGAGGGCGGTCCGCACCAGGAAGGAACCCGCCGGTGACCCATCTGCGCATCGCCCTGTGGGGCGTCCTGCCCTACCTCGCCCTCACCGTCCTGGTCGCCGGCAGCCTCTGGCGCTACCACTACGACCGCTTCGGCTTCACCACCCGCTCCAGCCAACTGCACGAGAGCCGGCTGCTCGGCATCGGCGGCCCGCTCTTCCACTACGGGCTGATCTTCGTCTTCGCCGGCCACGTCATCGGTCTGCTCGTCCCCGAGTCATGGACCGACCGCCTGCACATCGGCGAGAGCTTCTACCACGCCAACGCGCTGCTCGCCGGCGGCACCGCGGGCCTCGCCGCCGTCACCGGACTGGCCGTCCTGCTCTGGCGCCGCCTACGGGTACCGGCCGTACGCCGGGCGACCAGCCGCAGCGACCGCGCCGTCTACCCGCTGCTGGCCGCCGTCCTGCTCGCCGGCCTCACCGTCACCGCCGGCGGCGCGCTGCCCGGCGCCTACGACTACCGCACGGGCGTCTCCGTCTGGTTCCGCAGCCTGTTCACCCTCGACCCCCAGGTGACCCTCATGGCCCAGGCCCCCGTCACCTACCAACTGCACGCCCTGCTGGCGATGGCACTCTTCACCCTCTGGCCCTTCAGCCGCCTGGTACACGCCTTCACCGCCCCCCTCGGCTACCTCACCCGCCCCTACATCCTCTACCGCTCCCGCTCCCGCACGACCCCCTACCGCCACCCGGCGTCGCCGCCCGCCTCCGGAAAACCCCGGCGCCGACCGCCCGGCCGGAAAACCGCGACCCGCCCTGCGACTCCTGCCCGGCCCCTCCCGGAACACGCGCCTCGTGGTCGCGACGGGCGCCCGGAACGGGGGTAATCGGCCTGCCGCTTGGGCTTCGGGCGTCACGTGTTTCCAGGAGGGCTTCCGCTCTCCCCTGTCTCCGTCGGCCCGGCGACCTGCGCCATGACCCGGCACACCACCTGTGGTCGCGGTGTCAACCGCGACCGGCCGCCCGCTCGTCCGCGCCCTCGGCAACGGCCGTCCGGACCGTCTGGCGATCCTGCGGCGACATCGACCGCCACTGGTCGCCGAGACCGGCGAGACCTTCGGTGAGCGCGCGGTGACCGGCCGGGTCGTCGAGGACGTCCTTGAGCGCCAGCCGGCCTCCGAGCATCTTGCGGGCGAGGTCCTGGAGGGCGGGCGGGGCGGCCGCGTTGTTCCGGACGGCGCGGAGGGACGTGGTGAGGTGCTCGTTCTGCTCCTCCGACAGGTCCTGCTCCTCGATGGGGTACTCGCGCTCTCCCGGAGCGGTGGTGTCGTGCCCGCTGTTCCTGCTGTGCCTGTTGTTCATCGGGGTGGATCTCCTCTTCGCCGATACCGATACCAGCCGCCGTCGGCCGTCCTCAGCCGAAGGTGTTACGGACGCGATCGGCCTCGTCCCGGCCGCTGCGGGTGGTGGGCTCGGGGGGCGGTGTGGGCGCGGGCGCCGGCCCGCCGCCCTCACCCGCGGCCGGCCGGTCCTTCGTGACGGCTCCGGCGACGTTGATGAAGCCTTCGGCCTGTTCCTTGCGCCCCGCCCAGATCTGACCGGCGCCCTCCGAGAGATCGCCGTGCGCGATCGCATCGACTCCTTCGGCCATCTGAGCGGTGCCGGTGCCGACCTTGGCGATGCCTTTGGCCTTGTCGAGGGCGGGCTTGGCCATCGCGTCGAACGCGTCCCCGCCGGATACCCCCTTCCGCTCCCCGAAGTGGGTCTGGATCCCCTGCGCGACAAGGTTCTGCGCGAGCCCCTTGGCCATGTCCTTGCCCACGTCCTTGAACAGGTCCGTCAGCATCTCCCTGACCTTCTTCACGGCCTTCTGCTCGATGGCCTCCGTGATGGCATGGATGATCTTCTGCTTCGCCTCGTTCAGGAGCCGGCGGACGATCATCCTGGTCGTCTGCGTGGCCGCGGCCGCACCGATCTCGGAGGCACCCAGGGTGACCGGCGCGGCGGCCTGGGCGATGGCGAACTCGATGGCCAGGGCGATGAGCTGGGCGATCACCGCGATCTTCATCGTCAGCACGATCGTGGCCACCGCGTTGAGCGCGAAGGAGAGGATCTCGGCGGCCTCGATGACCTCGTCGAGGTAGCCGTCGCCGCCGCCCGCAAATTTCTTCCACGCCTCGTCGAAAGCCTCGATCGCCTCACCGGAGTTGGCGCCGCGCACGGCGTTCGCGGCGGCGATGCCGTCTGCCTGATACTGCCGGACGGCGGTGGCGAAAGCGCTCCAGCCCTCCGCCGCCTCCCACATCTTGTCCTCGTCGGCATCGGGCCAGTTGAACCCCAGCAGATCGAGGATCCAGTCGACTTCCTTCGGCAGCATGATGGACAAGCTGGGTCACTCCCCCGAGAAGCGTGTGATGGCCGGTGCGTTGGCTGGGCGTACGGACCTGGGACGGCGTCACATCGTCAGATCGG
This sequence comes from Streptomyces celluloflavus, assembly GCA_000720995.1. GTDB lineage: Bacteria > Actinomycetota > Actinomycetes > Streptomycetales > Streptomycetaceae > Streptomyces > Streptomyces celluloflavus. The sequence continues at coordinate 183,468 of JOEL01000012.1, forward strand.
GACGGCCTGCCGCGTACGTGGCGATGGCGTCGTCCTGCGTCTGCTCGGTGAACTCGTACCGGGTGCCCATCTCCTGGAGATTGCTGCCGATCTTGGAGAGCGCCTCGCCGAGGTGGGGCATCGAGTGGGAGATTCCCTCGGCCACCGGCCCGTAGAAGGTGTTGAAGGTACCGACGAAGTCGTCGTCGCCCCAGTTTTCCCCGGGGTCCCCACCGATCGCCGCTGCCAACTGGTGGGCGGCCGCAGTGAATCCTGAGCCGATCTGCTCGAAGACGCCACCCTGCGCCTTGAGAACGGCCGGGTCGACGTCGTACCCCGAGCCTGCCATGGAGCCCCCCTGCTATCCACTGCCACCCATCGGATAAACCTTGGTGACGTACCGTATCCGACACCCTGCGGCAGTCTTCATCGCCCCCCTTGACGACAGGAAAGGGAATATCCCCCAATGCCCCGGTTTTCACTTCCCGCCGCCATCAAGCCATTTCTGGGGCGATGCGTCGCCTTGCTCGTCATCGTGGCCGCCCTGCTTTTCGGCGTCATGTTTTTCACGCAGGGACTGACCGCGACCGGCGTTATCGGCACACACGGATCACTCACGGTCAGCGAGTGCTCCGTGCACAAGGTTTCCAGCACCGGCAGAAAGGGCGGGGGCCCGCCCAGCACGCACACCTTCGACTGCACGGGGACGTTCCGCGCGGACGACGGGAAATTCGTCGACGACCGGGCAGTGATAGACGATGTGGAGAAGCGCATCCCCGAGGGGGTCGTGCTCCCGGCGCAGAAGGACGAGAGCACCCCCGGCGGGGGTTATCTCATGCGCGGTTCCTGGTCGGCCATTCCCAAATTCCTGGGCGCCTTCACCGGTCTCCTCATCGCCGACATCGCGCTCTTCTTCCTGCTCACCGGCGTGCTCTGGAAAACCGACGGGTCCTGGTCGGCCGTGGGAGCGGCGTGGCGCGCGACCAAGGGCACCGCGACCCGCGTCGTCGTGGTCGTCCTCGCGGCGGTGGCCCTCCTCGGTGCCTTCGTCGCCGCTCCCGTCCTCGGCGTCACGCTCAAGGGGTGAGCGGCCGCGCCGTACGGCGCGGCCGCTCCCTCAGTCCCTCAGAATCCGGCCGGCTCGGTGTAGACGCCCCACTCGTCCCGCAGCACCCCGCAGATCTCGCCGAGCGTCGCCTCGGCCCGGACGGCCGCCAGCATCGGCTCGATCATGTTTCCGCCGTCCCGCGCGGCCGCCAGCATCGCCTTGAGCGAAGCCTGCACCCGGGCGTCGTCCCGGGCCGCCTTGCGCGCCGCCAGGACCCGTACCTGCTCGCGTTCGACCTCGTGGCTGACCCGCAGGATCTCCAGGTCGCCGGTGACCGAGCCGTGGTGGCAGTTGACGCCGACCACCCGCTTGTCCCCCTTCTCCAGGGACTGCTGGTAGCGGAAGGCGGATTCGGCGATCTCGCCGGTGAACCAGCCGTCCTCGATACCCCGCAGGATCCCGGAGGTGACCGGCCCGATCGGGTGCTGCCCGCTGGGCACCGCCCGCGCGCCGCGCTCCTTGATCTGCTCGAAGATCTTCTCCGCGTCCGCCTCGATGCGGTCGGTCAGCGACTCGATGAACCACGAACCGCCCAGCGGGTCCGCGACATTGGCGACCCCGGTCTCCTCCATCAGCACCTGCTGGGTGCGCAGCGCGATCTCGGCCGCCTGCTCACTGGGCAGCGCCAGCGTCTCGTCCAGCGCGTTGGTGTGCAGCGAGTTGGTACCGCCGAGCACCGCGGCGAGCGCCTCCACGGCCGTCCGGACGACGTTGTTGTACGGCTGCTGGGCGGTCAGCGACACTCCGGCGGTCTGCGTGTGGAACCGCAGCCACTGCGCCTTCTCGCTCGTCGCGCCGTACACATCGCGCATCCAGCGGGCCCAGATCCTGCGTGCCGCCCGGAACTTGGCGATCTCCTCGAAGAAATCGAGATGCGCGTCGAAGAAGAACGACAGCCCCGGCGCGAAGGTGTCGACGTCCAGCCCCCGGGAGAGCCCCAGCTCGACGTACCCGAAACCGTCGGCGAGCGTGTACGCCAGCTCCTGCGCGGCCGTCGCCCCCGCCTCGCGGATGTGGTAGCCGGAGACCGAGAGCGGCTTGTACGCGGGGATGCCCGCCGCGCAGTGCTCCATGAGGTCGCCGATCAGCCGCAGATGGGGCTCGGGCTGGAAGAGCCACTCCTTCTGGGCGATGTACTCCTTGAAGATGTCCGTCTGGAGGGTGCCGTTGAGCACGCCCGGATCGATGCCCTGCCGCTCGGCCGCGACGAGGTACATGCAGAACACCGGCACGGCCGGGCCGCTGATCGTCATCGAGGTCGTGACGTCCCCGAGCGGGATGTCCCCGAACAGCACCTCCATGTCCGCCGCGGAGTCGATGGCGACCCCGCAGTGGCCGACCTCGCCGAGCGAGCGCGGGTCGTCGGAGTCCCGCCCCATCAGCGTCGGCATGTCGAAGGCGACGGACAGCCCGCCGCCGCCGTTGGCCAGGATCGTCTTGTACCGCTCATTGGTCTGCTCGGCGTTGCCGAACCCGGCGAACTGCCGGATGGTCCAGGTCCGCCCGCGGTAGCCGGTCGGATACAGACCACGCGTGAAGGGGTACTCCCCCGGCCACCCGATCCGCTCGAACCCGTCCACCGTGTCACCCGGCCGGGGCCCGTACACGGGCTCCACGGTGTCGCCCGAGAGCGTGCTGAAGTCCGCATCGCGCTTCCGGGCGGAGTCGTACCGGGCCTGCCAGCGGCGGCGGCCCTCTTCGATCGCGTCAGCGTCCATACCTTCGAATTTACTAGGACGTCCTAGTAAATGTCGATGGGCGCCGGCCTCGGTCTTTCCCCGGAGGCCGTCCGAGCGGCCCCACAGCCGCTCCCCGGGCCCCGCCGCGGTACGGAAGACCCCGGGCCTCCAGAGCCTCGGAGCCCCGGCCTCAGTCCCGGCCCCCGACGCCCGACAACAAAAAACGCGCCCCACCATCCGGCAGGGCGCGTAAGAAAACCGAGACCGCTCAGACCTTGACCGGCTGCGGCGTCCCCTCCGTGACCCGCGGCTCGATCTCCCGCCGGACGTTCCGCTCGACGAAGAACGCGGCCGTGGGGATCGTCCCCGCGATCAGCACCCACAGCAGCTTGCCGAACTTCCACTTCGCCTTGGAGCCCAGGTCGAAGGCGAAGACGAGATAGATGATGAACAGCACACCGTGGATCTGGGACACGACCAGGGTGAGGTCCTTGCCCATCCCAAAGCCGTACTTGAAAACCATGCACAAGCACAGCACCAGCAGCATCACGGCGGTGATGTAGGCCATCACCCGGTAACGGGTCAGGACGCTCTTCTTCATGGCATCGAGCGTAACCGCCCGTTCCGGCCCGATCTTCGCCGCCCCCGTCGCCCGGGGACCGCGGCTGACCCGATCAGCTCCTGGCGGCGGACTCCGCGACGTCCTCCGTGAAGTCCCCCGCCGCCACCCGCAACGGCCGCAGCAGCGCGAAGACCTCCCCGCACTCCTCGGCGTCGTACGCCCCGAGCCCGAAGTCCATCGCCATCAAGTCCCGGGTGGCCGCGTCACACACCTCGCGCCCCTTGTCCGTGATGGACGCGAGCGTGCCGCGCCCGTCGTTCGGGTTCGGCCGCTTGGCCACCAGTCCGGACTTCACCAGCCGGTCGACGGTGTTCGTCACCGACGTCGGATGCACCATCAACCGCTCGCCGATCTTGGACATCGGCAGCTCACCGGCCTTGGAGAAGGTCAGCAGCACCAGCGCCTCGTAGCGGGCGAACGTCAGCCCGTACGGCTTGACCACGGCGTCCACCTCGGCCAGCAGGATCTGCTGGGCGCGCATGATCGAGGTGATCGCGGCCATCGACGGCACGGCGCCCCATCGCTGCTGCCACAACTCGTCGGCGCGGGCGATGGGATCGAAAGCAAGACTGAGCGGCTTCGGCACGGACCCGACCCTACCCGGCGGTCATATGGTGGTCAGCCCCGTCTCGGACTCCGGGCACACAAACCGGCGCGCCCCCACCGCACCCGCCTCCGCGCCGGTGCCCGCCCCCGCATCCACCCCGCCTCCGCGCTCGCCATCGGGCTCGTACGCGGCCTCCCGGGACCGGCCCGCCCGCCGCCCGCCGCACCTCGGCGATCACCACCGTCACGCGGACCGGCCCGGCCACACCCGCGGCCGGCATGACCACTCGAAGGGGTGCCGGCCCGGCGGGCGCCACGCCCGGGTCCGTGATCGCCATTCGCCCTGGCCCGGCGCCGGCCCGGACCTCAGGTGCCCTGCGAACGCGGGCCGCCCCGGCGGTGGCGGGTCAGGGCAGCTCCGAGGCCGCCGTCCCGCCCGCGGCGAGATAGCGCTCCACGGTCTCGACCTTGGTGGTCAGACCGTCCGTGACGCCCGGCCGGATGTCGGCCTTGAGGACCAGGGAGACGCGTCCGGAGCGCGCCTCGACGGCGGCAACCGCGCGCTTGACGACGTCCATGACCTCGTCCCACTCACCCTCGATGGAGGTGAACATGGCGTCCGTCCGGTTGGGCAGCCCCGACTCGCGGACCACCCGGACCGCGTCGGCGACGTACTCCCCGACGTCCTCGCCAACGCCCAGCGGGCTCACCGAAAAGGCGACGATCATGCGTCCACCGTGCCTTCCTCGCGCGCCTGGGCGGCGGCCACACCGGCCGCTTCCTCGCGCTTGAGGACCTTGTCGCCGTACAGCCCGCCGAAGGGCAGGATCGCGAGCAGGAAGAAGAAGGCGACCCGCTTGACGGGCCACTTGGTGCGGTTCCACACGTCCAGCAACAGCACCACGTAGATCACGAACAGCACGCCGTGCAGCATGCCGAGCGGCATCACCAGGGCGTCGTAGTCGAACGCGATACGGAAACCGGTACCGAATATCAGCAGCGCCGGAAAGGAGAGCGCCTCCGGAATGGATGCCAGGCGCAGTCGGTGCAGGGCGGCGGCGGTCTTGATGTCCACGGGAACCTCGTTCGGGTGGCAGGGGCGGGCAGCGTTCCTGGTGCCGGATCGCTGGTGCCGGGGATTGCTTGTGCAAGAGTTCACAAACTCCGCCCCATTGTTACAGCCGCCCCGGCGATCAACGCGTGCGGGGTCCGGGGGCCCTGGGCCTGCCCCGCGGGGCCCCGGCCGACTACGGTCGGGGCGTGGCTCAGTTTCGGCTCCAGGGAAGCAAGGTGCTCGCCGTCGACATGGCGGGCGACGCAGTCAAGGCGAAGAACGGTGCGATGGTCGCGTACGACGGCCGGATGACGTTCAAGAAGAAGACCGGCGGCGGTGAAGGGCTGCGCGGTCTGGTCACCCGGCGCCTCACCGGTGAGCAGATGGCCGTGATGGAGGTGACGGGCAAGGGGACCTGCTATTTCGCCGACCGCGCCAGCGAGATCAATCTGGTGGAGCTGCGGGGCGAGAAGCTGTACGTGGAGGCGAGCAATCTGCTGTGCACGGACGCGGCGCTGCGCACCGGCACGACCTTCACCGGGCTGCGCGGCGCGGCGCAGGGCAACGGCCTGTTCACCACCACCGTCGAGGGCCGCGGCCAGGCCGCGATCACCTCCGACGGTCCCGCGGTGGTGCTGCGGGTCACCCGGGAGTACCCGCTCCAGGTCGATCCGGGCGCGTATGTCGCGCACACCGGCGATCTCAAACAGCACTTCCAGTCCGGGGTGAATCTCGGCACGTTCCTGGGCGAGGGCTCCGGCGAGGCGTTCCAGATCCGTTTCGAGGGCGAGGGCCTGGTGTACGTGCAACCCAGCGAGCGCAACACCCTGGGCGGTGACCTCTGATGCCGTTCACGGTGATCAACTCCCGCATGGTGGAGGCCCGGATCGGGCCGGGCGAGCGGCTGTACAGCCAGCGCGGCGCGATGCTCGCCTACCGCGGTGAGGTCTCCTTCACCCCGAACATCCAGGGCGGCCAGGGCGGCATCGGCTCGATGCTCGGCCGCCGGATCGCCGGTGAGGCCACCCCGCTGATGACGGTGGAGGGCAGTGGCACGGTGATGTTCGGCCACGGCGGCCATCACATCCACGTCGTCGATCTGACGGGCGAGACCCTCTACGTCGAGGCCGACCGGCTGCTGGCCTTCGACGGCTCGCTCCGGCAGGGCACGATGTTCATGGGGTCGCAGGGCGGGGTGATGGGCATGGTGCGCGGCCAGTTCACCGGGCAGGGCCTGTTCACCACCACGCTCCAGGGGCACGGCTCGACCGCGGTGATGGCGCACGGCGGCGTCATCGAGCTGCCGATCACGCCGCAGCGCACGGTGCACGTCGATCCGCAGGCGTATGTCGCGCACCGCGGGGATGTACAGAACAAACTGTCCACGGCGCTCGGCTGGCGCGAGATGGTCGGCCGCGGCTCGGGCGAGGGCTTCCAGCTGGAGCTGTCGGGCGAGGGCACCGTCTACGTACAGGCGTCGGAGGAGAAGCTGTGACCGGTCCCGTCGTCCACGACGTCCACACGCTGCCGAGCGATGACAACGTCCACGAGTACGCCTTCAGCGTGGCGCTGGACGGTCAGTGGTTCCTGCAGAAGGGAAAGATGATCGCCTACTACGGGCGGATCGACTTCCACGGCATCGGGTACGGCCCCCTGGACCTGCTGATCTCCCGCAGTTTCCATTCACCTCTGCACGCCGCGGACTGGGTCGTCGCCGAGGGCCGGGGCAAGATGCTCCTCGCCGACCGGGCCTTCGACGTGAACTCCTACGATCTCGATGAGGGCAACCTCACGATTCGCTCCGGCAATCTGCTCGCCTTTCAGCCATCTCTGTCGCTGAAGCAGTCGATCATCCCGGGCTTCCTCACCCTCATCGGCACCGGCAAGTTCGTGGCCGCCTCGAACGGTCCGGTGGTCTTCGTCGAACCGCCGATCCGGGTCGATCCGCAGGCGCTCGTCGGCTGGGCGGACTGCCCGTCCCCCTGTCACCACTACGACCACCGGTACCTGCGGGGATTCCTGGGCGAGGTGCGGGCGCGCACCGGCCTCGGCGGGGCCTCCGGCGAGGAGCACCAGTTCGAGTTCGTCGGGGCCGGCACGGTTCTGCTCCAGTCCACCGAGCAGCTGATGCCGGAGCTGGCGACGGGCGCGACGGTGACCGAGGAGGGCGTACCGGGCGGGGGTGTACCAGCTCCGCAAAGTGGCTCACAACCGCCCCAGTTGCCCGGCGGCATCGGGGGGCTCCAGCGTCGCTTCGGGCTGTGAGCGGTAGTCTGCGGACGGTGACTTCGAACGTCTGACCGTCGCCCCGGCACCCGGCCGGTTGATTTCCGCCAATCACCGCATATTAATTCACCTTTCAACTTTCACGGGTAGAATTCATCCATGACGACCGACAGCGACACCCCCTGGCTGACCGACCAGGAGCAGCGCGCCTGGCGCACTCATCTGGACGTCAGCAGGCTGCTGATGCACCAACTGGAGCGCGATCTGCAGCCGTTCGGCCTCACGAACAACGACTACGAAATCCTGGTCAACCTCTCCGAGGCCGAGGGCCGCCGGCTGCGGATGAGCGATCTGGCGGCCGGCACCCTCCAGTCCAAGAGCCGACTCTCGCATCAGATCACCCGCATGGAGAACGCCGGTCTGGTCCGCCGCGAGAGCTGCGAATCGGACCGCCGCGGGCTGTACGCCGTGCTGACCGACGAGGGCTGGGAGACCATGCGCCGGGTCGCGCCGCACCATGTCGCGTCGGTGCGCAAGCACTTCATCGACCTGTTCACCCCCGAGGACCTCAACGCCCTGCAGTCCTCGCTCACCCCGGTGGCCGAGCACCTGCGCGAGCGCCGCGGCGGCCTCTGAGACGACGGCCGAGGGCCCGGTCGCGGCCCCGCCGGGCCGCGGCCGGGCCCTCGGCCGAGGATCTTCGCCAGGGGCTCCGCCGGGGCGCCTCCCGGGCCGGTGGCCCGGTCGGGCCCCCGCCCCTCAGCCGCCGTTCGTCAGCCCCTCCACCAGCTCGTCCGCGGCGCGGTACGGATCCGACCCGCCGTCCACGATCCGCTCCGCCAGCGCGTCCAGCCGCCGGTCACCGCTCAGATCGCCGATCCGCTCCCGCAGCGCCGTCACCGCGATCGTCTCGACCTCCCGCGCCGCGCGCGCCCGCCGCCGCTGCCGCAGGACCCCCCGCTCCTCCATCCAGGCCCGGTGCTTCTCCAGGGCCTCGACCACCTCGTCGATGCCCTCGCCCCGCGCCGCCACCGTCTTGACGATCGGCGGCCGCCAGTCGCCCGGCGCCCGCGCCTCGCCCAGTCCCAGCATGTGGTTGAGCTCCCGCGCGGTGGCGTCCGCGCCGTCCCGGTCCGCCTTGTTGACGACGTAGACGTCGCCGATCTCCAGGATCCCGGCCTTGGCCGCCTGGATGCCGTCCCCCATCCCCGGGGCCAGCAGCACCACGCTCGTATCGGCCTGCGAGGCGATCTCCACCTCGGACTGGCCGACCCCGACCGTCTCGACCAGCACCACCTCGCAGCCCGCCGCGTCCAGCACCCGGATCGCCTGCGGCGCAGCCCAGGCCAGACCGCCCAGATGCCCGCGGGTGGCCATCGAGCGGATGTAGACGCCCGGGTCCGAGGCGTGCTCGGTCATCCGCACCCGGTCACCGAGCAGCGCGCCGCCGGAGAACGGCGAGGACGGGTCGACGGCGAGCACCCCGACCCGCTTGCCGGCCTTGCGGTAGGCGCTCACCAGCGCCGAGGTGGTGGTGGACTTCCCGACGCCCGGTGAGCCGGTCAGCCCGACCACATAGGCGTTTCCGGTGAGCGGCGCCAGCGCGGCCATCACCTCGCGCAGCTCCGGCGCCGCCCCCTCCACGAGGGAGATCAGCCGGGCCACCGCCCGGGGCCGGCCCTGCCGTGCCTGCTCCACCAGTTGCGGGACGTCCACCATCGGCTCAGCTCCTCCACTCGTACGCGCTTGTCTGCCCGCGACCGCCGATCCGCGGCGCGGAAGGCCGGTGCGTCACTTGCCCGGGACGCGGATGATCAGTGCGTCGCCCTGTCCGCCGCCGCCGCACAGGGCCGCCGCGCCCACACCGCCGCCGCGCCGCCGCAGCTCCAGCGCGAGGTGCAGCACGAGCCGGGCCCCGGACATGCCGATCGGGTGGCCCAGCGCGATGGCGCCGCCGTTGACGTTCACCTTTTCCGGCGAGACCCCGAGGTCCTTCATTGACTGCACGGCAACCGCCGCGAACGCCTCGTTGATCTCGATCAGATCAAGATCCTCGACGCTCAGTCCCGCCTTGCCGAGCGCGTGCTCGATCGCGTGGGAGGGCTGCGACTGGAGCGAGTTGTCCGGGCCCGCGACATTGCCGTGCGCGCCGATCTCGGCGATCCACTCCAGGCCGAGCTCCTCGGCCCTGGCCCGGCTCATCACGACGACGGCGGCCGCGCCGTCGGAGATCTGCGAGGAGGTGCCGGCGGTGATCGTGCCGTCCTTGGTGAACGCCGGGCGCAGCTTGCCGAGCGTCTCGGTGGTGGTCTCGGCGCGGATCCCCTCGTCCTGGCTGAAAATCACCGGCTCGCCCTTGCGCTGCGGGATCTCGACCGGGGTGATCTCCGCCTCGAAGATCCCGTTCTTCTGCGCCGCCGCGGCCCGCTGGTGGGAGCGGGCGGCCACCTCGTCCTGCTCGGCACGGGCGATGCCGAGGCGACCGTTGTGCCGCTCGGTCGACTCCCCCATCGCGATGCCTTCGTACGCGTCGGTGAGGCCGTCGTGCGCCATCGAGTCGAGCATCTCCACCGCCCCGTACTTGAACCCCTCACGGGACTTGGGCAGCAGGTGCGGCGCGTTGGTCATCGACTCCTGGCCGCCCGCGACGATCACGTCGAACTCCCCGGCGCGGATCAGCTGGTCGGCCAGCGCGATGGCGTCGAGACCGGAGAGGCAGACCTTGTTGACGGTCAGCGCCGGGACGCTCATCGGGATGCCGGCCTTGACCGCGGCCTGCCGGGCGGGGATCTGCCCGGCGCCGGCCTGCAGGACCTGTCCCATGATCACGTACTGGACCTGGTCACCGCCGATACCCGCCCGGTCCAGCGCCGCCTTGATGGCCACCGCGCCCAGATCCGCGCCCGAGAAGGTCCGCAGGGACCCCAGGAGACGGCCCATGGGGGTGCGCGCTCCCGCCACGATCACTGAAGTGGTGCCGTTCGTGCCGTTCGTTGCAGACATGCGGTGCGGCCTTCCTTTGCAGGGAAGTTAACGAGGGTTCCCGTCAATGTACTGAGCGGTACCCGCCGGGTCACCGGCAAGTGGGTGTGATCGCGCGCACGTTGCGTAACCAGCCGTGCGAGCGGTGCACTGGAACCATGCTGACGCGAATCGACCACATCGGGATCGCCTGTTTCGACCTCGACAAGACCGTCGACTTCTACCGTGCCACGTACGGGTTCGAGGTGTGTCATTCCGAGATCAACGAAGAGCAGGGCGTCCGGGAGGCGATGCTCAAGATCAATGAAACATCGGACGGCGGCGCCTCCTACCTCCAGCTCCTGGAGCCTATCCGCGAGGACTCGGCGGTGGGCAAGTGGCTGGCCAAGAACGGCGAGGGTGTGCACCACATCGCCTTCGGCACCGCGGACGTGGACGGCGACGCACAGGCCGTCCGCGACAAGGGTGTCCGGGTGCTGTACGACGAGCCCCGGACCGGCTCGATGGGGTCCCGGATCACCTTCCTGCACCCCAAGGACTGCCACGGTGTGCTGACCGAACTCGTCACCGCCGCGTCCCCCACCGCGACAGACCACTGACCTTCACGTTCCCCGGCCGGTAGAGTGCAGCCGCGGCCGGGGTACGGGATGGGGCTCGGTCCATGCTCTGCCGATGATCTGACACCATTTCTTCGGAAAGGGTCGGCTCCACCGCGGGCGAATCCGGTACGACATGACGTGTATGGGACGAGTCGCGAGAAGGACGGAGCCGGCCGCCACCATGACCAGGGGACGGATGGGACCGCGCAGTGCGGGGCAACGACCGCTACGAGGCTGACGATCACCTCTCGCAGTTCGAAGCCGAGATGGAGCGGCTGAAGACCCAGCGGGACAAGGCCGTCCAGCACGCCGACGATCTCGGCTATCAGGTCGAGGTGCTGCGCGCCAAGCTCCACGAGGCGCGCCGCAACCTCGCGACCCGTCCTGCCTACGACAACGTCAGCCACCAGGCCGACCAGCTGCTGCGCAACGCCCAGATCCAGGCCGACCAGTTGCGCGCGGACTCCGAGCGCGAACTGCGCGAGGCCCGTGCGCAGACCCAGCGGCTGCTGCAGGAGCAGGCCGAGCGGCAGGCCCGGCTGGAGGCGGAGCTGCACGCGGAGGCGGTCGGCCGCCGGCAGCGGCTGGACGAGGAGCTCAACGAGCGCCGCCAGACCGTCGAATCGCACGTCAACGAGAACGTCGCCTGGGCCGAGCAGCTGCGGGCCCGTACGGAGTCCCAGGCCCGCCGCCTGATGGAGGAGTCCCGGGCGGAGGCCGAGCAGTCGCTGGGCGCCGCGCGCGCCGAGGCGCAGCGGCTGGCGGAGCGGGCCCGGGAGCGGCTGGGCGCCGAGGCCGAGCAGGCCCGCGCCGAAGCGGAAAGCATTTTGCGCCGGGCGCGTTCGGACGCCGAGCGGCTGTTGGCCGCCGCGTCCAGCCAGGCCCAGGAGGCCACGGACCAGGCCGAGCAGCTGCGCACCAGCGCCGGCAGCGAGTCCGAGGAGGCGCGCCGGCAGGCCGCCGAGCTGACCCGTGCGGCCGAGGCGCGCATCCAGGAGGCGGACGCCGCGCTGCGCGAGGCGCGGGCCGCGGCGGAGAAGCTGGTCGACGAGGCGCAGCAGAGCGCCACCAAGCGGCTTTCGGCCGCCGAGTCCGAGAACGAGCAGCGCACCCGTACGGCCAAGGCGGAGATCGCGCGGCTGGTCGGCGAGGCGACGCAGGAGGCCGAGGACCTCAGGGCCGAGGCCGAGCAGCTGCGCGCGGACGCCCGCACGGAGTCCGAGCGGCTGATCGCCGAGGCGCAGGAGAGCGCGCGGTCCAAGGCGGCGGAGGATTCCGCGGCGCAGCTGGCGAAGGCCGCGCGGACCGCGGAGGAGGTGCTGACCAAGGCGTCCGAGGAGGCCAAGGCCACCACCAAGGCCGCCGCCGAGGAGGCCGAGCGGCTGCGCCGGGAGGCCGAGACCGAGGCGGACCGGCTCCGCGAGGAGGCGCACGACACCGCGGCGCAGCTCAAGGGCGCGGCGAAGGACGACACCAAGGAGTACCGCGCCAAGACCGCCGAGCTCCAGGAGGAGGCCCGCCGGCTGCGCGGCGAGGCGGAGCAGCTGCGGGCGGACGCGGTCGCCGAGGGCGAGCGGATCCGCAGCGAGGCCCGCCGGGAGGCCGTCCAGCAGATCGAGGAGGCGGCCGGTACCGCCGAGGAGCTGCTGACCAAGGCCAAGGCCGATGCCGAGGAGACCCGTTCGAGCGCCGGCACCGAGAGCGAGCGGGTGCGGACCGAGGCCAGCGAGCGCTCCTCGACGCTGCGCCGGCAGGCCGAGGAGGTGCTGGAGAAGGCCCGTACGGAGGCCGAGGAGCTGCTCTTCGAGGGCGCCCAGGCCGCCGAGACGGTGACGACGGAGGCGGAGGAGTCCGCCGCGCGGCTGCGGGCCGAGGCCGAGCAGGCCGCCGCGGAGCGGCAGGCCGAGGCACAGACCGAACTCGACCGGCTGCACACCGAGGCGTCGGACAAGGTCGCCGCCGCCGAGGAGGCGCTGCGCGAGGCCCGCGCGGAGGCGGAGCGGCTGCGCCGGGAGGCGCAGGAGGAGGCGGCCCGGCTCAAGTCGGAGTCCGCCGAGCGGATCCGTACCGCGCAGCAGCAGGCCGAGGAGGAGACCGAGCGGCTGCGCACGGAGGCGGCCGCGGATGCCTCGGCGGCGCGTGCCGAGGGCGAGTCGGTGGCCGGGCGGCTGCGCACCGAGGCGACGGCCGAGGCGGCGCGCCTGAAGGAGGCGGCGCAGGAGACCGCCGACCGGGTGCGCGCGGAGGCGGCGGCGGCGGCCGAGCGCACGGGTACGGAGGCGGCCCAGGAGCTGGCCGCGGCCCAGGAGGAGGCGGCCCGGCGGCGCCGGGAGGCCGAGCAGTTGCTGGGCGAGGCCCGCGACGAGGCCCACCAGGAGCGCACCGCGGCGCAGGAGCAGAGCGAGGAGCTGCTGGCGTCGGCCCGTACCCGCGTGAGCGAGGCGCAGGCGGAGGCGGAGCGGCTGGTCGAGGAGGCGGACCGGCGCGCGAACGAGCTGGTGGCGACGGCCGAGACCACCGCCCAGCAGGTACGGGACGCGGTCGCGGGGCTGCACGAGCAGGCCGACGAGGAGATCGCCGGGCTGCGTTCGGCGGCCGAGCACGCCGCGGAGCGCACCAAGTCCGAGGCGCAGGAGGAGGCGGACCGGGTCCGCGCCGACGCGCACGACGAGCGCGAGCGCGCCACGGCCGACGCGGCGCGGGTGCGCAGTGAGTCGCAGGAGGCGTCGGAGGCTGCCAAGTCCCTTGCGGAGCGGGCGGTTTCGGAGGCCATCGAGGAGGCCGAGGGGCTGCGCGCGGAGGCGGCCGAGGTCCTGGCCAAGGCGCGCGAGGACGCCGAAGCGGTCCGCGCGGACGCCGCGGAGCAGGCCGAGCTCCTGGTGTCGGAGGCGACCGCGCAGGCGGAGAAGCTGGTCACGGACGCGTCGGCGAAGGCGCAGCAGTTGCGTACCGACGCCTCCGACGCGCTGGCGTCCGGCGAGCAGGACGCGGCACGGGCCCGTGCGGAGGCGCGGGACGACGCCAACCGGATGCGGTCGGACGCCGCCGAGCAGGTCGACCGGCTGCTCACCGAGGCGCGCGCGGAGGCCGAACGGATCGTCACCGAGGCCGCGGAGCTGACGTCTTCGGCGCAGGAGGACGCGGACCGTACGGTCGAGGAGGGCGAGCGGGCCGCCAACCGGCTGCGGACGGACGGCGAGAAGCAGGCCCTCGCGATGGTCCGGGAGGCGACCGAGGCCGCGGAGCGGCTGCGGGCCGAGGCGGCCGAGGTGCTGGAGACGGCGCGCACGGAGGCGGAGCACAGCGCCGACCAGGCGCGCGAGGCGGCGAACAAGACCCGTTCGGACGCCGCGGCGCAGGCCGACGAGCTGATCGCGGAGGCCACCGCGGAGGCCGGGCGGCTGGGCACGGAGGCGGCGGAGACCTCCGCGGCGGCCGACCGGGACGCGGACCGCACCCGGGCCGACGCCCGCGAGCAGGCGGACCGGATGATCGCGACGGCCACCGGGGAGGCGGACCGGCTGCGGGCGGACGCGGCCGAGACGGTCACCTCCGCGCAGGAGCACGCCAACCGCACCCGTGCCGAGTCCGCGAAGGTCGAGGCGGACGCCACCGCGGAGGCGGAGCGGCTGCGGGCCGAGGCGCGGCAGGAGGCGGACCGGCTGCTGGACGAGGCCCGCGCGGACGCCGCCAAGCGCCGTGCGGACGCCGCGGAGCAGGCCGACCAGCTCGTCGCGAAGGCCCAGGAGGAGGCGCTGCGCGCCGCCGCGGCGGCCGAGGAGCAGGCGGACACGATGGTCGGGGCGGCCCGCAAGGAGGCCGACCGGATCGTCATGGAGGCGACCGTGGCGGGCAACACGCGGGTGGAGAAGGCCCGTACGGACGCGGACACGCTGCTGGCCGAGGCCCGTGGGGACGCCACGGCGATAAGGGACCGCACGGAGGAGCTGCGGACGCGGATCGAGAGCGAGGTCGAGGAGCTGCACGACCGGGCCCGCCGCGAGGCGTCGGAGGCGATGAAGAACGCCGGCGAGCGCGTCGACAAGCTCATCGCGCAGGCCACCGCGCAGCAGACGGAGTCCGAGGAGAAGGCCGAGCAGTTGCTGTCGAAGGCGAACAGCGAGGCGAGCAAGGTCCGGATCGCGGCGGTGAAGAAGGCCGAGACGCTCATCAAGGAGGCCGAGAACAAGAAGGCCGAGGCCGTGCGCGACGCGGACCGCAGGCGCGCCGAGGCCGAGGCGGAGGCGACCCGGATCGTCGACGAGGGCAAACACGAGCTGGAGGTCCTGGCGCGCCGGCGCAAGGACATCAACACCGAGATCTCCCGCGTCCAGGATGTGCTGGAGGCGCTGGAGTCGTTCGAGACGCCCACGGGGGGCGCGGAAGGCAAGGGCGGCGGCACGAAGGCCGCCGCGGGCGCGGGGGCAACTCGTTCGAGTGGCAAGCAGTCCGAGGGGTAGCCACTCAAATGAGGGGTCATTCTCCACAACAAACGTGCATTGACTCGATGACACGCCGTTAAGGCCCCTAGGATTCCCCTTAAAACACCTCACCGGTCTCTTTCGACAGGAACCCCATGAGCGACACTTCCTCCCCTTTCGGCTTCGAGCTCGTGCGGCGTGGATACGACCGCGGTCAGGTGGACGACCGCATTACGAAGCTCGTCGCCGATCGTGACAGTGCTCTCGCCCGCATCACCTCACTGGAAAAGCGGATCGAGGAGCTACACCTCGAAACGCAGAACGCCCAGGCCCAGGTCAATGACGCGGAGCCGTCCTACGCGGGCCTCGGTGCGCGCGTGGAGAAGATCCTCCGGCTGGCCGAGGAGGAGGCCAAGGATCTGCGTGAGGAGGCCCGGCGGGCCGCCGAGCAGCACCGCGAGCTGGCCGAGTCGTCCGCCCAGCAGGTCCGCAACGACGCCGAGCAGTTCGCCGCCGAGCGCAAGTCGAAGTCGGAGGACGAGGGCGCCCGGATCGTCGAGAAGGCCAAGGGCGAGGCGTCCACGCTGCGCTCCGAGGCCCAGAAGGACGCGCAGTCCAAGCGTGAGGAGGCGGAGAGCCTCTTCGAGGAGACCCGCGCCAAGGCCGCGCAGGCCGCCGCCGACTTCGAGACCAATCTCGCCAAGCGCCGGGAGCAGTCCGAGCGCGATCTGGCCTCCCGCCAGGCCAAGGCGGAGAAGCGTCTCGCGGAGATCGAGCACCGCGCCGAGCAGCTGCGGCTGGAGGCCGAGAAGCTGCGGACGGACGCGGAGCGCCGGGCCCGCCAGACGGTGGAGACCGCACAGCGCCAGGCCGAGGACATCGTGGCCGACGCCAATGCCAAGGCCGACCGGATCCGCAGCGAGTCGGAGCGCGAACTGGCGGCGCTGACGAACCGCCGCGACTCCATCAACGCGCAGCTGACGAACGTCCGCGAGATGCTGGCGACGCTGACCGGTGCGGCCGTCGCCGCGGCCGGTTCCCCGGGCGAGGACGAGACCCTCACCCGCGGCGTCCCCGCCCAGCAGTCCCGCTGACGCGTCGGCCGCAGGCCGCGCGGAGCTGATTTCCGGCGCCCCCGTACCGCCCCTCCGGCGGTGCGGGGGCGCGGTCGTGCCACGGCGGGGCCGGGTGCCGCTCCCGGTGGCGCGGGTCCCGGGTCGCGCCTAGCGTGCTGTACATGATCGAGCTGGACGGGCTGACCAAGCGCTACGGCGAGAAGCTCGCCGTGGACCATCTCTCCTTCACGGTGCGGCCCGGCATCGTCACCGGTTTCCTCGGCCCCAACGGGGCGGGCAAGTCGACGACCATGCGGATGGTGCTCGACCTGGACAATCCGACGGCCGGCACGGTCCGGATCGACGGGAAGCACTACCGGCAGCTGAAGGATCCGCTGCGGTACGTCGGGGCGCTGCTGGACGCGCAGGCGGTGCACGGCGGCCGGAGCGCCTATAACCATCTCCTCTGTCTGGCGCAGAGCAACGGCATTCCGCGCCGACGGGTCGGCGAGGTGCTGGACACGGTCGGGCTGAGCACCGTCGCCACCCAGCGCTCGAAGGGGTTCTCGCTCGGGATGGGGCAGCGGCTGGGCATCGCCGCGGCGCTGCTCGGCGACCCGGAGATCCTGATGTTCGACGAGCCGGTCAACGGCCTCGACCCGGAGGGCATCCACTGGATCCGCACGGTGATGCGGAACCTCGCGCACCGCGGGCGTACGGTCTTCGTCTCCTCGCACCTGATGAGCGAGATGGCGCTCACCGCCGACCATCTGGTCGTGATCGGACAGGGCAGGCTGCTGGCGGACACCTCGATGGCCGATTTCATCCACCAGAACTCGCGGTCCTACGTCCGGATGCGGTCGCCGGAACAGGAGCGGCTGCGCGACATGCTGCACGGCGCGGGCATCCGGGCGGTGGCGGCCGGCGACGGCTCGCTGGAGATCGACGGGGTGCCCGCGACCCGGCTGGGCGAGCTGGCCGCCCGGCACCAGCTCGTCCTGCACGAGCTGAGCCCTCAGCAGGCTTCCCTGGAAGAGGCGTTCATGCGGCTCACCGCCGAATCGGTGGAGTACCACGCACACGACGGCGAACCGCCGGCGGCGCGGTCCGCGGTGCCCGCGGTCGCCGCGGCCGCGGGCGGTCCGGGGCCGGGTGCCCCGCAGGGCGGCGGCTGGGGCGCGGACTGGCAACGGAAGGGGAGCTGACGATGTCGGCGGTCACACAGGTCCTGCGGTCGGAGTGGACCAAGATCAGGTCGGTGCGGTCCACGGTGTGGACGCTCGGCACCGCCGTGGTGATCACCGTCGCTCTGGGGGTGCTGCTCTGCCTCCTGGCCAAGAGCGACTTCGGTTCGCTGGCGGCCAAGGACCAGATCGTCTTCGACCCCACCAACGCCAGCTTCGCCGGGATGGGCCTGGGCCAGCTGGCGATGATCGTCTTCGGCGTGCTGGTGGTCTCCAACGAGTACAGCACCGGCATGATCCGCACCTCGCTCGCCGCCGTCCCGCAGCGCGGCACCTTCCTCGCCTGCAAGGTCGCGGTGGCCACGGCGCTGGTGTGCGTCGTCGGGATGGCGACCAGCTTCGCGGCCTTCTTCGCGGGGCAGGCGGTGCTGGGCGGCCACCGGGCGCACCTCGACGATCCGAACGTGCTGCGCGCGGTGATCGGCGGCGGCCTCTACATGACGCTGATCGCGCTGTTCTCCATGGGCGTGGCCACGATGCTGCGCAGCCCGCTGCTGTCGCTGGGCATCCTGATGCCGTTCTTCTTCCTGATCTCCAGCATCCTCGGCAACGTCCCGGCGACCCGGAAGATCGGCCGCTATCTCCCCGACCAGGCGGGCCAGAAGATCATGCAGGTGGTCCCGCGGGTCAACGACCATGTGACGTACGGCCCGTGGGGCGGTCTGGCCATCATGGTCGGCTGGGTGCTGGCCGCGCTGCTCGGCGGGTTCGTCCTGCTGAAGCGGCGCGACGCCTGACCTGGCAGGACTCCGGCCGGGCGGGCCGGTGCGGGGCCGCGCACCCGTTTTGGCGGGAACCGTCAACATCCGGATAGCCTCATAACCCTCACGGGGGGCACGAGGGACCTCTGCCCCGACGATCTCGCGAGGGGCGGAGAATGATCGAGGCAGTCGGCCTGACGAAGCGCTACGGCGCCAAGACGGCCGTGCACAACCTGTCGTTCCAGGTACGGCCGGGCGCGGTCACCGGCTTCCTGGGGCCCAACGGCTCCGGCAAGTCGACGACGATGCGCATGATCCTGGGCCTGGACACACCGACCGCGGGGCATGCCACCGTGGGCGGCCACCCCTTCCGCAAGCTTCCCAACGCCCCCCGCCAGGTGGGCGCGCTGCTCGACGCCAAGGCCGTGCACGGCGGCCGCAGCGCGCGCCAGCATCTGCTGTCGCTCGCCCAGTTGTCCGGCATCCCGGCCCGCCGGGTCGACGAGGTGCTCGGCGTGGTGGGCCTCCAGGATGTCGCCAAGCGGCGTTCCAGCGGCTTCTCGCTGGGCATGGGCCAGCGGCTGGGGATCGCGGCGGCGCTGCTCGGCGACCCGCAGGTGCTGCTCTTCGACGAGCCGGTCAACGGCCTCGACCCCGAAGGCATCCTGTGGGTCCGCAACCTGATGAAGCAGCTCGCCGCCGAGGGCCGTACGGTCTTCGTCTCCTCGCACCTGATGAGCGAGATGGCGCTCACCGCCGACCATCTGATCGTGATCGGCCGGGGCCAGTTGCTGGCGGACATGTCCGTCACGGACTTCATCTCGGCCAACTCCGCCGATTTCGCGCGGGTGCGCACCCCCGACACCGAGCCGGAGCAGCGCGAGAAGCTGGCCGCGGCGCTCGGCGAGGCGGGCGGCCGGACCACGGCCGAGCAGGACGGCGCGCTGCGGGTGACCGGGCTGCCGCTGCCCCGTATCAGTGAGCTCGCGCACGCGGCCGACATCCGGCTGTGGGAGCTGTCGCCGCACCAGGCGTCCCTGGAGGAGGCGTACATGCGGATGACGCAGGGCGCCGTGGACTACCGCTCGACGGCCGACCCGCGGGCCGGTCTCCAGGGGCCGCCCGCCGGGTACGCGCCGCAGGGCGGCCCGCCGCAGGGATACGCGGGCCCCGGGTACGCCCCCGGCCCGCAGGGCGGGCCCGGTCACCCCGGCCAGGCACAGCCGAACCCGTACGCGCAGCAGAACCCGTACGGGCAGCAGGCGCCCGGGGCCGCACCGGGGCAGGGCTATCCGCCGCCCGGTCCCGGCCAGGCCCAGGGTCACCCGTACGGGGCATCCGGTCCGTACGGCGCACCCCACCCGTACGGGCAGCAGCCGCAGCCCGCCGCGCCGATGCCGCCCGCCGCCCCGACCACGCCGCACCACGAGGACGCCCGATGACCAGCCCTCAGCAGCCGCAGCCCCAGGCGCAGCCTGAGCCGAACGACACCCCGCAGGCCCGGCAGCCGATACCGGCCGCACCGCCGGCACCGCCCACGGCCCCGCCGCAGCAGGCACAGGCACAGCCCCAGCAGCCGCAGCCGCAGGCGGCCCAGCCGCCGGAGCAGCCGGCCCCGGCCGTTCGGCAGCCCGCTCCGGAGCACTCCGCACCCGCCGGGGAGGCCGGCACGATGCTGCTCCAGGCCCAGCCGGCACCCGAGCGGTCCGCGCCCGCCGAGGAGCCGGGCACGATGCTGCTCCAGGCCCAGGGTCAGGGTCCGGCCCAGGGCCAGGGCCAGGCTCCGGGCATGCCCCAGCAGCAGCCCCAACCCGCGTACGCCGGAGCCGGATCCGTACCCGGCGGCCCGCAGCCCCAGGGACAGCCCGCAGTCCCCCCTCAGGGACACCCGCAGGGACACCCTCAGCCGCAGCCCGGCCCCAACTGGCAGGGCGGCGGCGCCGGTTACATCTCGCCGATCCCGGTGCGCCGTACCCACCTCGGCGATGCGCTGGCCTCCGAGTGGACGAAGATCCGCTCGGTGCGCTCGACGCTCTGGACGCTGGGCGTGATGGTGGTCCTGGTCCTGGGCATCAGCCTGCTGACCGCCACGGTGGTCGCCAGGAGCGGCGGCCGGCTCGGGAACACCTCGCCCCTGAGCTTCGGCACGTTCGGCATGATGATGGGCCTGATGTGCCTGCTCACACTGGGCGTGCTGGTCATCACCTCCGAGTACGGCACCGGCATGATCCGCACCACCCTGACCGCCTGCCCCAGCCGCGCCCGGATCCTGACCGCCAAGGCGATCGTCTTCTTCGCGCTGAGCTTCGCCGTCTCCCTGGTCACCACCGTGCTGGTCGCGCTCCTGAACACCGCCCTGCTCGGCGATATGACGACGGAGGCGCCGACCGGCGCCGAGTGGTTCAAGGCGACCGTGGGCGTCAGCCTCTTCGTCGCGATGACCGGACTGTTCGCGCTCGCCCTCGGTTCGCTGCTGCGGCACTCCGCGGGCGCGATCACGCTCATGATCGGCCTCTATCTGCTGCCGCTCGTGCTGGCGATCTTCATGATGGCGGAGAGCCTGTCGGACGTCCGGGCGTGGCTGCTGCAGTACGCGATCCCCAGCCAGCTCGGCGCGATGTACAGCAGTGCCGTGACCGACAACGGCCCCTCGGGCTGGGACCCGTTGTGGATCATGACGGGCCTCACCGCGGTCGCCCTCGGCAGCGCCTACGCCGTGCTGGCCAAGCGCGACGTCTGATTCCGCGCACCGCGCGAGCGCTCAGTATCTGGGCGCGTTCCGGGACCGCTGGAGCCGTGCGCTCCGGCGGTCCCGTGCTTTCCAGCACGCCCGATGCCAGTGTCTGCGGTCGTCCACATCGCCGTGCTGCGGCCAGCTGACGACATGCGGGACGCCGGGCGGGATCTCTTGGTCGCAGCCGGGGCAGCGGTAGTGCTTGGCCGCGCCGGCGCCGGCGACCTGCCGGACGACCCACTCCTCGCCGCGCCACTCTTCCGTGCGTTCCAGACCGTAACGGTCCCCGTCCACGCGCTCGGTGGACTGCGCACCGACGCGCTGGCGGTTTCGACGCGGAGACACTGGGCACCTCGGAAATTTACGGGATCACGGGCTGTCACCAGCGTACGCGGCTCGGTCATGGGTAGGCGCCGCCCGATACGTTTCTGCGATCATCTGGAGATTTCCCGCCAGGCCGTGCCCATGGCACGTGTCAGACGTTGTTGCCCGTGTGGGGGAAGCCGCGTCGGCTGCGAGGGAGGCAGAGAACGATGCGCGTTGGGGCTTTCATCCTGGCCGCTCAATTTCCGGGCCAGGGACAGGGCGAGACGCTGCACCGCGCGGTGCGCTCCGCGGAGGTCGCGGAGGAGGCCGGGCTCGACGATGTCTGGCTGGCGGAACACCATTTCGTACCGTACGGCGTCTGCCCGTCCGCGGTGACGCTGGCCGCGCTGCTGCTGGGGCGGACCCGCCGGATCGGGGTCGGGACGGCGGTCAGTGTGCTGCCGACCCAGCATCCGGTGGCCCTCGGTGAGCAGGCGGCGCTGCTGCATCTCACCTCCGAAGGCCGGTTCACGCTCGGCGTCGGCCGGGGCGGGCCGTGGGTGGATCTGGAGGTCTTCGGCGCCGGGCTCGCCGCGTACGACCACGGTTTCCCGGAGGCCCTGGATCTGCTGCTGCGCTGGCTGCGGGAGCCCCGGGTGGGCGCCGCGGGCGAGCGCTACGCGTTCCGGGAGGTGGCGGTCGTGCCCCGGCCGGTCGAGTCGCTCGCCGATCCGGACGGCCCGTCGGCCGGTCCCCCGGGCCCTCCGGTGGTGGTCGCGTGTACCTCGCCCGCGTCGGTCCGGCTGGCCGCCGCGCGCGGGCTGCCGATGCTGGTGGGGATGCACTGCGGGGACGAGGAGAAGGCGGAGATGGTCGCGCTGTGGCGGTCGGCCGCCCTGGAAGCCGGCCGGGACGGCGACGAAGTGGCCGCGGCCGCGCATGTGTCGGCGGGGGTGGTGCAGATCGCCGATGCCCGCCGGGACGCGACGGAGTCGCTGACGAAGGCGATGCCCGGCTGGCTGCGGCAGGGGCTCGGCGCGCATGTGACCGTCGACGGCCGCTACCGCTCGATGCGCGATCCGCTGGCCTATACGGAGCTGCTGTGCGCGCTGCATCCCGTCGGCCCGCCACGGCTGTGCGCGGACCGGCTGGCGGCCTCGGCGGAGCGTACGGGCATCACGAGGTACGCGCTGCTCGTCGAGGGCTCCGGCGATCTCGCCGCCACCGAGGAGAACGTCCGCCGCCTGGGCGCGGAGGTCCTGCCGCAGCTGGGGTGAGCCCGCCGCCTCCGGCGGAGCGGCCCGCGGCAGCGCCCCGGCGCGCCCCGTGGCGAGGCTGCCGGTGGCCGTGCGGTGGTGGTGCGAGGGCTCCGTGCTCCGGTGGGTCGGGTAGCTGTCCGGTGGTGCTGCCGCTGGCGCACCGGCACCGAAGGTGCCCGCTTCCCTGTGCGCAGCGGCAGCAACTCCGGTCAGCAGTCGCGCAGTTCGGGCGACTGGTTCAGCAGCTGGCCCCGTACGGAGGTGAATCGGGCCAGGCGGTCGTCCACCGACGGGTCGAGCGGGAAGACGGCGACCCGGTGGCAGTTCTGGAAGGCGAGACGCACGCCGAAGTGGCGCTCCAGCGACCCGCGGATGGCGTTACTCGCCAACGCGCGCAGCAACTGGCCGCGGGCGAACTCGCTCGGCGGGGGCGTCTGGTTGTCGGCGAATTCTCCACCGTCCTCCTTCAGCCGGGCCGCCAGAGAGCTGATCATCTCCCATGCGTAGGGCAGGGAGGTCCGGACGCAGTCGACGAAATCCGCTTCGTCGACCTCGCCTCGCTCGGCCTGTTCGAGGAGGGCCGGTGAGACGTCGAGCGACATGGGGTTCTCCTCTCGCGGCCCCGCCGGGACGGGGCCTCAGGGATGGGACAGGGGATATCGCGACGGAGCGTGTTCGCTTCACGACCCCCCGCTGCAACGGTATGCCGCGCCAGTGGCCCGCACCAGGAGAATGCACAGACAACCGGCCATCGTCGAACAGGTCGATCCAGGGGCGAATCGCGTCGGCGGCCTCCGGTCGAGTAGCGTGGCGCACCATGCGTCTCGTCATCGCCCGCTGCTCCGTGGACTACGCGGGCCGGCTCACAGCCCATCTCCCCTCGGCCCCCCGCCTCATCCTGGTGAAAGCGGACGGCTCCGTCTCCATTCACGCGGACGACCGGGCCTACAAACCGCTCAACTGGATGTCCCCGCCCTGCTCGCTCAAGGAGGGGGACGGCGATGTGTGGACGGTGGAGAACAAGGGCGGCGAGAAGCTCATCATCACCCTGGAGGAGATCATCCACGACTCCTCCCACGAGCTCGGCGTCGATCCGGGCCTCATCAAGGACGGCGTGGAGGCCCATCTCCAGGAGCTGCTCGCCGACCGGATCGAAACCCTCGGCGAGGGCTATTCGCTGATTCGGCGTGAATACCCCACCGCCATCGGCCCGGTGGACATCCTGTGCCGGGACGCGGACGGCCAGACCGTCGCCGTGGAGATCAAGCGGCGCGGTGAGATCGACGGTGTCGAGCAGCTCACCCGTTATCTCGAACTCCTCAACCGCGACCCGCACCTGGCCCCGGTCAAGGGCATCTTCGCGGCCCAGGAGATCAAGCCGCAGGCGCGGGTGCTGGCGACCGACCGCGGGATGAGCTGCGTCGTGCTGGACTACAACGCGCTGCGCGGCATCGAGGACGACAAGCTCCGCCTGTTCTGACCCCGCCCGGCCCGCTCCGGGAGCACGACGGCCCGGTACGCGGCCGGCCCGCCCGTTCGGCGGCCGGCCCCGTACCGGGCCGTTGCGCTGTCTCCGGCGTCCCCGGACCCCCGTACGGGCCCGGGGCGCGCGTCAGCCGGCGGGGGTGCCGTCGGCGCCGTGACCGGACGCGGACGGGCCGCCGGAGGTGGCCGGTGAGCCGGAGCCGGACGCGCCGCCCATCGGGCCGACGGCCGTGTGCGACGGGTTCTCGGACGTCGGCTTGTCCGTCGGATCGTCGCTGGGCGTCGGGGTGGTGGGGTCGTCCGTCGGCTTGTCCGTCGTCGGGCTCGGATCGCTCGGCTTGCCGCTCGGCTTGTGCGAGGGGGGCTTGTCCGTACCGGTGCTCGGCGAACCGGCCGACGAGGTCGGGCCGGTCGTCGGGTCCGTGGGCCGGTCACCGGGGTCGGTCGGCGTGCTGGTGGCGTCGGGGCTGCCGGTGCTCGGGGACGGGCTGTGCTCGCCCTCCGGGGTCCCGGACGGGTCCGCGCCGGTGCCGGAGGGCGACCGGTCCTGCCCCGTGGCGGGCTGGTCGGGCGACCCGTCCTGGCCGTCGCCGTCCGGCGCCGTGCTCTGCTCCGAGGTGACCTGGCCGCTGTCGGTGTCACCGCCGCCGGAGGTGGCGCCGAGCGTGACGACGGTGCCGAGCACGGCCGCCAGCAGCACTCCGGCGCCGGCGGCCACCAGGTTGCGCCGCGCCCCGCCGAAGATCCCCCGCTTGCCGGCCGGACGGGCCGCGGCCCCCTTGCCGGCGCCCTTGCCCGCGGCGGCGCCGGACGCGTTCGCGCTGACCACGGCGCCGTGGGCGACGGCCGTCGGCACGGTCTGCTCGACGACCGGCACCAGCGTCGTGGGCACGTCGTCGGGCGACGGGGCGGCCGCCCCGGGCCGCGCCCCCGCCGCGGTGGGGGTGGCCGCGAGTTGCGGCATACCGACCGTCCGGGCGAACCGCGTACGGTCCGCGACCAGCGCGAGCGCGCGCCGGCCGGCGACCGCGCCGTCCCGGTCGGAGAGCACTCCGCGCAGCCCGATGGACGCCTCCAGCTCGGCGCGCGCCCGGTCGAGACTGCCGGTGCACAGTGCCAGTACGCCCAGCTCGTGGTGGAAATACGCCTCTTGGGCGACCTCGCCGGCCAGCCGCGCGGCCTCCTGGCCGTGCCGCAGGCTGCGCTCCCAGGCGCTCCAGTGCAGCGCCGCGGCGAACGCGGGCGCCGCCGTCCGGGCGAGCAGTACCGCCGCGCTGGTGTGGCCGCTCTCCCGGCTGCCGGTCAGCACCGCCATCGCGGCCAGCACCGCGTCGGATTCGGCGGCGACCTGCTCGGGGGTGACCGAGGGGTGTCCGGCCCACCAGGCGTAGTGCTGGGCGGCGGTGTGCGCCCGTCCGGCCGCGCCCGCCGCGTAACCGGCCGCGGTCAGCTGCTCCTGGACGGCCGCGGCGAGCCGGTGGTGGGTACCGGCCTGGGTGATCAGACCGCAGCCCAGCAGTTCGCCGAGGGCGGCCTCCGCGAGCGGGTCCTGGGTGAGCGCCGGCAGCTGCGCCGCGCTCGGCAGCTCACCGCCCAGCGCGACCGCGAAGCGGAGCGTCTCCCGGGCGGCGGCGCCGAGCCCGGCGGCGAGGCGCGGGGCGGCCTCGTCCGGAGCCGGGAGCGAGGTGGCGGCGTCCGCTGCGGTCTCCCCAGCCTCCTCAGCCTCGTCGGACGCGTCGTCCCGCGGCCGGTCGGGGAAGAGGCCGTAGCCGTCGTCGAGGGCACCGGGGCCCGCCAGCAGGTCCTCGCGCTGCCGCAGCAGGGCCGCGGCCTGGACGAAGCGCAGGGGCAGCCCCTCGGACGCGTACCAGAGGTCGGCCGCCCAGGCCGCCTCGTCGTCGGTGAGCGGCCGGTCGACGGCGTGCTCCAGCATCCGCACGCAGCCGCCGAGGCCGATACCGCCGAGGGTGACCTCTTCGAGGTGCGCGTCGGGGCCCGGGGCCGCGATGTCCGGGGTGGCGGCGAGGAGGAAGGCGCATTCGGGGGTCGCGTCGAGCAGTTCGTCGAGCGCGTCACCGCCGAACTCCAGGTCGTCCAGGACGACGATCGCGCCGATACCGGAGAGCAGCCGCAGCAGTTCCGGGCGCTCGGGGCGGTACTGGGTGGCCTCGTGCACCGCCGCGAACAGCGTGTACAGCACGTCGGTGGCGGTGCGGTGGTAGCCGGAGAGCCGGACGACGCCGTCCGGGGCGAGGTCGGCGCAGGCATCGGCCACGGCATCCAGCAGCCGGGTGCGGCCCGAGCCCGCGGGTCCGGTGACGCGTACGGACCGGCCGCGGGAGAGCAGCCCCACCAGGTGTTCGATGTCCTCGGCGCGCTCTTCGAGGTCGAGTGCGTGGCCGGCGAATCCGGGCGCTTCCGGGGGCACCGGCGCCGCCGTCGCGCGCTCCGACGGGCCGAGCCTGCCGGGGGCGGCCGGGTGCTCGCCGGGCGGGCAGGGTTCGATCTCGCTGCCGTCGACGGGGTTGACGGTGACGAGGTAGCTGCCCGAGACGAGCTGGACGACCCGGGCGAGCCCGCCGGTGCCGGTCTGCGGGTCGCCCGACGCGGACGCCGGCGGCTCGGCAGGGTGGCCCTGCTCGCCGTTCTCGTCAGGTCCCCGGTGCGTGTTCGGGTCCATGCTGAATGCCCCCAGATGTGGCGTGCCGACTGCGCTTCCGGCCGTCCGCACTCTCCGGCCGGCCGGAAGAGTCCTCGGCCGGCGCGTCTGGTCCGGTGCCCGCCGCGGCTGATGGCACACGGCCGGGAATCGAACCATAGACCGGGGGAACGCCCCGGTGCACCGCCGGGGTCCCTTCCTGACCGGAACGCCCCGGTGTGGTGGGAATCGTTCGGTTTCGCGGCTTTCGTCACGCCATGGTACGGGCTCCGCCACCGACGCCGGCCGCCCGGGACCGCGCGGCCGGGGGCCTGGGGCTCACCCGCGCGGCAGCGACTCCGCCGCGATACCGCCCTCGATCGCGAGAATGCGGTGCAGCCGGGTGGCCACCAGGAGGCGCTGCATCTGGGCCGGCACCCCGCGCAGCACGAGCCGGCGGTTGGCCCGGCCCGCGCGGCGGTGCACTCCCATGATCACGCCGAGCCCGGTGGCATCCCAGGAGTCCAGCTCGGTCAGGTCCAGCACGAGATCGCCGTGACCGGAGTCGACGGCGGTGTGCAGGACCGTACGGGCGTCCGCCGCGGTGCGGACGTCGAGGCGGCCCTCGACGACCAGCTCGGCGTGGTCGCCCCTGATATGCATATGCGCTCCCCGTGGTCATGGGTCTTCGTGCGTGAGGTCTACCGAACTGACTGCCTCTCATACGGCGAAGTTGCCGCCTGTAAGCGAACCGATACCGAAGTCACCCCGGACGGGTGACACCGTCGGACCACCGGGCCCTGACGTGGCATCAGTGCGTGTAGAAGCCCTGCCCGCTCTTGCGGCCGAGGTCGCCCGCGTCGACCATCCGCCGCATGAGCTCCGGCGGTGCGAACTTCTCGTCCTGGGACTCGGTGTAGATGTTGTCGGCGGCGTGCAGCAGGATGTCGACACCGGTCAGATCGGCGGTGGCCAGCGGTCCCATCGCGTGGCCGAACCCCAGCTTGCAGGCGATGTCGATGTCCTCGGCGCTGGCCACGCCGGATTCGTAGAGCTTCGCGGCCTCGACGACCAGCGCCGAGATCAGCCGGGTGGTCACGAACCCGGCGACGTCGCGGTTGACGACGACGCAGGTCTTGCCGACGGACTCGGCGAACTCCCGGGCGGTGGCGAGGGTTTCGTCGCTGGTCTTGTAGCCGCGTACCAGCTCGCAGAGCTGCATCATCGGCACCGGCGAGAAGAAGTGCGTGCCCACGACCCGCTCGGGGCGGGAGGTGGCCGCCGCGATCTTGGTGATCGGGATGGCGGAGGTGTTGGAGGCCAGCACCGCGTCGTCCTTGGCGAGCTTGTCCAGCGCCCGGAAGATCTCGCGCTTGACCTCGATCTTCTCGAAGACGGCCTCGACGACGAGGTCCGCGTCGGCGGCCGCGTCCAGGTCGGTCGTGGTGGTGATGCGGGCCAGCGCCTGCCCGGCGGCGTCCGCCGTCAGCTTGCCCTTGGCGACGAACTTCGCGTACGAGGCTTCGATGCCGCCCTTGCCGCGGGCGAGCGCCTCGTCCGTCACATCCCGCAGGACGACGTCCCAGCCCGCCTGGGCGGAGACCTGCGCGATACCCGACCCCATGAGTCCGGCCCCGATGACGGCGAGCTTCTTTGCCACTGCTGTCCCCTCACGCCCTGTGTACTTAACGGCTCTCAAGGTGACGTTAGCGGGCGCGGGCGGTCCTTTGGCGGGTAAGAGATGCGCGTCACGTCTCAGATGACGGACATCACACCGCGGGGCGCGGGCGCGGGCCGGGAGGCCGTCAGGCGGGCGGCCGTACGGCGTAGTTGAGGACCTTCTCGCCCAGCAGGTCTTCCATTTCGTCGAGCAGGACGAGCGCCTCGCGGGAGACCTCGGCCGGGGCGCGGCCCGCGGTCATCTCGCGGCCGATGGCGTCGGCGAGGGCCGTGTGCACCCAGTTGAGCTGGCCGGCCACCAGCGTCGGCAGCGGATCGTCGGCCGCCGCACCGGTCTCCTCGCGCAGCGTCGTCGCGAGGTGGACGAGCTGCTCCTGCTGGAGGTGCCAGAGGCGGGACTTGAGGGCGTCCGCACCGTGCACGACGCGCAGAAAGCGGTCGTACCCCGCCATCAGGCCGACGGTGGGCGAGACGGCCTCCACCTCGCCGCGCAGCTCGCGCAGGATCGCGTCCGCGGCCGACTCGCCCTTGTCGCGGCCGCGGACGTACCGCGAGAGCCGCTCCACCAGGGCGGCGCTCCGGTCGAGGAAGAGGTCCTCCTTGGCCGGGAAGTAGTTGTAGACGGTGTTGACGGCGACCTCCGCGGCCTCGGCGACCTCGGCCACCGTCACCGCGTCGAAACCGCGCTCCAGGAACAGCCCGGTGGCCACGTCCGAGATCAGCTGCCTGGTCCGGCGCTTCTTCCGCTCCCTGAGCCCTTCTGTCATGCCGTCATCGTAAACGTAGCTGCCTCCGCATCAAACTTGGAGGCATTGCAAAATTGTGGAGCCTCTGTTTTTCTGGGGCCATGGCAGTCATCACCACGACCGGGCTGGCCCGGACGTTCACCTCCGCCCGCGGCCCCGTCGAGGCCGTACGCGGCATCGATCTCACCGTCCGGCGCGGCGAGATCCTCGGCTTCCTCGGCCCCAACGGCGCGGGCAAGACCACCACCCTGCGGATGCTCACCACCCTTCTCACGCCGACCGGCGGCAGCGCGACGGTCGCCGGCTGCGACCTCGTCACGGACCCCGCGGGCGTACGGCGCGGCAGCGGCTACGTCGCCCAGTCCGGCGGGGTGGACCCGAGCGTCTCGGTCCGCGAGGAGCTGATCACCCAGGGGCGGCTGTACCGCCTGACCAAGGCCGCGGCGGCGGACCGCGCCGCGGAGCTGGCGCACGACCTCGGCCTCACCGACCTGCTGGAGCACCGGACCGCGGCGCTCTCCGGCGGCCAGCGGCGGCGGCTGGACCTCGCGCTGGGGCTCACCCACCGCCCCGAGGTGCTGTTCCTGGACGAGCCGACCACCGGCCTCGACCCCGGCAGCCGGGCCGCCCTGTGGGAGCTGGTCCGCCGCATCCGCGCCGAGCACGGCACCACCGTCTTCCTGACCACCCACTACCTCGACGAGGCGGACGCGCTCGCCGACCGGCTGGTCATCGTCGACCAGGGCGTGGTGGTCGCCGAGGGCACCCCGGACGCGCTCAAGCGGGCGCACGCGGGGTCCGCCGACGCGTCGCTCCAGGACGCCTTCCTCGCGATCACCGGGCGCGGTACCGCACCGCAGGACGAGGCACCGCTCGCCGTCTGAACCCGCCGTCCGCCCACCCCGGAACCCCTCCCCCGGCCAGGAGCCCCGATGTCCCCTTCCCGCCCCGTTCCCCTCTCCTCCGCGCTCTCCGGCTTTCTCTCCGACACCGCCCTGATCTTCGGGCGCTACGCACGGCAGACGCTGCGCTCCCGGCTCCAGATGCTCTTCGGTCTGCTGATGCCCCTGCTGTATCTGCTCTTCTTCGGCCCACTGCTGACCGGTCTGCGCCTGGGCCCGTCCGGCACCAGCTCCTGGCAGTCGCTCGTCCCCGGTCTGCTGCTCCAGCTCGGCCTGTTCGGGGCCGCGTTCTGCGGTTTCGGCATCCTCATCGAGAAGCAGTACGGGGTGGTGGAGCGGATGCGGGTGACGCCCGTGAGCCGGCCGGCGCTGCTGCTGGGGCGGGTGCTGCGGGACACCGCGGTGCTCGTCCTCCAGTCCGGGCTGCTGGTGGCGGCCGCGGTGGCGATGGGGCTGCGCGCGCCGCTGCCCGGCATCCTCATCGGCTTCGTGTTCGTCGCCGTGCTGACCGTCGCGTTGGCCTCGCTCTCCTACGCGCTGGCGCTGAAGGTCAGCACCCCGCAGGAGTTCGCCCCGGTCGTCAACGCCGTCACCCTGCCGTCGATGCTGCTGTCCGGGCTGCTGCTGCCGATGGCGCTGGGGCCCGTGTGGCTCGACGCGCTCTCGCATGTCATGCCGTTGCGCTATCTGGTCGACGCGGTCCGGGCCGCGTTCGCCGGTGACTACACCGCCCCCGCGATGCTCCACGGCGTCCTGGCCGCGCTCGCCCTGGCCGCCGTCTCCGTCGTCCTGTGCGGCCGGGCCTTCCGGAAGACCGCGGCGTAGGCTCGTCCCCATGGTGAATCTGACGCGCATCTACACCCGCACCGGCGACACGGGCACCACCACCCTCGGCGACATGAGCCGTACCGCCAAGACCGATTCGCGGATCTCGGCCTATGCGGACGCCAACGAGGCCAACGCGGCCATCGGCGTGGCGCTCGCCCTCGGTTCGCTGCCGCAGGACGTCGCCGCGGTGCTGCTGCGCGTGCAGAACGACCTCTTCGACGTCGGCGCCGACCTGTCCACGCCGGTGGCGGAGAACCCGAAGTTCCCGCCGCTGCGCGTCGAACAGAGCTATATCGACAAGCTGGAGGCCGACTGCGACCACTACCTGGCGGACCTGGAGAAGCTGCGCAGCTTCATCCTCCCGGGCGGCACCGCGGGCGCCGCGCTGCTGCACCAGGCGTGCACGGTCGTACGGCGCGCGGAGCGCTCGACCTGGGCGGCCTTCGAGGAGCACGGCGAGACGATGAACCCCCTGGCCGCCACCTACCTCAACCGCCTCTCGGACCTGCTGTTCATCCTCGCCCGCGCCGCCAACAAGGAGGCCGGGGACATCCTGTGGGTGCCGGGCGGGGAGCGCTAAGAGGCACCGGCACACCGCAGGAGACCCCGGTCCCCGTCTACTCCAGGTTCTTCGCCCGCGCCCCGGACGGTGCCACCGCGTCCGGGGCGCCGTCGCGCGGGTCCTTCTTCTGCCACAGGAGGTACGAGAGGGCGATGACCCCGTGGATGGCGACGATCCGCAGAGCGGTCCCCTGCCAGCCGCGCAGCGATGTGGTGTCGCCGCCGTCGCCGACGTACCAGACCGCGATCTGGAGCAGCCCGGCGGCGACGGCCGCCATCAGCACCGTGCGCAGCCACAGCCGCGCCTCGTGCCCGGCGCGGGCCATGCCGTAGCGCGGGGGCTTGACCGGCGGCGGGCCGCCCGCGAAGCGGTGCGCGAAGTGCCCGTCGACCCACTTGATCGTGTAGTGGCCGTAGGCGACCGTGTAGCCGATGTAGACGGCGGCCAGGCCGTGCTTCCAGTCCGCCGTCGCGCCGTTCCGCAGATCGATCGCGGTGACGATCAGCAGGGTCAGTTCCAGGAGCGGCTCCAGGAGCAGCACCGCCGCGCCGGTGCGCGGCAGCCGCGCCAGGTACCGCAGGGCCAGGCCGACGCCCAGCAGGACCCAGAAGCCGACCTCGCAGGCGATGATGAGCGTGACAACCACGGCGTCTCCTCTTCGAATGGACACCTCAAGTCTCCCGGCGGCGCCCGGTTCCTTCGTCGTCGTACGCGGTGATCCGGGCCTGCATCTTTCGATGTATCCCGGCCCGGCGGGAACGGCCCCGGGCGCGGACGCGGCGGGCCGCCGCGGCGTGTTGGATGGGGGAATGAGCCGCCGATCCCCCGCCGCCCGCCGCCGGCCGCACCGCGTCGATGTGGCCGCCGCGGGCAGCGGGCTGCTCTTCGGGCTGCTGCTCTGGGCGCTGGGCCTGAACGGCGGCCCGCCGCTCTTCGGACTGCCGTCCGCGCTCACCCTGGTCGCGCTCACCGCGATCTCCGGTGCCGAGCTGATGCGCCGGACCGCCCCGCGGACCGCGCTGGCCATCGGGGTCCCCGCGTTCGCCCTCGACACCTGTGCCGGCACCCTGATCGCCACGGTCCTGATGTTCACGGACCTGGTCTACGCGGCGGTGCTCTACGGCGGCCCGGCCACGGCCCGCCGCGTCGCCACG
Source organism: Streptomyces celluloflavus (assembly GCA_000720995.1). Classification (GTDB taxonomy): domain Bacteria; phylum Actinomycetota; class Actinomycetes; order Streptomycetales; family Streptomycetaceae; genus Streptomyces; species Streptomyces celluloflavus. The sequence continues at coordinate 215,978 of JOEL01000012.1, forward strand.
CTCAGCGTGCTGGTGACCGTGGGGGCCACGGTCGTGCTCGCCGCGATCTGGCGCCACCCGCAGGTCCTGCTGGTCAGCGTCGCCCTCGCCCTGATCACCATCGCCCCCGCCTGGACCGGCCTGATCATCCGCGACCACCGCGACGCCGCCCGGACCGCCCGGCTGCGCGCCGAGCAGACGGCGCTGCTGGCCGAGATGGACCGGACCCAGGCGGTGACGGGCGAGCGGACGCGGATGGCCCGCGAACTGCACGACATGGTGGCCAACCACCTCTCCGCCATCGCGATCCACGCCACCGCCGCGCAGACCATCGACGACCCGGCGGCAACCCGCGAGGCCCTCGGGGTGATCCGCGAGAACAGTGTGCAGGGCCTGGCCGAAATGCGCCGCCTCATCGGACTGCTGCGGGACCCCACGGTGCGCAACGGCGGTACGGAGCCGGCCGCGACACCCACCCTCGACGGTCTCGACGCGCTGATCGCCCAGGCCGGTACGAACGGTGCGAGCAGCGGCCTGACCTTCGTACTGGACGACGCCCGGCACCCCGCCGGCGAAGGCCCTGGGGCCCGGCCGGCCGCACCGGTCGAACTGGCCGCGTACCGCATCGTCCAGGAGTCGCTGACCAACGCCCTCAAGCACGCCGCGCCCGGTGAGGTCCGGGTGCGGATCGCACAGCGGCCCGACGGGGCGCTCACCGTCGTCGTCAGCAGCCCATTCGCGGACCGGCCGGGGCCCCGCGCGCCCGGCTCCGGCGCCGGCCTGGTCGGCATGCGCGAGCGGATCGCCCTGCTGGGCGGCACATTCGACGCCGGGCCGGACGGCACGGTGTGGCTGGTGCGGGCAGCGCTGCCCGGCGCCGAGAAGGAGGTACGACGATGACCGGTACCGACACCCGGCCGATCCGGGTCCTGGTCGCCGAGGACCAGTCCGCCGTACGGGCCGGGCTGGTGCTCATCCTGCGCTCCGCCCCCGACATCGAGGTGGTCGGCGAGGCCGTGGACGGCGAGGAAGCGGTCCGGCTCGCCCGTGAACTGCGCCCCGCCCTGGTCCTGATGGACATCCAGATGCCCCGGCTCGACGGGGTCTCGGCCACCCGGCAGGTCGTCGCCGAGGGGCTCGCGGATGTGCTGGTGCTGACCACCTTCGACCTGGACGAGTACGTCTTCGGGGCGCTGCGCGCGGGCGCGGTGGGCTTTCTGCTCAAGGACAGCGACGCGGCCACGCTGCTGACCGCGGTGCGCACCGTGGCGTCCGGCGAGGGGATGATCGCGCCCGCCGTGACCCGCCGGCTGATCGCGGAGTTCGCCGGCCCGCGGGCGCCCTACCGGTCCGCCGGGGACCGCGAGATCCCCGACCCGGCCGTCCTGGACCTGCTCACCCCGCGGGAGCGGGAGGTACTGGGCGCCCTGGGCCGCGGGCTGTCGAACGCCGATATCGCGGTGCGGCTGGTGATGGCGGAGGCCACCGTCAAAACCCATGTCAGCCGGCTGCTGGCCAAACTGGAACTGCGCAGCCGGGTGCAGGCGGCCGTCCTGGCACAGGAGTTGGGCGTGGAAGCGCCCTAGCGGCGGGGGCCGCGCGCGGCCCGTGCCACGCCCGGCGTATCAGCTCGGTGTCACCACGCCTCGCTCCTCCCCCGGACTTCCCGCCGGGGGATCGAGCGCCCCTCGCTCACGCCACGTTGACCCGTTGCCCGGGGGGCGCCGCCTCCAGCCAGGCCAGGAAGCCGGTGAGGGCGTCCTCGCTCATCGCCAGCTCCAGCCGCGTACCGCCGTGCCGGCAGGCGAGCACGAGGGAGTCGGAGAGCAGCGCCAGCTCCTCCTCGCCCTGGGGGGTACGGCGCTGGAGGACCTCGATGGCCGACCGCTCCAGGAGCCGGCGGGGCCGGGGCGCGTAGGAGAAGACCCGGAACCATTCGACCCGGTCGCCGTTGTAGCGCGCCACACCGTAGATCCAGCCCTTGCCGCTGGGGTCCGTCTCGTGCTCCGGTACGTCCCAGCGCAGGCTGCAGTCGAACGTGCCGCCGGACCGCTGGATGAGCCGCCGCCGCAGTCCGAAGACGAACAGCCCCAGCAGCACCAGCACCACGACCGCGCCGCTCACAAGCAGAGCGAGGACCATCTCGACCGACCTCCTCGCCTCGGTGGGGGTACCCCCGGGCGGAGTCCGGAGGCAGGGAAACGCACCTGCATTGCCTCAGCCGCGAGCCGCCCCGAAGAATTCCGGGGCAGCCCGCGGCTGAGGATCGATCTCGTCGGTGACGGGGTTCAGTGAACGCCCGTCACCGCACGCAGCCGGACATCGGCGCGGCGCTCGGCGGCCGCGTCGGCCGCCGACTTCGCTCGCTCCAGGGCCCGCTCCGCGCGCTGGACATCGATCTCGTCCGACAGTTCGGCGATCTCCGCGAGCAGAGACAGCTTGTTGTCGGCGAACGAGATGAAGCCGCCGTGCACGGCGGCGACGACGGTGCCGTCCCCGCTCTCGCCGGTCGTACGAATCGTCACCGGGCCCGATTGCAGCACGCCGAGCAGCGGCTGATGTCCGGGCATGACGCCGATGTCGCCCGACGAGGTGCGCGCGACGACCAGGCTGGCCTCGCCGGACCAGACCTGACGGTCCGCGGCGACCAACTCGACGTGCAGCTCAGCCACGATGGCTCCTCGGGTCTCCACCTGCCTGGCTCGGCAGATGTTGGGTCAAATACTAGTGGTCGTACGGACCGGGGGCGGCCAGGGCCGCCCCCGGGACCGGGAGCACGGGTCAGGAGACGCCGAGCTTCTTTGCGTTGGCCTCGAGGTCCTCGATGCCACCGCACATGAAGAACGCCTGCTCGGGGAAGTGGTCGTACTCGCCGTCCGCGATCGCGTTGAACGCGGTGATGGACTCGTCGAGCGAGACGTCCGAGCCGTCGACACCGGTGAACTGCTTCGCCACGTGGGTGTTCTGCGACAGGAACCGCTCGATACGACGGGCGCGGTAGACGGTGAGCTTGTCTTCCTCGCCGAGCTCGTCGATACCCAGAATCGAGATGATGTCCTGGAGATCCTTGTACTTCTGGAGGATCGTCTTGACCCGCGAGGCGCAGTCGTAGTGATCCTGCGCGATGTAGCGCGGGTCCAGGATCCGGGACGTCGAGTCCAGCGGGTCGACCGCCGGGTAGATGCCCTTCTCCGAGATCGGACGGGACAGCACGGTCGTCGCGTCCAGGTGGGCGAAGGTGGTGGCCGGCGCCGGGTCGGTCAGGTCGTCCGCGGGGACGTAGATCGCCTGCATCGAGGTGATCGAGTGACCACGGGTCGAGGTGATGCGCTCCTGGAGGAGGCCCATCTCGTCCGCCAGGTTCGGCTGGTAACCCACCGCGGACGGCATACGGCCGAGCAGCGTGGAGACCTCGGAACCCGCCTGGGTGTAGCGGAAGATGTTGTCGATGAAGAACAACACGTCCTGCTTCTGCACATCGCGGAAGTACTCCGCCATGGTCAGACCGGCGAGCGCGACGCGCAGCCGGGTGCCCGGGGGCTCGTCCATCTGACCGAAGACCAGGGCGGTCTTGTCGATGACGCCGGACTCGCTCATCTCCTCGATGAGGTCGTTGCCCTCACGAGTGCGCTCGCCGACACCGGCGAACACCGACACACCGTCGTGGTTGTTGGCCACGCGGTAGATCATTTCCTGGATGAGGACGGTCTTGCCGACGCCCGCGCCGCCGAACAGACCGATCTTGCCGCCCTTGACGTACGGGGTCAGCAGGTCGATGACCTTGACGCCGGTCTCGAACATCTCGGTCTTCGACTCGAGCTGGTCGAAGCTCGGGGCCTTGCGGTGGATCGGCCAGCGCTCGGTCACCTTCACCGTGGCGGGGTCCACGTTCAGGATCTCGCCGAGGGTGTTGAAAACCTTGCCCTTGGTGACATCGCCGACCGGGACGGTGATCCCGGTGCCGGTGTCGGTCACCGGCGCCCGGCGGATCAGGCCGTCGGTGGGCTGCATCGAGATGGCGCGGACCAGGCCGTCACCCAGGTGCTGGGCGACCTCCAGGGTCAGCGTCTTGAGCTTGCCCTGCTCGGCGGGGTCGGCGACCTCGACGTGCAGCGCGTTGTAGATGTCCGGCATCGCGTCGACGGGGAACTCCACGTCGACAACCGGGCCGATGACGCGCGCGACGCGGCCGTTGGCCACGCCCGACGCAGCGGTCGGCTCAACTGTGGTGGTCATAGTTGTCAGTCACTCCCCGCGGTCGCGTCGGCCAGGGCGCTGGCGCCACCGACGATCTCGCTGATTTCCTGGGTGATTTCGGCCTGTCGGGCCGCGTTGGCAAGCCGCGAGAGCGACTTGATGAGCTCTTCTGCGTTGTCGGTCGCCGACTTCATCGCACGCCGCGTGGCCGCGTGCTTGGAGGCGGCTGCCTGCAGCAGTGCGTTGTAGATCCGCGACTCGACGTACCGCGGCAGCAGCGCGTCGAGGACGTCCTCCGCCGACGGCTCGAAGTCGAACAGCGGCAGGATCTCGCCCTGGGCCGTCTCCTCCGTCTCGGCCGTCGCCTTGAGGCTGAGCGGCAGCAGCCGGTCGTCGACCGGCGACTGCGTCATCATCGACACGAACTCGGTGAAGACGATGTGGAGCTCGTCCACGCCGCCCTCGGCCGTGTCCTTGAGGACGGCCTCGATCAGCGGCCCGGCCACGGCCTTGGCGTCCGCGTAGGTCGGGCTGTCGGTGAAGCCGGTCCACGAATCCGCGACCGTGCGCTCGCGGAAGGCGTAGTAGGACACACCCTTGCGGCCGACGATGAAGGTGTCGACCTCCTTGCCCTCGGCCTTGAGCCGCTCGGTGAGCCGCTCGGCAGCCTTGATGGCGTTCGAGGAGTAGCCGCCGGCCAGACCGCGGTCGCTCGTGATGAGCAGCACCGCGGCGCGGGCCGGCTTGTCCACCTCGGTGGTCAGGGCGTGCTGGGTGTTCGAACCGGTGGCAACCGCTGTCACCGCGCGGGTCAGTTCACTCGCGTACGGCGTCGATGCCGCCACCTGGCGCTGTGCCTTGACAATGCGCGAGGCGGCGATCATCTCCATCGCCTTGGTGATCTTCTTGGTCGCGGTGACGGAGCGGATGCGACGCTTGTAGACCCGGAGCTTGGCTCCCATGGATCAGGTCCCTTCCGTCGTCACTTGGTGGTGCTGACCGGAGCGTCCTCACCGAGCAGCTTGCCGTCCGAGGTCTCGAACTGCTGCTTGAAGGCGGCGACGTTGTCGGTGAGCGCCTGGATGGTGTCGTCGGACATCTTGGCGCCCTCGGCAATGCTGGTCAGCAGCTCCTTCTTCTCCCGGTTCAGGTAGTCCAGGAGCTCCCGCTCGAAGCGGCGGATGTCCTCGACCGGGACGTCGTCCATCTTGCCGGTGGTGCCGGCCCAGATGGAGACGACCTGCTCCTCGACGGGCATCGGGGAGTACTGGCTCTGCTTGAGCAGCTCGGTCATGCGCTGACCGCGGCCCAGCTGCGCCTTGGAGGCCGCGTCCAGGTCGGAACCGAAGGCGGCGAACGCCTCCAGCTCACGGAACTGGGCGAGGTCCACGCGCAGTCGTCCGGAGACCTGCCGCATCGCCTTGTGCTGGGCGGAGCCACCGACGCGGGAGACCGAGATACCGACGTTCAGCGCGGGGCGCTGGTTCGCGTTGAACAGGTCGGACTCGAGGAAGCACTGGCCGTCGGTGATGGAGATGACGTTGGTCGGGATGAACGCCGACACGTCGTTCGCCTTGGTCTCGACGATCGGGAGGCCCGTCATCGAACCGGCGCCCAGCTCGTCGGAGAGCTTCGCGCAGCGCTCCAGCAGACGCGAGTGCAGGTAGAAGACGTCACCCGGGTACGCCTCACGGCCCGGCGGGCGGCGCAGCAGCAGGGACACGGCGCGGTAGGCGTCGGCCTGCTTCGAGAGGTCATCGAAGATGATCAGGACGTGCTTGCCCTGGTACATCCAGTGCTGGCCGATGGCCGAGCCGGTGTAGGGCGCCAGGTACTTGAAGCCCGCCGGGTCGGACGCCGGGGCGGCGACGATGGTGGTGTACTCCAGGGCGCCGGCCTCCTCCAGCGCGCCGCGCACGGACGCGATGGTGGAGCCCTTCTGGCCGATGGCGACGTAGATGCAGCGGACCTGCTTCTTCGGGTCGCCCGAGCGCCAGTTGTCGCGCTGGTTGATGATCGTGTCGACGGCCAGGGCGGTCTTGCCGGTCTGGCGGTCACCAATGATCAGCTGACGCTGGCCGCGGCCGATCGGCACCATCGAGTCGACGGCCTTGTAGCCGGTCTGCATCGGCTCGTGCACCGACTTGCGGACCATGACGCCCGGAGCCTGAAGCTCCAGGGCGCGGCGGCCCTCGGACTCGATCTCGCCGAGGCCGTCGATCGGGTTGCCCAGCGGGTCGACGACGCGGCCGAGGTAGCCCTCGCCCACGGCGACCGAGAGCACCTCACCGGTGCGCTGCACCGGCTGGCCCTGCTCGATACCGCTGAACTCGCCGAGGACAACCGCACCGATCTCGCGCTCGTCCAGGTTCAGCGCGAGACCGAGCGTGCCGTCCTCGAACTTCAGCAGTTCGTTCGCCATCGCCGAGGGAAGACCCTCGACGTGCGCGATGCCGTCACCTGCATCGCTGACCGTGCCGACCTCCTCGCGCGAGGCCGCGTCCGGCTTGTACGCCTGGACGAAGTTCTCCAGCGCGTCCCGGATCTCCTCCGGCCGGATCGTGAGCTCCGCCATCTGGGTTCCCTGCTCTCCTTGTTGGGCCCGAAGTTACTTGCGGGGGTCTGGGGGGCCGTCCCCCCAGGGGGTTTCCGCCTACGGCCCAACTCGGGCCGCCGTCATGCTTGTGCTGTGTCCCCGGGGCCGGTCCCGGACCGCAGCCGGACCTCTCGGTCCGGCCGGCTGGTCCGGCTCCTGGCCGCCGGCTGTGCAGCTCTTGAGTTGGTGGCTGGGTCAGCCGGCCATCCGCCGGGTCGCCTCTTCGAGGCGGTCCGCGACGGTTCCGTTGATGACCTCGTCGCCGATCCGTACCTGGACGCCGCCGAGGACCTCGGGGTCCACGTCGAGGTTCAGGTGGACCTGCCGTCCGTACATCCTGGCCAGCGAGGCGCCGAGACGCTCCCGCTGCCCTTCGTCGAGGGGCACCGCGGTGGTGACCACCGCGACCATCCGGCCCCGGCGGTCCGCGGCCAGCTTGGAGAGGGCGTCGAGCCCCGCTTCCAGGCTACGGCCCCGCGGCTGTCCGACGAGACGGACCACGAGCCGCTCGGTGACCGGGTTGGCCCGGCCGCCCAGCAGCGTGTGCAGCAGCGCGGTCTTGGCCGAGTCCGTGGCGTTGTGGTCCGTCAGCGCGCTGCGCAGCTCGCCCGCCGAGGTCACGATCCGGCCGAACCGGAACAGCTCGTCCTCGACGTCGTCGAGCTGGCCGACGCGCTGCGCCGCGATCAGGTCGGCGCTGTACGCCAGCTCCTCGATCGCGTCCGAGAGGTCACGCGAGCGCGACCAGCGGGACCGGACCATGCCGCTGACCAGGTCGGCGGCCGGGCCACCGACCTGGCTGCCGAGCAGCCGTCCGGCCAGCTCGGCCCGCGCCTCGCCGGTCTGCGCCGGGTCGGTGAGGACCCGACGCAGCGATACCTCGCGGTCGAGCAGAGCGGTGACGGCAGCCAGCTCCTCGGCGAGCTTCGCCGCGTCGACGGAGGTGTTGTCCGTCAGCGCGTCGAGCTGCTCGCGTGCGGAGGCGAGTGCCTCGCGGCTCGCTCCGTTCATCGGCCGGCCTCAGCCTTCGTCGCGTCCGGCGCCGCCTTGGACTCGAGCTCGTCGAGGAAGCGGTCGATGGTCCGGCTCTGCCGGGCGTGGTCCTCGAGGGACTCGCCGACGAGCTTGCCGGCCAGGTCGGTGGCGAGCTTGCCCACGTCCTGACGCAGCGACTGCGCGGCCTGCTTGCGGTCCGCCTCGATCTGGGCGTGACCGGCAGCGATGATCTCCTCACGCTGCCGCTGGCCCTCGGCACGCATCTCGGCGATGAGGGTCGCGCCCTGCTCCTGCGCCTCCTGGCGCAGCCGCGCGGCCTCGTGACGCGCGTCGGCGAGCTGGGCCCGGTAGTCCTCAAGCACCTGCTGAGCTTCGGCCTGGGCGGCCTCAGCCTTCTCCATGCCGCCCTCGATCGCCGCGCGGCGCTCGTCCAGAACCTTGTTGATGTTCGGGAGGAGCTTCTTGGCGAGGAAGCCGAAGACGATGAAGAAGGCGATAAGACCGATGACCAGCTCTGGAATCGGCGGGATCAGGGGGTTCTCAGGAACCTCCACCGCCATGTTCACCAGGGCGTTCACATCAGTGCCTTCCGTCTGAATGGATAGTCGATGCGCTTCGTTTACTGGTAAACGAAGCCCATGACGATGCCGATCAGGGCGAGCGCCTCACAGAAGGCGAAACCCATGATCTGGTTGGTGCGGATCAGGCCGGCCGCTTCGGGCTGACGCGCGAGGGCCTGGGTGCCGTTACCGAAGATGATGCCGACGCCGACGCCAGGGCCGATCGCCGCGAGGCCGTAGCCGATCGCGCTGGCGCTGCCGGAGAAAGTGTCCTTGGCGGCGAGGTTGACCATTTCGAGAGCAGCGGACATGCCGTTACTTCCTTCTCTGTTCACGGACCGGTGGGGGTTGGCCACCGGACGTCTGTTGGGACGGGGGAGCCGGGGCTCAGTGGTTCTCGGCCAGCGCGCCCTGGACGTAGTTGCAGGCCAGGAGGACGAACACATACGCCTGGACGGCCTGGATGAAGAGCTCGAACGCGGTCATCACGAGAGTCATCACGAACGAGGCACCCGCGTAGATGATGCCGACGCCGTTCAGCAGGTACCAGCTGGCGATGGTGAACATCAGGATCAGCATGTGGCCCGCGAACATGTTCGCGAAGAGCCGTACCGCGTGCGTGAAGGGCCGGATGATCAGGTGCTGTGCGAGTTCGAGCACCATGATCAGCGGGAGGATCCAGCCGAGCGACTTGTCGTAGCCGGTGATGTTCTTCAGGCCGCCGACGAATCCGTGCTTCCGGAAGGTCAGGGACAGCCAGAGGACGTAGACCACCAGGGCGAGGCCCAGCGGGAACGCGATGACCGAGGTCACCGGGAACTGGGCGACCGGAATGATCGACCAGATATTCATCAGCCAGACGAAGAAGAACAGCGAGACCATGAAGGGGACGTACTTGTCGCCCTCCTTCTTGCCCAGCGCGTCATACACGAGCCCGCGGCGCACGAAGTCGTAGCCGGCTTCGGCGATCATCTGCAGCTTGCCGGGGACGACCTTGGCCTTCCCGAACGCGGCCCAGAAGAACCACACCACGACGATCGTGCTGAGGAAGGCCAGCAGCATCGGCTTGTTGAACTCGAAGCCACCGACCGTGAAGAGGGGTTCGAAAACGAACGAATGAAGACCCGGGGCCTCGAAGCCACATCCGGAGAAGATGTGGCAGTCGGTCTCGAAGGCGAGCATCGTTTCAGCACTCACCGCGGGCTCCTTCAGCGTGGCGCATGGGTACGGCAACCTCGTTGTGTCGGCGCGGCGTTGAGCCACGGTGCGGCACTGGACTGGTGTTACGGAATGGGGGGCGGCGGTTCGGCGCTGGGCCGGGTCGGATCACAGGCATGGGTCGTGAGGACTGCCCGTTCCATCCCGTGGAACTCAGGAGCTCAGCCACCTGCACCAACTGTGCCGCAGTTGGCATCGGACGATAGCAGGCCCGCGTGCGGGCGTTTATCCCGGCCCTACCGGTCACGTCGGCGACCCCGCCGTCTCCGCCGCCTTCGCCTCTGCGGAGTCGGGGTCGACGTAGAGAATCTTTGCCTTCATGTGACCGTGGGTCTGGGCGGCGATCCACACCAGGGTGGCGCCGAGCAACGTGAACGCAAATGCCTTGGTATCAAAGAGCGTTGTGCCCTTGAACGCCAGCAGGAAGACGCCGACGAGCAGGATCTGCAGCGTGTAGAGCAGCAGCCCCATCATCTGGAACAGCTGCGGAAGGTTCTTCGCGGCGTACTGGAGGACGGCGAGTCCGGCACCCATCACGAGCAGCACCAATGCGGTGCCGACGACGGCGCCGAGCGCTCCCGCCCCGCCCGCGACCGCAGCGCTCACGGCAACGGCGATGACGCCGATGGCGAGCGTGGGCACAGCGGCGTGAAGGAGAAGTCGGGCGTCATTCGACTGCATGGCGGCGCTCCGGCAAAAGGTGGGGGTGATGTCGTCAAGGACGAGCGTAGCCCCGGCCTGAGGAAGAACCTGAGGCCAAAGGGCCGTCGCACTACGGTCCTTCGGCTCTACCGCCGGGTTTCGTGAACGGTATCACAAACTATTTGATGAGGTCTTTACCTGGTTCGTGTGCTGCCTGTCACACTTGAGCGTGAACCTGCGCGTTGGTGCAGTGACAGCACAACTTCTGTCTGGTATGGGGTCAACCGCCCAGGTTTATGACCCTCATCGGAGTGGTCGAACCCCTGCTTCAGTGGTGACTGTCCGCCCGCCGGTGGTCCGCGAAGCGTGACCGGTCGCCGATCGCGGTGGCCCCGTGGACCCCCACCGGAACCGGTTCCCGTTCCTCCGCCGGCTCGCCCGCGGCCGCACCGTCCGCCGCCGTCACCGCGTCGTCGATCACCGTCTCCGGCGCGGCCGGCGCGCGGACGACCCTGCGGTAGCGCGGCGGCACCATCCGCTCCGCCCAGCGCGGCGCCCGCGGCCTGAACCGCGGCAGCAGGAGCAGCACCAGGCCGACCGCGCTCAGCAGCGTGATGCTCAGCACGATCCACATGCTCGCGTTGTTCACCGAGTAGGCGACCGCGCCGAAGGCGATCAGCGCCGACCAGAAGTACATGATCAGGACAGCGCGGCTGTGAGAATGGCCGATCTCCAGCAGTCGGTGGTGGAGATGGCCGCGGTCGGCGGCGAACGGCGACTGGCCCTGCCACGTACGCCGCACGATCGCCAGGATGAGGTCGGCGACCGGCACCGCGATGATCGTCAGCGGCAGCAGCAGCGGGATGTAAACCGGCACCATCGCGTGGGTCGCCTCGCGCAGACCGCCCACCTTCGAGTTGAGCAGGTCCGGGTCGACCTGGCCGGTCACCGAGACCGCCCCGGCCGCCAGCACCAGACCGATCAGCATCGATCCGGAATCGCCCATGAAGATCCGCGCCGGGTGCATGTTGTGCGGCAGGAAGCCCACGCACATGCCCATCAGAACGACCGAGAACAGCGTTGCGGGCGCGGCCGCCTCGATGCCGTAGCCGAACCACATCCGGTACGCGTACATGAAGAACGCCGCGGCGGCGATGCAGACCATGCCGGAGGCCAGCCCGTCCAGGCCGTCGACGAAATTGACGGCGTTGATCGTGATCACGACCAGGGCGACGGTCAGCAGGGTGCCCTGCATCGGGGTCAGCGAGACGGTGCCGACACCGGGGATCGGGATCCACAGGATCGTCAGGCCCTGGAGGACCATCACGCCCGCGGCGATCATCTGGCCGCCGAGCTTGACCAGCGCGTCCACGCCCCACTTGTCGTCCAGGACCCCCAGCAGCCAGATCAGCGCGGCACCGGAGAGCAGCGCCCGTGGCTCGTTGGATTCGAAGACGCTCTTGAGGTTCGTCAGATGCGAGGCGACCAGCAGTCCCGCGCACAGCCCGCCGAACATCGCGATGCCGCCGAGCCGTGGTGTCGGTTCGCGGTGCACATCACGCGCCCGGATCTCCGGCACCGCCCCGGCCGCGATCGCGAACTTCCGCACCGGCCCGGTCAGCAGGTAGGTCACCGCGGCCGTGACGCACAGCGTCAGCAGGTATTCACGCACGGGCTGCCCCATTGGTATAGCTGGCCATCACAGCCTCACACCCTATGCGGGTCGGCCCCCTCACCGTGAAACAGGGGAAGACGCGGCTCCTCCTCGAAGGGTTGCGGCCGGGCGGCGACACCCGGCCCTGACCGGGACGATTCAGTCGTGACCGGGATAAGGCGGGAACCGCCGGGCCAGCGCGACGGCTCCGGAACGGGCCGCCGGATCCTCGCGCAGCGCCGCCGCGATCAGCTCCGCGATCCGCGCCATCTCGGCCTCCCCCATCCCCTGGGTCGTCACCGCGGCGGTGCCCAGCCGGATGCCGGTGCTGCGGGCCGCGGGGTTCCTGGCGGCCTCGGCGCACGGCAGCGCGCAGGTGTCCAGCACGATCCCGGCGGCCGCCAGCCGGCCTCGGGCGGTCCGCGCGTCCACCCCGAGCGGGGCGGTGTCCGCGCTGATCAGATGGGTGTCGGTACCGCCGGTGGTGATCGTCAGCCCCTGGCCGGCCAGCGCCGCGGCGAGCGCGCGGGCGTTGGCGGTGACCTGGTGGGCGTACGCGCCGAAGGCGGGGGTGGCGGCCTCGCCGAAGGCGACGGCCTTGGCGGCGACGGAGTTCATCTGGGCGCCCGCCTGGGTGAACGGGAACACCGCCCGGTCGATCCGCTCGGCCAGCCGCGCACCGCACAGGATCAGCCCGCCGCGCGGCCCGCGCAGCACCTTGTGCGTGGTGGCGCACACCACATCGGCGTACGGGACGGGGCTGGGCGCCGCTCCCCCGGCGATCAGTCCCATCGGGTGCGCGACATCCGCGATCAGGTAGGCGCCGGTCTCGTCGGCGATATCGCGGAAGGCGGCGTAGTCGATGTGCCGGGGGTAGGAGATCGAACCGCAGACGATGGCCTTGGGGCGGTGCTCACGGGCCAGTGCGCGGATCGCGTCGTAATCGAGGAGTCCGGTCTCCTCGTCGACGCCGTAGCCGACGAAGTCGAACCAGCGGCCGGAGAAGTTGGCCGGGGAGCCGTGGGTGAGGTGTCCGCCGTGCGGGAGGGACATGGCCAGGACGGTGTCTCCCGGGCGCAGCAGGGCGGCGTAGGCGGCCAGCACGGCCGAGGACCCGGAGTGGGCCTGGACGTTGGCGTGTTCGGCGCGGAAAAGGGCCTTGGCGCGTTCGACGGCAATCCGTTCGGCGAGGTCCACGATCTCGCAGCCGCCGTGGTGCCGAGCGCCCGGATAGCCCTCGGCGTACTTGTTGGTCAGCGGGGAGCCGAGGGCGGCGAGCACGGCGGGCGAGGTGAAGTTCTCCGCGGCGATCAGCTGGAGGCCGTCGGCCTGGCGGGCGCACTCGGCGAGCAGTATCCCGGCGATCTCCGGGTCCTCGCTCAGCAGGGCGGCGAAGTCACCGACGCCGGCCGGCGCGGCGGCACCGGCGCGCGCGGACCGGCGCGCCCGCTCCGCGGCCTCCTCGGCGCCAACGGCCCCGGACGCTCGCTCGGCGGCCGGGACGCGGCCGGCCCGGGTCTCGCTGCGGGGTGACGTGGTGGTGGCAGGCATGGCGTGCTCCGGGCCTCGTACGGGGTCGTAGTCCCAATGTAGGCGCGGCACGGCGATCGGGCGCGGTGTGCGCGGCCACCGGGCCGCGTCCGGGGGTCAGGCGCGTGCCGGGAGTCCCGTCAGTGCCGTGACGACCGGGTCGAGTGCCTGGTTGATCTCGTCGCCGATGGAGCGGAAGAAGGTGATGGGGGCGCCGTAGGGGTCGTAGACCTCGTCGGACTCCGGGTCGGGCGCCAGCAGCCAGCCGCGCAGCGCGGCGGCGGCGCCGACCAGCGCGCGGGCGCGCTCGACCAGCCCGCCGTCCGGCAGGTCCGGATCGGGCTCGGGCAGGGTGGCGGGGTCTATCGCCCGCACCAGCCGGTTGAACTCCTTGAGGGTGAAGGTGCGCAGTCCCGCGGAGTGGCCCATCGAGATGACCTGGGCGCGGTGGTCGCGGGTGGCGGTCAGCACCAGGTCGGCGCGGATGACGTGCTCGTCCAGGAGTTCCCGGCCGATGAAGCCGGCCGGGTCGGCGCCGTAGTCGGCGAGCACGGTGGCGGCGTGTGCCTCCATCGGGGCGCCTTCGTGGCCCCAGGTGCCGGCGCTCTCCACGAGCAGCCCGCCGCTGCGGGCCTCCCCCAGGCGTACCTCCAGGGCATGGCGGTGCAGCCGCTCGGTGATCGGCGAGCGGCAGACGTTGCCGGTGCTGACGTGGAGGATCCGGAAGGCGGGGAGGCGGCGGGAGGGGGCGGATGGGGGCAAGTCGTCGTCGCAGGGTCCTGCTATGCCACGCCCCAGGGGCGCCATCAATTGGCCACCTCGAGATCGGGCACGACCTTGCGCAGCTCGTCCGCGCTGATCGCGCCCTCGCGCAGCAGCACCGGGATCCGGCCGGTGACGTCGACGATCGAGGACGGCACGGCCGCGGGGGTCGGGCCGCCGTCGAGGTAGACGGAGACCGAGTCGCCGAGCATCTCCTGGGCGGCGTCGCAGTCCTGCGGAGACGGGTGGCCGGTGAGGTTGGCGCTGGAGACGGCCATCGGGCCGAAGTCGGTGAGCAGCTCGATCGCGACGGGGTGCAGCGGCATCCGTACCGCGACCGTGCCGCGGGTCTCGCCGAGGTCCCAGGTCAGCGACGGCTGGTGGGTGGCGACCAGGGTCAGCGCGCCGGGCCAGAAGGCGTCGACCAGCTCCCATGCCTGCTCGGAGAAGTCGGTGACCAGGCCGTGCAGGGTGTTCGGGGATCCGACGAGGACCGGGGAGGGCATCCCGCGGCCGCGGCCCTTGGCCTCCAGCAGGTCGCCGACTGCCTCGGCGCTGAACGCGTCCGCACCGATGCCGTAGACGGTATCGGTCGGCAGCACGACCAGCTCGCCGCGGCGGACGGCCGAGGCGGCCTCGCGCAGACCGGTCGCGCGGTCGGTCGCGTCGGTGCAGTCGTATCGCCGTGCCATTTAGCAGACCTCCTCGTGCGGAACGGATACATCAGGCGTCGGGGCGGCGGGTGTCATGGTGTCGCCCGGCGCGCGGTGGCGAAGCGGGGCCGGTTGTTGAGATCGGGGTGGTCGGCCGCGTCCGCCCACCCCTTCTCCTCGGTGAAGATCCACGGCACCTGTCCGCCCTGGGTGTCGGCGTGCTCGATGACGACGACGCCGCCGGGCCGCAGCAGCCGGTGTGCGGTCCGCTCGATGCCGCGAATGGTGTCCAGGCCGTCCTCGCCGGAGAACAGCGCCAGCCCGGGGTCGTGGTCGCGGGCCTCGGGTGCGACGTACTCCCACTCGGTCAGCGGGATGTACGGCGGGTTGGAGACGACGAGGTCGACCTGGCCGTCCAGCTCGGGGAGCGCGCTGAGCGCGTCCCCGTGGTGCAGGACGACGCGCGAGCCCGCGACGTTCTTCTGCGCGTACTGCAACGCGTCTTCGGAGAGTTCCACGGCGTGCACCCGCGAGCGCGGCACCTCCTGTGCGAGGGCGAGGGCGATGGCCCCGGAGCCGGTGCACAGATCGACGATCAGCGGCTCGACGACGTCCATGGCGCGGACCGCGTCTATCGCCCAGCCGACCACCGATTCGGTCTCCGGGCGGGGGACGAACACCCCGGGCCCGACGTGGAGTTCGAGGTAGCGGAAGAAGGCGCGGCCGGTGATGTGCTGGAGCGGTTCGCGTGCCTCGCGGCGGGCGATCGCCTCCCAGTAGCGGGCGTCGAAGTCCGCGTCGGGGACCGTGTGCAGCTCGCCCCGTTTGACGCCGTGCACATGCGCGGCGAGCTCCTCGGCGTCGAAACGCGGGGAGGGCACGCCGGCGTCGGCCAGCCGCTGGGTGGCCTGGGCCACCTCGGCGAGCAGCACCGAGCGGGGGTTCGGGGGGCGCTCCCCGGGGGAATGCAGCACGGGGCTTCCTCCAGCCGGTACGTACGGGGTCTTACTGGGCGGCGGCGAGCTTGGCCGCGGAGTCGGCGTCCACGCACGCCTGGATGACCGGGTCGAGCTCGCCGTCGAGCACCTGGTCCAAGTTGTACGCCTTGAAGCCGACCCGGTGGTCCGAGATGCGGTTCTCCGGGAAGTTGTACGTCCGGATGCGCTCCGAGCGGTCCACCGTCCGCACCTGGCTGCGCCGGGCGTCCGACGCCTCCCGCTCCGCCTCTTCCTGGGCCGCGGCCAGCAGCCGCGAGCGCAGGATACGCATCGCCTGCTCCTTGTTCTGGAGCTGGCTCTTCTCGTTCTGGCAGGAGACGACGATGCCGGTGGGCAGGTGGGTGATGCGCACGGCGGAGTCGGTGGTGTTGACCGACTGGCCGCCGGGGCCCGAGGAGCGGTAGACGTCGATGCGCAGGTCGTTGGGGCCGATCTCGACCTCGACCTCCTCGGCCTCGGGCGTGACGAGCACGCCGGCCGCGGAGGTGTGGATACGGCCCTGGGACTCGGTGGCCGGCACCCGCTGGACGCGGTGCACGCCGCCCTCGTACTTCAACCGCGCCCAGACGCCCTGGCCGGGCTCGGTGGCGCCGTTGCCGCCCTTGGTCTTCACGGCGACCTGGACGTCCTTGTAACCGCCGAGGTCGGACTCGTTGGCTTCGAGGATCTCGGTCTTCCAGCCGGCCCGCTCGGCGTAGCGCAGATACATCCGCAGCAGATCGCCGGCGAACAGCGCGGACTCCTCGCCGCCCTCGCCCGCCTTGACCTCCAGGATGACGTCCTTGTCGTCGCTGGGGTCGCGCGGTACGAGCAGCAGCCGCAGCTTCTCGGTCAGCGTCTCGCGGCGGGCGTCGAGTTCCTTGACCTCGTCGGCGAAGTCCGGGTCGTCCACGGCGAATTCGCGCGCGGTCTCGATGTCTTCGCCGGTCTGCTTCCAGGAGCGGTACGTCGTGATGATCGGGGTCAGTTCGGAGTAGCGCTTGTTGAGCCGCTTGGCCTCGCGCTGGTCGGCGTGGACCGCGGGGTCGGCCAGTTGCTTCTCAAGACCGGCGTGCTCGCCGATCAGTTCCTCGACCGCCTCGAACATCGTGGGGTTCCTCTGCTGACTGGGTGTTCCGGGGGCCGGCACCTGTGCGGCGGGGCCGCGGCTTCCCGGACCCCCGGCCGGGTCCGTGGCCTGGACGACAAAGCGCCGGTCCGGTCACCCCTGCGAAGGGGCGACCGGAGACCGGCGCCTTGCGGGTCGCTACTTCTTGGCGGCAGCGGCCTTGCCGAAACGGGCCTCGAAGCGGGCCACGCGGCCGCCGGTGTCCATGATCTTCTGCTTGCCCGTGTAGAACGGGTGGCACTCGGAGCAGACGTCGGCGCGGATGCTGCCGTCGGCAACGGTGCTGCGGGTGGTGAACGACGCGCCACAGGTGCAGCTGACCTGGGTCTCGACGTACTCCGGGTGAATGTCGCGCTTCAAGGGGTTCTCCTAGGTTCGGGAGTGCTCCGGGTCGTGCTGCGGATTGCGTCACGTGAACCGGGGCCGACGGTCCAGTCTGCCAGGACTCGCCGTATCTCCCAAAACCGGGGTACGGCCGCGGCTATTCCCCGGGGCGGGCCGGGGGCCGGGCGGCTCCGGGCCGGGATCGGCCGGCTACTTGACGTAGCTGCTGGTGCCGCCCTTGTCGCCGATGGAGTCCTTGAGCGCGGCCGCGGGGATGTCCTTGTCCTGCCGCAGCGCGTCCCAGACGAGGGCGCTCTGCCGGGTCAGCGGCTGCACCCGGTCCGGGTTGATCCGGTCGGTGGTCACCGGCAGCGTCACCATGTGGATGTTCTCCGACCCGATACCGCCCAGGCTCTTGGCCAGCCCGGTCAGCTCGCCGACGGAGTTGAGGTCGGTGTCGGTGGTGATGGCCTTGGTGGCCGTATCGGCGATTTTGTACAGCTTGGTGGGGTTGGTGAGTATCCCGACGTTCTTGACCTGGTTCATCAGGGCCTTGACGAACGTCTGCTGCAACTGGATGCGGCCCAGGTCGCTGCCGTCGCCGCCGGGGACGCCGTGCCGGGTCCGCACCAGGCCGAGCGCCTGTTCGCCGTCGAGGGTGTGCTTGCCGGGCGGCAGGTGCAGATGGCTGCTGTTGTCGTTGATCGCCTTGCTGGTGGTGATCTCCACCCCGCCCAGCGCGTCGATGAGCTTCTTGAAGCCGGTGAAGTCGACCTCGACGAAGTGGTCCATGCGGATGCCGCTCATCGACTCGACGGTCTTGACGGCGCACGCCGGGCCGCCGACCTCGTACGCGGTGTTGAACATCGCCCGCTGCGACCCGGGGACGTTCTTGCCGTCCTTGGTGCAGTCGGGCCGCTGGATCATCGTGTCCCGGGGGATGCTGACGACGCCGGCCTTCTTGTGGCCCTCGTACACGTGCATGATCATCGCCGTGTCGGAGCGCGCCCCGCCCTCGTCGGCGCCGTATTCGCTGTTCTTGCCCGCCCGGGAGTCCGATCCGAGGACCAGGATGTCCATCGAGCCGTTGTCGACGTTCTTGGGCCGGTCCCTGCCGAGGGCGGCGTTGATGTCGACGCCCTTCAGGTTGCCGTTGAGTTTGAAGTAGACGTAGCCGATGCCCGCCCCGCCGAGCAGGACGGCGCTGACCAGCGTGCACAGGGTGATGGTCAGGATCCGGCGGCGCCGGGGCGGAGCCTTGCGCCGGCGGCCGGTGGCCCGTATGCGGTGGGCGCGGCTTTCGGCCGTCTTCGCGGTCCCCTTGCTCTGCGCCATCTGCTCCTCAGTCCTCGGTTCTCTCGACTGCCCCTCGCCGGTACCCGTGTCTGCCACGGCCTGTCGTGCCCAGTCAGACGGGAGGTAGACCGGAAGGGTTGCACAGCGCGTGATGAGGGCTTTCTTAGAAAACCGCGCCGAAGAGGACCGCCGGTTCGGGACTTTCGTCCCTCTCACCTGGGCTTTCTGCGCCTTTTCGGCCATCTTTGCCGCCGGTGTGCGCTACGCACCCTTGTGCGGAAGGTCTCAGGCGGCGGTGCGCCGTGGGCGATACGGGTCACACCGGGCGCGCGGGCGGGCGGACAGCACGAAGCCCTCCCCGCCCACAGGGGCGAGGAGGGCTTCGCGGACTGCGCTACGGGCGTCAGTCGTTGCCGTTGCCCATACCCGGCGTCGTCTTCTGGATCTGGAGCAGGAACTCCGCGTTGGACTTCGTCTGCTTCATCTTGTCCAGCAGCAGCTCGATGGCCTGCTGCTGGTCCAGCGCGTGCAGCACCCGGCGCAGCTTCCAGACGACGGCGAGCTCGTCGCTGCCCATCAGGATCTCTTCCTTACGGGTACCGGACGCGTCCACGTCCACCGCCGGGAAGATGCGCTTGTCGGCGAGCTTGCGGTCGAGCTTGAGCTCCAGGTTGCCGGTGCCCTTGAACTCCTCGAAGATCACCTCGTCCATCCGCGAGCCGGTCTCGACCAGCGCGGTGGCCAGGATGGTCAGCGAACCGCCGTCCTCGATGTTGCGCGCGGCACCGAAGAAGCGCTTCGGCGGGTAGAGCGCGGTCGAGTCGACACCACCGGACAGGATGCGGCCGGAGGCGGGCGCCGCGAGGTTGTACGCGCGGCCCAGGCGGGTGATGGAGTCCAGCAGGACGACCACGTCGTGACCCAGCTCGACGAGGCGCTTGGCGCGCTCGATGGCCAGCTCGGCGACGGTGGTGTGGTCCTCGGCCGGGCGGTCGAAGGTCGAGGAGATGACCTCGCCCTTGACCGACCGCTGCATGTCGGTGACCTCTTCGGGCCGCTCGTCGACGAGGACGACCATCAGGTGGCACTCGGGGTTGTTGCGGGTGATCGCGTTGGCGACCGCCTGCATGATCATGGTCTTGCCGGTCTTCGGCGGGGCCACGATCAGACCACGCTGGCCCTTGCCGATCGGCGCGACCAGGTCGATGATCCGGGTCGTCAGACCGCCCGACTCCCCCTCCAGCCGCAGTCGGTCCTGCGGGTAAAGGGGCGTCAGCTTGCCGAACTCCGCCCGGCCGCGGCCCTGTTCGGGCGAGACGCTGTTGACGGTGTCCAGGCGGACCAGCGCGTTGAACTTCTCGCGCCGCTCGCCGTCCTTGGGCTGGCGGACCGCGCCGGTGACGTGGTCACCCTTGCGCAGACCGTTCTTGCGGACCTGCGCGAGCGAGACGTACACGTCGTTCGGACCGGGCAGGTAGCCGGAGGTCCGGATGAACGCGTAGTTGTCCAGGATGTCGAGGATGCCCGCGACGGGGATCAGGACGTCGTCCTCGTTGACCTGCGGCTCGTTGCCGAACTCCTCGCGGCCGCCGCGACGGCCCCGGCGGTCGCGGTAGCGGCCGCGACGGCCCCGGCGGCCGCCCTCGAAGTCGTCGTCCTCCTCGACACGGCGGTTGTCACGGTTGTCGCGGTTGTCCCGCTGGCGGTTGCCGCCCTGGCCGCCGTCCGCGTCGGCCTTGCCGCGCCGGTCGCCACGGTCCTGGCGCTCACCGCGGTCCTGGCGCTCGCCGCGGTCCTGACGGTCCCCGCGGTCGCGCTGACCGCGCTGGCCGCGGTCGCCCTTCTGACCGCGGTCCTGGCGCTCGCCACGGTCCTGGCGCTCGCCGGTCTTGGTCGCCCGGCCGTCGGCGCCGTCCTGCGCGGAGACCGCGACCGCGGCCTCCACCTTGGCGTCCGCCTTGACCGTCGTCGTCTCGGGACGCGCCTCGGTCTTGACGTCTCCGGCGGCGCCCTCGGGGCTGCCCGCCGCGGCGGTGGCCCGGCGCCGGCGGCGCTCACCGGCCGGCTGCTCATCGCTGACCGGCTGGCCGGGGATGTCGATCTGCTGCTGGCCCACGGCCTTCTCGGCGGCCGGCTCGGCCTTGGCGGCCTTCTCGGCGGACCGGTCCGTACCGTCCTCGCCGGTGCGGGCCTTGGAGGTCGTACGGCGCTTCGGCTTGGTCTCGGCAGGCGCGTCGGCCTTGGCCGTGGCCCCGCCGGCCTGCTTCTCCTTGATGACCTCGATCAACTGGCTCTTGCGCATCCGCGCGGTGCCCTTGATCCCGAGGCCGGAGGCAACCTGCTGAAGCTCTGCCAGGACCATGCCGTCAAGGCCGGTGCCGGAACGGCGTCGCCGCGTGGCAGGGGCTGTGGCAGCACCGGTGGCAGGCGCGGCGGGAGCGTCCGTGGCGGGCGCGGTGGCACTGCCATCGGTGCGCACGCCCATCAGATCGGTGGTGTCGCTCACGAAGGGTCCTTCCCTGGAGCGGGCGTCGGCCTGTCTGGCTCGGCGACCGGTCGTGCTGCCCGGCTGTGGTCCTTGGGTCTTGCGGACCGGGCCGGGGCGGTGGTCCCGCCGGAAACGGCGGAAAGATCAATTGATGGTTCCGGCGCGAAGAGATGCAGAGTGACTCATGTCGTCACGCCGATTCCGGAGCGTGCTCACTCCTGCTCAGGCCATTGCTCCAAGCAGTTTGGGAAGCTCCCGGAAGAAAGTCGTCCCGATGGGGGACACGAAGCACCGCGCCACTCAGGCGTCGAGTACTGACTTGAGGTTAACACTACCGGATCCAACAAACATTCCCCCTCTCCAAGGCCGGCAATCGTCGATCACCCGCGTCGATCACCCGGCGAGCGGCAGGACGCAGGTCCCCGCCGCGTCAAGGGTCAGCCGATTGGCCGCCCACCCCTCACCCGCCAGCCGTGCGACCTTGTCGGCCGCAGCGTCCTCGACCAGCGCGAGCACCGTCGGGCCCGCGCCGGAGATGACTGCGGGGACGCCGTCCGCGCGCAGTCGGTTCACCAGGGCCACGCTCTCCGGCATCGCGGGGGCGCGGTACTCCTGGTGCAGTCGGTCCTCGGTCGCCGCGAGCAGCAGCTCGGGGCGCCTGGTCAGCGCCTCGACGAGCAGTGCGGCACGGCCGGCGTTGACCGCGGCGTCCACATGCGGGACGGTGCGCGGCAGCAGTCCGCGGGCGGTCTCGGTCAGCACCGGTTTCCCGGACACGAAGACCACCGGAACGATGGAATCCGCCGGATCCATCCGGATCGCCCGCGCGGCGCCGGTGTCCGTCCAGGCGAGCGTGAAGCCGCCGAGCAGGCAGGCGGCGACGTTGTCGGGGTGGCCCTCGATCTCGGTGGCCAGCTCCAGCAGCGCGGCGTCGTCGAGCTTCTGCTCACCGCCTATCGTCACGGCGCGGGCGGCGACGATACCGGCGCAGATGGCCGCGGACGAGGACCCCAGGCCACGGCCGTGCGGAATGCGGTTGGCGCAGACGATTTCCAGGCCGCGCGGCTGCCCGCCGAGCAGCTCGAAGGCGGCGCGCAGGGACCGGACGAGCAGATGGCTCTCGTCGCGCGGCAGCGTGTCCGCCCCCTCACCTGCGATGTCGACGTGCAGACCGGAGTCGGCGACGCGCACCACGACATCGTCGTACAGGCCCAGGGAAAGACCCAGGGCATCGAAGCCGGGACCGAGATTGGCGCTGGTAGCGGGGGTGCGCACCCGGACGGCGGCGGCGCGGAACGCGGGACCGGCCATCGCTCGATGACTCTCCTTGATTGATGCTGCGGTACTGCCCCGGAACACCGCGGCACCTGGGTGCCCGGACGGCTCGTGGGGACTGTTCTGACCTGCCCTGCGTACCACTGCGTTATGCCGTGGGGAGGGGAGTTGGCTGCCAGCCTATCGAAGGAAGGTTCTGTGGCGACATAGGGCGCACAGGAGGCGCACGATGCGTGTCGCACACCGGCCCATGCCCCGCCGCCCCCTTTTCAGCCTTTGCAGCCTTTGCACAATTTGCTGCACGTGGGGTGCGGGACGGCGACCGTCCCGCACCCCACGCCGTACGAGCGGGGTCCGCCCGCCCGCCGGATGCCGGTGCTACGCGAGACCGAGGCGCTCGGCCGCGGCGTCCGCGTCGATCGGGACCGTGACCGGCTGCGGCGCGCCGGCCACCGCCCAGTCCGGGTCCTTGAGGCCGTTGCCGGTGACCGTACAGACGATCCGCTGGCCCGGGTCCACCTTGCCCTGCTCGGCGGCCTTCAGCAGACCGGCGACCGAGGCGGCTGAGGCGGGCTCCACGAAGACGCCCTCCTGAGCGGCCAACAGGCGGTAGGCGGCCAGGATCTGACGGTCCGTCACCTCGTCGATGAGGCCGCCCGACTCGTCCCGGGCCTGCTCGGCGAACGCCCAGGAGGCGGGGTTGCCGATGCGGATCGCGGTGGCGACGGTGTGCGGGTCCTTGACGACCTCGCCGCGCACGATCGGCGCGCTGCCGGACGCCTGGAAGCCCCACATCCGGGGGGTGTGCGAGGCGATGCCGTCGGCCGCGTACTCCCGGTAGCCGCGCCAGTACGCCGTGATGTTTCCGGCGTTGCCGACCGGCAGCACATGGATGTCGGGCGCGTCGTCGAGCATGTCGACGATTTCGAAGGCGGCGGTCTTCTGGCCCTCGATGCGCACCGGGTTGACGGAGTTCACAAGTGCGACCGGGTACTTCTCGGAGAGGCCTCGGGCGAGCGTCAGGCAGTCGTCGAAATTTCCGTCGATCTGCAGGATCTTCGCGCCGTGCACCAGCGCCTGCCCCATCTTGCCGAGGGCGATCTTGCCCTGCGGGACGAGCACCGCGCAGACCATGCCGGCGCGCACGGCGTACGCGGCGGCCGAGGCGGAGGTGTTGCCGGTGGAGGCGCAGATCACCGCCTTGGCACCCTCCTCCTTCGCCCGGGTGATGGCCATCGTCATCCCGCGGTCCTTGAAGGAACCGGTGGGGTTGGCGCCCTCGACCTTGAGATGCACCTCACAGCCGGTGCGCTCGGAGAGCACCTGGGCCGGCACGAGGGGCGTGCCGCCCTCCCGGAGGGTGACGATCTCGGCCGTGTCGCCGACCGGCAGCCGGTCACGGTATTCCTCGATGATTCCGCGCCACTGACGGCTCGCGGTGGACTTGGCAGACATGGGTTGGTTCCTTACTCCCCTTCGACCCGCATGATGCTGGCGACACCGCGGACGGTGTCCAGCTCGCGCAGCGCGCCGACGGTCGATGACAGCGCGGCGTCGGCCGCTCGGTGGGTGACGACGACGAGGGACGCCTCGCCGTCCTTGCCCTGCTGACGGACCGTATCGATCGATACGCCGTGTTCCGCGAAGACCGTCGCGACCTGCGCGAGAACACCCGGTTTATCCGCCACGTCGAGACTGATGTGGTAGCGCGTGACGACATCGCCCATGGGGCTGACGGGCAGCCGCGTGTACGCCGACTCCCCCGGCCCGGTGGCACCGGCGAGCTTGTTGCGGCAGACCGCGACGAGGTCGCCGAGCACGGCGGAGGCGGTCGGCGAACCGCCCGCGCCCGGTCCGTAGAACATCAGCTGACCGGCCGCGTCGGCCTCGACGAAGACCGCGTTGTACGCCTCGCGCACGGAGGCGAGCGGATGGCTGAGCGGGATCATCGCGGGATGCACCCGGGCAGTGACGGAGGCGCCGTCCGCGGCCCGCTCGCAGATGGCGAGCAGCTTGACCGTGCAGCCCATCCGCTTGGCGGAGGCGATGTCGGCGGCGGTGACCTCGGTGATGCCCTCGCGGTGCACATCGTCCAGCCGCACCCGGGTGTGGAAGGCGATACCGGCCAGGATCGCGGCCTTGGCCGCCGCGTCGAAGCCCTCCACGTCGGCGGTCGGGTCGGCCTCCGCGTACCCGAGCGCGGTGGCCTCGTCCAGCGCCTCGCTGTACCCGGCCCCGCTGCCGTCCATCTTGTCGAGGATGAAGTTCGTGGTGCCGTTGACGATGCCCAGCACGCGGTTGACCTTGTCACCGGCAAGCGATTCGCGCAGCGGCCGGACGAGCGGGATCGCCCCGGCGACCGCGGCCTCGTAGTAGAGGTCCGCGCCGTGCTCCTGCGCGGCGGCGTGCAGCGCCGCACCGTCCGCGGCGACCAGCGCCTTGTTGGCGGAGACCACGCTCGCGCCGTGGGCGAAGGCGGTGGTGATCAGTCCGCGGGCGGGTTCGATCCCGCCGATGACCTCGATCACGACGTCGATGTCACCGCGTTTGACGAGCGCGGTGGCATCCGTGGTGACCAGCTCGGCCGGGACGCCGTCGCGCACCTTGTCGGGGCGGCGGACGGCGATCCCGGCGAGCTCCACGGGCGCACCGATGCGGGCCGCGAGGTCGTCGGCGTGCGTCGTCATGATGCGCGCCACCTCTGAGCCGACAACACCACAGCCCAGCAGCGCCACCTTCAGCGGACGCGTACGCATCATTCGACCTCTGCTTTTCATCGATCCAGCCGTTTTCCTGCTTGTTAATGCACCAGTCTCACGCACCGGACGGCACTTTCCGTCCAAAGTCCAGATGCCGAGACATTTATTTCATCCGGGGCCCGGTGCGGTGGATCCGGCTCAGCCGACATCCAACCGCAGGAGATCTTCCTCCGTCTCCCGGCGGACGATCACCCTGGCCGCACCGTCCGCGACCGCCACGACCGGCGGCCGCAGCGCGTGGTTGTAGTTGCTCGCCATCGAGCGGCAGTACGCGCCGGTGGCCGGCACCGCGAGCAGGTCCCCCGGCGCCACGTCGGCGGGCAGGAAGGCGTCCCGTACGACGATGTCGCCGCTCTCGCAGTGCTTGCCGACGACGCGCGAGAGCATCGGCTCGGCATCGGAGGAGCGCGAGACGAGCGCGACGCTGTACTCGGCGTCGTACAGGGCCGTGCGGATATTGTCCGACATTCCGCCGTCGACGGACACATAGGTCCGCAGCCCGGTCAGTTCCTTGACCGTCCCGACCTCGTACAGCGTGAAGGCCGTCGGCCCGACGATGGCCCGCCCCGGCTCGACCGACAGCCGGGGGACGGCCAGCCCGGCCGCCGCGCACTCCCGGGTCACGATGTCGCCGAGCGCCGCCGCGATCTCATGCGGCTCCCGCGGGTCGTCGTCCGAGGTGTACGCGATCCCGAGCCCGCCCCCGAGGTCGATCTCCGGCAGCTCGATGCCGTGCTCGTCGCGCACCTCGGTCAGCAGCTGCACCACGCGCCGGGCCGACACCTCGAAGCCGGCCATGTCGAAGATCTGCGACCCGATGTGCGAATGGATGCCGGTCAGCTCCAGCCCGTCCAGCTTCAGCGCCCGCCGCACCGCCTCCGCGGCCTGCCCGCCGGCCAGCGCGATCCCGAACTTCTGGTCCTCGTGCGCCGTCGCGATGAACTCGTGCGTATGCGCCTCGACGCCGACCGTGACCCGGATCTGCACCCGCTGCCGCTTGCCCAGCCGCTCCGCGATGTGCGCGACCCGCACGATCTCCTGGAACGAATCCAGCACGATCCGCCCCACCCCGGCCTCCACGGCACGGGTGATCTCCTCGGTGCTCTTGTTGTTGCCGTGCAGCGCGATCCGCTCGGCGGGCATCCCGGCCGAGAGCGCGGTGGCCAGCTCACCGCCCGAGCACACGTCGAGATTGAGCCCCTCCTCGGCCAGCCACCGCACGACGGCCCGGGACAGGAACGCCTTCCCGGCGTAGAAGACATCGGCCCCCGGCCCGAAGGCGTCCTTCCAGGCCCGGCAGCGCGCCCGGAAGTCGTCCTCGTCCAGGAAGTACGCGGGCGTGCCGAACTCCTCGGCCAGCGCACCGACGTCCAGCCCGCCGACGGTCACCACACCGTCGGCATTGCGCCGGACGGTACGGGACCAGACGCGCGGGTCGAGGGTGTTGAGATCGGCGGGCGGCGCGGCGTAGTGGCCCTCGGGCAGCACATCGGCGTAGCGGGGCCCTGCGGGGTGGGCGGAACGGCTCATGACGGTGAAGATCCCCTCAAGGGTTCAGAGGTGGTCGGGCGCGGAGATGCCGAGCAGGCGCAGGCCGTTGGCGAGCACCGTCCCGGTGGCCTCGACGAGGGCCAGCCGGGCGCGGTGAACGGCCAAGGGTTTCTGCTCCCCCACGGGCAGCGGCGGACAGACGTCATGCCAGCGGAAGAACGCGTCCGCCGTCGCCTCCAGCTGCCGCACCACCCGATCCGGCGCCAACTGCCGCGCCGCGGCTTCCACGGCGGCGGGGTAGCCGGCCAGGAGCACGTGCAGGGTCTGGTGGGCCTGGAGGGCGGGGGGTGGCGGCTGGGAGGCGGGGGGCGGTCCGCCGGACGGGCGTGATCGGTCGGACGGGCGTGATCCGTTGGACGGGCGTGATCCGTCGGCTCGGGGTGAGTGGTGGGGGGCGGCGGAGCTGGCGGTCGCGAGGTCGGAGGGCTCGGGGGCTCCGGGGGCTGTGGCAGTTGCTGCGGAGGGGGTGACGACTGCGGAGCGCGTGGGGCCGGCGGCGGGGCGTACGGAGCCCGTGGCGGTGACGAGGCCGGTGGGGCTCTCCCTCTTCACGCCGACGGCGGAAGGTATGGGTTCGGGCCGGCGTCCTGCGTCGACGGAAGCCGCAGGCCCGACACCGCAACCGGTATCGACGTCGATGTTGCCGTCAACGTCGACGAAACGGTCGCTCACCGCCGTGTCCCCGCCCGCGAACACCTCCCCCGGCTCGCTCCCGAACCCCAGCTCCCGCGCGTTGCGCGCCAATGCCCGGCTCCGCGCGTACGCGTACTGCACCCGGAACCGCGGATTGCTCTCCCGCTGCACCGGCCGCTCCGGCAACCGCACCGGATCATGCGCCGCGGGCCGCAGCAACGCCCACCGGGCCTCGTCCGCCCCGAGCCGCGCGACCAGCCCGGCCAGCTCCTCCGCACTGCCCCCCGACCCCGGCACGTCCCCCCGACGCATCAGCCGCCCGCTCCCCCCGGCCGCCACGATCCGCTCCAACGCCTCGGCGACCGCAACCCCCCGAGCCCCGCCCCCACTGGGAAACGCCGCCTCGACAACGCCCCCGTCCCCCTCATGCACACTCCGGGCCCCGTACGCCGCCCCCTGGGCCAGCACATCCCGTACGAGCGCGGCCGACGCGCCCTCCCCCAGCGTGAAGTTCAAGAACCCCGGTCCGGCGATCTCGACCCGCGCGATCCCGGCCGTACCGACCAGCCGCTTCCGCAGAATCTCGGCGATCTCCCGGGCCGGCCGGCCGGCGGGCTTGGCGAGCTGCAACGCGACATTGGAGGCGTAGTCCCCGCACCCGGCCCGCGGCGGCGGCTCCACCACGATCCGCACCGGCACCGGCACGGAGAGCTCCCGCTCCTCAACGGCACCACGCACGGAGCGCAGGACGGTACGGGAGAGCTCAGCGGGGGTCACAGGACAAGCGTATGGGAGAAGGGGGCCACCCACGCGACCCCGTTTCGCCCTGTGGACCACCAGCCCTACGAACACCTCGCCGAACGGAGACGCCGACAGTCATCCGGCCCCGGCACTGACCCTGGCCCTGGCCCTGGCCCCGAGCCTCGGCCCCGTAGACCCAACCCATCCACCCCACCCAACGCCCCGACCACCCCGCCGTCAGCCCCCGGGCCGAACCACCGACCCCGAGCCCCCCTCTGCCTCCACCTCAACGTCCCCGTCCACACCCAAACCCGCATCAACAGCCGCTTCGGCATCTACAGCGACATCGACGTCGACATGGGCATGGGCATCCATCAGCCCACCGGACGCCATCACCCCGTGCCCCGCGCCCGCAACGCCCGCCGCGCCGGCCTCGCCTTCCACCTCGTCCTCACGCCCGGACCCTCGCTCCCGCCCCTGCCGCACAAGTTCCCCGACCGTGCGTACCAGCTCCGTCGGCTCGAACGGCTTGGCGAGAAACGCGTCCACCCCCAGCGAGTCACCGCTGTCCACCTCGACCTGGGTGCACGCACTGATGATGGCGATGGGGATGTCCCACGTCCGCGGATCGGAACGCAGCCGCGCGGCCGTGTGCAGACCGTTGAGCCGCGGCATCACCACGTCAAGGGTCACCACATCGGGTCTCACGTGGTGCACCACATCCAGGCATTCGGCACCATCAGCCGCGGTCACGACCTCGTAGCCCTCAAGCTCGAGATTGACCCTGATCAACTGCCGGATCACCTTGTTGTCATCAACGACAAGGATCCGACCGGGCAAGCCAGGCACACCATGAGACTAGGCGCCCACCTGCGGCTGCGTCCCGGTTTTGCCCACTTCCGCCCCGTGCGAGGGACCTTTCCCCGACCCTCGCCGGCACCGCCCCCGGATGCGCTACGCCCCTCCCCCATCCCCCGCAAAACCCTGTTCCTGAACACCCCATCAGAGCTGGTAGGGTTCTACCCGTCGCCACAACAACAGGGCGAAACGCCCCCGTAGCTCAGGGGATAGAGCAACGGCCTCCGGAGCCGTGTGCGCAGGTTCGAATCCTGCCGGGGGCACTCGCCTGATCACCTCCCAAAGTTGGAATGTGACAGGGCGGATGCCGAAACGAGAGAGCGGGAGTCAGTAATACTGACTCCCGCTCTTTCTCGTTGTCTCCCAGCGTTCTTGTCTCCCAGCGTTCGCGGCACATCTCTGACACACGTGTCAGGCCGCGCCGTTCTCCTCTTCCGACCGCCCTCGTGATCTTCACGTTGGCCGCTTCCTCGATCGCATTCGATGAATGCGTGGGCGAGGGTGCGTTCCTGACGTGTCCGAGCGGCTGGGCAGCCACGTCCATGTCTCCACCGCACCGCCGGGATTCCTGAATTCCGCAAGGCGGCACCCTCGCCCTCCGGTTGAATGACGGTGTGACACGGAACACCGGATTCGATGAGAACGACCTGCGCACGCTGGCCGGTCCGCGCTCCTTCGAGCGAGGCCGGGGGTACGTGGACGCGGTGACCGCCGTGGAGGTGAGCGATGGCTGGATCACGGCCACGGTTCATGGGACACACGCGTACGCGGTGGAGCTGTCCCTCGACGGGCCCCGGGGGCTTGCCGGGGAGTGCGGCTGCCCGTACGGCCTGGAAGGCAACTTCTGCAAACATCTGGTCGCCCTCGGTCTGACCGTGCTGGCCGGGCCGGAGGCACTGCCACAGCAGCGCGGCCGGGCCCGGAGCCGTGCGCAGAAACTGGACGGGTGGCTGGCCGGGCTCTCCCGAGACGAACTGCTCGCCCTCGTACGGGAACAGATCGCCGAGGACCGGCAGGTACGCCGTCGTCTGGAGCTGCGGGCGGCGAGCGCTCACGGAGACCTGGCCGAGGTGCGTACCCGGATCCGTGAACTCCTCGACATCACCCCCTTCGAACGGTACGGATACGTCGAGTACGCCGATGCCCACGCGTACGGCGAACAGGCTGCGCAGGCGGTGTCCGCGATCAGCGCGCTGACCTCGACCGGGCGGGGCGAGGACGCGATCTCCCTGTCGCGGGAGGCGATGCAGCTGCTGAGCGAGGTGCAGGACGGCATCGACGATTCCGACGGGCACCTGGGCCGGGTCGGGGACGCTCTCGCCGAAGCCCATCTCGACGCGTGCCGTGCAGCTCACCCGGATCCGGACGAGACCGCGCGATGGCTGGTCCGGCATGTGCTCAGCGATCTGGACGACCTGACCGGCATCGACCCGCTCGACTACGCGGATGTCCTCGGGGAGCCGGGCATGGTCACCGTACGCCGGCTGGCGGTCGAGGCATGGCGCGGCAACCGCACCGGCTGGGCGGAGAAGTACCTGATGGAGCGGCTGGCCAAGGCGGGCGATGACGTGGACACCGTGGTCGCCGTGCACGCGGCCGACCTCATGCCCGACGGCAGCACCCACCTGGTCATCGCACGCGAACTGGACGCCGCCGGCCGCCCCGACGAGGCCCTCCGGTGGGCGGAGCGCGGTATCGGGGAAGCGGCTGCCGCCGTCACCCCCGACATCGCCTTGGTGAACTACCTCTGCGACCGCTACACCAGCGCCGGGCGGCTCTCCGACGCCGTCGCCCTGCGCCGGGCCGTCCTCACCGGCGGCCTTTCCCTGGCCGCGTATCAGCAGCTGCGTACGGCGGCGCAGGCGGCCGGCTGCTGGCAGGCGGAGCGTGCGCGGGCTCTCTCGCTGCTGCGCGCCGACGCGCGGCAGGGGCCGCGGTCCCGGTACGCCGGGCCCGCCCTGGTCGACGCCCTGATCGACGACGATGACATCGCCGCCGCCTGGCAGGCGGCGACCGAGACCGGCGCCCACGACCGGCAGTGGCTCGCCCTCGCCGACCGGGCCCGCGCCTCTCGTCCCTCCGACACGCTCGGCGTCTACCTGCGCCTGGCCGAGCCCCTCACGAAGCAGACCGGCAACCCGGTCTACGAACAGCTGACCAGCCTGCTGTTGAGCATCCGCGACTGCCACCGCCGCCTGGGCACCGAGGACGAGTTCCTCTCCTACCTCGCCGCCCTGCGCACCGCCCACAAACGCAAACGGAATCTCATGCGGCTCCTGGACCAGCACGGCCTGTGACTCCCCGCGGGGAGTTGTCAGGTCCGGGGGCTGCTGGAGCCCTGGGAAGCCGCATGAATCGCCGGGGCAGAGATGAGGGCGTGGCCGCAGCCGTCCCGAGTGGCAGGGCGGACGGAGCTGTCGGGACGGCGGGGGCCGCCAGGTCATGGGCGGCGCTACGGCTCGCGGTGCCGAGGGGGTGAGACGACGTGTGTCAGTGACGTGTGTCAGCAGTCGGCTTCGGTCAGCTGCCTCTCCAGGCGTGCGCGTACGGCTGTGGCCCGGGGGTCGGTGTACGGGGTCAGGTGGGTCAGGGCCTCGGTCCGGTGGGCGCGAGCCGCCTCAGGGTCCTGCGGGTGGACAGCGGCGGCCAGGTGGCCGAGCTCCACGGCGAGCTCCCATGCGTCCCCGAGGTCGCGGTGGACGGCCGCGGCCTGGCGGTGGAAGGCGGCGGCCTCGCCATGGCGGTCCATTGCGGCGTACGCCTGCCCCGTACCGCGCCAGGCCAGGGCTTCGCGACTGCGATCACCCAGGCGCCGGTGGAGCATGGCCGACCGCTGGTAGGAGGCCAGAGCGTCGCCGTGCTGCCCGGTGGTGCGCTGAATGTCGCCGAGAGCGAGCAGCCAGAAGCCCTCCAGTCCGCGGTTGCGCAGGCCGAGCGCGATCCCGAGGGCCTCGTCGATGGCCTCGCGGGCCGCCTCGGTCTCGTCCCGCTCGCGGTGGAGTTGTGCGGCGAGCCATCGGGCGTTGCCGATGCTCTGCCGGTTGTCCAGGGCGCGGTGAGCCGAGAGGGCGGCTTGGATCGCGGTATCCGCTTCTTCCAGGCGGCCGGCTTCCAGGTGGGCTCCAGCCACGTTGGACAGGGCGGCGGCGGCCCAGCGTTCACCGCCCACTTCGCGGAAGGTACCGATGGCCTCTGCGAAGTGCGCAGCGGCGGCGTCGAGGCGGCGGGCACGCAAGTGGACAAGGCCCACGAGGTTGAGGGCGTGTGCCTCCTCCCCGCGATTCCCCGTGGTGCGGGCCAGATCGAGGGCGCGGCTCAGGTGGTCCGCCGCCAGGTCGAGCCGGTTGGCGGACCGGTGGGACATCCCGAGCTGGTTGAGCAGCAGGAGCTGCCCGTTGGTGTCGTTCACGTGCTCTGCGGAAGCCAGGCCGATGTGCCCGAAGCCGAGCCAGTCGGCGAAGGAAACGGACGCGGACAGCGCGTTCCACAGGGTTGCGGTCAGTTGCCAGGCGTGCTGGTGCAGTCCGGCCGCGGCTGCGGCCCGTACGAGGTGCGGGAAGGTGGCGCGTTCGCGTTCTGCCCAGTCGGCGGCGGCGTCGTAGTCGGCGAAGGCCGGTGGCGGCAGGGGTGTGGTCGTCTCGGGCAGCGGCAAGTGGTCCTCGCCGGGCTGGAGCCACGTCTGTGCCGCGTCCGCGGTGTGCAGGTAGCGGTCCAGCACGCGGCGCAGGGCGGCTTCGCGCTGCTCGGCGGGTTCCTCGTCGTGGGCCTGTTCGGAGGCGTAGGCGCGCAGCAGGTCGTGGAACTGGAAGCGGTCGGGGCCGCTCTGCTCCAGCAGATGGGCGCCGACGAGGTCGTCGAGGAGCTGCCGGGCGCGGCTGAGGGGGAGGCCGGCGAGCGCGGCGGCCGCCTGGAGCCCGAACTCCGGTCCCGGATGCAGGCCGAGGAGCCGGAAGAGGCGCCCGGAGTGCGGCGGCAGCGCGCGGTAGGACCAGGCGAAAACGGTCCGGACGGCTTCGGCCTCCTCGTCGGTTCCCGTGCTGAGCGCGTCCCAGAGCGCGGACTCGTCGTGGAGGTCGGCGAGCAGGTCGTCCAGGCTCAGATGCGGGTGGCCGGCGGCGCGCTCGGCGGCGATCCGCAGGGCGAGCGGGAGGTGTGCGCACCGCCGGGCCAGCTCCGTGAGCTTGTCCGGGTCGTCTCCCGGGCGGTGGTCGCGGGTGACGGTCCGCAGCAGTGCGACAGCTTCCGGTTCGGGGAGCGTGCCGAGGGTGATCCTGCGCGCGCCGTCGCGTACGGCGAGGGCGGCCAGGCGGTTGCGGCTGGTCACCAGGGTCAGGCTGTCCCCGCTGCCGGGAAGCAGCGGCCGTACCTGGCCGACGGTGGCGGCGTTGTCGAGCACGATGAGCATCCGGCGGTCGGCGAGCAGGGAACGGTAGAGCGCGGCCGCGTCGTCCACGTCCTGCGGTACGTCGCCCGGGGCCACGCCGAGCGCGCGCAGGAAACCGCGTAACGCCTGCTCGGCGGTGACGGGCTCGCGCGGATCGTGGCCCCGGAGGTTCACGAAGAGCTGGCCGTCGGGGAGGCGGTCCCTGACCCGGTGGGCCCAGTGCAGGACCAGGGAGGTCTTGCCCGCTCCGGCCGTACCGGCCACCACATGCACGGACACGACGAGCTGACCGCCGTCCCGTCCCGTCAGGATGGCGTCCAACTGCCCCAGTTCCGCGGTCCGGTTGACGAATGCGTGCACATCGGCGGGGAGCTGCCGAGGAACGGTTCGCGGACGGTCGGACGCTGCCGGTGCCTGGTGGAAGTGGATGTCGCCGGAGACGTTCCCGGCCTGGACGACATCGCGGGACTCCCCGGAGAGGTCGTTGGCCGAGTCTCCGGACCGCCCGTTGGTGTCTGCCGGCATGCCGATGGGTGTCCCTCCCGGGTCGGGCCGCCGGGGGCGGCGGCAGCGGTGCGACGGTTCGGTCGAAAGAGAAGGCGGTGTCCTCCGCGGCCGCGCAGGCGTTCCGCACGTATGCCGTCCATGGGGCAACGGTGTCCGGGGTGGTGCAGCGGATCGCCCCGTCCAGTGCCCCGGTCTCGGTGTGCAGAGCGTGAAACATCACCCTGCCGTCCGAATGGTCAGTTCCGGAAGCGGTCCGCCGGCCATCGGGACGGCTTCCAGGCTCGGGCCGCGAGGTGCCACCTCCGGACTCCCGCTGTCGCGGAAGGCGACAGGAACGATACCGCGCGGGGCGGGGCGCGGTCAGTGTGCATCCGCGCCACCAGAATGCCGACGACGGCGCACGGGGAGAAGAGGCCCCCGCATCCCGATGACGGCATGCGATCGGTTTCGGGCGGATTGTCCGACGGCGCCGGGCCCCGCGGCGGTGTTCAGTTCTGGCGGGCCGGGAGGCGCATGCGGACGCGGTAGCCGCCGTCGGCGGCGGGGCCCGCTTCGAAGGTGCCGTGCAGCATGTCGGCGCGTTCCTGCAGGCCCACCAGGCCCTGGCGGGCGCTCGGGAGGGGAAGGGAGGGCCGGGTCGGCGGGGCGTTGGTGACGGTCACTCCGATTTCGTCCGTGTCGTGGCTGAGTTCGACGCGGGCGGCGGCTCCGGGGGCGTGTTTGCGTACGTTCGTCAGGGCTTCCTGCACCGTGCGGTAGAGGGCGCGTTGTGCGGGTGTGCCGACGGTGGCGGGGAGTTCGCCGGTCAGCTCGACGGGGATGCCGCTGGTCTCGACGAGCCGGTGCAGGTCCGCGAGGGTGGGCTGCGGGGTCAGCTCGGTGGCGTCGCCGCCGGAGGCGCGCAGCAGCGAGACCATGGTGCGCAGTTCGTCGAGGGTGCCCACGCTCAGGGAGCGGATGGTGCGCGCGGCCTCGACGGTGCCGGTGTCCTTGGCGGCGACCTGCAAGGCGCCCGCCTGGATGGCGATCAGGCTGACCTGGTGGGACACGACATCGTGCATCTCGCGGGAGAGCTGGGCGCGTTCGCGGGCGAGCACCGCCTGTGCGTGCAGTTCCCGCTCGTGGTCCTTCGCCTCCTCGATCTCCACCAGCCGCCGCGACAGGTCCCGGCGGGCCTGGACGAGTTGGCCGAGCAGCACGGGGGCGGCGGCCGTGGCGAGCGGGTAGCCGAAGTACACCAGGGTCCAGGGGCGGTCGTAGGCGCCGGCGACGTCCAGGGGAGAGGGGACGGCGGTGGCGATCGCGGCCAGGGTGACGCAGAAGGCGAGCAGCCGGCGGTCGCGGGAGCGTACGGCCAGGGTGAACAGGGCCGCCAGCGGGGCCACGACGACGTCTTCGAGCAGGGTGACCGGCAGGGTGAGCAGGAGGACGGTCAGGGGGAACCGGCGGCGGAAGACGAGGGCGGCGCAGGCGACGGCGGCCAGCGCCAGGCCTTGGGAGGTCTCGTTCCACAGGTTGAGCCAGACATCGAGCGCGGCGAGTGCGACGAGCCCGGCGTCGGCCAGCGGCGCCGGGATGCGCTCCCGAAGGCTCTGCCACCGCCCGGTGGTCCCGGCCACCCCCGTCATCGCCCGGCACCCGGTCGTTCCCGGTCCGTCTCCAGCAGGCCCGCCCGCTGGGCGAGCAGCGCGGCCTGCACCCGTCCGCCCACGCGCAGCTTGGTGAGGATGGCGCTGACGTGGTCCTTGACCGTACCGGTGCCGAGGTGCAGCCGGGCTCCGATGTCCGCGTTCGACAGTCCCTCCGCGACGCGTACGAGCACGTCCCGCTCCCGGTCGGTCAGCCGCTCGACGCGGGCCGCCTCCTCGTCGGCCTCGGCGGCGGGGCCGGTGCCGGGATGGCCGCGCAGGAGGGTCCGGGACGCTTTCGGGGACATCACGACACCGCCCGCGGCCAGGCTGCGCACCAGGTGGGCCAGTTGATCGGGCTCGGTGTCCTTGAGCAGGAAGCCGGCGGCGCCGGAGTGCAGCGCGGTCAGGACGTACTCGTCGGTGTCGAAGGTCGTCAGCATCGCCACCACGGGCGGTTCCGGGTGCGCGCGCAGCTCCCGCAGGACGGCCAGCCCGTCCACGTCCGGCATCCGGATGTCGAGCAGGACCACGTCCGGGCGGTGCTCGCGGACGGTGGCGACGGCTTCCGCACCGGTCGCGGTCGCGACGACCTCGATGGCGTCCGACGCGTTGAGGATGAGTCTGAAGCCGGACCGGACCAGTGCCTCGTCGTCCACCACTACCACCCGGATCACGTGTGCTCCGCCTCGTCGCTGTCGTCGGGGTTGTTGTCGGGGTGCCGCCGAGGGCCGGGGGTGTTCCCCGGCCTCGCCCGTACACCATCAGTGTCTTTGCAGTGCTTGCTGCTGTCCGTACCGGCCGGCGGTCGTGCGGCCCCGGGTTCCGGCCCGTACGCCGACCGCCGTCCCACCGAGCCTAAAGTCCGGCGCGGCCGGGGCGTCGGCGCGTGCGGTGGCTCCGGCCGTCCGGAGGGGCTGTTCCGGCCGGGCGGCGGGGGCGGCTCGGCCGGACGCCGGATACCCCGCCCACCAGCGCTTTTCCAGTCTGGAGGCATGTCACAGCACACAGTCACCGCAGCGCCTCCGCCCGAGCGGACGCCGGCCGTCGTCCCGGACCGCGGGAAGGCTCCCCTGGGCCGGCTGGTCGGGGTGGATCTGGCCCGCGGCCTGGCGGTCTTCGGCATGTACGCGGCGCATGTCGGACCGGACCCGGACCGGGGCGGCGGTACGGGCTTACTGATGGAGCTGGCGCACGGCAGGGCCTCCGCGCTGTTCGCCCTGCTGGCCGGCTTCGCCGTCGTCCTCATCACGGGGCGCCGCGCACCGAAGACCGGGCGGGCCGGACGCCAGGCCGTCGTCAAAGTGATCATCCGGGCCGTCATCCTGCTGGCCCTGGGCACCGCGCTGACCCTGACCGACACCCCGGTGCAGGTGATCCTCGCCTTCTACGGGCTGTACTTCCTGCTCGTGCTGCCGCTGTACCGGCTCGGCGCCGGGCAGCTGGCGCTGATCGCGGCCGGTGGGGCGCTGGTCTGCCCTCAGGTGCTGTACGCGCTGGAGCGGGTGTTCGGCGACGAGGTCCTCCGGATACCCGGCGAGCCCGCCGGTCTCGCCTCGCTGCTCTTCACCGGCCTGATCTCGCTGCTCTTCGCCGGTACCTACCCGGCCCTGACCTGGCTCCCGCTCGTCGTGGCCGGTATGGCCATCGCCCGCCTCGACCTGGCCGCCGCCGGAGTCCGCATACGCCTCGCCCTGACCGGCGCCGCCCTCGCCCTCGCGGGCCATGGGGGTTCCTGGCTGGCCCTGCGCCTCTTTCTCGGTGCGGCGACGCCGGCCTGGTGGTCCGACACCGCGGACTTCCCGTCCGCCGGCACTCCGGGCTGGCTGCTGGTCGCCTCCCCGCACAGCGAGACGACCCTGTCGATACTGGGCAACGCGGGCGTGGCGATCATGGTCCTGGTCGCGTGCCTCGCCGCCATGGACGCCCTCCCCCGCCTGCGCCGCCTGGCCGGTCCGGTCATCGCGGTCGGGTCGATGTCGCTGACGGCGTACGTCTTCCACATCGTCGGCATTCAGCTCCTGGGCATCGAGGAACTGCCCGGCTCGCCCCTGCCCGTCCTGCTCGGCTTCATCGCGTCGGTCACCGTCTTCGCCGCCGTCTGGTCCCGCTTCTTCCGGCGCGGGCCGCTCGAATGGCTGATGAGCAAGGCGACCGGGACCGCCCGGCACGTGCGGTGAACCGGCGTGGGGATACCCGGCCGTAGGGATACCGCCGGTACGGGGCGTCGGGGCTCCGGTACGTGCCGGGCGGGTGGGACGGCCGGCGCCCCCACCGACGCGCCGGACCTGAGCGGCGGAGCGGCGCATCGGCTCGTGGCGGCTGTCCTGGCATACGGAGGGGGCGAACCGGATGGGCCGTCAGGCGGCGGCCGACGACCGGCCGTACGGCGCCGCCCCGCCCGCCCCGTTGCGGCTCTCCCCCGGCCGCGGAAAGCGACGACCGGGCACGCGGCCATTCGGCCAAGTGCCCGGTCGTGGGGTCGTCGCGAAAAGGGACGGTCAGCCGTCGAGGCGTACCGGCAGGGACTCGATCCCGTAGACGATCGACAGTTTCCGGAATGCCAGCTCCTCCGGTTTGACGTCCAGCCGCATATGGGGGAACCGGCGTACGAGCGCGGGATAGGCGGCGCGGAGTTCCATCCGGGCCAGTTCCGCGCCGACGCAGCGGTGGATTCCGTAACCGAAGGCGAGATGCGAGGGGACGTTGCGTGACGGGTCGAACCGCTCCATCTCCGGACCCAGTTCGCCGTCCCGGTCCGCGCCGCTCAGGGAGCACAGCACCACATCCCCGGAGGTGATCTGCACACCGCCGATCTCCAGGTCCTCGCGCGCGAAACGCGGGAACGCGACCTGTACGACGGTCAGGTAGCGCAGCAGCTCCTCGACATAGCGCTCGACCACCTCGTCGCCGTCCTTCAGGGCCGCGAAATGCTTCGGGTCCTGGAGGAGGACCAGGGCACCGAGCGCCAGCATGCTGGCCGTGGTCTCGAAACCGCCGGTCAGCACGCCGTCGGCCAGGCCCGCCAGCTCCTCGTCGCTGACCGAGTCGCCGTGTTCCTTCACGATCATGCCGAGCAGACCGTCGCCCGGATTCTCACGCTGCTTCTTGACGACTTCCCGGAAGTAGGAAAGCGATTCCGATATGGCGCCGAAAGAAGCGTTCGCACCGCTGAAAAGGTCGAAACGGGCGGCGCTGAGCCGCTCGAAGTCCTCACGGTCCTCATAAGGCACACCGAGGAGTTCGCAAATAACCAGGGAAGGGATCGGCAGCGCGAAGGAATGGACGATGTCCACCGGTTCGCCGTTCTTGCCGGCGCGCTCCATGGCGTCCAGGCGCTCTTCGACGATCTCGTGGATACGCGGCGTCAGCCGGCTGAGCCGGCGCATGGTGAATTCGGGGGTGAGCAGCCTGCGCAGCCGGGTGTGTACGGGCGGATCGGCGAAACCGAGACCGCCGGGATTCTGGTCGGCCCCGGCGCCGGCCTTGCCGACGAGGTTGGTGAAATCCGAGCTGAAGGCGTTGCCCTTGCCCAGTACCGCCTTGACTTCGTCGTAGCCGGTGACCAGCCAGACGTT
The DNA here is from genome assembly GCA_000720995.1 of Streptomyces celluloflavus. Classification (GTDB taxonomy): domain Bacteria; phylum Actinomycetota; class Actinomycetes; order Streptomycetales; family Streptomycetaceae; genus Streptomyces; species Streptomyces celluloflavus. The sequence continues at coordinate 254,893 of JOEL01000012.1, forward strand.
GGCGGCTATCGGCACCGGGAGCTTGGTGATGGGTTCCTTCTCCCGGACGGCCGCCAGCTCGCCCACCGGGTCGAGTCCATCGCGCCGCAAAGGCATCAGGACAGACTCGGGCAAGAAAGACATTCGAGACAGGTCGAAGCCTTTCTTCTGTGTTCTCGCCAGATACATGCGGCCGGCCCAGGCGATGATCCGGGAGCGGAGAGTCGTCATGACGTTAATACTGCCTTTCGTCGAGGGAGATGGTCGCCCGCACCCGGTGCCCCAAGGAGGCCGGGAGAGCGCGGGACCTCCGCTCGGCGTGTATTGATGTGACGTATGCCATAGCCCCTCGCTCGCGGCGGTCATGGACCGGGTCCATGCCGTCGACCGGTCGTCGGTCGTCCGCATCCAGCGTGACGAGCTCGGCCTTAGTTCTTTTCGTTCTGAAGGAGTTTACAAACTGCCATTGCCCGCGATCGCGGAACAACCCTTGAACGCCCCTGGGAAGACCCTGAATCATCCCCTACGACTCCCGGCGAAACGTCTACTAACGACTACGACTTCCGACGCAGGTCCCACCCCGCGACCTCCCCGGCCTCTCACGCCACCCGGCGGCCCAGGGACGGCCGCCGCCTCCCGCCACGCGACCGCACCGACCGGGAGCCGGCCCGCGCACCGCGCCGCCGCGACACCCGACGGCGCCCGAGCACGCCCGCACCGGGCGGGAATGCCCTGATTTTTCGGGCCTGACACTCTCACGAACGGTGATGAGTTGCGAACTCTCCGTTGCCTCCTTACCGTGAGGCGAGCAAGATAGGCAAAATACATCAAAGCGACACAAATTCGCACACGCGGCCGAGCTTGGGCGCAGATATCGCGCCAGAAGCGACGCAGCCCCCGCCCCGTCCGTCACCCGGCGCCCGGCGACCTCCACTCGAACTCATCCCCCAGGGATCTTCCCCTCCGCAGGAGGAAGTGCATGTTTCCGAAGTCGAAGTCCGGCAAGCTCGCCCTCTGCGCCCTCGCGGGCGCGCTGACCTCCGCCGTCGTGACCGGTCCGGCCCTGGCGTCCGGCGGCGACGGCGAGCACGGCCACTTCCGGGGCCGTGTCGTCGCCAGAGACGGTCTGCTGGTCCGCTCGGGCCCGAGCGAGCACCACCGCGTGGTGGGCCACAACCGGTACGGCCGGATCGTCCGCATCGAGTGCAAGGTCACCGGCGAGAAGGTGCGGGGCAACCGTCGCTGGTACAAGCTCGCCGACGGCAGGTACGCCTGGTCGTCCGCCCGCTACATCGTGAACCTCGGCGAGCCGCCGCACTGGTGCTGACCCGGTAGCCGGGCGGGCGCCGGACGGCCCCCGCCGACGCCCGCCCGGCACCAGCACCAGCGCCAGCACCACGAACCGCCCACCCCGAACGCCGAACCAGCACGATCGCCACGACCGCCGCAACCGCCACGACCCCCGCAACCGACATAACGGAAATATCGCCCGCCGCTTGCTACGTTGCCAGGCATGACGTCAACGGCGACGGCGGCCACCGCGACCCCGGCGGACACTCCCCCGCCGGCCCCGCCGCAGCCCAGCCGGCGCGGCGTCGAACTGGTCCTCCTGGTGGCCGCCGTGCTCATCAGCGTCTGCGGCTATCTCGGTGTGGGCCTGGTCAAACAGCACGCCGTACCGGCCGACGCGGCGGGCTACGGCGCCGGGCTCGGCGTCCTCGCGCTCCTCGCCCACATCGCCGTCCGCCTCCGCGCCCCGTACGCCGATCCGCTGCTGCTGCCGATCGCCGTACTCCTCAACGGGCTCGGGCTGGTCTTCATCTTCCGGCTCGATCTGGAGACCCCCGACGACCAGGCCGCGCCCGCCCAGCTGATCTGGTCCGCCGTCGGCGTCGCGCTCTTCACCGCCGTCGTGGTGCTGCTGCGCGACCACCGGGTGCTCCGGCGGTACGCCTACCTCTGTGCGGCCCTGGCGCTGCTCCTCATGGTCGCGCCGGGCCTCTTCCCGGCCGTCAACGGGGCGAGGATCTGGGTCCGGATCGCGGGGTTCTCCCTCCAGCCGGCCGAGTTCGCCAAGGTGCTCATCACCGTCTTCTTCGCCGCCTATCTGGCCGCCAACCGCGGTGCGCTGGCCCATACCGGCCGCCGGGTCGGCCGGCTGCGGCTGCCCGCCGGCCGGGTGCTCGGCCCGATCGTCACGATCTGGCTGCTCACGGTCGCCGTCCTGGTCCTGGAACGCGATCTGGGCACTTCGCTCCTCTTCTTCGCGGTCTTCGTCGTCCTGCTGTACGTGGCCACCGGGCGGACCGGGTGGATCGCGGTCGGCGTACTGCTCGCGGTCGCCGGCGCGGCCGCCGTCGGCACCGTGGAGCCGCATGTGCACGGCCGGGTCGAGGACTGGCTGCACCCGTTCGCCGGTATCGAGGCGGGCAAGGGGCCCGGCCAGCTCGCCCAGTCGCTGTTCGCCTTCGGCGCGGGCGGCGTGCTCGGCACCGGTCTCGGCCGGGGCGGCTCACCGCTGATCGGCTTCGCCATGAAGTCCGACTTCATCCTGTCGACGTTCGGCGAGGAACTGGGACTGGCCGGGCTGACCGCCGTCTTCCTGCTCTACGCACTGCTGGTGGCCCGCGGCTACCGCGCCGCCCTGGGCCTGCGGGACCCGTTCGGCAGCCTGCTGGCCGTCGGCCTCGCCACGCTGCTCGCCGTCCAGGTCTTCGTCATCGCGGGCGGGGTGACGGGGCTGATCCCGCTGACCGGCATGGCGATGCCGTTCCTCGCACAGGGCGGCTCGTCCGTCATCACCAACTGGATCATCATCGCGCTGCTGCTGCGCCTCAGCGACCGGGCCCGCGCACCCGGGCCACCGGACCGGGACGGAGCCGCCACCGGCCACCCGGGCCTCACCGACACCGGCCCCGGCCCCCTCTCCACCGTCGGCATCGGCGCCTCCGTCCCCGCCTCCCGCGGGGCCGGACGGTGATCCGCTGCATCCGGCACGCCGCGGCCTTCTCGCTGCTGCTGCTCGTCGCCCTGCTCGCCAACTCCTCGCGGGTCCAGGTCTTCACGGCCGACGCGTACGCCGGGAACCCGGCCAACCGCCGTGCCGCGATGGCCCGTTACGGCCAGCCGCGGGGCGCCGTGCTCGTCGCGGGCCGGCCCGTCACCGGCTCCCGGGACAGCGGCGGCCGGCTGCGCTACGAGCGCACGTACACCGAGGGCCCGCTGTACGCGCCGGTCACCGGCTACTCCTCGCAGAGCTACGGCACCTCCCTCGTCGAGCGCGCCGAGGACGGCATCCTCGCCGGCACCGACGACCGGCTCACCACGTTCCCCTGGTGGGACGAGATGACCGGCGCCCGGCGGCCCGGCGGCGATGTCGCGACCACCATCCGGCCCGCGATGCAGCGCGCCGCGTTCGACGGGCTCGGCCGCAGGAAGGGCGCGGTCGCCGCGGTCGAACCGCGCACCGGCCGGATCCTCGCGCTGGCCAGCACCCCCTCGTACGACCCGAACCTGCTCTCCGGCAACGGCCGTTCGGTCACCGACGCCTGGCGGCGGCTGACCGGTGCCGCGGACCAGCCGATGCTCAACCGGGCCATCCGGCAGACCTATCCGCCCGGCTCCGCCTTCAAGGTCGTCACCGCGGCGGCCGCGCTGGACAGCGGCACGGTGCCCGATATCGACGCCCCGACGGGCGCCCCCGACCCGTACGTCCTGCCCGGCACCACCGCCCGGCTCGGCAATGCGGCGGGCGACTGCGCGGACGCCAGCCTCAAGGACGCCTTCCTGGTCTCCTGCGACACCGTCTTCGCACATCTGGGTGCCGAGATCGGCCTGCCCGGCATGGTCGCGGCCGCCCGCCGGTTCGGCTTCGACGACGACCGGCTGCGCATCCCCTCCCCCGTCGCGCGGAGCAACTTCGACACCCGGATGGACACCGCGCAGGTCGCGCTCTCGGCCATCGGCCGGTACGACACCACCGCCACCCCGCTCCAGATGGCCATGGTCGCGGCGGCGGTCGCCAACGACGGGGTGCTGACGCCGCCGTATCTCGTCGAAGCGGTGACCGATGCCCGGGGGCACACCGTCGCCACCGCCCCGCACCAGCCCTCGCGCCAGGCGATCGGGCCGGCCGCCGCCCGGCAACTCCAGGAGATGATGACCGATGTCGTCGAGAACGGCGCCGGTGCGCAGGCCGCCATCGAGGACGCCGTCGTCGGCGGCAGGACCGGCGCCGCCCGGCACGGTGCGGACGGCGAGAGCACGCCGTACGCCTGGTTCATCTCGTGGGCCAAGGCGAAGGAGGACAGCGGGTCCGCGGTGGCGGTGGCCGTGGTCGTCGAGGACCCGGCGGCGGAGCGCGCGGACATCAGCGGCGGCAGCGCGGCGCCGATCGCCCGCGCGGTGGTGCGGGCCGCGCTGCGCTGACGGACCGTCATGAACCACGGTCACGCACTGCGCACCGGGCGGCGCACATCGCCCGTCACGGCGTACGTGCCCAGCACCCGCTGTGACCGCCATGACCGCCGTGACCGCGCGGCACAATGTCCGCATGGCCGATACGACCCCGGACCCGCTCCCGCCGACGCCCCCGTTGCTCTCCCTCGCCGAGGTGGCGGCGCTGGCCCGGCGCGCGCACGCGGATCAGACCGACAAGGCGGGACGTCCGTACGCGGAGCATCTGGCCGCGGTCGCGGCGGGGGTGCGCGAGCGCGGCGGCAGCGATGAGCAGATCGCCGCGGCCTGGCTGCACGACGCCGTCGAGGACGGTGTGCTCACGCCGGAGTGGCTGGCCCGTGCGGCGCTCACCGAGGCGACCAAGGCCATGATCATGGCCGTCACCAAACGCGCGGACGAGCCGGCCGAGGAGTACGCCGCCCGCATCCTGGCCACGCCCGGCGCGCTGCTGGTCAAGGAGTCCGACCTCGCGCACAACGCCGATCCGGCGCGGCTGGCCGTCCTGGACGCGGCGACGCGGGCGCGGCTGACGGCGAAGTACGCACGGATGCGGGCGCTGCTCGGGTCTGCCTGAACGAACTGAACGGCCGGCCCGGGGAACGGACTCCACGCCGCGGCGGCGACGCCGCGCCCGGAGCCGCGGGCCGCAGGCCGCACGGACCACCGCCCGGCCGGGCCACCTGCTGTACCGACCATCGGCCAACAGGACCACGGGCCAGGAGAGTCGCTGCCCAAGAACGTCGCGGGCCGAGGAAGTCACAGGCCAAGGAAGTCGCAGGTCAAGCGCTTCGCACGTCCAGGCATCGGACAGCCCCTACGGAAAGGTGCCGTGCACAGCTACCCTGCGCCGATGCGCCCTTCGCACCCGTCGCGGCCCGCGGCCGCAGCACAGCCGTCACCGCAGCCGTCGCAGCCGTCGCAGCCGTCGCAGCCGTCGCAGCCGTCAGAGGCTTCCCGGACGCCGGAGCCGGGCGCGGCCCGGGTGATCGCCGCCCTCGCCGGTGTCGGTGTCCGGCGCCACGCCACCGGACAGGTCATCCTCGACGCCGTCGACTGGACCGTCCGGTCCGGTGAGCACTGGGCGCTGCTCGGCGCGAACGGTGCGGGCAAGACGACCGTCCTGCGGCTGGCCGGCGCGCTGATGTTCCCCACCGTCGGCACCGTCGAGGTGCTCGGCCACCGGCTCGGCTCGGTGGACGTCCGCGAACTGCGTGCCGCCATCGGCCTGGTCTCCGGCGCGCAGCAGGTGCCGCAGGGCGCGACCGGCCACACCGTCGTCCTGACCGGCGCCACCGGGACCGTGCAGCCGCTGTGGCGGAAGTACGACGACGCCACCCGCGAACGGGCCCACGGACTCCTCGCCGAGCTGGACTGCAAGGAGCTGGCGGACCGCCCGTTCGGGGTCTGCTCGGGCGGCCAGCGGGCCCGGATCCTGATCGCCCGCGCGCTGATGGCCGAGCCCTCGCTGCTGCTGCTCGACGAGCCGTTCAACGCGCTCGACCTGCCCTCCCGCGAGGACCTGATCGACGCGCTGCACCGACTGGCCCTGGGGCGGCCGGAGTTGGCGACCGTGACGGTCACCCACCATCTGGAGGAACTGTCACCGGCCATCGGCCACGCGCTGCTGCTGCGGGACGGCCGGGTGACGGGGCGCGGTCCGGTGGACGAGGTGCTGACCGGTGAGCGGATGACGGCCTGCTTCGGCCGTCCGATCGAGGTCTCCCGGCACGAGGGCCGCTGGCTGGCCCGGTCGGGCAGGCGCTGAGGGCGGCGGCGCGTACCGCGCCTGCTCAGCCGGCCCCCTCCGCAGCGGCCCCCTGCGCGATGGCCGCCGCGACCTCCGCCGTGCGGGCCGCTTCCTCGGCGGCGAAGCGCTGGGCGTCCAGTTCCTCGGCCAGTTCCTCGTCCTGGGCCATCAGCAGGTCCAGATTGGAGTCGCCCAGCTCGTAGACGCCCAGGTCGGCGTAGGCGCGTTGCAGCCGCTCGCCCCAGAGGCCGATGTCCTTGACGCACGGCACGATCCGGCTGAAGAGCAACTTGCGGAAGAGGTGCAGGAATTCGGAGTTCTCGGTGATCTCGGCGGCCTCCTGCCGGGGTATGCCGAAGTTCTCCAGGACCTCCAGACCGCGCAGCCGGTCGCGCATCAGATAGCAGCCCTCGATGACGAATTCCTCGCGTTCGCGCAGTTCGGCGTCGGTGAGCTGGCGGTAGTAGTCGCGCAGCGCCATCCGGCCGAAGGCGACATGGCGGGCCTCGTCCTGCATGACGTAGGTGAGTATCTGGCGGGGCAGCGGCTCGGTGGTGGTGTCGCGGATCATGCCGAAGGCGGCCAGCGCCAGGCCCTCGATCAGCACCTGCATGCCCAGGTACGGCATGTCCCAGCGGGCGTCCCGCAGGGTGTCGCCGAGCAGCGCCTGGAGGTTGTCGTTGACGGGGTAGAACATCCCGATCTTGTCCTGGAGGAAGCGGCTGTAGATCTCGGCGTGCCGCGCCTCGTCCATGGTCTGGGTGGCGGAGTAGAACTTCGCGTCCAGGTCGGGGACGGATTCCACGATCCGGGCCGCGCACACCATCGCGCCCTGCTCACCGTGCAGGAACTGGCTGAACTGCCAGGAGGTGTAGTGCCGGCGCAGGTCGCCGCGGTCCTGCTCCGTCAGCTTGTCCCAGTACCGGGTGCCATACAGGGCCATCGACTCGTCGGGGGTGCCGAGCGGGTTTCGGGGGTCCACTTCGAGGTCCCAGTCGATCCGCGTGGCGGCGTCCCACTGCTTGTCCTTGCCCTTCTGGTAGAGGGCGAGCAGCCGCTCCCGGCCGTCGCCGTACTCCCAGCTGAAGCGGGCCGAACCGGTGGCGGGCACCGTCCACAGAGCGTCGCCGGGGCCCTGCACATAGAGATCTCGGGTCGACACGAGTGCCTCCTGATTCACCGAACCCCTTGTCACGGGCGGTCGTTGGCAGGCTCACACGCTTCTTACCGGTGGGTCAATAAGTCGCGCACAAGGGATTGACGTCCTTGCTGACACGCAGTCTCATAATACGTGACCGCGGGTAACCCCACTAGCGAGGTACCACAGCCATGACGAGCGTGACGACGACGAACGCGATGACTGCGGCGGACACCGAGGTCCTGCGGGACGCCCTCGGGCTGCTCAAGGACCGGGAGCAGGTGGCCGAACGCCTGCTGGAGTCCTCCGCCAAGCACTCCTACGACCCGGACACCGCGCTCGACTGGGACGCGCCGCTGGAGGACGGCAAGTGGTTCTGGCCGCCGGAGCTGGTCTCGCTCTACGACACCCCCCTGTGGCGGCGGATGTCACCGGAGCGCCAGCGCGACCTGTCCCGGCACGAGGCCGCCTCGCTGGCCTCACTGGGCATCTGGTTCGAGATCATCCTGATGCAGCTGCTGGTCCGGCACATCTACGACAAGCCGGTGACCAGCGCACATGTCCGCTATGCGCTCACCGAGATCGCCGACGAGTGCCGGCACTCCAAGATGTTCGCGCGCCTGATCCAGCGGAGCGGCGCCCCGGCGTACCCGGTCTCCCGCCTCAACCACCAGCTCGCCCGCGTCCTCAAGACCGTCTCCACCACCCCGGGTTCGTTCGCCTGCACCCTGCTCGGTGAGGAGATCCTCGACTGGATGCAGCGGCTGACGTTCCCGGACGAGCGGGTGCAGACCCTCGTCCGCGGGGTGACCCGTATCCATGTCGTCGAGGAGGCCCGGCACGTCCGCTACGCGCGCGAGGAGCTGCGCCGCCAGATGGTCTCCGCGCCGCGCTGGGAACGGGAGTTGACCCGGATCAGCTCCGGCGAGGCGGCCCGGGTCTTCTCCGTCGCGTTCGTCAATCCGGAGGTCTACGCCCGCATCGGCCTGGACAAGCGCGAGGCCGTCGCCCAGGTGAAGGCCAGCGGCCACCGCCGCGAGGTGATGCAGACCGGCGCCCGGCGGCTCACCGACTTCCTGGACGAGATCGGCGTACTGCGCGGTGTGGGCCGCCGGTTGTGGACGAGCTCGGGACTGCTGCCCTGAGGGCGGACCGGACGGCCGGCGCGCGGGCAGGGACACGGACGCCCGCGCCGGGACGGGCGTACCGGCCCGACCCGGCCAAAGGCTCGCCGGCGCGTACGCGCATATGTGCGAAGGGAAATCCGGGGCGGTTACGCTGCTGTCCATGAACGGCAGCGGCACCGCCCCAGCAGTACCCCGACCCGCCTACCGCAGACTGAGCGTCGAGCAACGCCGCAGCCAACTGCTCGGCGCGGCGCTGGGCCTGTTCGCCCAACGCGCCCCCGAGGACGTCTCGCTGGACGATGTCGCGACCGCCGCCGAGGTCTCGCGGCCGCTCGTCTACCGCTACTTCCCCGGCGGCAAGCAGCAGTTGTACGAGGCGGCGCTGCGCAGCGCCGCCGAGGACCTCGAACGCTGCTTCGCCGAGCCGCAGTCCGGCCCGCTCACCCAGCGGCTCTCCCGCGCGCTGGACCGCTATCTGACATTCGTCGACGGGCACGACACGGGATTCAGCGCGCTGCTCCAGGGCGGCAGCGTCGTGGCGACCTCCCGGACGTCCGCGATCGTGGACCAGGTGCGGCGCGCCGCCGCCGAGCAGATCCTGCGCCATCTGGGCGAGCCGGAGCCCGGTCCGCGGCTGCGGACGGCGGTCCGCATGTGGATCACCGCCGTCGAGGGCGCCTCGCTGATCTGGCTGGACGGCGGCAAACAGCCTCCCCTCGACGAGCTGCGCGACGGGCTGGTCGACCACTTCATCGCGCTGCTGGCCGCGACCGCCGCCCGCGATGCGCAGACCGCGCGGGTGACCCGGGCGGCGCTGGCACTGGAGACCCCCGACGGCCCGGTCGGCGATCTGGTCCGGCGCCTGCTCCCGGTCGTACGCGACGCGTCCCACCTGCTGTGACCCATGGCAGCGGGCCTGTCACGCGGTGCGGCGGCGCGTCCGGTGCGCGGTGCGGCGGCGCGTCCGGTGCGCGGTGCGGCGGCGCGTCCGGTGCGCGGTGCGGCGGCGCGTCCGGTGCGCGGTGCGGCGGCGACCCCCTTCGTCGGCGGACCGCTGGACGGCCGGGTGCTGCCGGTGCTGCTCGGCGCGACCGGGCAGCCACCGAAGACGTACGAGATCCCGGTGCCGAACGACGACGGGCGACCGCCGACGCTGTACCTCTACCGGCGCGCCCCCGGACGGGTGGGACGGCTGGGGCTGCCGAGCGGCTGGAAGTACGAGTACGACCCGGAGGGCAAACCACCGGGCGGCCCCAAGTGGCCGTGGCAGAAGCGGAGTTGACGGGTCCGGAAGCCGTCACCACGGCCCTCGTCGCGGTCAGCGGCGTGGCCACCGCCCCGGCCGTCACCTGATTCGCCACCACTGAGGCCACCGCGGTCACCGCCGCACCCATCACCGAGTCTGGTCCGGACCATTGACACTAGTGGTCTAGTCCTGTTTGCTGCCTGCCCAGGGGAGCCGCCCCAAGCCTCCCTGGCCGGCCCCAGCCCGCAGGGGCGGCTCCCCTCCCGCTCGGCCCGCGCACCCCCACTCCAGCGCCGTCGACCGAAGGAGCAGCCCCCATGCGTCTCCGTTCCCGCCGCCCCTCCCCCACCGGCCGCACCCACCGCCCCCGGACCCTGTCCGCCGCACTGGCCGCCGTCGCGCTGGCGGCAGTCCTGGGGCTCACCGCCCAGCCGGGTACCGCGCGCGCCGCCGCGGCCCCGGAGACCGCCCCGGCCGGCGCCCGGCCGGGGACCGCCGCGCTCCCCGCGCACACTCTCGTCGGCTACCTCCACACCAGCTTCGCCAACGGCTCCGGCTACACCCGGCTCGCCGACGTGCCCGACAGCTGGGGGATCATCGATCTGGCCTTCGGCGAGCCGACCTCGGCCACCTCGGGCGATATCCGCTTCTCGCTCTGTCCGCAGGCCGAGTGCCCGGGAGTGGAGTCCGAGGACGAGTTCAAGGCCGCGGTCAAGGCCAAGCAGGCGGCCGGCAAGAAGGTGCTGATCTCCATCGGCGGGCAGAACGGCCAGGTCCAGCTCACCACCACCGCGGCCCGCGACGCGTTCGTACGGTCGGTCGGCGCCATCATCGACCGCTACGGACTCGACGGTCTGGACATCGACTTCGAGGGCCACTCGCTCGCCCTGGACAACGGCGACACGGACTTCAAGAACCCCACCACGCCCGCCGTCGTCAACCTCATCTCCGCGGTGCGGACCCTCAAGGCCGAGTACGGCGCGGGCTTCACGCTGACCATGGCGCCCGAGACCTTCTTCGTCCAGCTCGGCTACCAGTTCTACGGTTCCGGGCCGTTCGGCGGCCAGGACCCGCGGGCCGGCGCGTACCTCCCGGTCATCCACGCGCTGCGCGACGACCTCACCCTGCTGCACGTCCAGGACTACAACTCGGGCCCGATCATGGGGCTGGACGGGCAGTACCACACCATGGGCGGTGCGGACTTCCACCTGGCGATGACGGACATGCTGCTGACCGGCTTCCCCGTGGCGGGCAACAAGGACCACGTCTTTCCCCCGCTCCAGCCGTCCCAGGTCGCCATCGGCCTGCCCGCCTCCTCCCTCGCGGGCAACGGCTACACCCCGCCCGCGCAGGTCACCCAGGCGCTCGACTGCCTGACGAAGAACACCGGCTGCGGCGGTTACCAGCCGCACGGCAGCTGGCCCGGTCTGCGCGGTCTGATGGCCTGGTCGATCAACTGGGACCGCTACAACAACGGCGAGTTCCGGAAGAACTTCGACAGCTACTTCGGCAGCACCTTCCACAGCTACGCCGACGGCCGCTCCGACGGCTGACCGAGTGATCCGGCCGCCGCGCCCCTCGCCCTTCCGCCCCCATTCGCCCTAAATGTATGACTGTCATGACACGATCCGGATCGCGGCCGGCCGCTCGGCCGGACGGTCTGTCAGGCGGTCGGACGGTCCGGGTACGGAGTACGCGGCCGGGCGGCCACGGGAGTCGGAGGTGGGCGCGTGTCCGGACGGTTCCCGCGCTGGGCGGGCGCGCTGGCGGTCGTCGGCGCCGTGCCCCTGGCGCTGCCCGCGTACTCGGTGCTCGCCGAACCGGGACCGGCGCCGCCGCACACGGGGGCACCGGGCACCCGGTCCACGGACACCGGCACCGCGGTCGGCGGCGCGTCGGGCACCGGGCCGCCGGAGACGGCGTCGCGGGACACCGGCGAGGGCGGCCTCGGGCGGGTCACCGAGGGCGTCGACGGGGGCGGCACCGAGACCGGCACCGGCACCACCGCGGGTCCGGGGACCCGTACGGGCACCCGCCCGGACGCGGACGCGGCGGTGGACGCGGAGCGGGCAGCCGGGGCGGACGCCGATCCGGACGCCGGCGCCGAGGACCGTACCGGGATCGGCGGCGGCTCCGCCGTCCGCGACCCCGGCGCCCTGCTGGGACGGCTGCGGACGCTCTACCGCGCGAGCGAGGCGTCCGCCGCGGCGTACCGGGAGAGCCGGGCGGACCTGCGGGCGGCGCGGCAGCGAGCCGAGGAGCTCACCTCCCGGCTGGCGGCGGCCCGTGCGCGGCTGGCCCGCGGGCGGGCCGACGTGGGGCGGCTGGCCCGGCAGCAGTACCAGGGGGCGGGACCGGGCGTGCTCGCATCGTATCTGCGGGTCCTGTGGGCCCGGGATCCGCAGCGGGCGATGGACCGGGGCCAGGTGCTCCGGCAGGCGGCCCGCGGACAGGCCGCCCTCGTCGCCCGGCTCACCGCGGAGGAGCGGCGGGCCGGCCGGCTGGCCCGCCGGGAGCGCGCCGCGCTCGCCGAGCAGCGGCGGCTCACCGACCGGTGCAAGGAGCGGCGGAACGCGGCGCGGGCCGGGCTCAAGGCCGTCGAGCGGCTGCTCGCCGGGCTCTCCGAGGAGCAGCTCGTCCGGCTGGTCCGGCAGGACACCCCGGCCGCGGGCGGCCGGGCGGCGTCCGCGGGCCGGGGCCCGGAGGGGGTCAGCCGGCCGGCTGCCCGGTGACCGAGGCGAGGTAGGCGTTGGCCTTGTCCGGGTCGAAGAAGAAGTTCTCGAAGTCGGCCGGGTTGTTGAAGCCGTTGGCGAAGCGGTCGGCGACGGGCTGGAGCTGGCCGGCCGCGCCGATGATGTTGAGGACGTGCTCGGGCGGCGGCGCCAGCATCGCGTTGGTCCACTTCGTGACGTGCTGGGCGGTCTGCCAGTAGCGGTCGAAGGTGGCCTGCATCCACTCCGCGTCGAACGGCTGGTCGCCGCGCTCGACGATGGAGGCGAGGTAGGCGGCGGCGCACTTGGAGGCCGAGTTGGAGCCCTGGCCGGTGATCGGGTCGTTGGCGACGACGACATCCGCGACGCCGAGGACCAGGCCGCCGGAGGGCAGCCGGCCGATGGGGTTGCGCACGGTCGGGGCGTAGCGGCCGGCCAGCGTGCCGTTGGCGTCGGTCAGCTCGACCTTGGTGGAACGGTCGTACTCCCAGGGCAGGAACCGCTTCAGCAGCTCCAGGGTCAAGGCGAGGTGCTCGTTCGGGTCCTTGATGCCCTGGAAGGCGTCCAGCGGGCCGCCGGGGACGCCCTCCCAGAAGAGGATGTCGGCGCGGCCGGTGTTCGTCAGCGTCGGCATGACGAAGAGTTCGCCGACGCCGGGGACGAGGTTGCAGCGCACCGCGTCGAACTCGGGGTGCTCGGGGCGCGGGCCCATGCCGTGGACGTAGGCGACGGAGAGCGCCCGCTGCGGGGCGTCGTACGGCGAACGCGACGCGTCCCGGCCGAACATGGAGACCAGCTCGCCCTTGCCGGCCGAGACCAGCGTCAGGTCGTAGCGGCTCGCGAAGAAGTCGAGGTCGGAGACGGCGGCGCCGTGGATGACGAGCTGGCCGCCGCGCTGCGCGAAGGTCTCCATCCAGCCGGCCATCTTGACCCGCTGGTCGACGGACTGCGCGTAGCCGTCCAGCTTGCCCACCCAGTCGACGGCGCGCGAGGCGTCGGGGGCGGCGACCGAGACGCCGAGGCCCTCGATGCGCGGGGCCTGGCTCTCCCAGAAGTTGATGCCCAGGTCGCGCTCGTGCTGGAGGGCGGTGTGGAACATGCACTGCGTCGACATGACCCGGCCGGAGCGGATCTCGTCGGCGGTGCGGTTGGACATGAGGGTGACCTCGTAGCCCTTGGACTGGAGGCCGAGGGCGAGTTGGAGACCGGACTGACCGGCTCCGATGATGAGTATCTTCCGCATGGCGGCGCTCTTCTCTGCTTACTGTGCTGCTGCTTCAGGGGGGTGGCGTCATGGGCGGGCCCGCCCCGCGGCGGGCCCGGCGTGCTCGTGGGGCGTGGCCTATTCGGGCGTGACGTCCAGGGCCTGCCCGACCAGCGCGAGCAGCGCTTCGATCACCGTGGCCCGCTTGCGCGCGTCCATGATCACGATCGGCACGTGCGGCGGCACGGTCAGCGCGTCACGGACGTCCTCCGCGGCGTACGCGGGGGTCCCCTCGAAGTGGTTGACCGCGACGACGTAGGGCAGCTGGCAGCTCTCGAAGTAGTCCAGCGCCGGGAAGCAGTCCTCCAGCCGCCGGGTGTCGGCCATCACGACCGCGCCGATCGCACCGCGCACCAGGTCGTCCCACATGAACCAGAAGCGCTGCTGTCCGGGGGTGCCGAACAGGTAGAGCACCAGCTCCTGATCGAGGGTGATCCGCCCGAAGTCCATCGCGACCGTGGTCGTGGTCTTGTCCGGGGTGGCGCTGAGATCGTCCGTGTCGGCGCTGGCCTGCGTCATCAGCGCCTCGGTCTTGAGCGGCGTGATCTCCGAGACCGATCCGACGAACGTCGTCTTGCCGACGCCGAAGCCGCCCGCCACCACGATCTTGGTGGCGACCGGTGCCTGCGTGCGGTCCGTCTGCCAGCTCTGCAACCCCGCCTCGGCGGCCGGTGCCACGGTATCGGCCCGGCCCGCGGAGCCGGCGGTCGACGCCGGCCCGGCCGGTATCGTGTCAGAGCCGTTGAAGTCCACTCAGCACCCTTTCGAGCAGCGCGCGGTCCGGCCGGCCGGTGCCGTGCCCGGTGCCGTAGACGCGAATCTTTCCCTGGTCGGCGAGATCGCTGAGCAGTACGCGGACCACGCCCAGCGGCATCTTGAGGAGCGCGGATATCTCCGCGACCGAGCGCATCCGTCGGCACAGCTCGACGATCGCGCGCATCTCCGGCATCACCCGGTCACCCCAGCCGCCGGACGTCAGCTCGCGCCGCTCCTCGGGGGCGTCCAGCGCGGCCACGAACGTCTCGACGAGCAGCACGTGGCCGAACTTCGTGCGGCCGCCGGTGAGCGAGTACGGCCGGACGCGTGCGGGTTTCCGGTCCCCGCCGCGTACGGGGAGTTTGGCGGTGGGGCTCACTGGGCGCTCTCCATCGACTTGCGCAGCTCGCTGCGGAGTTCGGGGGTGAGGACATGGCCTGCCCGGCCGACGAAGAGCGCCATGTGGTAGGCGATGACGCTCATATCGCAGTCGGGGGTGGCGTGGACGCCGAGCAGCGAACCGTCGCTGATGACCATGACGAAGAGGCTGCCCTCGTCCATCGCGACCATCGTCTGCTTGACGACTCCGCCGTTCATCAGCTTCGCGGCGCCGTTGGTGAGGCTGCCGAGCCCGGAGACGATGGTGGCCAGGTCGGCGCTGGAGCCCCTGGGCCCGTTGTTCTCACCGGTCTGCGCCGCCTCGTCCGCCCGGTCGGGGTCCGAGGACAGCAGCATCAGTCCGTCGGAGGAGACCACGGCGACCGAGCGGATACCGGGCACCTCGTCGACCAGGTTGGTCAGCAGCCAGTGCAGATTCCGTGCCTGACTGCTCGGACCGCGTCCCTGAGCAGTGGGCGCTTGCGCGTTCAATCGCGTGCCTCCTCGACAACGTGGCTCTCTCCCGGGGCCCCCGCGCCGTCGGTGTCCTTCTGTGGGATGGTCTGCTCCGCTGTTCGTTCCGCGATCTCCGCCTCCACCTCGCGCCGGCCGTCCCGGGCCCCTTGCTGGAATCCGCCGAGCCGGCGCCGCAGCGCCTCGGCGTGCGCCGCGCCGCTCTTGCGCGGCGCGGCGGCCGGCTTCTGCTGCGCCACGACCTTGGGGGTCCGCTTGGGCAGTCCGGTGACGGTGGTCCGCCGCTGCCCCTGCTCCGGTGCGTCGGCGGGGGCGTCGGCCCGTACGTCGGCCGGTGCCGGTGCCGCGTCGGTCGCGGGACGGCTGTGCTGGTCCGGTCCGACGGCGTACGGGTCGGACGTGGCGGGCCGGACCGGCGGACGGGCCGCGCCGGCCGGTGCGGCGTGCCGGCCGCCGCCGGGGGCCTGAGCTGCCGGGCCGTCGGCCGGGGCCGTCGCCTCCTCGGGCCGGGTGTGCTCGGCCGCGCCGGTGGCGTACGGGCCGGAGGACCGCGGGCCGTACGGGCTCGGGTCGGGCGCGGCATGGGTGGTGGGGCCGGCCGGCCCGGCGCCGAGACCGGCGGCGTCGATGGCCCGCTCCGCCGCGGCGACGATCGGATCGGTGGCGGGGGTGAACGGCCGGCCGGGGGCCGGACCGGTCCCCTGGCCGGTGTCCGCCCCGCCGTCCCGGTCCGGGGCGATGACCGGGAGCTGGATGGTGGAGTCGTCGAAGGGCGCGGGGGCGGGGGCCGGGGGCTGCGGTGCGGCGGGCTCAATGGGCACAGCCGGTGCGGCGGCCGGGCCCGCGGCCGGGTCGGCGCCGCTGTCGGCGCCCGCACCGGGGCCGCTGTCCGCGCCTGTGTCCGCACCTGTGTCCGTGCCGCCGGGCTCCGTACGGTCCGTGGTGTGCGGCGCGTCGTCGGCGCCCGCGTCGGGCCGGCCGGTGGCCGGATCGGTCCGCGGCATCCGCGTCTGGAGGGTGTTGGAGTTCGCCTCGGCGACCGAGCCGGGCAGGCTCGGGGCGGCGCCCGCGGCGGTGTGCGCCGGGCCGCCGACCGGGTCCGGGGCGGCGGGCAGGATCGAACCGGGCAGCACGACAACGGCGGCGATACCGCCCTGCTCCTGTTCGCGCAGCTGCACCCGTACGCCGTGCCGGGCGGCCAGCCGCACCACGACGTACAGCCCGAGGCCCAGCGCCTCGTCGATGGTCTCGGCGGCCGCCGCGCCCGGCGCGTCCGCCAGCCGGGCGTTGAGCTCCGCCATCCGCTCGGCGGTCATGCCGATGCCCTCGTCCTGCACGGAGAGCATCACCTCGCCGGTCTCCAGCAGCCAGCCGGAGAGCTCGACATACGCCTCCGGCGGCGAGAACGAGGTGGCGTTCTCCAGGAGTTCGGCGATCAGGTGGCTGATGTCGTCCGCGGCGAACCCGGCGACCTGGGCGTGCGGCGGCAGGGACCGGACGCGGACCCGCTGGTAGCGCTCGATCTCGCTGATCGAGGCGCGCAGCACGTCCAGCAGCGGTACGGGACCCGGGTGGCCGCTGCCGTGTTCCGCGCCCGCCAGGACGAGGAGGTTCTCGCTGTTGCGGCGCATCCGCGCGGCGAAGTGGTCCAGCTTGAAGAGGGTCTCCAGCCGCTCCGGGTCCGCCTCGCTCTCCTCCAGCGACTCGATGACGCCGAGCTGGCGCTCCACCAGGCCGAGGGTGCGCAGCGAGAGGTTGACGAACTGGCCGTGCACGCCGGTGCGCAGCGCCGTCAGCCGCTCGGAGAGGTCGGCCAGCCGCTCGGTCAGCTCGGCCCGCTGCCCGGTCAGGTCGGTCAGCTGCCCGGTGAGCTCGGTCAGCTGCGCGGTGCGGGCGGCCAGCTCCCGCTTGAGCTCCACCCGCTCGTCCTGGAGCACATCGCGCTCGGCGACCAGCCGCTGCCGGCCGCCGACCAGCCGGGTGCGCTCGCCCTCCAGCTCCCCGGTCCGCACGGCCAGCTCGCCGACCTTGCCGTGCAGCGCGTTGACGGACCGTACGGTGGCGGCGAACTCGTCGTTGCGGCCCTTGAAGGTGATGGGCTCCTCGTGCGACGGGTCGGCGGCGACCCGCTGGGCGCCGAGCCGCAGTGCGGCCAGCGGGCGGGTCATCGAACGCGCGGCGGAGACACCGGCGCCGACCGCGACCAGCAGGCAGAGCCCGGCGAGCGCGATGCGGATCTCCAGTGCCGTCACATCGTCGTCGCGCAGCCCGCCGAGCCGCTCGATGTCGGCGGTGGCCATCGCGGACTCGACACCGCGCATCAGCCCGACGCGGGCGGTGAGGGCGGCCCGCACCCGGTCGCGGCCGATCGCCTGGTCGGCGGTGTCCAGGCGCGGCTGAGCGGTGAGCCGGGTCAGGTAGTTCTCGGCGTTGGTGACGTCGGTGCCGTTGACGGTGCGGTCGTAGCGGTCCCGCGCACCGGCGCTCGCGGACTGCGCGAAGTCGGCCAGCGCGCCCTGTTCGCGGGTGTGCGCGAGCTGGGCGGCGGTGGTCAGCTTGGACTGCGGGCCGCCCGCACCGAGCGCGGCGAGCAGCAGACCGCGGGTGGCGGCTGCCTGGTCGGTGGCGCGGCCGAGTGCGGGCAGTGCACGGGTGTCGGCGTCGGCGCCGTTCGCGCGGGCCGGCAGTCCCCGGGCGATGTCGGCGCTGATTGCGCCGAGCGCCTGGACGGCCTTGGTGTACGCGGTGAAGGTGTCCTCGGCCGATCCGGGCCCGGACAGCGCCTTCTGACGGGTCTGCGGCAGCGCGGTGAGGAATGTGTCCGCGGCGGTGAACACCGCGCTCTCCCCGGCGGTGCCGTGGGACTTCCCGCGCAGCTCGGTGATCTGCCGGTCCACGCGGGCGCGCTGGTCCTCCGGGACCCCGGCGCCGGATTTGCTGCTGCGGCCGTCGGCGACGTAGGCGGTCATCGCGTCGCGCTCGTCGGCGAGGGAGTGCGCGAGCGCGATGGCGCGCGCGTTCAGCTCGGCGAGGTCGACGAGTTGCTGGCTGGTGTGGGTGTGGTCGACGGCGGTCATGACGCCGGGCGCACCGGCCCCCAGGACGGCCACCGCGACGACGGCGACGGCCCCGGCGAGACGGTTGCGCACCCGTGCGGCGGGGCGCCCTCTGTGGTCGTCACCGCTGCCCGCCGTACCCGGACCGGGGACCGTGCCCGTGCCCGGTCCCGAGACCGAACGGGCCGGTGATCCCGGCTTCCCTGCGCCGCCCCGAAGCCGCTTCTTCCGCACCGCTGCTCGCATTCCTGTCTCGCCTGCCCACGCCGTGTGGCCTCGCGGACCCGGCTCGCTCCTCCGCTCGCGGGGCGGAGCTGCGCGGAGACCGCAGCAGCGCACACCTCCGCGAAGGGAAACAGCCCGGCTCTGCGCGTTGCGACGAACGTCCTGGCCCACCCCAATAATCCGGGAAACGACCATTCCACCGGCGCTGCGCAGTGGCTCGGCAACACATGCCCGGCCACCTGAACGAGTGAACATCAATCCGAGATTGACCATCAACTTCCGCGCGTCGGCGGGACGGGCCGCAACCTCGCGCAACCCCCCGGCGGGTTTGGAGAACCGCCGCGGTCCTGAAAAGATGCGCGCCCGCATCCCGCCCGCCGCCCTGGTCCGGACTTTCCGCCCACCGGCGGCCCGGCCGTCCGCCCGCACCCGGGAAGCGTCCCGCCGCCGGGAGAATACGGGCGGCTCCGGCAGACTCGTTCCCATGCGCATCGAACTCGCCACCGAACCGGGCGATCCCCAACGACCGAACGAGGACTACGCATCGGTCGCCCTTCCGGCCTCCGGCCAGGGCGGAGTCCTGGTCCTGCTGGACGGTGTGACACCGCCGGAGGAGGCGTACGGCTGCGTCCACTCCGTACCGTGGTTCACCGCGCGCCTGGGGGGCGCAATGCTCGAACTGTCCGGTTCATGGCGGGATATGACGCTCGCTGAGGTTCTCTCGGCGGCCATCTCCCGGACGGCCGATATGCATCGATCGACCTGTGACCTTTCTCACGCCCGCACTCCGCAGGCGACCGTGGTCACCGCGCGTTGGTCCGCGGACACCGTCGAGTACCTCGTACTGTCCGATTCCGTGCTCCTGCTGGAGCGGCCGGACGGCACCGTGCGGCCGGTGCAGGACCCCCGGCTGGACGAACTGCCGCCCGCGGTCCGCGCCCGGGGCGCCGCCGTCCGGGCGCTGCCCCGCGGCTCCGCCGAACGCGCCGCCGCGGGCCGGGCGTACGGCCGCGCGGTCGAGGCGCTGCGCAACGCCGAGGGCGGCTTCTTCACCGCGGCCGCCGATCCGTCCGTGGCCGCCCGCGCGGTCACCGGCCGCGTCCCGCGCGGCGAGGTCCGCTCGCTGACCGCCCTCAGCGACGGGGCGGGCCGCTGGGTCGAGGTGTTCCGCGAGGGCTCCTGGGCGGACTGCGCGGCCCTGGTGGCGAAGCAGGGGCCGCAGGCGCTGATCGACCAGGTCCGGGCGGCCGAGGCGGCGGACCCGGACGGTGCCGCGTACCCGCGCGGCAAGGCGCGGGACGATGCCGCGGTGGTCTTCGTGGCGCCGTGACCGCGACGCCCGTCCGCGGCCGGGGGCTGACGACTGCCAGGGCCTCGGCCTCGGTGCGGGGCCCGCTGGGCGACCGGCGGACGGGCCGGGGATGCGGGGGACGGCGGTGTACGCGCCCTCAGCCGTCCCTCAGCAGCACTCCCCCTCCTGCTCGGCGTTGAGCCGGTGCAGCAGGCGGGCCAGGTCGGCGACCTCGGTCCGGTCCCAGGCGGCGAGGCGGCGGGCGTACTGGGCGCGGCGTCCTTCGCGGACCCGGGAGAAGCGCTCCCGGCCCTCGTCGGTGATGCGCACCAGGACCGCCCGGCCATCGGCCGGATCCGGTTCGCGGGCGACCAGCCCGAGGTCCTCCAGGGCGTGCAGCTGACGGCTCATCGTGGCCTTGCCGACGCCGAAGAAGCCGGCCAGGTCCGTGGCGCGCTGCGCGCCGATGTCGGCCAGCCGGACGAGGAGACCGTAGGCGGCCGGTTCCAGATCGGGGTGGACCTCGCGCGCCATCTCACCGGACGAGGCGCGGGCGCGGCGCAGGAACACCGCCAACTCGCGTTCCAGGGACAGGAATACGTGATCCACGTGGTCCGCGTGCGGCGCGTGGTCCGCGCTCCCCGGCCCGCCGTCCGCCGCCGTACCGTCGGCTCCGGTGTTGTGCACGTCAGCGACCTCTCCCGCTTTCCCGAGAATGAAAATTTCTTGCCGCCGCGACAGAAACCGCAGCTTGGCCAGTATTTCGCAGGATTAGACCAACGACAGCCCCGCGACCCTCTTTTGTCACGCCGGTCTACGCGCGTATCGTCATTTCTGGCATGACCACACCAAACGCCAGAGGCTCCACCAGGTGCCCCACGCACCGCACCGCCGCATCCTCGCGCCGGTGAACCCCTGCCGTCAGCCCCGTCCCCCCTCAGGTCAGCTCACCGAGCTCTTCGGAGGCACGCATGCCCGCGTCCAGATCCGGCTCCCCCCACCGCCCCGCGCGCTCCCTCGCGACCGCGGCCGGCATCCTCCTCGCGACCCTCTCCCTCCTCCTCGGCCTGCCCGGTGCCGCCGGGGCCGCCGCCGCGTCCGCGCGGCACGCGCCGGAGCCCACCCACCCCGGCCAGGACTGGGCCGGTTCCCAGATCGCCGCGCACGAGGGCACCGCCCCGGGCGCCCCGCCGACGGCCGCGCTCACCGCCTCCGTCGAGGGCGTGGACGTCAGCGGCCACCAGGGCAACGTCGACTGGCAGTCGCTCTGGAACAGCGGGGTCCGCTTCGCCTACGTCAAGGCGACCGAGTCCACCAGCTACACCAACCCGTACTTCGCGCAGCAGTACAACGGCTCGTACAACGTCGGGATGATCCGCGGCGCGTACCACTTCGCCACGCCGGACACCTCCAGCGGCGCCGCGCAGGCCACCTATTTCGTCAATCACGGCGGCGGCTGGTCCAGGGACGGCAAGACGCTGCCCGGCGCGCTCGACATGGAGTACAACCCCTACGGCGCGACCTGCTACGGCCTGAGCGCGACCGGGCTGGTCAACTGGATGAAGGACTGGTTCGCCACCTACCGGGCGCGCACCGGCCGGGACGCCGTCCTCTACACCTCCACCAGCTGGTGGTCTCAGTGCACCGGCAACTACACCGGGTTCGGCAGCGTCAATCCGCTGTGGGTGCCGCGCTACGGCTCCTCGGTCGGCGAACTCCCGGCCGGCTGGGGCTTCCACACCATCTGGCAGTACACCTCCACCGGCCCCGCCGTCGGTGACCACAACCTCTTCAACGGCGCACAGGACCGCCTCCAGGCCCTCGCCAACGGCTGACGGAGCCCGGCCGGGGTCCGCGACCGATGCGGCCGCACCCGCGCGGCCGGACGCACGGCGGCGCCCCGCCCGCACGAGGTGTGCGGACGGGGCGCCTGCCCGGTCCCGGCCGCGTCCGTCACGCCGCGACCGGAACCTCCGGCGCCGCGCCGGCCGCTGTCACGGCCGGTGTCAGCGCCAGCTCCAGGACCTGGCGGACGTCCGCGACCGGGTGCACCCGGAGCGCCTCCAGGATCTCGGCCGGCACCTCGTCCAGATCGGGTTCGTTGCGCTGCGGGATGATCACGGTGGTGATACCGGCCCGGTGCGCCGCGAGCAGCTTCTGCTTGACGCCGCCGATCGGCAGCACCCGCCCGGTCAGCGAGATCTCACCGGTCATCGCCACGTCCGGCCGGACCTGCCGGCCCGACAGCAGCGAGGCCAGGGCGGTGGTCATCGTCACGCCCGCGCTCGGCCCGTCCTTGGGGACCGCACCGGCCGGTACGTGCAGATGCACCCCGCGCTCCTTCAGATCGGCCACCGGCAGCTCCAGCTCCGCGCCGTGCGAGCGCAGGAACGACAGCGCGATGTGCGCGGACTCCTTCATCACGTCGCCCAGCTGTCCGGTCAGCTGGAGGCCGGACGCACCGGTCTCCGCGTCCGCGAGCGACGCCTCGACGTACAGCACGTCGCCACCGGCACCGGTGACCGCGAGACCGGTCACCACCCCGGGCACCGCGGTCCGCCGCCCGGCCGGGTCCTGCGCCGACTCGGGGGTGTGGTGCGGGCGCCCGACCAGCGGGCGCAGCTCTTCGCCGCCGATGGTGAACGGCAGCTCCCGCTCGCCGAGTTCGTGCTGCGCGGTGACCTTGCGCAGCAGCCGGGCGACGGCCCGCTCCAGATTCCGTACGCCCGCCTCGCGGGTGTACTCACCGGCCAGCTTGCGCAGCGCCTCGTCGGTGACGGTCACCTCACCGGGTTCCAGACCGGCCCGCTCCAGTTGGCGGGGCAGCAGGTGGTCCCGGGCGATGACGACCTTCTCGTCCTCGGTGTAGCCGTCGAGCCGCACCAGCTCCATACGGTCCAGCAGCGGTTCCGGGATGGCTTCGAGGACGTTGGCGGTGGCCAGGAAGACCACATCGCTCAGGTCCAGTTCGACCTCCAGATAGTGGTCCCGGAAGGTGTGGTTCTGCGCCGGGTCGAGGACTTCCAGCAGCGCCGCGGCCGGGTCGCCCCGGAAGTCGGAGCCCACCTTGTCGATCTCGTCGAGCAGCACCACCGGGTTCATCGATCCGGCCTCCTTGATGGCCCGCACGATCCGGCCGGGCAGCGCGCCGACGTAGGTGCGCCGGTGGCCGCGGATCTCCGCCTCGTCCCGGACGCCGCCGAGTGCGACCCGGACGAACGAGCGCCCCATGGCGCGTGCGACGGACTCGCCGAGCGAGGTCTTTCCGACGCCCGGCGGCCCGACGAGCGCCAGCACGGCGCCGCCCGCCCGCCGTCCGCCGCCCTTGGCACCGCCGTCGCCCGCCGCCGCGGACGGCCCGCCGACCAGTCCGAGCCCCCGGTCCGCCCGGCGCTTGCGGACGGCCAGGTATTCGGTGATCCGCTCCTTGACGTCCTCCAGGCCCGCGTGGTCCGCGTCCAGGACCCGGCGGGCACCGGCGATGTCGTACGCGTCCTCGGTCCGCTCGTGCCACGGCAGCTCCAGGACGGTGTCCAGCCAGGTCCTGATCCACGAGCCCTCGGGGCTCTGGTCGCTGGACCGCTCCAGCTTGTCGACCTCCTTGAGGGCGGCCTTGCGGACGTCCTCGGGGAGGTCGGCGGCCTCGACCCGGGCGCGGTAGTCGCCGCCCTCGTCCTCCGGGTCGCCGTTGAGCTCGGCCAGCTCCCTGCGGACCGCCTCCAGCTGGCGGCGGAGCAGGAATTCCCGCTGCTGCTTGTCGACGCCCTCCTGGACGTCCTTGGCGATGGATTCGGCGACGTCCTGCTCGGCGAGGTGTTCGCGCAGCATGTCGGTGGCGGACTTCAGCCGGTCGACCGGGTCGACGGTCTCCAGCAGCCGGAGCTTCTGATCGGTGGTCAGGAACGGCGAGTACCCGGAGTTGTCGGCGAGCGCCGAGACGTCCTCGATCTGCTGCACCCGGTCCACGACCTGCCAGGCGCCGCGCTTGCGCAGCCAGCTGGTGGTCAGCGCCTTGTACTCGGTGACGAGCTCGCCGACCGATCCCGGCAGCCGGTCGGGCACCGGTTCCTCGACGGTGGTGCCCGCCACCCAGAGCGCGGCACCGGGCCCGGTCGTACCGGAGCCGATCCGCACCCGCCCCAGGCCCCGGATCAGCGCCCCGGGATCGCCGTCGGACAGCCGCCCGACCTGCTCGACCCGCCCGAGCGTGCCGATGCCCGCGTAGGTGCCGTCGACCCGGGGCACAAGCAGCACCTCCGGCTTGTTACCCCCGGAGGCGGCCGCCTGCGCGGCCTCCACCGCGGCCCGTACCTCCGCGTCGGACAGGTCCAGCGGCACCACCATGCCGGGCAGGACGACCTCGTCATCGAGGGGCAGCACGGGCAGTGTGAGCGAGGTGGACGTCGAAGCCATGATCTCCCCTTCGGCAAGCAAGTTGAGCTGTACTCACTCAATGCGGAGGGAGGGGTGGATGTTCCCCGGAGTGTGTTCGCTGTGAGCGATCGGCGGGGCGGGCCGGATTGATGGATTGATGGACCGGTGGATCGAGGGACCGGCGTATCGAGGGACCGGCGGGCCGAGGGGGTGGCGGGCCGGTGGATCGCGGAGGTGGGGGGAGGGCGGCGGGGGCTGTGGCCGGTTGGCTCGCTGTGGCCGGTAGCTGGTCGTGGCCGGTTGGCTCGCCGTGGCCGGTTGGGTCGGTCGCTGCGACCGGTGGCTCGTCGTGGCCGGTGGGCGTCATCTGACGGTCACTGAGGTCCGGCTGTGCGCGAACCGGCGTTCACCACGACGGCGAAGAAGGCCGATGGGGCCGGTGAGGTGGCGGGAGCCGGACCGGCGGCGGGGCGGTACGGCCGCCGGTCGTGGCCGTACCGGGCCCGCTACCAGTGCGCCGGACGGTCGAGGGCCGACGGCAGCCGGGTGTTCAAGTCGCCCTTGGCCGCGTTGAGCTGGGCCTGCGTGAGGAAGATGCTGCCGGTGAGATCGGCACCGCTCAGGTCCGCACCGCGCAGATCGGCACCGATGAGGTCGGCCAGGCGCAGATCGGCGCCCGTGAGGTCGGCGCCGATCAGATAGGCGCCACGGAGATTGGCGCCCCGCAGATCGGCCTTCCGGAGCCGCGCCCCGATGAGATCGGCGCCCCGCCGGTTCTTCTTGCGGCCGCCGGTCCCGGCCCGGACGAGTTCGCTGGTGCGCAGCAGCAGGGTGTTGACCTCGCCGCGGTGGGCGGCCACGTCCAGTTCGGACAGTTCCCGGGCGCTGCCGCGGGTGAGGCGTTCGGTCCGCTCCAGGGCGCGGCGCAGCTCGTCGTGGACGGGGCGGGCCGGCGGCAGGTTCAGCGCCTCGGTCAGGTACCACAGGAGTTCGTGGAGCTGCCGCATGACGGGGAACACCTCCGTCATCTGCCGGACGGTGCCCGGTGCCTGCCGCCAGTCCCGGCCGTCGAAGGTGACCTGGGAGACCTTCTGGCCCGCGCCGAAGCAGTCGAAGACGGTGCAGCCGGTGAAGCCGCGCCCGCGCAGGTCGGTGTGGATGCCGCAGCGGGAGTCCGTACGCAGATGGGGGCAGGGCCGCCCGGCGTCCTTGTCGATCGCGAAGTCCGCCGAGGCCGCGAACGGCAGCACGACACAGCACAGTCCGAAGCAGCTGCCGCAGTCGGCGGTCAGATCGAGCCGCCGGCCGGGGTCGATGGCGTCGGGAATCGGGGGTTCGCGGTCCTCGGACACGGTGCGTGCACTCCTGCGACGGGGAGGCGCCGCTGCTCAGCGCACTCGGAAGGGGCCGCCATTCTCCCAGGCGCGGCACTCGGCCCGGCCGTCCTTTTTCGCGCGGGGCGCCGACCGGCCCGCCCACTCCCCCGGCATTGTCGGTGGCCCCGCCCGTCATCCGGCCATGGGCATGATCGGAGAGTACGTACGGGTCACGGCCGCCGAGCCCCCACGGACGCAGCGCCGGTCCACGACCGCAGCGCCCCGCAGCGCCGGTCCCCGGCTCCCGGCCGGCCGCCCCCGGACCTCAGCGCGGGCCGCTGCCGCGCAGGGCCGGATGGCCCAGATCGCCGAGGAGCGGTACGGCCGCGGTGCGCCGGTCGCGCCAGCGGCGCAGCAGCGGCCAGCTCACCACGCCGAGGGCGAGCGAGAGCAGATGGCCCCAGTTGGTCACCGGGTCGGCGTAGGCGAGCAGATCGGCGACGGCCACATACCCCACGCCGAGGACCAGCGGCCAGCGCAACCAGGCCGGGAGCAGCCCGGCGAGCGCCCCGGTGCAGGTCATCACGCCGAAGCTGATGCCGTAGTCGAGGCGCTCCAGGGAGCTGTCCGGCAGCCCGCCGGCGGCGACCGAGAAGCCCACGGTCAGTTCGGTGGCCACGGTGGCCAGCGCATGGCCGCCGAAGAAGACGGCGGCGGTGCGCAGCCCGCCGATACGCCGTTCGAGCGCCGTCAGGACGAAGACGAAGCCGAGGGCGTACGCGGAGGTGAGGCCGCCCGCTATCCACAGGGCGCTGGCGACGAGCACCAGCAGCGGGGCCTGGGCGAGATGGACGACGTCCGTGCTGGAGCCGCGGAGCAGCTCGGAGACGAGCGCGGGGTCGGCGTGGTCGGCGAAGAGGGTGGTCACCACGAGGAGGGCGGCGTAGCCGAAGGTGAAGGGGGTGCCGAGCGGGGTCGGCAGCAGCAGCCAGGGCCGCCACCGCCGGCGGGGGGCGCCCGCGGGCGGGTCCGCCGCCGGGCCGCCATCGCCGACGGGGGCGGCCGCCGCCACGCCGCGCTGCCGCGGAATCCCCGCCAGCCCGGCCGGCCGCACACCGCCGTCCGGTGCGGTGTCCGTCGTCCCCATCCTGCTCACCACCCGAGGCCCCTTCCGTTCGATCCGCTCCGCCGGTTCAGCCGGTTCACCAGGTTTCACCGCTCCCACGGCCTCCGCCGCCGGCACCGTCCACGGCGTCTGGACAACGTGCGCGACCAGCCTGCGCGTTCAACCCATGAGCCAGCTGTGTGCGTGACGTTCGTCACATCGGACAACCTTCGTGGGGCGCGACCGGTTGGCGGCGGCCGCGGCCCGCGCCGCGGTCCAAACCGGTGGACCGGCGGACCGGGGGCGATCAAGATGGCCGCATGGCTCCCGCGCTCCCCCAGCACTCCACGGCCGGCCTCCCGGAGGCGCCACGCACCCTCGACCGCCGGGAGGGCCCGTACGGCGAGGTGGCACTGCGGCAGCGGGACGGGGGCCCCGGCGCACCGCCGGTCTACGAGATCATCGCCAACGGCTGCTTCCTGATGGACACCTCCGACGGCCGTTCCGAGCGGCTGCTGATCGACGCCGCGCTGGCCGAGCTGCCGGCCGCCCGGCCGCGGCCCGCCGTCCTGATCGGCGGTCTCGGCGTCGGCTTCTCACTGGCGCGGGCGGCCGCCGAACCGCGCTGGGGCCGGATCGCCGTCGTCGAACGGGAGGCCGCGGTCATCGACTGGCACCGCACGGGTCCGCTGTCGGCGGTCTCGGCGGCGGCGCTGGCCGATCCGCGCACCGAGATCCTGGCCACCGATCTCGTCGCGTACCTCCGTACCGGAGCGGACGGGGACACCTACGACGCACTCTGCCTGGACATCGACAACGGGCCCGACTGGACCGTCACCGACGGCAACGGCAGCCTCTACTCCCCCGCCGGCCTCGCCGCCTGCCGGGACCGACTGGCACCGGGCGGCGTGCTCGCCGTCTGGTCCGCTCAGCCGTCCCCCGGTTTCGAACAGGCCCTTCGAAATGCCGGGTTCAGCGGGGTACGTACGAAAGAGATCCCGGTTGTCCGAGGCGTCCCCGACGTGGTGCATCTCGCGCGTAAGGGCGCGTAGCCGACGGTCACATCCTGCCCTTACGCTGCTGCCCAGCACTACGCGACCGGGCACACGGGGACATGCAGGGGCGGGCGATGGACCAGACTCAGACCAGCCAGGGCGGCACCGCCGCGGCCACGCCGGGCGCCCAGCGCCGGGTGCTGGTCGTGGAGGACGACCCGACGATCGTCGACGCCATCGCGGCCCGGCTGCGCGCCGAGGGCTTCCAGGTGCAGACGGCCACCGACGGCCCGGCCGCCGTCGACACCGCCGAGGCGTGGCAGCCGGACCTGCTGGTCCTGGACGTGATGCTGCCGGGCTTCGACGGCCTGGAGGTGTGCCGCCGGGTCCAGGCCCAGCGGCCGGTGCCGGTGATGATGCTCACCGCCCGCGACGACGAGACCGACATGCTCGTCGGCCTAGGGGTCGGCGCCGACGACTACATGACCAAACCGTTCTCGATGCGCGAGCTGGCCGCCCGGGTGCACGTCCTGCTGCGCCGGGTGGAGCGCGCCGCGCTGGCCGCGCACACCCCGCGCAGCGGCATCCTGCGCCTCGGTGAGCTGGAGATCGACCACGCCCAGCGCCGGGTGCGGGTGCGCGGCACCGACGTCCACCTCACCCCGACCGAGTTCGACCTGCTGGTCTGCCTGGCGAACACCCCGCGCGCGGTGCTCTCCCGCGAGCAGCTGCTCGCCGAGGTCTGGGACTGGGCGGACGCCTCCGGGACGCGCACGGTCGACAGCCACATCAAGGCGCTGCGCCGCAAGATCGGCGCCGAGCGCATCCGCACGGTCCACGGCGTCGGCTACGCCCTGGAGACCCCGGCCGCATGACGCGGCGGTGGCGGGCGCCCGCGCGGGGGCTCTGGGCGCGGGTCTGGGACGGATTGCGGCCGCTGGACCCGTACCGCTCCGTCAAGGCGGCCCTCGGCGCGCTGGTCATCGTCTCGGTGATCATCACGACCCTGCTGGTGTTCGTCGCGATGCACTCGGCGACCGAACTGCGGGTGATCACCATCTTCTCGATCATCGCGTCGCTGCTGATCACCCAGTTCGTGGCGAACAGCCTCACCGCGCCGCTGGGCGAGATGACCGACGTGACGCAGTCGATGGCGCACGGTGACTACACCCGCCGGGTGCACTCGGCGCGCCGTGACGAGTTCGGCGATCCGGCGGACGCCTTCAACCGGATGGCGGCCGATCTGGAGGCGGTGGACACCCACCGCAAGGAACTGGTCGCCAATGTCTCGCACGAGCTGCGCACCCCCATCGCGGCGCTCCGGGCGGTGCTGGAGAACGTCGTGGACGGTGTCTCCCAGCCCGACCCGGAGACGATGCGGACGGCGCTGAAGCAGACCGAGCGGCTCGGCCGGCTGGTCGAGCACCTCCTGGACCTGTCCCGGCTGGACAACGGCGTGGTGCCGCTGCACACCACCCGCTTCGAGGTCTGGCCCTATCTGTCCGGGGTGCTCAAGGAGGCCAACATGAGCCGCGGCGCCGCGACGCTGGCCGGCTCGGGCACCCACACCCGCACGGACGTCCATCTGCATCTCGACGTCTCCCCGCCCGAGCTGACCGCGCACGCCGACGCCGAGCGGCTGCACCAGGTCGTCGCCAACCTCATCGACAACGCGATCAAGCACAGCCCGCGGCACGGCCGGGTCACGGTCCACGCTCGGCGCGGCGAGGGCCCGGGGAGTCTGGAGCTGGATGTCCAGGACGAGGGCCCCGGCATCCCCGAGTCGGAGCGGTACCGGGTCTTCGAGCGGTTCAACCGCGGCGGACCGGCGGCGTCCGGCCCCGGGAGCGACGGCGGTACGGGCCTCGGCCTGGCCATCGCGCGCTGGGCGGTGGATCTGCACGGCGGCCGGATCGGCGTGGCCGAATCCCCACGTGGCTGCCGTATCCGCGTCACTCTTCCGGGGCTGGAGCCAGCTCGGAGCTGACGGCCTGTGGCGTAGGGTCGGTGGTGGGAGCACTGATCAGGGGGTGCGACGGCGCCGCGATCTGTCCGCACGCAGCCAAACCCCGTGTGTTTCCCGCCAAGTCATGCTCTGAAACCCAGCGGTGAATGTGACGTGCGCGACGAGTGACCCTCCCGGACTGCATTAACGGTCCGGGGAGGCGTAGCCTTTATTCCCGCTGTCCACCACCTTAGGAAGCGGAAGAGGGCGGTTGCCGCCGTGTCGCTACAGTCCCCCAACAGCTCGAGCATCTCGACCGACCAAGAGGGGCAGGGAAAGAACCCTGCCGCCGCGTTCGGTCCCAATGAGTGGCTCGTCGACGAGATCTACCAGCAGTACCTCCAGGACCCGAACTCGGTAGACCGAGCCTGGTGGGACTTCTTCGCCGACTACAAGCCGGGCGGCGCCGCGGCGCCGAGCCAGCCGACGGAGGCCATCGCCCCCGCACCGGCCGCCCCGGCGACCCCGGCCGTTCCGGCCGCCCCGACCACGTCGGCCGCCCCCGCTGCCACGAGCGCTCCCGCAGGCTCCTCGGCGCAGCAGGGCGCGGCCCCCGCCGCCCCGGCTCCGGCGAAGCCCGCGCCGAGCGCTCCGGCGCCCGCCGCTGCCAAGCCGGCCGCTGCCAAGCCGGCCGCCGAGCCCGCGGCCAAGCCGGCCGGCCCCGAGCTGGTCACGCTGCGTGGCCCCTCGGCCGCCGTCGCGAAGAACATGAACGCCTCCCTGGAGCTGCCGACGGCCACGTCCGTGCGCGCGGTGCCGGTGAAGCTGCTGTTCGACAACCGCATCGTCATCAACAACCACCTCAAGCGCGCCCGCGGTGGGAAGGTCTCCTTCACCCACCTCATCGGGTACGCGATGGTGCAGGCCCTCAAGGCCATGCCGTCGATGAACTACTCCTTCGCGCAGAAGGACGGCAAGCCGACGCTGGTCAAGCCGGAGCACGTCAACCTCGGTCTGGCCATCGACCTGGTCAAGCCGAACGGTGACCGCCAGCTCGTCGTCGCGGCCATCAAGAAGGCCGAGACGCTGACCTTCTTCGAGTTCTGGCAGGCGTACGAGGACATCGTCCGCCGCGCCCGCGACAACAAGCTGACGATGGACGACTTCACCGGGGTCACCGCGTCGCTGACGAACCCGGGCGGCATCGGCACCGTCCACTCCG
This sequence comes from Streptomyces celluloflavus, assembly GCA_000720995.1. Lineage (GTDB taxonomy): Bacteria > Actinomycetota > Actinomycetes > Streptomycetales > Streptomycetaceae > Streptomyces > Streptomyces celluloflavus. The sequence continues at coordinate 285,700 of JOEL01000012.1, forward strand.
TGCCGCGGCTGATGCCCGGCCAGGGCCTGATCCTCGGCGTCGGCGCGATGGACTACCCGGCGGAGTTCCAGGGCACCTCCCAGGACACCCTGAACAAGCTGGGCATCTCCAAGGTCATGACGCTGACCAGCACCTATGACCACCGCGTGATCCAGGGCGCCGCCTCCGGCGAGTTCCTGCGCGTGATGAGCCAGCTGCTGCTCGGCGAGAACGACTTCTTCGACGACATCTTCAAGTCGCTGCGGATCCCCTACGAGCCGGTCCGCTGGCTGCGCGACATCGACGTCTCGCACGACGACGACGTCACCAAGGCGGCCCGGGTCTTCGACCTGATCCACTCCTACCGGGTCCGCGGCCATGTCATGGCCGACACCGACCCGCTGGAGTACCACCAGCGCAAGCACCCCGACCTCGACATCATCGAGCACGGCCTCACCCTGTGGGACCTGGAGCGCGAGTTCGCGGTCGGCGGCTTCGCCGGCAAGACCATGATGAAGCTGCGCGACATCCTCGGCGTGCTGCGCGACTCGTACTGCCGCACCACCGGCATCGAGTTCATGCACATCCAGGACCCCAAGCAGCGCAAGTGGATCCAGGACCGCGTCGAGCGCTCGCACAAGTCGCCCGAGCGCGAGGAGCAGCTGCGCATCCTGCGCCGGCTGAACTCCGCCGAGGCGTTCGAGACGTTCCTCCAGACGAAGTACGTCGGCCAGAAGCGCTTCTCGCTGGAGGGCGGCGAGTCCGTCATCCCGCTGCTGGACGCGGTCATCGACTCCGCGGCCGAGTCGCGGCTGGACGAGGTCGTCATCGGCATGGCCCACCGCGGCCGGCTGAACGTCCTCGCGAACATCGTCGGCAAGTCGTACGCGCAGATCTTCCGGGAGTTCGAGGGCAACCTCGACCCGAAGTCGATGCACGGCTCCGGCGACGTGAAGTACCACCTGGGCGCCGAGGGCACCTTCACCGGTCTGGACGGCGAGCAGATCACCGTCTCGCTGGCCGCGAACCCCTCCCACCTGGAGGCCGTCGACCCGATCGTCGAGGGCATCGCGCGCGCCAAGCAGGACCTCATCAACAAGGGCGGCACGGACTTCACGGTCCTGCCGGTCCAGCTGCACGGTGACGCGGCCTTCGCGGGCCAGGGTGTCGTCGCCGAGACGCTGAACATGTCGCAGCTGCGCGGCTACCGCACCGGCGGCACGGTGCACATCGTCATCAACAACCAGGTCGGGTTCACCGCCCCGCCGGAGTCGGCCCGCTCCTCCATGTACGCCACGGACGTGGCCCGCATGATCGAGGCGCCGATCTTCCACGTGAACGGTGACGACCCGGAGGCCGTGGTCCGCGTGGCGCGGCTCGCCTTCGAGTTCCGCCAGGCGTTCAACAAGGACGTCGTCATCGACCTGATCTGCTACCGCCGCCGCGGTCACAACGAGTCCGACAACCCGGCCTTCACCCAGCCGCTGATGTACGACCTGATCGACAAGAAGCGCTCGGTGCGCAAGCTCTACACCGAATCGCTCATCGGTCGCGGCGACATCACGCTGGAAGAGGCCGAGCAGGCGCTGCAGGACTTCCAGGGCCAGCTGGAGAAGGTCTTCACCGAGGTCCGCGACGCGACCACGGCCCCGATGACCCCCGAGGTGCCGCAGCCGCAGGCGGAGTTCCCGGTCGCCGTGGACACCGCGATCTCCCAGGAGGTCGTCAAGCGGATCGCCTCCTCCCAGGTCAACATCCCCGACCGGGTCACCGTCCACCCCCGCCTGCTGCCGCAGTTGCAGCGCCGCGCGGCCCAGGTGGAGGACGGCACGATCGACTGGGGCATGGGCGAGACCCTCGCCATCGGTTCGCTGCTGATGGAGGGCACCCCCGTCCGGCTCGCCGGCCAGGACTCCCGCCGCGGCACCTTCGGTCAGCGCCACTCGGTGCTCATCGACCGCGAGACCGGCGAGGACTACACCCCGCTGCTCTACCTCTCCGAGGACCAGGCCCGTTTCAACGTCTACGACTCGCTGCTGAGCGAGTACGCGGCGATGGGCTTCGAGTACGGCTACTCGCTGGCCCGTCCGGAGTCGCTGGTCATGTGGGAGGCGCAGTTCGGTGACTTCGTCAACGGCGCCCAGACCGTCGTCGACGAGTTCATCTCCTCCGCCGAGCAGAAGTGGGGCCAGACCTCCGGCGTCACCCTGCTGCTGCCGCACGGCTACGAGGGCCAGGGCCCGGACCACTCCTCGGCCCGGATCGAGCGCTTCCTCCAGCTGTGCGCGCAGAACAACATGACGGTCGCCATGCCGACGCTGCCGTCGAACTACTTCCACCTGCTGCGCTGGCAGGTCCACAACCCGCACCACAAGCCGCTGGTCGTCTTCACCCCGAAGTCGATGCTGCGTCTGAAGGCCGCGGCGTCGAAGACGGAAGAGTTCACGACGGGCGGCTTCCGCCCCGTCATCGGCGACACCACGGTGGACGCGGCCGCCGTCCGCAAGGTCGTCTTCTGCGCCGGCAAGGTCTACTACGACCTGGAGGCCGAGCGCGAGAAGCGCGGTGCGCACGACACGGCGATCGTCCGTATCGAGCGGCTCTACCCGCTGCCCGGCAAGGAGCTCCAGGCGGAGATCGCCAAGTTCCCGAACGCCGAGAAGTACCTGTGGGCCCAGGAGGAGCCGGCGAACCAGGGTGCCTGGCCGTTCCTCGGTCTCAACCTGATCGACCACCTGGACCTGGCCGTCGGCGCCGATGTGCCGCACGGTGAGCGCCTGCGCCGCATCTCGCGCCCGCACGGCTCGTCCCCGGCCGTCGGTTCCGCCAAGCGTCACCAGGCGGAGCAGGCCCAGCTGATCGCCGAGGTCTTCGACGCGTAGTCACCGGCACCGGCAGTGACCGAAGGGCCCGTCCCCGCATCTCGCGGGGGCGGGCCCTTCGGGTTCGGGTGCCGCGTCCTGGGAGGCGGCGCCGATGGCGTGGCGACGCCTATACGGGCTGCGGTTCGAAGTCCCAGTACGGTCGCCGGCGGCGGCGGGCGGACAGCGTGTGCGGATGCTCGGCGCCCAGGGTCTCGGCGAGCTGCTGGACGGCCTCCTGCTCCAGCTTCGCCGCCTCCTGACCGCGGCGCAGCGTGCGCAGGTCCTCGGCGAGCGCCGTCTTGGCGGAGAGCGTCAGCGGATGGGTCCCGCCCAGCGCCGCCTTGGCCCGCTCCAGGGTGTCGTGGCTGAGCTCCACCGCGCCGTCCTCGTCCTCGACGCGGTTGCGGGCGGCGGCGGTGTTCAGCGCGCAGCCCAGCGTCCAGGGGTGGTCGGGTCCCATGATCCGGGTCATATCGCCCAGTGCCCGTTCGGCGATGTCCAGCGCCTCGGTGAGCTCCCCGAACGCGCCACGGGCCAGGCCGGTGTTGCCCAGGGTGCCGATGGTGTACGGGTGGTCCGCACCGGCCAGGGCTCGGTAGCGCTCGGCGACCTCCTCGGCGAGGTCGCGGGCGTGCCCGAGGTCGCCGTGCTCGCGCAGGAAGGTGGCGTAGTCGGCGCGCACCATCAGCGTCTCGGGGTGCCGGGGCCCCTGCACCCGGCGGGAGCGCTCGACGAGGTCGGCCATCAGGGCGTCGGCCCGGCCGAGTTCACCGGAGCGGCGCAGGCAGAGCGCGAGGTCGTGTTCGGCGCGCAGCGTCTGCGGTGTGTGCGAGCCCATCACCTGCCGGTGCAGCCGGGCGTTCAGCTCCTGGCTGGAGGTGGCGTCGCGGTAGCGGCCCAGCAGCCGCAGCATCCGGGAGTAGGAGGCGCCGGCGTTGAGGGTGAGGTGGTGGCGGGCGCGCAGCTCGCGCTCCCGGAAGGCCAGCACATCGCGGAAGGTGCCCAGCGCGTCCTCGTAGCGGCCGAGCAGGGCGAGGGCGGAGCCGAGGTTGTGCCGCGAGGAGAGGGTGCGGGGCGCCTCGGGGCCGAGCACCTCGGTGTAGGTCCGCCACACGGTGTCGAAGAGGGTGTACGCCTCCTCGTACGAGCCGAGCGCCATCAGCGTGCCGGCCAGGCCGTCCTGGGCGCGCAGCAGATCGGAGTCGGCCGGGGTGCGTTCGGCGGCGAGCTGGTCGACGATGGCGCTGCCGACCGCCTCGGCCTCGCGGTAACGGCCCATCCGGCGCAGCATGTTGGCGTGCTGGTGGGTGAGGACGAGCATGGTGCGCCGGGTGGGCTCCATGCGGGTGCTCCAGCGCGCGAGGAACTGCTCGCACAGCCGCAGGCCCATGCGGTTCTCGCCGCGCACCCGCAGGTATTCGATGCAGTTGAGCAGGAGTTCCTGGACGGCCGGTTCGGGGCTGTCCAGGACGCCGGCCGGCTCCAGGTGCGGGATGAGTTCGGCGTAGCGCTCCCAGTAGCGGGTGTCGGAGGGGTTCTGCGGGTCGGCGGTGACCAGTACCCGGCAGGCCGTCGCGGACATCTGGTCGCGCTCGTCCTCGGTCATGTCGCTGCGCAGGAAACGGTGGTAGAGCCGGTGCATCTGCGCGGTCTCGACGGCCGGGTCGGACTCCTCGGAGAGCTGGTAGTCCAGGCGGACGGCGGTGGATTCGGTCAGCCGGCGCAGCGCGGTGTTCCAGCTGATCGGCTCGACGGCGAGGTCCGCGAGGTGTTCGGGCAGATCGCCGCGGCGGGCCTTGGCGAGCATCGGTACGGGGATGGCGTCGGGGGTGAAGAACGCGAACAGCTTGAGGAGTTCCACCGCGGCGGGGCTGCGTTCGCGCAGGGTGTTGAGGGTTATGGCCCAGCTGGTCTGGAAGGCCATCGGGTAGTCGGAGGAGATGCGGATGCCGACCAGGCTGGGTTCGCCGCGGCGGATCAGCTCGATGTACTCCTTGGGGGACATCGGGTTGGCGTCCAGCCAGGCGGCGGTCTGCGCGAGCAGCAGCGGCAGGTCCTGGACGGCCTCGGCGAGCAGGTCGGCCTCCAGCGGCGTCAGCCGCGGCGCCCGGCGCCTGGCGTAGGCGACGCTCTCCATCCGGTTGAAGGGCCGCACCTCGATCTCCTGGGCGCTGCCGGATCCCGACCAGTCGCGGGTGAGCGTGGTGATCAGGACATGGCCGCGGCCGTCGGGGACGAGGTCCTCGATCTGCTCCATGTCGTCGGCGCTGTCGAAGACCAGCAGCCAGCGGCGGTAGGGGCGGCCGACCCGCAGCGCCTCGTGGACGGCCCGGATGCGGTCGCCGAGTTCATGGCCCACCGGGAGGCCCAGGCGGTTGGCGAGTTCGGCGAGCTGTTCGCGGGCGGCGCCGCGGTTGGTGGCGCTGATCCACCACACCACGTCGTAGTCGTTGCCGAAGCGGTGGGCGTATTCGGCGGCGATCTGGCTCTTGCCGACGCCGGAGATGCCGTACAGCGCGATCCGGGTCTCCAGCGGCGGGCCGGCGCCGAGGCCGCCGCCGGCGAGCTTGTCGTGCAGCTCCTCCAGGACGTGGTCGCGGCCGGTGAAGCGGTTGTTGCGGCGCGGGACGTTCCAGACCTCGGGCGGGTCGTTGGGGAAGCGCGGGGCGCCGGGGGACGGTTCGCCGCGCGGGCGCCGTGCGGAGGTGACGCCGAGGCGTTGCAGGACGCGGCGGTTGGCCTCGACGGCGTCCAGGTCGCGCAGGTCGGCGGGGCGCAGCACGGCGGCGGTGGCGGGCAGCTTCTGGGTGGCGACGCTGACGGCGGCGAACCGGTCGGCGTGCGGTGTCACCACTTCCTGGAGCGCGTCCGTCCACTCCTCGTGGGACTTGGGTCCGAGCCGGAAGTACCAGTCGTCCAGCACCATCAGGAGGCGGCCCTCGGCGGCGAGCAGTCCGGACAGCTCGTCGGCGAGCGGGGTCTCCGGGACGGGGTCCCAGCGCAGCAGGGTGGTGCCGTGGCCCAGCTGCTCCAGCTGGTGGGAGATCCACGCCGCCCAGGGCCGGTTGAATCCGGCGTAGCTGATCGTGATGTGTTCGTGGGAGCGGGCGGGACCGGAGGTGCCGGCGGGACCCGGAGAACCGGAGGAACCTGAGGTACCCGAGGAACCAGAGGAATCAGAAAACGTCGACTGATCGGCCATGCGACCGTCTCCCTGGGATGCGGTGGTGCGCGCGTGCAGAGGCTGTGCGTGGGCGGGCTGATTGGCACGATAGCCCAAGTGTCGCTCCCTGTGACGACGGTGCGTCAGGCGATCTTGTGGGCGGGGCGGTGGGGCTACATCGCGGCGGCCAGCCGGGCGGCGATATGCCGGATCAGGCGTTCCAGATCGGCGCAGTAGACGGACGGATTGGCGAATCCGCTGGGGCCCGCGCGGTAGCGGTGCGCGTAGTTGCCGCCGCCGCACACCCGCATCAGGGCGCAGCTGCGGCACTGGGCGCCGAGCGCGTCCGGGCCGCGCCGGCGGGCGGCCATACCGGGGTGGGCGAGGGCCTCGTCGAAGCTGTGGTGGAAGACGTCGAGGCCGGTGGCGGCGGCGCCCTCGTAGGTGGATTTGAGCGAGTCGACCTGTTCGATGGCGCCGTCGGTGTCGACCACGAGGGCGACGACCGGGGAGAGGCCGACCGCTTCGCTGGAGCTGGGGCGCCCCAGGAGCAGACCGATGATCTCGGTGAAGAGCCGTACCCGGGGGCCCGGTCCGCCGTCCCACCAGAGGTCGAAGACGGTGCACAGCCAGTCGCCGTACGGGGTGCGGCGCGCGGGGCCCAGGGGGGCGGGCGGCGGGCTGGACCAGTTGGCGTGCGGGAGCAGGAAGTCGAGCACGGGCGGGCCGAGGGCGCGCAGCGAGCCGTAGACCTCGGCCGGGTCGGTGGTGATGTCGATGGTGGACAGGATGCCGGCGAAGACGCCGGGGCGGTCGGCGAGCATCCGTACGGCGCGGGAGACGGCGGGCCAGGAGGGGCGTCCGGCGTGGTCGACGCGGCGGTGGTTGAGACCGGGGGTGCCGCCGTCGAGGCTGAGGCCGAGGCGGAATCCGGCGGCGCCCAGGGTGTCGATCAGCTCCGGGGTGAGCAGGGTGCCGTTGGTCTGCACGCCGAATTCGGCGGTGCATCCGGCGGGCAGCGCGGCGCGGAGGGCGGCGGCCTGGTCGAGGAGCGGGCCGGGGCCGGTGAGCAGCGGTTCGCCGCCGTGCAGGTCGATGCGGATCTCGCGCAGGCGGTGGGCGCGGGCGTGTTCGGCGATGCGCAGGGCGCTCTGGCGGAGGGTGGCGGTGGGGACGAGCCGCGGGCGGGCGCGCCAGCTGCGGTCGGGACCGGCGTAGATGTAGCAGTAGGTGCAGGCGAGGTTGCACCGGCTGTGCATCTTCAGGACGAACTGGCGGAAGGGCACGGTGGTCCTGCCGGTCTCCACAGCCACCACGGCGCCGTCCCCCTGCTCTCGTCGGCGGCCGGAACCGTCAACTCCCGCCCGCTGACTGATACATGGCACCACCACCGATTGAGGAACCGAATTGCCGCGACAACTGGCCGATTCCCTTGCGCGTTTGCCCAAAAACAACTGCTTCTGACCGTCAGTGCAAGAGTTTTTCCGGGCCGTCTTCGTAGTACGCCACCGCGTCATCCGCCGACGGCCAGTTGCGCAGCAGCAGCGCCGCCACTTCTCCCAGCACCGCGTGGTCCGTCCGCGCCGCCAGACCGGCCACGTCCACGCCGCCGAAGTCCGGCAGCGGCTCGGCCGACGGACCGGACGGGGCGGCCCCGGCCGGTTCGGTGCGAGGGATCGTCGCCACGCTGCTCTCCTCTGGGCCGGCTGGACGGGGTGTTCCCGAACTCCCGTCCACAGAAACACGTTCCGCCCCGCGCGACCAGGCGGCCGGCGGGGCGCTCGGGGGCGGTCAGGCGGGGGATTCGAGGGCGCGCATCCGGGCGCGGGTGCGCCGGGCCTCCGGGCCGCTCTCCTCGGCCGCGTGCTGCCACTGCTCCCAGCTCTCGCGGTAGGCGTGCAGCGCCGGCTGGGGGCCCGCGGTCTCCTCCAGGACCTCGCCGCGCCGGTGGTGGGCGCGGGCCGCGAGCAGCGGACTGCCGCCCCGGTGGGCGTGCGTCGCGGCGCGGCGGTAGCAGGCGGCGGCCCGGTCGTGCCGCTCCCGGGAGTCGAAGCGGCGGTCCAGCAGCAGTTGGACATCGCCCACTTCGAGCCATGCCTCGGCCGCGACGAGCGGCTCCACCCCGGAGCCCCGGGCGGCCAGCTCCAGGATCCAGTCGGCCTCGTGCAGATCGGCGAGCGAGGGCTGGCGTTCGTGGCGCAGCCGCAGCGCGCGGCCGAAGGCCAGCCGGTGGGCGCCCAGCTCCGGATCCTGCGGCGCGACCCGGGCCAGCGCCTCCCGCAGGACGTGCACCGCGTCGTTGGCCAGCCGCCTGCCCGGTTCGGGGTCCGGCTCCAGCCGGGCCCGCAGCAGCAGCGCCGCGCCGCGCTCGGCGAGCAGCGCGCTGTGCTCGGGGGAATCGGGGACGGTCAGCCGCTGCGCGGCGGCCAGCGCGGCGATGGCCTCGTCCAGGGGGCCCGGCGCGCCCGTCCAGGTGTGCACGGCGCGCTGCGCGGCCGCGATCCGGCGCAGGCTGTCGGCCTCCAGGGCCGGTTCGGCGAGGGTCCGCGCCATCGCGCGGGCCCGCTCCAGGGTGGGCAGCACGGACGGCAGCGCGCTGCCGCCGGTCAGCGAGCGGGCCGCCGCCAGATCCAGCAGCGTCTCGCAGACCACCCGGTCGGCGGCGCTGCCACGGCGGCGCAGCAGCAGGGTGGCGGTGTCGAGGTCGTCCGCGGCACGGACCGCGAGCGCCTCGGCGGGGCGCGGCCCGTCCGGGCGTACGCGGCCGGCCCGGCGGGCCTGGTCCAGCAGGACGCCGCCGCGCGCCGCGTACACCTCGCCGGGAACCTGCTCGCCGCTGGGCCACCGGTCGAGGACGGTGGTGAGGGACCGTTCCGCCTCGTCCAGGGGGTCGGGCGGACCGGCCCCCTCGGGAGCGCCGGGCCCGGCGGGCGCCCCGGTGGCCGGCGGCAGGGCGGCCATCCGGCGCAGGACCTCGGTCCGTAGCACCGTGCTCTCCAGGAAACGCGGGTCGAGCAGGCTCATCAGCCCGCAGGCGGCGTGCAGTTGGCGCGCGGCGTCCGCCAGCGCGGTGCGCTCCTCCTCCGGTGCGCCGGCCCCCGCACGCTCCCGGGCGCGGGCGTACCGGACCCGGCCGAGCACGATCAGCGCCCGGGTGCGCTCCGCCTCCCGGCCCGCGGCCTCCGCCGCCCCGGCTTCCTCCCCGGCCGTCCCCACCTCCTGGTCGTCGGCCGGGCCCGGCGCGGTGGCCCGCTCCGCGGCGCGCACCGCGCGTTCGGCCTCCGCCAGGGCGTCGGGCTGGCGCCACTTCGCCCAGGCGTGCAGCAGGGCGCGGGCCAGGTCGGTGCCGGCCGGCGGCAGCCGGTGGGCCGCCGCGCGCAGCAGCCGGACGGCCTCGATCAGGTCCCGTACGGCGCTGCCCTGTTCGTAGCGCTCCAGTAGGGCGGCGCCCTCGGCGGCCGGGCCGTCGCCGGGGTAGGGCGGCTGCTCGGGCGGCCGCAGCGCCGGTTCGAAGCGGCGCAGGACGTGTTCGGAGACCCGGGCGAACGGTTCGGGGACGGGGCGGCGGCCGGACTCCGGCTCCCGGCCGCTGCCGGAGAGCATCGCGACGGCGACGGCCGGGAAGTTGCGGGCGCCGCGGCCGAAGGTGCGCTCCACGTAGAGCGAGCAGTGCTTGAGGACCAGCGCGGCCTCGCCCGCGCTCAGCCGGCCGAGCAGTTCGTCCCGTACGCCGGGCACGAAGTCGTACCACGGGCCGCTCGCCCCGTCCGCCTCCCCCGCCGGCCGGTCCGCCGCCGGGAGTTGGGTGACCAGGCCGCCGAGCAGCACCTCGGCCAGCTCGGCCGGTCCGGTGTGCGGCAGCATCGCGCGCTGTACGAGCTGGATGACCGGCAGCGCCAGCGGGACCGCCGACAGGTGCACCGCGAGCAGCCGGGCGTCCGGCGAGGCGGACCGGTCGAATTCGCGGACCCTGCGGGCCGGTGCGGAGGGCTCCGCCTCGGCCGGGCGGCCGCCGGGCTCCGCGCCGTGGTCGGCGCGGACCACACAGGCGGCGCCGCGCAGCGACAGGCCGGCATCGGCCGCGGCCAGCCTGGCCCAGGCGCCGAGCGCGGCGGGCGTCGCGGAGAGCACCGGGATGGCGCGGCCGCGGCCGGCGTCCGGGGCCGGTCCGGGCGCCGCGGGGGCCCGGCGGCGCCTGGCGGGCCGGAAGCCGAGGGCCTGGTACGGGCCCTGGTGGCGGACGAGGGTACCGGCGACGGCGGGCAGCCGGGTGCGCGCCCACATCCGCTGCGGCAGCGGCTGGACGACGGCGACCGGCGCGTCGGCCGCCCAGCGGTGGAGCAGCCGCTGGAGCCGGCCGTCCTGCCACAGCGGGCCCGCGCAGTCACTGACGACGAGGGTGAGGTGGTGGCCGGTGGGATCGTGCAGCTGGCCGGCGGGGCGCAGCGGCCGGCCGGGGCCGGGGGCCGCGGCGACACCGACGTCCGGGCCGTGCGGGTGGAGGTAGTGCACCGTGACGTCGCGGAAGGCGCCCACCCGCTCGCAGACCTGGCGCAGATCGTGCAGCATCTGCTCCCAGACGGCCATCGAGGACGAGCCGTCCATCAGCAGCCGCAGACCGGCCTCCCGGCGGTGCACCCCGCGCAGCACCGGGATGACCGTCTCGGCGTGTGCGGAGAGTTCGGCGGTGGCGGGCTCGTCCAGCTCCCGGCGGACCGGTGCGACCGGCGGGTGGTAGCGCTGGACGGGCCGCAGGGCGCGCTGGAGCGGCAGCAGCCCGGGGAAGGCGGCGGCGATCGGGACGGCGACCTCGCCGAGCCGGTGGCGGTCCGGATCGGGCGGCCGCGCCTCCCGGGCGGGCCGCAGCTCCGCCTCCGTGCGGCGGGCGCCGTCCCGGGGCGCGTACGGGCCGCCGGGCTCGGGTGCGGCCGCCGCGCCGGGCTCCACGGATCCGGCCGGGCCCACGGTGAAAGTGGCCGGATCGCTGCATCCGGCGGTGGTGGAACCGGCCTCGCCCGTGGCGTCCCGGGCGGTCTGCTGATCACCCGGCGTGATCCACTGGGCGAGCCAGAGGGCATCGGCCATCCCCCGGGCGTCGGCGGGCAGCCCCGCCGCGGTCAGCCGGGCGACGAGCTGGTCGAGGGGTCCCGGACCGGACTCCCCCACAGCCATCGCGTTCACCTCGTCCGGTCAAGAGGCCGCATGAGCTCGGCCGTCAGGCGCCGTCGGGTCTCCTCCTCGTCCTGGTCCGTCCAGCCGGCCTGCTGTGTGAGGTGGATGGCGTTGAACAGCTGGTCGACGGCGCGGACATCGCCGGGCTCGCGGTCCAGGAAGCGGTCGATCACCGAGGCGTGGCGCTCGGCGGCGCCCTCGCCGAAGTGGGCCCGCACCATGGCGGCGAGCCGCTCCTTGTCCGGTGCCGGGATGTGGAGGTGGATGCAGCGGCGCAGCAGGGGCGCCGGGAAGTCCCGTTCGCCGTTGCTGGTGAGCACGATGAACGGGAAGGCGTGGCAGCGCACCCGGCCGTCGCGCACCGTCACCGGCGCGCCGTCGTCGCTGAGCACCCGCACCTCGGGGGCGGATCCGGCCAGCCGCTCCAGCTCCGGAATCCTGAACTCCCCCTCCTCCAGGACGTTGAGCAGGTCGTTGGGCAGGTCGATATCGCTCTTGTCCAGCTCGTCGACGAGCAGCACCCGGGGTCTGGCGGCGGGCAGCAGGGCCGTGCCCAGCGGGCCGAGGCGGATGTAGCGGCCGATGCCGCCGCCGGGCTCGGCGGTGTGGTCCGGGTCCGGGGCGGGCGCGGCGGCGCCCTCCGGGGCGTCCTGGCCGGCGGGCCGCGGCGGGGTGGCGCGGGCGATCTGGAGGTCCTGGAGGCGGCCGATGGCGTCGTAGGCGTACAGGCCGTCGCGGAGCGTGCTGCGGCTGACGACCGGCCAGCTGAGCACCCGGCCGAGGCCGAGTTCGTAGGCGACCGAGTGGGCCAGGGTGCTCTTGCCGCTGCCCGGGGCACCGGTCACCAGCAGCGGCCTGCGCAGATAGAGCGCGGCGTTGACCAGCTCGCGCTCGGTCTCGCCGGGCCGGTGGTGGCTGGCCTCCCTGCGCAGCACGCCGAGCCGGCGTTCGGAGGCGGGGTCGAGGGCGGTCGGCGGCGGGATGTCGGGCCCGCCGTCGAAATCGCGCCAGGGCGGGGGCGGCGGGAGCTGTTCGATTCCGTCGTGCGGTGCTCCCGCGCCGCGGTAGATGAGCCAGTCGCTCACGTCGGAACTCCTCGTCGCCGGCCAGCCATCGGGCAGGGAGCGATGGTCGCGGCGGACCGCCCCGGAGACGGTGGCGTCCGCCCCGGCCCTTCCCCCACGCCCGCCACGCACACTCACGAATCAATGTCTCATGACGCTATGACAGGAGCGAGCCGTACGGAAGCTCACGGGGGCGGTTTCCGGTCTCCCGCACCGTCGCCACGCGCCGCCAAGTGCCGTGCAGGGGACGTGACTTGCGGTATCCGGCGGCGCCGGGTCCGGTCGCGGCGGCCGGGCGCATGCAGGGCGTACGGGCGCGCGGGGGCGTACGGAGGACGGGGCGGACCGACGGACGAAGGGGCCTGGAGGAGGGGGACGGCGGCGCAACCCGGCCCGCCGGCGGGGGCCCGTTGCGGCGGCCGCGTACCGGCCGGGCGGTCACCGGGGCGACACCTGCGGCCGGGCCGTGAAGAGCTGCGGGATGGGGTCCTCGGGGTCGTCGTAGAGGAGCACCAGATCGCGGGCCCAGTGGGCGCCTTCCTCCGCGGCCTTCGCCCGCAGCTCCCGGACGAGCTCGGGGAGGCGGGCCAGTGAGCCGGACCCCTGGAGCAACTCCCGTACGCCGCGGTGGAATTCCTCGCAGGAGGCGTCGCAGGACCGCTCGCCGTGGCCGGCCGCGGACCACAGTCCGGCCGGGAAGCCGGTGTCCAGGGCGGCGCCGGCCGCGTCCCGGCCGGTCCCGTCGGCGACCGTATGGCACAGCGCGGGCACCGCACCGTCGTCCGCCTCCTCCAGGAGCCGCCAGACCCCGTCGGCGGAGCCCGCCGCCGCTCCCGCGCCGTCCCGGCGGGGCGGCGGGACGCGCAGCGCGTGCAGTGCGGGGGCGACGGCGACGCGCTGCCAGCGGCGCAGCCAGGCCGGGTCGATCTCCTCGCGGCGCCCCTGGTCGCGCAGGATCACCGCGCGCCCCGGGCCCACCGGCCGCGCCCGTGCGGTGCGCCGGGTCGAGGCCGCGACCTCCCAGCGGTCGGCCGGGGTGTGCCAGTGCCCCTCGGGGACGGCGACCTCCAGGCGCACCCGGGCGCCCGGTCCCGCGTCGCCGTCGGCGCGCAGCAGCCGGGCCCCGAGCCGCCGCAGGACCTGCGCCCGCGCCTGCTCGAAGGGCACCCCGCCGTCCGACTCCTGGACGTCCACCCGCAGCCACTGCCCCCGGCCGTACCCCTCGCTGACCGACCAGTTGAACAGCTCGCCCTCGCCGTCGTCGTAGAACAGCGGCTCGAACTCGACGAGTACGGAGCGCGGCCGGCGCCGCACGGGGCCGATCCGGCGGCGGTCCTGCGGCTGCAGCACCACTGCTTTGGCCTGGACGAACTCCGCGAGGTGGGCGGCGTGTTCGCGCGCCTCGGCGGCCGCTTCGCCGGGCGCCTCGCGCACCTCGTCCGCGACCCGCTGTGCCACGATCCGCAGATAGTGCACGAAGGCGCAGAGTTCGGTGTACGGGTCGCTGCCCTGGTAGAGCGCGCCGTGGCCGTCCCGCCAGGTGCGCAGCGCCCAGGCCCCGGGGCCCTCGCCTCGGTCCAGCGCCTCGCCGACCGCCGCCTCCACGACGAGCGGATCGCGCGGCGCGGGCAGCCGGGCGAGCAGGTCGAGCGCCTGCAACCGCTCCTGCACGCCCCACAGCCGGCCGCGCCCCGCCATGATGGCGTGCTGGGCGTCGAACCAGGTGGGCCCGCCGGGGCGGCCGAGGTCCTGTCCGCTCCAGTGCCAGCGGTCGTGCAGGCCCATCAGCGCGTGGTACGGGTCGGGGCCGAGCCCGGTGGCGCCCGCGACGAGGTGTTCGGGGCCCAGTCCGCGCAGCGCGGTGACCGGCACCGCGAGTCCGACGTGGTCCTGCTGGTGGCGCCCCTTGACGATGCCGACCACCTCGCCGCGGTCGCAGTCGAGCAGCGGTCCCCCGGAGGCGCCGGGGGTGACCCGGACGTCGCTGCCGAACTGGAGCCCCCGGGCGTCCCGGGCACCGAACCGGACGGCGATGAACGGGGTGAACGGATCGGCGGCTCCCCCGGGTGCGCCGGGAGCGCCACCCGCCTCACCTGCGCCGCCCGCCTCGGCCGCATCGCCCGCCGCGCGTACGCCGCCCCCGTCACGTACTACGCGTTCGTGCGCGGCGTCCGTACGCGGCGGGCGGTCCGTACCGGGCCGGTCGTGGCCCCGGAAGATGTACGCGTCCTCCAGGAGCGTCGCCGGCTGGTCGCTGAACCAGGCGCAGGGGTGCTCGGTGTCCGGGTCGAGCAGCCGGACCAGGGCGAGATCGGCGCGGGCGGTGCCCGGTCCGGCCGCCGGGTCGGGCCGGCTCAGGTCGTACTCCAGCCGGGCGGCCGCCAGCCGTCCGCCGAACGCGACGCCGAACACCCCGTCGGGGCCGAGGTCGCGCCGCCGCCCGTCGCTCGCGGCGAGCACATGGGCGCAGGTCAGGACCCAGCCGGGGGCGATCAGCACACCGCTGCCCCACAGCCGGGGATCCGGTGCGTCCGGTGCGGCGCGCAGGGCGACGGTGGTGCGTCCGGCGTGTGCGAGGAGCTGTCCGTACCGCGCCCGGTCGCCGCGGCCGTGGGTCCGCTCCTCCGAGGTCGCCATCAGCGGCCCGGGTCGGCCGGCTCCCGGCGGCCGACGGCGGGCTGCTCGCCACCGGACGCGTTCCCGTCCTCGCGCCGCCAGGTGAGCGTCACCGAGAGGTTCGCCTTCGCCTCGCCGTCCGCGAGGAGGGCGACGGCCTTGCCGGGTTTGGCCGAGACCTCCACGCCGAAGGTCACGCTGGTCTCGTGCGGCGCCACCCGCTCGGTGGCCTGCCGGACGCTGGCGGCGACCCCGCCGATCACCTCGCGGAGCCCCTCGACCCGGGCGCCGAGCGCCTCCCAGGTGCCGACGTCCTCGAAGTCGGCGTACTCGCCGTCCGGCCCGACCGGATCGTCCAGCCCCGCGGCGTCCAGTCTGGAGACCCGGGCCCAGACCTCCGTACCGTCGGGCAGTGCGATGCGCTGCGCGCGATCTTGCATCACGGCCTCCCGCTCCCCGTTGGCGGCAATTCCCCATCGCCGCAGGACCGTTGACAGGCGCTCAGGTTAGCTCCCGGGTGCCCGCGGCGCGAGAGCCGTGCGGGCCTGCCTATCCTGGCCGGAATGTCCCATGACCCCTGGTGGAGCGCACGTGTATTTCACTGACCGCGGTATCGAGGAGCTGGAGAACCGGCGTGGCGAGGAGGAGGTCACCCTCGGCTGGGTGGCCGATCAGCTGCGTACGTTCGTCGACCTGAACCCGGATTTCGAGGTGCCGGTGGAGCGGCTGGCTACCTGGCTGGCCCGGCTCGACGACGACGAGGACGAAGACTGACGCAGGCTGACGAGGACTGACGAGGGCTGAGGACGGCAGCCGGCCGAGGAGGCATGGCGGCCCGGTACCGGGCGGGCCGCCGGTGCGCGGACGGGGACGGGCGGGTGGCACGGGTCCGGTGGGGCGCCCGTCGCGGCACGGGGTGCGCTTGACTTCCCGAACCCGCGATATATCGTGTCTAAAGAAGACGCGATATGTTGCGTTGTCCGCCTGCCCGGGGAGGCCAGAAATGTCAGACCGGACCGAGTGGTCGATCTCCGCACCACAGAAGCTGGAATTCGAAGCGCCCGTCACGGCGCTGAACGTGCGCGTGATCGGCGGCACCGTCAATGTCGTCGGCACCTCGGACGGCGGCCCGCCCCGCCTGGAGATCAGCGAGCTGACCGGCCCGCCACTGCTCGTCTCGTGCCGCGACGGCGTCCTGTCCATCGGGTACGAGGACGTCACCTGGCCCGGCATCCTGGGCCAGTTCGACCCCAAGGAATGGGGCCGCGGCCTCTTCGACCCCAAGGCGTGGCGACACGGCCTCAAGGGCTGGAACCCCACGGGGTGGCACCGCAGCGCGGTGATCTCGGTGACCGTCCCGGCCGCCACCCGCGTCGAGGTCGGCGCGGCCACCGCGAGCGCGGTGATCTCCGGCATCTCGGGGCGTACGGAGCTGCGCGGGGTCTCCGGTGACGGCACCCTCGCGGGGCTGACCGGCCCGGTGCGGGCCGACACCGTCAGCGGCCGGATCGAGGCCCAGGCCGTCACGGGCGAGCTGCGGTTCCACTCCGTCTCGGGGGATCTGACGGTGATCGAGGGCGCGGGCGGTTCGGTGCGCGCCGACTCCGTCAGCGGCGACATGGTCCTGGATCTGGACCTGCCGCCCGCCGCCCCGGACGGGACCGCCGCCGCCCGGACGGACATCAGCCTGACGACGGTCTCCGGTGAGGTCGCCATCCGGCTGCCCGACCCGGCCGACACCCGGGTGACGGCCAACACCACGAGCGGCACGGTCTCCAACGCCTTCGACGATCTGCGGGTCAGCGGCCAGTGGGGCGCCAAGCGGATCACCGGCTCGCTCGGCGCGGGCACCGGCACACTGAAGGTCACCACCGTCTCCGGCGGGCTGGCCCTGCTCCGCCGCCCCGCCGCCGAGGAGCCGCACGGCGCCCCCGGCGGCGGAGCGGACGGCGCCGCCCCCACCGGTACCCCCACAGAGAAGAAGGTGCGCTGAGCATGCCCCCCGTCTTCGCCCACGGCCGCCTCCGGCTCTATCTCCTCAAGCTGCTGGACGAAGCCCCCCGGCACGGCTACGAGATCATCCGCCTCCTGGAGGAGCGCTTCCAGGGCCTGTACGCCCCCTCGGCCGGCACGGTCTACCCGCGGCTGGCCAAGCTGGAGGCCGAGGGCCTGGTCACGCACGCCACCGAGGGCGGCCGCAAGGTCTACTCCATCACCGACGCCGGCCGGGCCGAACTCGCCGACCGGGGCGGCGAGCTGGCCGATCTGGAGCTGGAGATCCGGGAGTCGGTGGCCGCACTGGCCTCCGACATCCGGGAGGACGTCCGCGGCTCCGCGCGGGACCTGCGCCGCGAGATGCAGGAGGCCGCGCAGCAGGCCCGCAAGGAGTCCGCCGCGAGCGCCTTCGGGGGCGGCGCCAAGGGCGGGCGGAGCGGCGCCCCGCAGGACGGCGGCACCGGCCGCCCCTTCCCGGAAGCCTCGGACTACTTCGACGGCGCGTTCGCCGACAAGGAGTCCTGGCGGCAGGCGAAGGAGGAGTTCCGGCGCGCCAAGGAGGGGTGGAAGGAGCAGGCGCGGCGGGCGAAGGAGGAGAGCCGGCGGGCCCGGCAGGACGCCCAGCGGGCCCGTAAGCAGGCCCGGGACGCCCAGGTGTTCGCGCGCGAGGAGGTCCAGCAGGTCATCAAGCGCGTCCAGGAGCAGGCCCAGGAGCATGTCCGCTCCGGCGACTGGGCGGGGGCGGTGCGCGAGGCGCTGTCCGAGGTGTCCCGCGAGGTCGGACGCTTCACCGGCGGGCAGACCGGCGCGGACCACGGCGGCGACCGGGACCGGACCGGCCACAGCGGCGCGGCCGCTCCCGACAGCGACGCCGCCGACGCCACGCGGGTCACGGTCGAGCGCCTGGACCTGTCCAAGGAAGCCCCCGCGGGCGAGCCGGAGCCCCCGGCCCCCGACTGGGCGGGCGAACCCGGCAGCGGCGATCCGGCCCGCGACTTCGACCGGCTGCTGGACCGCTTCCGCGACGATCTGCGGGACGCGGCGCGCGATCACGGCGTCACGGCGGAACAGCTGCGGGAATCCCGCCGCCGGCTGTCGACGGCCGCCGCCCACATCGGCGCACTGCTGCGGGATCCGGAGCAGTACTCCACGCTCACCGATCCGGACGATTAGCCGGTCGCGGCGCACGGGGACGGGCGGGACGACGGGGGACACGGGGGCGACGGGGCACGGGCGGGGCGGAGTTCACCAGGACTCCGCCCCGCCCGTACGCGTCCCTTCCGCCCCCTCGGTCCCGTCCGCCGCTACCGGCCCCGCGGTCGACCCCCGTCCCGCCCAACTGTCCGACAGTTACGTAGAGTTGCCTGCGGCGGCCTGGGTTCACCGCACGTAATCGGGGAAGTCAATCTTTCGCACGGCTTTTCGTCCGGCACCGGGACGTGGGGGCCTCAGCCGCCGACTCCGCGGACCGCCGGCCGTGCCCTGGCCCCCGGACCACGGTCAACTCCCCCTGCCTGTAAGCATCGTGAAGGCCATGAGGTAAAGCGATGTTGGAATACCTTTCGGTCGCCCGCCGGATGTGGCACCAGTTCGAGCCACTGCACGCCACGCTCTACTTCGCCCCCGAGGCCCGTCAGGTCGCCGCGGACCTCGGGTACGACGTCGCCTCCCGCTGGCCCAGCTACTTCGCCTGGCGGACCGCCCCGCTGGGCGCGGCCGGGCCCGAGCTGGTGGCCGCGACGTACTACAGCTTCAGCCCCCGGATGATCGCCCGCTACGTCCCGCAGATCTGGGCCACGGCGGACCCGGCCAAGGTGCTGGACGGACGGCTGCGGGCCATGGACCGCGCGCTGGTCCCCCTCATCGGCGGCCGGCTGAGCGCCACGCAGCTCGCCGAGGCGGCCCGGCTGGCCCGCCAGGCCGCCGAGAACACCGGCCTCGCGGCCCGTCCGCTGGCCGCCGCCAACCGCGATCTGCCCTGGCCCGACGCCCCGCATCTGGCGCTCTGGCAGGCCGCGACCATACTGCGCGAGCACCGCGGCGACGGCCATCTGGCGGCGCTGCTGACCAGCGGACTCGATCCGTGCGAGGCGCTGGTGTCGGTCGCCGTGGTCGGCGCCGCACCGGCCGCCGGCTTCGTCGGCCGCGGCTGGAGCGCCCAGGAGTGGCACGACGCCCGGTACCGCCTCGCCGCCCGCGGCTGGATCGCCCCGGACGGCACCGCGACCCAACTCGCCCACCGGGAGCGGGCGGCCATCGAGCGGATGACGGACCGGCTGGCCGCCGGCCCCTGGCGGGCCCTGGGCCGCTGCCGCGCCGAACGGCTGGCCCAGCTGCTCGGCCCCGTACTCGACGCGATCTTCGAGGCCGGTTACGCACCCCGGCGCGGCGCCCCGGGAACCGTCGCGGTGAAGGCCGGCCACCCGTAACCGGCCACCCCCGCTCCCCGACCCCCGCCCCGCTCAGCCGCCCGCGGCCGCGCGTGCCAGCACCCGCAGCACGGCGTCGTGCGTCACGCCGTGGTCGGCGAGCACGGCCGCGGCCGGTCCCGTCCCGGCCGTCAGGGCGATCAGCAGATGTTCGTCACCGATGTGCCGGTCGCCGCGGCCGAGCGCGATCCGCAGGGACCGCTCCAGTACGGATTTCGCCTCCGCGGTGAACGCACCGCGCACCCGCTTCCGGCGCCCGGCCGGCTCCGCGGCCGCCAGCGCGCCGACGCCGTGCTCCCGTTCCACCCGCGCGACGATCTCCTCGACGTCGATCCCGAGCCCGGCCAGCGCCGCCGCGTCCGCGGACGAGACGCCCCCGCGGCGGCGCACCGCCGCCAGGGCGTCCACCACGGACTGCCGGCGCTCGTGGACGCCGAGCGCGCCGAGCGCCGCGGCGGCGGGCGAGTCCGTACGGTCCAACAGCGCGAGCAGCAGCTCCGGTTCGCCGGCCGCGGTGGCGCCCGTGCGGTCCGCGTGTGCGACGGCGCCGCGCACCACCGCGCGCGCGTCCTGCGTGAACTTCTCGAACATCAGCGCCTCCCGTGCTTCTTGTGGACCGCCTGCCGGCTGACTCCCAGCTCGGCGGCGATCTCCTGCCACGACCAGCCCTTCGCCCGCGCGCTGCGCACCTGCACGGCTTCGAGCTGCTCCAGCAGCCGGCGGAGCGCGGCCACGGCGCGGAGCCCGGTCCGGGGGTCCCGATCGCCCGCCCGCGCGGCGAGATCCGTTGCTTCGGTCATACGTGTCAATCTAGGTTGACAGACGCCATGCGTCAACCCTCGTTGACGCCAGAACTGCCGCACACCCCGCCCTCCTTGACCTCAACCGCACTTGAGGGAGAAGGCTTCCGGACACCGGAGACCCACCGCGGAACGGAGCCCGAGATGCCCTTGACCACCGACTTCCCCGACATACGGCGCGCCGACGCCGGCACCGCCCTCGTCAGCACGTGGCTGGTGCCCACCGCCGGTCTCCAGCGTCCGGCCGCCGACGCCGTCCACACCGAGTGGGAGCACCAGGAGCGCCCGGACGCGATGCTCTCGCTCACCACCTTCCTGAGCACCGACGGCGGCCACCTGCTCCACTACGCGCAGTGGACGAACGACGACGACCACCGGGAGTGGGCACGCACCCGGCGGGAGGCGGCCGTCGGCCGGATCGACGAGGCGGTGCCCGGCATCCGGCGCCCCGGGCTGGTGCGCTACCGGCGGTACCGCAGCTACGTACCCGAGCGGCCGGCCGGCCGCCGGCCGGCCCTCCTCGTCGTACCGGCGTTCGCCACGACCGGCCCGGCCGCCCAGCACACCCTCGCCGACGCCGTGCTCGGCGTCCTGGCCCGGGAACAGGTGCCGGGGCTGCTCGGCGCCCACTTCCACCTGAGCCAGGACGGTACGAAGGTGCTCAACTACGCCGAGTGGGAGGACCTCTCGGCGTGGCGGGAATTCGCCGACCGCGGGGTGTCGGCGGAGCTGGCCGCGGCGATCCGCGCCATGGACGGCGTCAGGCCCGTCCCCCCGGAGTTCCCGGCGCCCCCGGAGCCCGGAGTGTCCCCTCTGCGCGCCGTGGCTCGTTACCACCTGTACCGAAGCCTGATCAACGTGCCCGTCCCGGCCGGCACCGCATCCCCGGCCGCCGGCCGCGCCGCCACTCCCCCGCGAGGAGACCGAGATGACCTACCCCGACCCCCGCTACCTGGGTGACCACGGTGAGATCAGCGCCGTCCACCGCCCGGCGGACACCGCACCCGACATCGTCAGCGGCACCCAGCGCACCCACTACCTGGCGACGCACGCCGCCACCGGGGGCGAATTCGGCCTCTACCGGCTGGACATGAGCCCCCGGGCGCCCGGCGCGGCCACCCACTTCCACCGGACCATCTCGGAGTCCTTCTTCGTCCTGTCCGGGGCGGTGCGGCTCTACAACGGCGAGCGCTGGACCACCTGCCGCGCGGGCGACTTCCTGTACGTACCGGTGGGCGGGCTGCACGCGTTCCGGAACGCATCCGACGACCCGGCGTCGATGCTGCTGCTCTTCGCACCGGGCGCGCCGCGCGAGGAGTACTTCGAGCGGGTCGCGGAGATGTCCCTGCGCGGCGGCCGGGACCTCGACGAGTTCCGGCTCCGGCACGACAGTTATTTCGCGGACGGGGCGCCGGAGAGCTGATCCCGGCCGAGTGCGGCCCGGCCGCGGCCCCGCGCTCCGGCCGGGCCGAGGATGCGGTCGAGGTGGTAGTCGAGGGTGCGCGACACCTCGGCCATCGTGCGGCGGCCGTGCAGTACGTCCAGGCCCAGCCCCGTGACGCCGGACACCAGCAGGTCCGCCTCGTGCCGGGGGTCGGTGTCCGGGGCCGCCCGCCCGGCCCGCCCCGCCGCCCCCGCCTGCCGGATCAAGGTGGCCACCAGTTCCTCCAGCGGATGGCTGCCGTGCAGGAGGACCGCGGCCAGCTCGGGGTCGGTCAGACTGCGGACGTAGTAGGCGAGGAACACCCGCAGCGCGGTGCGCCGTTGCTCGTCCACCGGCAGGAACGTCATCAGGACGCCGCGCAGCACCGCGCGCGGATCGCGGGGCTCGGGCAGCCGCGCCAGCCGGTCGCGGGCGCGCCGTTCGTTCTCCTCGTGCAGCAGCCGGAGCGATTCGACCAGCAGCCGCCGTTTGCTGCCGAAGGCGTACTGGACCACCCGGAGCGAGACCCCGGCCTCGGCGGCGACCTCGCGCATGCTCGCCGACTCCAGACCGCGCCCGGCCGCGATCCGCCACACCGCCTCGGCGATCTCCCGCCGCCGCCGGGCCGCCGCGCTCGCGGCGGGCACCTCGGCGGGCGCGGCGGCGAGCCGCGGGGTCGCCGCACGCTCCCGCTTCCGCCGTCGGTACGCCTTCGCCTGACAGCTCCGGGAGCAGTACGCGGGCGGCCGCCCGCGCTCCGCCGCCGGCAGTCGCGATCCGCACACCAGGCATCCGTCCGTTCCCTTTTCCGCACGCACGCGGCCAGCGTACCGCGCTGCGGAGCGTGACGAATATCGGAGAATATCCCTGCTCAGAGGCGGTCTGGAGCTGTGGATAAGGGCCCTGGTGAAGTGTGCCGGAACACCGGACCCCGACCATTAATGGATACAGTCGTACCCCTTCACACCGACAGCGTGACCACGGCCGCGACCCCGTCCGTCCCCAGCTCGGCCGCCGCCGCCCGCGCCCCCGCCAGCCACACCGCGTCGAACCGCTCCAGCGTCACCACCGGCTCCCCCGGCGCACTCAGCCGCGTACGGCCCTCCAGCGCCATCACGAGCACGCCGTGCCCTGCGGACCGGCCACTATCCGTCCCGGACCCGGTCCCGGACTCGCTCCCGGGCCCCGCCGCCACCCGCCGGCTCCCGCGCACCATCTCCACCGTCGCCCGCGCCCGCCCCTCCCGGAGCATCACATTCAGGTTGACGACCGGACCGTGGAGCAGCCGGCCGGCGGTGGCCGCGCCGCCGGGGAAGGCGCACGGCCGGTAGCGGTCCGCGCGCAGCCGGGAGGCGCCCGCCACCGTCAGTTCCGTACCGGCGCCGGCCACCACGGTGAGGATGCGCCGGACGCCGGGCAGCGGCGAGTACGGTCCGTCCGCCGTCACCTCGGCAAGGCTCACCCGCCAGTCGAAGGCGTCCCAGCCGGCGCCCGGCGGGTGGACCGCCACCTCCCGGGTCACCCCACCGCCGTTGCGCCAGGCCACGGCGGTGCGCCCGGCCGCCCGCAGGATGCGCGACGGGCCCAACTCGTCCCCGGCTCCGCTCACTTGCCGCCCCCGTCCTCACACATCCCTCAGACCGTGAGGACGACCTTGCCGAACAGATCGCCCTCCGCCATCTTCGCGAAGCCCTCGCGCGCCCGGTCCAGCGGCAGCGTCGAGTCGATCACCGGCCGGACGCCCTTGGCGGCGCAGAAGCTGAGCAGCGACGCCAGCTCCTCCTTGCTGCCCATCGTCGAGCCGACGATCCGCAGCTCCAGGAAGAAGATCCGGTTGAGCTCGGTGCGCTCGGGGTGGAAGCCGCTGGTGGCGCCGGAGATGACGAGGGTGCCGCCGGGGCGCAGCGACCGGACGGAGTGCGACCAGGTGGCGGCGCCGACCGTTTCGAGCACCGCGTCCACCCGGTGCGGCAGCCGCTCCCCGGTGCCGAACGCCGCCTCGGCGCCCAGCTCTTCGGCCCGGCGGCGCTTGGACTCGTCCCGGCTGGTGGCGAAGACCCGCAGCCCGGCGGCGGCGCCCAGCACGATGGCGGCGGTGGCCACCCCGCCGCCCGCGCCCTGCACCAGGACGCTCTCCCCGGGCCGTACGCCCGCGTTGGTGAAGAGCATCCGGTACGCGGTCAGCCAGGCCGTGGGCAGGCAGGCGGCCTCCTCGAAGGTCAGCTCCTTGGGTTTGGGCAGGACGTTCCAGGAGGGCACGGTGACCTGTTCGGCGAAGCTGCCCTGGTAGCGCTCGGTGAGGATGGAGGGCTTCTCACCGGGGCCGACGCCGTGACCGGTCTGCCCGATGACGGAGTGCAGGACGACGTCGTTGCCGTCCGCGTCGGTCCCGGCGGCGTCGCAGCCGAGGATCATCGGCAGCGATTCCTCCGCGAGCCCCACCCCGCGCAGCGACCACAGGTCGTGGTGGTTGAGTGAGGCGGCCTTGACGTTGACGGTCGTCCAGCCGGGGCGTACCTCGGGAGCCGGCCGCTCCCCCAGTTCGAGCCCGTTGAGCGGCTGGTCACGGTCGATGCGGGCGGCGTAGGCAGCAAACATGAGCCCAACGTAGGCCGCGGGTGCGCGCGACGGTAGCGCGCGGGCGTGTGACACGCACCGCGCCCCCGCGCCCACCGGTGGAACCGGCGCGTCCCGGCGCCCGGCGGGACCGGTGCCGGGCAGCGGAAAGGGCCCCGCCCGGGGTGTTCAACGCTCCCCGGGCGGGGCCCTTCCGGTCAGCCGGCGGTCAGCGGCGGGCCACCCCGTCGGCGCGCGCCGCGGCGGCCACGGCGGCGGTGACGGCCGGGGCGACGCGCTCGTCGAACGGCGAGGGGATGACCCGGTCGGCGGCGAGCTCGTCGGCGACGACCGCGGCCAGCGCCTCGGCGGCGGCGAGCTTCATGCCCTCGGTGATCCGCGAGGCGCGCACCTGGAGCGCACCGGCGAAGATGCCGGGGAAGGCCAGCACGTTGTTGATCTGGTTCGGGTAGTCGCTGCGCCCGGTGGCGACCACGGCCGCGTACTTGTGCGCGACGTCCGGGTGGATCTCCGGGGTCGGGTTGGCCATGGCGAAGATCAGCGAGTTCTTCGCCATCGACGCCACCGCCGCCTCCGCCACCGTGCCGCCGGAGACCCCGATGAAGACATCGGCACCGGCCATGGCGGCCTCCAGCGAACCGGTCAGCCCGGCCTTGTTGGTGAAGCCGGCCACCTCGCGCTTGATGTCCGTGAGGTCGTCGCGGTCCGCCGAGACGACGCCCTTGCGGTCGCAGACCGCCACATCGCCGATGCCCGCCTCGATGAGGATCCGGGCGATGGCGACACCGGCCGCCCCGGCGCCCGAGATGACGGCGCGCAGCGCGCCGAGCGGCCGCTCGGTGAGCCGGGCGGCGTTGCGCAGCGCGGCGAGGGTGACGACGGCGGTGCCGTGCTGGTCGTCGTGGAAGACCGGGATGTCCAGCCGCTCCTGGAGCCGCCGCTCGATCTCGAAGCAGCGGGGGGCGGAGATGTCCTCCAGGTTGATCCCGCCGAAGGAGGGGGCGAGCCGGACGACGGTCTCCACGATCTCGTCGGCGTCGGTGGTGGCGAGCGCGATGGGCACCGCGTCCACCCCGCCGAACTGCTTGAAGAGGATGGCCTTGCCCTCCATCACGGGGAGGGATGCCTCCGGGCCGATGTCGCCCAGGCCGAGCACCGCGGTGCCGTCCGTGACGACGGCGACGACCTGGGACTTCCAGGTGTAGTCGTGGACCAGCTCGGGCTGCTCGGCGATGGCGCTGCACACCTTGGCCACGCCCGGTGTGTACGCGAGGGACAGGTCGTCCGCGTCGCGGACCGGGACGGTCGCCCGGATGGCCATCTTGCCGCCGCGATGCAGCGCGAAGGCCGGATCGAAGGGCGCGTCGGGGCCGCTGTCCGGGCCCGCGCCCGACTCGGCGCCCGCGTCCGCGGCCGCGCCGGTGGTGCTGTCGCTGCGAGGATTGACGATCTCCGCTGCCACTTGTTCAACCCCTTTATTCGTAAATCAGTTGAGGGTGTGACCACTCCCTGGTCAAGGGGTGGGCGGGCACCGCGTCCGCGCCCGGCGCGGCGGTTGGCCACCGCGCGGGGGAGGTACGGACGCCGGGCGCGCCGCACACGCGCCCTGAGCCCCGGATGAGGGGTGTAACGGTCCTTTCTACCCGACGGGCGCGGGCCCCGACGAGTCGGATTCGCGACCCCACGGATCATGGTTTCGACAATAGCGGCGAACTGCACATAAGCGCAGAAGAGTCACCCCTGCTGTCCGGATGACGAGACGGCCGCGCTCCACCAGGGACTTCGCGCGCTCCCCCGCCGCCGGGTCCTCCTTGGCACACAAGGCCCGCGCGCCGCTCGAACATTCCCGTTATCCGATTTTGACCTCTTCGGCAGTCCGCATTCCGGTGTCCGGATGGCAGGATTCCCAAAATCAACCGGGGGCTCGACAGTCGAATCCGGGTGCCCCGGTCGCTGCCCGTCAGCTACTCCCTCATCAGCAGGAGGAACAGCATGACCGCACGCACCAGCCGTCGCCCGGCCGTCGGCAGGTCTCGTTCAGCCGTGGCCGCCGCGACCGCGGTCGCGGCCTCGTTGCTGCTGCTCAGCGGCTGCGGGGACCAGACCGACGCGGCGATAGCCAAGCGCGAGGCGCAGAAGAACCGGAACACCGGCGCGCCGCTCTTCAAGATGCTCCCCAAGGACATCCAGGAGAAGGGCCTGATACAGGTCGGCTCGGACATCACGTACAAGCCGGTGGAGTTCCGTACCAACGGCGCGGTCGAGGGCATCGACCCGGATCTGGCGGCCGCGCTCGGCAAGGAGCTGGGCGTCAAGCTCAACTTCAACAACGCCACCTTCGACACCCTCATGGGCGGTCTCAAGTCCAAGCGCTACGACCTGGCGATGTCGGCGATGACCGACACCAAGGAGCGCCAGCAGGGTATCGACGGCAGCACCGGCAAGAAGATCGGTGAGGGCGTCGACTTCATCGACTACCTCAACGTCGGTGTCTCGCTCTACACGCAGAAGGGCAAGACCCAGGGGATCGACGGCTGGGAGGCGATGTGCGGGAAGAAGATCGCGGTACAGCGCGGCACCGTCTCGCACGACCTGGCCAAGGACAAGTCGAAGGCGTGCGAGTCCGGCGGTGAGGCGGCCATCTCCATCGAGGCGTTCGACAACGACTCGGAGGCCCAGACCCGGCTGCGCACCGGCGGCGTGGACGCCGTCTCCAGCGACTATCCGGTCGCCGCGTACGCGGTGAAGATCTCCGGCAAGGGCAACGACTTCCAGGTGGTCGGCGGCGCACCGCTCAAGGCGGCGCCGTACGGCATCGCGGTCCCCAAGGACAAGCCGCAGCTGCGCGACGCCCTCAAGGCCGCCCTGGAGAACGCCATCAAGAACGGCTCCTACGCCGACGCCCTCAAGAAGTGGGACGTCAAGGACGCCGCGGTCAAGGACGTGCAGATCAACGGCGGTTCCTGAACCGCACCCGCCGTCCCCCGTTCCCTTCGCGCCACTCCCGCCGAACGCTGAAAGGCAACACCCGTGTCAGTTGACGTCGACAAGCCGGCCCAGCCGCCGGCGGACGCCCCGCCGTCCCCACCCGAGCCCATCAGGGCGATACCCGTCCGGCACTACGGGCGCTGGATCGCGGCGCTGGCCGTCCTCGCGGTGCTCTTCCTGCTCGTCCGCGCCTTCGCCGCCGGGAACGTCAACTGGGGCGCCATCCCGGAGTACTTGTTCAACGCGGACATCCTCAAGGGCCTGCGCAACACCCTGCTGATCACCCTGCTGTCGATGGTCATCGGCATCGTCCTCGGCGTGATCCTGGCCGTGATGCGCCAGTCCAAGAACCCGGTGACCTCGACCGTCGCATGGTTCTACGTCTGGTTCTTCCGCGGTACGCCGGTCTACGTCCAGCTCTTCCTCTGGTTCAACCTCGGCCTGGTCTTCCAGTACATCGACATCATGCCGATCTACAAGGACGAGTGGTCGGACTTCATGACCCCGTTCCTGTGCGCGCTGCTGGGCCTGGGGCTCAACGAGGCCGCGTACATGGCGGAGATCTGCCGGGCCGGTCTGAACGCCGTCGACGAGGGCCAGACCGAGGCGGCGCACGCGCTGGGCATGAGCCACGGCAAGACACTGCGCCGGATCATCGTGCCGCAGGCCATGCGGGTGATCGTGCCGCCGACCGGCAACGAGGTCATCAACATGCTCAAGACCTCCTCGCTGGTGATCGCCGTGCAGTACTACGACCTGCTGCAGGCCGCGCAGAACGTCGGACGCGACTCCGGTGTCGTGGTGGAGATGCTGATCCTCGCCGCCGCCTGGTACCTGATCGCCACCACCGTCCTGAGCATCGGCCAGTACTACCTGGAGCGCTACTACGCCCGCGGCTCCAGCCGCCAGCTGCCGCCCACCCCGTTCCAGCGCCTCAAGGCGAAGCTGTCCGGCGGCCCGAACCGCGCCGGAGGTGCCGCATGACCGCCAGCAAGACCACCAGCACGACGGCCGGGAAGAAGGCCGTCCCGATGGTCCGGGCCGAGGGCGTCCACAAGTCCTTCGGCTCGGCCCACATCCTCAAGGGCATCGACCTCGAAGTGGCGCCCAAGGAGGTCTTCTGCCTGATCGGCCCGTCCGGGTCCGGCAAGTCGACGTTCCTGCGCTGCATCAACCACCTGGAGAAGGTCAACGCGGGCCGGCTGTCGGTCGACGGCGAACTGGTCGGCTACCGCGAGCGGGACGGCAAGCTCTACGAACTGCGCGACCGCGAGGTGGCCGCCCGCCGCCGCGACATCGGCATGGTCTTCCAGCGCTTCAACCTCTTCCCGCACATGACCGCGGTGGAGAACATCATGGAGGCGCCGATCCAGGTCAAGGGCGAGTCGAAGGCCGCCGCCCGGGAACGCGCCACCAAGCTGCTGGACCGCGTCGGACTGGCCGACAAGGCCGCCAACTACCCCTCCCAGCTCTCCGGCGGCCAGCAGCAGCGCGTGGCCATCGCCCGCGCGCTCGCCATGGAGCCGAAGCTGATGCTCTTCGACGAGCCGACCTCGGCCCTCGACCCGGAGCTGGTCGGCGACGTCCTGGACGTCATGAAGGACCTGGCGGCGGACGGTATGACGATGATCGTCGTGACCCATGAGATGGGGTTCGCCCGCGAGGTCGGCGATTCGCTGGTCTTCATGGACGACGGCGTGGTCGTCGAATCCGGCCACCCGCGCGAGGTGCTCGGCAACCCGCAGCACGAGCGCACCAAGTCGTTCCTGTCCAAGGTGCTCTGAACGCCGCGCCCGCTTCCCCCGTGCCCGACCGGAAAGGCGGTACGCGGCCCGCGCGGGGCCCCGTACCGCCTTCGTCCGTACCCGGCGGCGTCAGCCGGCCGCGCCGTCTCCCGTCGCCGTCGCGCCGGCTCGGCTCACTTCAGTGCCAGCACCAGCGCGTCCGACGGCGAGCTCCACACCGTCCGCGCCTCGCCGAAACCGGCGTCGCGCAGCGCCTGGGCGTGCCACGCGGCGGAGGGGGTGTCGCCGTCCGCGTGCTCACCGTAGATCTCGAAGCGCTCGGCGGTCGGCCCGGCCAACCGCGGGTCGGCGGCGGCCAGCTGCCACCAGCCGGCCCAGTCGACCGCGCCGGCCTCCTTGGCGCGGTCCATCCGCCGGTGCCGGAACTCCCGCTCCGCGGCGTTGATCCGCGGGGTGGCCTCGTCCGGCATGTGGTCGGCGTTCATGAAGACCCCGCCGCCCCGCACCAGCGCGCCGAGCTGTCCGTACAGCGTCCGCAGATCGTCGCTGTAGAGCCAGTGCAGCGCGGTGGCGGTCAGGAACTCCCCTAAAACGCACATGTGTGCGGAAGTGGAGTTCACGCAAGATGGACCACATGATCACGAGTGAGTACGACGGGTGCGGAAAGTGCCTGGTGGGGGTGCGTCGCCTCTCTCGCAAGTCGGATTCGACCAACAGCCCTGAGAAGCAGTTGAACCAGGTACTCAGCGCGGTTGAGGCGGTAGGCGGGCACGTCATCGCGTGGGCAGACGACTGGGAGGTCTCGGGCGCCACGGACCCGGTGACGCGCCCGAAGCTGGGCCCGTGGCTGCGGGACGAGATGGGGCCGTACGACGGTATCGCCGGCTCTGCCGTGGACCGGATCGGCCGCAATCAGCGCGACGTGCTGAACACGGCGTACCTGGTCCATGAGTCCGGCCGCCTGCTCATCACCCACGGACACGACGGGCCGTGGAACCTGGACGACCCCGCCGACGAGATGCGGCTGTCCATGGAATCCTTCGGCGCTCAGATGGAGCTGCGCGCGATCCAGAAGCGCAACCGCGACGAGACGAAGCGGGCGCGCGCCGCGGGGCAGCCGAAGCAAAAGAACCGCTACGGGTACCGGTTCGTTCGGCTCATCCCCACCGGCAACGTGGATCACGTGGAGCTGGACCCCGTGGCGTCTCTCATTCTCCGGGACGTGGCGGAACGCATCCTCGCCGACGAGACCGGCACGATAACCGTGCACACCGAGGCTGCACGCCTCAACCGCGCGGGCGTGCTGTCGCCCTCCGATCACCGAGCCGTGATGTACGGGCGCAAGCCCAAAGGGACGCTGTGGAACGCCAAGGCCCTGAAGCGGATGCTGGTCAGCGAGGCATCGTTGGGTTACCTGATGCACGACGAGCGACCCGTCATCGGTCCGGACGGTCACGCCGTTCGGATCGCTGATCCGCTGTGGGACCGCGCCACCCGCGATGCGCTGATCCGGAAGACAGCCCCGAAGCAGACGACAAAGCGTGCCCCCAAGGGCGTTCGCCTGCTCTCCGGGCTCGCGTTCTGCGGCGCTTGCGGGCAACGGCTCTACATGGTGGCCCGCACAGGCCAGAACCCGTCCTACGGCTGCACAGCGCGCACACGCGGTGTCCCGTCGTCAGCCAAGTGCAAGCCTGCTCCGACCATGTCCGTCCCCCTGCTGGACAAAGAGGTGACGGATTGGTTCCTCGCCGAGTACGGGAGCCACCAGGTCGTGCGAAAGGAATTCGACCCGGGAACGGGGTACGCCGCTCGAATCGCCGAGATCGAAGCGGACCGTACGCGCCTGCGCGGAGACCGTCAGGCGGGGTTGTACGAGTCCGAGGCGGATACGGAGTGGTACCGGACCGAGTACGCCCGGATGACGCGGGAAATCGAGGAGTTGGAGCAACTCCCCGAACGTCCGGCGGGTATGCGATGGGTGCCGCTCGGCCGGACCATCGAGGACGACTGGAATGCAGCCCCCGATGACGCAGCCCGCAGGGAGACTCTGACCGAATTCGACGTACGGGTAACTCTCCACCCCCGGGGCGCCAAGCACCGCGTCCGTAGGACCGGGATCCATCCGGAGCAGCGTGCGGCGGACCATAGGGCAGTGCAAGAACGCGCGGAGCTTTCCGCGTTGGCAGCCCTGGAGGACGACGAAGAAGCCGCATAGCCGTCCCTAAAAGCCGACCAAAGCCCCGGTGAGGGAGATCCTCACCGGGGCTCTCCCGTGCCCGCAGGCAGGCCTACGGGCCGTTCTGCGTCCGCTCACCGACTCTGCCCCGGGCCGGGGTTGCCCTACAGCGGAGCGAGGAGTGTTGGAGTGACGGTTTACACCACTTTTTTAGAACACGTAGAAAAAATAAGAGAGAAGAGAAACCGGGCCACTGTTCAGCACAACGCCACTGGACGCCGCCAGGCGACCCTTGCTCTCCCCAACAAGTAGAGGGGGAAAACAGCCCTGAGGCCGAGACCGTGAACACCGTCGCCGAGCTACTCCCCGAGCGGGTGCCTGCCCTCGTGTGAGCCTCGAACCGCCCCGGTTGGTCCCGCGACCTGCCGAGGCTTCGCACGTCCGCAGCGAGGCGACCAGCGGGCGGATGCATGACGGTATGACAGTTAGAAGGTTTCTTTTGATTACACATAAAAAATAAGAGAGAAAACCAAACCGGCATCCAAACCGTCATCCCGTCATGGGGCGGCCGGGAATCTGGTGGTCCCCACAGCAGAGTGAGGGACCGTACGGAGTCGCCGAGCCTGCCGCCGAACTGGTGCCCGCCACGTAACACCCGTGACAGCCCCGGTAGGTCCCCGTGACCGCCGGGGCTGCCCCATGTCCGCAGACGGCTGCACGGCGGGGCTACAGCGGCCGGACCATGACGGAATGACGGTTCTACCTACTTTTTCGAATGCACATAGAAAACTTAAGGGAAAACCAAACCGGCATCCGAACCGTCATTCCGTCATGCTTCCCACTCCGACCCCGGTGCCGGGAATTCTTTGCTCCTTATCCCACAGTGAGGGAGCAACCGCAACACCGGACGGTCCACCGAGGCACCGGGAATTCGTTGCTCCTTACTACACAGTGAGAGCGGGTTACCGCGCACCCCACCAGCCCGAAACCGGCGGACTGAGTGCCCGACTCTCGGAATGACGTTGCCCGTGCACCACGCGCCCTCGCGTTACTCGGGGGTGGCCGCTGGGGTCGTGTGGCAGCGCGCGGGGACTGCACTGCCCATGAGTAACCGCCCCACTTGGGGCGCCGCTTCGGGGGTGGGTGGTGCAGTCCCCACGATGCCCGGACCGGCCCTGGTCGGCGAGGGCAGCCATCAGCCCGTCTAGCCCAATGGCAAGAGGCACAGCGCTTAGACCGCTGGTGTTCCCGGTTCGAGTCCGGGGGCGGGCACGCAACGGCGAAGCGCAATCTGATCCGCGTGACGGGCTTCTAGGAAGTTGTCATCTTCGCTGGGTTGCGACTGATGACGAACGCCAGGACGACGAGCAACCACATGCCCTTGGGCACGCTGCCCATGGATACAGGCATGTTGCTTATCCGGACGCTCGACCTCGGAGACCAGGCCGACAACAACAAGAGGGGGCACATCATGCGCTGTATCGACTGTCCGGATCCCGCAACGCACCGGGGACGCTGCAAGAGCCACTACGACGCGTTCGAGGGTCGGGCCGGTGTCCGTACCCGGCGTGTACGGGGCCGGCGCCGTGCGAGGCGGTATGACGCTGCGGAACGGCTTTGTCAGCGGCTTCGGGCATGGGGGCACGGGTGGTGTGACTGGTGCCTAAAGGACTTCTCCGTTGCCCTGCTGGAGGTGGATCACGTGCGCCCGCTGTCCTTCGGTGGCGAGGACATAGACAGCAATGTTCAGGTGTTGTGCCGGGGGTGCCATCGGTTGAAGACGGGGACGGAGTTCGGGGCCGCTCGCACGGCATGAGGTGCGACGCTGAACGGCCCCGAAAACACCCAGTCAACGGCTCTGCTGGTTTCGTTGGTTGCGCTCTTTGCGGCGCTCGGCACGGTCACGCTGTCGTGCTTCAAGGAGTGCGCGGCGGTCACGGCTGTTCTGGGGCCAGGTGATGCGCCAGAACACGAGCCCGCCTGAGACGACTACTACGGACAGTACCGCCCACCACGGGGCGTTCTCCGGCAGCTTGAACACGACTGTTGACCTTCCGACCTTGCAGGGTCGGCGGGCTGTCTACGCAGCTAGTACGACGCTCCCCAGCGTGCTGCGGTGATGCCCGCCCCGGTTGATGTACACGGGGAAGGCAGGGTTTGGCCCTCGGGGAGCGATCTGTGGTGTGGTCTCAATGGGGGCGGGCTTCCACACTCGTAGGTCATCCGCCGTAATACATCCCAACAACCGTGAGAGCAACAAGAGGAGAACACTTACAAGGAACCCCAGCAGGCAGGCCACAAGCTCGGCAAGGGCAGCGAGGAATGCCCGTGCTGCCCTGCGGCGCTCGGCCAAAGTGTTCGCTACCTTGAGCGAGCCAGCAGCTTTGCGGTACCGCTTGCGGGCCGACTCCGCCGCCTGTACCGCACGATGCGTGCGTCCCTGGCGTTGTAGCAGGTTCTGAAACGGAGCGGGCCTGCGCACCTTGAACACGCCATGGTGACCGGCAAGCAGGATTTGGGCGTGGTGCGCCGCTTCTGTCTTCCCCTCACCCGTCCGCGAGATGACAGCCAAGGACAAAGCCTTGCCCCATAGCTCGGCGTCAAAGGCATTGGCGACTAGCTCCGCTAAAGCTGCCTCCTGGTCCGGATCCACTTCGTCTCGCTCGCTGTCGTCCATCGCTCGCCCCCTTGGTCTGGCGGATCCGACGATCGTAGCGGCAGCTGCTGACACTGCGGGGGTTACTGCTGCACCCACCACATCCCTACGACTTCGCCGGCTGATGTGACCAGGGCGAAGAGCCATCGAGGAACGCGCTTGAGAGCCAAGTGCAGCCCTTCACAACGAACTTCAAGGGCGGGAACCGAAACCTTCTCGCTCGCATAGTCCCCCTGTCTGGAGGTACCCCCATGCCGCGTAAACCCCGCCCCCTTGCAGCATCCCCGGGTGCCCCGAGCTGACGCGGGCCGGCGGGCGCTGCGCCGCACATGAGCGTGAGGCGAACAGTCAGCGTGCGTCGCGTGGTGGTGCTGTTTACACGACTCGATGGCAGCGCATCCGACGTGCGTACCTGTATGCGAATCCGTGGTGTGTGTTGTGTGGTCGCGCTGCGAATGTTGCGGATCATTTCCCTTTGAGTCGGCGAGAGTTGATGGCAAAGGGTGATTCGAATCCTGATGCTGCGAAGCATCTTCGGCCTTTGTGTGTCAATTGCCATAACGGTGAGACGGCGAGGAATCAGCGCGGCGGGTTCGCTGCTGAGAATATTTCTCGTCGTGAATCTGGTGAGCGTCCGCCTTTCTGAGCAGGCGGGTACCCCCTCCCCCTCAGCTCGCTGAGCGGGAGGGAGGTGACTTTCTCGCACCGGGGCTGAAGCAGAGTTTGGAACCCTTCATCCAGGCTCGATGTCCAGATAGGAGAATGCATGGCGGACAGATACAGGCCCAAACCCGCAATTCAGCGAATGCGCGAGGGCAACCCATCGAAGACCACAATCCGGGAAGGGGTGATCGTCCCGCGCGCGATCCTCGCCGAGCCGGATTGGTCCGAGGTATTCAAGTCCTCGCCCGATCCCGCCGTTGAAGCGGCGAACCTCCGTTGCCGGGAAGTCGCGTCGGCAGAGTGGCGGCGCGTCGTCCCTGTTCTGGAAGTGTCCGCCGGTATCGGCGAGGTGGACTACGCCACGGTCAAAGACCTGTGCGTGTGCGTCGCCCGCATCGACCAGGCCGAGCGGGACCTATCCGAGCGCGGGCTCATGGTGACCGCCGAGCGCGGGACCGTGAAGAACGGCGCCGCCACGATCGCGGCGCAGTACCGGACACAACTCGCCCGCTATGTCCGCGAACTCGGACTTTCCCCGAGCGCCCGCACCGCAATTACCGCGCCGGACTCCGATGATGACGACTCGGATATCTGGGACTGACTCAATTCCATAACACTCGCAAACAACTCATTCCTTACCGGGAGAATTGACTATGGCTCTTACCCTTGCTGAATCAGCGAAGCTCTCTCTCGATCAGTTGCAGCGTGGCGTGATCGAAACGTTCGTTCAGGAGTCCCCCATCCTGGACCGGCTGCCCCTCATCCAGGTGACTGGCAACGCATACAAGTACAACGAGGAGTCCACCCTTCCCGGGGTGTCCTTCCGGGCCGTGAACGAGGCTTACCCGGAGAGCACCGGAACGCTGAACCAGAGGATCGAAACTCTCGCCATCCTCGGCGGGGACGCCGACTTGGATAAGTTCATCGTTCAGACACGAGGTGATCTGAACGACCAGCGGGCTATTCAGACTGCGCTCAAGGTCAAGGCGGCGTCGATTCACTTCGCTGACCAGTTCTTCAACGGTGACGTGGAAGTCAACCCAAAGGGCTTCGATGGCCTGCGTAAGCGACTGCTCGGAACTCAGGTTCTGGACGCGAAGGAGACGGGGCCGGTCGCCAACGGCTACGACTTTTTTGACACCTTGGACGCGCTGACGGCTCAGGTGCGAGGCATCAACGGATCCAATGGAGCGCTCTACATGAACGCTGCCCTCCGGGCGAAGATCGAGTCCGGATTCCGCCGGCTCGGCGGCGGTGAGCTGTTGAGGGAGGTCATTGCGGGGAAGAGCGCTGTGACTTGGAAGGGGGTGCCTCTCCTGGACGCCGGGCAGAAGCTCGACGGGTCCGACGTGCTTCCCCTCACCGCAGGAACCGGAGGGAAGCAGACTGGCGACATCTACGCGGTGCGCTTCGGAGCAACCGAGGCTGACGCCGGAGTCTCTGGACTGACCAACGGCGGAGTCCAGGTAACCGACCTGGGCGAGGCTCATGACAAGCCCGTCTACCGAACTCGCATCGACTTCTACTGCGGTCTGGCCCTGTTCGGCGGCAAGGCAGCCGCTCGCCTGACGAACGTTCTCATCGCATAGCCAAACTCCCAGCCCCCGTGCTCGTTGCCCCAGTTGGCAGCGTGCACGGGGGTTTTCGCGTATCCCGGGTCGCGTTGGCGGGCATACGCTGGATGGGGAGAGGAACGGTGATCGTATGTCCACTGGCCTGGCCGACAACGTGAGGAAGTACCGGCGGACGGCCGGTCTGAGTCAGGAGGGTCTTGCCGAAGCGGCGGACCTGTCCCTGAGCACGGTCCGCAAGGCGGAACAGGGCGGGCACGTCAGCATGGAAACGCTTCACACCCTCGCTCGCGCACTGGGTGTCAGCACATCCACGCTGTTCGCCACGGACGCGCCAAAATCCGTGCTGGGCAAGCGGGATGAGGCGAATCGACGCTACCTGGCGGAGCTGCGACGTGCCCTGATGCCCGCTGTAGGACTCTCGGCACCCCTCTCGGATCCTGGCGAGGCCGGCGAGCTGTCGGAGCTCCGTAGGGGCGTACAGGAGGGGCATGCGCTCTACTGGGCAGACCAGTATGGAGCGGTTGCGAAGCGGCTTCCCGGGTTGCTCCGTAGCTCTGAGGCCGCCGTTTCCGCGCTTGAGGGCGAAGAGCAGGAGCACGCGATGATTGCGCGCTGTCATGCGCTCCTGCTGACGGGCAAATACCTGACTCAGGTCCGGCAGTACGACATGGCCTACTTCGCCCTGGTGGAGGCCATCCGCCTTGCTCGCGAGGCTCACCAAGCCCAGTTGGCATCAACGGGAGTTGTGGGCTTGTGCTGGCTCTTGCTGAGGCAGGACCGCTTCGACGAAGCGGAGCAGCTTGCAGCCCAGACGGCACGGGAGATCGAACCGCGCATGTCTGAGGCCACCCCCGCGCATCTCGCGGTGTGGGGTGAACTGTGGCTCAGGGTCGCGTCGGCGGCAGTACGGAACAACCGCCCGGAGGTAGCGCGAGAGGCCCGCAGGATGGCAGCGGCGGCCGCCAGCGCGCTGAACACGGAAGACGAAAGCTTCCCCCACCACTGGGGCGGCTTTGGCCCTGTCACAGCGGAGCTGAAGGCCGTTGAGGACCTGTCCCTGGTGGGGGACACTCGGAGCGTCCTACGACGCACCGATGACGGAATTCTGAGTGACAAGTCAGTGCGCAACTTCGGCAGGCCCACCGCGCCGAACTGGGGGCGTCACCGGCTGGACGTTGCTCACGCTCACGTCACGCTCGGGTCCCACCAAGACGCCATGGACGAACTCATGCAACTCCGCCGTACATCCGGGGAGTGGCTCACGCATCAGCCCATGGCGCGGTACGTGATGGCCGACATTCTCAAGACGCGCAAGCGGACGTTGACAGAAGACATGCGCAGCATGGCTGCTCATCTCGGAGTCGCCGGGTAGGTACTCCGCAGCGTGACACTTCGGTGACCAGCCCCTCCGAACTACCGCTTTCTGAACGTGGATCGGGCCTGTCGCTGCTCCTACGGTCGCTGTATGAATCCAGCGGACCGAGGGGCCGAGGTGACGCACAGAACCGAGGGTGACCGGAAGCGGCGGCGAGACCTTGCCGACGCAGCGTCGGGCGTGCCGCCCCGGTTGCTCCCTTGGGCCAGGGACGGCAAAGCGTGCTATCTGAGCACGGACAGTGGGTCGCACAGCTTTCTGTCCTGCCTCGCTGACGACATGGAAGACGTT
Organism: Streptomyces celluloflavus; assembly: GCA_000720995.1. GTDB lineage: Bacteria > Actinomycetota > Actinomycetes > Streptomycetales > Streptomycetaceae > Streptomyces > Streptomyces celluloflavus. Next base: position 323,250 of record JOEL01000012.1, read on the forward strand.
CAGCTTGAGATGGCCGCGTACGTTCAGGGGGCGGCGGACAAGGTACTTGTGGACCCCATGTCGCCGCACGCCGAGGTCAGGTACGCGGCGATTCGCCTGTCCGAGTGCCTGCGTGACGTTCGCAGGGTCGCGGAGAGCCGGGGCGCACGCATCCCCGTGCCGGAGGACGAGGGCGCCGAGGGTGATTCTCCGCACGGCACCGAGGCGCACTGATGATCACGAAAGCTGACGTCGGGCGGAAGGTCCGGGACAGCGTAGGGCGCGTCGGCATCCTGCGTGACGTGATCCCGGACTTCGAAGACCCGTCAGACATGCCCGGGGAACGCCGTAAACGCCCTACAGCGTTCCTGCAGCCTGAGGGTGGGGGAACGGAGTGGCTCGTCCCGCCCAACACCGTGAGACGGGCGTAGAAAAACTCCGGCGTGTCTGCTGTCTCTGTGGCGGACCGCCGGACAGTCCCCCGGCCGGTCAAGCCTTGAGTAGGGACAGGTCGTGTCCCGTCTGAGCTGACGTGCTCAGGCTCTCGCCCCGGTCCGCCCCTTCGCTGGGGTGCTGCCCTGGGCAGTGAGGGCACCGCTTCGGACCCAGGGAAGCCGAAGCACCCCACCTTCGCCGCGCTGATCACCCCACGAGACTCCGCCCCTGCCTGGATGAGAAGCCTTTACTCCATCCCCCACGGACCGAGGTAACCCCAGGCAGGGGCGGGCCCCACCCCGTCCGGTCCCGGGCCCATGCTCGGAGAGGGGGAGCGCCCGATAGGCACCCGTATAGGCAGCAAAACGCCCCGTTCGGCCAAGTGCCGGGCGGGGCTTCTGTGATTCCGGGACGTTCGAGGGTTCGTCGTACTGGATCAGCACGGAACCAGTAAGGTGTGTGTTTAGAGGGAGTTCCCGGTCAGCACCGCGTCGTAGGAATCGTGCGGCAGCGCCTCCGTCCACCGCGGGTCCTTGAGGTCCGCCCGGACGAACCGGACCCGGTCCTCGCCCTCGAAGTACCCTTCGGCGATGGCCAGCAGCGCGGGATCCAGGTCCACCCCCACGCTCTCGGCCTTCGGGAACCGCTTGAGCAGCCGGTCGGAGATGGTGCCCGTACCGCAGGCCAGATCCAGCACCCGGGGCTCGGTACCGACCAGCGCCTCGACCATGTCGAGCATCACCCCGAACCGCTCCTCGCGGTCGGGGAGGTACCACTCCTGCTGCCGGTCCCAGCTGTGCTGCCACGACTGCCAGTCGGTACCGGTGACATGCTCGGTCATCGCGTCCCCTTCAGTCCGTAATACCCTCTAAGTGATAACACCCATTACGCACGCTCGGTACGCACCTTAGACCGCCCCCCGTAAGGACTACAAGTGGAACTGGCCTATTACTCGGACTATGCCGTGCGGCTGGTCAACACCGAGCAGCCCGAGCGCGGCGGCGACACCCTCACCTCCGTCGAGGCGGTACGCGAACTCTTCGGCGCCGCCCAGCAGGCCGCCCGGCGCGCGACGGAGAGCGACGTCACCCGGCTGCGCGCGGTCCGCACCCGGCTGCGCGCCGTGTTCGAGGCGGCCGACGCCGGTGACGAGGTGCTCGCCGTCGACCTGCTGAACGCGCTGATGATGGAGTTCCCGGTCAGCCCGCAGATCTCCGGCCACGAGATCCGGGACGACGACGGCCGCCCCGACTGGCATCTGCACATCGCCGACCACGCGGCCAACGCCACCGCCGGCTACACCGCCACCGCCTGCATGGGCCTGGCCTTCCACCTCACCGAACTGGGCGTCGACCGGCTGGGCATCTGCGAGGCGCGCCCCTGCCGCAATGTCTACCTCGACACCTCGACCAACCGCTCCCGGCGCTACTGCTCCGACCGCTGCGCGACCCGCGCCAACGTCGCCGCCTACCGCGCCCGCAAACGCCTGGCGAGCGAGCGGTCCGCCCGCACCGGCCGGACCGCCGACAGCACCCAGGAGAGCGCCGCGCGCGGCGACCGCTGAACCCCGTGCGGCGGCCGCACCCGGACCCAGGCACGCGCGATGACCAGCTCGTCCGGCACCGTCCCGAACTCCCGGCTGTCGTTCTCGACGTACGGGTTGTCGCCCTGCACCCACCAGCCGCCGTCGCGCCGCTCCACGGCCCGCTTGACGATCAGCAGGTCCTGCCGGAACGGATGCCGCAGCACGACCACGTCACCGGGCCGCACCGCCGCGCCGTACTGCACCACCAGCTGGTCACCCGGCCGGAGCGTCGGCACCATCGACGGGTTGTAGACCTCCGCCAGCCCGAACGCCCGGAGCAGCCCGCGACGTCCCCCGTCCTCCTCCGGGTCGTCACCCCGCTCGCGCTCCGGCCCGCGCTCGTGCACCCGCTCCGGCATCCCGTACCTCCCCGTCCCACGCCGGTCCGACCCGCTCACCGGTCCATCCTCCCTCAGTCCCAGCCCGGCACCGGACTTTTGCCCTAAGCCTCCGGGCCACCCGAGAAAACCCTTCCCGCACCGAGTAATCTCGCACCTGAGAAGACGATCACGAGGAAGGATGGAACATGCTCTCCCGCCTGTTCGCCCCCAAGGTCAAGGTAAGCGCCCACTGCGACCTGCCCTGCGGCGTGTACGACCCGGCCCAGGCCCGCATCGAGGCCGAGTCCGTCAAGGCCGTCCAGGAGAAGTACCAGGCCAACGAGGACGCGGACTTCCGCACCCGGGCCGTCCTGATCAAGGAGCAGCGCGCCGAGCTCGCCAAGCACCACGTCTCGGTGCTGTGGAGCGACTACTTCAAGCCCCCGCACTTCGAGAAGTACCCCGAGCTCCACCAGCTGGTCAACGACACCCTCAAGGCACTCAGCGCCGCCAAGGGCTCCAACGACCCGGCGACGGGCCAGAAGGCCCTCGACCTGATCGCCCAGATCGACAAGATCTTCTGGGAGACCAAGAAGGCTTGATCTCTGGTTAGGCCGTCTGACCTGCGGTTTCGCTGGTCATGTCGCCTACCTGTCCGCACCCGGTCCGCAGGACGTCGAGCACGGCGTTCATGACGGACCGGGTGCGGTTTTTTCATTGCGCCGCGCCGAGGCCGGCAGCCACTCGCCGACCGCCGTTCTGACCGCGGCCGCCGAAGGACGTGCACTCGGCACCGCCGAACACCCTGCTCAAGCACTGATCTGGCGGCTCGATGACGCGTCCGGCCGACGAGTCGCGGCAGCAACAACAGGCAGCACAACGGCTACCGGGCCGAGCACACCAGCAGTCATGCCTGTCGACTCCAGAGTTCCGCCCTCTCGGCGGCGTGGGCGATGATGCTCCGACCAGGCGGACGGATTCTCGTCAGAGTGACATGCTGAATACTTCACTGAAACCAGGGAGTTGGGCTCATGCAGTGGACCGTCCATGGCGAGCGGCAGATCTATAGCAACCCATGGGTGAACCTCTGGCTCGTGGACGTCCAGCAGCCTGACGGCCGACGGTGGGAACACCATGTGGTCCGGATGCGGCACCTCGCCGTGGCGACCGTGGTCGACGATCAGAAGCGCGTGCTGATGATGTGGCGGCACCGGTTCATCACCGACACCTGGGGCTGGGAACTTCCGATGGGCCTCATCGAGGCCGACGAGACGCCTGAGCAGGCTGCCGCCCGCGAGGTCGAGGAAGAGACCGGCTGGCGGGTGGAAGGGGTCAAACCGCTGGTCTACGCACAGCCCGCGAACGGCATCACCGACTCCGAGCACTTCGTTTTCCGCGCGGAGCCCGCCTCGTATGCGGGCCCACCGACCGAGTTGAACGAGTCCGACCGGATCGAGTGGATCCCGATCTCGGAGATCCGGGGCATGATCGACCGTCGCGAGGTCGTCAGCAGTGGCAGCCTGGTCGGCCTGCTGTATCTGCTGCTGGACGAGGCGACCGGCAGCTCGTAGGGGATCAGCCGAGGGTGTCACGCATGCGTTGCTCGAAGGCAAGGACGGGGGCCTCGCGGGCGTACGGCACCATGCGGCGGTGAAGTTCCCGGACGTGGCCGCTCACACGCGGTGAGTCGATGGCTGCGGTGAGGTCGAGGGCGAGGCCGGCGCTGGTGCATGCCTCGTCGAGTTTGCCCAACTGGAGCTGGGCGCTGGCCAGCCAGTAAGCGTGAAAGGCGCGGCCTCGCCGCTGGTCGGCATTTTCCCGGCGCAGACCCTCGGTGATGAGGGGTTCGGCGCGGGCTAGGTCGCCAAGGCGCGCGTAGGCGATGCCGGTGTCGACGAGGAGCTTGGTCTCGTCGAAGTAATGGACCCAGGAGGGTGCTTCGGCTTCGTTTCCGCCTGAGCGTTCGTACTGGTCACGGGAGCGGCCCACGGATTGGTGGCAAGCCTGGGCGTCTCGGAGGGTGGCGTGGGCGAACGCTTCGCGCAGGTGCAGCATCGACATGACGAGCGGCTGTTCACCTGCGGCGCGGGCCGCGTCCTGGGCGCGGCAAGCAAGGGTGACGGCGTCGTTCGGGTTGCCGTCATAAGTGGCCAGCAGGCTCATGCAGGACAGTACGTTGGCCATGAAGAGGCGGTCGCCGTGCGCGTGGGCGAGCTTGAGCGCCTGGGTGAAGTAGGTGCGAGCGGTGCTGTACTGGCGGGCGTCGAAGTAGGCCCAGCCGGAGAGCCGGGCCAGCTCGGCCGCGATCCCTTGAAGGTCGTGCCGTAAGCCACCCTCGGCGGAGTCGAGGAGGCGGCCCGCATAGCGCAGATGCCCCACGACCGCCGGTCGCAGGGTCGCGCCGCCGTGTGCGTTGTCGCGCCGCCAGTAGTCCTGGACCGAGGAACGCAGAGCCGTGAGGGTGGAATGGGTGGCACGGCCATCGACCAAGGCGAGCAGGTCGTCCAATTCCTCTGCCGGCTCGGTGTACTGAGGTTCGTCCGGTACAGCAGCAAGGGGCTCGGGCTGCCTCTCCTCGGCGCGGGCCGGGGCAGGGATCTCCCATGGGCGGTGGGCCAGGCCGAGCAATGCACCGGGGATGCGCAGGCCGTCGGCGACGCGTTCGATCACGTCGATGTGCGCCAAGCAGCGCCGTCCCGCCATGATCTCGCCGACTCGGCTCGGCGTCATGCCGCACAGTGCGGCGATCCGCGACGGGTAGATCCCGGCCTTGCTTTTGACCAGCCGGAAGATACGGGCGAAGTTCCGACCGCGACAGGCTTCCTGCCATTCCGCACTGGCCAGAAGTTCGGCCGGCAGAGCCCGGTGAGCCTGTGAGCGCGCCACTCATCCCCCTCACTCGCCCGTCCGGGCGGACTGGTGTGGGACCGATCGCCCAAGAGGTTACCCACGTTGGGTAACCACCGTGGCCTGATTCTGTGATCGCCACAGCGGTGCACTTGTATCCCACAGCCCGCCCGCTGCGAGGGGACGCGATGCACGCGATGACGACGCACGACCGACAGACCACCCCGTTGCGGTGGCGGATGCAGTTCAGCCCGGTACGCAAGTGCGTTCCCCTGGCCCGCAGCCTCGCCTCCAAGACACTCGCGAGCTGGGGATATGGCCAGGAGGACATCGACCGGGTGGTCCTCGTCTGCGGAGAGCTCGCCGCCAATGCCGTCGCGCACGGCGGCGGACGCGGGCACCTCTTCGAAGTTCGGCTGACTGTTGACGGCCCGCGCTGCCTGGTCGAGGTCTCCGATGCCAGTCGCACCCCGCCCTGCCCCATCGAAGCCGGAGAGGACGACGAAGGCGGCCGGGGCCTGCTTCTCGTCGATTCGCTCTCCGAGGAGACCGGCCACCACGTTCGCCACCCGGTCGGGAAGACCGTCTGGGCCCGCCTGATCCTCGGCAGTCCGAGTGAGGAGTCCGTATGCACGAGCTGATCGCTGCCCCGTACCTCGACCATCACCTCCTCGTACGGCCGGGCAGTCCGAAGGCGGCACGCCTTCCTGTCCACCGGTACGAGGAACTGCACACCGCGCCGGACACCTCAGCAGCCCCCGCATGGCTGGCCGACGTGGCTCACCGGGCTTGGGAAATCGATCTGAGCGGCCGACGTCTCGGTGAGACTGTCCTGGTCCGCGCCCGCTCTCCCTATGGCTACGGGCGCGCCTCGTACGAGCTGAACCTCGGCTGCAACTACGACTGCGAGCACTGCTACCTCGGCCTGAAGCAATTCGCCGGCCTGGGCTGGCCGGAGCGTGAGCACTTGCTTCACGCCATCCGGGACTCCGGGGTGCTCTGGCTCCAGCTCACGGGCGGTGAGCCGATGATCGACAAGCTGTTCCCCGAGACGTACCGACTGGCGTACGAGCTGGGCATGATGGTCGAGATCCTCACCAATGGCTCGCGTCTTGCCGCGCCGAGGAGCCTCACCCTGCTGACACGCCTGAGGCCGAACCGGATCACACTCAGCCTGTACGGGGCCACTGCGGAGTCCTATGACGGGCTGACCCGGCGTCGGGGCGCGTACCGCATGTTCGTCAGAGGACTGGACGCAGCCCACGAGGCCGGGCTGCCCCTCGACCTGGCTTTGATCATCACGCGGCACAACGCCCATGAAGCCGACCTGATGCGCGCCTTCGCCGATCGCTACGGGCTGCCGTACCACGAGTACACCCACATGTCGCCGACCATCTACGGCGGCGCAGAAACCCTCGCCGCTCAGGCCCCGGACCACCTGGCCGACCGCGAGCCCTTCCAAGGCTGCAACGCCGGCCACACCTTCTTCCACGTCGATCCACACGGAATGGCTTCCATCTGCAAGGTCGGCCGCGACGATGCGATCCCCCTCATGACCACGGGAGTCGAGGGCCTGAGCCGCCTCGGCGGCATCGCCGACTCCCTGATGCTTCGCACCGGTGGCTGCACCGGCTGTCAGCTCTCCGTCACCTGCCGGGTATGCCGACCGCTGGCCAAGGTCTACCAGGAGGCGAAGGCACCACTGGACAGGTACTGCCGACACGCGACCACAAGGAGCTGAACCATGACCGCAGTAGCAGTCGAGATCGTCCCCATCCGCCCGCAGTCCGAGCCCGATGAGGAGATCATCCTCATCGAAGACGTGGACGCCTTCGCTGCGGCCTCCACGCCCGGCTGCGGAGACGACAACCCGTACAACTGATTGCTGAGACAGGGGCTTCCGGCAGCACTTCGTGTTGGGAGCCCCTGTTGGCACGTAGACCTGGAAACCTGACGACCATGCCCGCCACCCCCATCACCTTCGACGGACTCCCGTCCGGCGCCCGCAGCGCCATCCAGGCCGAGACCGGCCCAATCCTCAAGATCGAAAATGTCAGTACCGGTCTCAACAGCTCCCTCTCCGCACTCGCACACACCACCGGCGGAGTCGTCTTCCTCAAGGGGCTGCGCGCCGACCACCGTTGGGCCTGGACGCAGCAGCGCGAGGCAGACATCAACTCTTACGTGACCCCGCTGGCCCCTCGTCTGCTTTTCCACGTCATCGCCGACGGCTGGGACGTCCTCGGCTTTGAGGCCATCGACGGCCACCACGCCGACTACTCCCCAGGCTCACCCGACTTGCCCAAGGTCACCGACGCCCTCCGAGAGCTTGCCTTGCTCCCCTGCCCTGACATCGAACTTCGGCACGCCGAGCAACGTCTGGCCCACTACGTCGCCGACTCTGCGGACGCGGAAGCTTTCGCAGGGGACGCGCTGCTCCACACGGACTGGAACAACCACAACGTTCTCATCACCCACGACCGCGCTCACCTCGTCGACTGGGGCTGGGCAACCCGCGGAGCCGCCTGGCTCGATCCGGCCCACTGGGTCATCTGGCTTATCGCGGCGGGCCACACGCCATCTGACGCGGAGGAGTCGGTCGCACTTCTTCCCGCCTGGGCATCGGCACCACCCCGAGCAGTGGACGCCTTCGCCCACGCCAGCGCGAACCTCTGGAAAGAGATCGCGGGCGCCGCCCCGGACGACTGGACAAGGAACTTGCTTGACGCCGCACAGCGCTGGCAACAGCACCGAATCGATCGCCCCTGACGGACGCAGCTTGCGGATGGACCGGCCGTGGCGCAGCCTCCCCCGCGTGGTTCCCGTGCTCCTGATCACAGACAGGTCGCGGCGAACCTGTCCGAACTGCTCTCTTCCGCGGAACTGTTGTGGCGGCGACGCCGCACCCGCGGAGCCCTCGTTCAACAACCAGTCCGGCGAAGGGACCCCCATGCCCCAGCAGAGCGACGACCATCCGAAGGCCCTCAAGCCGGCGCTCGAATCGATGACCCTGCTGGTCGCCGCCGTCATCGTCCACGACAGGACCAGCAACCGCGTCGTCCTCCTCCAACGCGGCCAGAACGCCAAATTCGCCCCGGGCATGTGGGACCTCCCCGTCGGCAAGAGTGAACCGGGCGAGCCCATCACGGAAACGGCCGTACGCGAGCTTTACGAGGAGACCGGCCTGACCGTAAAGCGGGGGTCTCTGAAGGTCGCGCACATCATCCACGGCGCCTGGGGCGTGGAGGCCCCCAACGGATTCCTCACCGTCGTCTTCGCCGCCCACGAATGGACCGGCGAACCCGAAAATCGCGAGCCGCACAAGCACGCCCGGGTCTGCTGGGTTGATGCCGACGCCATTCCCGGGGACTTCGTGGACACCACCTCAAGCGCGCTCCACCAATACCTTGCGGGAGGCCCCGAGGTCTCCCTCGACGGCTGGCGATAGAGATATCCACTGCCCGCAGCGGCTGAAGGGGCTGTTGCTCGATCTCCTCGTTCACTTCTGTTCGACCGCGTCCACCGCCCTTTTGGCAGAAGTGCACGAAATCACCGTTGAATTGCCGGAAGGGGTTCCGCAGCGCCCCACCAACCGCCCCCGGTCCACCGGCCCCCACCCCGAGTCCGCGCCAGACCGGGTGCGGTCGTGTGTCCAGGGCGGGGCGCCCCAACCCCATCTCAGGTAGCCACCGGCAGCGGCCCCTCATGCCGCATCAGCCAGGCTCGGTAGACGGTGCTCGCCCAGGCGATCTCGTGGTAGGAGGAGGCCAGGTCCGCGAAGAGGGCTTCGGCGGGGGCGGCCAGGGGGGCGTCTGGGCGGCAGGCCATGAAGAGGCGGACGGCCAGGGGGTCGCCGTGGAGGGGGCGGATGGTCATGCCGTGGCGGGGGCGGGAGGTGGGCTGGCAGGGGGTGACGACCTCGCCGGCGGCGACCAGGTCCGCGGCGGTGAGGTAATCGCCGTGCACCACCCGGGGGTTGACGCCCGCCGCGGTCCAGATGCGGCGCAGGCCGGCCCATTCGCCGTCCACCGTCGGGTCGACCATCCACTGGTCGTCGGCGAGGTCCGCCAGTTTGACGACCGGCCGGGCGGCCGCCGGATGGGTGATGGGCAGGGCGATGAACTGGGGCTCGCGGGCGATGAGTTCGTGTATGGCGAGGCCCTCGGGGACCCGTAGCGGCGCGCCCTCGACCTCGTGCACGAAGGCGACGTCGAGCTGGCCCACGGCGACCATCTGGAGCAGCGCGTTGGCGGAGACGTCGATCCTTATCGTCGGGTCCGTCCCCGGCAGCCGGGCCCGCAGCCGGCGCAGCCAGCCGGCCACCGCGCGGCTGCTGGTGCTGCCGATGTGCAGCCGGGTGTCCCGGTCACGCACGGTCGCCGCGGCGATCTCGTCGATCAGCGCCCGCATTTCGGCCAGTATCGGGCGGGCCCGGCAGAGTACGGAGTGGCCCAGCGGCGTCGGCCTGCTGCCGGTCGTTTCTCGGAAGAACAGCTGGCCACCGAGGGCTTTCTCGATGCGGTGGAGCTGGGTCGACAAGGAGGGCTGGGTCATCCCCAGCTGTCGGGCCGCTTTGCGTACGCTGCCGGAGTCGGCGATGGCACACAGTGCGCGAAGGTGCCTCACTTCGAGCTCCACGCCGGGAGCATAACGACGTTCGCGCCTGTCACACCAGACTCTCAAACCTGCTCGAACACTCCTTTTTTGTCCGGGGTATTGCCTGGTGCTATCGCCACCTGACATCTCCGTCCCCCAGGTGAACTCCGTCCAGACTCGGCGGCACCAAGAAATCCGCAGGGCCCCGGCCGCCGCCCCACACGGCGACCGTACGGCCCTCGGAAATTAAGGAGCCCCCACATGAGATCTCCCAAGACGGCGCTGTCGGCAGCGCTCGGCCTGGGCCTCGCCGCCGCACTCACCGCTGCAGCACCGGTGTCGGCAGCCTCCCCCACCTCCCCCTCCCACAGCACGCGCGCCTCCATCGCCGCGTACACCGGTTCGGCCGCGGAGAAGGCCGACACGAAGGCGTTCTTCCAGGCCGTGATGAAGTCGGCCAAGGCGAAGATGAAGGCGCACCCGGGCCTGAAGACGGTCACCGTCACCTATGACGCCAGCGGCGCCCCCACGTTCGCCGGCGAGATAGCGCAGACCGCGCAGATATGGAACAGCGCGGTACAGAACGTGAAGCTCCAGGCGGGCAGCGGCGGCGACTTCCAGTACCGCGAGGGCAATGACCCGCGCGGCTCGTACGCCAGCACCGACGGTCACGGCTCGGGCTACGTCTTCCTGGACTACCAGCAGAACCAGGAGTACAACTCCACCCGCGTAGCCGCGCACGAGACCGGTCACGTCCTGGGTCTGCCGGACCACTACTCGGGTCCGTGCAGCGAGCTGATGTCCGGCGGCGGCCCCGGTACGTCCTGCCAGAACACCCAGCCGAACGCGACCGAGCGCGCGCGGGTCAACCAGCTCTGGGCGAACGGCCTGGCCGGCCTGCGCTAGGCGCGCGGCCCGGCAGCACCGCATCCTTCGTATGCGCACACACGGTGGGGCTCTTCCCGGGCCCCACCGTGTTCGCATGTCCGGGGCCGCCGCCCGGCCCGGACGTACCCGGGGCACCCGCGCGCCCGGGGGAGCGGCACCGGCCGGAGCGCGGCGCCGCCCGGCCGCCGGGTCACGGCAACGACCGGCTCCACGCCTCCCGGTCGGACCGCTCACCGGCCGGCTGCGGCCAGCCGGCGGGCTGCCAGCCCCATGAACGGAACGCGGCCCCGGCCGGTGCGTTGTCCGGTGCGACCAGGGCGACCGCCATCGCGGCCGTACTGCGGATCAGCAGCGTCTGCTGGAGCCGGGTGGCCACCCGGGTACGCCGGTAGGCGGGCAGCACCATCAGCTCCGCGATGATGAACAGCCGCCCGGCGGCGCCCAGTTCGCGCAGTTCCTGCGGCACCTCGCCGCGGAAGTCGCGGCACCACTCGCCGTCGCGGTCCGCGGCGTAGCCGTAGCAGCAGCCGGCCAGCGCCGGATCGCCGCCGATGACCATCTCGAAGCCGGGGCGCTGGATGTCGTGCTCGGCGAACCGGCGCAGGAACTCCTCCCGCCCCTCGCCGTCATCGGCGGACGGTCCGCGCCGCGCCGCGACGTACAGGTCGGCCACGGACTCCCGTTGGGTCTCCGCCTGCCACCTGGTCAGACGCCGTAGGAACACCTCTGCCATGGGCTCTCCCGATTCTCCCGATTACGCGAATTCCAGCGGTTCTGCCGGTCCCGCCGACCCCACCCGTCCCGCCGAACTCGCGGCGGGACTGCGCCGGAACCCGTGTCGGAGATACCCGCAAGTTTACGGGGTGATCGTTCGTCAGGCCCCGGTCGGAATCAAGTCGGCGATCAGGGACGAAACGAGCCGGTGGCGGAGACGGGGGCAAGTCGGGTATCAGGGCAGGATCGGGGGCGGTCCGGGGCGGTGTGGTCCACGGCCGGCCGGTGTCCGCCCGGCCGGATCAGCCCCACAGCGCCTGGGCCATGGCCGCGCCGGCGAACGCGGCGCCCAGTCCGGCGACAACACCGGCCAGGACATTGGCGACGGCGTAGAACCGGGCGCCGTCCTCGGCCAGCCGGAGCGTCTCGTAGGAGAAGGTCGAATAGGTCGTCAGCGCACCGCACAGCCCGGTCCCCACGAGGAGTTGGACGTGTGCGGAGGCGGCGCCCGCGACGACCGCGCCGGTCAGCACGCCGAGGATCAGACTGCCGACGACATTGACGGTGAACGTCCCCCAGGGGAAGACCGTGTCGTGCCGGGACTGCACGAAGCGGTCGGTGAGGAATCGCAGCGGCGCCCCCACCATCGCGCCCACCACCACCAGCACCCAGTTCACCCGCGCCCGCCCTTCTCCGCTCCCCTGTCCGTACCGTCCATGCCCGTATCCGTATCCATGCCCGTATCCGTGCCCGGGTCCGGGTGCGCGCCGCCGGCCGGGGCCGGGCCCCGGTAGGTGATGACCTCACAGGCTTCGAGGGTCACCAGGCCGCCGGTCACGAGGAGTTCGTCCACCTGCGGGAGGAAGGCGCGCACCCGTTCCTCCGTATCGACGATGACGACCGCGACCGGCAGATCCTCGCTCAGCGACAGCAGCCGCTGGGTGTGGATCAGGGATGCGGCGCCGAAGCCCTCGATACCGCGGAAGACGCTGGCCCCGGCGAGCCCCGCCGCGCGGGCGCGGTGCACGATCTCCACGTACAGCGGCCGGTGGTGCCACACATCGCGCTCCCCGACCAGGACGGTGAGCCGCAGCGCCGGGCCGTCGAGGCGGGCGGCGCCGCGCGCCCCGTCGCGCCGCATCGCGTCACGCGTCATGCCGATCGCCGCCTTCGTTCGAGGAGTGCGCGGGTGGCCGCCATCGCGGCCCAGACGGCGGTCAGCGCGGCGAGCACCGTGGCGCCGAGACAGGCCATGCCCAGGGCCGCCCGCCGGGCGGCCACCAGCCGCTGGATGTCCACCACGTACGTCGAGAAGGTGGTGAAACCGCCCAGGATGCCGGTGCCGAGGAACGGGCGGACCAGCCGGTGGGGCGACCACACCTCGGTGATCAGCACCATCAGGACGCCCATCAGCGCGCAGCCGACGGCGTTGACGCCCAGGGTCGTCCAGGGGAAGGTGCCGCCGGGTGTGGGCCAGATCAGCGAGGCGCCGTAGCGGGCCGAGGCGCCGAGGGCGCCGCCCACCGCGACCGCGCCGATCACCGGCCACTGCCCGCGCCAGGGCGGCTGCCCGCCCGATTCCTTGCTCATACGTCTCCCACTCGCCGCCGCGTCGCGTTCCGGTGCAAGCAGGGACCGTTGGCGGCGGATGCGCCGCGGTTCGGGTACGGCGGGCCCCACCGCCGCGCGGCGGTCACGGGGACCGCCGACGCCCTCAGGTTAACCCCGCTCATTTGACAGCGCTAAACATGGGATGTTCCCATCACCGGTGGAATATCCATGGTGAGGAATACCTGTGCGGATGGCATGCCCATGCGCCGGGGGACGTCATGGACGTGGCCGACGAGAAGGAGGACGGCGCCCGATGCCGCTGCGCAGCACCGCCCGTACGAGCTTGGTGGACCTGGTCATCGAGCAACTGGAACGGCTGATCGCCGAGGGCGAGTGGGAGGTCGGGACGAAGATCCCCGCGGAACCGGTGCTGGTGGAGCAGCTCGACGTCGGCCGCAACACCGTCCGGGAGGCGGTCCGCGCGCTGGTGCACACCGGGATGCTGGAGCCGCGGCAGGGCGACGGGACCTACGTCCGCGCCCGCAGCGACTTCGGCGCGGCCGTGCAGCGGCGGCTGCGGCGGGCCGAGAACCTGGAGGCGTACGAGGTACGCGCCAGCCTGGAGCGGGACGCCGCGCGCTACGCCGCCGAACGCCGCACCGACGCGGACCTCGCCGCGCTGCGCGGGGCGCTGGCCGAGCGCGGCCGGGCCTGGGACAGCGGCGATGTGGCCGCCTTCATCGACGCGGACATGCACTTCCACCGCACGGTCGCCGCCGCGGCGCACAACAGCGTGCTGGCCGAGCTGTACGAGCATCTCGGCGACGCGCTGCACGCGACGCTGCAGGCGGTGGTGCGTACGCCGCTGCCCGACGCGGTACGCCATCAGCTCCACGCGCACACCGCCATCGTCGACGCCATCGAGGCGCGGGACGCCGACGCCGCCGAGCGGGCGGCGCTCGCACACCTCACCGAGGCCATGGACGCATTGCGCGAACCGGGCCCCGACGACGGCGCCGGAGCCGGGCGCACCCCGGCGGCGGCCACGACGGACACCATCACGGACATCCCGGCGGACAGCTCGGGCGGAGAGGGCGACCATGCCTGACGAAGGACCGATACCGACCGGTGGCCCCACCGCCACCGTCTCCCCCGCCGCCCCGGCACCGGCCGGACCCGCGCCCACCGCCGCCCCGTCCGGCATCACCGGACGGCAGGCGCTCTACCTCGGCGTCGGCGTCATCCTGCTGGCGCTGAACCTGCGGCCCGCCCTGGTCGCCGTCTCCCCGCTGGCCGGCACCATCCGCGCCGACAGCGGGATGTCGGCCGCCGCCACCAGCCTGCTCACGGCGCTGCCGCTGCTCTGCTTCGGCCTGCTGGCGCCCCTCGCGCCCCGGCTGGGGCGGCGGCTGGGCATGGAGCGGTCGCTGCTCGCCACGATGGCGCTGATCTGCGTGGGCACCGCGCTGCGGCTGCTGGACTCGGTGGTGGCGCTGTTCGCCGGGACGATCGTGATCGGCGCCGGTATCGCCGTCGCCAATGTGCTGCTGCCCGGCCTGATCAAGCGGGACTTCCCGGCCCGCGCCGGGCTGATGACCGGTCTGTACTCCATGTCGCTGTTCGGCGGCGCCGCGCTCGCGGCCGGTATCACCGTGCCCGTCCAGCAGGCGACCGGGATGAGCTGGCAGGCGACGCTCGCCTGCTGGGGCGCGCTGGCGGTGGTCGCGCTGGTCTGCTGGCTGCCGCAGACCCGTGCCCGTACCCGGGTATCGGCGGACGCGGCCCGGCAGGCGGCGCACCCCGTACGCGGGCTGTGGCGCTCCCCGCTGGCCTGGCAGGTCACCGGCTTCATGGGCCTCCAGTCGCTGAGCTACTACGCGGCCGCCGCCTGGCTGCCGACGATGCTCAAGGACGCCGGGATGAGCGCGGGCGACGCCGGCTGGATGCTCTCCTTCTCGTCCCTGCTGGGTATCGCGGGCTCCTTCCTGGCCCCCGTCGTCGTCGGCCGGCGGCTGCGCGCCGGGACGCTGGTCACCCTCGGCGCGGTGCTGTGCGCGGCGGGCTTCGCGGGGATGCTGGTGGCGCCGGTCGGCGGCGCCTATGTGTGGATGACGCTGCTCGGCCTCGGCCAGGGCGCGGCGATCAGCCTGGCGCTGCTGTTCATCGTCCAGCGCGCGCCGGACACCCGGCACACCGCCCAGCTCTCCAGCATGGCCCAGTGCTTCGGCTACATCCTCGCGGCCACCGGCCCGGCCGTCCTGGGCGCCGTCCACGACGCCTCCGGCAGCTGGACGGTCCCGCTCGTCGTCCTGCTGGTGCTGCTGGTGCCGCAGATCGCGGTGGGCTGGGGCGCAGCGCGGCCCCGGCACGTGTCCGGACGGTAGGCGGGGCGGCCCGGCGGGCGGTGCGGCCGGACGCCCGGCACACCCCTGCCGGTCCTACAGCCAGCCGTTCCGTTTGAAGCCGCGGTGGATCAGCCCGCACACGGCGAGGGTCACGGCCACCACCAGCGGATAGCCGAACGTCCAGTCCTTCTCCGGCATGTAGGTGAAGTTCATGCCGTAGATGCCGCAGACCATGGTCGGTACGGCCAGGATCGCGACCCAGGAACTGATCCGGCGCATGCCCTCGTTCTGGGCGACGGTGACCTGGGCGAGATGCGCCTGGAGTATCGAGTTCAGCAGTTCGTCGAAGGCCGTGATCTGTTCGGTGACCCGGTCGAGGTGGTCGGCGACGTCCCTGAAGTACGTCGTCAGCCGCGGGTCGACATGGTCCATCGGCTCACCGGCCAGCGCCTGCACCGGCCGGACCAGCGGAGCCGCCGCCCGCTTGAGGGCGAGGAGTTCGCGCTTGAGCTGGTAGATCCGGCCGGCCCCGCGGCTGCCCCGGACGGAGAAGACCTCGCTCTCGACGTCGTCGATGTCGTCCTGGACGGCGGCCGTCACGTCCAGGTAGTCGTCCACGACCAGGTCCGCGACGGCGTGCAGCACGGCGGACGGGCCGAGCGCCAGCTGCTCGGGCACGCTCTCCAGTTGCTCGCGGAGCGGGCCCAGCGAGCCGTGCCCGCCGTGCCGCACGGTGATCACGAAGTCGGTGCCCGTGAAGAGCATGATCTCGCCGGTCTCCACCACTTCGCTGATATCCGTCAGCCGGTCGTGCCCGACATGGCGGACGGTCTTGAAGACGGTGAACAGCGAGTCGTCGTAATGCTCCAGCTTGGGCCGCTGGTGGGCGTGGACCGCGTCCTCCACGGCGAGCGGGTGCAGCCCGAACAGCTCGACGATGCCGGCGAATTCCCGCTCGGACGGCTCGTGCAGCCCGATCCACACGAAACCGTTCCCGCCCTCCCGGACCTGGCGGATCGCCACGTCGGCCGGGTGGTCGCCGGGCTGCCGTACCCCGTCGGCGTACACCGCGCAGTTGACGACGGCGGTGCCGAGCGGTGAGCGCGCGGGGTGGCTGAGGTCGACCCCGCGGGTGCGCGGCTGCGGCAGCCGGACGGCTCTGCGGAGGTTGCTGATCATCGACACCGGGCCAGTATCGCGCGCGGGGGCGGGGCAGGGGTATGCGCCGGACCCGGCTTTCAGGGCGGGCGGGACGGGTCCGGGCGGGACGTGCCCAGTGGCACGCCCCGCCCGGACCACGGGCCGGCCCTCAGACCAGCGCCGGCTGCTCCCGCCCGGTCTCCGTCCCGGCCTCGGTCCCGGTCTCCGCCGCGGCCCGGCCGTCCGCCGCCGGCGCCGCCGCGCCCCGCGTCCGTGCCCGCCGCGGCAGCAGGAACAGCAGCCCGAAGACGAGGACCAGACCGCCCGCCACCCACCACAGGGCGTTCGTGGTGGCGGCGACGAACGGGGCACCCGGGGCGGCCCCGGCGCCGTCCGGATCGCCGACGGCTCCGAAGAAGGCCACCGACGACAGACCGAGCCCCAGCGCCATGCCCAGCTGGCCGGTGGTGTTGAAGATCCCGGAGGCCGAACCGGAGTGCTCGGCCGGCACCTCGGAGAGCACCGAATCGGTGATCGGGGCGACGATCAGGCCCATCCCGACGCCCATCAGGACCATCGCGGGCACCATCTGCCAGGACACCAGCGCGGTGCCGTAGTGCCCGGCCACGCCGATGTAGAGCAGTGCGCCCGAGAGCATGATCAGCGCACCGGCTTGCAGCACCCGCCGGCCGAAGCGCGGCACCAGCTTCTGTACGGACAGCCCGGCGGCGGCCGAGCAGGCGACCGAGAACGGCACCCCGGTCAGCCCCGCGTGCAGCGGACTCCAGCCCAGCCCGAGCTGCATATGGAGCGTCCAGATCAGGAAGAACAGGCCGTTGACGGCGCCGAAGGTCAGCTGGACACCGCTGCCCGCGGCGAACGTCCGTACCCGGAAGAGGGAGAGCTCCACCAGCGGCGAGCCGTCCTTGCGGGCCTTGGCGCGCTCGTAGCGGACGAACACCGCGAGGACGAGCGGGCTCGCGGCCATCGAGACGAAGCCCCACACCGGCCAGCCCGCCTCGCGCCCCTGGGTGAGCGGGTAGAGCACCATCAGCAGGCCGACGGTGGCCAGCGCCGTGCCGACGAGGTCGAGGCGGAGTGCCCCGGCCGCCCGGGACTCGGTGATGAAGCGGCGGCCGAGCAGGATGCCGGCGAGGCCGACCGGCAGGTTGATCAGGAATATCGGCCGCCAGGCGAGGCCGAAGAGGTCCCCCTCGGTGAGCAGGGCGCCGATGAGCGGACCGCAGACCGCGCCGAGGCCGATGACCGCGCCGAACATCCCGAAGACCTTGCCGCGTTCATGGGCCGGAAAGCTGACGTGGATGATCGCCAGCACCTGCGGGACCATCAGCGCCGCCATCGCGCCCTGCACGACCCGCGCGCCGATCAGCATTCCCGGGCTCGCGGCGAACCCGCACAGCGCGGAGGCGAGCGTGAAACCGCCCATGCCGAGCAGGAAGAGCTTCTTGCGGCCGAAGATGTCGCCGAGCCGGCCGCCGGTGATCAGGCCGATGGCGAAGGCGAGGGCGTAGGCCGCGGTGACCCATTGCAGCGCGGTGAAGGACGCGCCGGTGTCGCGCCGGATGCTCGGGATGGCGATGTTGACGATGGTCGCGTCGACCAGATCCATGAAGCTGGCGGTCAGGACGATGGCGAGCGCGATCCAGCGTCTGCGGTCGGCCGCCTCGGGTGGTGCGGACGGGGCGGTGGTGGTCAAGGCGTTCTCCTGAGTAGCGGAAAGGCTGAGCGAAAGGGCTGCGCGGACGGCCGAACGGACCGGCCGGAGGACCGGCTGCGGGCGGCGCCGAGGAGCGAGCCGCGGGTGAGCCGTGGCGGGCCGATGTCCGGCGCCACTGCCGCGACGACGTCTCGACACTAGGTCCCCTGTAGGACGGCTTCGGTCCTATATCGAGGGGCATCATCGGTGCCATGAGTGAGACACATGGGTGGGACACATGAGTGAGACATCGGCACGCCTGCTGAATCTGCTGTCCCTGCTCCAGACCCCGCGCGAATGGCCGGGCCGCGAGCTGGCCGAGCGGCTGCGGGTCACCCCCCGGACGATCCGCCGCGACATCGGGCGGCTGCGCGAACTGGGCTATCCGGTCCACGCGACGATGGGCGCGGACGGCGGCTACCGGCTGGCCGCGGGGACCGCCATGCCGCCGCTGCTGCTGGACGACGAGGAGGCGGTGGCCATCGCGGTCGGCCTGCGGTCGGCCGCCGGGCACGCCATCGAGGGCATCGAGGAGGCATCCGTACGGGCGCTCGCCAAACTCGAACAGGTACTCCCCGCCCGTCTGCGCCGGCGGGTCGGCACGCTCGGCACGGCCACCGTCCCGATGCCGGCCGGCGACGACCCGACCGTCGACCCGGAGCATCTGACGGTGCTCGCCGCGGCGGTCACCAACCACGAGCGGGTGCGGTTCCGCTACCGGGCGGGCGCCGGCGCCCGCAGCGAGCGCCTGGTGGAACCGCACCGGCTGGTCGCGGCGGGGCGCCGCTGGTATCTCGTGGCATACGACAACGACCGCGAGGACTGGCGGATCTTCCGGGTGGACCGGCTGACCGAGCCGTTCCCCACCGGCGTCCGGACCCCGCCGCGCACGCTGCCCGCCGCCGACGCCGCCGCTTACGTCCGGGAGCGGATGCGCGGGTTGCACCCCTCCTACCGGGCGGTGGCGACGGTGTACGCACCGGCCGCGGCGGTCTCCGCCCGGCTGGGCGGCCCGGCGGCGGGCACGGTCGAGCCGGTCGACGCCGGGTCCTGCCGGGTGGTCAGCCAGCCCGACTCGCTGGAGCGGCTGGCCATCCGGCTGGCCCTGCTGGGCTGCGAGTTCACGGTCCACGAACCGCCGGAACTGGCCGCGTACCTGCGCGCGCTGGGCGGCCGGGCCACGCGCGCGGCGGAGCCGGACGCGGGGGACGCGAGGGATGCGGGGGATACACGGGATACGGAGGCGACGGGGGTCGCGGGGCCGGGCGTGCCAACGGGCGCCACCGCGGACACCGCCCCGGAGACGGTCCCGAAGGCGGTCCCGCGGGCGGCTCCGCAGACGGCCCCCGGCGCGGCGGACGAGGAAGCCGGTGCCGTGTGACGGACGCATGGCGGGAATACCCCAGGGGGGTATATGGTTCTCCGTGATGGATGACGGTGCCGCCGTCGTCCGACGGCATACGGGAATCCCGCGATGAGGAGTACGCCATGACGGCCCTGACCACCCCGGTGAAGCTCGGCGGCTACGCACTGATCCTGCTCGTCGTCCTCGCCGGCGGCTTCGGCCTCGGCCGCGCGGTCGGCGGCGACGGCCGGGCCGGTCCGGCACCGCACTCCCGGCCCGCAGAGCACTCGCAGCACTCTCAGCACTCGCAACCCGTACTGCCCGTGCAGCCCGTCCGGCACTCCCAGCCCACCGAGGAGCAGTCATGACCACCGCGACCGACGCGCACCGCGTCGAGCTGGAGATCGGCGGGATGACCTGCGCCTCGTGCGCGGCCCGCATCGAGAAGAAGCTCAACCGCATGGAGGGCGTCACCGCCACCGTCAACTACGCCACCGAGAAGGCCGAGGTGGCGGTCGCGGAGGGCAGCGGGATCGAGGCCGCGGACCTCATCGCCACCGTCGAGAAGACCGGATACAGCGCCGCGGTCCCGGCGCCGCCGGCCGCCCGCGACGACGAGGGCACGGCCGGCGCGGACCGGGACGCCGACGCGCTCGCCCCGCTGCGCCAGCGCCTGCTCACCGCCCTGGTCCTCTCCGTACCGGTGATCCTGATGGCGATGGTCCCGGCCCTGCAGTTCACCAACTGGCAGTGGCTGTCGTTGACCCTGGCCGCCCCGGTGGTGGTGTACGGCGCCTGGCCGTTCCACAAGGCCGCCTGGACGAACCTGCGGCACGGCGCCGCCACGATGGACACGCTGATCTCGATGGGCACCCTGGCGGCGTTCGGCTGGTCGCTGTGGGCGCTGTTCTTCGGCACCGCGGGCATGCCCGGTATGACGCACCCCTTCGAGCTGACCATCGCGCGCACCGACGGCAGCGGCTCCATCTATCTGGAGGCGGCGGCCGGAGTCACCACCTTCATCCTGGCCGGCCGCTACTTCGAGGCGCGCTCCAAGCGGAAGGCGGGCGCGGCGCTGCGGGCGCTGCTCGAACTGGGCGCCAGGGACGTCGCCGTACTGCGCGACGGCCGCGAAGTCCGCATCCCCACCGCGGAGCTGAACGTCGGCGACCGGTTCGTCGTACGCCCCGGCGAGAAGATCGCCACCGACGGACGGGTCGTGGAGGGGTCCTCCGCGGTGGACGCGTCGATGCTCACCGGCGAGTCCGTCCCGGTCGAGGTCGCCCCCGGCGACACCGTCACCGGCGCCACCGTCAACGCGGGCGGCCGGCTGGTCGTCGAGGCCACCCGGGTCGGCGCGGACACCCAGCTCTCCCGGATGGCGCGGCTCGTCGAGGACGCGCAGAACGGCAAGGCCGCGGCGCAGCGGCTCGCGGACCGGATCTCCGCGGTCTTCGTACCGGTCGTCATCGCGCTCGCCGTCGGCACCCTCGGCTACTGGCTCGGCACCGGCGAGGGCGCGGTGGCCGCCTTCACCGCCGCGGTCGCGGTCCTGATCATCGCCTGCCCCTGCGCCCTGGGCCTCGCGACGCCGACCGCGCTGATGGTCGGTACGGGCCGCGGCGCCCAGCTCGGCATCCTGCTCAAGGGGCCGGAGGTGCTGGAGCCGACCCGGCGGGTGGACACCATCGTCCTGGACAAGACCGGCACGGTGACCACCGGTGTGATGACGCTGACCGGCGTCCACCTCGCCGACGGGGTGACCCGGAGGGAGGCGCTGCGGCTGGCCGGGGCCCTGGAGCACTCCTCCGAGCACCCGATCGCCCGTGCCATCGCCTCGGCGGCGGAGGCCGCCGAACCGTCCGGCGCGCTGCCGGTGCCCGAGGACTTCGCGAACGTACCGGGCCTCGGCGTCCAGGGCATCGTCGACGGTCACGCGGTGCTGGTCGGCCGCGAGCGGCTGCTGAACGACTGGAGCCAGCAGCTGACGCCCGAGCTGGCCGCCGCCAAGTCCGCGGCGGAGGCGGCGGGCCGGACCGCCGTCGCCGTCGGCTGGGACGGCGCGGCGCGCGCGGTACTGGTCGTCTCCGACGCGGTGAAGCCCACCAGCGCCGAGGCCGTCCGACGGCTCCGCGCCCTCGGACTCACCCCCGTCCTGCTCACCGGCGACAACGAAGCCGTGGCCCGCGCCGTCGCCACCGAAGTCGGCATCGAC
>JOEL01000013.1 GCA_000720995.1 Streptomyces celluloflavus
TCCGCCCCGACCGAGCACTCCCCGCGTGACACTGGTCGGACCGACCAAGACCAGACCCACCAGCCGGAAAGCCACCTAAATCACCGGTATTGCGTCTAGAAGGGGGATGCCCATGTCAGCGATCCGGCTACTGGTTCTCGGCGCGGTCCGCCAGCACGGACGGGCGCACGGCTACCAGCTGCTGGGAGCGCGATCGTGTTCGTCATGGTGCGGTGTTCCTTTTCTGTGCTGTGCCTGGTGTTCTCCAGGACGAGGGGATCGTGTCGGCCGAACCGGACAGGGCCGGTTCGCGGATGCCGGGGCCCGGGGCGGTCAGTCCAGGTCGGGTGCCGGAGGCGGCGCGGGGCCTGTTGCACGCCCACTTCTTGATGTCGCCGACGCGGTAGAGAAGTTCGGCGCCGCGCTTGCGGGTGGGGGTGCCAGCCACCCCGCACCCACCCCGGCCGCCAACACAGCGGACCACCCCGCCCCGCCCGCCGCCCCCTCGCCCCCGAGCGACCGACTGACGGCATGGCGCGCGTCGGGTCACCGCAGGTGCCCGGTGCGCGTGGCGCTGGGCAGGTGGAGACTGGGGGTCTGACGCAAACGAGGGAGGCGGCCGTGCACTGCACGAACTGCGGGGCGCAGGTCATACAGGGGCCGGACGGCAGCTGGTCCTGCAACAACTGCGGGACAGCCGGATGACGCAAGGAACCGAGGACACCGAAGTCGGGCAGGCGGACAGCGAGCTGTACTACACCACGCACCGGTGCTCAAGCTGCGGTTCCGAGGTACACGGCCTGCACGGGCGGTGGACCTGCTCCGCGTGCGGCACGTGCTCGCCGTACTCGCCCCCGCCCGACGGCTGGCAGGCGGACGACGGATACGACAGCTGGTCATGACCCTGCCGCCCGCCCACCCGGCGGGGCGGGAGCGCCTCCCTGGGGGCGCCGGAGGTTGTCCGGGAGGTTGCCGCCGGTTGCCGACGCCCCGCCCGAGTTACTTACCTCCTACCGGCCCGGCCAAGCCGGGCTTGGCCCCCTCACCGGCACCTGACCGGGGACTTTGACCCGGGAAGTGAGTGAGTGAGTGAGTAAGTGGGAATCCGGGCGAGCCCCGGCGCCCACCACCCGGACCATCAAAAGCCGCTGAGCGGCAGCCAGGGACCCGAACGCCGCCCCCGCCCGCCGCTCGTCGGCCCCCGGGCAGTCGGCTGAGCCGGGGGTGGGCGCCGGAGGTTGTCCCGGTTGTCCACGCAGTCCAGAGGTTGTCCGGGGGTTGTCCGGCCGGGCAACCCCCGGACAGCCCCGCGGCCCCGACCGAGCGGCCAATGCGTGCAGAGGCGTGCACGTGCACGCCTCTGCACGCATTACACGCGCAACCCCGGCCCACGACGAAACCGGCCCTCATGACTCCCGGGCCGATCCCGGCCCACCATCCTGCCCGGCCTCCCCTACGGACGCGCGGACGCCGGTCCGGATGTCGCCCATGTGTCCAGCAAGGGCCAGGACCTCGCCGGGCAGGTCCGCGCGCCCTCAAGGAAGCCGACTGCGTCCGCATCTACGTCGAGAAGGCCGGCACCCGCGAGAAGATCCGGCCCGAATACAACGCCGCCCTCGCGGACCTCCGCCCGGCCGACACCCTCACCGTCACCATGCTCGACCGCCTCGGCCGCCACATGGTCGAGCTCATCACCAGCGCGCAGGACCCCGCCGAGCGCGGCCACCGCCTGGAGATCCGCACCGGCCCCTCGCCGGCCCCTACGACCCGCACGGCGCGGGCAAGGTCCTCTTCGTCGTCTTCGCAGCGATAGCCGAGGTCGAGCGGGAGTTCATCCGCGAACGAGCCCTCGTCGGCCTGGACACCGCCGCGGCGAACGGCAAACACGGCGGTCGCCCGCCGGCCGTCGACGGCGACATCTCGCCGTCGCCCTGCGCCGCCGCGCCGCCGCGCCGCGAAGGAGTCCGTCTCCGCCATCGCCGCGCACCTCGACGCCAGCCGCTCCACCCTGTACCGCACCCTCGCCTCGTACAACGAAGCGACGAAGCGACGAAGCGACGAAGCGACGGCGTCCAACGAAACCGCCCGTGATCCCCAGGGAGACTGACCAGCATGAGTAGCGACGACAACCAGCAGGTCCCCGGATAACCGGCGGCCGCGACCGCGGCTTTCACCGCGGGCCGGTGGCGAAGCGCAGCATCACCCAGCACGTCGAGATCGTCGCCTTCACAGGCACCGAGGAATCCGGCGTTCTTCATGCCGCCGGGGACTGGATGAAGGACCACCCGACGGCGCAGATCCGCGGGCTGAACCTGCACGCGGAAGACGTAGAGGGGCCCGGAGACGCACGGACGTGGGTCCTGGAGATGGCCGTCGACCACACCGCCGCTCGTGTCTCCCCGCTGGACGCTCCACGTGAGCTCGCTGCTGAGAGGCAGAGAAGCAGAGGGGCAGAGGGGCAGAGGGGCAGCGCCAACGACATCCGCAACGACCACGAAGGCTGAACAGCTATGGCGCCGGCGGGGCGAGCCGGAGCTTCGTGACCAGCGCACCTACAAGATCACCCCGACTTGGAAATCACCCTGGGGGTTGAGGTTCGGGTCGCCCGCGTGGGGGAGCGGTCGCGGCTTGTCGGATGATGACGCTGTGTGCTGGGTGGTGACATCGTGAAGCGGTCGGTTCGCATCGCCTCACCGGAGTCCGTGATGTCCTGTCAGTTCCCGTCGTCGAATGCCCAGATTGCCGCCCCTCGCTGGGCGGTCCGGGCGGCCTGGGCGACCGTGCTTTGCACAGTGCCCTCGTGCGTATGGCGGCTCGCCCTCGGGTTCGGAGTGGATGTCGGTTTCACCGGCCGACTCGGTTCGATGTACACGGGCACCTCCATCATGGTCTACGTGCTGATCCTGTCGGTGGCCTCGCAAGCGGCCGCCTGCCTGACGCTTGGCCTGGTGAAGCCTTGGGGCGAGCGGGTCCCATGCTGGGTTCCGCGGTTGGGCGGCCGCCGCATCCCGCCGCTGGCGATGGTCATACCTGCCGCGGCGGGCGCCATTGCGGTGACGGGGCTGTGCGCGGCGGTCACGCTGGTGCCAAGAGGGCCGCTGGACAACCCCGACTTCCCGCACGGTACGGCGGGCGTGATCATGGACATCTGCTATGCCCCCCTCCTGGTCTGGGGGCCCCTGGTCGCCGCTCTCAGCATCGCCTACGCTCGGCGCCGTCGGGCAGGCGAGCAGTCTGATGAGCCGGCGCACCACGGCAGTGAGACCAGACCGCCCGAGCTGCCTCACGGCGCGCGGAGCGTCTCGTGTCTTGCGAAAGCCAGGCTGTAAACCGGGACAGCATCGACCGACGACAACGCCACTGACAACAACCCTGCGCTGCCAGTGACATCTACCCTGCGCCCGACACTCACCGGCGACATGGGCTGTCGGCGGTCGGCGACATGACGGGCGCCGGTAGAAACCGGCGCTACGGGCAAGCCGCCGTTCTCGTTGGACGAGGCATGGACACGAACACGTACATGCCCATCACCCCGGACGGAGAGCTGACCTTTAAGAATGGAGTGCCCTACACCGGGGGTATGGGCCTCACTGGTGCAGGCGCCTGGACAGGTTGGACACTGGGGGTCTGACGCGGACGATTCGGAGAGGCGGCTATGCACTGCACGAACTGCGGGGCGCAAGTCATACAGGGGCCGGACGGTGGCTGGTCCTGCAACAACTGCGGGACGACCGGATGAGCGGCAGCTTCCAGGGCGCGGACGCCGAAGCGGAACAGGCAGGCAGTGAGCTGTACTACACGTTGCACCGGTGCTCAGGCTGTGGGGCCGAGGTGCATGGCCTGCACGGGCGGTGGACCTGCTCCGGGTGCGGCACGTGCTCGCCGTACTCGCCCCCGCCCGACGGCTGGCAGGCGGACGACGGATACGACAGTTGGTCATGACCTTCTCGTGGCTGCCCCGTCCAAGGCGCGCACGGGAGGCGTAGGGCTGCCTTCCAGCCGCTGTGGAGACGCCGCGAGGTATCGGTCCCGCGGGACGGGCCGTCCAGGGCAGAGCGAGGGCGCTCGTGACGTGGTCAGGCCGGCGGCGCGGTGGACAGCAGCGGTGTCCGCGGCGCCGGGACGGCCGGGCGGCTGCATCGGCGCGCCTCCGCGCTCCCGGGGGCAGTCCTCGCGCACCCTTAACGCTCCCGTACTGCTCGTTCTTGGTGCTCTGCAGACAGTAAGGTCCGCACGTTCTCTGCATGTGCTTCACCCGTTGTCGTGCGGTTTCGCGCCGCGCACGGTCCCCGTCACAGTCCCTGCGGGTGGGGCACCGGTCCCGAACACGACGAGGTCCCCGGCTGCGGGAGGACCGCGGCCAGGGGCTTCGGGGGTGTCGGTCGAGGCGGGGCAAAGTCCGGGAGCGCCCCGGGCGCGGGCCGGTGGGCGGCCGGGGTGCCGAACTGCACGGCACCCCGGGACCATCCGTCCGCGAGATCCGTACCAGCTTGGCGACCGGCGTGATCCCTGACCTGCCACCGCGTCAACCCACCACGGCACAGCGGAGCGCGAGCCTACGGGAACAACCGGTACCTCCGGCCGGCTCCCCTGCCCGACCGGGCCCCAGGCCCCAAGAGCCCGGGGGCATGCCGTCTGCCGACACGAGGCACCTGGCGTGGCCGGCCGCCCCCGACAGCCCACTCGGGCCGGAGCAAACGGCATCGGGTCGACGCCCGCGGCGGCTGCCGCCGGTCCCGGCAATCCGCCAGCGGGCGGGCCAAGCGAAGTTGGCGCTGTAGGGCGCCGAACATCCACGAAGGCGGGGCCGGCTCTGTAGGTGAGAACGGAAACTCCCCTACAAAGCCACGTGGCCACATCCGGTGGGGTGATGTCACTTCGTGCTGGTTGCTGATGCTGCGCCTCAGGTCTCCAGCGGCAGGATTTCGCGGCGGTGCCCCGTTGCCGACCCACGGCCGGTAACGGGGCACCGCCTCGGCGATCTCAGGGGCTGGTCAGCAGTCCAGGTAGGCGGTGTAGATCCACACACCTGTCGGGCCGCCCCACAGGTCACCCATGATCCAGTCACCGGTGTTGCCGCGGCGGTTCATGTTCTGGCCCTTGTTCACCTTCCCCAGCACCGGGTACTGCGAGCCGGGGCCGCCTCGGAAGTTGACCCCGTTGTCGTTCACCGTGCACACCGCGGCCAGCTTGGCCTGCGGCGCGGAGATCGTCTTCGGCGGCACCGGCTGAGCGGCGGCCGGAGCCGCAGCGGCGAGGCCGAGCGCGAGGCCGGCCGCGCTCAGGGCCAGCGCGATCTTGCGCATGCCTTCTCCTTCTTCGGGATGGGTGGTGGATGTCGGCAGCTCGTGACCGTGGTCTCGACGGTCCTGATAGCAGTCGCCTGCCGTTGACTACGACGCTAGACCGGCGGGGCGCACCTGCCTTGGAAGAATGCGACAGGGCTGAGCACGACCGAAAAGAGCGTGCGGGCATGGTGCGTATAGCGTTCGTTGACCTGCTGTCGTCATGCTCGTCGTGGGTTGTCAGGGCATTTCTCCCAGGAGGTATGGAAGTGTCTTTCGCCGGTCAGCAGGTTCCGTCTTCCGGTGCATGGTGTCGGCGGGCGGCTGGTAGTGCCGCGCGGCCGCGTCAGGTGGGGCAGGAGGCCGGCAGGAGCCCGGGGCGGTCGGGGGTGATCGCGGTGGGCGTTCCCGGGGCCGCGTTGGCCGGCAGTGTGCTGGGGTACGTCGGGTTCGGGACCGAAGCCGCGCTCCCGGAGGTCCAGCGCATCCTGCCGGTGGGAACGGTCATGCTGGTGCTCGCATTCGGCGCGGGTTCCCGGCAACTGGGGCCGGCCGGTGCGCTGAATGCGTCCCCGCTGTGTGTCATCGGCCTGCACGACCATCCCACGCTGGTGGAGCACACCGGCCCACCCAACGGTGTGGGGGTCGGTCTGACGCCGCACGGCGCGTACACCATGCTCGGGGTCGCGCTGCGCGAGCTGTCCAACACCATTACGGACCTGGCCGACCTGCTCGGCGACCGGGCCTGGTGGCTACAGGAGCAGCTACGACGGGCCCCGACATGGGAGGCCCGGTTCACCATGCTGGACCGGACACTGGGCCACTGGCTCCAGTACGGCCGCACGCCGGACACCCTCGTCGTCCACGCCTGGCAACGGCTACGGCAGACCGTCGGCCGGCTGCCGATCGGCGAGCTGGCGCGCGAACTCGGCTGCAGCCGACGGCACTTGGAACGGCGCTTCAGCGAGCAGGTGGGCTTGCCACCCAAGACTGTCGCACGGGTATGGCGCTTCAAACACGCAGCAAGCATGCTCAGCACCCCCGGCGAGACCCGATCATTATCGGAGATCGCCTACCTGTGCGGCTACAGCGACCAGGCCCACCTCAACCACGACTTCCGCGCACTGACCGGCTGTCCCCCAAGCCAGCTCACAGACCACCGGACGCTCGGCAGCCAAGAGACCGGGGCATCTTCCCAACCGGTGGTCGCCCTCACCGATGGCGAGTGGTCACGTCCGCGATACGCATGGCTGGTTGATGCCCCTCCGCGCACTGCTGGGTGCCGTGGCCCAGTTCGCCGAACGGTCACGGGCAGGCCCGTCACCATGCCGTCCTGAGACCGCGGACGGTCGGCGGTTCGCCCAGCGGGCAGCGCTGACGGCAGAGCCTTCAGCACTGCCTCGACATTCCCAGGCTGGGTACGGGTCTCGGTGCCTCTCAGCGGTCGACCGGCAGGACTTGGTCCAGGCCGCTCTCGCGGAGGATCCGCCTGATCGTGTCGTCCAGGGTGCTGTCCGCGTCGATGACGGTCTCCAGGGCGTCGGGCAGCAGGTCCTTCTCTCGGTACCAGTCGCTGAGGTGATCGGGGGTGACGTGCCGGAGGTACTCAGCATCCGGCTTCGTCGCATGCCGCCGCACCGTCTCCGCGTACGGCACGTCGAGGTAGTAGCACCGCGAGACACCCCGGTGAGCGCGCACCAGGTCCCGGAGCATGGTGCCGTAGCGGTCGGCGTACAGGATGCCTTCGACGACGACGTGGAAGCCGTTGCCCAGGGCGTAGCGGGTGGTGAGGTCGATCAGGCCGATGTTGGCACCGCCGGGCCGGTCGCGTTCGCGCAGCACGATCCGGCGGAGGTTGTCCTGGCCGACGATGGCGAGGTTGCGGCCGAACTTCTCGCGCAGGCCGACCGCGACGGAGGACTTGCCCGAGGCACTGTTGCCGCGGACCACGATCAAGCGCGTGTCCCTGGTCCCCACGGTTTCGTGCGCTGCCTCAGTCACGGATGCTCAGCTGGATGCGGTGCTCGTGGAAGTGGTCCCAGTTCATGACCAGGCGGAAGCGGCGGTGGGTCTCCAGGCGCTCCGCGTCGGCCGGCTCTTGGCCGCGCTGGACGTGGGCGTCGCCGGACTCCACGAGCTCCGCGAGGGCGAGTCGGACGTCGTCGACGTCCTGTCCGGTGGCGGCCGCCAGGCGGTCCAGGGAGGTGAGAGTCTCTTCCGGTTCACCCAGATCGTCGACCAGGTGGTTGATGAGGGTGTTGACGAGCGGGCCGGTGCGCATCGTCCAGCGGATCCCGTCGAGGCGCTTGGTGAGTTCGGCGTCCAGGGGCAGTAGGTCGCCGGGCAGCGGGAGCGCGGCGGGCATGGACCACCGGGTGCCGTCCGGGGTCTCCTCGCGGCCGGCCAGGCCCCACGTCAGGTAGAGCTCGGACAGGTCCCGCACTGTCTTGGGCACCGGGTAGCCGGCGGCCGTCAGCATGGCGCCGAACTGCTCCCAGCGGGCCGCCTCGCACGCCTCGCGGCCTTCCGGCGCGGCCTCGTAGTCCCACTTCTCATCGGGCCAGGAGAACGTGAGAGCGCCGTCGAGGTCGCCGCCGATCATGTCCCAGTGGCCATCGAAGATCTCTTGCACCAGGTCGTCCAGTGAGCCGGTGAAGCCGGGCTGGCACGCGGTCCCGATCAGCATGGTCAGCGGGAAGCCCTGGCGGGGCAGGACGTGGTCCCAGCCCGAAACGAACCAGTCGTTGTGCATCGCCATGTCCCGGCGTGGGCCGGGCACAGACGGGTTCTCAGCCATCCGCAGCCCTTCTCGAAAACACCTCGATGCTCGCAGCGTACGCAGCAAGCGGGGCACACTCTCACAGACGCCCCACCCATGCCTGATGGTCGGGGCGACGCGCAGCTGCTCGCGGAGACGGCCACACCGACGCGTGTGCGGCCCTCCAGGACCTGCAGTCCACTCTCCGCCGGGCCCAAGAAGCGCCGGTCGATCAGGAGCGGCGGGCACCAACTACCCCTCTGTACATGACCATTCACTCTCTGACGACTCACGATCTGTTCGCTCGCACGGAGCGTGTAACCAAGAACATCGCCCACCTCGCGGTAGACACCCGGGTGACGTTCACGATCAATGACATAGTGGATGCGGTGGAGCGTGAGCTGCCGGCCGGCTACCCCGCGCCGACCGTGGGTGCCACGCGGCGTGACCTCATCGGACAGATCGCGCAGAGCGTCCTGAGCGAGGAGCTGTACGAGAACCCCTGACCCAGTAATCCGCGCAGGTCTACGAGAACGGGCGGCGCACTTCCCCCCACCGAGGTGACCGACAGCACCGCGTGCCCGGCCGGTACGGAATTGGTTGCCCCGGTCCACGCGTACCTCATCCGGGAGACCGCCCTGCGGCCCGAACGGCTCCTCACGTACCACCGCCGCGCGCAGCGCGGCCAGGACCGACTCCCGCGACGGATGCCTGGGCGTAATGGCCACACCCGTGATCGTGTTCGACGCGCAGTCCACGAACCAGGCGATCCACGGCCGACGGACGGCGCCCTCGACATCAACCAGGACCGGGGCCTGGACGTGATCGGCTTCCCAGACCTGGTTCCGCCACCCCCGAGGCCGGGCCAGGAACACATCGTGCTTCCGGGCTGCACGCTCACCACCGTCAAGCCCCGCCCGCTCCCCCGCAGTCAGATCACGCCGGATCGCCCGATGCAGCGTCGGAACCGACGGCGGCAGATCACCCTCGCCCCTGGCCGCGCGAGCGGTCAACTCACGGTGGACAGCAGCGACGTTCCCCTTCCACAGCCCGAGCAGAGCCCGAACCTCGTCAGTGACCAAGAACCGCCCGCGGTAGGGGCCCGCTCCCCCGGCGGCAGCCAGCCACCGCCACACCGCCCGATCCCGCACCCCCAAAGCGTCCGCCGCCACCCGAACATGCCCCGTAGTGGGCTTCCCCTCCCCGCGCAGAGCCAGCAGGCGGCGAACCGCCGGCCCCCGCAACGCCCGCACCGACACAGCAGGCAAAGCCCCGCCCGGCCCGCCACCCGACCCCTCCGAGGCCAGGTCCTGTGCTTCCTGATCCACCTGTTGAGCACACCAACCCCCGCCGGCCCGCGGATCAGAACTCACGAAACTGAGACAGCATCACCCCACATGCGACAAACGCCCAGGACAGCGATCCCACACCGATCTCTCACCCCCAAGACAGCGACCTGACACCCCGAAACCACTACCGACCAGCAACAACACACCAACACCCGACTGTCTCTCACACCACTGTCCCGAAACCGAGAGATCGCAGTCACTCGTGTCATAAGTAATCGGCGGAGCATGTCAGCGGCTTGTCCCTGTTCAAGCCGGGTTCTCCACTGACATCACAGTGACGATCAGCAACTGACAATCACATGCAGACCATCAGCCTTGGACGTCGTCCACTCGTCCTTACCGGGCTCCCGGAGCGCGGTCGTCAGTTGCTCAGCAGGTCGAGGATCAGGGCTGAGGACCAGCTGAAGTTCGGGGCGTTCATCCCGTCCCCGTTCAGCGGGTTGTAGTTCTCATGGATCGGACCGTTGCCGGACAGGCCTGCGACGTTGGACAGAAGCTTGGTCTGCAGCGTCCTCGCGTCTTTCTTGTACCCGTAGTTTTGCAGGCCTTTCAGCGCGTAGTAGGCCTGGTCCAGCCAGACCGGGCCGCGCCAGTAGCGCGTCGCGCTGAAGTACGGGGAACTCTTCGACACCGTTGGGAACGGTACCTTCGTGTTGAACTCCTCCGGGTTCATCAGCTTCGCCCGGACCGCCTTCGCCTGCTCCTGCGTCGCCGATTCGGTCCACAGCGGCACCGCGCCCTCGATGCCCCGGCCGCGCTCGGTCAGCAGCTTGTTGCCGCCCAGCGCCTTGTCGTAGAACCAGCCCGTCACCGGGTCGTACATCTGCTCCCGGACGGCCCGGTGGGTCGCCTCGGACGTCTCCTCCCACTTCTTGGCGTCGCGGGACTTCTTCAGCACCTTTGCCATCCGCGCCAGGTAGCCCTGGTCGGCAGCCATGTAGGAGTTCAGGTCGACCGACTCCTGGTTGACGGAGTAGCCGACGACCTTGCCGTCGCGGTCCTTGTTGGGGACCGTCTTCGTGCCGAGTTCCTTGTCATAGCGCGGCGCGTTGTCCATGCCGCTCTCCCAGGCCGCCGCCAGCCGCTGGTCTTCGGGGGTGGCGTTCAGTGGGTCGACCGTCGCGCCGTACTCGACCAGACCGTTGTGGTCGTGGTCACGGGTGCGATACCACCAGGCCTGGTACGCCTCCAGCTTCGGGTACATCTCGCGAAGGAAATCGTGATCGCCCGTCTTCTCGTAGACCTCCCATACCGCCCATGCGGCCAGCGGGGGCTTGGAGTTGCGCTCGTTCCAGTTACCGCCGCCCTGGGACAGGTCGTTGTAGTAGATGACGTCGGGGATCATGCCGACGTCCTGGGGGCGGACCGTGGAGTCGGGCTTGATCTGGTAGTCGAACATCGCCCGGATCTGGCTCTTTGCCAGCTCCGGCTCGAACTTGACCGTGCCCACGGCCTGCTTCCAGGTGTCCCATGCCCACAGGCCGCCGGTGAAGCCCTTGTAGGAGATCGACGGGCTGATGCCGTCGTGTTTGATCCGCCCAGCCGCGCTGCGCCAGTTGCCGATCAGCGTTTCGACCGCCTTCACGGCCGTGCGGCGCTGGTGGTCCGGGACGCCGTGCGTCGCTGCCTTGACGTAGCGCTCCCACCGTTTGTCCGCCGCGGCGGACGTGGCTTCCGGCCTGGCGAGTGCGGCCTGCACCTCCGGGGCCTCCCGCCTGCGCTCGGCCTCGGTGAAAGTGAACGACTCGGCCCAGTCGAAGGTATAGCTGCGCCCGGGATGCAGGGTGATGGGCGATAGGGCCTCGGAGCGGTACATGTCACCGTCGACGGTTGTACGGACCTGGTTCTTGTGGACGATCTCGAAGCGCTCGGTGCCGTCGGTCATGTACTCCCAGGTCTCGCGCACCTTCGCGAAATCGACCCGCACACCGTCCGTGGTCCCGCGCAGTTGCGGCGCGTCCTTCATCGGAGCCTTTTCCGGCCGCAGCAGCGAACCGGTCCAGCCCGCGCCGAGCGTGCGGGGCCTGTGTCCGGTGTTGCGCACCTCGGCCCGCACCAGCGCGGTCCGCTGCGAGGAGAAGCGCAGTTCCATCTTCAGACGCAGCCCGTCCCCGAGGTTGTACGACTGGAGCAGTTTGCCCGGCTCCGAGGTGAAGGTCGGCTTGCCGCCGGCAGATAGGTTCAGTACTGTGCCCGACTCGGTGAGCTGCATGCGGCTGAACGTCTTGCTCAGCCACCAGGGGTACTCCTGGGCGATATAGAGGGGGCCGGTGAATCCGCCGTATGTGGCTGGCTCACCCGGTTCGGGGAGGGCGTAGGCGTGCCAGGCTCCCCGGTCCGCGAACACGTTGATCGGGTTGTTGTCCCCGCTGACGCCGGGCAGGGCAGCCTCGGGCGAGCCGGTTCTGTCCAGGATGTTCGCGTACTCGTACTCCTGGCGGTGCCTGAGCGGCTCCGCCGAAGAGGCGGCGGAGGCAGCCGGTACCACCGTCACTCCGGCGAGCAGCGTGCCGGATACCAAGACGGCCGCAAGGGCGTGGTGACGAGAGTTCATGGTTTACCTAGATCTCTGCGTGGTTATGGGGTTCTGACATGAGGATGTGCTGAGCGGGCCTGATCCGGTCTGCGCATGCCGGACCGCCAGCGGGGCAGCGCTGGGGCTGGAGTCCAGATCATCGCCAGATCCTTCGCGGTGGTGCCTCATCAGGGGTGACCGAGTGCCTCCTGACCGGGCCGCTCAGCTGAGTCGGCGGGCGCCGCGCGAGGGGGTCGCCTCGAAGACGCCGGGCT
The DNA here is from genome assembly GCA_000720995.1 of Streptomyces celluloflavus. Taxonomy (GTDB): domain Bacteria; phylum Actinomycetota; class Actinomycetes; order Streptomycetales; family Streptomycetaceae; genus Streptomyces; species Streptomyces celluloflavus. The sequence goes on from JOEL01000013.1 coordinate 12,162, forward strand.
CCGGATGCCCGGCGGCGGCGAAGGCCTTGCCGATCGCCCCGGTGACCGGCTCGCGCGCCCCGGCTTCCAGGAGCACGACCGCCGAGCCGCCGAAGCCGCCGCCGGTCATCCGGGCGCCGAGCGCGCCCGCCGCGCCCGCCGTCTCCACGGCCAAGTCGAGTTCGGCGCAGGAGACCCGCAGGTCGTCGCGGAGCGAGGCGTGCCCCTCGGTGAGCTGTGGGCCCACCGCCCTCACATCGCCCGCGGCGAGGAGGTTCACCACCCGGCGCACCCGCTCGTTGTCGCTCACCACGTGCCGTACGCAGTCGCGCACCACCGGCGAGGAGAGCTTGGCCAGCGCGTCCGGCAGTCCCGCGTACGGGAGTTCGCGCAGGGAACGTACCCCCAGCTCCCGCGCACCCCGCTCGCAGGCGACGCGGCGCGCGGCGTAGGCGCCGTCGCCCAGCGCGTGCTTGACCCGGGTGTCGACGACGAGCAGGGCGAGGCCGTGCGCGGGCAGGTCGAAGGGGATCTGGGTCATGGCCAGGTCGCGGGTGTCCAGGTGCAGGACGTGGCCCGCCGTGCAGCACGCCGACGCCGTCTGGTCCATGATCCCGCAGGGCACTCCGACGAAGTCGTTCTCGGCCTTCTGCGCGAGCGCCGCCATCTCGGACGGCGCGAGCGGGAGTTCGAACAGGTCGCGCAGGGCGAGCGCGGTGACGACCTCAAGGGCGGCCGAGGAGGACAGGCCCGCCCCGGTCGGCACGGTCGACGCCAGGTGCACGTCGGCGCCGGTCACCGGGTGCCCGGCCTGCCGCAGCGCCCACACCACGCCGGCCGGGTAGGCGGCCCAGCCGGCGTCGGCGCGGGGGGTGAGCTCGTCGACGCGGAGTTCCACGACGGGGCCGGCGAGGTCGGCCGAGTGGAGCCGCAGCAGCCCGTCGGTGCGTTTGGAGGCGGCCGCGACGGCGGTGTGCGGCAGCGCGAGGGGCATCACGAAGCCCTCATTGAAGTCGGTGTACTCGCCGATCAGGTTGACCCGTCCGGGCGCCGCCCAGACCCCGTCGGGCGCCGTCCCGTACAGCTCGTGGAATCCGTCGGCGACGGCCTTCGCCTCACGCACCGGGCACCTCCGCCCGGCGGGCGAACGCCCACGCGTCGGCGATGATGCCCGCGAGGTCGGCGCGCGAGGGCTGCCAGCCGAGCCGCTCGTGGGCGCGCACGGCGGACGCCACCAGGACGGCCGGGTCGCCCGCACGGCGCGGTGCGGCCCTCTCGGGGATCTGATGGCCAGTCACCTTGCGTACGGTATCGATGACTTCGCGGACCGAGAAGCCGTTGCCGTTGCCGAGGTTGCAGATGAGGTGCTCGCCCGCGGTGGCGGCCGTCAGGGCGAGGAGGTGGGCCTCGGCGAGGTCGGCGACATGGATGTAGTCGCGTACGCAGGTGCCGTCCGGGGTCGGGTAGTCGTCGCCGAACACGGAGATCGAGCCCCGTTCGCCGAGGGCGACTTGGAGGATCAGCGGGATCAGGTGCGACTCGGGGTCGTGGCGCTCGCCGCTGTCGCCGTAGGCGCCCGCCACGTTGAAGTAGCGCAGCGACACCGCGGCCAGCCCGTGGGCCTTCGCCTCGTTGCTGATCATGTGGTCGACGGCCAGCTTGGTGGCGCCGTACGGGCTGGTCGGGGCGGTCGGGTCGGTCTCGGTGAGCAGCGCGGACGCGGGTTCGCCGTAGGTGGCGGCGGTGGAGGAGAACACCAGGGTCCGCACCCCGGCGCCGCGCATCGCCGACAGCAGCGCCATCGAGCCGCTCACGTTGTTCGCCCAGTACTTCCCGGGGTTCGCCACCGACTCGCCGACCTGCGAGAACGCCGCGAAGTGCAGCACCGCATCGAAGGAGGCGTCGAGCCAGCGGGCCGCGTCCTGGACGCGGCCCCCGATGAACTCCGCGCCCGCGGGGACAGCCGCCCGGAAGCCGGTGGAGAGGTCGTCGAGGACGGTCACCGCGTGTCCCGCCTCCAGCAGGTGGGCGGCGACCACGCTGCCCACGTAGCCCGCGCCGCCCGTCACCAGGTACTTGCTCACTCGCTCGCTACCTCTCGCAGTCGCTCGGCCGCTGTCTCCGGCGGCACGTCGTTGATGAACACGCCCATACCGGATTCGGACCCGGCGAGGAACTTCAGCTTGCCGGATGTGCGGCGGATGGTGAAAAGCTCAAGATGCAGCGCGAATTCACCCCGGTGGACCGCCCCTACGCCGCGCACCGGCGCCTGGTGCCAGGCGGCGATGTACGGGGTCGGCGGCTCGTCGGGGCCGAAGATCCGGTCGAAGCGCCGCAGGAGTTCCAGATACATCTGGGGGAACTCTGTGCGGGCGTCCTCGCCGAGCGCCCGCAGGTCGGGGACGCGCTTCTTGGGGTAGAGGTGCACCTCGTAGGGCCAGTGCGCGGCGTAGGGCACGAACGCGGCCCAGTACTCCCCTTCGAGGACCACCCGGGCGCCGTCGGCGAGTTCACCGGCGACCACGTCGTCAAACAGGTTGCGGCCGGTGCGCTCCTGGTGCTCGGCGAGCGAGCGGAGCATCAGGGCGGTGCGCGGGGTGGTGAAGGGGTAGCCGTAGATCTGGCCGTGCGGGTGGCCGAGGGTGACACCAATCTCGGCGCCCCGGTTCTCGAAGCAGAACACCTGCTCGACCTGCGGGAGTTCGCAGAGTTCGGCGGTGCGGTCGGTCCAAGCCTCCAGGACGAGGGCGGCCTGCGCCTCGTCGAGGTCGGCGAAGGAGGCGTCGTGGTCGGAGGTGAAGCAGACGACCTCGCAGCGGCCGGAGGCGCCCGCGAGGGAGGGGAAGCGGTTCTCGAAGACGGCCACGTCGTAGTCGTCCGCCGGGATCTCGCTGTGCCGGCCGTCCCGGGACGGGCAGAGCGGGCACTCGTCGGCCGGCGGATGGTAGGTGCGCGCCTGCCGGTGGGAGGCGATGGCCACCGCGTCGCCGAGCAGCGGGTCGCGGCGGACCTCGGAGGCGGTGGAGACGGGGTCGAGGGGGCGCGGGTCCACCGCGTCCCGTACGAGGTCGTTCCGGGAGTCGTAGTAGAGCAGTTCACGACCGTCGGCGAGCCGGGTCGACGTCTTCTTCACCTGTATCCTCCAGCATCCAACAGAACAAGCCGTGATCTTCATTCCGCCCGCCGGGATCTACCGCGGTCTCGGCCGTGCGTTCACGCGATGACCAGCCAAGACCGCGCCGCTGTTCGCCGGAGCCCTACGCCGGGGCGACCGGGTCCTGTGCGCGTGGTCCCTGGGCGTCCCTGTCCGCCTGGAGCGCCAGGGTGTTCTCCTGTGAGCGCAGTGGGGCAGTCGGGGCGAGTTCGGCCGCGGCCTCCTGGGGCGAGAGGGCGCGCAGGCGGCGCAGGTAGCGCTGATACCACAGCAGCGCGGCGCCGAGGAAGATGGCGACGCCGCCCACGTTGTAGGCCAGCGTGAGCCACAGCGCCTGTCCCTCGGGGAATGTCGCGGCCACGAAGGCGACCGAGAACACCGTCAGGAGGAAGACGGACATGGCCAGGCCCACACGCCGGGAGCCGAACCGGAACTCACGCACGGTGTCCTCGAACCGGACCCGCAGCACCAGGTAGGCGATGAGGATGAGGGCCGGGGGGAGCAGGGCGGTGGCGGCCGTCATGTTGGTGACGATCTTCAGCAGGTCATTGATCGAGCTGCCTGCGCCGAGGGTCGGGATGAACAGCAGGGGTACGACGATGGCGAACTGGATCCAGGCCCCCACCACGGGCACGCCCTGCTGGTTGCGCGCCCCGACGCGCCGGCCGAAGATCCCGTCGGGGATCTCGGAGAAGAAGACCTTCACCGGTGCCGAGGTCCAGATCAGCAGGCCGCCCAGGGTCGCGACCAGCATGATGAGGCCGACGACCCGCACGACCACGTCGCCCGGCAGGCCGAAGTGCCCGGCCGCCGCCTGCATGGTCACGAAGATGCCGTTGCTGTACGACACGCTGCTCTTCTCCACGAACACGCCCATCAGCCACGTGCCGAGCGCGTAGAGCAGGCCGATCGCGACCCCGGCCACGATGATCGTGCGCGCGAAGGCCCGCACGCCGCCCTTGAGGTCGTTCAGGTAGACGCCGATCGACTCGGCGCCGCCGACGGCCTGGATGATCCACGCCAGGGTGCCCAGGAATGCCCAGGCGGTGAGGCCGGAGTTCGGGTCGAGGCGCATCCCGCCGGGAGAGAGGTCATTGGCGGGGGTGATGCCGCCGAGGAGCGCACCCACCGCGGCGACGATGAACAGTATCGCCATGACCAGCATGAGAGTGGACCCGAAGGATGTGACGGTGCCGATCCAGCGGGCACCCTTCGTGGAGACCCACGTGGCGACGACGAAGATCGCCACGGACAGCACCGCGATGAGCCAGGGCTGAATGGTCCACTCCTCGCCCAGGATCATGTAGCCCGCGTACACCAGGACGATGGGCAGCAGGGAGATGAAGTAGAAGAGGTTCACGAACCAGTAGCAGAAGGCGGTGAAGAACGCCCACCGGCCCCCCAGAGACGACCTCACCCACTGGTAGACGCCAGACTCCGCGCTGCGGTTGAGGCTCACCATCTCGGCGATTACGAGGGTGAAGGGCACGAAGTAGAGGATCGTGGCGATCAGGAAGATCGGGGCGGCGAGCGTGCCGATCGACACATAGTTGTTGATCACATTACGGAAATTGAACACCGCCGCGATGATCATGCTGAACAGGATCACCGCACCGATCGAACGGCGATTCGTCATTGAATGCCTCCGTTGGTGAGGGGGAAATTCGGCTACTTGTTGGGGAACGTGGCGCCCTCGACGGTCACGTAGGCGACGGTCACCGTCGTGTCGGGGACGGGCAGGACACGAACTGCCTCGTCGGGGCCGATGACGAGGACGGCCCCGCGGCGGATCGTGTGCCGTCGAGCGTCGCCGCACAGGTAGCGCCGGTCGGTGAGGTCGCTGTACGGGCCGGCCGGGGCGAGCGTGGCCACGGGGGCGACCTCGACCGCGGCGTCCCCGTCCACGGGGGACAGCACGCACTGATAGCGCCGTCGTGCGACGAGGTCGTCCGTGGCGAACGCGGTGGTGCGGGCCCGCATCGTGGTGAGGGAGTCGCCGACCGAGTACATGACGCCAAGGTGCCGTCCGCCGGCCCGCAGCGCCCCGAGTGTCCGTTCCCACTTGGTCACGCCGCCGAGGACCTCTTCGAGGTGGGCGCGGTCGCGGAAGATCCTCACGCTGCGAGCCCTTCGGTGTGGTGGGGTGCGGTCGCGGACACGGCCCGCAGGTCGAGTGCGAAGCGGAACGGTTCGAAGCGGACCCGGTAGCTGTCCAGCACCTCGCTGCCCCAGGAATTCGACCCGAGGCCGAGCACCCGGTGGTTGACATTGACCGTCACGCGGTCCTGCGGCACGAGGTCGGTGCGGTGCCGCGCGGCGTCGATCGCCGCCGCGGAGTAGGGCCAGGCCGAGAACGCGAAGGGGCCGGAGTCCACCGCGCGCACCGCGAGGCCGTCGCCGTGCGGGTCGGTCAGGGTCATCCAGCGCACCTCCCCGCGGTTGGCGCAGTCCTGGGGCACGACGTACGGGGTGAACATCTCGTCGACCGTGCTGTGCCAGCGGCCGACCGTGGCGGCCGAGCGGGAGTCCGGGTAGTTCTCGCCCGGCCCCAGCCCGTACCAGTCGACACGCCGCAGGTCGCCCGGCACCGCGAAGGACAGTCCGATCCTCGGCACGATGTCGCGGTAGTCGCCGACTGGCTCGCCGGTGACGGCCAGACGCACGCCGTCGGCGGCCAGCGTCCACGTGAGCACGGTCTGCATGGCGATGCCGAGGGTGGGCGGCGCGATGCGGGACCGGACCGTGACGATGGCGGCGCCGTCCCGCTCGTGCCAGGACACCTCCCGCGTCGAAGTCTGCATGAGCGGCAGGAGCCGTGGCGCCCAGAGTTCGTCGTGCTCCTGCTGGTGGTTGTCCACGAGGGGCTTCCAGAACCCGACCCGGGGCGGTTCCTGGAAGAGTTCACGCCCGTGGCTGTGCCACGACAGGCCGCCGCTCAGCAGGTCGACGGTGAACCGGTCGGAGGCCGGGGTCGTCACGAGGAGCGAGGTGCCCTCGGCCCGGGCGGTGACAGCCCCCGTGGGTACGGCGCTCGCCGGCCGGCGCGGACGGTCGGCGGCGAGGACTTGGTAGCGGCCCAGTTCGTGCATCGGCTCCGCCCACGCGTGAGCGGCGGTGGACAGCACCCGCGCGGTCAGGTGCGTCTCCCCGTGCGCCGCGACGTCCAGCTGCACGGACTCGCTCCACGACCCGCCGGGCGGCACGGGGCCGGGGGTGAGCGTGCGGGAGCCGACCACACGCCCGTCGTGCAGCGTCTCGAGAGTGACGACGACGTCGCCCAGGCCGGTGAACCACCGCCGGTTGGTCACCGTGCACACCCCGTCCGCGTAGGCGACGCGCACCGGGCAGATGACCTGCTTGTACTCCAGGAGGCCGGGGCTCGGCTCCTGCCACGGGAAGACCAGGCCGTCGATACAGAAACTGCCGTTGTTCGGGACGTCGCCGTGGTCGCCGCCATAGGCGTGGTACTCGCGGCCGTCGTCCGCGGTCGCGACGAGGCCGTGGTCGCACCACTCCCACACGAAGTGCCCCTGGATACTGTCCCAGGTCTCGAACACCCGCTGGTACTCCGCGAGGCCGCCGGGACCGTTGCCCATCGCGTGCCCGTACTCGCAGATGATGCGCGGCTTGGGATGGGGGTGCTCACCCAGGTCGTTCATCTGCGAGACCCGGGAGTACATCGTGGAGATGACGTCGACGACCTCGGCGTCCCGGTCCTCCTCATAGTGCACCGGACGGGAGGGGTCGAGCTCGGTGCAGCGGCCGTACATGGCGGGGATGTTGCGCCCGTACCCGGACTCGTTACCGAGGGACCACATGACGATCGACGCGTGGTTGCGCTGCGCCAGCACATGGCGTTCGATCCGGTCGACGTACGCCGCCTGCCACCTCTCGTCGTCCGTGAGCCGGGACAGGTCGCCCACATTCGCGAAGCCGTGCGTCTCCAGGTCCGTCTCGGCAACCACGAACAGGCCGATCCGGTCACACAGCTCGTAGAAGCGAGGGTCGTTGGGATAGTGCGCGGTGCGCACGGCGTTGATGTTGTGCCGCTTCATCAGGTGCAGGTCGCGCTCGATCCGGGCCATGCCCACAGCGCGCCCACGGCGGTCGTCATGGTCGTGCCGGTTGACGCCATGCATCATGAACGGCGCGCCGTTCAGCAGCAGGCGGCCGTCGACGATCGTCACCTCGGCCACACCGAGCCGGTGGGGAACGTGTTCGACGGTCCCGTCGCCACCGCGCACAATCAGACGCATGTCATACAGGTACGGATCCTCGGGGTTCCAGAAACGCGCGCCCTCGACGACCAGCGTGGCATCGGAGCCCGGCGCGACCGGCGCGGACGCCACAAGGCGCTCGCCGTCGTACACCTCGCAGATGACCTCGGGCCGCCCGACGGTGCTCACCGACACAACGACCTCGGCGCGGTCGTCCGCGAGGCGGTGCGTACGCACATGGAAATCGGCGAGGTGCGCCTTGGGCCGGGTCAGCAGATAGCAGTCGCGGAAGATCCCGGACGCCCACCACATGTCCTGGTCCTCGAGGTAGGTGCCGTCCGAGTACTGCAGCACCTTGACGACCAGATGGTTCACGCCGGCATGGGCCACGTCCGTCACATCGAACTCGGCGCTGAGACGAGACCCCTTGGTCATCCCCACGTAGGCGCCGTCCCAGTACACCTCGGCGTAGCTCTCGACCCCGTCGAACCGCAGCACGACACGCTCACCGGGCGGGGCCTCGGGCAGGACGACCGTGCGCTGGTACACCCCGGTCGGGTTCTCCGCGGGCACACGGGGCGGGTCGACCGGGAACGGATAGCCCTCGTCGGTGTACTGCAGCCGCCCGTACCCGTCGACCTGCCACAGATGCGGCACCCGGACGACGTCCCACCCGACGGCCGGGGACACCAGCACCTTCGCCGGGACGCGCGCGGGATGGTCGAAGAGCCGGAACCGCCACGCGCCGGTGAGATCGACGAACCCGCGCGAGCACCGACGATCCATGGCCCCGGCGAGCTCAGCCGAGTCGTAGCCGAAGAAGTAGGCCCGCGCGGGCAACCGGTGACGACCGGTCAGGGCGGGGTTCTCCCAGTCATGTGCATCGAAGGCACCCGCGGACGATGAATCCGTGAAGTGGAGAGGCATATTCCGGAATGTAACCGGTTTCATTCGGGAGGGCAACACTCCCGAGACGCGACGGAGGCCGCAGCGGCGTGGTGGACCGCCTGCGCGATACTGGGCTCTCAACAGCTCTGCCCGTCCTGACCACGGGCAGGCATCGTGCCCGTGCGGAAAGGTCTTTGATGCCACAAGGCAGGCGCGGCGCCCCGCGCGCCGTGACGATCGCCGACGTCGCCCGCGAGGCGGGCGTGTCCCGTGCGACCGTCTCCCGCGCGATCAACGACTCGGACCTGGTCACGGCCGAGACGAAGCGCACCGTGCAGGAGGCGATCACGCGGACCGGCTTCGTGATGAACGCACGCGGCCGTGCCCTGGCCACCGGGCGCGCGGAGACGGTCGGCGTCCTGATCACCGAGCCGCTGGACGAACTCTTCGACGACCCGACCTACGGCAGGATGCTGCGCGGTGTGGCAGAAGGACTGTTGGGCAGCGGCTTCCTGCCGGTCATCATTCAGGCGTCCAGCGAGTCGGAGCGCGCCCTGGCCCTGCGGAGTTTCGGCCGCCGGTCGGTCGATGCGGTCATCCACCTCACGCCCTACCGGGGCAGCGATCTGCTGGGCTCCTTGGCCGGCGCCGGACTGCCGGTGGTCCTGTGCGGGCAGCTCGTCGACTCGCCGTACGAGGGGATCTTTTCCACGGTCTACTCCGACGACGTACGCGGGGCCCGCCTCGCCGCACAACGGGTGGCGACGGCCGGCCGCCACCAGGTGGCCGCCGTGCTGGGGCCCGCGGACAACCCGGCGACCGGTGACCGGCTGCGAGGCTACGAGGAGGTGCTCGGGGCCCGGCTGGACCCGGCACGCGTCGTGCACACGCGCTGGGACAGTGCGGGCGGGCTCACAACGACGGCCCGCCTGCTGGTAGCACACCCCGGCATCGACGCCATCCTCGCCGGGTCGGACCGCATCGCCCTCGGAGCCCTCGCCGCCCTCCAGGCCGCAGGGCGGCGCGTGCCCGAGGACGTCGCCGTAGTCGGCTTCGACGACCACGCCATCGCCGCAAGCGCGTCCCCACCCCTGACCACCATCGCGCAACCCCTCGTCGAGGAAGGCCGGATCGCCGCCCAACTGGCACTCGAAATGATCAACGGCGCCGACCCGCGTACCGAAGTCCTCGATATGCGCCTGGTGCCCCGCCTGTCCGCCTGAACGCGGCGCTCTCGGCAACGTTGCTCCGGCGGGTACCCGGTTCTTGAGCCAGGCGGCCAGCTACAGGCCAGCTGGTGAACGCCCTGGCCACCCAGAGCCGGGCCGCCTGGTTCAGCGGATGAAGAGGCTCAGTGCGCAGACCATCAGGAAGCTGGTGGTTCCGGCGACGGTGATGGAGGGAGTCCAGGTGCGCAGCATGGTGCCTTCGTCGATGTCGAAGTAGCGGGACCGGACCCAGAACCCGGGGTCGTTGAAGTGGGACATACACATGCCACCGGAGCCGATGGCCAGGACCAGGAGAGCCAGCTGGGGCTGAGTCCAGTGGAGGTCTTTGGCCATGTCCAGGGCGAGCGCGGCCACGGTCATGGTGGCCACGGTGGTGCTGCCGAGCATGACGCGCAGCAGGACGGCGACGTCGAAGAACAAGACGATGCCGCAGAGCATGCCGGTGATGCCCAGGGCGACGGCGGCTCTGCGTTCGCCGAGGGCCTCCAGGAGCCATGTGGCGATGCTCTCGGTGCCCTTGGTGGCTTCGAGGATTTTCCCGATCATGGCGGCAAGCCCGCCGGACCGAACACCCCGAACGGGCCCGGCACCCCGTACGTCCCGGGAACCGGACCGGTCCCGCCGGCCCACCAGCCCTCCGGATGGCTGGCATCCACGGGGGCGAAGGCACTCACCCTCCTCGGGATCAGCGGCGCGCTGCTGGTCACCGGGAGACTCGTCCTCGGTGTCAGCAGGCACCGACGCCGCACCAACTGACCACAAACCCCCAAAGTTGAGAGGAGACTGACTCAGGACCGACTCGACCGCACCGGCCGGCGCCCCGCGCACACGGGACCGACCGTGAGCCCGGCGGGCGCCACGTGGCGGACTCCGGCCACGCGTACAAGCCGGGCCCGGCCTTCCGCTCCGTTCGGAGGATTGGGCCCGTGCCGTGTGCCGGCCCGCTCGGCCGACCTTCCCCGAAGTCCCCTCCCCCGGTGATCCCGGCGCAGCAGAATCGGGGGCGTCGGCGCAGTCGCGGTTCGGGAGAGCAGGGACTTATGGGGATGCAGGACGTGTGGGTGCGGGCGCAGAGCATCGTCTCTGGCAGCCGGACGGTGCGGGCGGACACCATCGTGCAGGCCAAGTGGGAGCGCACGTCCTCCCAGTACCTCACCCTGATGGTCGCTGGCAGCGACGAAGCCCACCACCAGGTGCGCCCTGACGGATCAAGGGCCCTGCCACTCAGGGAGGAGGACGGCGCCGCGCTGGCTGACGGGCTGCTGTCCGCCATGACGGCTACCGCGGCTGTTCCGGGCAGCCACCTCCTGGTCCTCCACGGCACCGGACTGGAGCGGCGCCGTTCGGCGATGGACGGCACCCGGTGAAGAACCCGCCCCCTGAACGGCCCCGCTGCCGGTCAGGCAGATGTCCCGCCCGCCGCGCCCCAGCCGTCCAGAAAAACGGCCAGGGCGCGGCGTTGTTCTTCCCGCGGGCGGTCTGGCGGGCGAGTACGTCGCAGTCGATGTACGGGGCGACGGCGGCGAGGACCAGGCGTTGGAGTTCGGCCGGGTCCAGGGCCTCGGGCTCCCACTGCGCGGGGTGGGTGGGGTCGAGCCCGTGGCGGTCGGCGAAGGTTGGCCATCTCGGCCGGCGCACCGGGCGCGGGGGCGTACGGCGTGACGGGGGCGTGGTCGAGCTGCGCGCTCATCTGGTCCTGCCGGCGGGTCGTCACCTCACGGTACGCGTGCCGGGTGGCCGTGGATGCGGGCATGGATGGATCCCCTTCTACCGGGTGAGGGCGCGGACGACGGCCTGGTCGTGCTGGCGCAGCGGCAGGTCCTGCTTGTCCCCAGTGGCCGCCACGTAGTTGAGGAGTTCGACCGTCGCGCGTTCCGCGTCGCTCGGGTCGCTGACGATGAGCCGGTCGGCGGCGTAGGCGACGTCGGCGGCCGGGGTGGAGGGCTGCCGGTCGTGGTCGGGGCCGGTGCGGCCGACGCCCAGAACCAGGAGGTGGCGCACCCCGCTGCGGGTGTGGACGGTGATGGTGTCCTCGTGCGGCGAGTCCGGCGTGGCGATGACGAAGTGCAGGGCGTTGAGGATCGCCGCGGCGAGGGCCTCGGTAAGGACCGGCTCGGGCAGGAGGTCGTCGTCGGTGGGCTCCGCGTCCTCAAGGGTGAGCGTGTAGTTGATGCCGGCCGCGCTGGTGAACCGCACGGTGTCGTCGCCAGGTTCGGCGTCGGCGCCCAGGATGTGGGGGCTGCCCAGCAGCGCGTCGGCGATGCGGACGACATCATGGTCGGCGTCGAGCAGCGGGCTCTTGCCGTGGTCGATGGGCGGGTGGGCCTGGTTTGGGTGATTGCGCCTGTTTCGCAGTCGCCGGACGAACAGCACCCCGGCCAGCATCGGTAGGGTGAACTCGCGGTGGCGGTCTCCGGTCTGCTGGTGAGGAAGGCGCGGATCCGGCCCGGCGGCCGGCCAGGGTGCCCCTGGAGGCGAGACCCTGGCGACCTCGGGTCCCGCGACGGCCACGTCGAACCATTGCGTGGCGTTGCCGACCAACACGGCATCGGCGGAAACGTCCGGCAGCGGTATCGCCTCGGTACTACTCGGGCCGAATCCCGACAGGTCTCGGTGTCAGTTTCACCCGACGCCGAGACCAGCCCCCTGGCCGCATGCCTGTCCGCACGGCCTCCTATTCTTCGACGGACGCTGATGCCCGCTTGGTCGTGTGCCTGCCGTCCAGCGCCCGACACGACTCAACGACTCCACCGCATGGTGATGGAGTCGCTCACCGAGGAGGAACGTTCATGCACCCCCGGAAGATCGGCGCGGCCGCCGCAACAGCGGTGGCGCTCCTGGCTGCCCGCGACCTCATCCAGAAGAGGCACGCACTGCTGCGGAACTTCCCGGTGATCGGACACGCCCGGTACCTGTTGGAGACGATCGGGCCCGAGCTGCGGCAGTACATCGTGACCTCCAACGAGGAGGAGCGCCCGTTCAGTCGTGACCAGCGCAGCTGGATCTACGCGTCGGCGAAGGAGGAGAACAACTACTTCGGGTTCGGAACCGAAGTCGACGTCGAGCACGTGCAGGGGCATGCCTACCTGAAGCAGCGCACATTCGCCGGCGCGCTGCCCGACGCGCGAGACCCGCAGGCCCCACTGCCCTCGGCCAAGGTGCTGGGCGGACCGCGCGGGCGCGCCAAGGCGTTTCGGCCGGCGAGCGTGGTGAACATCTCCGCGATGAGCTTCGGATCGCTCTCCGGTGCGGCCATCACGGCGCTCAACAAGGGGGCGGCACTGGCGGGCACGATGCACAACACGGGCGAGGGCGGCCTCTCGCCGCACCACCGGGGCGGCGGCGACCTCGTCCTCCAGATCGGTACGGCATATTTCGGCTGCCGCAACGAGGACGGCAGCTTCAACGTCGACAAGCTCAAGGACGTGGTCGCCGGCGCCCCGGTCAAGGCGATAGAGATCAAGCTCTCCCAGGGAGCCAAGCCGGGGCTGGGCGGAATGCTGCCGGGCGCAAAGGTGACCGAGGAGATCGCCGGGGTCCGCGGCATCCCGGTCGGCAAGGACTGCGCCTCTCCCTCGCGGCACACCGCGTTCAGCGACGTCGACTCGATGCTCGACTTCGTCGAACTGCTGGCCGCCGAGACCGGTCTGCCGGTCGGGGTCAAGAGCGCGGTGGGAGAGATGGGCTTCTGGCAGGAGCTGGCCACGCTGATGGCACGTGGCGACCGCGGTGTCGACTTCGTGACCATCGACGGTGGCGAGGGCGGCACCGGGGCGGCACCGCGGATGTTCGCCGACTCGGTGGCGCTGCCGTTCCGGATGGGCTTCTCCCGGGTCTACGGGACGTTCGCCGAACTGGGGCTGACCGACGACCTGACCTTCATCGGCTCCGGCAAGCTCGGCCTGCCCGAGAACGCCGCGGTCGCGTTCGCGCTGGGCGCCGACATGATCAACGTGGCCCGTGAGGCGATGCTGTCGATCGGCTGCATCCAGTCGCAGAAGTGCCACACCGACAAGTGCCCCACCGGCATCGCCACCCAGAACCCGTGGCTGGCCCGCGGCCTCGACCCGGCCTCGAAGGCCACCCGGGCCGCGGTCTACCTGCGCACCCTGCGCAGGGAGCTGATCAAGGTCTCGTCGGCCGTCGGCGTCGCCCACCCCGCACTCATCACAGCCAACGACATCGAGATCATGAACGGCGACTACGAGGCCCGCACCCTGGCCGGCGTCTACGGCTACAAGGACGGCTGGGGCGAACTCGGCCCGCACCTCGCCGATGAGATCACCGCACTCCTCGCCACCAAACCAACCCCCGCCCAGAAGCCGGCCGTCTGACGCGCCGACAGCGACAAACGCCATCCCCCTCGTGCGAAGCACGAGGGGGGCACCAGCCTGTGGGCAGGCAGGACGTGATGGTATGGGCAGCAGCACACCGATGCGTCCAGGCCGGCCTGCGGCTGTTAGATTGTGCCGGGCGACGATAGTTGGCACTAATCGGGCTGTGTGACCTGAGGCTCCCAACAGCCTGGCCACGCTAGTGGCACCGTCTGGCCAAGATTCTTGACATCTGTAATGAATTGCCACGTTTGTTGGCACCGGCGCCATAGTTCAGCGCGGCAGCGAGGCCGGCGCGCATGGGGTTGCAACGGCGACAGTCTCGTCGCTTGGCTCCTTGCCGCTTTCACGTGACCTTCGGCGATTTCTACAGACCATCCAATCGCCTGGTCACTGTGTCGAGTGTCGGCCACGGAGGACCCTCGCGCAGCAAGCGCAGGAATTCCCCTCCGAATCGCCTCCCATTCGGAAACTGGTCGGCGAACGCCCGGCCCACCAACTCCTCATTGGTGCAGGGGCCGTAGACATCGGCGGTGTCGATGAGGTCGGCGCCGAGGTCGAGAGCGCGGTGGAGCACGGCGACCGAGGTGTTCTCGTCGCGGCCGGCGGGGTCGTAGGCATAGGTCATGCCCATGCAGCCGAGGCCGACGACTCCCACCGAAGCGTCTCCGGGGCCGATCCGTAGGGTGCGCAACGCGTGTCCTTCCTTGGATGTCGGGCAGGGCGGGTCACAGGGCCGGACCGGGCTCCCGGGGCGGCGCCACGGGAGCCCGTCGGCGTGATCAGGAGACGGCGCCCTCGCCCCAGGCGCGCTTGAGGATCTCGTCGACGGTCTCGTCGACCGTCTGGTGGGAGGTGTCGAGCCACAGCCCGATGCGGGGCGTGCCGTCCCGGAGCACCTTGTCCAGGTCCTTGGGCTGCCAGTCGGGTCCGTAGCCGGTCTTGGAGCGCTTCTCCTCGCGCCGGGCCACGACGTCCGGGTCGGGTGCCAGCATCACCACGGCAAGCGGACGGCTTCTGATCATCTCGGTGATCTCCAGCAAGTGCTCGCCGAGGAGGATGTCCTGGAGGACGGCCGTGAACCCGGCCTCGACGTAGGCGTCCGCCGACGCGGCGGCCAGGCGGTACCGCAGACGGAGCTGCGCGACGGCCTCCGGCGGGGCCTCAGCGGTCATGTGCACCTGACCGTTGACGACCATGCGGCGGAACGTGTCGCCGCGTACGTGCGCCGAACGGGGCAGGCGCTCGGCGAGGGCCTGCGCGACGGTGGACTTGCCTGCGGCGGAGATGCCCGAGATGACGATGACGCCGGGGTTTCCGTCGCCGGGGACGGCGGTGGGGTTGGTCCTGTCGGTCATGGACGGATGGATTTCCTCTCCTGTGCGGGGATGCGGGTGCCATTGCGGCACCCGGTCGGCTCGGAGCCTGTCGGGTGACCTTCGTCCGCCCGATCAGAGGTCACCCGACAGGCTCTCAGGTGCGTTCGAGGACCAGCAGGTCCATCGAGGCCGGACGTCG
Organism: Streptomyces celluloflavus; assembly: GCA_000720995.1. GTDB lineage: Bacteria > Actinomycetota > Actinomycetes > Streptomycetales > Streptomycetaceae > Streptomyces > Streptomyces celluloflavus. The sequence goes on from JOEL01000013.1 coordinate 27,481, forward strand.
TGTGGAAACACCCCAGGTACCCGGTCGGGGGTCCCGGCGCATGCGCAGACCGTGCCGTTCCGCCACCGACAGGATGTGCTCCAGCCGGTAGGCGATGGCGCACGTGGGTTCCTCCTCGGAGTGCACGTAGTAGTCACCGTGGTCGTGCGTGAACTCGAAGGCGGTCGTGCCGCGCGCGATGTTCGCGGCGACCGTGTCGTCCACCAGGTAGGCCGTGGCGAAGCACTGCCCTCCGGGCCGCAGGACCCGGGCGGACTCCGCCAGGTAGTTCTCCAGCTCGGCCGGGCGGAGATGGCTGATGGGCCCCACCAGCGCGGCGGTGTCGAAGGCCGCGCCGTCGGCAGGGAACCGGAAGTCGGCCGCGGAGAGGGTCCCTTGCGGATTGTAGATCTCCTGGCGGATGTCGACGTGGGCGAGCGGAAGTTCGGATGGCGGGGAGTGATCGTGCGGGAGCACCATTCGACGGCGTGCGGCACGATGTCGAAGCCGAGACAGGAACCTTCGGTGAGCACGTCCGTGAGCGGCACCGCGATGCGTCCGGCACCGCATCCCGCGTCCAGGACGTCGTGTCCGGGGCCCACACCGGGCACTGTCACGTTGACTGACCGGGTGGGATGATCTTCTGGTTGGTCATGCTGGGAGGGGTCGTCCGTGGACAGCGCACCGCCGTCGCACAAGGGGCACCGGTACCCGGTCGAGGTGATCTCCCACTGCGTGTGGCTGTACTTCCGCTTCCCGCTGTCGTTCCGCGAGGTGGAGGAGCTGATGCTCGAGCGCGGTGTCGCCGTCTCCTATGAGACGGTCCGCCGCTGGTGCGCCAAGTTCGGGCAGGCCTACGCCGGCGCGCTGCGCCGCCGGCAGCCCCGGCCCGGGGACAAGTGGCACCTGGACGAGGTCTTCCTCAAGATCAACGGAGAGCAGAAGTACCTGTGACGGGCCGTCGACCAGGACGGCAACGTGCTCGACATCCTCGTACAGAACCGGCGGGACACCGCTGCGGCCAGGCGGTTCTTCCGCCGCCTCATGAAGAAGACGTGTTCGGTACCGAGGGTGATCGTCACCGACAAGCTCCGTTCCTACGGCGCGGCCCACCGCGAGGTCATGCCCTCGGTCGAGTACCGCTCACACAAGGGCCTGAACAACCGGGCCGAGAACAGTCATCAGCCGACGAGGCAGCGTGAACGCGCGATGAAGGGCTTCCGCAGTACCGGCGGGGCCCAGCGGTTCCTGTCCGCGTTCAGTGGCATCTCACCGCACTTCCGGCCCCGCCGCCACCTGATGAGTGCCCCCGGCTACCGAGCCGAGATGACCATCCGCTTCGCGAGCCGGGACCAGGCCACCGGCGCCGCCGACCAGCCCGCCGAAGCCTGAGCACCAGCCCGAAACCCCGGCCCCCACTACACCCCGACGCACCGTCAGAGACCCACACGGCCAACAACGTGACAGCGCCGGGGAAACCGATGATGACGAAGTCTTGTTACGTTCCCACCATGTCTCCTTGAAAGTGCCGTCACACGGGACCGTGACAGTCGCGCGCATGAACACGAGCATGCGCGTGAACCCGAAGCCAGGACGGCGGGTCGTCTCCATATTCCTGGCCCTGTCAGCCTCCGCCGCCGTCCTGGCTGCTCCCGGCGTGGCGGCGGCTCAGCAGTCGGACGGTCCCGCCGCCTCCGTACCGCCGATCCATTGGGGTGCCTGCCCCAAGGCCGAGCCGCCTTATCCCGACCCCAGCCCGAGGGCGCAGTGCGCGACGGTCGAGGTGCCGCTGGACTGGGCGAAGCCGAACGGGCCGAAGACCGGCATCTTCGTCGCGCGGTACCGGGCCACCGACCCCGCGGGACGGATCGGGGTCCTGATGTCGAACCCCGGCGGCCCCGGCACGCCCGGGGCCGACGACGCGCTGTACGCGGACGACCCCGTCAGCGGCTACTCCCCCGCCATGCTCCAGCGCTTCGACGTGATCGGCTTCGACCCGCGCGGCATCGGTCGCAGCCGAAACGCCGATTGCGACGAGGCGATCACCGGCCAGATCCCGTCCCGCCCCCGCGACGCGGCCGAGTTCGAGCGCCTGCGTACTTTGAACGGCAGGTTGGCGGCCAGCTGTCTGGAGCGGACGGGCCCGCTCGCCGCCCACATGGACGGCGAGAGCGTGGCCCGCGACATGGACGCGATCCGCGCCGCCCTCGGCGAACGCCGGATCAGCTTCCTCGGTCACTCCTACGGCACCTTCCTCGGCGAACGCTATGCCCGCCTCTTTCCCAGCAGGCTCCGCGCACTGGCCCTCGACAGCGCGATGGACCCGGACCGGCCGAACGCCGAGCGGTACCTCACCGACGGCAGTGTCACCATCGACGACACCCTGAAACGGCTCGCGGCCTGGTGCGAGAAGGACACAGCCTGCGCACTCAACGGCAAGGACCTGACGGCCGTCACCGACACGCTGTTCGCCCGCGCCGACGCGGGCACACTCCGCGAGCCCGGCCCGAACGGACCGACACGGACAGCGGTCGACGCCGACAGGCTTGCCGACTTCCTCACCTTCGCTCTCGGCAAGGGAAGCCCGGAGGAAACAGCACGGCAACTGGCCGCCCTGTACACAGGAAAGGGCGAGGTCCGCTGGTCCCCCACCGGCACGGAACTCGCCTCGCGGCTCGTGCTGTGCCAGGACTACGACTTCCGGATCCGCGACTACGCCGAGTACCGGGCCATCCGGGAGAGAGTCGCGAAGGCCGCCCCGCACGTTCGCTACAACGCCCAGGCACTGGACATCGTCCTCGGCTGCCAGGGCTGGAGCATGCCGCCGAAGCCCCAGCCCGCCCGGGGAAGGGGCAACCTACCGCCCGTGCTTGTGGTCAACGCCGCCCATGATCTGGCGACCCCCCTGCCGGGTGCGCGACGCATGGCGCGCTCCTTCCCCGAGGCGTCCCTGTTCACGATGGACGTCGTGGGCCACTGGCTTTACCGCAGGGGCGGAACGGAAGAGGCGATGTGGGTCATCGACACCTACCTCACCCGACCCCAGGGCTGACCGCCAGGGCGCGGCGGCTCCGGCCGGGCCGCGGCCAGGCACGGCGGGTTGGCCGGGCTCATCCGGTAGTGGACGCCCTTGCCGGGCGCGAAGTCCCCGTCACCGGTGACGGCTGTCTCCGGATTGACCACCCACACGTCCGGCGCGGCGTCATCCAGGATTCGCCGAGGCCGTCGAGCTGGACAGGGGACGTCGCCGAGCCGGGCGAGGAGAAGGAGGAGAAGGACTAGCGCCTTCGAGCGGGGGCGTCGCGGCTCCCTTGGCTCAGCGCAAGGCTCGCGAGGGCTCTGTGACGGTCCCCAGGGCCCACGTAGTACCGGTCTGCATGAAGATGACACTGACTTTCGTCACTCGTGTCATAAGTAATCGGCGGAGGATGTCAGCGGCTTGTCCCTGTTCAAGCCGGGTTCTCGCGGCCGCCGACCTGGTCGCCGACTTCATCACCTACATGCGCGGCCGCGGATGGAACACCGACTCCTTCAGCGGCAGCGTCCGCACCCCGCGCATCGTCACTGGACACCTCGGCGCCGAGGTCCCCATCCAGGAGACGGACATCCGGGCCCTGGCCTCCATGCGCACCACCCTCCACGGCCCCCGCGTCGTCAACTACCTCCGCCTGCGCGGCCTGCTCGAAGCCCAACAGCCCAGCGATCCCTGCATCGCACGCGCCCGGCAACACGCCTCCACGGTCAGCCACCCGGCCTTCGCCGCCGCGCTGCACGCGTTCATCGACGTGCTCCTCGGTCAGGGCAGCTCGTCCAGCCGGCCCCGCAGCCCCAAGACGGTCGAGAACTACGTGGTCGCCGTCCTGCCCACTCTCGAAGCATGGACGGCTGACGGCCTCACCGACCCCCGCCAGATCACCAAGAAACACATCGAGGCTGCCCTCGACCCGCTCACCGGAGACCAGGCCCGCCGCCTGCACACCTCACTGCGCTCCCTGTTCAGGGCCCTCAAACGCGAACGCCTCATCTTCCGCGACCCCGCCCGCGGCGTCTCCCTCACCGTCAGCCGGCCTTTGCCCGCCGCGCTGCCCTCCGACCGCCTCGCCGGACTCCTCGACAAAGTCGACGACCCCTGCGACCGGCTCATGGCCGCCCTCGTCGCCGTCTACGCCCTCCTCCCCGGACAACTCGTCCGCCTCCTGCGGACCGACCTCGACCGGAGCAAGGGCCGCCTGCAATTGCGACGGCCAGGGCGCATGGACCACCTCGTCTACCTCGATGCCTTCACCCTGCGACTCGCCACGGCATGGGAACTGCAACGCCACCGGCGCTGGCCCGACAGCTCCAACCCCCACTTCTTCGTCACCCGCAACACCGCTGTCGACGACTCCGGCCCGCCCATCAGCGCTGGCGTGGTCCAGAAGACCTTCGAACGGCTCGGCTTGCGGGCCGGCGCCCTGCGCATGGACCGGATCTACGACGAAGCCCGACACAGCGCTGACCCCGTCCGCCTCATGGAGCTCTTCGGCCTTTCCCACCTCGCCGCCACCCGCTACGTCCTGTCCGCACACCCGGAGAAGAAGAACGGCCCCATCGCCCCGTAGAGCTACGACCTTGGGGACCGACAGGGCAGCGAGGCGGCGGACCGTGAGCGTGAGCAGCAGCCACTACGTCGAGTGGCACCTGCCTGGCTATGGCCCGATCCTGGAGCTGGGCGTGGCGCCCGCGTGGCTCCAGGTCAGCGAGCAGATTCCGACCACAGGACGGAGAACGATCATGGCCAACGTCACATGCTTTTCGGTCCACCCAGAACAACAGTCCATCCCGCCCGACGGGACGGTCTTTTTCACGGTAGGCCCGGATGATCGTCTCGGCGGCGCCGCGATCACGGCCACTGTCCAGGCAGGCTCAAGCTCGGGAAGGACCGTGTTTGCCGAGGTGATACAGATGGCCACGCGGAGTCAGATCGACTTTCCTGGACCTGCGACGAGCCACTTCCTCGACATCGTCGTTAGGAACAACGGTCACGTCAGCGACGGCGCCGCGACCATCGACTTCTACGACGTTTTCATCACCTCTATCACTCCGTAGCTCGCTCCGGCGGTGGTTTCAGATAGTGCTGCGAGGGGAGTGTGCGCCCCGCGGTGCCTCCCACACACCGCGGGGCGCTGTTGCTCACTGAACGCCATCGCCCCGCCCAGCGGCTTCCCCTTCCTGGGTGGGGCGACGATAGGACGCAGGCAGGTCTGCGGAGGCGGGTACTCCTCCTCGCGGCCTTCGCTCCCGTGACCGCCGAAGCTGGCTCCCCGTGACCAGCGGAGCCGGCCGTCGAAGCAGACGGTACGGGTGACGTTCACGCCATAATCATCTTTTCGGTCACCAAGGACGGGTGCCATAGACCCCCGTGCCGGTGATTGCGCCGAGGGGCTCCGAAATCGCGGATTCGGCCCAACCATGGCACCGATCCCCGCACCCACTCGCCCCCCATCGCCACCACGACCTGTTGCTGGCCTACATCGTGGGGGACGCAGCCCAATGGGCCTACCTGCCGGTGACCGTCACGCTCCGGCTCAGCTTTTGATCAGTGGCCAGCCGTCTGTACCGGTCTGCATGAAGATGACACTGACTTTCGTCACTCGTGTCATAAGTAATCGGCGGAGGATGTCAGCGGCTTGTCCCTGTTCAAGCCGGGTTCTCTTGCCATAGTTCGCCTGGCCCTACTCAAGAACGACGTCCCACTCCGCCTCGCCGGGTATCCGGGCCGTCCGCGCAGGAGGTGACAACCCGGCGTGGAGCCAGACGCGCAGGCGAGGGCCCGCTCAGGGGCAGGAACGATTTCTTACACATGACAGAACCCGAACCTGCCGCTACTCAGCGGGGGGTCGGCCCTACACTCGACACCCGACCCACAGCCCCCAGGCGAGCGAGAAGAGGTACCCATGGAACCGATGGCGCCGGAACTGCTGATGGCCCTGGCATCCGGCACGGCGGGCGCCGCCGGCCAGCAACTCTGGGCGTCCCTGCGCGACCTGGTCCACCGCCCCTCCCCGGTGGAACCCACCGGGACCCCCGAACTGGACGCGCTCACCGATGCTGCGGACACCGCCGAACGAACCGCACGGGCAGCTGACTTGACCCGCACCTTGGCCGAACGGGCCCGCCAGGACCCCGCGTTCGCCGACGCCCTGGGCACCTGGCAGCGGACGCCGGCTCTCGCCACCGTACGCACGACGGGTTCCGGCGACGTCCACAACACGGTCTCCGGCGGCCGCCAGCAGACCGTCATCGAGGGACGCGACTTCAACGGTGACATCACCATCGGCGGATAGGCCGGGAGTTGTCGGAGCGGAGCAGACCACCGGGGGACACGCACAACACCGCGCGCGGCGGACAGCAGGGCCTGCTCATCCAGGCCCGCGACATCATGAACCTGTACGTCCAGCCGCATGTGGCGGTGGGCGTGCGCGGCCTGATCGCGGGCTTCGGCCTGTACCTCCTCGCCGTACGCCCCGAGCTGCCGCTCCCGCAGGGCTACGACCCCGGCCCCGTACGGCTCGGATGGCTCCTCCTGGCCCTGGCCCTCGCGTCCTCCGTCGCCGCGCGGGCCCTGACCGCCCGGCGGCGCCGGCACGACCGGGCATGGACGGCCCCGGAGCACATCGAGCGGGTCGTCGACGGCCTCGCCGAGGCACTGCATCGGCAGTACACCCGGGACGAACGGCTGCTGCACATCGCCGAGCCGCACATCATCGAGGTGCCGTGGACGCCCCGGCCGGAGCGGCCGGACACCCCCGTCTCCGCGTACTTCGAGAGCCTCCCCGACCGGCGGCTCGTCGTGATCGGCTGCGCGGGCGCGGGCAAGACGGTGCTGGCCCTGCGCCTCGCCACCGAACTCCTCGCCGGCCGTGACCACAGCCCCGAGCGTCCGATCCCGCTCGTGGTGCCGCTGGCCGCGTGGCACCTGGACAAGGGGCTGGCCGACTGGGTGGCCCAGCGCCTGGCCGCCGACTTCCCGCGGGTCTGCGCGCCGGTCCCCGGGGCCCGCCCCTACGACGTGGCGCTGCACCTCCTGCGCGCCACCGGCCGGGTCCTGCTGATCTTGGACGGGTTCGACGAACTCCCGCCCGCTCGCCGCAAGGAGGCCCTGCGCCAGCTCGTCGAGACGCTGCGGGGACGCCCCTTCGTCCTCACCACTCGCGCCGATGATTACCTCGAATACGCCCCGGACCAGAGCGTGTTCGCCCGCACCGAGATCACCCTCCAGGGCCTTACCGACGCCGCCGTGAGCGGCTACCTCAATCCCTCGGGCTCGGACCGCTCCCCCTGGGCCCCGGTCCTGGCGCGGCTGCGCGACACCGACGACATCGCCGCCGAGACAGAACGGCTGCGCGAGGCGCTCCGCGTCCCCCTCATGGCGGGCCTCGCCCGGGTCACCTACGGCTGGGACGGCAACGACCCCGGCGAGCTGCTGTCCCCGGACGCGTTCAACGAACGGGGCGCTCTGGAAAGGCACTTGTACGACGTCTTTCTCGACACCGCGTACAGTGCCTCCCACGACGTGCGCGCCGAGCACGGCGGGTGGCGGCCCGAGGAGGCGCGCCGCTGGATGGGGTTCCTCGCCGTCCGTCTGAAGGCCGCCCACGAACCGGACCTCGCCTGGTGGCGGCTCCAGAAAGAGATGCCGTGGCCGGTGCGGCTCCTGTACGTGGCCCCCGCGTACCTGCTGTCGGTCCTCCTGCTCGCCCGGGCTGACATCGCCACCGGGCAGTGGGGCGGCGGGATGCCGGTGTGGCTCGCGTACGCCCTGGCCTGCTCCCTCACGCTCTACGGATCCGCCGCCCACCCCGAAAACGAACGAGTCCACCTCACCCCCTGGCTGCTCGGCCGGCCCGACGGAGCACGGGTACGGAAGGCGCTGCGGAGCGGGAAGGGACGGCTGGTGGCCCTGGGCCTGGCCCTCACCACGGCGATCATCATCACCTCGGCCCTACACCACCAGTGGCTGGTCGTGGGCTTTTGCACCGTCACCTTCGCCGCCCTGCTGCAGCCCGTGCTTCCCCTCGTGTGGCGGTTCGCTGACCAGGCTCCGGAACGGACCCCGCGCGAGACGATTCGCGCCGACCGGCAGGTGGTCCTCACCCTGGGCTGGCTGGCGCCGATCCGCCTCACACCGGACGGACTGGGCTCCCGGTATCCCCTGCTCCTGGCCCCGGTCCTGTTCACCTGGTGGCAGTTCAACGGCCGCACCTTGCACACCGACACCCCGCTGGACTGGGCCGTCGCCGTGGCCTCGTGGTGGCTGTACGCCGTCGGGCTCTCCGCCTGGGGCCAGTACGGGACGGCCCACGTCTGGTACGCGGCCACCGGCCGGCTCCCGTGGCGCCTCACCGCGTTCCTGGAGGACGCGCACGCCCGCGGGGTACTGCGGCAGTCCGGGGGCGTCTACCGCTTCAGCCACATCGAACTGCGCGAACGCCTCGCGGAGACCTACGACGGCACGCCCCCACGCCACGCCCCACCGCGCGCACCACTCGCCTCCCTCGCCTTAGTTCTCGGCGCACTCCTCACGACCCGCGTCTTCTTGAGCGCGATGAACATCCATCCGCCACCCGACCCGGTCCCCCACGTCCCCGCGGCATGCTCGCTACTGGATGTCCACGAGCTGCGGCCGCGGACGAGCACCGACACGAAGCCGACCCTCACGAAGTCCAGCACGCGCTCCCTGCCGGGCCGGTGGCCCCCGTTCCCGGGCCTCAATGTGTGCGCCGTCGCCTCCGGCCCCTCCCCCACCGCCCCCGCCCTCCGCATCGCAGTCGCCGCGGCGGGCTGGAAGTCGACCGATACTTTCAACGGGGCGCTGTACGCGGTCGACCAGTTCCGCGCCCTCGGCCAGAAGGCGTCCCCCGAAGCGACCGAACACCGCCTGCCCGACCTGGGCGACGAAGCCGCCGTCCTCATCAAGAAGGACGCCCACGGCCTCTGGTCCAAGGGGCCCGAGCCCTGGCAGGCGATGGTGCGGGTCCGCGTCGGCAACGCCCTGTTCGTCACCACGTACGCCGAACATTCCGCGACCCGCGCCCACACGACGAAGTCGGCGGAAACCCTGATGCGCGACCTGCTCCGCCGATCGGACCTGCCCCGACGCACCCCCTGACCGACACCTACGTTTCCGCATGGCTCAGCCCTCCGTTCGTGGGTGTCCGGCGTATGGACCAGCGCGGCGCGGGAAGCTCATCGGTGCGCGATTTGGGCTCGCCGGTGGCCCTCGTGCTCGGGGCTCAGCATGGCGTACCCGGCCGACTCGGACATGCCTCCTGCTCTCGCCCTCATGTCGTGTGTGGCCTCGCGAGGAAATGCCACGGATTTGAGACTGATCACGGGTGACACGGCCGTGAGACAGCCAAGAACGCCCCAGGTCACGCAAGATCGACATGTCGCCAACAAAGCAGGGAGAATCCACTTCCTTGGCGGCGCCGGCGCGGCGGCGGGCCGGCGGCGGAACCGTCCGCCTCCACCAAGGCGGCTGGAGCCATCCGCACGGGCGAGCCCCGTGTCCGGGCACACATCGCGCGGCGCAACGACCTTCCCCGGACCGGGGCTGCGACGGGTAACGAACACCTCCCCACGCGTGCGGCCCTTGATCAGCCGGGGCAGCAGCCGGGCGGTGCCCGCATCCCAGTACACCGCCTCCAGCACGAAGTCCTCACGGCCGCGGCCGCCCCGGCGCCGCGCGACCGCGCCCTTCGTCTTCACCGGGGCCCGGCGTCCGGCCAGGTCCAACTCCTCGATGCTGACGTCCAGGATCTCCTCACAGCGCGCGCAGGTCTCGTAGAGCATCCGCCACAAGGTCTTCTCCCGCGGGTGGACGTCGCGGCGGGCGATGAGCCGGTCGATCGCCATCTTCGAGCGGGCCGGGGTGTCGGAGTCCGGCGTCGGCATCCGCTTCACCCAAGCCGGCACCGCGTCGGCCCGTCGTAGCCGCGCTCGGCGCACCAGCCCGTCCAGGACAGCACCACGCCGCGGCGCGCGTTCCAGGTGTTCGCCACCGAGGTGCCCCACAGCACCTCCAGGGCCTCGCCGACCTCGTCGGGGCCGCCACCGCGGCCAGCAGCCCGCCCCCGCCGAGACGGTCAGCCGTCTTGCCGACGGCGACGCCGTAGCTCCGCACGGTGTTCGCGTTGGCAAGCGAGCCGAGGAAGACGTCGGCCGCCGCCCGGACGGTCAGCGTCTTCCCGGCCGGCAGCTGGACGACGGTCGGCACCGCTGCTCCTTTGCCACAGATAACGGGGTCGCTTCGCGCAGCGGCCCGAGGACGTCACCGCAGGTCATGATCGGCAATTCCGCAGATAAATAGGGTGTTATCCGTAGGAGACCTCACGACCGCCCCGCCGCCGACATCCCATCAGCCACCCACCAGGGCCGACAAGCCCTTAGCGCACGATCTGACAGCGATGTTCCTCAGGCCTCATATCAGCGGCACTCACGGCGTGGCGCAAGCCGAGGGCCGTGCACGATCTAGGCTAACCAGCAGTCGCCGCAGGCCCGCCGCCGGTTCAACACGAACAGCCCGACCGTTCCTACTTCTCGCGAACATTCCCAGGGCCTCTGACCCGCGATCGTTCTCAGAACGCATCAACAACCGTTCCTCCTCGCGACCTACGCAGCCAAGGTGTCGACGGCCTCCAGCGCGTACAGCTCGTAGGGAATGGCGCCTCCGTCGTCGTTGTGCCGGTCGGACGCGCCAACGCGGGTGAACCCGGCTTTGACCAGCACACGGCCCGAGGCCGGATTGTCGGGGTGGTGCATGGCCTCCAGCCGGTTGAGGCCGGCGGTGGTGAAGGCGACGGAGACGACCTGGTTGGCGGCTTCGGTGGCGTAGCCGCGGCCCCAGCTGCCCTCCCGGAGGATGTAGCTGACGGTGCCCAGGACCTCGCCGTGCGCGACAACGTGGACGCGGCCCGGCTGCCTGCTCTGCCTCGGAGCGGGTCCGGTGAACGGGGCGAGACGCTGCCAGGTGCCGGCCGTGACCCGGGCCAGGTCGACCGTGGCGAACAGCTCACAGGCCGACGCTCCGAGTTTTCTGGTCAGCGAGCGGTCAGCCCGTGTGTTCGGCGGGCGTGACCAGGTGTGCCGCCGCCAGGGATGTGCGGATTTTGGCGGCCTGCTGGGTCAGTCGGTCGGCGACGTTCTGGGCGTGGCGGACGATATCGTCGTCTGCGTTGTCGTCGTCGATCAGCGGGCCGTGGGCGCGGTCGGTGCCGAGTGTGTGGGCGCCCCAGGCGTGGAAGAGGATGTCGTCCATGTCGCTCATCGCGCCGGCGACCGCTTCCAGGACCTCGTTGCGCTGGCGGTACCAGCCGTCGGGGAGATCCGTGAGCGGTCCGTACGCGGCGACCAGGTCCTGCCACGGCACCGGCTTGATCTTCTCTTCGAAGGACAGCCGCGACTTGTAGCCGCGCAGCTGCCACTCGCCCTTGTGCGGACTGTCGCCAGTGAGGCGGATCCACAGGTCGCCCGCGCCGTCCACGACGAACTCCTGCCAGTCCCAGTAGTCATCCGCGGGCGCCGCGTCATCGGGCCCCCAGGTCGTGCGCTCCGGGTGCTCGGAGCGCCGGGCCTGGGTGACGGCAAGCTGAACCGTGTGGTCACCCGACCGATCGGCGGCAAGAGTGGAGAACTGAATCACGACCCCATTCATTCGTGGCCCAGGCATCGTCGGCGTTCGTTCCCAAAGTTCGGTGCCGGACCAGCCAGCGCACTCCACTCGCGTCGCTGCGCCGGCACCCACCTGAGCCTCCGTACACCCGTACAGCGCTAGGACGGTGCTCCCCGCCCGCCGTGTCCCAGCCGTCCAGGAGGCCGTCAGGGCTCGGCGTTGCACTTCCTCACGGGCGACCGAGCTTGGTAAGGGAGCGCCGGCCACAAACCGGAGCGGTGGCGGTCGACCGGCCCGGTTCGCGGTCCGGACTCGCGGTTGCCAACCAGATCATTCCGTTACGGGCAGGCACTCGGCGAGCAGGTCGACGACGTCGTGCCAGGCTCGCTGCGCGTGCTGTGGGTGGTAGCCGACGCCGGGGACCGTGGGGTGGTCGACTGGCGGGTGGTGGAAGGCGTGCAAGGCGCCGCCGTAGACCGCGAGGCGCCAGTCGACGCCCGCGGCCTGCATCTCGGCGGTGAACGCGTTCCGTTGCGCGGGCGGCATGATCGGGTCTTCCGATCCGACCCCGGCCCACACCGGGCAGCGGATGCGCGCCGCCTCGCCCGGTCGGCCCGTGGTAGTTGCGTTGACTGTCCCGATCGCGCGTAGGTTGACGCCATCGCGCCCGAGTTCCAGCGCGATGGCGCCCCCGGTGCCGTAGCCGACGGCGGCGATCCGGTCGGGGTCGGTCCGCAGTTCGGCGCGCAACACGTCGAGAGCCGCATGGCCGATGCCCCGCATCCGGTCAGGGGCGGCGAGCAGCGGCATGCAACGGGCCAGCATCTCCTCGGGGTCACCCAAATAGCGCCCGCCGTGAAGGTCGAAGGCCAGCGCTACGTACCCCAGCTCGGCGAGCGCATCGGCCCGGCGGCGCTCGACGTCGCTGAGCCCCATGCCCTCTGGTCCGAGCAGCACCGCGGGCCGACGGTCGACACCGGACGGGACGGCGAGGTGCCCGATCATCGTCAGACCGTCGGCCAGGTACTCGACCGTGCGCGTCGTAATCGTCATGAGACTGGACCGTAGTGATCGTCGAGCCCGGTCGGGCCGATGTTCACCGCTGGCAGAACAGCGCGGATATGCCTCTGAAATGCGGCGATGGCTCACAAGATCCGTCCCAGACCCCGTTCCCGACAGCCCGGTTCCCGGCCGCTGAGAGGCCGGGAACCGGGCTGTCACGGGCACGTGCGCTCGCCCGGGCAGGTTGGGTGAGCGGTCGGCGTGGCGGTTGAGCTGGGCCATGAGCTCGCGGTTGGCAGCGCGGGCGGCGGCGAGGTCGTCGTCGCGTTCCTGGAGCTTCAACTCCAGGTCGATCGCCTGCTGTTCAAGGGTGCTGATCCGGGCCTTGAGGTGTTCGGTGCCGTCGGGTCCGCCAATGCCGGGACTCGCGCCAGACCTGCTCGCCGAGGACTTCGCTGAGGCGGTGTTCGAGGCGGCGTACTTGGGCGGCGAGGGGGCCGTGCGGGCGTCGGCGGCGGCGAGGTCGGCTTTGAGGGATGCGCGGCTGACGGCCGGACCGCGGCCGCCGGGAGCGGCGGTCGGTTCGGCGGCCTGGGTGTGGATTTGGGTGAAGAGGTCGCGGTGGCGGCCTGCGGAGGCCGACGAAACCGCAGACGACCAGGTCCCTCGATCCCGAACTCCGCGCTACCCACGGCAAATCCGGAGAATTCAAGATGATCGATTACATGACACTCAAACCGCCCAGGATGGGGAAACCAATCCCGTACCAACGTCGCCTGTCAGTGCCTCCTGACAGGATGCGCGGATGACCTCAACTGGCCACCCGCTCAGCGACCATGACGATCAGCCGCGTGCCCGCCTTCTGGAGCTGGTCGGCACCATCGATCCCTGGGACGACCTGGAGCGCATCCACCTGAAGACCGCCACACAGTGGATCGCCAGCGGAGCCCCGGTCTACCGAGTGCGCAAGCCGGATGTTCCCGCGATGCACCTGGTGAGCTACTTCGTCGTCCTCGACGACACGCGCGATCAACTGCTGCTCGTCGCGCACCGCAAGGCGGGCCTGTGGCTGCCGGCCGGCGGACACGTCGAGCCGGGTGAGGACCCGTGGGCCGCGGTGGTCCGCGAATGTCGTGAGGAGCTGGGCATCCAGGCCATGGCATCGCCGATCAGCGGCGAGCTTCCTCTCTTCCTCACCGTCACCGAAACGCGGGGGCAGGGCACACACACTGACGTCTCGCTCTGGTACCTCCTGACCGCCGACGCTGACACCATCACCTCCTACGATCAGGACGAGTTCAACGCGATCCGGTGGCTGACCGACGAGCAGGTGCTCGAGGAGTCGGACGAGCTGCTCGACCCCCACATGCACCGCTTCACCCACAAGCTGCAGCACGCCCGGGCCGGAAGGCATTGCGGGTAACCGTCCGCGGTGCTGCACGCCTCACCACGCCGGTCCAACGTCGAGACCGACACCAGCACCGCTCTCGTCCGCCGTCCCCATGGGGAGTCGTGACCGCGAGGGTGGGGAATTACGTGACGCTCAGGCCGCCGGAAGTGGGAATTGCGTGAGCGTCGACAACAAGACCCGCACCGGCTCCCTGACCGTCCCCAGGGCCCACGTAGAGGTGTTGCCGGATGGGTCGGAGGTGAAGCTCAGGGTGTTCCTGTCGAACACCAAGAGCCGTCGTGGGAAGCTCACCGACGACAAACTCCAAGCGCTCCACGTCACGGAGGACCTCCATGGCCTTCTTGGAGATCGTCGGGGAAACCCGGAGATAGACCTTCTCAAACTCGGCCCGCGCTTCGAGCCGGATCACAAGGTCGTCATTCGTACTGGTCATACCGCGACGCTGCTGTACTGACCGGGCACGTTGATCAATTGTGAGAATGGCGGCTGGTTGCCGCACGCGGTGTGGGGCCGGTGGTGGTTGTACTGGTGGAGCCAACCGGCCAGTGCGTCGCGTCGTTCTTGCTCGCTGATGTAGCAGCGGGCGTAGGCCCAGCCATCGGCCATGGTGCGGTGGAAGCGCTCGACCTTCCCGTATGTCTGCGGGCGGTAAGGGCGCGTGAACTTCGAGGTGATCGAAAGCGCTTCGCAGTTGTCGCGCCACAGGTACGAGCGGTACGCGCCGCCGTTGTCCGACAGGACCCTCTCAATGGTGACGCCACGGTCAGCGAACCAGTCAACAGCCCGGTGCAGGAAGCCGACGGCGGTGACGGCTGTTTCGTCGTCGTGGACCTCGGTGTAGGCGACGCGGGAGTGGTCGTCGATGACGGTGTGCACGAATGCGTATCCGACCTTCGGGCCGCCGTAGGCGTTGCGTGACTTGCTCTGCGTCGCGGCGCGGTGCTTCTCGCCTTGGTGGCGGCCGACGTAGCGCCAGCCGCCACCGTCGGGGATGTTCCCGAGCTTCTTCACGTCCACGTGCACCATTGATCCCGGATGGTCGTGCTCATACCGGCGGACGGGCTCACCGGTCTCACGGTCGACGTAGGCGAGTCGGTTCAGGCGGGCCGATCGCAGGATTCGATGCACTGTCGACGGGGCGATATTGAGTCTCGCAGCGAGCTGGACCGACCCTTCCCGCAGATTTAGTCGCAGGCTGACGCACCTCTTCGTCATGGTCTTGGGTGTCTTGGCCGGAGAGCTCCGCGGTCGTGAGGATCGGTCCTGCATGGACTCGCCTGCGAGGTAGCGATCGACCCAGCGCTTCACGGTCGGCCAGGACACCTGGAAGCGGGCCGCGACTTCGCTGATTGGCCAGCCGTCGTCAGCGACGAGTCGAGCGACTTTCAGCCGGTGGCGCGGGGTGAGGGCCGCGTTCGAATGCGACATTTCTGAGCTCCTAGACAGGCTGAAAGGCCGGCCATGGTGTGTGGCCGGCCCTTCAGCTTGGAGATATGCGGGGAGGGATAGCGCAGGTCAGTCGACCGGGGAGACTCGGATGAGGTTGCCGTCAGGGTCCGTAATCACGAACGTGCGGCCGAAGACAGCATCATGCGGCTCCTGCACAACGTGGAGCCCCTTCGAGGCCCACCTCGTGAAGATCTCGTCAATCGCCTGCGATGGCCCCGGCACCATGAGTCCGATCTCTGTCGTACG
The DNA here is from genome assembly GCA_000720995.1 of Streptomyces celluloflavus. Lineage (GTDB taxonomy): Bacteria > Actinomycetota > Actinomycetes > Streptomycetales > Streptomycetaceae > Streptomyces > Streptomyces celluloflavus. The sequence continues at coordinate 43,221 of JOEL01000013.1, forward strand.
AGGGAGGCTCGGGACCGCGTGCTCGCTGTAGCCCGTCCACAGTGCGAACAGGACACCGGGGGCAGCTTCGAAGGCTACGTAGTGGGGACTGGTGAAGGTCGGTTCGATCTCGAACAGGTCGCTGTAGAAGGCGGTGGCGGCCTCGGCGTCGCGGACGCCGATCAGGAACAGGTTCGGTGCGGGCATGGAGTGCTCCTCAACTCGTTGATTTCTCGGTCCAGCACCCAGTGGATCAACCAATCGCGACGGAACCTGTCACCTTTTCTGAGAACATGGGTAAGCATGAAGGCTTCAAGACTCCTGCATCTCCTGCTGCTCCTGCAGACCCGTCAGCGGCTCACTACCACGGAGCTCGCCGCGCGTCTTGAGGTGTCCCGGCGGACTGTGCTGCGGGACGTCGAGGCGCTATCGACAGCGGGCGTGCCCGTCTATGCCGAACGTGGGCGGAACGGCGGGATCGTCCTGCTCTCCAGTGCACGGCTCAGCGCATCCCATCTGGAACCACCAGAACTGGAGGCCCTATCCGTGGCCGGCTTGGACAGCGCACTACGTGAGCGAATGGGCCTAACTGCGGTGTGGGAGTCGGCCGAGCGCAAGATCGCCGCCCGCCAGGCTGCAGCACCTGAGTCGCCGAGCCCGCTGCGGCTGGCTGACCTTGTGCTTGTCGACAGCACCGCGTGGTTTGCTGCCCCCGAGGCAGCGGTCGAAGTATCGGATCTGGCCTCGACCCTGCGACACCGGCGACGCCTTCGAATCCTGTACCGGCGCAGCGCCGAGAGCCAGGCCTCGACACGGGTGGTCGACCCGTACGGGATCGTGGCGAAATCAGGTCGCTGGTATCTCGTCGCCGATGACCAGGGCGACAGCCGGCTGCTCGCTCTGGAACGACTGTCGGCCTTCGAACAGCTAGACGCACCAGCCGTGCTCCAACCAGGCGAAACCCTCCGCACCAGATGGGCCGTGTTAAAGAAACGCACTGAGGAGCAAGATCGCGTGAGCGTGACCATCCGCCTGCCGGAAAAGGGTCTCGACCTGGCGCGGCGCATCCTCGGCACCCGCATCCACCATGTCTCCGACGCGGAAAAAGGCTCGTGCGTCGTCGTCGTGCGCTACCCCGACATCGAGTCGGTGCGTCAGCTTCTTCAGTTCGGCGACCACATCGAGGTGCTCGCCCCTGAGACGGCCCGCGCACGCATCAGTCAGCTCGCCAGGGACCTGGCTGACAGTCACTCAACCCCCGCATCGTGATTGCCGATCAGGTCCCCTGTTCTCAATCAATGTGCCCGGTCCGTACAGCTAGCCAGCCCGGCAGGGGCGCGGCGTCACGGTTGTCGAGCATGGTGGCGAACCGCCGGACCAGGTAGTGGGTGTGCCTGAGTTCAGGGCAGTGGGCGAGGAGCCGGAGAAGGTGGCCGTTGATGTGCGGGCTGCGGCGATCCGGGTGGCTGGTGATCCAGCGGGCGACTTCACGCGCGGAGGGCGGTCGCTCGCGTGGCTCATCCAGGGGCAGGCCCCGTCGCAGGGGGGCGACGGCCATTTTCACGCGCTGGTAGTGGCCGAGGTACCCCTTGGTCTGGAGTTCCTCGTGCAGGTGGAGCACGGTGGCCAGGACCCGGTCAGCTGAGGTGAGCTTGGCTTTGGCACCTGCTCCACGGGCAATTAGGCGCTCGTGGCCTCGGCGCGTACGGAGTGCTTGCTCACGCTGAACCTCCATCTCTGGAATCAACGCGTCGATGAGTTCGCTGAGTTGCCGGCGGGTCATCCCGGTCAGTTCCGGGTCCTGGAGTGAATGCCGCGTGAGGTGAGTCGGTCGGTCCCCCAGGGCCTCGTCCGGTGTGCTGCTGGGTGGTCGCCGCGTCCATCGGCTGGGAGTGGAGGGTGTAGTTCCAGTCGCCGTGGAAGCGACGACGGGCGATGGGCAGGGCGGCGATCTCGTCGTCGCTGATGCGGATGCCGGTGGGGTACTCGCCGCTGTCGAGTTCGGCCTGGACGGTGAGGCCGGTGCGGCTGGTGGTCGCGGCGATGGTTTGGATCATGACTTCATGGCTGGTCAGGGGTCTGCCTCGCCAGTTCATGGTGATGTGGGAGAACAGCCGGTGCTCGATCTTGTTCCACTTCGAGGTGCCGGGCGGCAGGTGACACACCGTGATCTCAAGGCCGGTCTCGGCAGCGAGGTCGGCGAGCTGGGTCTTCCAGCCGCGGGTGCGGTAGCCGTTGGAGCCCCCGCCGTCGGCGGTGATCAGCAGTCGACGGGCGCGGGGGTAGTTGTGTCGGCCACGGGCCTGCCACCAGCGTCGGATCGAGGCGACGGCGAACGCAGCGGTGTCGTGATCGGTGCCGATGCTGACCCAGCCGGTATTCGCCGCCATGTCATAGATCCCGTATGGAATCGCCTTCTCGGCCTGGCCGGGGAAGGCGTGCGTCTTGACCCTTACGGGCTTCCCTGCGGGCCGCCATTCGTGCCCGGCGTTCTTGTAGTCGCCGATCAGCTCCTTCTTCTTGCTGTCCACGCTGATCACCGGGTCACCGGCGTCCCTGTGGTCTCGTGCCTGCTCGTTGAGGTAGCGGAACTGGGCGTCCCTGTCGGAGTGCTGAGCACCTTCGACGGTCTTGGCGTTGGCCTGCAGACTGAAGCCTTCCTCCCGCAGCAGGCCGGCGACCGTGTCGGCGGAGACCCGATGGCCCTGCCAGGTCAGCGCCGCTGCCAGCTTCCGGGTCGACTGCGTCGTCCAACCAGCGGCGACATCGGGTCACCCCGCTCGTCGGGCTCGACCAGCGCAAGCAGAGCCGGCCGTAGCTCCGGATCCAGGTCCGCTGCCCTCTTCCGGCCACCACCAGGACGACGGACCCGTCCCAACAGCACCTGGCCAGACTCCAGTTCGGCTGCTCCGCGCGAGACCGTACCCTCCCGAACCCCGGCCGTGGCGGCGACGAGTCTGATCCCACCATGCCCCAGCGACAGTGCTTCCGCCCCTATGGCCAGCCGACGCTGACGCTCGTCGAGATGCGGCAACAACACCTGGAACTTCGCCGTCAGAACATCCTCGGTCCCCTCTGGTCTCCCCATACCAGAACAACAAGTCCGACAGCTGGAAGCCACGATTTGTTTCCCGGCAACCCCTAAGGCCAGTGAAAGTCCCCGGCGAGAAGGTCTTTGGGCCGCTGCCGCAGGGGTCCGGTGCGGACGCAGCGAAGACGCCGCTGCGGCGGAATCCGGTCCAGGAGGCTGCGGCGGAGCTGCTCGGGATCGGCCGGTCCGCCGCCTCCAGGAACCATCGTCGCCCTCACCTTCCACAAGAGGGACTGGCGAACCCCATGAAGAGGACTCCGGGACCGGCTCGGTTTCGAACAAGCCTCGCGTGCTGACGCCTCACCTGGTCACAGCGCCCGTTCGCGGGACACATCGTCTTCGTCTCACGAGCTCGTCAGGCGCGAGGTCCAACACGACACAGGCCGGATGTCCGCTGCGGCGTCGGTGTACCGGCCAGCATCCAGTCGACGACGCGTGCGGCCGAGTAGGGCCCGCCGTCCGGGCTGAGGTCCTCCAGGAAACCGAGGTCCTGCCCGAGGGTGACGATGGGCGGCTCGACCGTCCCGCCGGGCCTGCGCTGCCCGAGGCCCACGGTCGCCAACAGCCCGTTGCACAGGCACTGCCGCCCGGCGGTGTCCACGGCCCGCCCGCCCTTGCGCAGGTATGCGGCGATCGGCTCGGCGGCGCAGCGGTGGACGAGCGCGCCGTTCGCCGCGCGGGCCGGCGTCCCCAGATGCCCGATGTCGCACACGGGTCGCCGGGCCGCCCGTACCGCGGCGTCGGAGAGCGTCCCGGGCAGTTCGGCCACCTTGAACGGGAAGGCGGTGGGCGATGCCTGGGGATCGTTGCGCACCCGAAGCGTCCCGGCCCGTGCCCGCGCCCTCAACTCCGTGCGCAGGTCGGCTCGGAGACCGGATTCCTCGCACAGCGCGAATACGCTGCCGAGCTGCACGCCTGCCGCCCCGAGCCGCCGCGCCTCGGCGAGCCGTTGCGGGTGCGCGGCCTCGCCGGCCAGCCAGAAGGGCATGCCGAGCGCCGCCATCTTGGCGAGGTCGGGCCGGTCCTTCGGGCCGTACACGGGCTCCCCCGCACCGTCGAGCGCCGGCTTCCCGCGCGGTGGGGCACTGTGCCCGCCGGCCCGGTGCGTCTCGATGACGAACCCGTCGGGCCGGGTGGATGCGTCGCGCATGAGGTACGAGGCGAGGACGGGCAGCGAGACGATGGCGAGCACGTCGGGGCGGCGCAACGCCAGCCGCTTCGGCCGAAGCTGGCGCAAGGCACCCGACAAGGGATCAAAAGTGTGGGCGAGCGGCTCTTCGTCACCGTCCACGGTGACGAGGGTGGTGACGGATTCCGCGCGGGCGAGCTTCGAGGCGAGGGTGGGGATCTGCCCGGGGATCCCGGCCCCGACCAGGACGTAGTCGGCCCCGGCGAGGATCGCGCCGAACATGGCGGGCGCGGTGGCCAGCTGGATCTTCTCCAGGTAGTTGACCCCGACGAGCCCGTCGTGCCCCTCCTTGGCAAGCCACACCTCGACGAAATTGCCGAGCACGGTGAGGAGTTCGGCAGCCTCGCCCCTGTCGACCCGCAGCCGGGCGGTGGCCCGCAGTCGCGCACCGGGGGCGACGCCACCGTCGACGAAATACCTGTCGAGTGCGTACGCGGCCACCTCCGGCACGGGGAAGGCGGCCAGGGCCCGCCGTATGTGCCCGCCGGGATCGCCGAGCTGGAGCCGCCGCGCGAGCACGACGTCCAGCGCGGTCCCGGACACCACCCCGAGCTGCCCGGTCCCCGCCACGGTCCGCGCGAGCCGCCACCCGGAGACGGCGACACCCATTCCGCCCTGGATGATCTGGGGGTGTTTACGGGGTGCGGGCATGACGATTCCGTTCTACGGGCCGAGTCGCTGGACGTCGTACCGAACCTACGGAACCGTAACTTCGCTGGGATGAGACCTGCCGAAGGTCCCCACTTCTGCGCCATCAGCCTCTACTGAGGTTCTCCGGTCGGCGTCGGGTAGTGACGGTTGGGGATCTCCCTGAGGGCTTGAGGTCGGCCGGCCGGGCCAGCACGCCGAGAAGCTCGGATGCCCAGCTCAGGCCGCTGGAGGCGACCTGCTGGGCAAAGGGCCGGTTGCTTCAGGAACACCGCCGCATGACGGGCTCAGCCCCAAGGGCCTTATGGATACTCAGGGGCAGCGGACGATCATCGTGCGTGAATGCCGTGTCCGGATATCGGACGCGCGTCTCATCGCATCTCCCGGAGTATCCAGACTCGTCCCCATGTCTCCTGATACCCGCCTGTCCCCGAGCCCTCCCGTGTCCGGCGAGGACGCTGCGGCGCCCACGCTGTCGCAAGGGCTCAGGCAGCGGCATCTGTCGATGATCGCCCTCGGCGGGGTGATCGGCGCCGGGCTCTTCGTGGGCTCGGGGCGTGGCATCGCGGCCGCGGGGCCGTCCATCGTCCTCGCCTACGCCGCGTCCGGGCTGCTGGTGATGCTGGTCATGCGCATGCTCGGCGAGATGTCGGCGGCCCATCCGGCCTCCGGCTCCTTCTCCGTGCACGCCGAGCGCGCCATCGGACCGTGGGCCGGGTTCACCTCCGGCTGGGCGTACTGGTTCCTGCTGTGCATGGGGGTCGGCCTGGAGGGCATCGGCGCCGCCCAGATCATGACGGGCTGGCTGCCGGGCACCCCCGAATGGGCGTGGGTGGCGCTGTTCATGGCGATGTTCTGCGGGGCGAACCTGGCCGCCGTGAAGAACTTCGGCGAGTTCGAGTTCTGGTTCGCCGCGCTGAAGGTCGGCGCGATCGTGGTCTTCCTCGCCATCGGTGCGCTCGCCATCGCCGGCGTATTCCCCGGCGCCGACGCCCCCGGCACCAGCAACCTCACCGGCCACGGTGGTTTCATGCCCAACGGGACCGAGGGCCTCATCATCGGTCTGCTCGCCTCCGTCCTCGCGTACGGGGGTCTGGAGACCGTCACCATCGCGGCTGCCGAGTCCGAGCGTCCCGTCCAGGGCGTCGCGTCGGCGGTGCGGACCGCGATGTGGCGGATCGCGGTGTTCTACATCGGCTCCATGCTGGTGATCGTGACGCTGGTGCCGTGGAACGACGAGAAGGTCACCACCGCGGGGCCCTACGTCGCCGCCCTCGACCACCTCGGGATCCCCGCCGCGGGCCAGATCATGAACGTCGTCGTCCTGATCGCGCTGCTGTCCGCGATGAACGCCAACATCTACGGCTCCTCGCGCATGGCCCTCTCCCTGGTCACCCGCGGCCAGGGCCCGCGCTCCCTCGCCCGCATCTCCTCGGGCATCCCGCGCCGCGCGGTCGTCGCCTCCAGCGCGTTCGGCTTCCTGTGCGTGCTGCTGAGCTACTGGCGGCCCGACGACATCTTCCAGTGGCTGCTCAACATGATCGGCGCGGTGATCCTCGTCGTGTGGACCTTCACCGCGATCTCCCAACTGATTCTGCGCCGCCGCACCGACCCGGCGAAGCTGGTGGTGAAGATGTGGGCCTATCCGCTGCTGACCAGGGTCGCGCTGGCCGCCATGGCCGTCATCTTCGTCCTCATGGCGCTGGAACCGGCCACGCGCAGCCAGCTGTGCTGGACCGCCGCCCTGACCCTCGTGCTCATGGCCATCGGGTACCTGCGCCAGCGAAAGGCAGCTGGCACAAGCTGAGTTGGGCCCGCTCGACACCTCGGGACGGCCGCTGCCGGGCGCGACAGGGCACTGCTGGACGGGAGTTGCCGCCGGTGTCCGGGCAGTGGTCGTCCGCCGGTTGACAGCGGGATCGGAGACCGGCCGGCCGTATCGGCTGTGCACCCGAGCCGGAAACTCCCCGCAGCCGGGAAGGCCGGTCCGATCCCGCGTGGTGGTCTGCGCTTCACCGCGGCGCCCCGGGTCGAGCAGCCCGCCTGGAGCGGCCGCCGCGCCCACCGCGGGAACACGACCGGATGCACGCGGATCAACCGACGCATCACCGTTTCATGGCGCGGCGCGCAGTGGATCGCAGAGTGTGCGCGGCGTCGAGGGCGGCGGTACGCGCCCGGTGGGCGGCTTCCGGTAGCCGGCCGGGTGAGCGCCGACCGGGGCTGCGCCTGAGCAGGTCCCGGTAGAGGTTGAGGTGTTGCTCGGCGATGTGCCCCGGGGCGTAGCGGGCCGAGTTGCGCCGAGCCGCCTCTCCCATGCGCCGGCGCCGGGTGTCGTCACGGATGAGGTCGCACAGCGCAGCGGCGAGGCCATCGGCATCGCCGGGACCGACCAGATGTCCGTCGACACCGCGGGTGATGATCTCGCGCGGCCCGAGCGGGCAGTCGGTCGCGACGACGGGGAGACCGCAGCGCATGGCCTCGACGAGGGGCATGCCGAAAGACTCCCGGTCGGAGGAGGAGACGGCGATGGACGCCTTCGTCAGCTCGGCCTTCCAGGTCATCGACATGGCCGTTGAGGAAGACGTGGCCGTTCAACCCGAGGCTGTCGACGAGGGCGGCCAGGGTGCTCCTCTCATTGCCGGTGGTGTCGCCGCTGCTGGACGCGGCGTTCACCGGCACCGGCGTGCTGCCCGAATTCGTACTCGCCCGCAGCGGCGCGGCCGCCCGGCCCGCCGAACGTGAAGCCGACTTCGCCACCGCCCTGGGCTACGCCCGCTCCTACCACGCCATCCACGGAACCCTCGCCGCCGCGATCGACACCGTCCACGACGGCTTCGAGCTCGGGCGGTGGCTTCGCCGGCAACGCCGGCACACCCGTGACGACGCCCACCGGGGCGCACCTGTGTCTGCCGCAGCGAAGGCCCTCACCAGGATCGACCCTTGGTGGTGTCCGTCTTGGAGCCTGGCGTGGCAGCGTGCCTGGCAGTACATCCACGACCAGATCAAGGCGGGCCACCGGCTCGACGCCGACCACCACTTCCGCAGCTTCGCCCCCGCCCAACGCGCCTGGCTACGCCTCCAGCGCACCCACTACGACGACCTCCACTCCGACCAGCAATGCCTCCTGACCGACATGGGCCTCACCCACGAAGCCGCCCGCACTCGGACCATCACTCCCTACGCCGAGACCGCACTCGACCACGCCCGCGCATACGCCGCCCTCCACGGCCCCCTCTCCCCCCAGCGCAGACACCCACCACGACGGCTTCCCCCTCGGCCGCTGGCTGATACAAACACGCCGCAAAGCCCGACAAGGACACCTATCCGCCGACACCAGCCAAGCCCTCACTGCGATCGCCCCATGGTGGAACCCACCCTGGCCCCACACCTGGCAACGCACCTACCAGCAGACCAAGCTCGCCCACCACACAGGCCAGCCCCTTCCGTCGCCCCTCCAGAAGTGGACCGACAGGCAACGAACCCGTTGGAACACCCTCCACCCCGACCAGCAACACCTCCTCACCAGCATCGGCATCCGCCCCGGATAGAGCGGCGCTGCACGCCGCAGAACAGGGGGCGGCCGTGCGTGTCACAGGCGAAGCCCGGTGATACGCACCCGACCAGCGGTCCACGTCCGTCTGATGTCGCCCTATCCGCCGTACTCCCAGGCGCTATCGGCAGCCGGCCCCTCAGCTTGAATCTTCAGCAGCCGAGACGCTATGGCTCCTTCGTTACGGCCGAATTCCTGCGACAGCTCCGACAACGAAGCACCCTGGGAGCAGCGCTCGGCGAGCCGTTGTTCGTCCTCGGGTTCCCAAGGTTTATAGGCGTTGGGGTGCAGTTGCCTCTTCGCGTCCACGGTGTACGCCTTGGGAGCTTCCGGCTCAACCACAGGGCGGGGATCGGGCACAAGGTCACCGGGGTAGGGCGCGAGTTTGAGACCGTAGAGCTTCCAGCGAATGGATTTCTCGCTGCGCCCAAGCTTCTCAGCCAGTTGCTCCAGTCCCTCGCCCGCTCGGTAGTGCTCTTCCAGGTAGGCGATGGCTTCGGAGGTCCACGCCTGGCCAGGGCGGGTGGCTTTGACGGGGGCCGGAGAAGTGGCAGCGGAAGTGTCCACAGCGGAGGCGATGGGAGCCGAGGTGATGAGATGGACGACCTCGCTGAGATCGCATGTGTCCAGCTCTCCGGTCAGTTCGCCGCGGATGACTCCGTCGGCGGTACTGACGACGACAGTGATCTCGACACGTCCCTCTGCCAGGAGGTCGGCGTGCAGACTGTAGCGGCGTTGCGAACTGCCGATCTCAAGCCTCACTGTCGCCGCGTCCCGCACTGCAGCGGAGGCTGTGGGCACGCGGTGGTAGGCCGGAGACAGTAATTCGTGGACGTGCCAGGTAGCCACGAAAGAGCCACCGCCGTCGAGCCGGTAGCTCGTCTGGCTCGCTTCCAGATCGCATGCCGCATAGAGAACCTTGACCTGTTGGCCGTCAAACAGACCAGGGTATTGACCCGGGATGGTGGGTGGGAGGGTCAGAACCCCGCGGCCCGGCTGGATGCCACGGAGATCAGCGTCAGGATCTCCGTACCAAGTGCCGCGGGCATCACAGAAAGCGTAGATCAACACAGCGAGCAGCCGCCCCTTCATCCACATGAAACGTCAGGAGATGATGACGCGGTCGACAACAGCGTGACCTGCAGTTCACCAACCTGTAGCCGCACAGCCTCTCCCCATCGGCGGGGGATCTGGCCGGTCCTTACGCATCACACCAAAACCTCGGCACCACCCGCCCCACCAAACCGAGTAGCCGCTCACTCAAACTGCACCCTGCTCACTCAAACGGCACAGACCACGTATTGCCCAGGTCAGACACACACCACCCGGATCAGGCAAGCAACCCGGACACCTTCCCCTCACACGGAAACCGTCCAGAAAAAGTGAGAACCACCAGCTCACCGCGACAACAACAGCGCAGAAACCCTGGGCGACGACACGGCGACCTTGAGCCGGCGGATCTCGTCGCGGTGGTGGGCGTGGTCGCGAGTGCGGTGCCCGAGCGATGTCCCGCCAAGGCAGCTTCCTGACCTGGGCGTACAGGCCCGGATGGTTGTTCTTGAAGGAGAAGCCCCAGTGCCCGTCCAGGTCGACGCAGTTGACGGGATCGGCACTGCAGTAGTCGTAGGCGTCGGCGTTGCCCCCGGGGTCCGCATTCATCTGCAGGAACCGGCCCAGCGCCGGGCTGTAGATGCGGGCGCCCATGAGGATGACGCCGCCGAGGGCCTCACCCGAGCGCTGCTTGGCGCCGAGCCAGCCGTACCGCTGCGGCGCCTGGCCGTCGGTCGGCACCCCGAACTCGTCGTAGAGCAGCACCTTCGGGGCCGTCATCGCCGTGTCCGGAGTGACGGACATGTCGCCGTGCACGTTGGCGAACTGCAGCTCGACGTCGCCGGTCGCGGACGTGGTGGCCACAAGGTCGCCGTCAGGGCCGGAGACGTTGCGGCCTCGGCCCGCTTCGCGGGCGGTTGTACCAGGTGCCGCCGGCTCCGGGCATGGCCGGGCGGGACCGGCACTGCGTCCCGCCGCCTGACGGCGGCGGGACGTACGCCCGAGCCTCGTTTCCCGACAGTGTCACGCTGGCGGGGCCCTCCCTGCTCGGCGGACCTCGGTGGGTTCCGGTGGAGCGGCCTACTGGTACTGCGTGGTGACGCTCACACCGCTGAAGTCCTGCTGTCCGGCGTCAAGGCTGAAGTAGACCCAGCCGGACGGCGGGTTGTCGATGGTCAGCGTCTCGTTGTTGCCGGCGTTGGTGGACTTCGCCTGGTACGAGGTGGTGGTGGCCCAGCTGGTGCCGTTGTAGTAGAGGTCGGCGTTGCCGGTGCCGCCGGTGCTGGTGATGGTCAGCTGCTGGACGCCGGCCGGCAGGTACAGGAAGTGGTTGCTGTGGTCGCCGGTGGTGGCCGCGAGGCCGTCCCGGCGGCAGTTCTTGTCGAATTGGCGCGTGTCTGCGTTGGTGCAGAGCGGGGTGGACCGGGCCTCCGGCAGAGGGCCGCAGTCGTCGGTCGCGCAGGTGGTCGTCAGCCAGGTGGCGAAGCCGGCGTCGTAGCTGGTGCCGATGGTCTGCTTCAGGAAGGTGCGGGCACCGTTCCAGTCACCGGTGCGGTACTTGCCGAGCACGGTCTCGATGTCCGCGGGGTGCGCCTGCAGCATGTAGCGGACCGCCAGGAAGCCCCACTGGTAGACCCGGGCCGAGTTGACGTCGGGGTCGTCGTCCTGGCCGTAGACGGTGTCGAACAACTCGCTGAGCTTGTACGTCTTCTTGCCGGCTGCAGCGATCGCGTTGGCGTTGCGCTCCTGGCGGTAGCCGTACGAGATGTTCTCGGCGATGCCCTCGACCCACCAGATGGTCGGCGTGGTCTGGCCGGCGTCGAAGTCGCCGGCCATGTTGTAGCGGCCGTCGAGGTAGTGGGTGTACTCGTGGTTGAGGTTCCAGATCTCGAACTTGGGGCGCAGCCAGGACGCCTCGTGGGCGATGAAGCGGGCCTGGTTGCCCGGCTTGGCCGGGTCGCCCTCCTCGTACATACCGCCGTTGTCGACGTCGATGTCGTAGATGGCCCAGGCGTACAGCGAGTACTGGGTGTAGTCGTCGAAGACGACGACCTCCAGGTTGGTGTTCACGTCACCGGGGATCGCGCCCTTGTCGCCGATCACGCGGTGGAAGTAGGCGTCCTGGTTGATCAGGCTGGTGCAGGTGCCGGCCAGCTGCCCGGGGGACATGTCCTGGGCGCGGATCTTCAGGCCCGGGCTACAGGTGTGCTGGATCGGCAGGATCACCGGGAGCACGCGGCTGCCCAGGTCGCAGATGCCGTAGGCCGCGCAGTTGCCCTTGTCGTACTGACGTGTGGCCCAGCCCAGGTTCATGGTGATCGGGGCGGTGGGGCCGACGTTCGGGTAGCGGTTGATCAGGTCCTTCAGCAGCGGCCGGACCCGGTCCTTGAGCTCGGGAACATCGAGGGCGTAACCGAGGAAGCGGCCGACGTTGCTGATGACGTCCAAGCGGTTCAGCTGCGTCTCGTTGCGGGTGATGAAATCGGCCCAGGTGTTGAGGATCGCAGGGTCGGCCTTGAGCGCGGCCCGCCAGCCCCGGCCGTCGTTCTTGGTATCGAAGCCGTTCTCGACGACGCGCTCGGCGTTCTCGAGGGAGAGGGTCATCCGGCTCGGCCAGGTGGCGTCGTAGTGGGCGAGCAGCCACTTGACGACGCCGGCGTACCGGCCGGCCTCGCGGGTGCTGTCGATCAGCGTGACGGCCTCGTTGAGCGTATCGCCGTTGGCGTCGGTGACGTCCTTGCTGCGCGGGGCGGCGAAGAAGGCGTCCAGCGCGCCGCGGGCCGAGGTCTGCAGCGCCGTGCCGTAGTCACCGACGACATCCTGGTGGTTGTCCTGCACGTAGTAGCCGGCGCGCAGGAACATCACCAACTGGCCCACGGAGGTGCTGTTGTCGCCCGGGTAGGTGGCGGAGGCGTCGCGCAGCGCGTTGGCGACGGTCACCATCTGGGGCTCGCGGAACGTCTTCCCGGCGTCGGTACCGGCGAGGTTGAACAGCGGGTAGGTGCAAGTGACCTGGGGAAGGGCCTTGAGCTGCTGAATCAGCGCGCTGCCCGTGGCGTTGATCACTCCGGACAGGTCGCCGCATTCGTTCCCGGCGGCGGCCGACCGCTTGCCGGTCTTGACGGGCGTCGGGGCGGCCGCCGGGGCGGACTCTTCGGTGGAATCCTGCGAGGAGATCTTGAAACCGGAGCCGTTGGTCATGGCGTCGGGCGACTTGGGGACCGGGATCGACCGCGGCGCCGAAGCCACGGGTCCGGCAGCGTTGGCGCCGGCCTGGGGCACGGCGCCGACGGGGGTGGCCTGGCTCTGCGGCGTGAGCAGGCCGAACGCGATGAGGAAAGCGGCGCCGAGCGCAGGGAGCCTGCGTGCGTTGGCCGTTGATATCCGGGAGGGGCGCATCTGTTGGGGCCTCCGGGGCCGTCATGGCCGCACGTTGAACATGCGGCCCTTGATGTGTGACATGTAACATTGCACACACCCCATCGCGCGGGAAGATTCCGGACCGGATTGCCGTCCGGCATCTTTGCGTTCGACCCCGGATGAACGGCGCGGAACTTCTCTCCGCCGCGCTGCCCCGCACGGCCGGCGGTGCCGAGAAGTGGAGGGCTCGGCTCCTGGACGGCTGACCGGCTGTTGGGCAGCGGCGCGGCCCGGACGGGCCCGGCGCCACGGTGCGGACCGGACGCCGCAGAGCACGGGGACCGAGTTCCATGCCATTTCCCGGGTACTGCCGGCAGCACCCCACATCGTCCGTCGAAGGACGATGCCGGGTGCTGCGCAACGTGACATTGTATACTGCTGACACATCGTTGAAAGGGAATGCATGAGTGGGCTGAAGTCCCGCAAGCTCCTCTCCGTGCAGGAGCACCTGCGTGACCGGGTGGCCAACGCCCTGCGCGCTGCGCTGATCTCGGGAGACCTGCAGCCCGGCGTGATCTATTCGGCGCCCACGCTGGCCGCCGAATACGGCGTCTCCGCCACGCCCGTGCGCGAAGCCATGCTGGATCTCGCCCGCGAGGGCCTGGTCGAGGCGGTGCGCAACAAGGGGTTCCGCGTCACCGAACTCTCCGACCGCGATTTGGACGAGTACACCGAGATCCGCTCACTCATCGAGATCCCCACCATCGGCCGCGTGACTCGCTCCGCCTCACGCGAGCAGCTGGAGGCGCTGAGGCCGATGGCAGAGGAGATCGTGGCCGCCGCAGACCGGGGCGACCTGATCGCCTACCTGGAGTCGGACCGCAGCTTCCATCTCGGCCTGCTCGCCCTCGCGGGGAACGCCCGCCTCCTTGAGACGGTGGCCGACCTGCGCAACCGCTCTCGGCTCTACGGGCTCGCCGACCTGTCCCAAGAAGGAGCGCTGGCGGGGTCGGCGCGGGAGCACACAGCGCTTCTGGACATCATGATCGCCGGGGATGCGGAGGGCGCCGAGGAGCACATGCGCCACCATCTCGCGCATGTGCGGACCCTGTGGGCGGCGCGGAAGCGGGAAGCCGAGCGCCCGGCCCGCATGCGCGGCTCCCGCTGACGCCGAGGCTCGTCCGGCACGACCGGGGGTACTGTCCCGGACCCGGCACCGACGGGCCGGAGGGGTCAGGTCCGCTCCCCCGGAGTTCCCTCCTTCCGCCGGTAGGCCGCGACGGCGACCACCAGGTCCTGCCAGGCCATCCCGCATGTCTTCACGACCAGCGGGCGGTCGGCCGGGGCGACGGCCCGCGAGCCCATCAGGTCCGCCATGGTCACCAGGGAGCCCGGGGCAAGCGAGCCCTCGCGCATCGCCATCACGACGTCGCCCGCCTCGCGGAGGGCGGTCTCCCGGCTCTCCACGAGGACCGTGGCGCGACCCATCAGCGCGCTGTCGATTTCCCGCGCGGTCGGTTCGTGCGAGCCGACCGCGAGCACCACCGCGCCGTCGCGCACCAGACGCCCGTCGACCACCGGTTCACGGGCGGATGTCGCAGTGACGACGACATCCGCGCGACGTACCAGAGCCGCCGTTTCCGCGCCGTCCGCCGACGTATGCCGGTCCGCCCATCCGGGGACGGGGCCCCCGCGCCGGGTGACGGCCGTGACGTCGGCCACCGGAACATGGGCCCGGACGGTGGCGACGTGCCCCTCCCCCTGGGGGCCCGCGCCGAAGACCACCAGGCGCAGCCCTCCGCCGGCGTCTGCGAGCCCGTACAGCCGGTCCAGACAGGCCGCGACCGAGACGGCGGGGGTCCGCAGGGTCGTCAGCGCCACCCCGTCCAGGAGCGCCACCGGGGTCAGGGTCGCGCTGTCGTGCAGCAGATAGGTGGCGTTGATCCGCCGCAGCCCGCGCGCGGCGTTGCCGGGCGCGACGGTGGCGATCTTCACACCGAACCAGCCACCGGATTCCGAGGGCATGAGCAGTCCCTGACCGTGGGCCAGCGGAATGACCGCGCGCGGCACGTCGCCGTCCGGGTCGAGCCCCCCGGCCAGCGCTTGCCGGACTGCGGCGACGGCGCCGGCCGGGCCGAGCGCGAACACGTCCTCCTCGTCGAGCATTGTCGTCATCGCAGCACGAAGCCCGGCAGGAGGGTGTCGTCGGGGTCGACGGTGAAGCGGCAGGTCCCGGTGGCGTACGCCGTGCCCGTCACGGCCGGGACGACCGCGGGGAGGCCGTGGGCGTTGGTCAGGTGGGCGATCCGGGCGTGGAAGACGGATCCCACCACGGACTCGTGCCGCAGTTCGTCACCTGGGTGCAGTTGTCCGGCGTCGGCGAGCAGCGCGACCCGCGCGGCGGTGCCCGAGCCGCACGGGGAGCGGTCGACCTCACCGTCCGCGAACACCGTGACGTTGCGGTGGTGCAACCGCCGGGTGCCGTCGGGCCGTCGGGCCGGTGCGGCGGCCTCTTCGGTGAACACCGTCCCGTAGACGCCGGACAGCCGGGGATCCTGCGGGTGTTCGGCGGCGCCGGCGGCGTTGAGCGCGTCGCGGATCTCGCGGCCCGCCGCGATGAGCTGAGGGATGTCTTCCGGCCGGACCCGCAGCCCGAACCGCTCCACCGGAAGCACGGCGTACATGGCGCCGCCGAAGGCGATGTCGACGGCGACGGTTCCGCGCGAGGTTGCCACCTCGACGCCGCGCGTGTGGACGTAGCCGGGGACGTTGATGAATGTCACGTCCGCGACCCGGCCGCCGACGGTGCGCACGCTCGCCGTGACACGGCCGGAGGGTACGTCGATCACGACGTCCGTCGTTCCGTCGGCGGACGCCGGGACCAGGCCCGAGGCGACCGCCCAGGCGCCGAGGGCGATCGTGCCGTGGCCGCAGGCTGTGGAGAAGCCGTCCTTGTGCCAGAAGAGGGCGCCGAGGTGGGCGCCGGTGTCGTCCGGCGGCACCAGGAAGGCCCCGTACATGTCGGCGTGGCCGCGCGGTTCGCCGCACAGCAGGGCCCGCGTCCACTGGACCTCGTCGCTGGCCATCGCTGCCGTGCGCCGCTCGGCGACGGTGAGCCCGGCCCCGGTCACGGCCGGCGGGGCCTGCGGCACGATCCGGAACGGTTCGCCCCCGGTGTGCCAGTCCACCGTTTCGATCGGCACGGTGCCCAGCAGCCCGCGCGCCACCGCCGTCTCCGGCCTCTCCGGCGTCTCCGCCCTCCCGTGCCCTTCCGAAGTGTCAGCCGCCTTCGGTTCTTCCCGTGTCACCCGCATCACGCTCCCTGATGTCTCGATATGCCGTGGGCCGGTCCGCCAGGCGGCGTCCGGACAGGTGAGCGCGAAGGGCCGGACGCCGCACGGGCGGCCGGCCCATCGCGCGACTGCTCAAACGGTTCACACGGTGAACCCCGCCGGGTAGGGGTCCGTGGGATCGAGCAGATACTGCGCGGTCCCGGTGATCCAGGCGCGGCCGGTGACGGAAGGCAGTACGGCGGGCCGGCCGCCGACCGTGGTCTCTGCCAGGATCCGGCCGGTGAAGCGGGAGCCGATGAGGGACTCGTTGACGAAGTCCCGCCCGGTCGGTAGTAGCCCCCGCGCGTGCAGTTGGGCCATCCGGGCGCTGGTTCCCGTCCCGCAGGGCGAGCGGTCGAACCACCCGGGGTGGATCGCCATGGCGTGCCGCGAGTGCTCGGCGGTCGAGCCGGGCGCCTCCAGATAGACGTGGTGACAAACGTCTATGGAGGGATCCTCCGGATGCGCCACCGGGTTCTGCGTGTTGATCGCCTCCATGACGGCCAGGCCCGCGTCGAGCAGCCGGTGCTTCTCCTCCCGGTCGAAGGGGATGCCGAGGTCCTCGGTGCGCACGATGGCGTAGAAGTTGCCGCCGTAGGCGATGTCGTAGCGGACCGGGCCGAAGCCCTCGACCTCGACGACCTGGTCCAGCCCGTGACTGTAGGACGCGACGTTCTCCAGGGTGACCGACTCGGCGCGGCCGTCCCGCACAACGACCCGTGCCGTGACCAGCCCGGCAGGCGTGTCCAGACGGATGAGGGTCTCCGGCTCGACCACCTCGACCATGCCCGTCTCCACGAGAACCGTCGCCACGCCGATCGTGCCGTGCCCGCACATGGGCAGGCAGCCGGAGACCTCGATGTACAAAACGCCGAAGTCGGCGTCGGGCCGGGTCGGGGGCTGGAGTATCGCTCCGGACATGGCCGCGTGCCCGCGCGGCTCGCACATGAGGAGGGTGCGCAGCCGGTCACGTTGCTCGACGAACAGCTGCCGCCGCTCGGCCATCGTCGCGCCCGGCAGGACGCCGACCCCGCCCGTGACAACCCGGGTCGGCATCCCCTCGGTGTGCGAGTCGACGGCGTGGTAACAGGCGACCGAACGCATGTCAGTTCACCCCGGCGTCGATGAGGGCCTGGGTGGCGGCACGTACGAGGGCTTCGGTCTCCGGGCCCAGCGCCTGCCGGGGCGGACGGCAGGAGCCGCCGGTCCGGCCGATCATGTCCTGGCCGAGCTTGATGGCCTGTACGAACTCGGATTTGCTGTCCCAGCGCAGCACGGAATGAAGCTGGCGGTAGAGGGGGAGCGCGGTGTCGAGATCGCCTGCCAACGAGGCGTTGTAGAGGGCGAGGCAGGCGCGCGGGAAGATCTGGGGGTAGCCCGCGACCCAGCCCTTGGCGCCGGCGAGACCGACCTCCAGGAGGGTGTCGTCGGTGCCGATCAGGAGGTCGAGCCCGGGGGCGAGCTCACTGATGGCATAGCACCGCCGGACGTCGCCGGAGAACTCCTTCACGCCCACGATGAAACCCTCGGCATGCAGCTTGGCCAGCAGCTCCGGGCGCAGGTCGACCTTGGTGTCGATGGGGTTGTTGTAGGCGGTGACGGGAAGTCCGGCCGAGGCCACCATCCGGTAGTGCTCGAGAACAGCGCGGTCGTCAGCCCTGTAGGCGTTGGGCGGCAGGCACATGACGGCCTGACAGCCGGCGTCCTTGGCGAACTGCGCGTGCCGCTTCGCCTCGACGGCGCCGTAGGCTCCGACGCCCGGCATGACGGTGAAGCCCTCGGGGGCATTCGCGACGGCGGTCTCCACGACGCGGTCGCGTTCCTCGTAGGTCAGGGTCTGGTACTCGCCCAGCGAGCCGTTCGGGGCGACGCCGTGCAGACCCTGTTCGGCGAGCCAGGCGACGTTGTCCCCGTAGGCGCCGTGGTCAACGGCGAGGTCGTGGTCGAACGGGAGGCTGGTCGCGACGATGACGCCGTGCCAGGGCATGCGGTTCTGGGTCATTCGAGCTCCTCAGACGTGATCGGTGGTGGACTCGTCGAGACCGGCGAGCCCACCGAGGGTGGCGGGGGTCGCGATCAGCCGTTCCGCGGGCGCGTACGGCTGGTCGCGGGCCACGAGACAGTGCACGGCGGGCCCGCACATCCGGCCCTGGCACCACCCCATGCCGGCCCTGGTCAACTGTTTGACTTGCCGGTGGTCGGATGCCGATCCGTCGGCGGAGGCGGCCCGGACCGCCCCTGCGGTGACCTCTTCGCACCGGCAGACCAGCGTGTCGTCGGTCAGCCACGAGGACCAGGCCGTGGGCAGGGGGTGCGCCTGCGCCATCGCACGGGCGAAGGCACGGTGCCTGGCCACCGCGGCATGTTTCGCGGCCAGGCGCCGGACGTTCGGCCGGCCGGGCGACCGGAGGTCGGTGAGCACCGACACGGCGGCGATCGCGCCCTCGCTCACCGCGAGCACGGCCCCGCCCACGCCGCAGGTCTCGCCCGCCGCGTAGAGCCCGGGCACACCGGTGCGCTGTCCGTCGTCGACGGCGGCGGCCATGGTGCCGTCGCCCGCGTCGGCGAGGTCGCAGCCGAGGGGGATGAGGAGGTCGAGCTGGGGTACGAAGCCCCAGCCGACGCCCACGGTGTCGGCCTCGATCCGGCGCTCTGTACCCGGGAGCGTGCTGCCGTCGGCATCCAGGGAGGCGACGCGCACCATGGCGACCCTCCCGTCCCCTTCGGCGCCGACGATCGCGGTGCGGGTACGGACCGGGACGCGGTGCCGGGCGAGCGTGCCCGCGTACCGCGCGGCCTCAACCCACTTGGCGGGGTTGCGCAACAGCGGTACGGGGTGTCGCAGCCAGGCCGAGGGCGCAGCCGCCTCGCACACGGCGACGACCTCGGCCCCGCGTGCGGCGAGGGCCGCGGCGACCGGCAGCAGGAAGGGTCCCGTACCGCCGAGCACCACCCGGCGGCCGGCGGCGACTCCCCCACCTTTGAGCAGCGACTGGAGACCCCCGATGGTGAGCACGCCGGGCAGGTCCCAGCCGGGGAAGGGAAGTTGGCGGTCGTAGGCGCCGGTCGCCACCAGCAGTGCTGGTGCGCGCAGCACTACGGCGGTCTCCTCGGGCGCCCGGCTCCGGTCCATGGCGTGGACGGCGAACCCGTCGCCCTCACGGGCCGTGGTCCACACGTGGTGGTTCAACAGCAGCGTGAGCCGGCCGGTGCGCGCGTGGGCGGACAGTGTCGCGCACAGCGCCCGGTACGTGGGCAGTCCGTGGTGCAGATCCGCGGTCGGGATGGCGTGGCGCGCCTGTTGCGGGGGGTGGCGCCAGAACTGGCCGCCCAGGGCGGCGCCCGAGTCGACGAGAAGGACACGCAATCCGCCGTCCAGGGCGGTGGCGGCAGCCGCCATGCCGGCCGGGCCGGCGCCCACCACCACAAGGTCACCGGATGCACTCATCGTCGCCCTCCCCGGTCGTGATGGCCATGCCCGTGCGGGCCTGCACGAGGCACGCGCGTTGCCCGCCCGTTCCGTCGATGGTCACCAGACAGTCGAAACAGACACCGATCCCGCAGAAGACCCCCCGGGGCCGCTGTCCGAGCCGGGTGGTCCGCCAGGCGACCCGGCCCGAGGCGACGAGTGCGGCGGCCAGGGTCTGTCCTGGTACGAACGGCAGCGGTTCGCCGTCCACGGTGAACTCGCTCACTTCGGCATACCTCCGGTGGTGAGGAATCGGTCGGGCAGAAGGCCGGTGTGGGCGGCCGGATCGGCGCCCCGCCAGGGGCGGCCGAGCAGGTGAGCGGTGACCAGAGCGCCGGTTCCCGGAGCGAGACCGATACCGGCGCCCTCGTGGCCGCACGCGTGGACGACGCCGGGCACGCGGGGGTCCGGACCGATGACCGGCAGGTGGTCCGGGCAGTACGGCCGGAAGCCCCGGTAGGCGCGGATCAGATGGGCGGCGCGCAGGAACGGGAACAGACGGCACGCCTGGGCGGCGAGCGCGGCGACCACGGCCGGGTTCATGGCGGTGTCGAAGCCGACGCGCTCGCGGCTGGCGCCGATCAGAATGGTTCCCGCCCGGGTGCCCTCGACGACGCACGAGGTCTCCAGCCCCGCGTCGCAGGATGCAACGTTGGCGACGTAGTCGGCGGAGTACACCTTGTGCCGGATCGTGGGCGGCAGCGGCTCGGTGACGAGGACGAAGCCCCGGCGCGGCAGGATCTCGACGGGGGCGCCGAGTCGGCGGCCGACTTCGCCGCCCCAGGTCCCCGCAGCGTTCACCACGGCGTCGGCGGCCAGCACGGTGCCGTCAGCGGTGCGGACTCCGGCGATCCGGCCGCCGGCTCCGGTGATTGCGGCGATGGCTTCGCCGGTGTGCACCCGTGCGCCGCGCCGGACTGCGGCGCGCAGCAGTCCGGCTGCCGCGAGGACGGGCTGTACCTGGGCGTCCTGCGGGTAGTGGACGCCGCCGGGAAGTCCGGGCGCGATGTGCGGTTCGAGATCGCGGACGCGTTCGACGGGTTCGGTGCAAACGCCAACTGCCGCCTGGCTCGCGGCGAACGCGTGCAGGGCGGTGAGGGCGTCGGGTGTGCTCGCGACGACCAGGCCGCCCTTGGCTTCCAGTTCGACGGTGTCCGGGCCGAGTTCCTCGCCGGCCTCGTCCCACAGATCGCGGCTGAGCCGGGCCAGTTCCAATTCGGGTCCCGGTTCCTTGTCGGAGAGGAGTATGTTGCCCTCCCCCCGACTGGTCGTGCCGGCGCCAACGGGTCCCCGGTCGAGAACCGTGACGTCGAGGCCCGCCGCGGCGGCGTGGAACGCGCACGCGGCGCCCACGATGCCCGCGCCCACGACAACGACTTTCATGGCCACCCCTCAGTGCAATGTCACATGCTATAGCTAGGCTATACATCGGATTGATCCGAAGACAACGCCGCCGACCGGGTGATCTTCACTCCGGCGCCCGACGACGGCGCACTGCCCACCGTGCACATAGGGAGATGAATCGTTGTGAACCTGACCGGACACTCGATCCTGGCCGGCCGTGACGCCCCCGGTACGGGGGCCGCTTGGCACGCGATCGCCGCCGCGACCGGCGAGCCGATCGGCCCTCCGCTCCGGGACGCGTCGGCGGAGCAGATCGCCGAGGCGGCCCGGCTCGCCGAGGCTGACGCCCGCGCCTTCCGCGCCCTGCCGACGGAGCGCCGGGCGGGCTTCCTCGACGCCTGCGCGGAAGAGATCGAAGCGCTCGGCGACTCCCTTCTGGAACTTGCGGCCCGCGAGACCGGGCTCTCTCCGGTCAGGCTGGCCGGTGAACGGGGGCGGACCTGCGGGCAACTGCGCCTGTTCGCCGATCTGGTCAGAAGTGGAACCGCGCTCGGTGCACGGATCGACTCCGGGGCCTCCCGGACGGATGTACGGCTGCGCCGGATTCCCGTCGGTCCGGTAGCGGTCTTCGGCGCGAGCAACTTCCCGCTGGCGTTCTCGGTCGCGGGCGGAGACACCGTGTCCGCACTGGCCGCCGGCTGCCCCGTGGTGGCCAAGGCACACCCGTCCCACCCGGGCACCGGCGAGGCGGTGGCCCGCGCCGTCACGACGGCCGCCGCGCGCACGGGTGTGCCGGCCGGTGTGTTCTCGCTAGTGGTGGGCCGGGGCAACGAGGTCGGACTCGCCCTGGTCGGTGATCCGCGGATCGCTGCCGTGGGCTTCACCGGCTCCCGGGCCGGCGGGCTGGCGCTGGTCGCCGCCGCGCAGTCCCGCCCGACGCCCGTCCCGGTCCACGCCGAGATGTCCGCAGTCAATCCCGTGATCGTGCTCGACGGGGCCCTCGCCGAGCCGGGACCGGCGGCCGAGGGATACGTGGCGTCGCTGACCAGCAGCGCGGGGCAGTTCTGCACGAACCCCGGCCTCCTGCTGCTGCCGGCCGGGCCGACGGGCGAAACCTTCCTCGCCGCCGTGACTCGGGCCGTGGCGAGTACGGAGGGCCAGGTCATGCTCACCCCGGGAATCACCCGGGCGTACACAGAGGGGGTACAACGGTGGGCGGCTGTCGAAGGGGTGCGGGAGGTGGCCCGGGGCACAGCCGGGGACGGCCCGTTCGCGCCCGCCCCGGTGGTCCTCGAATGCGACGCGGCCACGTACACCGCACACGAGGGTCTCACCGGCGAGGTCTTCGGCGCCGCGGGGCTCATCGTGCGCTGGTCCGGGACGGAAGAACTCCTCTCCCTGCTGGAGAATCTGGAGGGGCAGCTGACAGCCACCCTGCAGGGAACTGACGCCGACCTGGCCACGGCCCTGCGACTCCTGCCCGTGCTGGAGGAGCGGGCGGGCCGCATCCTGTGGGGCGGCTGGCCCACCGGGGTCGAGGTCTGCCACGCGATGGTGCACGGGGGGCCGTGGCCCGCGACGAGTTCACCCGGAACCACGAGCGTCGGCACCCTCGCCATCGAGCGCTGGCTGCGCCCGGTCTGCTACCAGTCCTTTCCCGACCCCTTCCTGCCCCCCGAACTCCGCGACGACAACCCCCTGCGGGTCCCCCGCCTCATGAACGGCACCCACCCGCCCCGGTAAGCCGGCAGACCGCCCGCGCCCGTCAACTGCAGGCCCCGGCCTGGGCCCAACCCAACAACGCATCGGTCAGCCGGTCGTCCGCCGCCGTCGTTGGCCGCGGCTCAGGCGTCTGGACCGCCTCGGCCTCGGTCATGTTCGTACAGGTAGTCGTCGGTGAAAGCGAGAGCCGGCTTCGGACAGGAGGGCGATCTGAGCCGCTGTCCCGTCGCGTCCGTGCCCGCGCGCGGAGTCGGAGGCTCTCTTTCCCTCGGTTGCGTTCGACCCAATGCCTGTAGGAGCTGTCCGGGCGATCATGTTCGGAGCCAGATGGTGAGGGCTGCGGCGGTGGCGGTTCCGAGGTAGACGTAGCGGCGCTTGTCCTAGCGGGTGGCGACGGCTCTGTGCTGCTTCAGTCTGTTGACGGCCCGTTCGATGGTGTTGCGTTTCTTGTACCGCTCCGCGTCGAAGCCGGGTGGCCGTCCGCCGCGTGAACCCTTGCGTAGGCGGGCGGCCTGGCTGTCGGTCTTCTCCGGAATCGTGTGCCGGATGCCGCGGCGCCGCAGGTCCTCACGACAGGGCCTGTTGCTGTATGCCTTGTCGGCCGCGACGCTGTCGGGTTTCTTGCGGGGCCTGCCCGGCCCGGCTTTCGGGACACGGATCTTCTCCAGCACCGGCATGAACTGCGTGCAGTCCGCCCGCTGCCCGGGTGTGACGATGACGGACAGCGGGCGGCAGCGGCCGTCCGCGCTCAGGTGGAGCTTGGTGGTGAACCCGCCGCGCGAGCGGCCCAGGCCCGCACCTCCCGCACTACCTCCACCAATCGGCCGTGGAGGCTCTGCCACGCGGTGTCGCCCTGGTGTTCCGGCCTTTCGGCCCTCTTTGAGGCGGGAGCCGGCGGCGGGTCGGTACGGGCGCCGGCCGCGTGCTGGTGGGCACGGACGGTGGTGGAGTCGACGGAGACGTCCCAGTCGATCTCACCCGCCGCATCCGCCGCGGCCTGGACCTGCTGCAGCAGACGCTCCCACGTTCCGTCGGCCGACCACAGCCGGTGCCGCTCATAAACGGTCTTCCACGGCCCGAACCGCTCGGGCAGGTCCCGCCACTGCACCCCGGTCCGCACCCGGTGCAAAATCCCGTCGATCACCTGCCGGTGATCCCGCCACCGGCCGCAACGCCCATTACTGACCGGCAGGAACGGCCTCAGCCGTTCCCACTCGGCATCACTCAGATCACCCCGCCCCATGCCCATATAAACGACCCCGGCCCGAAGCAGTCACATGATCGGCCGGACACGTCCTGGCGGCGTCCAGTTGTGCGCAGCCGTCCAGCGCCGACGGCCCCAGAGCGCCGGTGCACCCCTCGGCTTGTAGGCCGAATCGGAAAGCGTGGTTGATTATGGCAACGATCAATTTGATCAACGCCGGAGACCGGGCAGGGAGATTGCTCCCCGGGCAGGCGAGGATCTGGTCGTGTGGCACCCTGGCCGCCGTCGGATCCAATGTCTCGTTGTCCGTGCTCAGTCAGGCTCAGCGGACCCCTTCGTCAGACGTGTACTCCTTGGAGCTCACCAGCTTCAGGGTTGTGACGGGACCAGCCGGGATGAACCTGAACTGGATAACTACCAACGACCACCCCACCACGGTGATTGAATCCATCCATTTCGCCTACTGCGTCATTTCGTAGCTCAAGGAGTTCAACGATGAGACGCTTTGTCGTGCACGACGAGGCAGGGAACATCGACCAGGCTGTTCGGATCCCGACAGATTCGCCGCTCCTGATCCTGACTCCCCCAGCGGGATATTTCTACACGGAGTGCGAGCCGCCGGAAGGGATGACCGAGGACTCCGACCTCCTCGCGTTCGTGAATTCCTATCGACTGGACTCGTCGCGTCCCAAGGTCACGCCGGTACGCCGGACGGACCAGTGCCGTATGAACGCCGCATAGCTGCCGGTCACCAGCTCCGAATGGAGTGACGGCCGGATCGAGTTGGACATGCCTTTCAGCATTCGCGAGACGCAGGCGAACAAGCGCGTGCACATCGTCCCGCTCGGCAGCACTGACCAAGATCGAAATAAGCCAGAGCCTCCAGCTTGCCCAACTGACCGCAAGACATACGGACCAACTCAAGACAGGGCAAACGTTGCCTGGTGCGGCACTAGTACCGGTCTGCACGAGAATGACACCGACTTTCGCCACTCGTGTCATAAGTAATCCACAGAGAATGTCAGCAGCTTGCCCTGCTCAAACCAGGTTCTCCAACTGACATCACAGTGACGATCACACGCAGACCATCACTGTGGCCGGGGAACAGCCACCGGGAGTCGCGGTTGGTCGCGGTGCTCATGTTGTCCCGGTTATCGATCCAGTGGAGCAGGAGCCCCACGGCCGGCTCGGGGACCGGGGATGGCGGGTCACCGAGCCGTAGCAGCACGAGGCCGTTGTCGTTGACGACGTCGTCAAAGGTGAGCCGGACGACGCGGCTG
Source organism: Streptomyces celluloflavus (assembly GCA_000720995.1). GTDB lineage: Bacteria > Actinomycetota > Actinomycetes > Streptomycetales > Streptomycetaceae > Streptomyces > Streptomyces celluloflavus. The sequence continues at coordinate 68,439 of JOEL01000013.1, forward strand.
AGCGGTTGTGCGTAGAGCAGGACGATGGCTTCGGCGATACGGCTCCGCAGGGGAAGGCAGGCCCGCCCGGGAATCAGATGAGCCCTCAGTCCAATGTCACGGTGCCGTGCCCCGTGTCCTGACGACGGCGCTGCCGGTGGCGGCGTCCACGCACAGCACGCCGCGTCCCTCCGGCAGGGGAACATCGAGGTACTGCAGGCGCAGGCGTCCGACGTCATGGCCCTTCTCCCGGGCCTTTCCCAGGGCCTCTTGCTCGGCCTCTTCCCGCCCGACGGTCTTGCCGCCCTCCAGCACCACCACATGGTGCAGGTGCACGACGCGTCCGTCACTGGCCGGGTCGTAAACGGCCACCGTGTGTGTGAGCGACACCAGTGGCCCAATCCCAGCACTCATGTACTGCATGGTTCACATCTCCTGCCGGTCCATCAGGTGACCTGCGGCCAGTAGAACAGGTTGAGCAGCCAGGCGGTGAATCCGTTGCTGACCTGGGCTTCCCAGTCGACCCGGGTCAGCTTGCTCCGGGAGATCGCGCTGACAAATCCCGTGTCTTCGGTCTTCGTGGAGCCATCGGTGTCGATGAACTGCACCTGCGTGAAACTGGTGACGACAAAAGACCCCTGTTGCGGAAGGTCCTCATCGAACGAGGAGATCGAGAGCTGTCCGATCGTGTTCAGTGCAGGCTGTTCATAGTGGTACGAGACCGTCAGCGTCGGGACGTTATTGTTGTTCACCTGGCCGGTAGACGAATGCATGCCATCCACAGCGGCACCCTCTCAAGCCGAGTCGGAAAACACCCTGTATTTCCGAAGTTTAGACGCCATGGAAGCCCGACGGCGGAATCTTCACCCGCGACACGAATTGTCATATCGCACCCGGACACCAGGAATCCCGACCGCCCCCGGGGCCCGCTTACGCTCCGCCGTCCTGCCCGAGAACACGCCGTACCAGGGTCCGCGACATCAGGCACCGAACGGGCCGACCTCGCCGGGCCCCACGCCCAGCAGCGCGGCGCCGCCCTTCGCCTGGTGGCAGCCGGGAATCACAGCGTGTCCGCTTCGAGCTCGGCCTTGGGGCATCGGTACAGCGATTCTCGGCGAGAACGATCATGGTTCGTGGGTGGAGGTCTCCGCGTTCGGGTGGGGCTGGGTCTGAAGTCGTTGGCAGAGGTCGGCGAAGTTGGCGGGTGCCTGGGTGACGGCCTCGGGGTACGCCTCCTTGCAGATCGCCTCGTGCGGGGTGGTCGGCAGCGTGCCGAGGGAGGGCGTCCGGGTCAGGCTCCGCACCGCTCTGTCGGCGCCAGCCACGATGGCAGGTCAAGCCGTCAAGCTCGTCAGCGCTCCCCTCATCTGCCAGGACGCGGCGGGCCGCTGGCCCAGGCCCATCAGAGACTCAGAACCTCTAATTGCTATCGAATGAGAGGTGTCGCCGTCCGGGACAGCCTTGCCCCCAAGAGGTGACCTGCAGAAATGGGCGGTGTCCGATGTGGGGGTCCGCACCTTCCGCCGCACTTGTGGTCCCCCGCTGGAAGCAACCATCCCCACGGTTCAGCCCCCGCTCGGTGCAACCCTCTCCGGGGCGAGCGCAGCCTCCAGGCGGTCCAGGCGTTCGTAGAGGGCGCGGACGAGGCGGGCGCGGTTCCGGGCGCAGCGCACGGTGCCCTCCAGCGGAACGGACAGCCGGCCTTCCGCCTCGCGCAGGACGACGTCGGCGAGCGCGCTGGGCCCGCTGTCCTTGGGCAGCTGGTTCGCGCGGCGCCGGACGTCAGCGGCGGCCGCGCGGGCGTGACCGGTCAACTGGAGGCCGATCTGCTCGTAGTCGCGTTCGGCAAGAGCGTCCTCGTCGGTCCACGCGAGGACGGCCTTGACGAGGCACTCGTACGGCTCGCGGTCGAGCGGGAGCTCCGCCTCGATCAGGCCGTCGGGGTCATGGCGAGCCACTCGGGCATGGTCTTGATGAGCATGAAGGCGGTGACCGGCGGTGCGGTGTGCTCGGCGGACATGGCGGATCCTCCTGGGTGGCAGGTGATGGACGTACCGGATCGGCACGCACTCATCCTGCGGAGGACAACAGCTTTGCCACAATGGGAACTTCAGCAAGGGATCATTGCCTGAAATGGAATTACGCTGGTGAATAACTCAGAACCGGCCAGTCCGCCGCCGGTCATCGACGCCAATCTTGCCGTCGCGCTGGACGCTCTGCTGGCCGAGCAGAGCGTCACCCGCGCCGCCGCGCGCCTGCGCACCTCCCCGGCCGCCATGAGCCGCACCCTCGCCCGCCTCCGCCGTATCCTCCAGGACCCGCTCCTGGTCCGGGCCGGACAGACCATGGTCCCCACCCCCCGCGCCCAGGCGCTGCGCGACGAAGCCGCCACGGTGGTGAGCCGCCTCGGAGCGCTGCTCACTCCCGGCGCCGGCGTCGACCCCGCCACCCTGCGCAGCACGTTCACCCTCCAAACCGCCGACGTGGTCGGCGCGGCACTGGCTCCCGGGCTACTGGAGCTGGTCCGGCGGGAGGCACCGGGGGTTTCCTTGCGGTTCCGGGCCGAGGCGCTGGAGGCCGGACCGGCTCTCCGTGGCGGCGAGGTCGACCTGGAGGTCGGGGCCATCGACCACGTCGCCCCCGAAACCCAGGTCGAAGAGTGGGTCACCCTCCGGATGGCGGCGGCCGTCCGGTCCGGCCATCCCCTCACCGAGGGGCCCCTGACCCCGGCGCGGCTCGCCGCCGCCGAACACGTCGGGGTCAGCCGCCGCGGCCGGTTCACCGGCCCCCTGGACACCGCTCGGGCCGAGCAGGACCTCAAGCGGCGGGTCACCGTCGTCCTCCCCAGCCACCTGGCCGCGATGGCCCTCGCCGCCCGCAGCGATGTCGTCTGCCTCGTCCCCACCGCACCGCCCGGCGCCGCCACCTCCCCTCTCACCGATACCGCCACCGCCCTCGGTCTGCACCTCCTCGACATCCCTCTGCCCCTGCCGCCGGTGACCATCGGCATGGCCTGGCACCCCCGCCACGCCGCCGACGGAGCCCACCACTGGCTGCGCCACGCCGTCCGCCGGACGCTCCGCTAATGCGTTCGTACGAGCTGCGCACACCGTCGCCCCGTAGTTGCGGACCGTGTTCGGGGTGTCGAGCGAGTCCAGGAAGACGCCGGCCGCCGACCGAACCGCTGACGCGACTACAGACAGCAACTCACCTTCGCTGAGTGCCGAATGCCGTGTCAGCATGACGGTGGATCCACCAGCGAACTCGCTCGCGAGGGGTCCGATCACGCACACGCCGAGGATGCCGTCGTCCGTGGGGTGTGTGCCAACAGGGCCAGTCCGCTACTGGCGCGAGCATGGTGACCGACAAGCAGGACCGCGTTCTGTTCTGCACCCGCAAGCGCTGGTGCACGATGGCTGCCACATTCGACGGCCCACGCAAAAGCGCTCGGCCAGTTTCTCCGGCCGAGCGCCTGCATGAGCTGCTCGCGGCCTGATCGATACGACCGCGCAGCACGACGGCTTCGGGCGACCGCCCCGGGCGTGGGCCCTCCTGTGAGCGCCGCCACGCGTCAGCGAATGGCCTCGACAAGCCCCGAGTGGCGGGAGCCCAGGCTAGGAATTGGCCGCTTCAGCGCTTCCTGGGCCGAGGCACCGCAGGACGACGGGCCACGGCCAGAGTCGGCCTGCCGCGTCGCCCCAACCCGTCGGTGAGGCCAAGTGTTTCTAGTAGACGGGCGTGAGGTACCACTGCCGCTCGGCGTTCATGTTGTCGCAGTGGTAGCCCTTGATCTGGCCCTGCGCCTTCATGGCGTCGCCCCACGCGCGGCACTGCTCGAAGCTGGCCACCTTGATCGGCTTTCCGTCAGCTGCCTGGGCGGTCACGGCGGTACTTCCGGCGATGGCCGCGATTCCGGCCATCACAACGGCTGCCTTCGCAAGTTTCCTACGCATGTGTAACTCCTCTGTAAGGCCCGCCGACCGCCTGGTAGGCGGGCGGCTTCGTCAGGTATCCCGCGCGAAACGCTCGGCGACGAGGTGGCCGCCGACTCCCGCTTCTTGTCGGTTGCTGCCAGGCTAGGCAGCCAGTGGACCCCCGGTAAGGTCCACAATGGAGTCATTCCATAGGTCCACTCCACTCCCGTTCCGTCCGCGAGGGGGCAGGGTGCACGAGTCGTGGAGGCTCCGGACCGCTCGACCACACGATCGCCGAACTGTCGGACGCACCGGCCCGGTTCAGGCGCGCTCAAACCGGACTGAAGCCGGCGCGGCGCACCGGATTTGCGGCACACCTGCTACTGAATTTGTATGCGTGATGTCGGTCTGATCGGGGTCAGGTTTCCATGGTCAGGCCGGTGCCCGTGAGGCAGCCGTTGATCAGGTGTGGGCGGTACTGGACCTTCTTGAGGCTGCGTTCCGCGGCGGTGGCCAGCTGGTCGAGGTTTGCGGCGGCGAGGTTGCCGATGGTGCGTTTCACCAGCGACCAGATACCCTCCTGCGGGTTGGGATCGGGCGCGTAGGCGGGGAACACCTGCCTCTACGGCTCGGCGACACCGGTCATCTGCAAGCTGACCACGCTGTAACAACCACCCCGCCGAAGCAGACTGGCCCCACCCCGAAGCGGGGTGGGGCCAGTCCTGTGCTGGACGCCGGTCACACCATAGGGATCAACACCGACGGCAAGTCACCGGATTCGACAGCGGCCCGGTCAATCGACAGACCGGTATAGGCGCCGACAGCGGTGAACACCGCGTGCGGCAGCCGCTCGCCGTGCTCCTCCCGGTATGCGGCTTGTTCGGCTGCGCTGACGTCCGGCACGACCGGGAACACCGCGCCCGCCCCCTGCAGCGCCGCATCAAGGTCGGACCCTTCGCCGGTGTCCGTACCGAACTCGGCCCGCCACGCCCGGCCGTCCCCGGGCGCGTGGATGATCAGGCACGGCGGGTTCCACCAGTTCATCGTGAGGCAGACGATTTCCTCGTCCGGGTAGGGCTGCATCGACTTCACGCCCCGGTAGCCCGTGGACCACGTTGCCATCCCCCAGTCCTCCAGGACATACACCCACTCACCGCACGTCCCGTACATGGCCGGATTGACGCGGGGCGAGGGCTTGCCCGGCTGCCCCACCGGCACGACAAGATCCTTGTACGGGGTGCGCGCGGCGAGCTCGTCGAGGTCAGCACCCAGCGCGATGAGGAACTCATCGGGCTCCACTCCCCGGGCCGCGGTCAGCGAAATGCTGCCGAGCATCCCGGGAAGGGCAGCGTCCACGTCCGTGGTGCTGTGTGCGCCTATCCAGGCGATCCCTTCAGACATGCCGGTCACGCTATCGGCCAGGGCACAGGGCGCAGCACTTCTGTTGAGTCACTCAGCACCCGACTCGTCGCTCTCTTCTGCCCGCGCCGCGCGTTGGCCGTCGCCTGCGGCGAGGGCATCACGTTCATGCCGGCCGCAGCCCGCGAGTTTTACCCCCGCCCCGGAATCGTGTACGCCGACGTCGCCGGCCTGCCCCCGTCCACCGCGGCACTCGCCTGGCTTCCTCAGAACCACACCGCACGCGGCATCACGCCCTGTGCGAAGCCGCCGCCACAATCGTCCAGAGAAACAGACGACATGGGACCGGGTGCATCCCCGGATAATGCGGAGCTGCGTCACCGAGGCATCCGACGAAGCCCTGGCGAAGGCGGAGGACCTCCCGGCGTCGTCGATTGACGCGGAGCTGTACGAGCTGGAGGCCGGCCGCCAGGTCCGCCGGACCGAGTGTGGTCGGCGTGGCTGTGTGGCGACCACCTCGTGTCCGAGCGGCGCGAGGTGCTGCGGCAGTTCGCCAACGGCATCGACGCGGCCGGGCGCCGGGTACGGATGGCGCGGTGTGTTTCCCCTTGACCGCGGCCGCGGTCAAGGCGGCTCGCCAAGAAGCCCCGGCGGCGGGGGCTCGGCCCCGGCTGGCGCAGGCTGTCCTGAGCACACACCGGGCGTTGACTGCCGCCCTGTCGAGTCGCGGCGCAGCCCTGTCCCCGTGCGGCTGCGCGTTCGTTGCGTCACCCGAACGGCGGAGTGTCGTTACTCGCTATGAGCATCGCGCTGGGCGCGCGATCGAGTCTGCGGGAGGCATCAGGTGGTCACGCTCAATGTGGAGTGTGGGTTGTTCGAGGTCGACGGGGTGGTCCATGAGCTGCGGTTCGACGCTCCGCTGACTGCGCTGGCCGGGGAGACCCGGTCGGGCAAGAGCACGGTGCTGGAAGTCATTTGGTGGGTGCTGGGCGTGGACGGCGCGCGGCTGATGACGGCTGCGGCGGCGTGCAGCCGCGTCGGGTTCGTTGCCTGTATCGGGGAGTCTCGGTGGCGGATCACCCGCAGCACGGTGGATCGGGCGGAGGACGTGGTCTTCACCCATGGCACGCTGGGCACCGAGGAACGCCACCCGGTCAAGCGCTCGGAGTCCCGCAGGTCGGCCGCCGACGCCTTCCAGGACCTCCTCGGCATTCCCCGGCTGGGTACGGGCCGTACGCGTGTCACGTTGGATCTGCTGGTCCCGTGGTTCTACGCGCGCCAGCGAGACCTCCCGAACGACTACCTGGGCCGGCAGAGCAAAGAGCAGCGGATCGCGGTGGGGCGGGTGCTGTTAGGCGCCGATGACGAGGCGATCGACGCGCTGCGCCAGGAGGCCGGTGCCAAGAAGAAGAAGTGGCGGCGGGCGAGCAACCATGTGAAAAAGATCCTGCGCGATCGTGAGGAGCGCGAGCTGCCGTCCGTCGAGGACCTTCAGCGCCGTGCCGCCCAATGGACCGCGCAACACAAGGAGACATCGCTCAAGGCGCGGCAGGCCGGTGCGGCCCTCAGCCGTCAGCATGCCGAACTCGCGGCGCTCCAGGAGAAGGTCTCCGTGGCCGAGGAGGCACAGCGAGCCGCTCGTACGGCGGCCGACGAGCGGGAACGCACGGCGCGTCATCTGGAGGCGGCTGCCGCCGAGGCCCGTGGGCGCTTGGCCGGACTGCGGGAAGCGGCCACCGATCCGAGCCTGTGTCCCCAGTGTGCGCGGGCGCTCGATCTGACAGGGCTGTCGGAGGATGACTGCCCGGTGTGCCGTCGGTTCGATCCCGAGCGTCAGCAGCGGGCCGAGCAGTTCCAGCTGCGCATGTCCCAGGCGCAGCTGGCTGCTGAGCAGTCCCGTGAGGGCGCCCGTCGCGTGTCTCGGGCCGCCGATGATGCCCGCGGCCGGGCCAGCGACGCCGATCGGGCCGTGGTGGAGGCTTCGGCCGCCGCACGGGCCTTCGCCCAGGATGTGATCGCGCCGCAGCAGCAGGTGGTGTTGGAGGCGGAGGCTGCCGTGCGTGAGCTGACCGCGCGGCTGGAGCAGAATGTTGAGCACCTCCGGGAGCTCGCGGAGCTGGCCGAACTGCGCGAGTTGCTGCCGCAGCTGGAGAAGGACAAGGAGACCGCCGAGACCGCGTACGCCGCGGCACGGCACGACACCGATCTCATGGTGAAGCAGGGAACCGACCGGTGGTCCCATCATGTGCTGCGCCGGATGCGGGCATGCGACCCGGAGATCACCACCGTCTCCATCAGTCCGGATGACTTCTCCGTCACCATCAACGGCAGCGCGTTCGATGCCCGGGCCGTCGCCGGGCACGGCATGACCCGCACCAACGTCAGCGTCCTGCTGGCGTTGCGCGACACCGCGTCAGAAGTCCCCGCGATGCCTGTACCGCAGTTCCTGATCGTCGACGGCCCCTTCACGGGACTTGGCAGCAGCCCGGAGGACCGGCGGACCGCGGCCGCACTGCTCGACGGCCTGACAGACCTGGCCACCTCCAAGGATCGCTCCTCGGGCACTGGAGGGCAGGTCATCATCGCCTGCACCGAACTGCACGGCACCCCGGGACCATCCGTCCGCGAGATCCGTACCAGCTTCGCGGACGGCGTGATCCCGGGCCTGCCACCTCGTCAGGCCACCACGGCGTAGCGGAGCGGGAGCCTACGGGGACAACCGGCACCTCCGGCCGGCTCCCCTACCGCGACCGGCCCCCGGGCCTCAAGAGGCCCGGGGGCGTACTGTCTGCCGGCAGGAGGCACCTGGCGGAGCTGGTCGCCCCGACAGCCCACTCGGGCCGGAGCAAACGGCCATCTGGCTCGGGGTACGCCGCCGCACGATTGCCGACCGCGTCGCAACCGGGACGCGGGTCGTTCGCTCACCGCCCTTCCGGGGCTGGCTCCCTCACACGGGGCAGGCACGGCGGCGGCCAGGCCGGGTTCCAGCGCCAGGACGCCCACCGGTCGGCGTCCGCGAACGGCCCGGCCCGCTCGTCGAGCAGGGCGAGGACCTGGGCGCGGGCGAGCTCCACCGCCTGGTGCTCGGTGTCGGTGACGATGCCCAGGCGCCGGACGTGGGCGTACTCGTCTTCGTCCTTCCACGTCCATGTGCTCAGGTCTGGGTCGATGACAAGGTCGACGGTCAGGTCGAAGGTGTCGAACCCGGCCGCGGTGCGGCGGGTGGGGCGCTCGAAGTTGACGTACCAGTTCCGCAGCCCAGCCCCGGTGAAGAAGGCGTCGATGCTGAACCACGCCGCCGGCGGCTTCCACAGCAGCAGCTCCGTCTCCTGCCACACCCCGGGCGCAAGCTCCCACTCCCCCGACGCCATCGCGTCGAACGCCGCAATGCGCACCGTACGGTCGCCGTCGGCGCGGGCCTTGGCATAGAGGGCGGGCCAGCGGGTTTGTGCCCCCGGGGTGCAGGCGGTCACCAACGCCTCGCCGGTGTCGGTGACGACTCGTAGCGCCTGCTCGCTCCACACCCGCCCGGAGCGGTGCACATCGCGCCGCACCACCGTCTCCCCCGTCTCGAAGCTGCGCATCGGCCCCTCCCTCTGTTGGTCTCCGCCGGGACGTCCGGCAGGCCGGGTACCACCTCAGCGTGCCCGGGCCGGCATGGGCAAGCCGCCATCCGGGGCGGCGTGCCCAGGTTCCCCTTGGGCTTGCCCGCAGCTACCGGCGACGCCCGGTCCCGGCACGCTGCGGATCTTGTTCGTCTTGTCCGCGCCACAGGCCGACGACCTCTGTGAACTCATCTCCGAGCGGCAGGGACGCTCCCCCGAAATCGACCGGTCCCCGTGCCTCTTGAGGCCCGAGGACTCGTGGGTACTGTCGACGGGCCTGCTGTTCGGCGCGACGTCCACGAGAACCTGCAACACGGGGCGCAACACGCACGCCCGGACCGGCTCTGTAGAGGCGTTCCAGCAGGTCGGGCCTGCAACGCGGACCCTGTTGTATTTCCGTGTTGCAGGAACACCTCGAAGGCGCCCTCCCCGACCTGTGGTTCGCCGACAAGCGAATCGCCGCGTCGAAGCCGGGCTCCTCGAAGCTCTCCTGCCCGACGACGGGCCTGCCGACCGGCGAACCACGCAGATCTCGCCTCGTCTGCCCGCTTCCCGCGCAGCGGCGGGGCCTAGCCGAACCGAACGCTGGAGAAGGACAAGCCCTTCGGGCCTCCGTGGCCGGGGGCGATCCTCGTGGCGTTGCCCTTGCACTTCTTATCGGAGAAGACGGTGGCCGGCGAGTCCGCCCCGTTGTGCGGCGAGCGAGCTACCTGGGACATCGTCAAGCACTTGCCGTTCGGCGGGTCCTGGACGAAGAAAGGCTTGCCCCCGTTCTGAAAGGAGAACGGACCCTTCGCGGCGAGCGCTGTCCCTGTGGAGAAGGTCAGGGCTGTGGTCAGCCCAACGAGAAAAACGGTGATCGGACGGATACGACGCATCAGTGGGGCCTCCTGCTAGGCATCAAACGGAAGTGCTCTCCCAGAGAACGACGCTCCATCCCGGTGCGATACGACCGTCGTGCCGTCACCGGCCTGCTGATCTCCGACCGGAGGCAGACCTCGCCGCAAGCTGCCCGAGCGGTGACGTCCATCAGTCGGCAGCGGCGGTGCTTACCGCGGGGGCGTGACCGTACCCTCCGATGACGCGGCCAGGCCGGTGCCGGTGCGGGTCGTGCTGCCCGCCGACCCGGTGCTCGGGCACCCGGAGCAGGAGGTCGTGGCGCGGTGGTGGAGGCGGCGGCAGACCGAGGCGGGTTGGGTGTACCTCGTGGGACTGCCGTCGTATCAAGGCCGCGAGGACGGTGGTGTGGAGGCCGCGGGGTACCGGGTGTGGGTCAGGGCGTCCCAGCACGTGCGGCCGATGGACGGCGTCGACTATGACCAGGTCCCCACCGAGCCTCTTGCGTCGGCGCCACCGTCCGCGGTCCCGCGAGGTATTCGGGGAGCGCCGGCCTTCGGGCCGGGTCCTGGCGAAGGTGCGCGAGGGTCGGGGCCCGGCCCGCGGTGTGCTGCACGCGCCGGACGGCGAAGAGGCGCCCGAGGGAGCGCCGCTGCTCGATGTGCAGCGCGCCCTGGACGTCGCGGAGAACCCGGGGACGCGGCTCTGCACGCTGTGCGGGTGCGCGCAGGAGCTGACGCCGATGCTGCGCGGCTTCGACCACATCGGCGACTCCTGACTCGCGTCGGTCAGGGTGTGTCGCCGGAGTGGTAGAAGCGGCACACCACACCCGGGCCACCCGATGGGCGCGGGTCGTACAGCGCCCGGCCGCCGGGCCACCGCCCCAGCTCGTGGACAGGGCGACACCGCCGTCCATCTCTTCCGGCCGCCGGCCGGTGATGTCGAGCAGCAGGCCGTCCAGCGGCCCGCCGACCAGCGCGGCGTACGTCTGGTGCGGCAGCGGGCCCGGGTGCGGGTCGTCGTGATCGTGGCCGTACACCCGGCCGCGCAGCAGCTGCTCGTCATCGGCGTTCATCCGGCCGGCCTCACAGCCGCCACCGACAACCACCCCCGCCCCGAGCCCGTCCGCTACCGGCGGCGCCCGATGCCGAACCTGCCGCGCGGCTTCACGGCCGGCGCTTCGGCCGCCGCGCGTTCGGCTTCCTCCGCCTGGCGGCGCGCGACGCGCTCAGCCTCCGCACGGTCGGCGGCTTCCGCCGCACACGACCCCGTACAGCCGGCCCCACTCACCAGGCCACGAGGGCCGCGTGGTCTCCTGCCACCGGTCGTCGGTGAACTTCGCCCCGCAGTGCATGCACACCGGCCGCTGCGCCTCCCGGTGAGCGGCCTCGCGCTCCGCCTGGCGCCGGCGGGCCTCCCGGGGCTGGACCGCGTACAGCCGGTCGCCGTCGGGGTTGTCCAGAGCCTCGGACAGCGTCTGCCACTCATCGCGCCCGAGCCTGCGCCACACGGCGCCCGCGCCCCCGGCCGGGTCGGCGGCGATCCGCTCCAGCTCGGTGACGACCGCGGGCACCGCCTGGTGGTAGTCGACGGCCGTGAACTCCTCGCCCCGGTGACGGGTGCCCGCGAAGTAGGCGCGGGCGGCCTTCTCCAGGCGCTGGATCCGGCCCTCATGCTGTGCGGCGGTCTTCCCGGTGAAGACGAACGCCACAGCGAAGCAATCAGGCCCGAATAAACCAACAGGGTCGGGCGGCGGGCTGGGCCCCGGAGCGGCGGCGAGCCACCGCGGCCGCTCCGGCCGGGCACCCGTGGGGACCGCGCCGAGTTCTCCGGACGGACCGAGGCGCGCGCCGGGCCGTCCGCAGCGAGTGTGCCCGCCCCCGGGTTCAGCCGCCGCGCCTGTGCTGCGCGGGCAGCCGGGAGCGGACATCGTCCGGCGGCAGGAACCGGGCCCACCGCTCGGGGAATTCGGACGGCGCCCGGCCGTCGGGGCACTCGCCGATACCGTCGTCGTACTCGTCGCCGATCGGGTCGGCCTCCCGGTCGGCGGTAACGCCCGCCGCCGCCCCCGTCTCCGCCCGCTCCGTCTCCGCCCGCTCCGTCCGGGCCCGCGACCGCAGCCGGCGCTGTTTCTCCGCGCGGCCGGCGGCGGTGGCGACCGACGGCCACACCCGGTCGAGAGCGGCGTTCATCGCGGCGCCGACCAGCACCGCGAAAGCGGCCATGCCCATCCACAGCAGGACCGCGACCGGTGCGGCCAGCGATCCGTAGATCGTGGGGCCCTCGACGGTACGGGTGAGGTAGATGCGCAGCAGGAAGCTGCCGAGCACCCACATCCCGAGCGCCGCCACCGCCCCCGGAATATCCTCCGGCCAGGGCGAACGGACCGGTACGGACAGGTGGTAGAGCGTGGTCAGGAAGGCGACCGAGAGAAGCAGGACGACGGGCCAGTACAGCGCCCGGATGATGTCCTCGCTGGCCGGCAGCCAGCTCACGACCGTGTCGGGACCGACGACCATCAGCGGCAGCGCGATGGCGCCGACGACCAGCCCGGCGAGGTAGAGCCCGAACGCCAGCAGCCGGGTCTTGACGACGCCGCGCCGCCCGTCGAGCCCGTACATGATGGTGATGGCGTCGACGAAGACGCTCAGCGCGCGGGAGCCGGACCACAGGGCGATGGCGAAGCCGAGCGAGACGACGTCGGGGCGGCGGCCGGTGAACACATCGTTTATCAGCGGGCGGGCGATCTCGTTCACACCGTTGTCGGAGAGCACGGTGGCGGTGCCGTTGAGGATGTTCTGCCGGATGCTGTCGATGGTGGCGTGCCCGATCCAGGGCTCCATATAGCCGAGCACGCCGATGAGTCCGAGGAGCAGCGGCGGCAGCGACAGCAGGCAGAAGAAGGCGGCCTCGGCGGCCAGGCCGGTGACGCGGTTCTCCATGCAGGAGTTGACGGTGTCCTTGACCAGCAGCCACGCCAGCCGGCGCTTGGAGACGTTGCGGTAGAGGGCGCGGGCGCGTCTCAGGCGGCCCGCGGGACGCTCGGCTGGTTCGTTTGCTGGCTGCACCTCCTTACCGTATCCGGCATGACAGCAACGACTCATACGGTGATGAACCAGCCCCCGCCGCTGGCCGGATACGACGTCTTCGCGGCCGATCCGGTCCTCACCGAGGGCATCGCCCGGTACGTCGCCGACACCCGCCTCGACGAGGTACGGGAGGAGCTGAGCACACTGGGGCGGGCCGCCGGTTCGGCGCAGGCCCAGCGCTGGGGCGAGCAGGCCAACGCCGCTCCGCCCGTCCTGCGCACCCACGACCGCTACGGCCACCGCATCGACGAGGTGGAGTTCCATCCGGCCTGGCACCGGCTGCTCGGCCACGCGGTCGCCGCCGGCCTCACCGACGCCTGGTCGCGTCCGGACGGCCATGTCCGGCGTACCGCGGGCTTCATCGTGTGGACCCAGGTGGAGGCGGGGCACGGCTGCCCGCTGTCGATGACGCATGCGGCGGTGCCCGCGCTGCGGGCGGAACCGGCGCTCGCGGCCGAGTGGGAACCGCTGCTGACCTCGCGGGTGTACGACCCGGGCCTGCGTCCGGCGGCCGGCAAGCCGGGTGCGCTGGCCGGGATGGCCATGACGGAGAAGCAGGGCGGCAGCGACGTACGGGCCAACGCGACGCGTGCCGAACCGCTGGCCGCACCCGGCGAGTACGCGCTGACCGGGCACAAGTGGTTCTGTTCCGCGCCGATGTCGGACGCGTTCCTGGTGCTGGCACAGGCGCCGGGCGGGCTCACCTGTTTTCTGCTGCCGCGGGTGCTGCCGGACGGCAGCCGGAACGCCTTCCGTATCCAGCGGCTCAAGGACAAGCTCGGCAACCGGTCGAACGCCTCGGCGGAGATCGAGTTCGACGGGCGGAGCTGGGCGCGCCGGGTGGGCGCGGAGGGGCGCGGGGTCGCCACGATCATCGAGATGGTAGCGGCGACCCGGCTGGACTGCGTCAGCGGGGCGGCGGCGGTGATGCGGCAGGCGGTGGCGCAGGCGCTGCACCACACCGCGTACCGGGAGGCGTTCGGCGGCCGGCTGATCGACAAGCCGCTGATGCGCAATGTGCTGGCGGATCTGGCACTGGAGTCGGAGGCGGCGACGACGCTGGCGCTGCGGCTGGCGGCGGCGTACGACAGCGGCACCGAGCAGGACCGGGACTTTCTGCGGCTGGCGGTGCCCGCGGCGAAGTACTGGGTGACCAAGCGGTGCACGCCGATGGTGGCCGAGGCGCTGGAGTGCCTGGGCGGCAACGGCTATGTGGAGGAGTCGGGGATGCCGCGGCTGCTGCGCGAGGCGCCGCTCAACTCGATCTGGGAGGGCTCCGGGAACGTCCAGGCGCTGGATGTGCTGCGGGCGTTGCGGCGCGAACCGGCCGCGCTGAACGCGTTCCTGACCGAGCTGGGCGGCGTGCGCGGCGCGGACCACCGGCTGGACCGGGCGATCCGGGGGCTGCTGACCGAGCTCGCCGATCTGGACGGGATCGAGGCGCGGGCCCGGCGGCTGGTGGAGCGGATGGCGCTGGTGCTCCAGGGCGCGCTGCTGGTGCGCCACGCGCCATCCGAGGTCGCGGACGCGTTCTGCGCGTCGCGGCTGGGCGGCGACGCGGGCGCGGCGTTCGGGACACTGCCGCACACGCTGGGCCTGGGCGCGATCGTGGCACGGGCCCGGCCGGTCGTGGAGGGGTGACGGGTTATGGGTTACGGGTGAGACAGGAAGGTGGCGGGTGACCGGCCATCCCCGTCGCTCCTCCGCCTGTCCCCCGTCACCCCTTGTCTCTCCTCACCGCCCCGCGTCGTCCGTCGGCCCGCCACCATCGACACCCGCCGTCGCCGGCATCACCATTCATGGCAATTCCCTACCAAACATTGCGGTCCGTAGCAGCGGTTCTGTGCAATGGCTCCTTCGGGACGGCCCGGTGACGGCACCATGGGACGGCTCAAGCCACAGTGCGCAACGGAGAGCAGCGTGAACGACACACCGATCGACAGCATCATCTGGTCGGCCCAGGAGGTGCGCGAGACCGCACGGCGCCTCGCGTCGGTCCGTGAGGCGGCGCTCTGCGGTGACCCGTCGCACGACGCGCCCCGCCCGGTCATCGGCGAATCCTGGCGGCGGGCGCTGGGCTCGGGCGTGGACCCGGACCGGGACCGCCGTCAACCCCAGCTCACGGACGCGGAGTTGGCGCACCGGCGGCAGACCTCGCCGCTGGCGGCGGTGCTGCCGACGCTCACCGAAGGTCTGCTGCCGGCCGCCGACGCCGCGCAGCAGATCATGGTCGTCACGGATGCCGAGGGGCGGGTGCTGTGGCGGGAGGGCTGCGCGCCGGTCCGGCGGATGGCCGACCGGCACGGCTTCGACCATGGTGCCGACTGGACGGAGGAGATCGTCGGGACCAATGCGATCGGCACCGCGCTGGTGGCCAGGCGCCCGGTGCTGGTGCACTCCGCCGAGCATTTCGTCCGCACCCACCACCCGTGGACGTGCGCCGCGGCGCCGCTCCACGATCCGCGCGACGGCCGTCTGCTGGGCACCGTGGACGTCAGCGGCCCGGCACGCACCTTCCATCCCACGACGCTCCCGCTGGTCTCCGCGGTCGCCCGGCTCGCGGAGGGCGAGCTGCGCACGCGTCACCACACCTCCCTGGAACGGCTGCGGTCCAGCGCGGCGCCCGTGCTGGCGCGGATCGGCGGGCGGGCGCTGGCCGTCGACCCGCACGGCTGGACCGCGGGCGTGACGGGGATGTCCCCACCGGACCGGGTGGTGCTGCCCAAGGCCCCCGAGGCCGGGCCGCGGTGGCTGCCGCGCTACGGCATGTGCACGCTGGAGCCACTGCCCGGCGGCTGGCTGATCCGCGTCGGCCGGCCGGAACCGGCGCCCGCGCCCGGCCGGGTGCTGCTGGACGTCAGCGGCCGGGACGGTGCGACGGTCACCGTCACCGGCCCGGCCGGCAGCTGGTCGCACGAGCTGACCCCGCGCCATGCCGAGCTGCTCTTCGTCCTCGCCGCACACCCGGAGGGCCGCAGCGCCGCCGAACTCGCCCAGGACCTCTTCGGCGACGGCGGCCGTACGGTCACGGTGCGCGCCGAACTGTCGCGGCTGCGCCGCCATCTCGCCGGGGTCCTGGCGCACCGTCCGTACCGCTTCGCGGACGGCGTGGACGTCGCGCTGCTCCTGCCGCCCCGGCCCTGCGATCTGCTGCCGCAGTCCTCGGCACCCGCGGTGGCGGCGGCCCGGCGGGGGTGAGGCACGGGCCGGGCGAGGCAGACGGGTCGGGCGAGGCGGATGAAGTTCTGGCGCAGGCACACCGCCCAGGACTGACGCACCGGGCCGTGCCGTCGGCCGCCCGGACGACCATCCCGTCGATCAAGGTGTCCACACCGGTGGTACCGGTGGGTCCGGACAAGAACGGCCGGATCGATGCCCCGCCGCCCGCGGACCCCCATCCGGCGGGCCGGTACGCAGACGCCCCCGCCCCCGGGCCGGACGCCGCGCCGGGGCACACGTGTGATGTGCTGGCCGTATGAGCAACACGGTCACCACCTGGTATCTGGAGCAGACCTCGCCCGGCGATCTGGTCCCCGCCGCGGGCCCGCCCGCCGAGCAGGGCGTCCGTATCGTCCGGGCCGAGGTGCCGTCGCCCGAATTCAGCCGCTTCCTCTACACGGCGGTCGGCGGCGACATCCTGTGGACCGACCGGCTGGAGTGGCCGCACGCGCGGTGGGCGGAGTATCTCGGGCAGCCGGGGGTGGAGACCTGGGTGGCGTACGAGCGGGGCACACCCGCGGGGTTCATCGAGCTGGCGGCGCAGGCGGAGGGCGCCGTGGAGATCGTCTACTTCGGGCTGCTCCCCGCGTTCCGGGGGCGCCGGATTGGCGGGGAGCTGCTCTCCTACGGGACGGCGCGGGCCTGGGACCTGGCCGGGCGGTGGCCGGGGCGGGCGGAGACGAAGCGGGTGTGGCTGCACACTTGCAGCGACGACGGGCCGTACGCGATGGACAACTACCGGCGGCGCGGCTTCCGGCTGTTCGACACCACGGTGGCCGTGACGCCCCCGGCGCCGGCTCCGGGCTCCTGACCAGGGGTGGCGGAGACCGGCCCCGGCGACGAGTGACCCGCGACACACTGTCTCGATATGCGGGACAGTGGTGTCTGAATTCTGGATGACGGTGGACTGGCCGGAGAGCCGCGTGACACGCTTCCGGCATGTCCAGAGCTGGAATTGCCTTGGTGAGTCGGCGGCACGTCGACCTCGGCCGCATGTCCAGCGCCATGTGTCCGGCGAGCTGAACAGTCTCAGCACCGCCGTTCTTACGCCGTCCCCGTCGTCGCGGACGCGCTGACACCCCGACCTCGCACACCACCCGCCGACGGGTGGCGACGCGCCGTTTTCCGGTGCGTCCTGCCAGGTCGCAGTGGGTGCATCCTGCCAAGTCCGGACCCCTTGAGCCGCCCCGAAGGACGTACTCCCATGGCCGCCACCCCAGATGTGCCCCCGCCCCCGGCCGGGGGTGCTCCCGCCGCAGCATCGACGACCCGCCGCAGGACCGGACGACACCGCGGCGAAGGCCAGTGGGCCGTCGGCCACTTCACGCCGCTCAACGCCAATGAGCAGTTCAAGAAGGATGACGACGGTCTCAATGTACGGACACGTATTGAGACGATCTACGCCAAGGCCGGTTTCGACGCCATCGACCCCAGTGACCTGCGCGGACGCATGCGGTGGTGGGGTCTGTACACCCAGCGCAAGCCCGGGATCGACGGCGGCAAGACCGCGATCCTGGAGCCGGAGGAGCTGGACGACTCGTACTTCATGCTGCGGGTCCGCATCGACGGCGGCCGGCTGACCACCGAGCAGCTGCGGGTGATCGGCGAGATCTCGCAGGAGTTCGCCCGCGGTACCGCGGACCTCACCGACCGGCAGAACGTGCAGTTCCACTGGATCCGCATCGAGGACATGCCGGAGATCTGGCGGCGGCTGGAGGGCGTCGGCCTGTCCACCACCGAGGCGTGCGGCGACACCCCGCGCACCATCCTCGGCTCGCCGGTCGCCGGGATCGCCGAGAACGAGATCATCGACGGCACCCCGGTCATCGAGGAGATCCAGCGCCGGATCATCGGCAACCCGGACTTCTCCAACCTGCCGCGCAAGTTCAAGACCGCCGTCTCCGGTTCGCCGCTGCTGGACGTCGCGCACGAGATCAACGACATCTCGCTGGTCGGCGTGGTGCACCCGGAGCACGGGCCGGGCTTCGACATCTGGGTCGGCGGCGGACTGTCCACCAACCCCAAGCTCGGTGTGCGGCTGGGGGCGTGGGTGAGCGCCGAGGAGGCCGCCGACGTCCACGAGGGCGTCATCTCGATCTTCCGCGACTACGGCTACCGCCGGCTGCGCACCCGCGCCCGGCTGAAGTTCCTGGTCGCCGACTGGGGCCCGGAGAAGTTCCGCCAGGTACTGGAGGACGAGTACCTGGGGCGCAAGCTGACCGACGGCCCCGCGCCCGCGGAGCCCGACGGGCGCTGGCGCGACCACGTCGGCGTGCACCGGCAGCGGGACGGCCGCTACTACGTGGGCTTCGCACCGCGCGTCGGCCGGGTCGACGGCACCACCCTGACCAAGATCGCCGAGCTGGCCGCGGCACACGGCTCGGGCCGGCTGCGGAACACCACCGAGCAGAAGATGATCGTGCTGGACATCGACGAGGCGCAGGTCGACTCGCTGGTGTCCGGGCTGGAGGCGCTGGATCTGCGGGTGACGCCGTCCCCGTTCCGGCGCGGCACGATGGCCTGCACCGGCATCGAGTTCTGCAAGCTGGCGATCGTCGAGACCAAGGGCCGCGGCGCCTCGCTGATCGACGAACTGGAGCGCCGGCTCCCGGAGTTCGACGAGCCGCTCACCATCAACATCAACGGCTGCCCGAACGCCTGCGCCCGGATCCAGGTCGCGGACATCGGCCTCAAGGGCCAGCTGGTGCTGGACGACGACGGCAACCAGGTCGAGGGCTACCAGGTGCATCTGGGCGGCGCGCTGGGCCTGGAGGCCGGTCTCGGGCGCAAGGTCCGCGGGCTGAAGGTCACCGCCGCCGAACTCCCCGACTACGTCGAGCGGGTGCTGCGCACGTACCTGGCGCAGCGCGCCGACGGCGAGCGGTTCGCCCGGTGGGCGGCCCGTGCTGAAGAAGGTGCGCTGAAGTGAGCGAGCGCGCCGCCCCGTTCCACTGTCCGTACTGCGGTGACGAGGACCTGCGGCCCTCCGTGGAGGGTTCGGTCCGCGGTGAGGGCGCCGCCTGGGAGTGCCGTGCGTGCAGCCGCGCGTTCCGGCTGAAGTTCCTGGGCCTGCTCTCCCGGGGACAGGCCGCCGGGACGTCCCCGTCCGATGGAGGTGCGTCGTGACCCATGCCACCGATCTGCCCCGGCTCGCCGAGCGCGCGGGCCGCGACCTGGAGGACGCGGATCCGCTCGACATCCTCAGCTGGGCGGCCGAGACCTTCGGCCCGCGCTTCTGCGTCACCTCCTCGATGGAGGACGCGGTCGTCGCGCATCTCGCCTCGCGGGTGATCCCCGGCGTGGACGTGGTGTTCCTCGACACCGGCTACCACTTCCCCGAGACGATCGGGACGCGGGACGCGGTGGCGGCGGTGCTGGACGTCAACGTCATCACCCTGACGCCCCGTCAGACGGTGGCCGAGCAGGACGCCGAGTACGGGCCGAAACTGCACGACCGCGACCCGGACCTGTGCTGCGCGCTGCGCAAGGTCAAACCGCTCGAAGAGGGCCTGACCGCGTACGACGCCTGGGCGACCGGGCTGCGCCGGGACGAGTCCCCGACCCGCGCGGGCACCCCGGTCGTCGGCTGGGACGCCAGGCGCCGCAAGGTCAAAGTCTCGCCGATCGCCCGCTGGACGCAGGACGACGTGGACACGTACATCACCGAGCACACCGTGCTCACCAACCCGCTGCTGATGGACGGCTACACGTCGGTCGGCTGCGCGCCCTGCACCCGGCGGGTGCTGGCGGGCGAGGACGCGCGGGCCGGCCGCTGGGCCGGTTTCGGCAAGACCGAGTGCGGGCTGCACTGATGCGGACCGTACCGAGAACGGGCCCGCCGGGGCCCCACGGCCCGCAGGGCCGTCAGCGCACAGAGGATGTTCAGGACGTTGCGGATGTTCAGGAGATACCGATGACGGGCGCCACGGTGTGGCTGACCGGACTGCCGAGCGCGGGCAAGACCACGATCGCCCGCGCGCTCGCCGAGCGGCTGCGCGCCGAGGGCCGCCGGGTCGAGGTCCTGGACGGCGACGAGATCCGCGAGTTCCTCTCCGCCGGTCTGGGCTTCAGCCGCGCGGACCGGCACACCAATGTCCAGCGGATCGGTTTCGTCGCCGAACTGCTGGCGCGCCACGGCGTGATCGCCCTGGTGCCGGTGATCGCGCCGTACGCGGACTCCCGCGAGGCGGTCCGCAAGCGTCACCAGTCCACGGGCAGCGGGTATCTGGAGGTGCATGTGGCCACCCCGGTCGCGGTGTGCTCCGAGCGCGACGTCAAGGGGCTGTACGCGAAGCAGGCGGCCGGCGAGATATCCGGGCTGACCGGCGTCGACGACCCGTACGAAGAGCCCGAATCGCCCGATCTGCGCATCGCGTCGCACACCCAGACCGTGCCGGAGTCCGCCGCCGCGCTGCACGCGCTGCTCGTCGAAAGGGGACTGGCGTGACCACCGCGACCGCCCGGACCGGGACCGGCGGCGACTCCGGTGGCGACGGGAGCCCCTACGCGCTGTCGCACCTGGACGTCCTGGAGTCCGAGGGCGTGCACATCTTCCGCGAGGTGGCGGGCGAGTTCGAACGGCCGGTGATCCTCTTCTCCGGCGGCAAGGACTCCATCGTCATGCTGCACCTCGCACTGAAGGCGTTCGCGCCGGCCGCGGTGCCCTTCGCGCTGCTGCACGTCGACACCGGGCACAACTTCCCCGAGGTCCTCGACTACCGCGACCGCACCGTCGCGCGGCACGGGCTGCGGCTGCACGTCGCATCCGTCCAGGACTTCATCGACCGCGGCGAACTGCGTGAGCGCCCGGACGGGACGCGCAACCCGCTCCAGACCGTCCCACTGCTGGCCGCGATCGAGCAGAACCGTTTCGACGCGGTCTTCGGCGGCGGCCGCCGGGACGAGGAGAAGGCCCGCGCCAAGGAGCGGATCTTCTCGCTGCGCGACGAGTTCGGCGGCTGGGATCCGCGCCGCCAGCGCCCCGAGCTGTGGCAGCTCTACAACGGCCGGCACGCGCCCGGCGAACACGTCCGGGTCTTCCCGCTGTCCAACTGGACCGAGCTGGACGTGTGGCAGTACATCGCCCGCGAGCGGATCGAACTGCCCGCCATCTACTACGCCCACCAGCGCGAGGTCTTCGCCCGCGGCGGTATGTGGCTGGCCCCAGGCGGCTGGGGCGGCCCCAAGGACGGCGAGCCGCTGGAGACCCGGCAGGTGCGTTACCGCACCGTCGGCGATATGTCCTGCACCGGTGCCGTCGACTCCGACGCCGCCACCATCGAGGCCGTCATCGCGGAGATCGCCGCGTCCCGGCTCACCGAGCGGGGCGCGACGAGGGCCGACGACAAGCTGTCCGAGGCCGCCATGGAGGACCGCAAGCGCGAGGGGTACTTCTGATCATGAGCTCCACCATCACCGCCCACACGGGCGCCACCTCGCTGCTGCGGTTCGCCACCGCCGGCTCGGTCGACGACGGCAAGTCGACGCTGGTCGGCCGACTGCTGCACGACTCCAAATCGGTCCTCGCCGACCAGCTGGAGGCCGTCGAGCACGCCTCCCGCAACCGCGGGCAGGAGGCGCCCGACCTGGCGCTGCTGACCGACGGGCTGCGCGCCGAGCGCGAGCAGGGCATCACCATCGACGTCGCCTACCGCTACTTCGCCACCCCCCGGCGCCGGTTCATCCTGGCCGACACCCCCGGGCATGTGCAGTACACCCGCAACATGGTCACCGGCGCCTCCACCGCCGAACTGGCCGTGGTGCTGGTGGACGCCCGCAACGGCGTGGTCGAGCAGACCCGCCGGCACGCCGCGGTCGCCGCCCTGCTGCGGGTCCCCCAGGTCGTGCTGGCCGTCAACAAGATGGACCTGGTCGGCTACGCCGAGCCCGTCTTCGCCGCCATCGCAAAGGAGTTCACGACGTACGCGGCCTCCCTGGGCATCCCCGAGGTCACCGCCATCCCGATCTCGGCGCTGGCCGGCGACAACGTCGTGGCGCCGTCCGCCACCATGGACTGGTACGGCGGCCCGACGGTGCTGGAGCATCTGGAGACCGTCCCCGTCATCGCCGACCCGTCCGCCGATCCGGGCCGCTTCCCGGTCCAGTACGTCATCCGTCCGCAGACCCCCGAGCACCCCGACTACCGCGGCTACGCGGGCCAGATCGCCTCCGGTGTGCTGCGCGTCGGCGAGGCCGTCACCGTCCTGCCCTCGGGCCGGACCAGCACCATCGAGGGGATCGAGGCGCTGGGCCGGGCCGTGGACACGGCCTGGGCGCCGCAGTCGGTGACCGTGCGGCTCGCCGACGACCTCGACATCTCGCGCGGTGATCTGATCGCCCCGACCGCCACCGTGCCGGCCGCCTCCCAGGACATCGAGGCGACGATCTGCCATGTGGCGGACCGTCCGCTGCGGCCCGGCGACCGGGTGCTGCTCAAGCACACCACCCGTACGGTCAAGGCGATCGTCAAGGACATCCCGTCCCGGCTGACGCTGGACGATCTCTCCCAGCATCCGGCCCCGGGTGAGCTGGTCGCCAACGACATCGGGCGGATCACCGTCCGCACCGCGGAGCCGCTGGCGCTGGACTCCTACGCCGACTCCCGGCGCACCGGCTCCTTCCTGCTGATCGACCCGGCCGACGGGACCACGCTGACCGCGGGCATGGCGGGCACCGCCTTCGCGGCGGCCGCCGAAACCGCACCGGCCGCCGCGGCGGACGACGAGGGATGGGACTTCTGACCATGACCCAGGACATGTTCTCGACGTTCGCGAAGGAGGGCGGCCGCATCGGCAGCGGCGCCCGCGGCAGCGGCCAGGGCGGAGTCGGCCGATGTGTGCGCTGACGATGCCCCGCCCGCTGTCCCCCGCGTATCCCGCACCCCGCCTCCGAAGATCCACCGATCTGCCGGGCGCGCCCTGACCGGCGCGCGCTGAACCGGCACCTCCGAGAGGAACACCTCCCGTGTCTGCCGTTCGTCACCGTCTGCTGGCGGCCGCCGCCACCGTCCCGCTGCTGGCCCTCGCGCTGGGGGCCTGCGGCTACGGTTCCCAGGCCAGGAAGGACACCGCGTCCGAGGTCGTCCCGCAGGGCGCGAAGACCGACGGCCTGGACGAGGTGAAGATCGGGTTCTTCGGCAACACCACGCACGCCACTCCCCTGGTGGGCATCCGCAAGGGCCTCTTCCAGAAGGAGCTGGGCGGCACCCGGGTGAAGTCCTCGGTCTTCAACGCGGGACCCGCGGAGATCGAGGCCCTCAACTCGGGCGCCATCGACATCGGCTGGATCGGCCCCTCCCCGGCGATCAACGGGTACACCAAGTCGCACGGCAAGAGCCTGAAGATCATCGCGGGTTCGGCCTCCGGCGGCGTCTCACTGGTGGTCGACCCCAAGAAGATCAAGAGCCTGGCGGACCTCAAGGGCAAGACGATCGCGACCCCGCAGCTGGGCAACACCCAGGACGTCGCGCTGCTCAACTTCCTCGCCCAGCGCGGCTACACGGTCGACGCCACCACCGGAAAGGGCGACGTCACCGTCCAGCGCACCGAGAACAAGGTGACGCCGACCGCCCTCCAGCAGGGCGGCATCGACGGCGCCTGGGTGCCGGAACCCACCGCGGCCAAGCTCGTCAGCGTGGGCGGCACAAGGCTGCTGGACGAGAAGTCGCTCTGGCCGAACGGCAAGTTCGTCATCACGAACGTGATCGTCTCGCAGAAGTTCCTCAAGGAGCACCCCAAGGCCGTGGAGGCGGTGCTGCGCGGCTCGGTCCGGACCAACGCCTGGATCCGGTCCCATCCCGCCGAGGCGGCGCAGGCGCTCAACGACCAGCTCGCCGATCCGCAGATCGCCGGGAAGGCGCTGCCGGCGGACATCATCGGCCCGGCGTTCAAGAACACCGATGTCACCGATGACCCGCTGGCCGCCACCCTCCGGCAGGAGGCGGACCACGCCGTCAAGGCCGGTCTGCTCAAGCAGCCCGACCTCAAGGGCATCTACGACCTCACGCTGCTGAACAAGGTGCTCGGGGCCGAGGGCAGAGCGCCGGTCGACGACGCCGGTCTCGGCAGCGAGTAGTCCCGCCCCAGCAGCACCGCATCCCCAGGAGGTGACACCGATGACGACCACCACGCTCACCGAGCAGCCCGCCGCGGCGGATACCGGCACCGCGGCCCCGTACGCCGTTCGCATCGACCATGTCTCGAAGGCGTTCGGCCGCCCCGGCGCGCAGCAGCATGTCCTGGACGACATCAGCATCGATGTCGCGCCGGGCGAGTTCGTCTGCCTCCTGGGGGCCTCGGGCTGCGGCAAGTCCACCCTCCTCAACCTCGTGGCCGGGCTCGACGCGCCGTCCGCCGGCGGCATCGAGACGCCCGGCGGACGGCCGGCCCTGATGTTCCAGGAGCATGCGCTCTTCCCCTGGCTGACCGCGGGCCGCAACATCGAACTCGCGCTGCGGCTGCGCGGGCTGCCGCGCGCCGAGCGCCGCACCGAGGCGGAGCGGCTGCTCGAACTCGTACGGCTCTCGGGTGCGTACGGCAAGCGGGTGCACGAGCTGTCGGGCGGTATGCGCCAGCGCGTCGCGATGGCCCGCGCGCTCGCCCAGGACAGCCGGCTGCTGCTGATGGACGAGCCGTTCGCCGCGCTCGACGCCATCACCCGGGACGTCCTGCACGACGAACTGACCCGTATCTGGCGGGAGACCGGTCTGTCGGTCCTCTTCGTCACCCACAACGTCCGCGAGGCGGTGCGGCTCGCCGAGCGGGTGGTGCTGCTGTCCTCCCGGCCCGGCCGGATCGCCCATGAGTGGCGGGTGGACATCCCGCAGCCGCGGCGCATCGAGGACGCCGCGGTCGCCGATCTGTCCGTCGAGATCACCGAACAGCTCCGTGGGGAGATCCGCCGCCATGGCCAGCACTGAGACCGAGGCCCAGTCCGCTACCGGGAGCGGTGGCGCGACCGGCGCCGGGGAGAGCGCCGCCACGGCGGCGGCCGGTCCGGCCGGTGCCGCACCCGGCGGGCCGTCCGGGGACCTCGCCGGTCTGGAGGCCGGTCTGGACGCCCTGGACGCCGCGGTCGCCGACCGGCAGCCCTGGCTGCGTACCGTCGCCACGAAGGCGTTCCCGCCCCTCATCGCCGTCGTCATCGTGCTCGGCCTGTGGCAGCTCGCCTACCACTTCGCGCTCAAACCGCACTACCTGCTGCCGAGCCCCGTCGACGTGGGCCGGTCGTTGCAGGAGAAGTGGCTCGAAGGCACCCTGCTGAGTTTCGTGTGGACCAGCGTCTCGCGCGGCGCCCTCGGCTTCCTGGCCTCGGTCGCCATCGGTACGGCGCTCGGGCTGGTCGTCGCCCAGGTCAAGGTCGTGCGGGCCGCGATCGGACCGATCCTCAGCGGATTGCAGTCCCTGCCGTCGGTGGCCTGGGTGCCCGCGGCGATCATCTGGTTCGGGCTGAGCGACGCCACGATCTACGCCGTGGTCCTGCTCGGCGCCGTCCCCTCCATCGCCAACGGGCTGGTCTCCGGGGTCGACCAGATCTCCCCGCTCTACCTGCGGGCGGGCCGCACCCTCGGCGCGACCGGACTCGCCGGGGTACGGCACGTCCTGCTGCCGGCCGCGCTGCCGGGCTATCTCGCCGGGCTAAAACAGGGCTGGGCCTTCTCCTGGCGCTCCCTGATGGCCGCCGAACTCATCGTCAACGCACCCGATCTGGGCACCGGACTGGGCCAGCTCCTGGAGCAGGGCCGGGAGTTGCAGGACATGTCCTGGGTGCTGGCCGCGATCCTGCTGATCCTGATCGTCGGTATCGGCATCGAGTTGCTGATCTTCGCCCCGATGGAACGGCATGTGCTGCGCAGCCGCGGCCTCCTCATGAAGGGCTGATCATGTACGCGCCGCCCCCGCTCCTCGTCATCGCCCACGGCAGCCGCGACCCGCGGCACGCGGCGACCGTCACCGCGCTCTGCGCACGGGTACGGGAACTGCGGCCGGGGCTGCGGACCGAGGCCGGCTATCTCGACTTCACCGCGCCCGCCGTACCGCAGGTGCTGGAGCGGCTGGCGGCCGAGGGCGCGGAGGAGGTCGTGGCGCTGCCGCTCCTGCTCACCCGCGCCTTCCACGCGAAGTCCGACATCCCGGCGGTGCTGCGGGCGGCCACGGCGCGGCTGCCCCTGCTGACCGTGCACCGGGCCGAGGTCCTCGGCCCGTCCCCCCTCCTGACCGCCGCGCTGGAGCGCCGGCTGGAGGAGGCCGGGCTGCGGCCCGGCGACCGCCGCTCGACCGGGGTCGTCCTGGCCGCGGCGGGCTCCAGTGACCCGGAGGCGATCGCAGTGATCGCTGAAACCGCGCGGGAGTGGCGGCGCACCGCTGGTTGGTGTGCCGTGCGGCCTGCGTTCGCCTCCGCTTCCCTTCCCCGCACGGCGGACGCCGTACGGGCTCTGCGGGCGGCGGGCGTCGGGCGCGTCGCCGTCGCCCCGTACGTCATCGCCCCCGGCTTCCTCCCGGACCGCATCGCGGCCGGGGCCCGGGAGGCGGGCGCCGATCTCCTCGCGCCCGTGCTCGGCCCGGCCCCCGAACTGGCCCGCCTCCTGCTGCGGCGCTACGACCGGGCGGTCCGCACCCGCCGGGGCGCGCCCGCGCTGACGGCCTGAAGCCCCGTACCCGCGCGGCGCCGGCCGCCGCGCTCCGTGGGGGTGAGCGCGGTGGCCGGCGTGCGGTGCGGGTGTTTCACCGCGGCCCGGACGGGCGTGAGGTGCACTGCCGGGCTGGTTCAGAACCCTGTCGGATTGACGGGTCCAATTCAAGGTTCGCCAGGGCGTGTGCGGGGACGTGTGACATAAACAACAACCTTACATAAATGCAAATCACTGCACAGTCGGGCAAAAAGCCTCACCCGATGAAACATGAAGGTCTCAACTCCGTTTACTTTTACGTAACAGGGGGTGACACCGCACGAATCGTGTGCAGGAGAGTGCCGCCCGCCCGGCCGTCTCGCGCCCCGCAGGACGTCCACCCGGCGCAGCCGCCGCAGCCGCTCTCGGGACAGCCCCCACTCACCGCCTCCCGGGTCAGCAGACCGCGGCCCACCCAGTACTCGACCATCGACGCCACTTCGTCGGGCCCGACACCGACCCGCGCCGCGATGTCCTCCAGCCGTGCGCCACCGCGCGCCCGGCGCATTTCGACCAGTACGCGGCGGAGCGGACTCACGGCCCCGCCGGGCGCGCCACCGGCCGCGGCGCCCCGGCCGTCCCCGCCGCTCCCGGCCTCCTCCTCGGTCCGCTCCCCGGCCCGCCGCGGACCACGGAAGCTCACCACCACAGCCGTCCTATCTGGAAGACACCCACCGCCAGGAGCCAGGCGACGGCGAGTTGCAGCCCGTTGGAGAGCAGCGTCATCCGGCGCCCCAGCTCCTGCCACTGGGTGGCGATGGTCGTCATGCACGGCGTGTACGCCAGGAGGAAGACCAGGAACGCGAGGACGGCGGGCAGCGGATGGCCGCCGGACGAAGCGGTGAACGTCGCCCGCAGCCGCGTCCCCAGTTCGCCGCCGTCGCCCGCGGGCCCGGCGTCGTCCGGCTGCCGTGCGCCGTACGTCTGGGCGACGGTCGCCACCACCGCCTCCTTCGCGACGAAGCCGGTGCCCAGCGCGGCCGCGGCGTGCCAGTCGCCGAAACCCGCCGGGGCGAAGACCGGTGCGACGGCGCGCGAGGTGGCCCCGAAGACGCTTTGCTCGATCGGCGCCGCGCCGAATCCCGTGCCCGGGGCGGCGCCCGCCGGGATCGCGGAGAGCAGCCAGACGGCCGTGACGGTCGCCACGATGATGCCGCTCGCGGTCCGCAGGAACCCGGTGAGCTTGAGCCAGGTCTGGGTGCCGACGACCCGGAAGGTCGGCAGCCGGTAGGGCGGCAGTTCCAGGACCAGCGCCTCACCGCGCAGTTCGCGGAAGAGGGTGCGGCGCAGCAGCAGGCCGATGGTGAGGACGAGCAGGATCGAGACGACGTACATCGCGAAGACGACCGTGCCCGCCGCGCTGCCGAAGAAGACGCCGGCCAGGAGGACGTAGACGGTCAGCCGGGCGCTGCACGACACATACGGGATGATCATGCCGACGAGCAGCCGCTGCCTCGGGTTGCCGAGGATGCGCAGCCCCGCGAGCGCCGGGACGTTGCAGCCGAAGCCGACGATGATCGGGAGGAAGGCGCGCCCCGGCAGGCCCAGCCGGCGCATCGCGCGGTCCACGACGAAGGCCGCGCGCGCCATGTAGCCGGAGTCCTCCAGGACGGCCAGCAGCACGAACATGATGATCATCAGGGGCACGAAGGTGAGCAGTTGCCCCACACCGCCGATGACCCCGTCGACGAGCAGCCCGCGCAGCCAGTCCGGGGCGCCGAGCGCGTCGAGTCCGCCGGACGCGGCGCCCGCGACCGGCCCGTCGAAGAAGGCTTCCAGTCCGTCCTGAAGCGGCTTCGCAAGGGTCGTGGTGGCGGTGAACACCAGCCACATAACGCCCAGGAAGAGCGGGATGCCGAGCCACCGGGACGTCAGGACCCGGTCGACGCGGTCGGAGAGCGTGCGCCCGCGGCCCGCGCCGCCGTGCCGCTGGGTCCGGACGGCCGCCAGCACCTCGTGCACCCAGGCGTAACGGGCTTCGGCGCGCAGCAGACCGGCGTCGGAGTCTTCGTGCGGCGACCGGTCGGCGCTGTCGAGTGGGAGCGGCTCGGCGGTGCGGGCCGGGGGCGGCGCGTCGGCTTCGCGGTCCGGGTGCGGCGATCCTGCTTCATGGGCTGGGTGCGGCGATCCGGCTTCGCGGGCCGGGGGCGGCGGTCCGGTGGCGGCCGGGCCGGCGGATGCGGCGGCCGGGTGGCCGGGCGCGGCGCCCGGCTGGAGGGCGAAGGGGCGTGGCGGGCCGTCGGCGGACAGCTCCCGCCGTACGGCCGCGGCGAGGCCGGCCAGGCCCTGCCGTCTGCGCGGGACGACCGGCACCACCGGTACGCCCAACTCCGCCGCCAGCGCCGCCACATCGATGGCGATCCCGCGCGCCGCCGCGACATCCGTCATGGTGAGCGCCACCACACAGCGCACACCCGTCTCACGCACCTCCGCGATCAGATAGAGGTTCCGGGCGAGGTTGGCCGCGTCCGCGGCGATGACGACCAGATCGGGCCGCGCCTCGGCGGACCGGCCCGCGTCGGACGGCCGGTCGTCGGACGGCCGGTCGTCGGGGTGCCCGGTCAGCAGATCGCGGGTGAGTGCCTCGTCCGGGGAGCGCGGTACGAGGCTGTAGGTACCCGGGAGGTCCACCAGTTCCACGGCACCGCCCGGCCGGTCCGCAGCCGCCGGGCCGGCCGCCGCTTCCGGGTCTTCCGGGTCTTCCGGGTCTTCCGGATCGTCCGGCCGCCAGGTGCCGCGGGCGACCCGGACGGTCTTGCCGGGCCAGTTCCCGACGTGCTGACGCGCTCCGGTCAGGGCGTTGAACAGCGTCGACTTACCGACATTGGGGTTCCCGACGAGGACGACCACGGGCGCGGTACGGAGGCCCGGCCCCCGGCGCGCGCCCGGTCCCCCGGCACGCCCCTCGCCGCCGTCCGCACCGCGCCGCTTCCCGGGGTGCGCATCGTCCGTACCGCAGCAGGACTTGACCGCCCGCTCAGGCATGAACGGCCGCCCCGGGAACGGCAGCAATCGCCGAGCTTGCCGGGGCATGAGCAGTCGCAGAGCTTGTCGGGGCTTGAGCAGTCGCCGGGGCTCCAGGGGTCGCAGTGCCCGCAGCGGGCCCGGGACTGGCCGGGTCCGTGGGCGACGGGGGCAGTACGCGCACCCCGGCCGCGGTCGCGCCGTCCAGGGCCACCCGCGCATCGCCGAGGGCGACGAGCAGTCCGCCCGCGGTACCGCGCCCCACAACCCGTATCTCGGCACCTCGCACAAAGCCCAGCTCGGCGAGCCGGAGCCGGTCCGCCACCGGGACGCGGACCTCGGCCACCCGTACCCGGGTCCCGGGCCCGCAGCCTCGCAGGGTCATCGCTCCACTCCTCCCTGCAGCCCGCCCGGATCGCCGCCGGAGCAAGGCTTGGTTAGTGCACCCTAAGTGTCGGATTTCGATGATGCGCCGGGAAATTGGCGGAACCTCACCGGAGCGGCGATTCGAGGGCTTTCGCCGCCAGGGAAGGGACCTTGGCCCCGCTCGGGCGGGCAGTTCGGCCTCCCGGCCTCGATGGCGTCCACCGCCCGGTGCGTACCGCTCTCCACCGCTCCGCCGCCCCCTCGGTCACCGGATCCGGTCGGCGCGCGCGGCGGCGTCCGGATCGTCCGACGGCGGCGGCATCGCCGCGCCCCGGCCCACCGGGCACCGCACGGCGGCCCGCGCCCCGCCCCACCGGTCCGCACCCCGATCTCCCCACCCCGGGTCCCCACCTGGATCTCCCCGCCGGAGCGGGACCGCGTACCTGCGACACTGGTCCCGTCCACGCACCGCAGGAGGCAGCACGATGACCGAACCGAGCTCCGGCGCCTTTACGGAGGCACGCGCCCGGGACGTCCTGGCCGCGGCCGGGCACCCCGGAGCGGCGGCGGACGCCGAGCTGCTCTCGCTCGGCGAGAACGCCGTCTTCGCCCTCGGCGACCACGGGCCGGTCGTACGGGTGGGCCGCAGCCCCGAACTGCTGGCGCGCGCCGAGCGGGAGCTGGGCGTGGCCCAGTGGCTGGCGGCCGAGAACGTGCCGGCGGTACGGGCCGCGGAGCCGGTGGCCACCCTGGTCGACGGGCATCCCGTGACGTACTGGCAGCGGCTGCCCGAGCCCGTCCGCCCCGCGGATCCGGGCGATCTCGCCGCGCTGCTGAAGCGCGTGCACGCCCTGCCGGAACCGCCGTTCGCACTCCCCCGGCGCGAACTGCTCGACGGCGTCGAGCGCTGGCTGCGGCTGGCCGGCGACGCCGTATCGGCGCAGGACGCGGAGTATCTGCGCGGCCGGCGGGACGCGTTCGCGCTGGCCGCGACCGCGCTGGAGCCGCATCTGACCCGCGGCCCCATCCACGGCGACGCGCTGACCCGCAACGTCCATATCGGTCCCGACGGGCCGGTGCTGGTCGATCTGGAGACCTTCTCCTCCGATCTGCGCGAACACGACCTCGTCGTGATGGCACTGAGCCGGGACCGCTACGGCCTGCCCGCGGACGCGTACGACACCTTCGTGTCGGTCTACGGCTGGGACGTACGGGACTGGGAGGGCTGCGCGGTGCTGCGCGGCTCCCGGGAGACGGCCAGCTGCGCCTGGGTCTCCCAGCACGCCCCCGGAAATCCGGCGGCCCTCAAGGAGTTCCGGCGCCGGATCGCCTCACTGCGCGAGAAGGACGCGACGGTGCGGTGGTACCCGTTCTGACCAGCGGACCCTGAGCCCCTGCTCCGACCCCGTGCCCGCCGCGGCTCAGGGCTGGTACGGGATCAGCGGCCAGGCCCCCTCGACCCTCGCCCGCGGATCACCGGAGCGCCGCAAATACGCCTGGAACGAGGCGGCTTGGCCGGCCGCCGCCGTCTCCTGAAGGGCGTGCAGCGCACGGGGTGAGGGCAGCGCGACGGCCGGGTACTTCTCCCCGATGCGCCGGGCCACCCCGGCCGCGGCCATCGCGTCCGCGCCCGCTTCGTGTGCGGCGTCGAGCGGCACGCCGTAGTGCTCGCAGAGGGCCTGCAACGCACGCTTCCCCCTGCGGTAGCGGTCCACGTGCTTGTCGAGGACCAGCGGATCGACGACCGGCGCCGGGATGTGCCCGAGCCGCTCGGAGAGCGTGCGCAGGCCGTGGCGCCGGCATTCGCGGTCCAGCAGCGAGAGGTCGTACCGCGCGTTCATCACCACGAGCGGGATGTCCGCGCGCAGGGCCTCGGCGAGCGCCTCGGTGATCTCCTCCGTCGCGGTCACCGGCGAACTGCCGTGTTCTTGGACATATGAGGTCGATATGCCATGAATGGCCGTCGCCTCTTCGGGAATCGGCACGCCCGGATCGAGCAGCCAGGACCGCTTGTCCACCGCCCGGCCGTCCCCCTCCAGCCGGATCAGCGCGGCGGTGACGATACGGTCCCGCTCTATATCGGTGCCCGTCGTCTCCAGGTCGAAGCTGACCAGCAGCTCCTGATGCCAGCTCATGGCGGCCTCCTTCGGTGGTGCGTCCCCCGTTGCTCGCCCACTCTCCCACGCACCACTGACAATCCACCGGCCCGGCCCCGCACGCCCCGCACCGCCCCGTCCCGGCACCCGGTCCAGCCGCGCCCGCCCCCACCGGCCCGGCCGACGCGAACCGGTCACCGTCGCCGCGCCCCCGCCCCGGTCCGCCGAGCGCCCCTACGCTGGCCGCCATGGACCTACGGCTGGCAGGACACGGTGCGCTGGTGACGGGCAGCAGTTCGGGGATCGGGACGGCGATCGCCGAGACGCTGGCGGGCGAGGGGTGCGACATCCTCGTCCACGGGCGGAACGCCGCGGCCGCGGCCGCCGTCGCCGAGCGGGTCACGCTCCGCGGCGTCCGCTCGGAGGTGGTGCTGGGCGATCTGACCGAGCCGGGCGTCGCCGAACAAGTCGCGCTCACCGCACGGGACTTCGGGGCGCGCATTCTGGTCAACAACGCAGGTCCGTTCACCGAGCACGACTGGGACAGCGCCCGGCCGGCCGACTGGCGGGCCGCGTTCGAGGGGAACGTCCTGCCGACGGTACGCGTCACCCAGACCCTGCTGCCGTCGCTCCGCGCGCACGGCTGGGGCCGGGTAATCACCATCGGCAGCCGGGCGGTACGGACCCCGCTGCCCCGGATGGTCACGTACTCGGCGGCGAAGGCGGCCGTGGTGAACATGACCACGAGCCTGGCCCGGCACCTCGCCGGGACCGGAGTCACCGCGAACTGCGTGAGCCCAGGCGTGATCAGCACGCCGTCGCTGCACCGGATGTTCGAGGAGCGGGCGGCAGCGGCGGACGAGGCGGACCAGGCGGACGAGGCGGACGAGGCGGACGAGATGGGTGTGACGGACGCGAGGGACGTGACGGAGAGCGGCGGCGGGCGTGGACCGGTGACCCGTTCCGGTGCGCCGGTCCGGTCCGGGCCCGGACCCGTGGAGGCGGAGCTCGTCGCGGCGTACGCGCCGAACCCGACCGGGCGGCTGGGGCGCCCGCAGGACATCGCGGCCGCGGTCGCCTATCTGGCGAGCCCGCTCGCCGGCTACGTCAACGGCATCGAGCTGCGGGTCGACGGCGGCATCACCGGCACGCCGTAACCGGCGCGCACCGAGCGGCCGGGCGGGACGGCACGACACCGGCCCGCCCGGCGCCGCACAGCGGGGCGCCCGCCGCTACGACACCGGCCGCGAGTCGGCCCACTCGCTCTCGAATTCCTCGCGATACGTCTCGAAGAGGCCGTGCTCGCCGTCACGCCCCGCATGCCCGTCCCGGCCGTCCTGCCGGACCACCGCCCGGCCGCTGCCGCGCAGGACGAGGACCGGGGCCTCCATGCCACGGCTCTTGCGGAGGTAGGACTGGACGACGGCCAGGCCGTCGGGGCCGTCGCCGTCGACGAGATAGGCCGTGAAGCGCGGCGTCTCGTCGAAGACCTGGATCTCGAAGGCGCCCGGGTCGCGCAGCTGGGCCCGCACCCGCCGCATGTGCAGGATGTTCATCTCGATGGAGCGGCTCATCTCGCCCTTCTTCAGGCCGATTTCGCGCTCCCGGCGGCGGACCGCGCTGCTGGCGGGGTTGAGGAAGAGCAGCCGGACGCGGCAGCCGGACTCGGCGAGCCGTACCAGGCGGCGGCCGGAGTAGTTCTGGACGAGGAGGTTCAGTCCTATGCCCACGGCGTCCAGGCGGCGGGCGCCGCCGAAGAGGTCTTCCGCGGGGAGCTGGCGCTGGAGCCGCACCCGGTCGGAGTGGACGCCGACGACGTCGGCGTAGCGGTCGCCGACGAGGTCCTCCACGGCGTCGATGGGGAGCCGGCCGGAGGTGCGGGTGCCGGTGCCGGAGCCCAATATGTCCAGCAGCCGGGCCGAGGCGCGCTCCGCCTGGGCCAGGACCGTTTCGGACAGCGCCCGGTTGCGGGAGACAATGTTGCGGGCGACCTCCAGCTCGTCCAGGGCCAGTTCGACATCGCGGCGGTCGTCGAAGTACGGCTCGAAGCAGGGCCAGTGCTGCACCATCAGCTCACGCAGCTGGGGCAGGGTCAGGAAGCTGACGATGTTGTCGTCGGCGGGGTCGAGGAGGTAGCCCTTGCGGCGGCTGACCTCGCGGACGGCGACCGCGCGCTGCACCCACTCCTGACCGGCGGGGCCGGCCGCGGCGATGACCCATTCGTCGCCGTGCACCGGTTCGTAGACGGGGCGCAGGACGGCCGAGACGACGGCCCGCAGCCGCTGCTCGACGAGATTCAGCCAAATGTAGGCGCGGCCGGCCCGCCGGGCCCGGGTGCGTACCTCGGTCCAGGCGTCGGCGCCCCAGTCGAGTTCGGCCCCGATCTCCAGGGGGCGCGCCACCGACACCGCGCCGGGCGGTGCGTCGGCGGAGCCGCCCTCGTGGCCCTCGTGACCCTCGTCACCAGGGGGCAACTCCAGCCCGCCGCTCACCCGCCACCGCCTTCCGAACCCCCGTGCCAACGATCAAGGCAGACTACTGCGGCGCGGCAGGCGGTGCAGCAGGATGGATCGAGTCGGCTGCCAACTCCCCTTGCCCTCGGTGGCGGTTGTGGCCGGACCGCGCGGGCGGAGTGAGCGGATTCATAGCGGTGCCGCCGCGCGGCGCCCGCCGGGGGCCCCGCCGGTGGTCCGGCACCGGTTTCCGGCCCGCGCCGGCGGCCGGTGCGGGTGACCGACGGCACCTCACGCGAGGGGGTGGTCCACGGGCCCGCCGTTGACCCGGGTGCGGGCGCCCGCACCGGCGCCGGTCCGCGGCTGGCCGGATTGTCACTGGTGACCGGCTCGTATGTGCAGTAGGCGGAGACGGCCGTCGCCCGATCCTCCGGTAGGACGATCCGACATGGCGACAGATTGCCCACCTTTCAGCGAAAATCTCGCGAAGGTCCCACTGTGTTCGAGAAGTTGGGGAAAGATTCCGATTCGGTCCGCGGACGCGTGTCGTGGAGTCGCCGCAGCCCCCGACGAGAGAGTGGAAGAGTCTACGCATGCAGGTCTGGCCGGGACAGACGTATCCGCTGGGTGCCACCTATGACGGGGCGGGCACCAATTTCGCGGTGTTCTCCGAAGCCGCGAGACGTATCGAGCTGAGTCTGCTGCACGACGACGGTTCGGAGACCGCCGTCGAGCTGCGCGAGACCGACGCCTTCGTACGGCACGCGTATCTGCCGGGGGTGATGCCGGGGCAGCGCTACGGCTTCCGGGTGCACGGGCCGTACGAGCCGGAGCGCGGGCAGCGCTGCAATTCCGCGAAGCTGCTGCTGGACCCCTACGCGCGGGCGATGAGCGGCCGGATCGACTGGGACGAGGCGGTCTACGGCTACCACTTCGGCCGTCCGGAGGCGCGCAACGACCTGGACTCGGCGCCGCACACCATGGCCTCGGTCGTGGTCAATCCGTACTTCGACTGGGGAGACGACCGCCCGCCGCGCACCGCGTACCACGAGACGGTGCTCTACGAGGCCCATGTGAAGGGCCTGACGATGTGCCATCCCGAGCTGCCGGAGGAGCTGCGCGGCACCTACGCGGCGCTGGCGCACCCCGCGATCCTCGACCATCTGACGAAGCTGGGGGTCACGGCCCTGGAGCTGATGCCGGTGCACCAGTTCGTCCAGGACCACCGGCTGGTGGACGCGGGGCTGACGAACTACTGGGGCTACAACACCATCGGCTTCTTCGCCCCGCACAACGCCTACGCGTCCTGGGGCGACCGCGGGCAGCAGGTGCTGGAGTTCAAGACGGCGGTGCGGGCGCTGCACCGGGCCGGTATCGAGGTGATTCTCGATGTGGTCTACAACCACACCGCCGAGGGCAGCCATCTGGGTCCCACGCTGTCCTTCCGGGGCCTGGACAACGCCTCGTACTACCGGCTCTCGGACGACCGGCGGTACTACACGGACACCACCGGCACCGGGAACTCCCTGCTGATGCGGAGCCCGCAGGTGCTGCAACTGGTGATGGACTCGCTGCGCTACTGGGTGCAGGAGATGCGGGTGGACGGCTTCCGGTTCGATCTGGCGGCGACGCTGGCCCGCCAGTTCCACGAGGTGGACCGGCTGTCGTCGTTCTTCGATCTGGTGCACCAGGACCCGGTCGTCAGCCAGGTGAAGCTGATCGCCGAGCCGTGGGACCTCGGGGAGGGCGGCTATCAGGTGGGGAACTTCCCGCCGCTGTGGACCGAGTGGAACGGGAAGTACCGGGACACCGTGCGGGACCTGTGGCGGGGCGAACCGCGCACCCTGGCGGAGTTCGGGTCGCGGCTGACCGGTTCCTCGGACCTCTACCAGGCCGACGGGCGGCGGCCGATCGCCTCGGTGAACTTCGTGACCTGCCACGACGGCTTCACGCTGCACGATCTGGTCGCGTACAACGAGAAGCACAACGAGGCCAACGGCGAGGACAACCGGGACGGCGAACGCTTCAACCGGTCGTGGAACTGCGGGACGGAGGGGCCGACCGACGATCCGTCGGTGCGGCGGCTGCGGGCCCGGCAGATGCGGAACTTCATCGCCACGCTGCTGCTGTCGCAGGGCGTGCCGATGCTCAGCCACGGCGACGAGTTCGGGCGCAGCCAGCGCGGCAACAACAACGCGTACTGCCAGGACAACGAGGTGTCCTGGGTGCGCTGGCCGGACCGGGCCACCGGGACGGCCGGTACCGATGAGGGCGAGGGAACCGACGGGACCGAAGATGCCGACGGGACCGGGGAGGCCGGTGCGGCGGTGGCGGCGGACGAGGAGCAGGAGCTGCTGGAGTTCGTCCGGCAACTGGTGTGGCTGCGCCGCGACCATCCGGTCTTCCGGCGCCGGCGGTTCTTCCAGGGACACCCGGCGGAGGGCGCCTGCGACGAGCTGTCGGACATCGCCTGGTTCACCGCCGGCGGTGCGGAGATGGGGCCGCGCGACTGGCAGTCCGTGCACGCCAAATCGCTGACGGTCTTCCTCAACGGCAGTTCGATCTCCGAGCCGGGGCCGCGCGGCGAACCGATCAGCGACGACTCCTTCCTGCTGATGTTCAACGCGCACGAACAGGAGGAGGAGTTCACGGTTCCGGCGCGGCACGGCCGGCAGTGGCAGGTCGTGGTGGACACCGACCGGCCGCGGGCGGCGGCGCGCGGCGGCGGTGCCAAGGTCAAGGCCGGCGACCGGCTGACGCTCTGCGGACGGAGCCTGCTGGTGCTCCAGCGGCCCTCCCCGCGGCCCGCGTAGTGGCCACGGCCAGGACCCGCCGCGCGCACCGCCGCGGCGGCCCGGAGGAAACACCAACTCGAATGAAGCAACCAGCCGCCAGCGGGGTACGGGTGTTCCCATGACGCAGCCATCGAGTCCGTCACCGACCGCCACCTACCGGCTGCAACTCCAGCCGGACTTCCCGTTCTCCGCCGCCGCGGGAACCGTCCCGCACCTCGCCGCGCTGGGCGTCTCGCATCTGCACCTCTCCCCCGTGCTGGAGGCGGTACCCCGCTCCCCGCACGGCTACGACGTGGTGGACCACGCGGCGGTACGGGCCGAGCTGGGCGGCGAACGGGGACTGCGGGCCCTGGCCGCGACGGCCAAGGCGCACGGGCTGGGTCTGATCGTCGACATCGTGCCGAACCACATGGCCGTACCGGCGCCCATGTCGCTCAACGGGCCGCTGTGGGACGTGCTGCAGAACGGTCCGGCGTCCCCGTACGCCCGGTGGTTCGACATCGACTGGGACGCCGGGCACGGCGGCCGGCTGCTGCTGCCGGTGCTCGGCGGGCGGCTCGGCGACGAGACGCGGCACTTCCGCGTCGAGGACGGTGTGCTGCGCTACCACGAGCACGCCTTCCCGCTGCGGCCCGGCACGGAACGGCTGCCGCTGCCCCGGCTGCTGAACGCCCAGTGGTACCGCCTCGCCTGGTGGCGGCTGGCCCGCAGCGAGCTCAACTACCGCCGCTTCTTCACCGTTTCGGAGCTCATCGGCCTGCGCGTCGAGGACCCCGCGGTGTTCGAGGCGACGCACGGCACGGTGCTGCGGCTGGTCCGGGAGGGCGTCATCGACGGGCTGCGCGTCGACCACCCGGACGGCCTGGTGGACCCGGGCGGCTATCTGACCCGGCTGCGCGCGGCCACCGGCAACCGCTGGACGGTCGTGGAGAAGATCCTGACCGGTGACGAGCGGCTGCCGGCCGGCTGGGCCTGCGCGGGCACCACCGGCTACGACGCACTGCGCCACATCGACGGGCTCTTCGTCTGCCCGCAGGGCGCCGGCCGGCTCTTCTCCCACTACCGCGACTTCGTCACCCCGCTGGCCGACGAGGGCGGCGACTGGGAGGAGACGGTGCGCCGGGCCGCGTACGAGGTCGTCACGGACCAGCTGGCCGCGGAGGTGGAGCGGCTGGTGCGGACCGCGGCCCGGATCAGCGAACGCGTTCCGCACCCCGGCGACCACGCCCCCTGGGCGCTGCGCCACGCGATCCGTGAACTCCTGGTGCGGCTGCCCGTCTACCGCCCGTACGCGGCGGAGCCGGACGCGGACCGGGCCGAGCAGGACGCGGCGATGCTCGGCGAGGCCGCGGTGCGGGCGCGGACCGCGTTCCGGGTGGCCGAGGAGGCGCACGCGGTGGATCTGGTCCGGGACCTGGCGCTCGGTCTGTTCGGGGACGGGCCGGACTGCGCCGAGTTCGCCGCGCGGTTCGCGCAGACCGCCTCCGCGCTGCACGCCAAGTCCGTGGAGGACACCGCCTTCTACCGCTATCCGGTGCTGCTGCCGGCCTGCGAGGTCGGCGGCGATCCCGGGGAGCCCGCGCTCGGCCCGGAGGCGTTCCACGCGTTCTGCGCCCGGACGCAGCGGGACTGGCCGACGACCGGGACGGTGCTCACCACGCACGACACCAAGCGCAGCGCCGATGTGCGGGCCCGGCTCGCGGTGCTGTCGGAGTGCCCGGACCGGTGGCGGGACGTGCTGGGCCAGGTGGCGGGCGGCGGCGTGAGCGCGGCGGACGGTGCGGTCCCGGTGGACGCGATGGTGTCCTGGCTGGCCTGGCAGACCGCGTTCGGGCTGGGCCCGGCGGACGGCGGCCCGCCCGGGTCCGCCCGCGGCGCGGCGGCCACGGAGCGGGTGGCGGCCGCCGTCCTGAAGTCCGTACGGGAGGCCGGGCTGCGCACCTCCTGGACCGAGCGGAACGCGGCATACGAGGACGCCGTGGTGGAGTTCGTCCGCGGCGGCCCGTGCGGTCCGGCGGCCGGGCCGCTCACCGCGCTGGACGACGAACTCGCCCCGTTCATCCGCGCCAATGTGCTGGGCGCGACGCTGCTGCACCTCACCATGCCGGGGGTGCCGGACGTCTACCAGGGCAGCGAACGGGAGTACACCGCGCTCGTCGACCCGGACAACCGGCGGCCCGCGCGGCTGCGGCCCGAACTCCTCGCGGAGCTGGACGGCGGGGCCGCGCCGCACGATCTGTCCGGCGAGAAGCTGCGCCTGACCGCCGCGGCGCTGCGGCTGCGCCGGATGCACCCGCAGTGGTTCGGCGCCGGCGCGTCCTACGCACCGCTGCACGCGGAGGGCCCGGCGGCCGAGCACTGCGTGGCCTTCTGCCGCAGCGGCCGGGCGGTGGCGGTGGCGACCCGGCTGTCGCTGCGCCTGGTGGAGACCGGCGGCTGGTGGGACACATCGCTGCGGCTGCCGCCCGGCGGCCCGTGGCGCGATCTGCTGACCGGCCGCGAGGTGGCGGGCGGCGCGGTGGTGGGGGTGCGCGAGCTGCTGGAGCTGTCACCGGTGGCGCTGTTCGTGGCGGAGTGAGCGCCGCTCGGCCGACGGGCAGCCGACGGGCAGCGGACTCCGGCCGTCACCCGCCGCGCGCGGCGGCCCGGTGAACGTTGCCGCCGTCCCGGCCGGTTCGACGCGGCGGAAGACGGCGATGCCGCCGGGGCCGTTCGACGGGGACGGCGGCGCGGTCGGGGCCGGTGCGTTCATGGCCGCCATCAGGGCTACGCGGACGCTGGCGTCTCCCGTCACCTCCGGTGGACCACGCGTCCGTGCCGCGGGTGACACCGGGAGGCGGCCGCCCGGCGGTACACGGGGAACGGCGCGGCGGTAAATCGGTTGCGTTCCCGTGTCCGCCTGGCACCATGCCCGTGTACGTACCACCGTGACCTCAGGAGCACCGCATGCGCCGAAACCTCCGAATTACTCAGCGCCCCTTCCGGACGACAGTATTCGAGGTCTCGACCGCCCATGCAGCCCCGTCACACCACCCCGCGCGCCGCCGATCACCGCGCTGACACCTCCGCCCGGCCGCACACCCCCGGCACGGGCACGCACCACGACACCCGCGACGCCGGCGGCCCCCGCCGCGTCCGGCACACCCTGAACATCGGGATCCTCGCCCACGTCGACGCGGGCAAGACCAGCCTCACCGAGCGGCTGCTCTTCGACACCGGCGCCAT
Source organism: Streptomyces celluloflavus (assembly GCA_000720995.1). Taxonomy (GTDB): domain Bacteria; phylum Actinomycetota; class Actinomycetes; order Streptomycetales; family Streptomycetaceae; genus Streptomyces; species Streptomyces celluloflavus. The sequence goes on from JOEL01000013.1 coordinate 109,006, forward strand.
CGACCGCCTCGGCAGCGTCGACGGCGGCGACACCCGTACGGACACCGGTGAGCTGGAGCGGCAGCGCGGCATCACCATCCGCTCGGCCGTCGCCTCCTTCACCGTCGGCGACATCCAGGTCAATCTCATCGACACCCCCGGGCACTCCGATTTCATCGCCGAGGTAGAACGCGCCCTGGGCGTGCTCGACGGCGCCGTGCTGCTGCTGTCCGCGGTGGAGGGCGTGCAGGCCAGGACGCGGGTGCTGATGAAGACGTTGCGGCGGCTGCGGCTGCCGACACTGCTCTTCGTCAACAAGATCGACCGGATGGGTGCCCGGAGCGACGCGCTGCTGGCGGACATCCGCCGCACCCTCGCCCCGGTCGCCGTCCCGATGACGGACGTTGTGGACCTCGGCACGCCGCGGGCGCGGGTGACGGTCCGCGCGCTGGACGATCCGGCGGTCCGCGACCGGCTCGCCGAGACGCTCGCGGAGGCGGACGAGACGGTCCTGGCCTGCCTGGTCGACGGACCGCCGCCGACCGCGGAGCTGCTGCGCACCGCGCTGGCCGCCCGGACCGCCGACGCCACCGTGTACCCGGTGTACTTCGGCTCGGCCCTCGGCGGGCAGGGCGTCGGCGCGCTCATCGAGGGCATGGTCCGGCTGATCCCGCCCGCCACGGTGGGCACCGGCAGCGCACCGTACGGCACGGTGTTCGCCGTCCAGCAGCCGCCGAACGGTGAGCGCACGGCCCATGTCCGGCTGTTCCAGGGGCAGTTGCTGGCCCGGCAGCAGATCGCGCTGCACCGCCGTACGGCGGACGGCGCGCACACCTCGCTGACCGGCCGGATCACCTCGCTCGACGTCATCGGCCGGGAGCCGGGCGCCGACGGGCCGCTCACCGCGGGCAATATCGCGGTGCTGCGCGGGGTGCCCGGTATCCGTACCGGCGACCGCCTGGGGCCGGTGGGGGACGGCGCGCCCACGGACGCGGCCGCCCACGGGCCCGCCGGGGCCGCCCTGTTCCCCGCCCCCACCCTGGAGGCCCTCGTCCGCGCCCGGCACCCCGCGCGCGCCGCCGCCCTGCGCACGGCGCTGCTGGCGCTGGCCGACCAGGACCCGCTGCTGCACGTCCGCCCCGCACCCGACGGCGCGACCTCGGTGCTGCTGCACGGCGAGGTCCAGAAGCAGATCATCGCCGCCACCCTCGCCGACGAGTACGGCGTCGAGGCCGACTTCGCGCCCAGCCGGGTGGTGTGCGTGGAGCGCCCGGCCGGGGTCGGCGAGGCGTGCCACGAGATCGCCCGGAGGAACCACACCGGGCCGTGGGCGACGGTCGGCCTGCGCGTCGAGCCGGGGCCGCGCGACTCTGGGCCGGTCTTCGCCTACGAGACCGAACTGGGCGCGCTCCCGCACGGCTTCCACCAGGCCGTCGAGGAGACCGTTCTGGCGACGCTGCGGGACGGGCCGCACGGCCGGGCGGTGACCGACTGCCGCGTCGTGCTGACCCGTTCCGGTTTCGTCGGGCCGGTCAGCACGGCCGGGCACTTCCGTACGGTGACCGCCGAGGTGCTGCTGCGGGCGCTGCACCGGGCCGGGACCCGGGTCCACGAGCCGTATCACGCCTTCGAGGCCGAGCTGCCGCTCGACGCGCTCGCCCCGGTCACCGCCCGGCTCGCCGCACTGGGCGCGGAGCTCGGCGAGGCGTCCGGCGGGCGGCACTCCTGGCTGCTCAGTGGCGCGCTCGCCGCCCGCCATGTCCCGGAGATCGAGGGGCTGTTGCCCGGACTGACGCACGGTGAGGGGGTGTGGACGTCCCACCCTTCGGGCGATCGCCCGCTGCGAGGGAGGGGCGCGGAGGACCCGGCGGCGCGCTGAACATCCGGTCCCTCCGGATGGCCAAGTCGACTGATTTATAGGTGAGTTGGCCGTACGGCATCGACGGGTTCCGAGCCGCGCGGGAAGGTGCCTGGCGCGCAACGCCCCGTGCCAGGCCGGTGTCGGACGGCCACTCCGCCCGCGCGGGGTCTCCGGCGACCTCATGCCGGTGAGCCTCCGGGCCGCGCGAGCCGGTGTCCACCACTGCCGGGCCGGGGGCAGGAGGCGCGACGGGCGCGCCCGAGGTCCCGCGGCGCGGTCTCGCCGGAACCACCCGGCAGGCCGGTCCCGGGCCGACGCCGGCCGCCGCGTCGGGCTGTCCGGCGGCGCGGCGGCGTGCTTTCTTCGTGGGACGGGTACCAGGGGCCACGGGCCGGGCGGCGGACCCGGTGCCGGGAGCGGACCGAGGACGAAGGAGGACAGCCGTGCTGTTCGAGGTGTGGGCGCCGGACGCCCGACGGGTCGGACTCCAGTGGGCGGGCGGCCGGTCGGGCGAACCGGTGGTCCCGATGGAGCGGGATACCGCCCGCGCGGGCTGGTGGCGCGCCGAGGCGCCGGCCCACGACGGCGACCGCTACGCGTTCCGGCTCGACGGCGGCCCGCCGCTGCCCGATCCGCGCGCCGCCCGACTGCCGGACGGGCCCGGCGGTCCGGGCGCGGTCGTCGACCACGGCCGGTTCGCCTGGCGGCACCCGTGGCCCGGCCGCCCGCTGCCCGGTGCGGTCCTCTATGAACTGCACATCGGTACGTTCACCTCCGAGGGCACCTTCGACGCCGCCGCCGCGCGGCTGGCGCACCTCGCCGCGCTGGGGATCACCCATGTCTCCCTGATGCCGGTCTGCCCGTTCCCCGGCACCCACGGCTGGGGATACGACGGCGTCGCACCGTGGGCGGTGCACGAGCCGTACGGCGGGCCGGACGGGCTGAAACGGTTCGTGGACGCCGCGCACGGCCACGGTCTGGGGGTCGTGCTCGACGTGGTGCACAACCACCTCGGCCCGTCCGGCAACTGCCTCCCGGCGTTCGGGCCGTACTTCACCGACACGCACCGCACGCCGTGGGGCGCGGCCGTCAACCTGGACGCCCCCGGCTCGGACGAGGTGCGCGGCTATCTCGTCGGCAGCGCGCTCGGCTGGCTGCGCCACTACCGGCTCGACGGGCTGCGGCTGGACGCCGTCCACGCGCTGCACGACGGCCGGGCGCGGCACTTCCTGGCGGAGCTGTCCGCGGCCGTGGACGAGCTCGCCGGGCAGCTGGGGCGCCCGCTCTTCCTGATCGGCGAGTCCGACCGCAACGACCCGCGCACCACCGCGCCCCGCGCACGCGGCGGGCACGGTCTGCACGCCCAGTGGAACGACGACGTCCACCACGCCCTGCACACCGCGCTCACCGGCGAATCCCACGGCTATTACGCCGATTTCGCCCGCGCCCCGCTGGCCGCCGTCGCCAAGACACTGACCGGGGGCTTCTTCCACGACGGTACGTACTCCAGTTTCCGCGGCCGCACCCACGGCGACCGGCTCGACCTGCGGACCACGCCCGCGCACCGGTTGCTGGCCTACACCCAGACCCATGACCAGATCGGCAACCGGGCGCGCGGCGACCGGCTCGCCGCCGGGCTCTCCCCCGGGCTGCTGGCCTGCGCCGCCGCGCTGGTGCTGGGCTCGCCGTTCACCCCGATGCTGTTCATGGGCGAGGAGTGGGGGGCGCGGACGCCGTGGCAGTACTTCACCGACCACCCGGATCCCGAGCTGGCCGAGGCGGTACGGGCCGGCCGGCGCCGCGAGTTCGCCGCCCAGGAGCGCGCGGCGCGGGGCACGCCCGGCGCCGGCGCGGCCGGTGACGACACGCCGGTTGACCCGTCGGACGGCTGGCCCGATCCACAGGACCCGGCCACCCGAAACCGCTCCGTACTGGACTGGGCCGAACCGGCCGCCGAACCGCATACCGCGCTGCTGGCCTGGCACCGGACCCTGCTGGCGCTGCGCCACACGACCCCCGCGCTGACCGATCCCGACCCGTCCGCCACCCGGGTCACCTACGACGAGGGGGCCCGCTGGCTGCTGCTGCGGCGCGGTCCGGTCCGGGTGGCGGTCAACCTGGCGCCGCGGGCCACCGCCGCCGTCCCGGTCGGCGCCACGGGCCTGCGCCCACTGGCGGCCTGGCCCGCACCATGTCTCCCCGACGGCGACGGGGTGCTGCGGCTGCCCCCGGAGTCGGCGGTCGTGCTCGGCCCCTGACGAGAGGGGAAGGGGGACGGAAACGGGCGTGCGCGTCCCCCGAATCGATCGCCTGATCGTCCATCGGACCGGCAGGTGATGGACACTGTGTCCATGCCGCTGCGTATCTCCGACCTGCTCGTCCGGCCCGACCTCGGCCTGTCGGTCACCTACGACGTACCGCCCGCCCTGCTGGCCCGCCGGGTCGAGGCGGCGACCGTCTCGGATCTGCCCGCCCCGGGGAAGTGGCTGCAAGGCGGTGAACTCCTGATGACCATCGGCCTGTTGCTGCCGGCGGACGCGGCCGCGTGCCGGGCGTACGTACGGGACGTGGCCGCGGGCGGGGCGACGTGTCTGGCACTCGGGCTCGGCCAAGGGCTGCCCTACCAGGAAGCGCCCGAGCCGCTGGTGACGGCCGCCCGCGAGGTGGGGCTGCCGCTGCTGACGGTGCCGGACGAGGTGCCGTTCATCGCCGTCACCAAGGCGGTCTTCGACGCGCGGGCGAACGAGCAGCGCGAGGTGCTGCACCGGGCGTTCGCGACCCAGCGGCGGCTGACGGCCGCGGCGACCGGTGACGGGCTGCGGCCGATGCTGGCGGAGTGGACGGCCGCCACCGGGGTCGGCGCGACGGTCCTCGACCCGCTGGGCCGGCTGCTCGCGGCGGGCGACCGGGAGGCTCCCGCGCCGCCCCCGGAGGCCCGCGACCTGATCGAGCGGGTGGCCGCGCGCGGGCTGCACGGCAGCGCGGCCGGCACCGCCGCGGGCCGCCGGCTGGAGGTGCAGCCGCTCGGCGCCCGCCGGCTGCGCGGTCTGCTGCTGCTCACCGGCCGCCCGGACGCCGCGGCCCGTTCGGTCGTCCCCGGCCTGGTCTCGCTGCTCTCGCTGGAGCTGGAGCGGCGGCATCTGCGCGACGAACCGGAGCGCCGCCGCCGCTCGGCGCTGCTCTCGGAGCTGCTGGCGGACGACCAGCCGTCGGCGGAGCGGGCCCGCGACCTGCTCGCCTCGGCCGGGCTGAGCGCCGAACGGGTGCGGGCCGTCGTGGTGGAGACGGCGTGCGGACCGGGCGGCGCCGCGTGGGCCGGGGCCGGGGAGGGCGCCGCGCAGGAGATGGCCGCCGATCTGGCGCTGGCAATGCCCGGCGGTCTGGTGCGGGTGACGGACGCCGGGCTCGTCGAAGCGGTGGTCGGGGAGGACCTGGACATCCGCGAGGTGCTCGGCCGGTTCGCCGTGCGCTGCCCGGCCGGTATCGGCCCGGCCACCGGTCCCGAGACGGTCCGGGTGTCGCTGCGCCAGGCGGCCGGACTGCTCGCCGTCAGCCGGGCCGGCGGCCGGCCGGCCGAGGTCCGGCAGAGCGAGGCCAGCCGGCTCCTGCTCGACCTGGGCGACCGGCACACCCTGCACGGCTACGCCGACACCGTGCTCGGCCCGCTCGATCTCGCCGACAACGGTGAGGAGTTGGTGGCCACCCTGGCGGCCTGGCTGGAGAGCGGCGGGGCCTGGGACGCCACCAGCCGGCGGCTCGGCGTGCACCGCCACACCGTGCGCAACCGCCTCGACAAGGCCATGGACCTCACCGGCCGCCGCCTCGACGACCCCGACGACCGCTTCGACCTCTGGCTCGCCACCCGCATCCGGGGCGGCGGCGCCCCCGCCCCGGGCGCCCCCGGCACGCCCGCACCGGACGCCCCCGGCACCCCTGGTACGGGCGGCACCTCCGGTCACCCGATCGTGCCGCCGCACGGGACACCGCGCGCCCGGTGAGAACCGGCGGCCGGGCGCCGGCCCGGGTCTCCCCGCTCCCCTCACCCGGGTCCTCCGCCACGGCCCCGCTCCCCTCCCGCCCTTCACTCTCGCCCCGGCAGCGTCTTTACTTTCGAGCGTGACCTACGAGATCCGCGTACCACCCGCCGCCGCCCGCTCCGCCCCGCCCGCCACCGGGTCCGCCGCGCCACCGCGCCCGCCGCAGAGCCCGCCGCCCGCCGGGGCGCCGCGGCACGGCAAGCTGGTGGCCGTCAGCGATCTGCACGTCCGGTACGAGGAGAACCGCGAGATCGTCGAGCGGCTGCGGCCGGAGTCCGACGACGACTGGCTGCTGATCGCCGGGGACCTCGGCGAGTACGTCGCCGATATCCGCTGGGCCCTGACCCTGCTCAGCGAGCGCTTCGCCACCGTGGTGTGGGTGCCGGGCAACCACGAGCTGTGGACGCCGAACGGCGATCCGGTGCAGCTGCGCGGCGTCGCCCGGTACGAGCATCTGGTGGCGATCTGCCGGGAGTTGGGGGTGCTCACGCCCGAGGACCCCTACCCGGTGTGGGAGGGCGCGGGCGGCCCGGCCGTCATCGCGCCCCTCTTCCTGCTCTACGACTACACGTTCCGGCTGCCTGGCGTGTACTCCAAGGAGGCGGCGCTCGCCGCCGCCGAGGAGGCCGGGGTGGTGTGCACCGACGAGTTCTTCCTGCACCCGGACCCGTATCCGACGCGGGAGGCGTGGTGCCGCGCCCGGGTGGCCGCCACCGAGGCCAGACTCGCCGCCGTACCGGAGGAGTTGCCCACCGTGCTCGTCAACCACTTCCCGCTGGTGCGCGAACCCACCAGGCCGCTGTGGCACCCGGAGTTCGCGCTGTGGTGCGGGACGACGGCGACCGCCGACTGGCCGCGCCGGTTCCGGGCCGCCACCGTCGTCTACGGCCATCTGCACACCCCCCGGCTGCTGATGTGCGACGGCGTGCCCCATCAGGAGGTGTCACTGGGCTACCCCAGGGAGTGGCGGCGCCGCTCCGGCACACCGGGCCGGCCGGTCCAGATCCTCCCCGCCACGGACACCCTCGGAACGACCGGGAGCCCCGCATGATCGACCGACTGCTGCCCGCGCCGATCGCGACCGCCGAGGCGTTCCACGACGACCCGCTGTCGGCGATGTTCCCCGAGGAACGGGAGCTGGTGGCCCGTGCGGTCCCCCAGCGGCAGAAGGAGTTCGGCACCGTACGCGGCTGCGCGCGCGACGCCCTGGCCCAGCTCGGCATCGCCCCCGCGCCGATCCTGCCCGGCCCCGGCCGGGCGCCCCGCTGGCCGACCGGGGTCGTCGGCGCGATGACGCACTGCAACGGCTACCGCGCCGCCGCGGTGGCCCGGTCCACGCAGATGGTGACGATCGGGCTGGACGCGGAGCCCAACGAGCCGGTGGCCGATCCCGGCGTGGTGGACCTCGTCACCCGGCCCGAGGAGCGCGCGCAGTTCCCCCGCCTGGCCGCCGCGCACCCCGAAGTCTGCTGGGACCGGCTGGTGTTCAGCGCCAAGGAGAGCGTCTACAAGGCGTGGTACCCGCTGACCGGCCGCTGGCTGGACTTCGAGGAGGCAAGCCTCACCCTCGACCCGGCGACCGCCACCTTCACCGCCCGCCTCCTCGTACCGGGCCCGGTCGTGGCGGGCACCCAACTCACCGAGTTCACCGGCCGCTGGCTGATCGACAAGGGGCTGGTGGTGACGGCGATAGCGGTACCTGTGGAGTGAGACGGGCTGCGGAGCGCGGCCGGACGGGTGGTCCGCCCGCGCCCCGCGACCCCGGCCGGGCACCTGCTACCGGGGCGGCCGCCGGGTCGGTGGCGGGTCGGTGCCGGTGGCCAGAGCGCCGGTGGTCGGCCGTGAACTGAACGCTCATCAGGCCACGGCACCCGCATCCGACCCGACCAAGGGGCTGGAGAGAGCGGACCGCCGTGATCACTCGCCGTCTGCGCGGTGCGTGACCGCCGCGACCGCCGCAGCGTCCTTTCAGGCCGCATCGTCGGCGCCCTCGATGCACCGTTCCATGCCTTTGAGGATGAGGGTCAGTCCGGCTTCGAACGCCGACTCGTGATCGATGACCGGAACGTCGGCCGGCAGACCTTCGCCGTTCCCGGGAGCGGCATCCGCCTGCTCTTCAAGCACACAGCCGACCGTGTACCGGCCGACGGCCAGCATCGCCATCTGCGCGTCGTTCTCGGGGACGCCGGAGGTGACAAGAAAGGCCATCTTGTGACGGATGCGGTCGAGATCGCCGGTCGGGGTGCTGCCGGCGTGGAGGCGTGCGCCGTCGCGGCGGAGCAGCAATGTGCGCCGCAGGCTGCGCGAGTTCTCAAGGAACCACTCGCGCCAGTCGTCCTCGGGTGACGGGAGCGGCGCGCCGGCGTGGGGGGCCATGGCCGCGTGCGCCATGGCAGCAAGAAGGTCCTTCTTGGTGCGGAAGTGATAGTAGAGCGACGGCTGCTCGACGCCGAGGCGCTTGGCCAGCCGCCTGGTGCTGACGGCTTCCAAGCCCACCTCGTCGAGCAGATCCAGCGCCTCGGTGACGACGGTCTCACGGTTCATCTTGGTCACATTGACAATCTATCGGTGATAGAAGACTCTGGAAAAAATAAAAATCAATCACCGATAGATTATGGGGTGGTCGTCATGACGGACGAGATCACGAAGCGCTCGCTACGGATTCTCGTCGCCGGTGGCGGCGTCGCCGGGCAGGCGCTGGCCTTCTGGCTCACCCGCGGCGGTCACCAGGTGACAGTCGTCGAGCGCTTCCCGGCGCTGCGCGCCTCCGGAGCCCAGGTCGACCTGCGCGGGCAGGGCATCGAGGCGGTCGAACGCATGGGGCTGCTGGACACCGTGCGCAGTCAGTTGGTGGACGAGGCGGGCGTCGCGTTCGTCGATTCCCGCGGGAAGCCGAAGGCGACGATCATGGCGAACACCTCCGGCACGGGCCGCCAGAGCCTCACCTCGGAGTACGAGATCATGCGCGGCGACCTGGTCCGCATCCTCCACGACGCGACCAAGGACGACGCCGAGTACATCTTCGGCAAGAGCGTCGACGGCTTCGACCAGGACGAGCACCACGTCACCGCCCACTTCTCGGACGGGACCTCCGGCGAGTACGACCTGCTGATCGGCGCCGACGGACAGGGCTCACGCACCCGCCGGGCGCTGCTGCCGGAGGGCTTCGATCCGTACTGGCGCGTCGGCATTCACATGGCCTACTGGTTTGTCCCGCGCATCGCCTCCGACAGCAACATCCGCGACACCTACATGGTCCCGGGCGGCCGCCAGATCATGCGGCGCAGCCACAACGCGACCGAGACCCAGGCATACTTCGTGATGCGCGAGGAGTCGGCGGAAGCCTCCGCGAGCCACCGCGCACCCGTCGAGCAGCAGCAGGAGTTCTGGGCCGGCCGCTTCCGCGACGCGGGCTGGCAGACCGACCGCTTCATCGCAGGCATGAAGACGAGCCCGTTCTTCTACTCCCAGGAGATCGTCCAGGTACGCACCGACACCTGGTCCAAGGGCCGTGTGGTCCTGGCCGGTGACGCCGCGCACTGCGCCTCCCCCTACAGCGGCATGGGGATCTCCGGCGGCCTGGTCGGCGCCTATGTCCTGGCCGGTGAGATCAACCGGCACGCCAACGACCTGCCGACCGCCCTGGCGAACTACGACAGCGTGCTGCGGCCCTTCGTCGACAAGATCCAGGCCGAGGTGAACCCCCGCCTGCTGCGCGTCGGCATGCCCATGAGCAAGCACGCGATCAGCGCCTTTCAGACCGCCACGGCGCTGGCCTGTCGCCTGCGCATCCCCGAACTCACCGCGCGCTTCGCGAAGGAAGACCGCGGCGGAGACTGGCAGTTCCCGGCGTACAGCGTCCCCGCCGCCACTTAGGCCACCCAGACACCCAGACATCCAGACACCCAGAACACACTCGGAACTCGACAGGGAAAACGACCGGTTCCTGCTCTCCTGCGTCGTGCTGCCCTGGGCCGTCGAGCCAGTCCGACGCCGCCCTGGTGCCCGTCGGTTGACGGCCCGGCTTCAGTCGGCGGCCGACTCCTCGTCGTCGTCCAGCTCGGCCGCGTCCGGGTCGCGCAGCGTCAGCAAGACCGGCAGCAGCCCCGGGTGAGATCCGCGACCCGTTGGCGTCCTCCGCCCGGTCGCCGTACCCGTCCCGAGGGCTCCTCACGGGGCTCCAGCTCGAACACGCCCTTGCAGACCGTCGTCTCACTCACTGGGGCGGCCTGCGCGGCGGCCCGGACGCCGCCACGCCCCAAGGACCGGGCACGAGCGGCCGCCATAACGGCGGGCCGCCCGCGACCAGGGTTTCGCCCCGCAGGATTCACTTGCGCGGAAAGAGGCTCTCCTCATTCACTTACGCGGAATGCGGCTCTGCTCGCCGAGCAGCCCGCTCAGCCCTCGCCCGGGATCAGCCGCAGCGAGATCGAGTTGATGCAGTACCGCTGATCCGTAGGAGTCGGATACCCCTCGCCCTCGAACACATGCCCAAGGTGCGAACCGCACCGGGCGCACCGCACCTCGGTGCGGGCCATGCCGTGCGAGCGGTCCTCCAGGAGTTCCACGGCGGCGGAGTCCTTCGGGTCGTAGAAGGACGGCCAGCCGCAGTGGCTCTCGAACTTGGTGTCGGAGCGGAACAGCTCGGCGCCGCAGGCCCGGCAGGAGTACACGCCTTCGGCCTTGGTGTCGGTGTATTCGCCGACGTAGGCGGGCTCCGTGCCGGACTGGCGCAGTACCTGGTACTCCGCCGGGGTCAGCTCGGTGCGCCACTGCTCGTCCGGCTTGTCGATCTCGTACGACATCTGCGGTCTCCTCAGCTCTCCAGGCGCGAGAGGATCGCGGGACCGAGGTCGGTCACATCGCCCGCGCCCATCGTGAGAACAAGGTCGCCGGGCTTCGCCATTCCGGCGATGGCGTCGGGGACGGCGCTCCGGTCGGGCGCGGCGGTGACATCGGCGCCCGCCTCGCGCGCCGCGTCGATGATCAGGGTGCTGGTGACGCCCGGGATCGGGTCCTCGCGGGCGGGGTAGATGTCCAGCACCACGGAGGCGTCGGCGAGGGCGAGCGACTGGCCCATCTCCGTGCCGAGCTCCTGGGTGCGGGAGAAGAGGTGCGGCTGGAAGACGACCAGGACGCGGGCGTTCTCCCCGGCCGCGCCGCGAATGGCTTCCAGGTCGGCGGTCATCTCGGTGGGGTGGTGCGCGTAGGAGTCGATGACCTGCACTCCGGCCGCCTCGCCGAGGAGCTGGAGGCGGCGCTTGACACCGGTGTAGGTGCCGAGCGCGGAGGCGAGGTTGTGCGGCGGCAGGCCGAGGGCGACGCCCGCGGCGAGGGCGGCGACGGCGTTGTGGGCGTAGTGCCGGCCGGGGACGGAGACGGTGAAGGTGAGGATCTTGCCGCTGCCGAGGACGACGGTGACGTCGCTGGTCAGGCCGCGCGGGTTGACCTTGAGGATGCGGACGTCGGCGTCCTCGGACTCGCCGTAGGTGACGACCTCGATGTCGTGCCGCCCGGAGATCCTGGCGGTCAGCTCGCGGGCGCCGGGGTGGTCGGCGGCGATGACGAGGGTGCCGCCGGGCCGGATGCGGCCGACGAAGGTCTCGAAGGACGCGTAGATCTCGTCCATCGAGGCGTAGTTGGCGTGGTGGTCCAGCTCGACGTTGAGGACGATGGCGACCTCGGGCGCGTACTTGTGGAAGCTGCGGTCGCTCTCGTCGGCCTCGGCGACGAAGATCTCGCCGGCGCCGTGCTCGGCGTTGGAGCCCGGGGCGTCCAGGTCGCCGCCGATGGCGTACGAGGGCTGGAGGCCGAGCGCGCCGAGGGAGACGGCGAGCATCGAGGTCGTGGTCGTCTTGCCGTGGGTGCCCGCCACCGCGATGGGGCGCAGGCCGTCCATCAGGGAGGCGAGCGCGTCGGAGCGGTGCACGACGGGGACGCCGCGGGCGTGGGCGGCGGCCAGCTCCGGGTTGTCGGCGCGGATCGCGGAGGAGACGACGACGCCGGTGGCGTCCTCGGCGAGGTGGGACGCGGCGTGGCCGAGGTGGACGGTGACGCCGAGGGCGCGCAGGGCCTGGGCGGTCGCGGAGTCCTTGGCGTCGCTGCCCGCCACCCGGGCGCCGCGCTGCGCGAGGATCTTCGCGATGCCCGACATGCCGGCGCCGCCGATACCGATGAAGTGCGGCCGGTCCATCGAGGCTGGGATGGCGGGTGCCATGGGCGGTTCTCCCTGATCGTCGCGAGCGGTGGTGCTGCCGACGATTCTCGCACCCGCCGCGGTCAGCGGCGGATCAGCCCTTGTGCGGTGGCGGCGGCCACCGCGGACGTGCGGGAATCGACCCCCAGCTTGGCGTAGATGTGCACGAGGTGGGATTTGACGGTGGCCTGGCTGAGGAAGAGCCGTTTGCTGATCCGCGCGTTGGACAGGCCGTCGGCGACGAGCTGCAGGACCTCGGTCTCGCGGCGGGAGAGCGCGGTCGCGGGCGTGCGCATCCGGTCCATCAGGCGCAGCGCGATGGTGGGCGCGAGCGCGGACTTCCCGGCGGCGGCGGTGCGCACGGCCGCGGCCAGTTCCTCCGGCGGGGCGTCCTTGAGGAGGTAGCCGGTGGCGCCCGCCTCGATGGCGGCGAGGATGTCGGCGTCGGTGTCGTACGTGGTCAGGACCAGTACCCGGGGGGCGCCGTCGCGGGCGGTGATGGCGGCGGTGGCCTGCGAGCCGAGCATCCGGCCGCCGAACTGGAGGTCCATCAGGACCACGTCCACATCGAGCCGCGCGGCGAGCTCGACGGCCTGTTCCGCGGTGGGGACGTCGGTGACGATCTCGAAGTCCGGTTCGGTCTCCAGGACGGCGCGCAGCCCGGCGCGGACGACGGGATGGTCATCGGCGAGCAGCAGCCGGATGGGGGTGTCGGTCACGTGGCGGACCCCTTGGCGGTGTCGGTGCGGGTACCGGGGGCGGGGGTGCCCGGCAAGGGCCCGGACGGCGCGGCGGCGCGGTCGGCGGCCGTGTCCGGTGTCCCGGCGGCGTCCGGCGCGGGGGCGGCCGGGCAGGGCAGGGTGACGGCGACGGCGGTGCCTTCGCCGGGGGCGGATTCCACGACGAGGGTGCCGTGCAGTGCGCGGGCGCGGGCGCGCATCGCGGCCAGTCCGAAGCCGGTGCCGGTGACCGCGGCGGAGCCGGGCGCGGGGACGTGCGCGGGGACGAAGCCGGCGCCGTCGTCCACGATGTCGAGGGCGACCTCGGTGTCCATGTAGCTGAGGGTCAGCTCGACGCGGTCCGCGGCGGCGTGCTGGACGGTGTTGGCGAGCGCGGACTGGGCGATCCGCAGCAGGGCGACCTCCTGCGGGGTGGGCAGGGCGGTGGGGACGCCGGAGACCTGGCAGTGCACGGCGAGGCCGGCGGTGCGGGCGGTGGTGGCGCCCAGCCGCTCCAGGGCGGCGGGCAGCGAGCCGGTCTCCAGGTCGGGCGGGCTGAGCGCGCGGACGAAGCGCCGGGCCTCGGCGAGGTTGTCGACGGCCGCCCGGCGGGCCTGGCGGACATGGCCGAGGGCGCTCTCGGGCCGCTGCGGGATCGCCCGCTCGGCGGCCCGCAGCAGGAGCTGGATGCTGGACAGGCCCTGCGCGAGGGTGTCGTGGATCTCGCGGGCCAGCCGTTCGCGTTCGGCGAGCACCCCGGCGGCGTGTTCCGCGGCGGCCAGTTCGCTGCGGGCGGCGGTCAGCTCCTCGATGAGGCGGCGGCGCTGTTCGCTCTCGCGGTAGAGCGCCTGGTAGCCGAGGACGACGGCGACCGCGACGGCGGCGCCCAGCCCGGGGCCGATGACGGTACCGATGCTGAGGGTGTGGGTGTGCCACCCGAAGCCGGCGACGGCGGTCGCGGTGGTGGCCGCGACGGCGGGCAGCGCCCAGCGCAGCGGCAGCAGGTGCAGCTGGACGAAGAAGAGCGGGAACGCCAGCCAGACGCCGTCCTGGGTGAGGGCCAGCAGCACCATCCACAGGAGCGCCACGACCGACAGCCAGAGGGCCGCGGCGGGGGTGGAGGTGCGCAGCCGGGGCAGTGCGGGGCCGGTGACGTAGACGGCGAAGAGGAGGACCGCGGCGGCGATCACGCCCGGTGCGTACGGGGCGTCGCCGGCGACCGCCCGGACGGAGGCGAGTGCGAGGAGTGCGGCCACCATCAGGTGCAGGCAGGTACGCAGCACACGTATGACGGGGGTGAGGGAGTGATCGGTCACGGCTTCTCCAGGCTAAGGGCCGCCCGGGGCCGCGGCATCCATCGAAAGGTGGAGGGCGGGCTGCACCTTTCGATCCCGGCGAACCACTCCCCGGCGCGATGCCCGCGCCCCCGCCCGGAGGAGACGGTGGGACCAGCCGCCGGGCAGTGGGCCCGGCGCCGGAACCGAGGATGGCAGAGCCTGTGTTCGTCGCCTGGAGAGACCTGGGATTCGCCAAGGGCAGGTTCGCCCTGATGGGCAGCGTCATCGTGCTGATCACGGTGCTGGTCGGTCTGCTGTCGGGGCTGACCGCCGGCCTGGGCCGGGAGAACACCTCCGCGATCACCGCGCTCCCCGCCGACCATCTGGTGTTCTCGGCGCCCGCCGAGGGCGGCAAGGTCTCCTTCACCGACTCGCGGCTGCCGGAGGCGACGGTGCGGGACTGGTCGCGGGTGCCGGGCGTACAGCGTGCGGAGCCGCTGGGGATCGCCACGACGAAGGCGGAGGCGGGCCGCCGGACGGCCGCGGTGACCGCGTTCGGGGTGCGGCCCGGGTCGCCGCTGGCGCCGGCCGGTGCCGCGCTCGGGGAGGGCGAGGCGGTGCTGTCCGCGAAGGCCGCCGCGTCCCTGGGCGTATCGGCCGGCGGCACGCTCTCGCTGGGCGGCCGGATGGTCAAGGTCACGGCGGTGTCGGGCGCGGCGATGTACAGCCATACGCCGGTGGTCTGGGTCTCCCTCGACGCCTGGCGCAAGCTGCCCGGCGGCGCGGGCGGCGCGACCGTGCTCGCCCTGTCCACCACCGGGACGCCCGCCCTGGCGGACGCCGACAAGAAGCTCGGCACCGCGACCGTGACCTCCGACGACGCACTGCAGGCCATCGGCTCGTACACCGCGGAGCACGGTTCGCTGCAACTGATGCGCGGCTTCCTGTTCGCCATCTCCGCGCTGGTCATCGGCGCGTTCTTCACGGTGTGGACGATCCAGCGCAGCGGCGATGTCGCGGTGCTGAAGGCGCTGGGCGCCTCGACCGGCTACCTGCTGCGCGACGCGCTGGGCCAGGCCGTGGTGCTGCTGGTGATCGGCACCGGCCTGGGGACCGCCGTCGCGGCCGGGGTGGGCGCCGCGGTCGGCGGCACCGTGCCGTTCGTGCTGGACCCGTCCACCGTTCTGATCCCGGCCCTGATCATGATCGCGCTCGGTGCCGTCGGCGCCGCGCTGTCCATCCGCCGCATCACGTCCGTAGACCCGCTGACCGCCCTGGGAAGTGCCCGATGAGCCTGGAACTGACCGATGTCACCCTCACCTACCCCGACGGCGGCGCGCGGCTGACCGCGCTGGACAACGTCTCGCTCACCGTCCCGGCCGGCAGCATGACCGCGGTGATCGGCCCGTCCGGCTCCGGCAAGTCCAGTCTGCTGGCGGTGGCCGCGACGCTGATCACGCCGGACCGCGGCCGAGTGGTGATCGACGGCCGGGACACCGCGGGGCTGGGCCGCGCCGCGCTGACGGCGCTGCGCCGCACCACCATCGGCACGGTCTTCCAGCAGCCGAACCTGCTGCCGTCCCTGACGGCCGCCGAGCAGCTCCAGGTGATGGCGCACCTGGACGGCCGCTCGCCCCGCGCGGCCCGGCCGCGGGCGCTGGAGCTGCTGGCGGCGGTCGGCCTGGCCGAGCAGGCCGACCGCCGGCCGCACCAGCTGTCGGGCGGTCAGCGGCAGCGGATCAACATCGCGCGGGCGCTGATGAACGAGCCGGCGGTCCTCCTGGTGGACGAGCCGACCAGTGCGCTGGACCAGGAGCGCGGCGCCGCCGTGCTGGACCTGCTCACCGCGCTCACCCACCAGCGCGCGACCGCGACGGTGCTGGTCACCCACGACCGCTCCCATCTGGGCGCGGTGGACGAGGTCGTGGAGGTGCTGGACGGACGGCTCAGCTCGCCGCGGGACCATCCGCCGGTTCGTCGTCCGCCGCGTGCGAGAACAGCTTGAGGACCGGCACGCCGACCTTGTGCCGGGCGCGGGAGGCCCAGTCGCGGTGGAAGAACTCCTCGACGAAGTGCGGGGTGGTCAGCACGATCACCTCGTCCGCGCCCGTCTCGTCGACGACGGACCGCAGCAGGTCGAGCGGGTGGTCCTCGACCACCTGCCCGACGGCTTGCGCGCCCGTGTCACGCAGCTCCGCCAGGGTGTGCGCCAGCGCGACCTCGGCGGGGTGCGCCGCCTTCGCGCCCTCCGGCTCCCCGCCTTCCCGTACGGCCTCGTCGAACTCGCCGAGGGCGACGTCGTCGATCGCCCGCAGCAGGATGTCCTGCTTGCCGCGCGGCTGCATGAGGACGACGAAGGAGACCTGGTCGTCGCCGTGCAAAGTGGTCACAAACTCGACGTCGGCGGGCGTCAGAGGCTTCTCGATCATCAATACGCTCGTGAACACGACGGGCGCCCTTCTTCTCTTCTTCTGGACGCCGCGTGGCCCGGCGTCCGACAGAAACCGTCCTGCCCCGTCGCCACACAGGGCCTGTTGGCCTTAAGTGTGCCCAACGGAAGCTAAGCGGAACGAGTTATTCCGCTGATTGTCAGGACCGACGGTAGCGGGTGAACAGAAACCCGGCTTCCTCCAGTACGGATACGAGGGCGAACCGCTCCGGAACGGGGAGCGCGGGGCCGCCGGCGATCCGCTGCGCGTCCCCCGCGGCGACGAAGGGGGCCAGCGACAGGCACAGCTCGTCCAGCGCGCCGGCCGCCGCGAACTGCCCCAGGAGCGACGGCCCGCCTTCGGTGAGCAGCCGGGTGTGGCCCCGTTCGGCCAGTACCGCGGTCACCCGCGCCGGGTCGACGCCCGTGCCCTCGCCCGCGAACAGCACCTGCGCGCCCGCCTCCCGGGCCGCCCGCACCCGCTCCGGCGGGGCGCCCGTGCCGGTCAGTACGAGGGTCGGGGTGAGCGGCTCGGTGAACAGCGGCAGGGTGAGGTCCAGCTCCAGACCGGCGCTCACCACCGCGATGGCGGGGGCCGGGGCCTGCCCGGCGGCGGCCCGGCGGGCGGCGAACACCGCGCGGGCGCGGGCCGGCCGGTAGCCCTCCTGACGAACCGTTTCGGCACCGACCACCACGGCATCCGCGAGCCCCCGCAGCACCCCGAAGATCCGCATGTCGGCGGCGCCGGAGAGCGGCTGCGAGCGGCCGTCGTGATGGGCCGCGCCGTCCAGCGAGGAGACCATGTTGGCGCGCAGCCAGCCGGTGCGGCCGGCCCGCACCGGATCGTCCGCCGCCGGGTACGCGTAGGCGTCGGCCAGCTCGTCCGGTGTCCACTCGCGGTCCGCGGCCTCGGCGGCCGCCGGTCCCGGTGCGGGGTGCGCCGGGTGCTCCTCGGCGGCGCGGGCCGGTACGTGCGGGGCGGGAAGGGGGAACAGGCGTCGCATGGCGGCAGTGTGACATGCCTCGCTCACGGCTCGGGCGGCCGCGCACAGCGGCTAGGCTGGAGAGCTGTGTCACCTTCCGAACCCTCGTCACCGCAGCCCGCCCCGATATCCGGCCCGCCGGCCGACAGGAGCGGCGCGGCCCCCGCCGCGCTCACCGCGCGCGCCCCGCACGTACCGGCCGACCGTCTGGTCGCCGAGATGGTGCCGCCGCCGCGCTTCCAGGGCGCCCGCTTCGACACCTACCTCCCGGACCCGAACCAGGCCAGCCAGGCCGAGGCCGTCCAGGTCCTGAGCGCTTTCGCGGCGGGTATCGACGGCGGGGGCGGCCCGGCCAGGCGGCGCTGGTTCGCGAAGAGCCCCCGGAAGCCCGCGGCGCCCAAGGGCCCGCGCGGTGTCTATCTGGACGGCGGCTACGGCGTCGGCAAGACCCATCTGCTGGCCTCGCTCTGGCACGCCACCCCCGCCCCGCCCGAGCGCAAGGCGTTCGGCACCTTCGTCGAGCTGACGAACCTCGTCGGCGCGCTCGGCTTCCAGCAGACCATACGGACCCTCGGCGACCACCGGCTGCTGTGCATCGACGAGTTCGAGCTGGACGACCCGGGCGACACGGTCCTGGTCTCCACCCTGCTCGGCAAGCTGGTGGACTCCGGTGTGGCACTGGCCGCGACCTCCAACACACTGCCCGGCAAGCTCGGCGAGGGCCGGTTCGCCGCCGCCGACTTCCTGCGCGAGATACAGGGCCTGAGCGCCCACTTCCGGCCGCTGCGCATCGACGGCGAGGACTACCGCCACCGCGGCCTGCCCGAGGCGCCCGCCCCGTACGACACCGAGACCGTCATCCGCACCGCGCACCACACCCCCGGCGCCTCCCTCGACGACTTCCCCGCCCTGCTGGAGCACCTGTCCAAGGTCCACCCCAGCCGGTACGGCGCCATGTGCGACGGCATCCGGGCGGTCTGCCTCACCGACGTCCAGGCGGTGCCCGACCAGTCCACCGCACTGCGCCTGGTGGTCCTCGCCGACCGGCTCTACGACCGGGAGATACCGGTGCTGACCTCGGGCAAGGCTTTCGACGAGCTGTTCAGCGACGAGATGCTGCGCGGCGGCTACCGCAAGAAGTACTTCCGCGCGATATCCCGGCTGACGGCCCTGGCCCGCGACGCCGCCCCGCTGGCGGCCGGCTGACCCTCGGCCCGCCACGGCCGGGGGCGCCGCGCTCCCGGACACGGGCGCGCCGCCCGGTCGTCCCGTGCGGCGCGCCGGCGTCCGGCGGTCACCGGCCGGGTGCGGCGGCGTCCGCCGGCGCCAGCGCCGCCAGCCCCGCCGGCAGCGCCCCCGTGTGGATCACGCCCAGCCGCTGGGTCGCCCGGGTGAGCGCGACGTACAGGTCGCTCGTCCCGAACTCCCCCGGCTCCACCACGATCACCGAGTCGAATTCCAGGCCCTTGGCCTGCCGCGGGTCGATCAGCACCACGGGGCTGGTCAGATCCGGGGAGGCGCCGGCGGAGGCGGCCGGGAGGGCGGCGGAGAGCGCCGCGTGGCGGGCGCGCGGGGCGATCACCGCGAGACGGCCCGCCTCGCGGGTCTCCCGTGCGACGGCCCCGGCGACCGCGTCGGCGACCTCGTCGGTGCGGAGCGCCCAGGGGCGGGTGCCCGTGGAGCGGATCGAGCGCGGCGGCGCGAAGGAGGGGTCCGCGGACCGGGGTACCGCCGCCGCGATCTCCATGATCTCGGTCGGCGTACGGTAGTTGACGCCGAGCCGGACGTGGTGGCGGCGGTCGCCGACGTACGGCGCGAGGATCGTCTCCCACGCACCGCAGCCGCCCGGCTCCGAGGTCTGTGCGGGGTCGCCGACCAGGGTCATCGAGCGGGTCGGGCAGCGGCGCATCAGCAGCCGCCAGGCCATCGCGGACAGCTCCTGCGCTTCGTCCACGATGATGTGGCCGAAGGCCCAGGTGCGGTCGGCCGCGGCGCGTTCGGCGGCGCTGCGGTGGTCGGCCTCCTCCTGCCGGTCCGCGAGCCGTTCCGCATCGATCAGGTCGTGCGCGGCCAGCACCTCCGAATCCTCCTCGTCGCGGTCCTCGAACTCCTGGGTGCGGGAGCCGTAGGAGAGGTCGAGCACGCCCTGCGCGTAGGCGATCCGCTCCTGGCGCTCGGCCTCCGCCGCGGCGCGGGCCGCCGAATCGTCCTCGCCGAGGAGTTCGGCGGCCTCGTCGAGGAGCGGCACGTCCGCCGGGGTCCATGCGCCGCCGGTCCGCCGGATCGCGTCCGCGTCGGCGTCCGGGAGGTGGACCGGGTCGGCGAGGAAGTCCGCGACCAGTTGCTGCGGGGTGAGGGCGGGCCACAACTCCGCGATGGCGTCGTACACTTCGGGGCTCGCCGCGATCGTCTTGCCGAGCTGGGCGATGTCGTCGGGGCCGAGGAGGTTGGGCCCGCCGTACGGGTCCGCGCCGATCCGCCCGGCCAGCTGCGCGGTGAGCGCGTCGATGACGTGGAACGCGAAGTACGGGCGGGCGAGGTTGTGCGGCAGCCTCGTCTCGCGCGCCCGGCGCCGCGCCTCGTACACCGTGTCCGCGTCCAGCCGCAGTTCGCCGTCCTCGTGGTCGATCACGGTCTCGGGGCCGGGCAGGATCTGCCGGTCCCGCACGAAGCGCGCCAGCGCGTCCGCCATCGCCGCACCGCCCTTGACCGCAGCGGCCCCTGCGGTGTCGGTCCCGGTCGGGGTCACGCCCGGGAAGAGCTCGCCGGGCGTGGCGAGCAGGACACCCGTCTCGCCGAGCGCGGGCAGCACCTCCTCGATGTAGCGGAGGAACGCCGGATTGGGCCCGACGATCAGCACGGCACGGCGGGCCAGCTGCGCACGGTGCGCGTACAGCAGATACGCGGCGCGGTGCAGCGCGACGACGGTCTTGCCGGTGCCGGGGCCGCCCTCCACGACGAGGACGCCGTCGTGCGGGGCGCGGATGATCCGGTCCTGCTCGGCCTGGATGGTCTGCACGATGTCGTGCATACGGCCGGTGCGCGCCGCGTCCAGCGAGGCGAGCAGTACGGCGTCCGCGTCGGCGCCCTCGTGCCCGGTGCGTACGGCGTCGGCGAGGTCCAGGATCTCGTCGTGCAGGGCGGTGACCCGCCGGCCCTCGGTCGTGAGGTGACGCCTGCGGCGCAGCCCCATCGGGGTGTGCCCGGTGGCCAGGTAGAACGGGCGGGCGACCTCGGCCCGCCAGTCGATGACCAGCGGAGTACGGTCCGTGTCGTCGCGCCGGATGCCGAGTCGGCCGATGTGGTGATCGCGGCCGTCACGGAATACCAGCCGGCCGAAGCAGAGCCCGTTCTCCCCGGCGTCGAAGGCGGCCAGCAGTCCGGCCTGCTCGCTCACCAGCACATCGCGCTCCAGCCGCGCCTGGGCATTGTTCCCCGCCGACGGCAGGGCCTCCCGCACCGCCGTCTCGGCCCCGGCCCGCAGTTCGGCGAGGCGCCCGTGGAGCAGATCGAGGAATTCCTGCTCGCGCCGCAATTCCCCGTCCGGCATTCTCTTGTTTGACAACTCAACCCCGCTCGGATAGAATTCGAAATGAAGCTGGATATGTGTTCCGATTCCATCGGGCACAGAAGACTTCAATATACGCAGAGAAATACCCCGGCCGTCAATTCGGTCCGGGGTATTTCTTTTTCTGCCGGGCTACGGGGCCGGGCGCCGGTGCCCGGCCCCGCGAGCTCCGGGAAGTGTCCGCGCTGCGGCCGCCGGGGCTTCCTCAGCCGAGCAGCTCGGCCGGCCGGTCGGCCTGCCGCTCCACGGTCCCCGGCGGGTTCCTTGGGTGCTCGGCGTCGTCGAGGGCGAGCAGGAACAGTCAGACAAGGGCGAGGAGTCTGCGGCACTCCCCCAGCCGCGCGCGTTCGGCGGCCGTCAGATCGAACCGGTCCAGGAAGGACACGACGTCGAGGGGCCGATCCACCCAACTGGCCACGTGTTCCGTGATCTCGGCCAGTTCGAAGGCGCGGTCGCTGAGACCGGAGTCCTCGAAGTCGACGACCCGTACGCGCGAGCCGTCCCAGCGGACAAGGACCGCACCGGCGCGGGCATCGGCATCCGCATCCCCGTCCGCCGCCCAAGAGGCAAGTCCGAACAAGCACTTCACGTCGACACCCCGCATGTTCAACACTCTGCTGCGGCACGTGCGAGCCCTCGGAGACACACCACCGCCGAACTTGAGCAGCGATGGCGCGCCCTCCAGCACGTCACGCTCAGCCCCAGCCGGATCGGCGACATCGCACGCGCCGCCCTGGTCCTCAACCGAATCTGGAAGTGATCGCTGCTGAAGGAGCACGGCAGTCCGTGGATTGATTCGGGTGCCCGTCGCGGCCAGGAGCTTATGCTTCTCGGCCATGCCTACCCACGCAGAGATAGTCGGCCTGGCCCTGGACCGGATCACGGCCGGATACGTCTTCCCCCAGCGAGCCTTGGAGATCAACAGCGCGATCCGGAGCCGGCTCGCCGCCGGGGCGTACAACACGCTGAGCGGCCCCGCGCTCTGCGAGGCCCTGACCGCCCACCTGCAGGAGGTCTGCCCGGACAAGCATCTGAGGCTGCTCTGGCAGGATGAGCCGCAGTCCATGGATCCGGCGGACGAGGATGAAGGCCGGGCGGCCTTCCTCGCCATGCTGAGGGCCGAGAACCAGGGCGTCCGCCGCTTCGAGCACCTCAAGGGCAACGTCGGCCATCTCGACATCCGGCGGATCGCCGACGCCGGCGAGGGCGCCCGCGCGATCGGTGCGGCGATGGAACTGGTCGCCCACACCAGTGCGCTCATCCTCGATCTGCGTGAGTGCCGCGGTGGCTCACCCGAGGGCGCCGCCATGTGGTGCAGCTACTTCTTCCCTGACGACCAGGTGCACCTCAACGACATCTACGAGCGCTCCACCGGCTCCACCCGCCAGTACTGGACCGCCTCGCATCTGCCCGCGCCGCGCTACCTCGACCGCCCGGTGTACGTACTCACCAGTGCCATCACCTTCTCGGGCGGGGAGGACGTGGCGTACACCCTGCAGGCGCACGGGCGCGCTGTTCTCGTCGGCGAAACGACCCGCGGTGGTGCTCACCCGACCGCCCGGCACCCGGTGACGGAACACATCACCATCACCGTGCCGACCGCCCGGACGATCAGCACCGTCACCGGGACCAACTGGGAGGGCGTGGGCGTGGTGCCGGACCTGGCCGCCACCTCGGAGCAGGCGCTGGAGGCGGCACACAAGGACGCGCTGCGACGCGCAGCGTAGCTGTTCCGGCGTAACCGTCCATCCGGGGATGACGGGGACTCAGCATTCCGTTGGGAAACCCCCATTGACCGCGTTCGAACACTGCGCCGCAGAGTCCCTGGAGGCCGGTAGCGTGCCCCGAGTGATCGTGCCCATCGTCGGGCGAGCGCCCCACGGCCGCCGGGCGAGCGGCTGCTGCACCGCCTGGCCGCCGCGGACGCCGGGATCGCGTTCGCGTCCGGTCCACGGTGACGGTCGGACCGGTCCCATGGGGTGACTTCGGCGTCAGATCGTGCTCTCGGCCGTCCTCAGGACGGCTCGTCCGTCCCTGCGGCTGCATCGCCGTCGACGTGGTGGGCAAGGTATTCCTGGAGCTCGCGGTGCCGGAACTGGTAGGCGATTCCCGCGACCCGGATCAGCCCGGCGCCGTAGCACCAGTGGAGGAACCGGCCCAGCCGCCAGGGGAGCGGTCGGCTGCCCCAGCGGCGCGTACACAGCAACAAGGCCATGTACCGAACGCTCGCCATCCCCCTGTTCCCGGTGGAGAGCCCCGCCCTGAGCCCGTCCATCAGCACACTCGCGAGTGTGATCACGACCGCGACGGTGACCACGGACACGACTCCGACCATGAGCCCGAATACCAGGCTGAACACGAGCCCGAACACGAGGAACGTCGAGAGCGAGTACAAGAGCCAGGCGGCGAGATCGTTCCGTACGACGCCGTTGGGATCCATGACCCCCGGGGTCCCGTGACGGGCAAGTCCGGTCACGAGCCCCGTTGTGGCACCTACCGTGAGCCCGAACGCCAGGCCGTACACGGGCCCGATCGTGATGGCGGACACGGCTCCGGCCGCGGTCGCGGACGCGAGCGCGAGCACGAATGCCCTGGCGAAGTGGCGCCGGCCGACAGGAGTACGCAGTCGCTCCAGATCCATGCGGACCGGTTGCGGCCAGACGTCCCTCCAAGCCGTGTATGTCGTCAGCACGCCGCCCAGGGCGACAACGCCCACGATGAAAAACATGATCAAGGAAGTGCCGGTGGGCGGCAGCAAGAGGAAAAGCACCGCCCAGCCCACCATGGATACTGCCGCGACCAGTGCGGCGCTGACGGCTCGGGGCAGGCGGGTGCCGGCCAGCGGCCATAACTCGTGCAGGACGATGTCGGTGCCCGACAGCAGCCGCCCGCCCACCTGTTGGCCAGTGGTCGCGTTCTGCTGCAGGTAGGCGGCAAGCATGGCGAGCCAGGCTCGGACGTCGTCGGTGGTGTAGGTGGCGCCGCGAGGAGCCGGACACTGGGCGGCAACAGTGGGGATGAACAGCCCCAGCAGGTGCTTCCCGACCGCCTCCGAGGTGTCCAGGGCCAAGCCGGGCAGGGATTGCGGATGACGCCGATAGGTACCGTCGGGCAGGCGCTCTTCGTAGACGGTCACCGCCAGCGTAAGCCGCCAAGGGGTGGACAGCCCGGCAGCCAGCGGCCCGTGCGGGTCCTGTGCCAATGCCTCCCGCACCCGGCTCCAACGCGCTGGGTCGTCGACCCGGTCACCGATAAACCGTTGCACCGAATCCGGATCGCACGGGCGGATCTCCACCCGTGCGGCGTCGTGGGCCCACACTCCCTCCGCTGCCAGCGCCTCGTGGACCCGGCTGCGGCAGGTCAGCACCAGCCCCGCTTTGCCCGTGGACTGCTGGTAGGCGTTGAAGGCGCGCACCGCCCGGCCCGCTCGGGAGGCGTAGCCGGGATCGGGATCGGTGTCCATCTCGTCCAAGCCGTCGAGCACCGGCAGCACCCGGCGGGCCTTCACCAACGCCTCGGCCGCCGCCACGGACAGGCGGTAGGCGTCGACCAGGTGGCGGGCGATCCACTCGTCCACCGGCTGGTCGGTGTCCCACGAGGCCAAGGACAACCGCACCGGCACCGGGTCTTCCCCGGTGCGGGTCTCCAGGAGACGGAGCATCAACTGCACGGCCAGCACTGTCTTGCCCGCCCCCGGTGCACCGGTGATCACCAGTCGGCGCGGCCGCAGGAGCCGGTAGTACTCCGCCACCTCTTTCAGCCGCCCCTCCGGACCGGCGTCATCCGCGTTGTGCGTGGGAGCAGGACGGAAGGTGAACCGGATATCAATGGTCTTGTCATGGTCACCCAGCAGTTGCCGCCCCGCCGCACGCTCGGCGTCCAGCACCTCCACGGCCAGCCGCTCCGCCACGTCCGCCGGCGCGGCTTCCTGCCAGCGCAGGGAGCGAACAGTGAGCCACCCGGTCCACACACCGACCGCCAGCGCAGCCAGACCGACAGCCATCCCCACAGGATCGACATCGCCCACCACGGCCCCGGGAAACGTCCGCCCACTGATCGCGACCGCCGCCCCGAGCAGGAGCGCGGTGACCGCCCCGAAGCCGAACGCCCCACCTCGTTTCCCCGTCATGAAGAGTCATGATGGCGCGCACACCTGGGTGCAGCTACACGGGCTGATCGCCTTCCCCCCCAAAGGAAACCGCCTCGCGAGACCGCACCCTGATCCTCAGGGCCGCCGCCGAGGCGATCCGCACCAGACGCGGCCTCGGGCGGTGCAGCACTTCGCCGTCGGCCGCCTGGGCTTGACGCGGGCCGGGCCGGACGAACCCCGCGACAGCCGCGGGGCCAGGGCGGCGGGACGGGAGCCCCGCGTGCCGTCACGGCGCACGGTGGTCACCTCCGAGGCCGGTGGCCGGTCGTACGCCGGGAACTACGGCGCGGCGGTCGGCCGGGCGCAGGCCGGCGGCGTCCGTACGCCGGCGGGGCCGCCCCTCAACCGGAGCAGGCGCCGCGCTGGGCCTCCTGCCATTCGCACACGGGGCACAGGACGGCACCGGGCTGTGCGACGCCGTACTCGGTGGGCGCACCGCACAGGACGCAGTCCGCGAAGGGCGGCCCGGCGGCCGGGGCGCTATCGGTGGGGTGGCCGGTGGGGGCGGGCGGCGCGTAGCACTCGTCCGTACCGTCCGTGTGAGCTGGCATGCCCCGACCCTACGCCCGGCGTCCGGTGTCAGCCGCGGCGGGAACTGAGCGCGCAGGTGGCCGCGGTGGCGGCGGCCGCGATCAGGGCGGTGGCGGCGAAGGGCAGCCAGGGGACGGTGATCGTGCCGTCCGCGGAGCCGGTGACCAGGCCCGTCACCGCGGCGTTGGCGGGCGAGGCGCCCAGGACGAGCAGCAGCAGCGCGGCGACCAGCCCGGCCGGGACGGCCGAGGCGGTGCTGCGCAGCACCGGCCGGTTGCACAGCGCGCCGATCGCGATGCCCAGCAGCACACAGGCGAGCGCGGCGAGCAGCCCGGCGACGGTCGCGGGCAGCACCGGCACGGCGACCCGGTGGTCGGCGGAGTGCGGATCGGACCGCAGCAGGACGTAGGCCGCGCCCCCCAGCGCGAGGAGCAGCGCGGCGCCCGCCGCGGTCAGCACGGCGGCGAGGTGGACGCGGCCGGGCCCGGCGGTGGCCGCGGCGCAGTGCCGGGCGGCCGGCGGCTCGATGGTGACGCAGATCCGGGTCAGCCACACGGCGATGGGCAGCAGTCCGGCGGCGGCCCAGCCGTACGCGTCGAGGATCGGGGCGCCGGACTGGATGCCGAGGGCCAGGAAGGCGGCGTACCCGAGGACCGGCGGCAGCCAGCGGTGCGAACCGGCGAACAGGGCCGCCTGGTAGCGGAGGAGAGCGATCACGGCAGCGGAGCCTCGTCGGGGTCGGGGTCGGGGTCGGTGCCGGGATGGATCACCGAGCGGATGTGCCAGGGTGGGCGGGCGGTGAGCAGGGCGCGCAGCAGCGCGTCGGAGTGGACGGCCGGGACGGTGAGGCGGGCCGTACCGTCCGCGCCCACCGTGACCTCGGGGTGGCCCGGCAGCTCCGCCGCACCGGGGACCAGGCCCGTCGGCCGGGTGGCCGGTTCGTGCGCGGCGGTCCGTACGGGCGGCTCGGCGGCCGGTCCGGACCACGGCGCGCTCCCCGGTGGGCCCACCGCCTCGATGACGACCCGGGGACCGGCCGCGGCCGTCGCGTCCGCCGCCGTGCCGCCCGCCGTGGTCAGCAGCCGCCCGTCCGCGATCCGGTAGTGCGCGTCGGCGAGGCCCGCCAGGCGGCGCGGGTCGTGGTCGACGAAGACGACCGTGCCGCCGTCCGCGATCCGCTCGGCGACCGCGCGGTCGAGGACCTCGCGCGCGGCCGGGTCCAGACCGGTCCAGGCTTCGTCCAGGACGAGGAGCCGGGGCTCGGCGAGCAGCGCCTGGGCGACCGCGACCTTCTGGCTGGTGCCTTTGGACAGCTTGGCCAGCGGCGTACCGGCGTGCCCGGCCGCCCCGAAGCGGGCGAGCCACTCGGTGGCGCGGCGGGCCGCCTCGGGGCCGCGCAGACCATGGACGCGTCCGAGGTGGGTGAGGTAGCCGAGGGCGGTGAACGGCAGCGCGGCCGGGAAGCGTTCGGGTACGTACGCGGTGCGCGGGCGGCCGGTGATCCGCCCGGTGGTGGGGCTGTCGATCCCGGCGAACAGGCGCAGCAGGGTCGACTTGCCGCTGCCGTTGGAGCCCTCGACGCGCAGCAGCGCGCGGCCCGGTACGTCGAGCCGCACATCCCGCAGCACCCAGGGCCCGCGCACCCCGTAACGCCGCCCGACCCCGTCCAGCCTCATAGGTCCCCCACCGTCCCCCACTCCCCTTGCTCCCCGGCTCCCCGGGGTTCCGCGGCGCCGCGCGGGCAGTGCCTCCCGCGCCACCGGCCAACGTACCGGCGCGGCCGCGGCGGTGTCAGTGGCGGCTGGCAGACTTGACCGGGTGACCAGCACTGAGACCACCGGCCCCGTAGACCCGGGCAGTTCCCGCACGTCCGGCACCTCCGGCGCCCCGGGTGGCCGCCCCGGTCCGACGAGCGCCGACAGCCCGTTCCACCATGAGGAGACCGACCGGGACGCGGCGCCGCAGTTCGTGCTGCCGCTGGTCGCGCGGATGGAGCGGGCCGAACCGCCGGCCCGTACGGACGCGCTGGAGACGGCGGCGCGGGCGGTGCTCGTGCTGCTGTCGGACGAGCGGGCGCACGGCACGGGCGAATGGGCCGAGGCGGTCCGGGACTGGGAGGACGCCCGGATCCGCAAGGTGGTGCGGCGGGCTCGCGGCGCGGAGTGGCGGCGGGCCGAGGCGCTGCCGGGTATCACGGTGACCGGCCGCCACGCCGAGGTGCGGGTCTTCCCGCCGGTGCCGCTGGACGGCTGGCCCAAGGACCTGGCCCGGCTCCAGGTCTCGGGGACGGAACTGGACGATCCGGAACCGCCCGCGGCGCCCGCCGCCGACCGGCCGGTGCTGTGGCTCCACCCCGGGCTGGGCATGTCGACCGGCAAGGAGATGGCGCAGGTCGGGCATGGCGCGCAGCTCGCGTGGTGGGAGCTGTCCGACGACGAGCGGGCGGCCTGGCGCGCGGCCGGACTCCCGCTGTCCGTACGGTCCGCGGAGCCGTCGGCCTGGGAGGCGCTGACCCGCAGCGGACTGCCCGTGGTGCGCGACGCCGGGTTCACGGAGATCGCCCCCGGGCCGACTGTCGTGGTGGAGGGGGCGCATCGAGTCGGTTCTCTCCCGCGCGTACGGCAGCCGTAGGGGGTGTCCGACGGGGCGTAGGGCGTGGCCGGCGGGGCGGTGACGGGCCGGGCCGGTGCCACCGGCTCCGTCGCGCCCGCACTCCTGGCGCCGCCACCGCGGCCAGAGTGTCCCCGCCCCGTTCCCCATCGGCTGAGCGCGCCCCGGGGGGTAGCCCTACCCGTCACCGGGCGGGTAGCAGGATCGCCCCGAACGATCACCTACGGAAATGCTGGGTCCAGCACATACCGCTGGTTACCCAATGATTCCGTAGGAGTTGGCTCGTGCGTGAGCAGGCATGGCAGAGGTTCCGTTCTTCCGGGCGGCGGGGCGGCCGTCGCAGAGCCGTGCCGGCCGTGGTGGCGGTGGCCGCGGGTGTCATGACGATGGGCGCCCTGGCGCCGCCCGCGGCGTCCGCCGCCGCCCGGCCGGACTCCGTCCAGCAGGGCCTGAACGCGCTGGTGCACGCCGACGGCATGCCCGCCGCACTGGCGAGCGTCCAGGACCGCGGAGGCCGCACCCATACCTACACCGCGGGCGTCGGCGACCTGGCCACCGGCTCGAAGGTGCCCACGGACGGGCAGGTGCGGATCGGCAGCAACACCAAGGTGTTCACCGCGGTGGTCATGCTGCAACTGGTCGGTGAACGGAAGATCCGTCTCGACGCCACCGTCGACACCTATCTGCCGGGCCTCGTCCGCGGGGACGGGATCGACGGACGCCGCATCACCGTCCGCCATCTCCTCCAGCAGACCAGCGGACTGCCCAACTACACCGAATACGACCTTCAGCTCCGGCACTACGAACCCCGCGAACTCCTCGGCATCGCGCTCCGGCACAAGGCCCACTTCGACCCCGGGAAGAAGTGGGAGTACAGCAACACGAACTACGTGCTGGCCGGTCTGATCATCCAGAAGGTCACCGGCCGGCCCGTCGCCAAGGAGATCGACCAGCGCATCATCAAACCCGTCGGGCTGCGCCACACCTACTTCCCCGCCCCCGGTGACACGACCATCCGGGAACCCCATCCCAAGGGCTACGACAGGGATTCGGCGGACGCGCCGCCGCGCGACATCACGGAGATGGACCCCTCCTGGGCCTGGGCGGCAGGTCAGATGATCTCCACCAACTCCGACCTCAACCGGTTCTTCACCGCGCTCCTCGGCGGCCGCCTCCTTCCGCCGGCCCAGCTCGCCCAGATGCGTACCACCGTGCCCGCCGACTACTTCGGCGACGGCGCCCGCTACGGGCTGGGGCTGGTGAGCAAGCCGCTGTCGTGCGGCGGTGTCTACTGGGGCCACGGCGGCAGCTTCCCGGGATACGAGACCCGGGGCGGAGTCACCGCCAAGGGCCGCGCCGCCAACATCGCGGTGACCATCCAGCCGGCCGACAAGACGGCCATGGAGCGTGTCGAGAAGGTCGTGGACACGGCCCTGTGCGCCCGCTGAACCACGCCGGTTAGGGACCTGCCGACGCGGCAGGGCGGAGCCGGAGACCTACGGCGCGGGGCATGGTGTGCCGGGTCACAGCCGGTGGGTCTGCCGCCGATGCCGCCACGGCGTCGGCGGTGCGCCTGCCGGTCACGGCGTTCGGGAACGGCGCGCTCGAACTGCCGGCGCCGCGGGCGACGGCGGTGGCGGTGGCGGTGGCGGGAGGAGTACTCCGGGCCGGCACCGAGGAGATCGCCGACCACCGCCAACACCCCGCCACCATCCGGGCGTTCGCCAAACACCACCCGCGGCCTCCGACGGTCACGGAGGATGCCCGTATGCGCCCCTTCCGTTTCCTCGCGACCGTCAACGACAACCGCCGCTTCGACGGACTGACCTCTCTGGCCCGCAAGGCCGAGGCCGTCGGCTGCGCCGCGTTCGTCCTGCCCGACCACCTCACCGCGTACGCCCCGATACCGCCGCTGGCCATGGTCGCGGCGGCCACCGAGCGGCTGCGGGTGGGCACCTTCGTCCTCAACATCGGCCTGCGCCATCCGGCCGTGCTGGCCCAGGATCTCGCCACGCTCGACGCGCTGTCCGGCGGCCGGCTGGAGATCGGCCTCGGCGCCGGCTGGAACAAACCCGAGCACGACGCCATCGGCATCCCCTTCGAGCCGGTCGGCGTCCGGATCAAGCGCCTGACCGAAGGGATCGCGATCCTCAAGGGCTGCTTCGCCGAAGGGCCCTTCTCCTTCTCCGGCGAGCACTACACCGTCACCGACCACGTCGGCGCGCCCGCACCGGCACAGCGCCCGCATCCGCCGTTCTTCCTGGGCGGCGGCGGCAAGCGCCTGTTGACCCTGGCCGCACGCGAAGCCCAGATCGTCGGTCTGGCGCCGCGGCTGGTGCAGGGCGACCGGCCCGGTCTCGAAGCCAGGAGCATGACGGCCGCGGCGACCGAGGAGAAGATCGGCTGGATCCGCGAGGCGGCCGGTGACCGCTTCGACGGTCTGGAGCTCAACACCTACTCCTCCGGCGGGCCGACGGTCGTCACCGGCGATCCGCGCGCCGCGGCGCGGCGCCGCGCCGACCACCTCCGCGAGCAGACGGGCGTCGAGCTGACCGTCGAGGAGATCCTGGATTCGCCGCATATGTTCATCGGCAGCGTCAAGGACCTGACGCGGAAGTTCGTGGAGTTGCGCGAGCGCTTCGGCATCAGCTCGTTCCTCATCGACGACCTGGACGCGCTCGCGCCGGTGGTGGAGGAACTCGCCGGACGGTGAAGACGCCGCAGGACGCGCGGGCCGGTCGAAGACCTGGGTGCGCGGCGGCTGCGGGAGACGGGCGGGCCAGGGGAACCGTCCGGCTTCGAAGTCCGTGACGGCGGTGGTGAAGCGGTACACCCGATGCCTGGACGTCGCCGTCTGCCGGGCCGAGCGTGGGGGCGTCCGGGTACGTGTGCCGAGCGGGTCCGGAACCGGGCGGCGAGCGAAGCGGAAGCCGAGGGACACCACCGTGCCGGGTCTCCGCCGCGCCCACCACGGAGGTGACCCGCTGCTCCGCCGGCCCGGGACGCCTTCCGGCCCTGGCGCGGGCGCGGCTGCTCACCGGTGACCTGCGCCATCGAATCCCCGGTGTGACTTGTGTGACGGCTGGGGCGACGACATAGGCTGCGTCGATCAGCGTGGAAGGGAGACGTTCGTGTCCGGTCCGATCGTATTCGAGGTGGCGCAGTGGCAGGGGTCGGGTGCCGCCACCGCCCGTAGGTTGCACAGCGGGGCCGCCTGGCTCGCCGAGCTGGTTCCCGCGAGCCGGCGGCGTACGGTCGCGCTCGACAGCGGCGTCGGCGGCGCGCGCGGCGGCGTACGGAACGCCGAGGTGCTGGAGCGGCATCTGCGGGCGGTGCGCGAGGCGCTGGCCGAGGTTCCGCCGGGCGAGCCGACGGTGACCATCGGCGGCGACTGCGGGGTCGACCTCGCCCCGGTCGAGACCGCGCTCGCCGCGTTCGGGGACCGGCTGGCGGTGGTGTGGTTCGACGCGCACGCGGACCTCAACACCCCGGAGTCGTCACCGTCCGGCGCCTTCCACGGCATGGTGCTGCGCGCGCTCCTCGGCGACGGGCCGGAGGGCCTGCGGCCCGTGCGGAACGTGTCGGCCGACCGCGTCGTGCTGGCGGGCGCGCGGTCACTGGACGCGGGGGAACAGGCCCTTGTCGAGAGCAGCGGCATCCGGCACCTGGGCGTCGGGCAGCTGGCGGAACCGGGGCCGCTCCTGGCCGCGGTGCGCGCCACCGGTGCCGAGGCGGTGTACATCCACATCGACCTCGACGTCCTCGACCCGCGGGTCTTCCCGGCCGTCGGCACCCCCGAGCCGGGCGGACTCGGCGTGGCGGAGCTGGTCGCGGCGGTGCGGGCGCTGACGGACGAGTTCACCCTCGCCGGCCTCGCGCTCACCGAGTACGAGCGGACCGAGGCCGCCGACCAGGAGGAGGCGGTACTGCGGCGGATCGTCGACGGCCTGTTCGGGCCCGACCGGCACGAGCACTGAGCGGCGCCATCGCACCGGCGCTCGCCGTCAGGGCCGACACCCTCGGGTCCGGCCGACACCCTCGGATCCGGGCCGTCAGCCCCGCAATGCGCACCGCCGCGTCCGGCACCCTCGGGTCCGGCCGACACCCGCCTGTCCGGCCGTCGCCGGCCGTCCGCCCCCGCGATGCGCGATAGGCGATAGGCGATGCGCACCGCCGCGTCCGGCACCGTCCGCCGCGCGCGGGCCGTGCCCGCGGGGGCGCCCGACTCCCCCGCCGTGGGCGGCCCGGGGCCCCCTGCGACCGTCCGGAGTCCTGGACGTACGGTGGTGTCCCGTGCTGACCTCTCTCCTCGGCTTCACTGCGGTGGCCGCGCTGCTGACCGTCTCCCCCGGCCCCGATTTCGCGGTGGTCCTGCGGACCGCTCTCGGTTCGGGGCGGCGGGCCGCCCTGTGCAGTGCGCTCGGCATAGCGGCCGGGTGCTTCGTCTGGGGGCTGGCCGGTGCCGTCGGGCTGACGGCGATGCTCTCCGCGTCGCAGGTGGCGTACGACGCGCTGCGGGTGGCCGGTGCGCTGTATCTGATGTGGCTCGGGGTGCAGGCGCTGCGCGCTGCCCGGCGCCTGCGGACCGCTCCGGCGGCGGACGGGGCGGTAGCGGCGGATGGGGCGGAGCCGACGGCGGCGGACGCCGGCGGCGTACGGCAGACGCCACTGCGGGCGTTCCGGACCGGCGCGCTGACCAATGTGCTCAACCCCAAGGTCGGGGTGGTCTATATGTCGCTGCTGCCGCAGTTCATCCCACATGGCGCGCCGGTCATCGCGACGACGCTGCTGCTGGTGGCCGTCCATGCCGCGCTGGGTGTGCTGTGGCTGGGCACCATCGCCGTGGCGGTCCACCGGGCGCGGGCCGTCTTCCAGCGTCCGCGCGTACGGCGGCGACTGGATCAGGCCACGGGCGGGGTGCTGCTCGCGCTGGGCGCGGCGGTGGGATTCGAGGCCGCGCGCTGATCCGGCGCGGGGCCGTACGGAGATCCGGCGGCGGAGCCGTACGGGGCGGCGGGAAGCTCAGAGCAAGCTCTGAACCCTGACGGCGCAGGATTCGGCCCGTCTTGACAGGGTCATGAGTACGTCACAGCACGGAGTGAACGGGGGGAACGATGCAACGTCTCGGTACGGGTATCGGCTGGCGGCCGGAGATCGCCGCGGAGATCGCCGGACTGTCCGGTGTGGACTGGGTCGAGGTGGTGGCCGAGAACATCTGCCCCGGCCATCTCCCGCCCGCCTTGCGGGAGTTGCGCGAGCGGGGCACCACCGTCGTCCCGCACGGTGTCTCGCTCGGCCTCGGCGGCGCCGAACGGCCCGCCGAGGGCCGGCTGACCGCGCTCGCCGAACGCGCCGTGGCGCTGGACGCGCCGCTGGTCACCGAGCACATCGCGTTCGTCCGCGCCGGCGGGCCGGGCACCGGGTCGCCGCTGCTGGAGGCCGGGCATCTGCTGCCGGTGCCGCGTACCCTCGACGCGCTGGACGTGCTGTGCGAGAACGTCCGGATCGCCCAGGACGCGCTGCCGGTGCCGCTGGCCCTGGAGAACATCGCCGCCCTCCTCTCCTGGCCCGGTGAGGAGCTGACCGAGGGGCAGTTCCTGTCCGAACTCGTCGAGCGGACGGGCGTACGGCTGCTGATCGATGTCGCCAACCTCCATACGAACCACGTCAACCAGGGTGAGGACCCGGCCGTCGCACTGGCCGAGCTGCCGGTCGAGGCCATCGCCTATGTCCATGTCGCGGGCGGGGTGGAGCGGGACGGGGTGTGGCACGACAGCCACGCCCACCCCGTGACCCGGCCGGTGCTGGACGTGCTCGCCGAGTTGTGCGCCCGGACCACCCCGCCCGGTGTGCTGCTGGAGCGCGACGAGGACTTCCCCGAGGGCGCGGAGCTGGCCGGTGAACTCGACGCGATACGTACCGTGGTGGAGGAGGCGCGCCATGGCCGACGAGCGGCCTGAGGCGGTCACGGGGGCCGGTGGCGGTCCGGGGGGCGGGGACACGGCCGCGGCCGGTCCCGGCGTGCCCGCCCGCACGGTCCCCCCGTACCCCGTCGGTACCGATACCGATACCAGTACCGACGCGGCGCGGCAGCGGCTGGCGCTCGCGCAGACCGCGCTGCTGTCCGCGCTCGTCGCCGGGACGCCGGCCCCCGAGGGGTTCGACCGTCGCCGGCTGCGCGTCCAGAGCCGGGCGCTGGCCGCCAAGCGGGCCGCCGTCGTGGGCAGGATCGCCCCGGAGCTGCCCGCTATCCTCGGCGAGGAGTACCGGCCCGCCTTCCTCGACTACGCCCGCCACCGGCCCCTCCACGGCGGCCACCGGCAGGACGCGCTGGACTTCGCGGCGCATCTGCTGGCCCAGGAGCGTCCCGCGGATCCGGCCGCGCGGCGGCAGTTGACACGGTGGTGGCGGGACCGGGCGGGGCCGAAGCCGCCGCCCGCCCGCCCCGCCGCCCGACTCGTGCGAGCCGTGCGGCTCGCCCTGCACCGAAGGTGACACCGTGTCCCTGGCACAATCGATGTATCTGGCAGTCATCCTCTCCTCGCTGGTGCTCGTCATCGGTACGGTCCGCTCCCGCCGGGCACCGCGCATCCGGCTGGTGGACGCCCCCACCCACGATGTGTGGGAGATAGCGTTCCTGGCCGGCGGGCCGGGGCGGGTGACGGACGCCGCCATCGCCGGTATGCAGGAGGACGGCCGGCTGGCCGTCGGCGGCCCCGGCGCGGTGACCGTACGCCGGGCCGTCGCGCACCACCCCGTCGAGCAGGCCGTACTGGACGCGCTCGCCCGGACCCCCGGCGGGGCGCTGAGCAGGCTGCGCGGCATGGTGATGCGGAGCCCGGCGGTGCAGGAGATCGGCGACCGGCTGGCGGACCGCGGTCTGATGCGGCGCCCGCGGCGGGGCCGGGGCTGGCGCCGGATGGCCCACGTCCAGGTGGCGGCCTCCGCGGTGCTGCTCCTCGGCGGTCTGCTGATGACGATCACGGGGACCGCCGGGGACGACGCGTTCACGGTGCCGTTCGTGGTGCGGATCGCGCCCGCGGCCATCCTGGGCATCGTCGTCGGCTCCCTCTGCAAGCTGGCCCACCGCAGCCGCCTCACCCCCGCGGGCACCCTCGCGCTCCGGGCCGCGCACGCGACCAACAGCCCCGGTGTCGTCGGCGGCGCCGTCCGGCCCGCCGCGATCGTGGTGGCGCTCGGCGGTGCGGCGCTGGTGGCCGACGCGGTGCTGCGACAGCAGCTGCTCGACGCGCAGTCCGCCATGGCGACCGCCGCCGGCGTGTCCGCCGCGTCGGGCGACACCGGCGCCTCGTCCACCACCACGTCCTCGGGCGACTCCGGCTGGGACTTCTCGGACGGTGGATCGGACGTCTCCTGGTGCGGCTCCGCCGACGGCGGGTCCGGCTGCGGCAGCTCCGGGTGCGGCGGCAGCTCGGGATGCGGTGGCGGGTCCAGTTGCAGCAGTGGGTCGAGTTGCAGCGGCGGGTCCAGCTGCGGCTCGTCGTGCGGCAGTAGCAGCAGCGACTGACGTCACACACCGGTCGCCCGAAGGCACGCCGTCCGAACGGCGTTGCGTAGCCCGTGGCCTGACATGACGTCCGGGGTTTCGGGCGCGCTCCACTCTTCCGGGGCATAGCGTCCGACACCGGCGGCCGGTGCTTTACATCGGCAATCACCGCCCCAACTATCCCTTTTGTATGTACACCGTGCGGCCAGGCGCCCCGGGCCACTCGCGGTGCGCCAACGCACCATACGAAGGGACGGCTCGTGAGAGCACTCGCGTTGT
This sequence comes from Streptomyces celluloflavus, assembly GCA_000720995.1. Lineage (GTDB taxonomy): Bacteria > Actinomycetota > Actinomycetes > Streptomycetales > Streptomycetaceae > Streptomyces > Streptomyces celluloflavus. The sequence goes on from JOEL01000013.1 coordinate 145,131, forward strand.
ACGGCACCATCGGGTCGCTGATCCTGACCGTCCTCACCACCGCACCGGCGGGCGGTGCCACCGCACCGTCCGCCGCGCCGCCCGCCCCCGTCCGCCCCATCGTCTTCGGCCGGTGCGCGGCGGTGGAACACCTGTCGTCCTCCGTCGAGTGCGGCAAGCTCACCGTGCCGCTCGACTACGACCGCCCCGACGGCAAGAAGATCAGCCTGACCGTCAGCCGCTCCCGCGCCACCTCCCCCGAGGAGCGGCAGGGCGCCCTGGTCTTCAACCCCGGCGGCCCCGGCGCGAGCAGCATGGAATTCCCGCTCTACGGCGCGCTCGCCAAGTGGCGCAAGACAGCCCGCTCCTATGACTTCGTCGGCTACGCGCCGCGCGGCGTCGGCCGTTCGGCGCCGCTCTCCTGCCAGGACCCGAAGAAGTTCGCCAAGAGCCCCACCGACAGTCCGCGGTACCCCGGCGAGGAGTACAAGCGCGAGAAGCTGGCGGAGGCCGAGGAGTACGCGCGCGGCTGCGCCCGCAACGCCGGCGCCGACCTGCCCTTCTACAACTCGGTCAACAACGCCCGCGACCTGGACATGCTGCGGGCCGCGCTGGGCGAGGAGAAGCTGACGTTCATGGGCGCGTCGTACGGCACGTACTTCGGTGCCCTCTACGCGACGCTCTTCCCCGGCCACGTCCGCCGGATGATCTTCGACAGTGTGGTCAACCCCGACCCCGACCACGTCTGGTACCGCAACAACCTCGACCAGAGCATCGCCTTCGAGCGGCGCTGGAACGACTGGGCCCGGTGGGTCGCCGCACACCATGCCGTCTACCGTCTCGGCACGACCGTGGCACAGGTGCGGCGCGCGTACGACACGGTCGCCGAGAAGCTCAGGCGGGCGCCCCTGAACGGCAAGATCGGCCCCGGCCAGCTTCAGGGGGCGTTCCTCAAGACCGGCTACAACGACGCCTACTGGCCGAGCCGCGCCGCGGCGCTCTCGGCGTATCTGCACGGTGACCCGCAGCCCCTGATCACCCAGGCGTCGCCGCATCCCGAGAACGCCAAGGCCGCGGAGAACGGCAACGCCGTCTACACCGCCGTCGAGTGCAATGACGCGGCCTGGCCGCGGGACTGGCGGACCTGGGACCGGGACAACACCGAGGCCGCGCGGCTGGCGCCGTTCGAGACCTGGGACAACGTCTGGATGAACCTGCCGTGCGCCTTCTGGCCCGACCGGTCGGAGTCGGCCGCCGCCGGCATCGGCGCCGTGGCCGGCGAGGCGGCGGACCGCGCCGCCGCGCGCGACGGGCGAGACGGGCACGACGCAGCCGCGGACGACGCCACCGGGGAGAAGCTGGCCGCGGCCGCCGGCCATGCCACCGCGACCGGTATCGACAGTGCGCTGAACCCGCGCCGCCCGCTCGACGTCCGTACCGCGCCCGGCGCGCTGCCCCCGGTGCTGCTGCTGGCCGCCGAGCGGGACGCGGCGACGCCGTACCCGGGTGCACTGGAGCTCCAGCGGCGGCTGCCCGGCGCCTCCCTGGTCACCGAGAACGGCGCGGGCACGCACGGCATCGCGTTCGGCGACAACGACTGCGTGAACAGGTACGTCGAGGCGTATCTGCTGGACGGCAAGGTCCCCGGGGAGCGCGTGTACTGCGCGGCCCGCCCGGAGCCGGTGGCGGACGCGCACGCGCAGCACAAGCCGAAGAAGCAGTAGCGCGGCCGCGGACAGGGGAAGGGGCCGTCCCCGGGGGACACCGGTGGTGTTCCCGGGGACGGCCCCTGCCGCGTCCGCGTCAGGCCAGACCGGCGACCAGCTCGGCGACCGGCTTGCGGCGGCCGGTGTAGAAGGGGATCTCCTCGCGGACGTGCAGGCGCGCCTCGGAGGCGCGCAGATGACGCATCAGGTCGACGATGCGGTGCAGCTCATCGGCCTCGAACGCGAGGATCCACTCGTAGTCGCCGAGCGAGAACGCCGGCACGGTGTTGGCGCGCACGTCCGGGAAGCCGCGGGCCATCTTGCCGTGGTCGGCGAGCATCCGGCGACGGTCCTCGTCGGGCAGCAGGTACCAGTCGTAGGAGCGCACGAAGGGGTAGACGCTCACATAGGCGCGGGGGTTCTCGTCGGCCAGGAAGGCCGGGATGTGCGACTTGTTGAACTCGGCGGGGCGGTGCAGCGCCATGTTCGACCACACCGGCGCGAGGGCGCGGCCCAGGCGGGTGCGGCGGAAGAGGTTGTACGCCTCCTGAAGGGCGTCCGCGGTCTCCGCGTGCCACCAGATCATCAGGTCGGCGTCGGCGCGCAGGCCGGACACGTCGTAGGTGCCGCGCACCACGACGTCCTTGGCGGCGAGCTGGTCGAACAGCTCCTCCACCTCGTCGGCGTAGCCGCTGCGGTCCTCCGGGAGGACGTCGCGCAGCCTGAACACGGACCAGAGGGTGTAGCGGATGACGTCGTTGAGGTCCTTCGCCTTCTTGCCGGCGTTCGGGATCTTCTCGGGTGCGGGGGCGGAAGCGTCTGTCATGTCATCCATTCTCACTCGCCGGGGGCGGTGGCCTGCGGCAGGGTGCCGAGGACCTCGTCGGCGGCCCGCTGTGCCGAGCCGATGCAGGCCGGGATGCCGACGCCGTCGTAGACCGCGCCGCACACCCGCAGGGCACCCGGCAGCTGCGCCACCGCGGTACGGATCCGGGCGACCCGGTCCAGATGGCCGACGGTGTACTGCGGCAGACCGCCGTCCCAGCGGGTGACCGTGCTCGCCACCGGGCGCGCGGCCAGGCCCACCGCCGCCCCGAGGTCGGCGAGCGAGAGGCCGACCAGCTCGGCGTCGTCGCGCCCGAGGTCGGCGGTGTCGCCGTAGCGCCCGAGGGAGGTGCGCAGGACGAAGAGGTCCGGGCCGGCGTCGGCGAGCCAGCCCCATTTGTGGCTGGCGAACGTCGAAGCCTTGATCCGGTGCCCGTCGACGGGCGGTACGAGGAAGCCGCTGCCGCCGGGCACCCGGTCCAGGTCGGCGCGCCGGAAGGCCATCGTGACCAGCGCCATCGAGGCGTACTCGATGCCCGCCAGCTCGGCGGCGGCGGCCGGGGCGCCGTCGTGCAGCAGCCGGGCCGCGGCGCCCGCGGGGGCGGCCAGCACGACCGCGTCCGCCGTGAGAACGCGGTGGGCGCCCCGCTCCGTCACGCGCACCGCCCAGTGGTCGTCGCGCCAGGTCAGCTCGTCCACGGCGGTGCGGAGCAGGATCTCGCCGCCGGCGCCGCGCACGGTGTCGGCGACGGCGACCGGCAGCGTTCCGATGCCGCCGTCGAGGCCCGTGAAGACCGGTCCGCCGGGCGGCGTCGTGGCGGCGGTGCGCGCCTGGAGGGCCCGTACGCCCTGGAGCAGCGAGCGCTCGGTGCGGGCGGCGTCGAAGAGCTGGGGGACGGCGGCGCGCATCGAGATGCGGTAGGCGTCGCCTGCGTAGACGCCGCCGAGCAGCGGTTCCACCAGCCGGTCGACGACCTCGCGGCCGAGCCGGGCCGCGACGTACTCGCCGACGGCGACGTCCTCGCCGGCCTCGGTCCGCGCCAGCGTCTCGTCCTCGGCGATCCGGGCCAGACCGGCCGGGGAGAGCACACCGGAATCGGCGAGCGGGCCGAGATCGCCGGGGACGCCCATCACATGGCCCTTGGGCATGGGGCGCAGCGCGCCGCGGGTCCACAGGGCGGCGGTGGCCGTGGCGGGCGGCTGGAGCCGGTCGGCGAGCCCGACGGCGCGGGCGAGCCCCACCGCCTCCGGCCGCCTGGCCAGCATCGATTCGGCGCCAAGATCGACCGGTACGCCCGCGATATCGCCCGCGCGCAGTTTGCCGCCGATCCGGCCGGACGCCTCCAGCACGGTCACCCGGGCCCCGCCGTCGAGGAGGCGGTGGGCGGCCGCCAGCCCCGAGATGCCCCCACCGATGACGACGACATGACCGGGCGCCCGGCCCGTACTGGTGTGCGCTGCGCTCATGCCCCCACTCTCTCAGAGTCGGCCCGCGGCCCCGCCGGTGGCCACGGGCGGAGCCGCACCCGTACGTTGCCCGTTGACAGCGTGCGGCGGCGGGCAAAGACTCGGGGCGGGCGGCGGTGATCTTCGGACCGGCCGCCGACCGTCGAGCCGGGACAGCGAGGACACCGCCAGATGACCGACCACCGCGTACGGGATGTCTACATCGTCGATGCCGTGCGGACCCCCGTCGGCAAGTACGGCGGCGCCCTGGCCGGTATCCGGCCCGACGACCTGGCCGCCCATGTGGTCAAGGCCCTGGTCGACCGCACCCCCGAGCTGGATCCGGCCCGTATCGACGATGTCTGCTTCGGCGATGCGAACGGCGCGGGCGAGGACAACCGGAATGTCGCGCGGATGGCCGTGCTGCTGGCCGGGCTGCCCGTCACGGTGCCCGGCGTGACCGTCAACCGGCTCTGCGGATCCGGGCTGGAGGCGGTCATCCAGGCCGCCCGCGCCATCGCCCACGGCGATGCGCACATCGCGGTGGCGGGCGGTGTGGAGTCGATGAGCCGCGCGCCCTACGTCCTGCCCAAGCCCGACCGGGCCTTCCCCGCCGGCCATCAGGAGCTCTACTCCTCCACCCTGGGCTGGCGGATGGTCAACCCGCGGATGCGCCCGGAGTGGACGGTGGCGCTGGGCGAGGGCGCCGAGCAGATCGCCGACCGGTACGGCATCACCCGCGAACAGCAGGACGTGTTCGCGCTGGCCAGCCACCAGAAGGCGGTACGGGCCTGGCGGGAGGGCGCCTACGCCGCGGAGGTCGTCCCGCTGCCGGGCGTGGAACTGGAGCGGGACGAGACCATCCGCGAGACCTCCTCACTGGCGTCGCTGGCCAAGCTCCGGCCGGTCTTCCGTACGGCCGACGGCACCGTCACCGCCGGGAACTCCTCACCGCTCAACGACGGTGCGGCGGCCCTGCTGCTGGTGGACGAGGAGGGCCTGCGGGCCACCGGGCGCGAACCGCTGGCCCGTATCCGGGCGAGCGCGGTCACCGGCGTCGAACCGCAGTTGTTCGGGCTGGGGCCGGTGGCCGCGGTACGGCGCGCGCTGGAGCGGTCCGGGCGGGGCTTCGCCGACCTGGCGACGTTCGAGCTCAACGAGGCGTTCGCGGCCCAGGCGCTGGGCTGCCTCGGCCAGTGGCCCGAACTCGACCCGTCCGTCGTGAACCCGCACGGCGGCGCCATCGCCATCGGCCACCCCCTGGGCGCGTCCGGCGCCCGCCTCGCGGGCTCGGTGGCCCACCAGCTCGCCGCCCGCGGCTCGGGAACGGGCCTCGCGGCGCTCTGCATCGGCGTCGGCCAGGGGCTCGCTCTCGTGCTGGAGCGGTAGTTCCGGGACGCGGGGCTTGAGCGACGCGGGCCAAGGGGCGGCGCTGCCATGGCCCCGCCGGCCGCGTCCGTAACCGTGCCCGCACCCACCCCCGCACCCCGGCCCGTACCGGGCGCCCACGGGGCGCGCCTCGCCGTGGGGCGCACCTCACCCTGGGGCCCGCCCCGCCGCGAAGTGCCCCCCGCCGCGGCACGACCGCTGCCCGCACGGCAGGATGCGACCGCACCCGTCACTCACCGCTCATCCCTCAACTGATGTCCCTCGACCGGAGGTTGGCGCGATGGCCCTGCTCGATCCGGAGAACTGGCGCACCCTGCGCGGCGGCGAGGCCGAGGCGGTCGAGCCCGCGACGGGTGAGGTGCTGGGCGTCCTCACGCTCGCCGGCCCGTCCGATGTCGAGCGGGCCACGAACCGGGCCGCCCGCGCCCAGCGGGACTGGGCCGGTACGCCGTACCCGGAGCGGGCCGCGGTGCTGCGCCGGGCCGGCGATCTGATCCACCGGCACGCGCCGGAGATCTCCGAGTGGATCGTCCGCGAGGCCGGCAGCGTCCCGGGCAAGGCCGAGTTCGAGATCCGCACCGCGGCCGAGGAGTGCTACGAGGCGGCCGCGCTCGCCCACCGCCCGCTGGGCCAGGTCCTGCCGTCCGCCGCGCCCCGCCTCTCGTACACGAGCCGGGTGCCGGCCGGCGTCGTCGGCGTCATCGCGCCGTTCAACGTCCCGCTGGTGCTCGCCGTCCGGTCCGTCGCGCCCGCCCTCGCCCTGGGCAACGCCGTCGTCCTCAAGCCCGACCCGCGCACCGCGGTCTGCGGCGGCCACGTCCTGGCCGCCGTCTTCGCCGCGGCCGGGCTGCCGGAGGGACTGCTGCACGTCCTGCCGGGCGGCGCCGGTACGGGCCGGGCGCTGGTCGGGGACCCACGGGTGCGGGTCATCTCCTTCACCGGCTCGACCGCGGCGGGCCGCCGCGTCGGCGCCCGGGCCGCGCGCCATCTCAAGCGCGCCCACCTGGAGTTGGGCGGCAACAGCGCGCTGCTCGTGCTGGCGGACGCCGATCTGGACGCCGCGATGTCCACCGCCGCCTGGGCGTCGTTCTTCCACCAGGGGCAGGTCTGCATGACCGCGGGCCGCCACCTCGTCCACGCCTCGCTGCACGACGAGTACGTGGCCCGGCTGGCGGCCAGGGCCGACGCGCTCACCGTCGGGGATCCCTACCGCGAACAGGTCCACCTCGGGCCGGTCATCGACCGCGGCCAGCTCGACCGGATCGACACACTGGTGCGCGCCGCCGCCGCGGACGGCGTGCGGATCGCCGCCGGCGGCACCCACCGCGATCTCTTCTACCGCCCGACCGTACTCGCCGACGGTGGCACCGGGCCGGGCTCGGTGGGCGCCTCGGCCGCCTACGGCCAGGAGGTCTTCGGCCCCGTGGCGCCGGTCCGCGCCTTCCACACCCTCGACGAGGCCGTCGCCCTGGCGACCGACTCGGCGTACGGCCTCGCCCTGGGCATCGTCACCCGGGACGCGGCCCGCGCCCTGGACCTGGCCGCCCGTATCCCCACCGGCCTGCTGCACATCAACGACCAGACGGTCAACGACGAGCCGGTGGCGGCCTTCGGCGGCCTCGCCGACTCCGGCACCGGCGCCCGCTTCGGCGGCGACGCCAACCTCGACGCCTTCACCGAGACCCGCTGGACGACGGTCCGCGCGACACCGGCGGCGTATCCGTTCCAGCCCCGGGCTCGCACGAAGGGCGCTGCCCGGTAGCTGATCGAGAACGGATACCCGCCGTGTCCGCGTCGCGGGCGGCGGCCGTGGGGTGGCCGTGGGGTGGCCGTGGGGTGGCCGTGGGGTGGCCGTCAACCGCTCGGCGTTGTTCAGCCGGAAGCCACCGAGGGAGCTTCTCGGCGTGCCGGTCAGGACAGGATCTCGACGTACCCGTCGGTTCCGTGCACGCGGATCCGCTGCCCGTCCCGGATCAGCCGGGTGGCCTGCTCCACGCCCACGACGGCCGGCAGGCCGTACTCCCGGGCGATCACCGCGCCATGGGTCATCTGGCCGCCCACCTCCGTCACCAGGCCCGCGATTCCAACGAAGAGCGGCGACCAGCTGGGGTCCGTGAAGGCCGTGACCAGGATGTCGCCCGCGGTGAGAGCGGCCTCCGACATGTCCAGGATGACGCGGGCCCGTCCCTCGACGGTCCCGGCGGAGACCGGCAGGCCGATCAGGGCACCGGGCGGCATGTCGTCGCGCCGGTACGCCCCGGTGACGGCCTCGCCCTCCGAGGTGAGCACCCGGGGCGGGGTGAGCGCGTGGTACGAGCGGAACGCGTCCTTGCGCCGCTGGATGAGCCCGCCGTCCACCTGGTTCGAGCGCGAGACGCCGTGGAGCTCCTGGAACGTGAGGTAGAAGATGTCCTCCTTCTCGGGGAGCACACCGGCCTGCACGAGGCGTTCGGCCTCCGCCAGCAATGCCTGCTTGTAGACGAAGTAGCGGCTGATGATGCCGTACTTCGGGTACTCCCGGTACCCGATGAAGGTGCGGACCCGGTCGATCATCCGCTTGGCCTCGTCGGCCTTCCGGTCCCCGTCCGGCAGGGCCCGCAAGCGTGACAGCACGTCCTGTTCCTTCTGCCGCGCCTTCTGCCGGCCCTGCTCGAAGCGCCGCTCGGCGGCACCCGGCTCGAAGTTCCGGACATTGTCGAGGATCACCGGCACGAGCGTGGTGGGACGCTCGCACCACCGCGGCCTCGTGATGTCGATCTCGCCGACACAGCGCATGCCGTACCGGTCGAGGTAGTCCGCTATGGCGTCGCGCGCTTCGGTCCCGCCCGCGAGCGTCGCCAGCTCGTCCAGGAAGCCCTCGTCCTCGACGCCCTGGAGGAACGCCACCACCTCGGGCCGCGGGCGGATCACGTCCGCGACGTCCAGCAGCTCAAGTCCCATCTGGGACGTGACGTTGCCGGGGGCGGACAGCGTCAGCGTGTCAGCCGCGTTCTTCTCGCCCAGCCACTCCTGCAACTTGTCGTTGAGCCACCAGGTGGCCTCCATCCCCGCCATGATCGCCTGAAGGCTCAGCGGATCACCGAGCACTCGCTTGTGCTCCTCGAAGGCCGCCAGCAGGAAGTCGAAGAGCGCCGGTCCGGTCTTCGTCCCGATGTCGCGCCGCAGGGCGGCGATGGACGCCTGGCTGCGCTCGATCAGCTCGGTGACGATGGCCGGATCGGTCTCGATCGGGTCGGACGCGCCGCGGGCCGGCGGCCCGCCGGACTGCGGCCCGCCGGGCGGGGCGTCCGGGAGCGACGGGACGAAATCCGCGCGGTCGAGGACGGTCTCCAGCGCGTCCCTGATCAGCGGATCGCCCCTCCCCATGACGTCCAGGAGGCCGGCGCGGCTCGCGGGCGAGACCAGGCGCCGGGTGACGTCGACGAACAGCCTCCCGCCGGCCTCGTGCATCGGCACCATGGCCGTGAGCTGCCACATGGAGAACCCCAGGGGCTTCATGGGGTCGGTCATCATCTGCCCATGGCCGACGGAGACGTAGACGTGATTCTCCTGGTCGCCGCTCTCGGGGAGGGGGAACAGCGTCGTGATCGGCCGGCTCTGCACGATCTGGAAACCGTCGTCGGCCAGGCACCATTCGATGTCCTGCGGGCGGCCGAAGTGCGCTTCGATCCGCCGCCCGAGCGCCACGAGCCGCACGGCCTGCGCATCCGTCAGCGCCGGCTGCTCCTGCCGCCGCGGGCCGACCGCCACCTCCCGCGTACCGCCGGCCGGCAGGGCGTGCACGGCACGCTGTTTGGCGGCGATCGTCTTGGCGACGACTTCGCCGTCTCGCACCTTGAAGACGTCCGGGTTCACCAGGCCGGAGACCAGCGCCTCGCCGAGACCGAAGCCGGCGTCCACGGTGGCGACCTTCCGGTTGCCAGTGACGGGGTCGGCCGTGAACAGGATGCCGGCCGCCTGCGGGAAGACCATCCGCTGCACGACCACGGCCATCTGGACCGTACGGTCGTCGATGCCGTTCCGCCGGCGGTAGGTCACGGCCCGCTCGGTGAACAGGGAGGCCCAGCACCGGCTGATGTGCTGGAGGACCGCCGCCGGCCCCATGACGTTCAGGTACGTGTCCTGCTGACCGGCGAAGGAGGCCGTCGGCAGGTCCTCCGCCGTCGCGCTGGACCGGACGGCGCAGGCGGCCTGCTCGCCGAGCCGGGCGAGCGCGCCGGTGATCGCCGCCGCGAGATCGTCCGGGATGGCGATCCCTTCGATGGTCCGGCGAATCTCCGCGCTGAGCGCGCCGATCGCCTCCCGGTCGTCCGGGTTCAGGCGCGACAGCCGATCGAGCCGATCACCGAGCGAGGGCGCCTGCGCCACGATCCGCCGGAAGGCGTCCGTCGTCACGCAGAAGCCATCCGGCACGCGGATGCCTTCGATCCGCGACAGCCCGCCCAGGTGCGCGCCCTTACCGCCGACGGCCGCGACCTGCGTCTCGTCGACCTCTTGGAGATCCCGCACATACCGCTCGGTCATCGCGATACCTCCGGGGCAGCCGTGCACCCTGGCACCGACCGCACTGCCGGTCCCCCCACTGATTCGACGTCACCGCGTCCCCCATACGTCGACAACACACGCACGTCGTGCCCCTTTTCCGCAGGTTGTGGCCTCGGCCGACGATTTTGCGCTACCACCGGGGCCTTGCCGCAAGCCCCCCGGTGCGCTATACGTTGAAAATGGAAGGGAGAGAAATCTCCCGCCTTTGCCGTTGGGCGTCCACCGGAACTCACCGCCTTCTCGCGAAGCGGTGGCGCGCCGCGTACGGGGATGCGGTGCCGGCCCGGGTGGATGTCCCGTCGGCCTGCGGATGCCGCCGCCGAACCAGCCGTTCTTTCCCTTGCCGGCAAGGCCCGAACGCCATCGAGCGCGCCGCCGCCCCTCGGATCGCCGTGGCGGCCTCGGTCCGCGTACAACGCACCGCCTTACCGCCGCACGGGGACCGGCCACAAAGATCAGGAACCGGCGCAGGCAACGATGTCATCCGCGACACGGGCGGCAGCTCGGAAGCCCCGTCACTCCAGCCCGGCAGAGGTCACCAATCTCCGGGCGCCGGGGGACTGTTGCGGATACCGATGGATGTCAGGATTCCGCTGGTGATGGCGAGACTTCAACGGATAGAGTGCGGCGCGCGCTGCTCGTGATGGCGGCGGGTGAGGTCGGCGGTGGGGGGCGAGAGCACCGTGATGGAGCTGCAAAAACACGCAACCCAGGGCTTTCCCGCCCGAGACTCTGCACGCACGTTCGCTTTTCCTTGCCTGCGACGTTTACCACTCGACCGCAATGTCCTCAGGCGATCACCACGAAGTGGCCCACACAGCAACAGTGGGCCCCTTTTGTTTTTTCGTGGCCGTTCGCGGCCGGGTCCTCGTCCGGGGCCGTGAAGTGGATGCGCAGCGAGAAGCGCGGTTTCGTTTTCATGACGAGAGAGGTGTGGAGAGTGATGCCATGAACCGAGTCGGCAGAGACTCGCGCCAGTCGGCCCGGAGGCTTGTGAAGCCGCTGACGCGCATGGGGTTATCCGTTCTTTTACTGGCAGGCGGCGCCATGGGGGCGGCGGTTGGACCGGCCGCCGCGTCAACCGCCGATGGCACGCTGACCGTTGAGGTGCTGCGCGACTTCTTCGGCGAAGGCGTGATCAACACGACGATGGACGTGCCGCAGCGGGGCATGAAGGTGGAGATCTCCGACCCCGCCGGTCACCATGTCACCGGCGTCACGGACGCCACCGGAAAGGTCGTGGTGCCGCCGTCCACCGCGTTGAGCGGCGGCCGGTACCGCGTCGACGTCAGCGTCCCGGCACCGTACAGCGGCTATCTGCGCGCGGCGCCCGCGTCGACGGCGGAGAACCACTTCGACAGCTTCACGTCGTTCGTGGACGTGTCGGGCGGCAAGAGCGCCTCGGTGGTGACGGGGGTGTGGGATCCGGCTGACTACACGCTGCCGGACTCGCGCTATTTCGTGCCGGTCCAGAATGGCGCCGCCGGAGCCGACACCCGGGCACTGGTGGCGTTCGGGACGAAGACCCGAGGCACCTGTCCCACCGATGTGTCGTGCCCGGTCACGCTGGACACGCAGGACCAGGTGGGCACGACGTTCGGGCTGGCTTACGACAAGTACCGGAGCCGGCTGTTCCAGAGCGCGTTCGCCCGGCGGTACGCCCCGTACGGGCCGGAGGGCGGTGGCGCGATCTACACCGTACCGGTCAGCGGCGGGGGTGCACCGAAGCTGTTCGCGCGGGTGCCGGGCGCCACGGCGACGCAGCACGACACGGCACAGATGATCAAGGATCCCGGATTCACCGACGCACCGGGCAAGGAGAGCATCGGCGGTCTGGCCCTGTCGGAGGACGGTGCCACGCTGTACGCGGTGAACCTCCTGACCCGGAGCCTGGTGAGCTTCCCCGCGACCGGGGACACCGCGTCGGCGCCCGAGGCGACGGTGCGGATCCCGGACCCGGACTGCGCGGCGTCGGGTGACTGGCGGCCGTTCGGTCTCGCCACGCACGACAACAAACTCTACGTCGGTGGCGTGTGCGGCGCGGAGAGCACACAGAAGCGCGACGACCTGAAGGCCGTCGTCTACGCCTACGACGGCAAGCAGTTCACCACGGTGCTGACGCATCCGCTCACGGGCAAGCGCGGCTACGTCTTCGTCGGTGCCGCCCAGAAGGCATCCGCCCAGAACAGCCAGTGGAACCCGTGGAACACCGACCTGGCCACCTGGGACAAGAACAATCTCGGCGGTGCCTTCATCGATCCGCAGCCGGAGCTGGCCAGTCTCGCCTTCGCCCGCGACGGTTCGATGATCATCGGTTTCCGCGACCGGTTCATGGACGTGCTCAGTGCCAAGGGACTGGACCCCCGGCCGCAGAACAACACACCGGAAACGGGCATGTCCGGCGGTGACATCACCATGGCCTGCGCCAATCCGGCCGGCGGATACGCGTGGGAAGGCACCGGGAATTGCCCCAACCACGCCACCCCCGCCAACGACGGCGGCGAGGACAACGGAGTCGTCGAATACTTCCCGGGCGACTTCTTCTCCGGCGGACACCAGGAAACCGCGCTGGGGGCGGTGGCCTATATCCCCCGGCAGCAGTGGGTCGTCAGCACGGAGTTCGACCCGACCGTCAACGTCGAAACCGCCGGGACCGGCTACTACGACATCGCGACCGGTCAGGGGCCGGGCAACAACCCGGCCGCCAACGCGTACCAGTTCGTCGGTTCGGAACAGAACGGGTTCGGCAAGGCCGGCGGGCTCGGCGACATCGCGTACGAGGCGGCGAACGCGCCGATCCAGATCGGTAACCGCGTGTGGTTCGACGGCGACCACAACGGTATCCAGGACCCGGCGGAAGTACCGCTGCCGGGGGCGACGATCAACTTGCTGGACGCGGGCGGCAAACAGGTCGCCACGACCAGGACCGACGCCGCCGGCGAGTACTACTTCGGTGGTGTCGGCGCCGCCTACCAGCTCACGCCGGGTGCGAAATACACGGTGCAGTTCGACGTGTGCACCGCGGACACCGGCAAGGTGCCGAGCCAGCCCCCGGCGAGCGAACTGCGGTTCACGCTCCCGAGAGCCGGTGCCGACCGGGCGCATGACTCCAATGTGACCCCGCCGACCACCGGGCGGTTGTGCAACGGCTACGCGCCTGTCACGGCGCCGGACAAACCGGGAGGGGTCGACCACACGATCGACGCCGGGGTGTACATCCCGAAGGCCACCCCGACGCCGTCCCCGACTCCGACGCCGACACCGAGCTCGCCACCGGCCGCCACGCCGCCGTCGTCCGTGCTGCCTGCCAACCACCCGGCCCCGGCCGGTGGGAGCACGGGCTCGCTGGCGCACACCGGTATGGCCAGGCTGCCGGAGATGATCACGCTCGTCGGTCTACTGATGGGTGCGGGCCTGGCCATCGTGTTCCTGAGCCGGAGGCGTCGCGCCCAGAAACACCGCACGAACTGAACAACGGTGAACGGCCCGCCCGCGCCGCGGATGGCGCGGTCGGGCACATCACGTCCCGGCCGGTCCGCGAGGGCCGGCCTCGGCGTCGTCCGTCACCGGACTGTCGAGTGCCGCCGCGACCGTACGGCGGCCGGGCAGGGTGGTGATCGAGAGGGTGAATCGGAAGAGTGTCAGCGTCGAGCCGCGTGCGGAGCGCGGGAATCCAGCGAGCTCTACCGGGCCGTGCGGCTGACCGGCGCCGATGGCTGCGGCCACGCTGGGCGGCAGCCGTCATCGTCATGGTGGCCGCCGCGGTGGCCGCGTTCCTGATCCCCGGCAGCGGCTCCGGCCCCAGCGGTCCGCGCGCGCTGACCTCGGACGAGGCGAGCCGACTGGCGATCACGCGGTTCCGCAACTACGAGGCGCGCGGGCGCTCGGTGACGATCACGGTGCCGGGCGCCGCCGGCGGGCTGACCGTCACCGCTTCCCTCGACTACCGGGGCAAGCTCGGTTACGGCGTGGTGCACGGCACCGGACGCGACGCGTCCAGCGACGGGCTGATCGAGTGGACGGCCACCGCGGTGTACGTCCACCCGATGACGGACGCCCCGGAGCACGCACCCGCGTCACCGCCCCGGACGGGCTGGTACAGCCGTCCGCTGCGGTCGTCCGGCAGCGCGCTGGACAGTTCGCTGACCATCGCGCTCAGCCTCGGCAGCGACCGGCCGGACAACGCCCAGCTGCTGTCGCAGAACGGCGCCGCCTGGTGGGGACGGGACCAGGTGAACGGGCACCAGGTGGACATCATGACCGGGCCGTCCTCCCCCGACCGCGCCGGTACGGCGGGCAATGTGCGCTACTGGATCGGCTCGGACGGCACCATGTACCGGACCCGGGTCGGCGTGGCTTCCCAGGCGCAGCCGGTGGTCATCGACTTCGACACCCGGAAGTACGTTCCGGTCACCCCGGTACCCGGAGTCACCCCGGCGCGGTAGCCGCCGCTCAGGGCGCTCAGGACGTCTGCACCCGCGCGCCGGCGGCGAGCAGGGACGCCGACGGCAGCGGGATGCCTGCCGTGTCCGGCAGGGCCGGAACAGCCGGGACAGCGGTGGCGCCCGTGGTGCGGGCGTTGGGGAACTGCGGCTGCGGACCGGGCGCCGCGACCTCGGTGAACGGGATGCCACCGGGTGCCGTCGGCATCGTCCAGCTGCCGGCCGGCGAGGGCGATCCGGCCGGGAGCGGGCAGGGCGCGGTGGCCGGGAGCCGGGCGGGCACCGTGGTGCGCAGATCATTGCCGCGCAGGCAGTTGCCCCGTCCCCGGGTGGCGGTGCGGAACGTCCAGCCGACGTCCACTCCGTTGGCGGCGAAGGTGTTCTCCACGATCTGATTGCCGTCCGGAGGGATGTCTGCGGTCGCGGTGATCACCAGCCCGGCATTGCTGTTGCCGGCGATGCGATTGCGGAGGAACCGGTTGTCGCTGCCGCCGTCGATGCCGATGCCGATACCCCACCCGCCGTCGGCCTGTTGGGGGGTCGCCCGCTGCTGGTTGGCCGCGATCAGGTTGCCCGCGATGACGGCGCCCCGCTGTGGGAGCAGCTTCTCCTGGTGGTCGGAGTTGGTGGTGAGTCCGACCCGGTTGCCGACCAGGCGGTTGCCGACCACGTACATGTCGCCACTGGCGTTGGTGCCTTCGTAGCCGACCGCGTTGAGTTCGGCGACGTTGTCCCGCACCACGACACGGCAGGGCTTGCACTGTCCGACGTAGATCCCCGAGTCCGCCCCGCCCGAGGCGTACGAATGCTCGATGACACCGTCCTGCGCGGAGAACGCGTAGATGCCGTACAGACCGTTGCGGGTCGCGGTCACATGGGAAACCAGGAACGACTTCAGGAAGGTGACCGGCTCATCGCCGGTGTCGTAGCCCCCGGAACGCCCCGGCATCCCGGCGACGGCCTTCGCCGAACCGGTGACCAGGACCCCGTTCTGCGTGTTGTCCCGCACGGTCAGGTTCTCCACGGCCACCCCGGGCGCGGTGACAACGACCCCGTTCGGCTGCTGCAACCGCCCGTCGATGACGACCTTGTCCCGGGACTCGCCACGGAGAGTGACCTGCGGCGTGGAGATCTTCACCGACTCGCGGTAGACGCCCGGAGCGACCAATACCAGGTCACCGGAGTGAGCGAGAGACACCGCAGCCGAGATCGTCGGGGCGTCGGCCGGCACTCTGATCGTCACCCGCGCACCGGACGGCCGCCGGCCCTGGCTCGACCCGTCATCGCCGGACCCGCAGCCCGCCAGTACGCAGGTGAGTGTGCTCAGTAACGCGACCATCACGCGGAGACGCAGACGAGGCATGGCCTCATCCTGGCATGAAGTCATACCGGAGGAAGGCCGATCAACTCACCTCTCCCATAGGGGATATGGCATTCTTCCCACCGTGAGCCGAGCCGAGTCCCATCCGTCACGTCGCGCCTTCATCGGGGCCACCGGGGCCGTGGCGGTCACCGGGCTCGCCGCCGGGTGCGAATCGCCCGCAGCTCAGCCGAGCCCGGCCCCTTCCTCCGCCTCTTCCCATTCCTCCGCGTCCATGACACGGGTGTCGCCGGTCGGCCGCCATCAGGCGGGTATCACACTCCCGCAACCGGCCCAGCCGAACCTCCTGGCATTGGTGGCCGACCTCGGCGACGCCGTGGCCGCCGGCCCGCTGCTGGCCGAACTCGGCCAGGCCATTCGCGCACTCACCGCGGGGGCCGATCCACGGCTGCTGGGCCTGCCGCCGGGCGATCTCACCGTGACGATCGGGGTGGGCCCACGGCTGGTGCGCAGGGCCGGTCCCTCGCTGCCCGGCGCGGCGGACCTCCCCTGGTTCTCCCGCGAGCAGATCGCCCCCCAGGCACGCGGCGGGGACCTGTTGATACAGATCTGCGCCAGCGACGCCTTGCTGCTGCCGCTCACCGCCGCCGCGCTTCTGGACCGGGCCGGCGACCGGTTACGCGAACGCTGGCGGCAGTCCGGACGCCGCGGTCCGAACATCCCCGTGGACAAGGGCGTTTCCGCGCCACAGAACCTGCTCGGTTTCATCGACGGCATCGTGGGCCCGCACACGACGGCCGAACACCAGCGCCACCTGTGGCTGGCCGGGCCGGCTCCGGTCGCCGGCGGCACCCTTGCCGTACTACGGCGCATGGAACTCGACCTGCCGCGATTCGCCGCGCTCTCCGTCGCCGACCAGGAGGCGGTCTTCGGCCGGCGCCGGGCCACCGGTGCGCCTCTCTCCGGCGGCACCATAGCCTCGGCCCCGAACCTCGGCGCCAAAACACCCGACGGGCGCTACCTCGTACCGGCCGACGCCCACATCCGCCGGGCCAACCCCAACGTGGTCGGCGCCGGCCTCATGCTCCGCCGCTCCTACAGCACCGACGAGCCCACCCCGGGCCTGCTCTTCATCAGCTTCCAGAACGACCTGCGCACCTTCACCAGCACTCTTGCGCATATGGATGATTCCGACGCACTGCTGCGATTCACCACCACCACCGCCAGCGCAACCTTCCTCATCCTCCCCGGCTTCGACCAGCGGCGCCCGCTCGGGTCCCAGATGTTCCGCTGAACAGGCCGACGACGAATTCCCGAGGAACGGCACCTGCCGGCGAGTTGTCCACCCTCAAATGACCGAGGCCGGCCGCGTATCCGTTCAGCGCCGCAACTGCTCATCTGCGACAATTCCGTAATTCTTGCCGTCGCGCACCGGGCCCTCTCCTCTCGCCGGCGGAGTACGAACGGCAGCACCACCGGACCACTGAATTCCCCTTCGCCGCTTGACCCCCTGCACTCACACCCTTACGGGCACCGCGAGAGCCATCTTCACCTTTTCGAGGAGTTCCGCATCCACGTCACACACGGCAAGATGGGTGAAAATCCGATTTTCCCCTGGTGGGCCACGTTCCGCGATCTGCCCAACTGTGCGGATACTCCAGGTCGGCCCTCCCCACAGCTGCCAGTGACAGAGAATCCGGGAGAAGAAACATGCCTGACGACAGCCCGAATATGACCCATATCCAATTCGATTCCAGCTACGGCGGTGATGCGCTGTACGCCCCCGATTCCCCGCTGCGGGAGATCTGCGGTGACATCATCCCCTGGGATATCGGAGGTCCGCAGCCGGTGCTCATGGAGATCGAGGAAGCCGGTGGATTCCGGGGAGAGGTACTCGATCTCGGTTGTGGCCTGGGTGAGAATTCCCGTTTCCTCGCCGGGCGCGGGCATCGGGTCACCGCGGTCGATGCCTCGTCCAACGCGATCAGGCTCGCCGCCGAACGGGCGGCGGCGCTCGGTCTCGACATGCGGTTCGTCGTCTCCGACGCCATCACCCTGGAGGGGCTCGACCCGGACGCCCGCTTCGACACCGTGATCGACAGCGCCCTCTACCACGGCTTGGAACCGGAGCAGCGAAAGCGGTATCTCGCCACGCTGCACCGCGTCAGCACGCCAGGGGCGACGCTGCACGTGATCTGCTTCTCCGACCTGGTGCCCAAGGAAATCGCGGCGCCCAACCGCTGTTCCGAGGAAGAGCTGCGCGCCACCTTCACCGGTGCGGGCTGGTCGATCACCGGCCTGGAGCCCGCCACCTACACCGTGTCCGTCGAATTCAGCCGGGACATCCTGCACCAAATCGTGGACGTGCTGAACGTCCCGGGCGGGCGGGAGTTCGTCAACGGACTGTCCGCCGACGAGCAGAACCGGCTGCTCCTGCCGGTATGGGCCGTCACCGCCGACCGGGCCTGAGGTGCGTCCGGGCCTCGGCGGCCAGGGCCGCGGACGCCGACGCCCGGAGCGCGGACCGAACCCGCCGACCGGCTGCCAGGACTCGATGAACTCCCCCTGGTTGTCGGCACGTTGAGTGCGCATCGCGAGCGGCGCCGCCGTCCTGCCGGTTCCCTTCCTCCGTACCGGGCGGCACCCGACGAGGGATCACCACATCGCCTGGCTCTAGCCTCGTACCCGTTCCAGGAGAGGGAGAGCCATGGTGCCGACAACGACAGCGCCCGACGGGCGGACCGGTGAGAAGACGGGCCCAAAGGAGGCTCCGGCGCCGCCGCGCGGGCTGATCATTTTCCTGAACGGTACGTCGAGTTCGGGGAAGTCGAGCATCGCCGAGGCGCTGCTGCGGACGCTGGACGAGCCGTGCTTCCATCTGCCGGTGGACGCCTTCCACGCCATGCGCTCGCGGCGGGACATCGCGCCGGACGATCTGCCGGGTGTCCTCGAACGCACCTGGCGGGGCTTCCACCGCGCGGTCGCCGGGATGGCGGCGGGCGGCAACACCGTGGTGGTGGACCATGTGCTGAGCCAGCCGTGGCGGCTGCTGGACTGCCTCGGCCTGTTCGCGGCCGAGGATGTCGTCCTGGTCGGCGTGCACTGCCCGCTCCCGGAACTGGAACGCCGCGAGCGGGCCCGCGGGGACCGTCCGGTGGGGCTGGCCGCCGGTCAGCTGGCGAACGTCCACGCCCATGGCGTCTACGACATCGAGTGCGACACCGCCGCCGCCGACCCGCTGGAGTGCGCTCGGCGGATCAAGGAGTTCCTGCCGCGGCGGCCGACGCCCACCGCCTTCCAGCAGCTCCGGCGGAGCCTGGGGGTCAGCGGCCCGGCGTGATCCGCGGCGGCCGTCCGGCCCGGTCCGCCCGGCCGGCGCCCGCCCCGCCGGGCGCCGCCCCGTAGCCTTCGCCGTGACACGACGAAAGGGGCGCACAGGATGGCGGAGCGACTGGTGGTCGTCGGGGGTGACGCGGCGGGGATGTCCGCCGCGTCCCAGGCGCGGCGGCAGCGGAAGCCCGACGAGCTGGAGATCGTCGCGTTCGAGCGGAGCCATTTCACCTCCTACTCGGCCTGCGGTATCCCGTACTGGGTCGGCGGCACGGTCGACGGCCCGGAGGCGCTGATCGCCCGCAGTCCCGAGGAGCACCGCGCCCGCGGTATCGACCTGCGGATGCGTACCGAGGTCACCGAACTCGACCTGGACCGCGGCCGGGTGCGCGCCCGCGACCTGGACGAGGACGGCCGGGAATCGTGGACCGGCTTCGACAAACTGGTGCTGGCGACCGGTGCCCGCCCGCGGCGCCCCGCGCTGCCCGGTATCGACGCCCCCGGTGTGCACGGTGTGCAGACCCTCGACGACGGGCAGGCGCTGCTGGACACCCTCGCCACCACCGGGGGCCGGCGGGCCGTGGTGGTCGGCGCGGGCTATATCGGCGTCGAGATGGCCGAGGCGCTGATCGACCGGGGTTACGCGGTGACCGTCCTGGACCGCCGCGAGCAGCCGATGTCCACCCTCGACCCGGACATGGGCGCGCTGGTCCACACGGCGATGTGCGGGCTGGGCATCGAGACGGTGCGCGGGGCGGTCGTCACCGCCGTGCTGACCGATGGTGCCGGGCGGGCCCGCGCGGTCGCCACCGAGGACACCGAGTACCCGGCGGATGTGGTCGTCCTGGGCATGGGCGTACGTCCCGAGACGGCTCTCGCCGCCGCGGCCGGTCTGCCGCTGGGCGAGTCCGGCGGGCTGCTCACCGACCTGGGGATGCGGGTGCGCGGCCAGGACGCCGTCTGGGCGGGCGGCGACTGCGTCGAGGTCCTCGACCTGGTCTCCGGGCACACCCGGCACATCGCGCTGGGCACCCATGCCAACAAGCACGGCCAGGTCATCGGCGCCAATGTGGGCGGCGGCTACGCGACGTTCCCCGGTGTCGTCGGCACCGCCGTCAGCAAGGTCTGCGATCTGGAGATCGCCCGCACCGGGCTGCTGGAACGCCATGCGCTCGCCGCCGGTCTGCAGTTCGTCACCGCGACCATCGAGTCGACCAACCACGCGGGCTACTACCCCGGCGCCCGCCCGATGCACGTCAAGATGCTCGCCGAGCGCCGTACGGGCCGGCTGCTCGGCACGCAGATCGTGGGGCGCGAGGGCGCGGCCAAGCGGGTGGACATCGCGGCGGTGGCCCTCACCGCCGGGATGACGGTGGAGCAGATGACCGCCCTGGACCTCGGCTACGCGCCGCCGTTCTCGCCGGTCTGGGACCCGGTGCTGGTGGCGGCCCGCAAGGCGACGGCGGCGGTACGGGCCGCCGGGGCCTGAGCCGGCCGCGCCCCGGCGGCCGGCTCGGTGGTGCTCAGCGGGCGGTCTGCTCGTGGACGTACTCGACGAGCCGGGTCAGCGCCTGGGGGTCGGTGGTCGGCAGGACGCCGTGGCCGAGGTTGAAGATGTGGCCCTCCAGACCGGCGGCCGCGTCCAGCACCTCGCGGGCCTTGGTCTCGACGGCCGCGCGGGGGGCGAACAGGACGGCGGGGTCGATGTTGCCCTGGAGCGCCTTGCCGGGGCCGACGCGGCGGGCCGCCTCGTCCAGCGGGACCCGCCAGTCGACGCCGACGACGTCCGCGCCCGCCTCGCCCATGAGGCCGAGGAGTTCGCCGGTGCCGACGCCGAAGTGGATGCGCGGCACGCCGTACCCGGCGACCGCGTCGAAGACCTTGGCGGAGGCGGGCATGACGGCGCGCCGGTAGTCGGCGGGCGAGAGCGCGCCGACCCAGGAGTCGAAGAGCTGGACGGCGCTCGCGCCCGCCTCGATCTGCACCTTGAGGAAGGCGGCGGTGATATCGGCGAGGCGGTCCAGCAGGTCGGCCCAGAGCTGCGGGTCGCCGTACATGAGCGCCTTGGTGTGCTCGTGGTTGCGGGACGGGCCGCCCTCGACGAGGTAGCTGGCGAGCGTGAACGGCGCGCCGGCGAAGCCGATGAGGGGCGTGGCGCCCAGTTCACCGACGAGCATGCCGATGGCCTCGGTGACATACGTCACGTCGGCGGGCTCCAGGGCGCGCAGCCGCGCCAGGTCGGCGCGGGTGCGAATCGGCTTCTCGACGACCGGGCCGATACCGGGCTTGATGTCGAGGTCGATGCCGATGGCCTTGAGCGGGACGACGATGTCGCTGAAGTAGATGGCGGCGTCGACGCCGTGCCGGCGGACCGGCTGCAGGGTGATCTCGGTGACGAGTTCGGGGTGCATACAGGATTCGAGCATCGCGGTGCCCTCGCGGACCTTGCGGTACTCGGGCAGTGAGCGCCCGGCCTGGCGCATGAACCACACCGGTGTGTGCGGCACCGGCTCGCGGCGGCAGGCCCGGAGGAATGCCGAGTCGTGCGTGGCGGTCTGCGGCTGGCCCATCACGGGGGCCTCCCCTGCTCGACCGGAGCGGAGAGTTTCGGGAAGGTTGTTGGCGCTCACGCCCCGAATCTTCGCACGCGCGCGAGGGCGCCTCCGAATGGGCGACGCGCGCACCGGGTGTCCTCCCCGTATGAGGGCCTTCTTCGGCCTAATCTTCCGGGCATGGCTGCGGCTCACGAACACCTCGCGGACAGCGCGGACGAGACCCCGATCCCCTTCCGTCAGGCGGTCGAGGCGCTCCGCGCGGCACGGCTGAGGCCGGAGATCGAGATCGACCCGACACCCGCCCCGAAACGGCTGGCGCCGTTCGCGTACGCGCTGGAGGCCGCGGTCGTCGAACGGGGCGCGGGGCCCGGCGGGGAGGACGAGGATCTGGCGGACGGGCGGCTGGTGCTGCTCCACAACCCGGCCCGGCAGGAAGCCTGGCAGGGCACCTTCCGCGTGGTGACGCTGACCCGGGCCGAACTGGAGCCGGAGATGGGCACCGATCCGCTGCTGCCCGAGGTGTCGTGGTCCTGGCTCACCGGTGCGCTGGACGCGCGCGGGGTGCGCTACGGCGAGCCGAGCGGCACGGTCACCCGGGCCGGGTCGTACTACTTCGGCGGGTTGTCCGACCGCGAGCCGAAGACCCAGATCGAGATCCGGGCGTCCTGGACGCCGGCCGAGGGGCCGGGCGGGGTGCCGGACCTGGCGGCGCATCTGGCGGCGTGGGGCGATCTGCTGTGCCAGGTCGCGGGCCTGCCGCCGGCCTGCCCCGAGGCGGCGCAGCGCGGCGGTGTCGTACCGCTGCCGCAGCGCCGCGGTCCGCAGCCCCGCTGATCCAGGATCCGCCCGGCCGGGCGGCGCCGGCCTCCCCGGCCGGGCGCCGCCGGGCCCGCTGATCATCTCCGGGCGGTGCCGTGCCGGGTCCGGACGGCATCGCGTACGCCTCTGATCATCTCGGTGCACACTCGGTGCCCACCTCTGATCGATCACGCATCCGATTTGCCCGAATTGCCCCCAACTAAATCGTGATCAAAGTCTAAAGTCCCGCCGGATTGCTGCCGAAGAGTCCAGTGACCCTTCCAGCACGGATCATTCCGGCTCTCCCCAGCCGGCTTCCGTCCCCGCCACTCCTCCCAGGAGGCCCGGTGTCTGTTCTCCTCGAGCAACCTTCGAGCCTGGTCGCCTACCGCCCGAACAAGCCGACGGCCATGGTCGTCGTGGCCGACCCTCGCGTCCGCTCCACCGTCACCCGCCACCTGTGGGCCCTCGGAGTGCGTGACGTGATCGAGGCGTCGTCCATCGCGGAGGCCCGTCCCCGCGTCGCCAACCCGCGCGACATCTGCGTTGCCGACGTCCACCTGCCCGACGGCTCCGGCCTCACGCTCCTGTCCGAGACCCGGGCGGCCGGCTGGCCCAACGGCCTCGCACTGTCCGCCGCCGACGACATCGGCGCCGTACGCAACGCCCTCGCCGGCGGTGTCAAGGGCTATGTCGTCACCGGCACCCGCACCAACCTGGGCATCCCCGGCCGGCCCGGCGCCGCGCCCATCGGTGCCAACGCGGCCCGTATGCAGCGCCGCCCGCCCGGGGCCCCCGGGCACCCCGGCGGCTACCGCGAGCTGTCGGGCCGTGAGGTCGAGGTCCTGCGGCTGGTGGCGGAGGGCCAGTCCAACAAGGCCATCGGCGTCTCGATGGGGCTGTCGGCGCTGACCGTCAAAAGCCATCTCGCCCGCATCGCACGCAAGCTCGGCACCGGCGACCGGGCCGGGATGGTGGCGGTCGCCCTGCGCACCGGCATCATCCACTGACGCCGTCAGCACACCGTCTCGCCCGTCGAGGGAACGTTCCCTCGACGGGCGACGCGCATACACAGATACCCTTGACCGGTGACCGACGCCCAAAACACCGCAGCAGAGACGACACTGCGAGCAGCCGGAGACTCGCCTCCGGATACCGATCCGGCGCCGGTACCGCTCCTGGAACCCCGCGAAGGCATCCCCCCGGTGACCGCGACCGACGAGGCGCTCGCCGAGGTCGTGGCCGCCTTCGCGGCCGGCACCGGCCCCGTCGCCGTGGACGCCGAACGCGCCTCCGGCTACCGCTACGGCCAGCGCGCCTACCTCGTCCAGCTGCGCCGCGCGGGCGCCGGCAGCGTACTGATCGACCCGGTCGGCTGCCCCGACCTGTCGGCCCTCGGTGCCGCGATCGCCGACGCGGAGTGGGTGCTGCACGCCGCCACCCAGGACCTGCCGTGCCTGCGGGACATAGGGATGATCCCCACCCGGATCTTCGACACCGAGCTGGCCGGGCGGCTGGCCGGCTTCGCCCGGGTCGGCCTGGGCGCGATGGTCGAGAACGTCCTCGGCTTCGCGCTGGAGAAGGGCCACTCCGCCGTCGACTGGTCCACCCGCCCGCTGCCCGAGCCGTGGCTGCGCTACGCCGCACTCGACGTCGAGCTGCTGGTGGATCTGCGCGACGCGCTGGAGGAGGAGCTGGCGCGGCAGGGGAAGCTGGAGTGGGCCCGGCAGGAGTTCGCGGCCATCGCGGCCGCTCCCCCGGCGCCGCCGCGCAAGGACCCCTGGCGCCGCACCTCCGGTATGCACAAGGTGCGCAGGCGCCGCCAGATGGCGGTCGTACGGGAGCTGTGGACGGCCCGGGACCAGGTGGCGCAGCGGCGCGACGTCTCGCCCGGCAAGGTGCTCGGCGACGGCGCGATCGTGGAGGCGGCGCTGAATCTGCCGCCGAACACCCACGCACTGGCCGCGCTGCCCGGCTTCGGCCACCGCATGGGCCGCCGTCAGCTGGAGCAGTGGCAGGACGCCGTCGACCGCGCCAGGGCGCTGCCGGACAGTGAGCTGCCGCAGCCCGGCCAGCCGCTCAACGGGCCACCGCCGCCCCGCTCCTGGGCCGACAAGGACCCGGTCGCCGCGGCCCGGCTGACCGCCGCGCGCGCCGCGGTGACCACGCTGGCCGAGCGCCTGGGCCTCCCGCAGGAGAACCTCATCACGCCGGACACCGTGCGGCGGCTGTGCTGGGAGCCGCCGGCCGAGCCGACGCGGGAGAAGGTCGCCGAGGTGCTCGCCGGGTACGGCGCCCGTGACTGGCAGATCGAGCAGGTCGCCCCCGTCCTCGCCGAGGCGCTGGTGCCGCCGGCCGACGACTGAGCGTCGCCACCCCGCCCGACCGTGTCCTCGGTCGTCCCGCGCGCCGGATCGGCCGGCCCGCGGGACGGCCGAGGATTTTCTGTGCCGTCGGCCGGGCGGGTGTGACGTTCACCGCTCCGGCCGAGGGGGCTGGGCAGCTTGGTTACCCACAAGTAGCATGAGGGGTGTGACGCGCGCCCCGGGCGCGCTCCGCAGCAGTGCCATCCCGCACCTGGAGGAGAGCCAACGTGCCTCGTACCGCTAGGGACGTCGTCTTCGTCGACGGCGTCCGCACCCCGTTCGGCAAGGCGGGCCCGAAGGGCATTTACCACGAGACCCGCGCCGACGACCTGGTCGTCAAGTGCATCCGGGAGCTGCTGCGCCGCAACCCGGACCTCGATCCGGCCAGGATCGACGAGGTCGCGCTCGCGGCGACCACCCAGATCGGCGACCAGGGCCTGACCCTGGGCCGGACCGCCGGCATCCTGGCGGGCCTGCCCCAGTCGGTGCCCGGCTTCTCCATCGAC
Organism: Streptomyces celluloflavus; assembly: GCA_000720995.1. Classification (GTDB taxonomy): domain Bacteria; phylum Actinomycetota; class Actinomycetes; order Streptomycetales; family Streptomycetaceae; genus Streptomyces; species Streptomyces celluloflavus. The sequence goes on from JOEL01000013.1 coordinate 170,339, forward strand.
CGGATGTGCGCCGGTGCGATGACCGCCGTGACCAGCGTCGCCGGCGGTGTCGCCTTCGGCGCGTACGACCTCGCGGTGGCCGGCGGTGTCGAGCACATGGGCCGCCACCCCATGGGTGAGGGCGTGGACCCGCACCCGCGCTTCGTGTCGGAGAAGCTGGTCGACGAGTCCGCCCTGTTCATGGGCATGACGGCGGAGAACCTGCACGACCGGCTGCCGCACCTGACCAAGGAGCGCGCCGACGCCTACGCGGTGCGCAGCCAGGAGAAGGCCGCGAAGGCGTACGCCAACGGCCAGATCCAGGCCGACCTGGTGCCGATCTCGGTGCGCCGCACCAACCCGGAGGCCGGCGAGACCGGCTGGGGCCTGGCGACCGCCGACGAGCCGATGCGCCCGGGGACGACGCTGGCGAACCTCGCGGCCCTGAAGACCCCGTTCCGGCCGCACGGCCGGGTGACCGCGGGCAACGCCGCCGGTCTCAACGACGGCGCCACCGCCTCGCTGATCGCCGCCGAGGACGTCGCGCGCGAGCTGGGCCTGCCCGTCAAGATGCGCCTGGTGGCGTACTCCTTCGCCGGTGTCGAGCCCGAGGTGATGGGCATCGGACCGGTCCCGGCGACCGAGAAGGCGCTGGCGCAGGCCGGTCTGACGATCGATGACATCGGCCTGTTCGAGATCAACGAAGCCTTCGCGGTGCAGGTGCTCTCGCTCCTGGACCACTACGGCATCGCGGACGACGACCCGCGCGTCAACCAGTACGGCGGCGCCATCGCCTTCGGCCACCCGCTGGCCTCCTCCGGTGTCCGCCTGATGACGCAGCTGGCCCGGCAGTTCGAGGAGCAGCCGCAGGTCCGCTACGGCATCACCACCATGTGTGTCGGCTTCGGCATGGGCGGCACGGTCATCTGGGAGAACCCGCACTGGAGCGGGGCAGCCAACGGACACCGCGAGGGAGCAGGCAAGTGAGTACCACCGCTGAGCTGTTGAAGGGCGCGGCCGAGCTGTTCCCCGACGAGGTCGTCACGCAGGCGCACGTACGCCATCTCGAACTGCCCCGGGGTGCGGGCAGGTTCGCGCTCATCACGCTGGACAACGGCCTGGACCACACCAAGCCGACCACCTTCGGCCCCCAGTCGCTGGCGAACGTCAACGCCGCCATCGACCAGGTGGAGAAGGAGGCCGCGGACGGCTCCGTCGTCGGCATCGGCATCACCGGCAAACCGTTCATCTTCGCGGTCGGCGCCGACCTCAAGGGCGTCGAGCTGCTCAAGCGGCACCAGGACGCGCTGGCCATCGGCACGGGCGGGCACGACGTCTTCAAGCGGCTGTCGGGCCTGGCCGTACCGACCTTCGCGTACTACAACGGCGCGGCGATGGGCGGCGGCGTCGAGATCGGGCTGCACTGCACCTACCGCACCGTCTCCAAGGCGCTGCCCGCGTTCTCGCTGCCCGAGGTCTTCCTCGGTCTGGTGCCGGGCTGGGGCGGCTGCGTGCTGCTGCCGAACCTGATCGGCGCGGACCGCGCGGTGCGCGTCATCATCGAGAACTCGCTCAACCAGAACCGCCAGCTCAAGGGCGCGCAGGTCTTCGAACTCGGCATCGCGGACGCGCTCTTCGAGGGCGCGGACTTCCTGGAGCAGTCGCTGGGCTGGACCGCGTCGGTGCTCACGGGCGATGTCGAGGTCGTCCGCGACGAGATCGACCGCGGTGCGGCCTGGGACGCGGCGGTGGCGCGCGGCCGGGCCGTCGCCGACGGCAAGGTGCACGGCGCTGCCCCGGCCGCCTACCGCGCGCTGGACATCATCGACGCCGCCAGGAACGGCGACCGCCAGCAGGGCTTCGACGCCGAGGACCAGGCCCTCGCGGACTTGATCATGGGCGGCGAACTGCGCAGCGGCATCTACGCGTTCAACCTGGTGCAGAAGCGCGCCAAGCGCCCCGCCGGCGCCCCGGACAAGAAGCTGGCCCGTCCGGTCACCAAGGTGGGCGTGGTCGGCGCGGGGCTGATGGCCTCGCAGCTGGCGCTGCTGTTCGCGCGCCGCCTTCAGGTGCCGGTCGTCCTCACGGACATCGACCAGGCCCGGATCGACAAGGGCGTGGCGTACGTCCACGACGAGATCGACAAGCTGCTGCTCAAGGGCCGGGTGAACCAGGACAAGGCCAACCGCCTCAAGGGCCTGGTCACCGGTCACCTCGACAAGGCGGCCGCCTTCGGGGACGCGGACTTCGTCATCGAGGCCGTCTTCGAGGAGATGGGCGTCAAGCAGCAGGTGTTCGCCGAGGTCGAGGCGGTGGTGCCGGAGCACGCCGTGCTGGCCACCAACACCTCCTCGCTGTCGGTCACCGAGATGGCGTCGAAGCTGAGGCACCCCGAGCGGGTGGTGGGCTTCCACTTCTTCAACCCGGTCGCGATCCTGCCGCTGCTGGAGATCGTGCGCGCGGAGCGGACCGACGACGCGTCGCTGGCCACCGCGTTCGCCGTCGCCAAGTCCCTGAAGAAGACCGCGGTGCTGGTGAAGGACGCGCCGGCGTTCGTCGTCAACCGCATCCTGACCCGCTTCATGGGCGAGATCCAGAACGTCATCGACGAGGGCACCCCGGTCGAGGTCGCCGAGCGGGCCGTCGAGCCGCTCGGACTGCCGATGTCGCCGCTGGTGCTGCTGGAGCTGGTCGGCCCGGCGATCGGGCTGCACGTCTCCGAGACGCTGCACGGCGCGTTCCCCGACCGCTTCACCGTCTCGCCGAACCTGGCGGCCGTGGTCAAGGCCGGCAAGCGCGGCTTCTACGTCTACGACTCCGGCAAGCCGGAGCTGGACCCGGAGGTCGCGGCCCTGCTCCGGCAGGGCACGGCGGTGCTCACCGAGGAGCAGGTCCGCGACCGGGTCCTGGACGCCGTCGCGCAGGAGATCGGCCTGATGCTGGACGAGGGCGTCGTCGCCGAGGCGCAGGACATCGACCTGTGCCTGATCACCGGCGCCGGCTGGCCCTTCCACCTGGGCGGCATCACGCCGTACCTGGACCGCGAGGGCGTCTCCGAGCGGGTGACCGGCAAGAAGTTCCTGGCCCCGGGCGTCGCGAGCGTGCCCGCATAGCCGCGGTGACCTGAGCGCGCGACGGCGCGGGCCTGCCGGATGCGGCGGGCCCGCGCCGTCGTGTGTGCGGGGATGTTTCGCTTGGGGCGCAGCCGCCGCCGAAGTGCCCTGCCCGCACGCCGAGTTACCCCGGCCGGTGCGCGGCGTCGGCGGCCGGATCCGGCGGGTGGTGCGGGCGCCGGCCGGCCGCGTGAGGCGCCGGCGGTGGCCGCGGGGCGGGGCGCGGTCCGCCGTGGGAAGGTTGCGGTATGGATTCCTTGGTCATCGTCGACGCCGCGAACGTCGTGGGCTCGGTGCCCGACGGCTGGTGGCGCGACCGGCACGGTGCGGCGGAGCGGCTGCGCGACGCGCTGGGCGGGTACACCGCCGCCGGGCTGCCGGGGCTGGCCGGTCCGCCGCTGGAGATCGTCCTCGTCGTGGAGGGCGCGGCGCGCGCGGTGGCGTCGGCCGAGGGCGTACGGGTGGAGTCGGCGCGCGGCAGCGGCGACGACCGGATCGTGCAGCTGGTGGCGGACGAGGGCGGCGGGCGGGACTGCCTGGTGGTCACCGCCGACCGCGAGCTGCGGCGGCGCGTCGAGGCGCTGGGCGCCCGGGTCACCGGGCCGCGCGCCGTCCGGGGCGGGCGGGACGGCGCGTAGCGCGGCGGTGTGTAGCGCGGCGGTGCGCCGGGCCGCGGGTCAGCGGATCCGGCCCGTGCCCCGCAGCCGGCTGCCCAGGCGGCTGTGCGCACGCCCGTACACGAAGTAGATGCCGAAGCCCAGCACCATCCAGACCGCGAACCGCAGCCAGGTCTCGGCGGGCAGGTTGAGCATCAGCCAGAGCGAGGCGAGCACGGACGCGACCGGGATCAGCGGCACCAGCGGGGTGCGGAAGGCGCGCGGCAGGTCGGGGCGGGAGCGGCGCAGCAGCACCACGCCGACGGCGACCACCACGAACGCGAACAGCGTGCCGATGTTGACCAGTTCGGCGAGTTCGTTGATCGAGGTGAAACCGGCGACGACGGCGACGACGAGGCCCAGCGCGACGGTCGAGCGGTAGGGGGTGCCGAAGCGCGGGTGGACCCGGGAGAAGAACTGCGGCAGCAGCCCGTCGCGGCTCATCGCGAAGAAGACCCGGCTCTGGCCGAGCAGCAGGATCATGCAGACCGAGGTCAGGCCGACGGCGGCGCCGAAGCTGATCACCCCGGCGTAGAAGGGGTGCCCGACGGCCTTGAACGCGTCGGCGAGCGGGGCGTCGGTGGTCAGCTCGGTGTACTTGACCATGCCGGTGACGACGATGGAGACGGCGACGTACAGGAGCGTGCAGATGGCGAGCGACCCCAGGATCCCGCGGGGCACATCGCGCTGCGGGTTGCGGGTCTCCTCCGCGGCGGTGGCCACGATGTCGAAGCCGATGAAGGCGAAGAAGACCACGGCCGCCGCCGCGAAGATGCCCATCACGCCGAAGTGCGACGGGGTGAAGCCGAACATCAGCTGGGACAGCGGCGCGGTCAGTCCGCCGCCGTGCGCGGTGGGCAGGGCCGGCGGGATGAACGGCCGGTAGTTGGCGGCGGTGATGAACAGGGAGCCGGCGACGATGACCAGCAGGACGACGGTGACCTTGATGCCGACGATCACCGCCGTCACCCGGGAGGAGAGCTTCATCCCGAGGACCAGGACGGCGGTCACGGCCACCACCAGCAGGCAGGCCAGCAGATCGAAGCCGAACCGCCCGTCGTGGGTGCCGGCCAGCTCCTCGGGCAGATGCAGCCCCGCGGTGTCCAGCAGCGAGCGCAGATAGCCGGACCAGCCGACGGCGACCACCGCACAGCCCAGCGCCAGCTCCAGGATCAGGTCCCAGCCGATGATCCAGGCCGGCAGTTCGCCGAGCGAGGCGTACGCGAACGTATAGGCCGATCCGGCGACCGGCACCGTGGAGGCGAACTCGGCGTAGCAGAGCGCGGCCAGTGCGCAGACCGCGCCCGCGACGACGAAGGCGACGGCGACGGAGGGGCCCGCCTGCTGTTTGGCGATCTTTCCGGTGAGGACGAAGATGCCGGTGCCGATGACGACACCGACCCCGAAGACGGTCAGGTCGAGTGCCGAGAGGGACTTCTTGAGCTCGTGCTCCGGCTCCTCGGTGTCCCGGATCGACTGCTCGACGGTCTTCGTCCGGAACATGCCACGGTCGCGGCGTGTGCCATGGGATGTGCTGCCGTGCTCTGTGCTCATGGGCGTACCTCCGCCTGGACGACCTCGCGACTCCTGAACTGACCGAGTCTCCGCAATCGCGGGAACCGGTCCGGGGACGTCGGGGCTCCACCGGGCGGGGATTCACCCGATGAGGCGCGGCGGCGGACATGGCAATGGGCCGGCCGGTGCACCCGCGGGGGGTGACCGGCCGGCCCATCGGCACGGGTGGTGCGCTCAGTCGCGGGCGGCCTCGGCGGGCTGGGCCTCCCCGCCCACGGCCGCGGCGCCGGCCGGGTCCGCGGTGTCCTCGAAGCGGCCGTCGATCCGGGCGACGAGGCCCGTCACCTGGCGGGCGATGTCCGGTGCGGTCAGTCCGATCTCCGCCATGACCTCCTTGCGGGAGGCGTGGTCGAGGAACCGCTCGGGGATGCCGAAGTCGCGCAGCGGGAGGTCCACCCCGGCGTCCCGCAGCGCCTGCGCGACCGCCGAGCCGACCCCGCCGGTGCGGATGTTGTCCTCGACGGTGACGACCACCCGGTGCCGGGCCGCCAGAGCCGGCAGCGCCGCGTCCACCGGCTTGACCCAGCGCGGGTCGACGACCGTGGTGGAGATGCCCTGCTTGTCGAGGAGCGCGGCGATCTCCAGGCACATCGGGGCCAGCGCGCCGACCGAGACGAGCAGGACGTCGGGCGAGGGGACGGTGGCGTCGGGCGCGCGCAGCACGTCCATCCCGCCGACCTTGCCGACCGCCTCGACGGCCGGGCCGACCGCGCCCTTGGAGTAGCGGACGACCGTGGGGGCGTCATCGACCTCGACGGCCTCGCGCAGCTGGGCGCGGACCTGGTCGGCGTCGCGCGGTGCGGCGATCCGCAGACCGGGCACGATCTGGAGCAGCGACATGTCCCACATGCCGTTGTGCGAGGCGCCGTCGGTGCCGGTGACACCGGAGCGGTCCAGCACGAAGGTGACCCCGCACTTGTGCAGCGCGACGTCCATCAGGACCTGGTCGAAGGCGCGGTTGAGGAAGGTGGCGTAGAGCGCGAAGACGGGGTGCAGACCGCCGGTCGCCAGCCCCGCGGCCGAGACGGCGCCGTGCTGTTCGGCGATGCCCACGTCGTAGACCCGGTCGGGGAACGCCTTGGCGAACTTCTGGAGGCCGACGGGCTGGAGCATCGCGGCGGTGATCGCGACGATGTCCCCGCGCTCGCGGCCGAGCTTGACCATCTCCTCGCCGAAGACGGAGGTCCAGTCGGCACCGGACGCGGCGACCGGCAGGCCGGTGTCCGGGTGGATGACGCCGATGCCGTGGAAGCGGTCCGCCTCGTCCTGTTCGGCCGGCTTGTAGCCGCGGCCCTTCTCGGTGAGGCAGTGCACGATGACCGGGCCGCCGAACCGCTTGGCGCGCTGCAGCGCGGACTCCAGGGCCTCCAGGTCGTGGCCGTCGATCGGACCGACGTACTTCAGGCCGAGGTCCTCGAACATGCCCTGCGGGGCGATGAAGTCCTTGAGGCCCTTCTTGGCGCCGTGCAGCGTCTCGTAGAGCGGCTTGCCGACGACCGGCGTGCGCTCCAGGAGGTCCTTGCCGCGGGCCAGGAACCGCTCGTAGCCGTCGGTGGTGCGCAGGGTGGCGAGGTGGTCGGCGAGGCCGCCGATGGTGGGCGCGTAGGAGCGCTCGTTGTCGTTGACGACGATGACCAGCGGGCGGGAGGAACGTACGGATCTCCCCGGCGAGCTGCTCAAGCTGTTCCGGACCCAGCCGGTCGAGGTCCCGCGGCCCCTTGATGCGGGTCAGCACCTCCCCACCGTCGCCCGCCATCGCCCCGGCCTGGCGCGCTTCGCGCGGCACCTTCTGCACTGTGCCTCCTTGCTGTCGAGCTTCGACTTCGAGCTGGTCGAGCTTGCCGATCAGCCGAGTCTAGTGTTCCGGCCGCGGCGTCGGCGGCCGGGCCTTGCGATGTATGTCACTCGGGTGCGGCGGCCAAACGGGCCCCGTCGGCGGCGGGCTCCGCACGCTGACCGGCCCCCACCGGATCGTGCCTGGTGGGGGCCGGTGTCGCCGGGTGCGGCGGGCGGTCGGCGGTCAGGTGCGTCCGGCCGTCTTCTGGGTGCGGCGGGAGATGGAGTCGATCACCACGGCGGCGAGCAGGACCGCGCCGGTGATCATGTTCTGGATCTCGCTGGCCATGCCGAGCAGGTTCAGGCCCTGCTGGATGGACTGGATGACCAGCATGCCCAGCAGCGCCGACCAGACCTTGCCGCGGCCGCCGAAGAGGCTGGTGCCGCCGATGACGGCCGCCGCGATGACGTTCATCAGGGTGTTGCCGGCGCCCAGGTTCTTGGTGGCGCCGCCGGAGAGGCTGGCGATGAACAGACCGCCGAACGCGGCGAGCATGCCGGAGACGGCGAAGACGCTGATCCGGATCCGGGTCACGTTGATACCGGCGCGGCGGGCCGCCTCGGCGTTGCCGCCGACCGCGAAGATCTGCCGCCCGTAGGTGGTGCGGCGCACCACGTAGTCGGCGATGACCAGGACCGCCAGGAAGAGCACCAGGGCCAGTGGCAGGCCCCGGGCGCCCGCGGGCTCGTTGAGCACGTACGCGACGGCGAAGGCGAGGACGGCGACGACGCCGGTGCGCAGCAGGATCTCGCCGAGCGGCCGGCTGGGCAGGGCCGCGGCGCGCCGGCGCCGGGCGCTCAGCAGCAGCGAGCCGGCGTAGGCGAGGACCGCGACCAGGGCGAGGCCGTAGGCGGCGGCCTTGTCCTCGAAGTAGTAGCCGGTGAGCTTCTCCACCACGCTGCCGCCCGGCGTGTTGATGGAGCCCTCCTTGCCCATCAGCCAGATCTGCAGGCCGCTCCAGCCGAGGAAACCGGCCAGTGTGACGACGAAGGCCGGTACGCCGACCTTGGCGAAGAAGAAGCCGTGCAGGGCGCCGATGCCGATGCCGACGACGACGGCGATCAGCACCGCGAGCCCGTCGCCGACGCCGTGGGTGGTGCTGAGCACGGCCCAGACGGCGGCGCCGACACCGGCCACCGAGCCGACGGACAGGTCGATCTCGCCGAGCAGCAGCACGAAGACGATGCCGACCGCCATGATGCCGAGGCCCGAGGTGTAGACGCCGATGTTCGCGAGGCTGTCGGCGGACAGGAAGTTGCTGTTCTTGAACTGGAAGACGACGGCGATGACGATCAGGCCGATGATGACCGGCAGCGAGCCCAGCTCACCGCCGCGCACCCGGCGTGCGAAGTCGTCGACGTATCCGGCGAGGCCCTTCTCGCGGACGAGCAGGCGGGGGTCGACGGCGGCCGGCTGGGGACCGGGCGCGGCGGCCGGAGCGGCCGGGTCCGCCGTGGTGTCCTCGCCGCCGGAGCGTTCGGTGAGGTCGCTCATCGCGCGTCCTCCTTCCTGACCTGGTCCGTACGCGCCTTGCGGCGGGTGACGGCGTTGTCCGAGGCGCCGGTGATGGCGGCGATGATCTCTTCGTGCGAGGTGTCCGCGACGTCGAAGACACCGTTGTTGCGGCCCAGCCGCAGCACCGCGACCCGGTCCGCGACGGCCTGCACATCGGCCATGTTGTGGCTGATGAGGATGGTGGCGAGGTTCCGCTCGCGCAGCCGCTCCACGAGGTCGAGGACCTGGGCGGTCTGCTCGACGCCGAGGGCGGCGGTCGGCTCGTCGAGGATGACGACCTTCGGGTCGCCGATCAGCGCGCGGGCGATGGCGACGACCTGCCGCTGGCCGCCGGAGAGCGAGGCGACGGGGATGCGGACGCTGGGGATGCGGATGGACAGGGTGTCCAGCAGTTCCTTGGCGCGCTTCTCCATCGCGATCTCGTCCAGGATCCCGGCGGTGCGCAGTTCGTTGCCGAGGTAGAGGTTGGCGACGACGTCGAGGTTGTCGCAGAGCGCCAGATCCTGGTAGACGGTGGCGACGCCGAGGTCCTGGGCGTCGTGCGGCCGGGTGATGCGGACCGGCCGGCCCTCCCATTCGATGGCGCCGTCGTCGACCGGGTGGACGCCCGAGATGGTCTTGACGAGGGTGGACTTACCGGCGCCGTTGTCGCCGACGAGGGCGACCACCTCACCGGGGTGGATCTCCAGGGTGACGTCCGTGAGCGCCTGGACGGCGCCGAAGCGCTTGGAGATTCCGCGCAACGCCAGCACAGGCGGAGCGGACACGTGAATCATCTCCTTCGCCGCCGTCGCAACGGCGGGGACGGTGGTGCGTGGGGCAGGGGTGTGCGCGGTGCGCTCCGGAGCCCGCTCCCGGAGTGGGGCGGTTACGGGACCGGGCACCGGTCCGGGCGGCGGGGCCACGGGAGTACCGCGCGGCCCCGGCCGGCGGGTGTCACTTGATACCGGCTGCCTCGCACGCCGCCTTGACGTCCGGCGTGCAGATGTCGCTCACCTTGTAGACCTTGTCCTTGACGAGCGTGTCCTCGATGTTGTCCTTGGTCACGATCTGCGCGTCGTACAGCTTGGCGGGGATGCCCTTGACCTCGCCGCTGAGGCTGTCCACCTTGGTGGGTGTCAGGGAGTCGGTCTTCTCGCCCTTGAGGAGCTTGACCGCGATCTCGGCGGTGATGTCGGCCTGCGGCTTGATCTGCTTGTAGATCGTGAACGCCTGGTCGCCCTTGAGGATCCGCTGGAGGCCGGCGAGTTCGGAGTCCTGGCCGCCGACCGGGACCTTGACGCCCTGGTTCTTGAGGGCGGTGATGATGCCGCCCGCCATACCGTCGTTGGCGGAGTAGACGCCCTGGATGGCGCTCTTGCCGAGCGAGTCGATGGCCGCGCTCATCTTCTTGTTGGCCTCGTCCGACGACCAGTCGGGGATGTCCTGCTCGTAGCTGATCTTCTTGACCTGCTTGTCGAGGACGCTGTGGGCGCCCTTCTTGAAGAACGGGGCGTTCGGGTCGGTCGGCGAGCCGTTGATCATGACGACATCGCTCTCCTTGGCCTTGTCGCCGAGCGCCTTGACCAGCGCCTCGCCCTGGAGGCGGCCGATCTTCTCGTTGTCGTAGGAGACGTAGGCGGAGATCTGCCCCTCGGCCAGCCGGTCGTACGCGACGACCTTGACGCCCTTCTTGGCGGCCTGGTTCACCCAGGACTTGGTGGCCTTGTAGTCGACGGGGTCCAGAATGATCACCTTGACGCCCTGGGTGATCAGCGCGTCGAACTGCTTCTTCTGGTTCTCGGTGTCCTGCGCCGCGTTGTTGTACATGACCTTGCAGTCGCCGCAGAGTTCCCTGATCTTCGCCGTCATCAGCGGGCGGTCGAAGGTCTCGTAGCGGGTGGTCTTGTTCTCCGGCAGCAGCAGTCCGATGGTTTTGCTGTCGCCACCGCCGCCGCCACCGTCGGCGGCCTTCCCGCCGTCGCCGGCCTTCCCGCAGGCGGCGACGGAGAGCGCCATCGAGACGGCTGCGGTGCCTATGACGACGCGACGCGTCCAAAGGTTCATTGGGGTTGCCTCCCTGACGTGGCCGCGTCGTTGCGGCCGAGGTGGCTGGAAGTCAACTCGGCCGCCAGCCCACCGTCAAGGAGTAAATCCTTAACGAGATGACAACGGTGCCATGCGTTAGCTGTCTGAACTCAGGGCGTCTACGCGGTAACGGGAGCGCCCGCGGTCCGCACCCCGCCCAGCAGCGTCGAGTCGCCCATCTCGCTCAGCACCAGCGCGAGCGCGCCCAGGACCTCCGCGCGGCCGCCGAGGGTACCCGGCACGATCCCCAACTGCCGTGCCGCGCTGGGGATCGCGTACCGCGACACCGATTCGCGGATCGGCCCCAGCACCAGCTCACCGGCCTCCGCGAGATCCCCGCCGAGCACCACCCGGCTCGGGTTGAGCAGATTGCAGAGATTGGCCACCCCGCTGCCGATATGGCGGCCCACGTCCCCGATCACCCGCCGGCAGCCCGGGTCGCCCTCGCGGGCCAGCCGCACCACCCGCGCCATGGTCAGCTCGGCGCCGTGGCTCGGCCGCAGCAGGGGGAGCACGTACGGGGCGGCGGTGAAGGTCTCCAGGCAGCCGCGGTTGCCGCAGCGGCACACCGGCCCGGCCTCGTCCAGCGTGATGTGCCCGATCTCGCCCGCCGTGCCGCCGGGGCCGCGGTAGATCTGCCCGCTGATCACCAGCCCCGCGCCGACACCGCTGGCGACCTTGATGTACGCCAGGTCGGTGGCGCCCCGGCCGCTGCCCCACACCAGCTCGCCCAGCGCGCCGAGGTTGGCGTCGTTGTCGACGTACACGGGCACGCCGAGGCGTTCGGAGAGCGCCCGGCTCGGGTTCGTGCCCGACCAGCCCGGCAGGATCGCCGTCGACCCGAGGGTGCCGGATTCGACGTCGATGGGGCCGGGCACGCCCAGACCCACCCCGATCACCTTGCCCGGTGCGATCCCGGTCGCCTCGATCAACCTGTTGACCAGCCGTTCCGCCCGGTCGAACCCCTCGGCGGCGGAGGCGTCCACATCGATCGGCTCGGCCTCTTCCGCGAGCACCTGGTGGGCCAGGTTCCCGACCGCCACCCGCAGATGGGAGTGGCCGAAATCGACCCCCACCACGATGCCCGCGTCACCGGAGAGCGAGACGCTGCGCGCCCGCCGTCCGCCCGCGGAGGTGGGGGTCACCTCGACGGTCCCGCCGTCCTTCAACTCACGAACGATATTGGAGACCGTGGCCGCGGACAGCCCGGTGCTCCGGGCGATCTCCGCCTGCGTCAGCGAGCCCGCCATGCGCACCGCGCGTACGACCCGCTCCAGATTGGCCCGGTGCAGCGAGGACTGCGACCCCGGAGTCTCCATCGGCTCATCCACTCCCGCCTGGGGCGGACGGCACGACGACCGTCCGCCTGGCCGCACCCACGTCCTCGGGGGGCGGCTTACGATTTCAACATGTGAACCCTAAGCAGAACTCCGGCCGGGAAGTCCCGTCAAGGCGTTGAGCGGAGCATGATCGGGAAGTGGCGCGGCCGCCGGCCGTGGTCCGCGCCGCCGGTACGGGACGTACGGAACCGTATCCGGACAGACCGCAGGGCGGATCCGCCGTGGCGGAGCCGCCCTGGAGGGCACGGGGCAACGGCCCCGGGTGCTACTTGATCGCGCCGGCCGTCAGACCGGCCTGCACCTGCCGCTGGAAGATGAAGTACACGATGAGCACCGGCAGCATCGCAATCATCATGCCGGCCATCAGACCGCCCCAGTCGCCCTCGTAACCCTGCTGCAGGGCGATGTTGGCCAGACCCTGGGTGAGGACGTACTTGTCCTCGTTCTGGTTGAGGACCATCGGCAGCAGGTACTGGTTCCACTGGCCCAGGAAGTTGAAGATCCCGATGCTGATCAGGCCCGGTTTGGCCATCGGCAGCATCACCTGGAAGAACGTCCGCAGATGCGAGGCGCCGTCGATCATCGCCGCCTCCGCCACCGAGGTCGGCAGCGTACGGAAGAACGACGTCATGAAGAAGACGGTGAAGGGCAGCGAATAGGCGATATAGACCATGATCAGGCCCTGGTACGTCGCCAGCAGCGGTATCCCGGGGAAGTCCCGCATCACGAAGAACAGCGGGATGACCAGCATGAAGACCGGGAAGGACATACCGGCCACGAACAGGTAGTAGATGAATCTGTTCCCGGGGAACGTGAACCGCGCCAGGACATAGCCCGCCATGGAGCCGAGCACCATCGTCCCGATGACCGAACCGCCCACCACGATAATGGTGTTGAGGAAGAACTTGCCGATGTTGGCCTTGTTCCAGGCGTTCGCCCAGTTCTCGAAATGCAGACTGTCCGGCAGCGACCACGGCGTGGTGAGAATGTCCCCGCTGCTCTTGAAGGAGCTCCACAGCACCCACAGCAGGGGCAGCCCCACCATCAGCGCCCACACGATCAGCATGCCGTGCGAGAAGACGTTCAGTACGCCGCCCTCGGCGCCCTTGCGGGATTTCCTCCCGCGGGCCGCGCCGCCGGTGCTCGGGCCGGATACCGCCGGCCGCCGGTCCACCGCGTTGGTTTCCGTCGTCATGCGCCCGTACCCCTAGAACTCGATCCGCTCACGCCGCGCGAAGCGCATCGTGAGAACGGCGAACAACAGCGTCACGACGAGCATGGCGACGCCCATGGCCGCGGCGTAGCCGAACTGGCTGTCGCGGAAGGCGGTCTGGTAGAGCCGCAGCGGTACGACATCCGTCGCGCCGTCCGGGCCGCCCATGTTGACCGACATGATCTGCACCAGCGCGAAGGCGTCCATCGCGATGATGCCCATGTAGACCCACCCCGTCTGCACGGTGTCCCAGAGCAGCGGAAGCGTGATCCGGAAGAAGGTGTGCAGGCGGTTGGCGCCGTCCAGCAGCGAGGCTTCGTAGATGTCCCGCGGAATGGAGGCCATGGCCGCCGAGAACAGCACGACATAGAAGCCGACATTCGCCCAGACCATCACGACCATGATGCAGGCGAGCGCGATGTCCTTCTCGCCCAGCCAGGAACTCTGGAGGGAATCCAGGCCCACCGCACCGAGCAGCGAGTTGAGCATGCCGTCGTGCGGATCCGGATTGTAGATGTTGAACCAGATCACCGAGATGATGGTGATCGAGATGACCTGCGGGAAGAAGTAGACGAACTTGTAGAACCCCGCACCGCGCACGCCGGTGATGACGGCGCCCCGACGGGACCGGCCGCCGACATTGAGCATGAAGGCGAAGAACAGCCCCAGCGCCAGTGTCGCGATCGGTACCAGTACGAGCATGATGACGTTGTGTTTGAGCGCGTTCCAGAATTCGTCGCTGTGCAGCAGCTTGTCGTAGTTGTCCAGACCGATGCTCTTGGCGGCGCCGCGGAGTCCGCTCCACTCCGTGGTCGATATCTGGAATGCCTGGACGAATGGTGAGATCACGAAGACCGCGTAAATCACCAGAGGCAGGGCCAGGAACCCCGCGATGAATCGGTACTTGCCGTGTTGCATTGCGCTCCCCGGCCCTCCCTCGTCAGCGGTGGTACCCGGTCAGGAACCGCGGTGGAACTTGGTGACGGAATCGTCCTTGGCGAACTCATCGGAGAACTGCTGCGCCTTCTTGATCCATTCGGCGGCCTTCATATCGCCGGTCAGCAGCTGGCTGGTGAGCCCGCCCATCTTCTCGTCCGTCAGCTTCGGATACCACTCCTGGAGCTGGATCATCAGCAGGTTCTTACCACCCGCCTTGACCACCTCGGCGGCGGAGGAGAGCCCCGGCGACAGCTGCATTCCGTCGGTCGCGCCCTGGACGGCGGTGAGCGACTTGACCTTTGTCGCGAAGTTCTGCGCATGCTTCTTGGAGAGCATGATCCGCAGCAGTTCCATACCGCCGGTCGGGTTCTTGCCGCCCTTGGCCACGATGAACGGCTCACTGGGCTCGGCGCGTACGGTGCCGTGCGGCATCTTGTCGCCGCTGCCGCCGTCGAACAGCACACCGACGGCCATACCGAAATCCTTCGGAGTGGTCGGCGCGGCCTCGTTCTCCACCCAGGAACCGTTGGGGATGAAGGCGGCCTTGCCGCGGGTCCAGGCGGTCTGCGACTGGATATGGGTCAGGCCCTGGCTGCCCTCCAGGAAGTAGCCCTTGGCGGCCAGCTCCTCATAGTGCTCGACCACCTGCTTGACCGCGTCGTTCGACGTCCACGCCTTCGGCTCCAGATTGTCGATCGCGATCCACTTGTCCAGCCCGCCGATCTTGGCGATCTGCGAGAAGAGATTGAAGTGGACGTAGTACGGATACTTGCCCGGGTACGTCCAGGGCGCCATGCCCGACTTCTTGATCTCGGCGCAGAGCTTGATCATGTCGTCGAATGTGGCGGGGTACTCCCAGCCCTTGTCCTTCAGCAGCTTGCTGGAATACCAGGTGCC
Source organism: Streptomyces celluloflavus (assembly GCA_000720995.1). GTDB lineage: Bacteria > Actinomycetota > Actinomycetes > Streptomycetales > Streptomycetaceae > Streptomyces > Streptomyces celluloflavus. The sequence continues at coordinate 185,470 of JOEL01000013.1, forward strand.
GTAGACGGTGAAAGCATAGTAGAGGACATCAAAGGCGTCCTTGTGCTTGCCCTTTTCCAGGGTGCTGGGGTAGACGAGGTCCCGGACCTTCTTGTTCGGGTCGTCCAGCGAGGCGGCATCCAGCAGCGCCGTGAGATCCTGCAACTGGCCCTGTGAGGAAAGGGTGTTCATGTCCAGATGGTCGGAGCCGGAATTGTCGATGAGATCCGGCGGATTGCCGCCGGCGAAGCGCGGCTGGAGCTTCGGGCCGACCTGCTGCGTACCGGTGTGCTTGACGGTGACGCCGTATGTCTTGTTGTAGTCGGCCTCGGCGTCCTTGGCGTACTGGTCGCCCAGACCGCCCTTGAAGATGAAGGCTTCGACCGGTGCGCCGTTCTTCACGCCCAGCGGATTCTTCGCCGAGGTCGTGCCCTTGCTCTTCGCGCCGTTGTCACTCTCACCACCACCGCCTCCGGTGGCACACGCGGAGAGCACGCCCATCGCCGGCACGGCGACGATTCCCAGGGCGGCGGCCCTTTTTACCAGATCACGCCGGTTGAATTCTGAGGTGGATCCCATGCGCAAGTCCTCGCCTTCTTCAGGACTCAGGCGGTGTACCGGAGCCACCCCGGCACCGCGGGTCAGATGAAGCTGAGTTGTACGGGATGTGCACCGGGCGTGCTAGAGATATGCGGGGAAATCTTCGGCTTCCCCACAGATCCCCCCGGATCCACGGCCGCGTTTCACCGGCCGTTCGGACGCCGACAGGTATAGTCCACTTCCGGCCGACTGGGCAAGATCGAATGCAGGGTTCCACAGCAGTCTTTCCCTAGTTGAGACCTCCCCGACATGCGGCGGTCCGGCCGCGCCGGAGCCGCCGGACCGTGCCGAGCGCCACCCGGTCCGCAGAAGGCGGAATCCCTGCCCCCGCGCACGTCACGGATCCCACCGGAACCCTTGACACCAAAGCCCGCACCCCCTCTTACTTATGTCTGCATTTACACAACTGACAACGATGTCAATACCGTTGAGAGGGCTCGCGTGCGGCTCAGACACCGGCACACCCGACACCGGATCCGTCCCCTGCGGGGGATCGCCCGCCCCGCCGCCCTCGCGGCGGCCACCCTGCTCGTCCTCACCGCGCACGTCCCGGCCCAGGCCGCGCCGTCCGCACCCTCCAAGGGGTCACCGCGGTTCAGCTCCTCCTTCGAGGCCGGCGATCCGCGGCCCGACTGGACCGACACCGTCGAGCGCGGCCCCGACGGAAAACCGCGGGCCGCCGGCGTCACCCCGCAGACCGGGCCCGCGGCGCCCTCCATGACCACCAGGACCGACACCGGCCCCGCCGACTCCCCCACCGCCAAGGCGCACGCGGGCTTCAGCGGCACCCATGCGCTGCGCTACGCCGGCACCCACACCGCGGCGGGCCACGGCTACGCGTACAACAAGATCTTCGAGGTCAACACCCCGGTCACCGCGGCCACTTCACTGTCGTACAAGATTTTCCCCGAGATGGCCACGGCGGACGCCGCCTACCCGGCGACCCATGTGGCACTCGACCTGGCCTTCACCGACGGCACCTACCTCAGCCAGCTGCGCGCCGTCGACCAGCACGGCGCCCCGCTGACGCCGCAGGGCCAGGCCGCCTCCAAGACGCTCTACGCCAACCAGTGGAACAACAAGGAGTCGCGGATCGGCGCGGTCGCGGCCGGCAAGACCATCGCCCGCGTCCTGGTCGGCTACGACGCGCCCGCGGCGCCGAAGACCGCGCCGGCCTTCCGCGGCTGGATCGACGACGTCACCATCGGCCCCAAGGCGCCGGACAAGCCGCTCGCGCACCTCTCCGACTACGCCGTCACCAACCGCGGCACGCTCTCCAGCGGCAGCTTCTCGCGCGGCAACACCTTCCCCGCCACCGCCGTCCCCCATGGCTTCAACTTCTGGACGCCGGTGACCAACGCGGGCTCCGACTGGCTCTACGCGTACGCCAAGGACAACAACGCCGACAACCTGCCCACCCTCCAGGCGTTCAGCGCGAGCCATGAGCCGAGCCCCTGGATGGGCGACCGGCAGACGTTCCAGGTGATGCCGTCCGCCGCGGCCGGCACCCCCGACGCCTCGCGCACCGCCCGCGCGCTGCCCTTCCACCACGCCAACGAGACCGCACGCCCGCACTACTACGGCGTGACGTTCGACAACGGCCTCCGGACGGAGATCACCCCGACCGACCACGCCGCGATGATGCGCTTCACCTTCCCCGGCGCCGACGCGAACCTGATCTTCGACAATGTCAACAACAAGGGCGGGCTGACCCTCGACACCGAGCGCGGGATCGTCACCGGCTTCTCGGACGTCAAGAGCGGCCTGTCGGCCGGCGCCTCCCGGCTGTTCGTCTACGGCGTCTTCGACGCGCCGGTCACCAAGGGCGGCCGGCTCGACGGCGGCGGGGGCAAGGACGTCACCGGCTATCTGCGCTTCGCGCCGGGCGCCGGCCACACCGTGACGATGCGCATCGCCACCTCGCTGATCGGCGTGGACCAGGCGAAGGCCAACCTGGCCCGCGAGATCCCCGCGGGCGCGTCGTTCGACAGCGTCAAGAAGCGTGCGCAGGCGCAGTGGGACGGCATCCTGGGCCGCATCGAGGTGACGGGCGCCGACCGCGACCGGCTGACCACCCTCTACTCGAATCTCTACCGCCTCTACCTCTACCCCAACTCGGGTTCGGAGCAGGTGGGTTCGCGCGTCCGCTACGCCAGCCCGTTCGCACCGCGGACCGGTCCGGACACCCCGACGCGCACCGGTGCGAAGATCGTCGACGGTGAGGTGTACGTCAACAACGGCTTCTGGGACACCTATCGCACCACCTGGCCGGCCTATTCGCTGCTCACCCCGAAGCAGGCCGGGAAAATGGTCGACGGTTTCGTCCAGCAGTACAAGGACGGCGGCTGGATATCCCGTTGGTCCTCCCCCGGCTACGCGGACCTGATGACCGGTACGAGTTCCGATGTGGCCTTCGCCGACGCCTATGCGAAGGGCGTGAAATTCGACGCCGCGGCGGCCTATGAGGCGGCCGTCAAGAACGCCACCGTCGCCCCGCCGAACCCCGGCGTCGGCCGCAAGGGCATGAACACCTCGCCGTTCCTCGGCTATACGAGCACCGATACCCACGAGGGCACCTCCTGGGCGCTGGAGGGCTATCTCAACGACTTCGGTATCTCCCGTATGGGCAAGGCCCTCTACGAGAAGACCAAGAACCCCCGCTACAAAGAGGAGTCGGACTATTTCCTGGGCCGCGCCCAGAACTACGTCAAACTCTTCGACAACAAGGTCGGCTTCTTCCAGGGCAAGGACGCGAAGGGCAACTGGCGTCTGTCGCCGGACGCGTTCGATCCCCGGGTCTGGGGCAACGACTACACCGAGACCAACGCCTGGACCTACGCCTTCACCGCACCTCAGGACACCCGCGGGCTGGCCAACCTCTACGGCGGCCGGGCCGGTCTGGCCAAGAAGCTGGACGCGTACTTCGCCACCCCGGAGACCGCGTCCAAGGAATTCGCCGGCTCCTACGGCGACGTCATCCACGAAATGACCGAGGCCCGCGACGTCCGCATGGGCATGTACGGACACAGCAACCAGCCCGCGCACCACATCGCCTACACCTACGACGCGGCCGGGCAGCCCTGGAAGACCCAGGAAAAGGTCCGCGAGGTCATGTCCCGGCTCTACCTCGGCAGTGAGATCGGCCAGGGATATCCGGGCGACGAGGACAACGGCGAGATGTCCGCCTGGTACATCTTCAGCTCCCTCGGTTTCTACCCCCTGGTGATGGGCTCCCCCGAATACGCCGTGGGCTCCCCGCTGTTCACCAAGGCCACCGTCCATCTGGAGAACGGCCGCGATCTGGTCGTCAAGGCCCCCCGCAACAGCGACCGCAACATCTACGTCCAGAGCCTCCGCGTCAACGGCAAGCCCTGGAATTCCACCGCCCTCCCCCACGATCTGCTCGCCCGGGGCGGCACCCTGGAATTCGCCATGGGCGACCGGCCCTCCGCCTGGGGCACCGGCAAGAACGCCGCCCCCTCCTCCCTCACCCAGGACGACAGGATCCCCACCCCGCCGGCCGATGTGACCGACCCCGCCGCCGGTCCGCTCTTCGACAACACCTCCGACACCTCGGCGCCGTTCACCACGGCCCCCGTCGACCTGAAGCAGCCGACCAGGGTCACCTCCTACACCCTGACCTCGGCGGACCACACCGCCGCGCCGACGGGCTGGGTCCTGGAGGGCTCCAAGGACGGCCGACAGTGGCAGAAACTGGACCGGCGCTCCGGTGAACGCTTCCCGTGGGACAAGCAGACCCGGGTGTTCTCCCTCGCGCACCCCGACACCTACCGGCACTACCGGCTGGTGAACGACGGCGGGAGCGCCTCCCTCGCCCAGATCGAGCTGCTCGCGCGGTAGCCGGACGCCTGCCGCCACAGCTCCGGAACGACGCCTGCGGGCCGCATCACCTCATGGGGAGATGCGGCCCGTACGCATGGCGCGGGCGCGCCGCCTCCCGGGGGAGCGCGGGAGGGGTGACGACTCGGCCGGGTGCGCTGGTCGGGGCACCGGATACCCCACGTCGACGTCCGGACATCCGTCCGGCCGTCCGGCCCGCCCGCGCATGCGGAAGGGCCGCACCCCCGGGAGAGGGTGCGGCCCTTCGTGCCTCCGCCGCCGCGTGCCGGGCGGCCGGCGCGGCTTACTTGCGGATCAGCGAGCGCAGCACGTACTGCATGATGCCGCCGTTGCGGTAGTAGTCCGCCTCGCCGGGGGTGTCGATCCGGACCTTGGCGTCGAACTCCACCGTGGTCCCGTCCGGGGCGGCAGCGGTGACCTTGACGGTCTCCGGGATGCCGCCGTCGTTCAGCGCGGTGACGCCGGTGACGGCGAAGGTCTCCTCGCCGGTCAGGCCGAGCGAACCGGCCGAGGCGCCCTCCGGGAACTGGAGCGGCAGGACGCCCATGCCGATGAGGTTCGAGCGGTGGATACGCTCGTAGGACTCGGCGACGACGGCCTTGACGCCGAGCAGCGCGGTGCCCTTGGCGGCCCAGTCGCGGGACGAGCCGGAGCCGTACTCCTTGCCCGCCAGGATGACCAGCGGGATGCCGGCGGCCTGGTAGTTCTGCGAGGCGTCGTAGATGAAGCCGACCGGCCCGCCGTCCTGGGTGAAGTCGCGGGTGAAGCCGCCCTCCGTGCCCGGCGCGATCTGGTTGCGCAGGCGGATGTTGGCGAAGGTGCCGCGGATCATGACCTCGTGGTTGCCACGGCGCGAACCGTAGGAGTTGAAGTCGCGACGCTCGACGCCGTGCTCGGTGAGGTACTTGCCGGCCGGGGTGTCGGCCTTGATGGCTCCGGCCGGGGAGATGTGGTCGGTGGTGACCGAGTCGCCCAGCTTCGCCAGCACCCGGGCGCCGGCGATGTCGGCGACCGGGGTCGTCTCCATCGTCATGCCCTCGAAGTACGGGGGCTTGCGCACGTAGGTGGACTCGGCGTCCCACTCGAAGGTGTTGCCGGTCGGGATCGGCAGCGCCTGCCACTGGGCGTCGCCCGCGAAGACGTCCTGGTAGGAGGAGGTGAACATGTCCTGGCCGATCGCGGAGGCGACGACCTCGTTGACCTCGGCCTCAGACGGCCAGATGTCCTTGAGGTAGACGGGCTTGCCGTCCTGGTCCGTGCCGAGCGCGTCCTTGGTGATGTCCACCTTCATCGAACCGGCGAGGGCGTACGCGACGACCAGCGGCGGCGAGGCGAGGTAGTTCATCTTGACGTCGGGGTTGATCCGGCCCTCGAAGTTGCGGTTGCCGGAGAGCACCGAGGTGACGGCCAGGTCGTGCTCGTTGACGGCCTTGGAGACCTCCTCCGGCAGCGGGCCGGAGTTGCCGATGCAGGTGGTGCAGCCGTAACCGACGAGGTTGAAGCCGACCTTGTCGAGGTACGGGGTCAGGCCCGCGCGGTCGAAGTAGTCGGTGACGACCTTGGACCCGGGGGCGAGGGTGGTCTTGACCCACGGCTTGCGGGTCAGGCCCTTCTCGACCGCCTTCTTGGCCACCAGCGCGGCGGCGACCATGACGTACGGGTTCGAGGTGTTGGTGCAGGAGGTGATCGCGGCGACGGTGACGGCGCCGTGGTCGATCTCGTACGTCGAACCGTCGGGGGCGGTGACGGTGGTCGGACGCGACGGCACGCCGTCGACGGCGGCCGGGGAGTCGGAGGCCGGGAAGGACTCCTTGCCCGCCTCGTCGTCGTCCTCGACGTAGTTGCGGACGTCCTGCGCGAACTGCTGGGAGGCGTTGGCGAGGACGATGCGGTCCTGCGGGCGCTTCGGGCCGGCGATCGACGGGACGACCGTCGACAGGTCCAGCTCCAGCTTCTCGGAGAAGTCGGGCTCGGCGGCCGGGTCGAGCCAGAGGCCCTGCTCCTTGGCGTACGCCTCGACGAGCGCGACCTGCTGCTCGCTGCGGCCGGTGAGCTTGAGGTAGTTCAGGGTCTCGTCGTCGATCGGGAAGATCGCGGCGGTGGAGCCGAACTCCGGCGACATGTTGCCGATGGTGGCGCGGTTGGCGAGCGAGGTGGCGGCGACGCCCTCACCGTAGAACTCGACGAACTTGCCGACGACGCCGTGCTTGCGCAGCATCTCGGTGATCGTGAGGACCAGGTCGGTGGCGGTGGTGCCGGGGGTGAGCTCACCGGTCAGCTTGAAGCCGACGACCCGCGGGATGAGCATCGAGACGGGCTGGCCGAGCATCGCGGCCTCGGCCTCGATGCCGCCGACGCCCCAGCCCAGCACGCCGAGGCCGTTGACCATGGTGGTGTGCGAGTCGGTGCCGACGAGGGTGTCGGGGTACGCCTGGCCGTTGCGGACCATGACCGTACGGGCCAGGTGCTCGATGTTCACCTGGTGGACGATGCCGGTGCCCGGGGGGACGACCTTGAACTCGTCGAACGCGGTCTGGCCCCAGCGCAGGAACTGGTAGCGCTCCTTGTTGCGGCCGTACTCCAGCTCCACGTTCTGCGCGAACGCCTCGTGGGTGCCGAACTTGTCGGCGATCACGGAGTGGTCGATGACCAGCTCGGCCGGGGCCAGCGGGTTGATCTTCGCCGGGTCACCGCCGAGCTCCTTGACGGCCTCACGCATGGTGGCGAGGTCCACGACACAGGGCACGCCGGTGAAGTCCTGCATGATCACGCGGGCCGGCGTGAACTGGATCTCCTGGCTGGGCTGGGCCTGGGAGTCCCACCCGCCGAGCGCCCGGATGTGGTCGGCGGTGATGTTCGCGCCGTCCTCGGTGCGGAGCAGGTTCTCCAGCAGCACCTTCAAGCTGTAGGGAAGGCGCGCGGCGCCCTCGACCTTGTCCAGCTTGAAGATCTCGTACGACTCGTCGCCCACGCGCAGCGTGCTGCGGGCGTCGAAGCTGTTCGCCGACACGACAGTCTCCTTCATGCATGAATTCGCGCGTACCACCGCAATCCTGCCGTCACAGGTCACGCCAATCCGCTAAGGTAAACCTTAGTTAGGTATGCCTTACTGGCGCGGCAGCGGTACGCCTCTCGGCAGATATCTCGATGTCGAGATAACTCTAGTACATCGCCGCGCCGGGGTCATGCGCCGGAGGCGGTTGTCCGCTCGCAGCGACGGCGGAGCGGCGTGATCGACGCCTGGTGACCGCCGGGCCTTCCCGCCACGGGCCGAGTGATCGTGTGCGGCTCAGAGATCGTGTACGGCTCAGGGGTCGTGTGCGGCTCACGGATCGTGTGCGGCTCACGGATCGTGTGCGGTTTGCCGTCCGGGGACATGATGAGGAAATGGACCAGGGAGACCGAACACTTCTCAGCTCGTCATTCGGCGCGGCGGCGGTCGCCTACGCCGAACACCGTCCGGACTACGCGCGGACCGCGGTGCGCTGGGCGCTCAAGTCCGCGCCCGGCCTGCGCGTACTCGACCTGGGCGCCGGAACCGGCAAGCTCACGGCCGCGCTGGTCGCGCTGGGCGCGGATGTCGTCGCGGTCGAACCCGATCCGGCGATGCTGACCGAGCTGCGCCGCGCGCTGCCGGCTGTCCGCGCCCTGCCGGGCAGCGCCGAGGCGATTCCGCTGCCGGACGGTGCCGTCGATGCCGTGCTGGCCGGCAATGCCCTGCACTGGTTCGACATGGCCGTCGCGGGACCCGAGATGGCCAGGGTCCTCGCACCGGGCGGCGTCCTGGCCGGCCTGTGGAACGTCATGGACGACGGGGTGGAGTGGGTCGCCGGGCTCGCGCGGGTCAGCGGGAGCGCGGCCATCGGCCCACGCGACACGCCCACCGGCTGGCGCGCCGAGGCGGCCGGCATGCACCTTCCCGGGACGGGCACGGCCGCCCTGTTCGGCGCACCGGAACAGGCCGAGTTCCCGCACGGGCAGCGTCGCACCGCCGACTCCCTCGTCGCGACCCTCACCACGAGGGCGGGGATGCTGGTCATGCCGGAACCGGAACGAGAGGCCACGCTGGACCGGATCCGCGCCTACCTCGCGAGCCGACCGGAGACCGCCGACGCCGAGTTCACCCTTCCGATGCAGACCTGCGTGCTGCGCGCCCGGAGGTCGTGAAGGCCGGCGGCCGGCGCCCGTTCACCTAGCGCGGAGCCGCCGCGCCGGGGTGCCGGGTGGCCGCGCCGGGGGTGCCGGGTGGCTGCACCGGCTGGGACGGTTCCCGCGGGACCGTACGTCGAGCTGCCATTCGTTGCCGTCGTACATTGCCGTCATACGCCGCTGCCGCACGCGGGCATCCGTGGCGTCCTCTTCGGGACTGCGTGACGGCCCGGTTCAAGGTCGGACCCAGGCGTCTCCGCCGGTCCCCCCTTACTGAAGGTGCGCTTCGAAGGCTTCCCGGATCGCCGGAAGCATGCCGCGGTGGCGGTCCACGGCACTGGCGATTTTCAGCGGTTTCCTCGTGCCGCCCCGCTGCGCTACTTTCGCCTGCTAGGTGCTCCATATCGGATTGCACCGACACAAAGGGGTGGAAAGTATGCGCAAGATTGCGTTATCCGCCGCAGGTCTGTCCCTCGCCGTGGGGCTCGGACTCGCCACGGCGCCCAGCGCCGGTGCGGCGACGCCCTGCCCGTCCGGAGCAGTCTGCATCCGTGAGACGAACGGCAGCATCCTGAACCAGAACACCTTCTACAGCTACGGCGCCCACAACCTGTCGAACGTCACCGGCGACCGGGTGATGGTCAACAACCAGACCGGCGGCGCGGGCTTCCAGTTCTGCTATGGGTACAACGGCGGTGGTGGCTGCTCCGTCGTGATGCGTGGTGTGGGCGAGTACCTGCCGTACAACATGACGCCGATCAACTCCGTGGTCCTCGTGCGGTAATCAGCACCTGCACCGGGGCCGACCGGCTCTCCTCCGGCGCCGAAGGCAGCGCCCTGTCACCGGCAAGCAGCCGGTGACAGGGCGCTGTTGCGTGCCCGGCCCTCGGCGTCACCGCCGGGATACGACCGGACACGGGAGTGGACGGCCCCGCTGCCGCCGGCCCGGTCGGCCGGGGCGGCCCGGTCCGGTGATCGGCGGACGTCCGGCGCGCGCCGGGGCGCTACAGCTTGCCCGCCTCGCGGACGCTGTGGAGGTGGACCAGGACGTCGAAGGCTTTGCCGATGGCGAGCTCGGGCGTCTTCTCGTTCGGGTACTGCGTGCCGACGTCGTGTGTCGGGCGCGCGCTGTCCAGCCAACTGCGGGCGGCGGCGGGGGCCTTGCGCAGGTCGGCGTAGTAGTCGCGGTAACGGACCTGGTCGAGCGTGTACTCGTTCATGCCCGGACCGGCCGGATCGACGGTGAACTTCTTCCACTCGCCGCCGATCGGCTCGTCCTTGGAGAGGAAGGAACCCTGGTCGAAGGTGGTGCCTATGGCGAGGTAGTCCGCGCCCAGGGTGTCGCGGAGGAACGAGCCCTGTGTCTTCGGGTACATCTCGGGGTCGGCGGCCACGTAGCCGGCGTGGCCGTTGTGGGCCGACAGCAGGATCCTGCCGCCGGTGCGCCGCTGCCACCATGCCGTGGTCTCGGCCATCACCTGGTCGCGGTAGCGCTCCATGTCGTTCAACGACTTCTTGTCGTCCATGTTGACGGCCAAGAAGGTGTAGGTCTGCGCGATGTTGCGGGCGTTCTGAAGAACGAGCTCGAAGTCCCCGCCGCCCCCGGACCCCTGCCGTTGTACGAGTTCCACTACTTGCTGCGCCTTGGCCGCTTTCTGCTGTCGCTCGGCGAGCGGCAGCTTCAGGTAGGCGAAGACGTCGTCGAGCGGGCGCAGGCCGGTGAGGAGCTCGTTCAGGCGCGGCAGGGATTCCGGACGGTTCTGCCGGACGTAGTCGGTGACGCTGTCGAAGACCCGCCCGTCGATGCTGGGCGCGCCGATGTCGTCGCCCAGGAAGTGGACCGGGCGGTCGGGGTGCCTGCGGTTGTGGTCGCGCATCCACTGGACGAGGGTCACGAACTCCTCGCGGTCCCAGGGAGATCCGGCCATCACCTCGTGCACGACCTTCCGCGCGTCGCCACCCTCGCCGCGCTGGAGGTAGTCGTCGATCCGCAGCCCCGCCGACCAGCTCACCTCCAGGGTGAACGTGGTGAATCCCTTCTGCTCGACGAGGTAGCGGAAGAGCCGGTCCTTCAGGGCGAAGAACTCGTGCGAACCGTGCGTGGCCTCGCCCACGCCGACCACCTTGGCGTTGCCGACCATCGTCCCCAGGGCGCGCAGATCGGCCGTACCGGTGCCCGGCTCCGTCGACCGCAGCGGATGCGCGATCCGGTCCAGCGCGCGGACGGGGGCCGACGCGACGGCCGACGCGGACGCCGCCGGTGCGGCGTACGCGGCCGCCGCGGGGGCCAGCGTCGCGGCCAAGGCCACCGCCACCGCCGCGAGCCGCTTCCCATTGCCGATCATGTGTGATCACTCCTCAACGTGCCTGGTAACAAGTGCTGCTGAGAAGATCTTCACGCGTACGACGTCCCCGGCACGATGGGGTCGGCCGCACACTTTCCCGGGGGATAACCCCCATGACCTGGGTTTCCGGGTCAGGTGCCGTGGGCCCCCGGAGGACGCACCCGCCGCCTCCCCCGGAGCCGCACCGCCGTGGCGACGGCGGCAAGGGTGATGATCGCGATTCCCGAGGCGGCCAGTACATACCGGGGCCCCATGGCGGCGGTGAGGGGGCCGCCGAGACCGGTGCCCACCGGTGCGGCGGTGAGCAGGGCGGCGCCCCGGGCGGCCAGGACCGTGGTCAGCCAAGCCGCCGGAGTGCGGTCCTGGAACAGGGTGAAGGACAGTGCCGTGAAAGGTCCGTAGATCACGCCGCCCAGTGCGAAGCACGTGACGGAGACGGGTACCGGCGCAGCCAGGCCGAACGGTACGAGCGTCAGGCCCCAGCCGGCGACGATGCACAGGGTGACCGGCCACAGGGGGAGCTTGCGCAGCGCACCGGCGGCCAGGGCGCCGAGGACGGCGCCCACCCCGAAGACCGTCCAGTACAGCCCGAGGAGGCTCGCCTGCGCGTGCAGGTCAGCGGTGACATACAGCGGGAGCGCGACCTCCACCGGACCGTAGAGGAAGTTGAAGAACCAGGTCAGTACGAGGATCCCGAGAAGCTCGGGCTGTCCGCGCAGGAAGTGCAGACCGGCCGCCGATCGGCCGGTGTCGACCGGCGCGGCCGTCCCCACCGCCTTGGCCGCGCCGCCCAGCCGGCCGACCTGGACGGCGAGGACGGCGAAGGACATCGCGTCGAGGCCGATGATCCAGGCCGGGCTGACGGCCGTCGCCAGAAATCCGGCGAGTGCGGGGCCGACGATGACGGACGCCGAGGTGGTGGAGCTGACCAGCGCGTTCGCGGCCAGCCGCTGTTCCTGGGGCAGTACCTCGGCGAGCAGGGAGTACTTTCCCGCGCTCCCCCAGGCATGCAGTACCGACGAACCGGCCAGCAGGACGACGTACAGAACGGGGTGCAGCACCCCCGCCGCCCAGGCCAGCGGCACACCGCCGAGCAGTACCGCGCGGAGCCAGCTGTCCGCGGCCATCAGCCGCCGGCCGGGGAGGCGGCGCAGCCAACGGCCGAAGACCAGCGCCCCGGCAGCCCCCGGAAGGGCGTACGCGGCAACCGCGGCACCGACGACCAGGGTGGACCGGCCGGGAGACGCGATCAGAACGGCCAGCCATGCCACGGCGACCACGCTCATCCCGTCACCGAGGTCGGAGGCCGCCAGGGCCGGCAGAAGCCGCCGGAACTCGGCGTGGGCGAACAGCGGCCGATACGTGCGCGGCAGCAGGCGAGTTGTCCGTGGCCGGGTTGTCGGTGGGTGAGTCACCCGGTCAGACTCAGGGTTCAAGTGCGCTTGACGTCAAGGGGGATCGGTGCGGGAGCTGGGCATCGGGGACCTTGCGCGGCGAGTCGGGATGCGGCCGTCGGCCCTGCGCTACTACGAGAGCATCGGTCTGCTGCCGCCGGCCGGGCGGGTCGCGGGGCGGCGCGTCTATCCGGTCGGCACGGTGCGGCGGATCGCGCTGATCAAGATGGCGCAGCGGGCCCGGTTCACCCTCGCCGAGATCCGCCAGTTGCTGGACACCACCGTCGACCGGGGCGCCACCCGGCAGTGGCGCGCGCTCGCCGAACGGAAGCTCCCCGAACTGGACCGGTTCCTTCAGGAGACGCAAGCGTTGCGGGACGCCGTCGCCGACTGCCTCGCCTGCGGGTGCATGAACTTCGACAGTTGCCAACTCCTCTCCTCCGGCCCGGCCGGAGACGCCGCCTGAGACGCTGGCCCCGCCCCCGCCGCCGAACCGCGGACGGCAGGGGCAGGCGGCAGGCGCCATGCTCAGTGGGCACGCCGGGACGGTTTCCGAAGGACCGGGCGCGGGCCCGGGGCACCGGTGATCCTGGTGGCGGTGGGAGCGGCGGGAGGCGGTGACGGGCCGGGACCCACCAAACCCGTCACCGCCTCGCGTGATCACCGTCGGACGGCGGTACTCCCCGCGCTGTCAGCCGGGGCGGATTCCGGATCCGGGGCGGGTGCCGATACCGGATCGGGGGTGGGTGTCGACGCCGGATTCGGGACCGGTTCCGGGGCGGGTGCCGGTGGGGCCGGGGGGAACGGGATCTCGGCCAGGGCCGGGAGGAGCGACTCCTCCTCGTAGTCGAGGTGCGCCGTCAGTTCCTTCGACATCCGGACCAGCTCGGCGCGGAAGTGGTGCGGGTCGGCGGCGCCGATGTCGGCCAACAGGGCGAGGAGTTCGTCCTTGATGCGGGCGACCGTACGGTGTTCGTCGCGGAGCCGGTCGAGGGCTTCGCGCAGATGCGGATGGTGGTGCGCGAGGGCGGGGAAGACATGCGCGTCCTCGCCGGTGTGGTGGAACGTCAGCGTCTCGCAGAACGCCAGGCAGTGCTGCCGGATTTGCAGGCCGAGCCCCGGTACCGGCGGCTCGCCGGGCCCCTGGTGCGCCGCCCGCGCGGCGAGATGGGCGTCGGCCTCGGCACGTATGTACCGCAACTGCGAGCGCAGCCAGGTGTGGACCTCGATGAGCTTGTCGGCGAGGTTGTTGACCTCGCGAGGGCCCGCCGCTCCGTGTTCGGGGCGCTCCAGCACCACGACCGGCAGGGTCCGGGTGGTGCGCGCCTGATAGTCGGCGTATCCGGGCGCCACCCGCACCACCTGCCGGAACAGTCTCTCGCGCCGTGCGCCCTCGGCGGGTACCGCTATCGCCTCGTACGCCTCGGTGCCGATCTCCACCCGCACCGCGGGATGGGCGAGCAGGTTGTGGTACCAGGCGGGATGGCTGGGCGCGCCGGCGGCGGACGCGACGATCAGCAGCAGCCCGCCCTCGCGCACATAGGCGAGGGGGACGGTGTGCCGCTCCCCCGACTTCGCGCCGGTGGTGGTCAGCAGGAGGAGGTCACCGCCCTCGAAGGGGCCGCCGACCTCTCCTCCGTTGGCTCGGAACTCCTCGATGACCTGCTGGTTGAAGGACTTGGGCATACGGTGTCGGATCTCCGGAGATGTGGTTGCGGATGTGGGTACAGGCACGCAGGGGTGCCCGGGGGCTCGCGAGTGCCGGGGTACACACGGGTACCTGGATGCGCACGGGCCCAGCGGTGCATGGGTGTGTGGTGGTGAGGTGAGGTGGGTGCGTGGCGCGCAGGGACCGTACGCGGGCCCTCGTCCGGCGACGGATCTCGCTCGCGCCGCGCAGCCGGGTGCGGTCGCCGAGGTGCGGCGGCCATCGGAGAGGCGTGGCGAGGCGAGGTCACACGGCGGTGCGGGGCACCGCTGAGGACAAGGGACGGCGCGCGGAGGCGCCTACGTCAAACGCAGGATGCGGAGTATGAACTCAAGGCAGATCCCTTGGTGAAGGTGTTCGCCCGACTACCGGCCTGCCCACTGCTCTTCGGCCGGTGTCACGTGACACGCGGACCATTACAACCACCCGTTTCGCCGCCTGTCAACGCGGCGGTTCGTGCGGGAACGGCGCGCGGAATCGCCGTTCCCCGCGTCCGGGACCGCAGCCCCGCCCGGTCGCGCCCGCAGTCACCGGACGGTCGGCCATCCCGGCAGAGCGGCGAGCAGTTCCCGCCCCCGGACGATCACGGCGACCTCCGCGTCCCGGGAGAGGTCACACAGTCGTGGAAGGAGAAGAGGTCGTAGTTCTTGAGGCCATCGGTCGGCGGGGCAGGTGTCCGATCACTCGTCCCCCTCGCCGGGGAGGGAGGTGTCGGCGGGTGCGCCCGGTCCGTACGCGGTCAGCGTGCGGTCGATGGCAGGGCCGAGGAAGTCCCGGGCCAGGTCGGCGCGCCGGGCAAGCCAGGCGGGGTCGGCGGGGGTGGGGGCCGGGACGTCGTAGCGGCGGGCCCGGATGTCGGCGACGACCTCGGCCGGGGCGTCCAGTTCGGCCAGGACGTGCAGTGCCTCGCCCTTGCTGATCAATGTGCCGTCGCGCAGCGTGACCGTGGCACGGGCCAGGACCAGCAGCCCGAGGTCGACCCAGATGTCCTGGAGCCAGCGGTCGGGGTGGTCCAGGGCGGGCCGCCAGAAATCCCGCAGGGATACGAGCACGGAAGTGGCGAGCTGTACGTCGGTGACCGGCGGGAGCAGGGCCGCGGGGTCCGCGCCGTACAGGACCCGGCCGAACGTGTGGAGTTCGCGCCGGGTGATGGGGGTCACCGGACGGTGCTTCAGTTCCCGGTGGGCCCAGGTGAGGTGGCTGCGTTCGGGGTCTGCCACCTCGTCGGCGGCTACGTAGCTGCAATGCAGTTTCGCGGCCAGGCGCTCGGTGCTGTCCAGATTCTCGTGCAGCTCGCCGAGGCGGCGCTCCTCCTCGGGCGTGCACCGGCGGTCGGTGATCGCGATCAGGTCGAGATCGCTGCGGCCCTCCTGATAGTCACCACCGCCGAGCGATCCGTGCGCCCAGAGGGCGAGCAACTGAGGCTGTGAAAGCCGTTGTTGGAGTTCCTCTCCGAAACGCCGGAGGAGGGCGGTGGTGGCTGTGGTGTCGGTGAGGGGCTCCGGTGGTGTGGTCCGGGAGGAGAGGGGGGTGTGGGTGGGATCGGAGGCAGGTTTCATGAGGGCAGTCTGGGCCGTACCCGGCGGCGGAGGAAGGACATTCGGTGCGGTGGGAGGGGCGGTGAGAGCGCACTCGGGCCGGTACCGGCCCCCTACGCTGACCGCCGTGACGATCCCCTCGGCATCCGTTCCCCAACCCCTTTGACGTGACCGGCGGTTCGCGCTGCTCGCCTCCGCCCGCACCATTTCGGTCCTCGGCAACGCCTTCGCCCGGGTCGCCCTCTCCTTCGCCGTACTATCGCTGCCGGGGGGCGATCCCCGGCCGGCTCTCGCTGGTGCCGGCCTGCCAGGCGCTGCCGCAGTTGGTGTTCGTCCTCGTCGGCGGGTTGATCGCGGACCGGATGTCGCGCTCCCGGCTGATGATCGCCGCGGACCTCGTCGGCGCGGCCGCGTACGCCGGGCCGGCGGCCATGGTGCTGACCGGGCACACACCGCTGTCCGCGATGTGCGCGCCGGCGGTACCGGCCGGTGTGGCCACCGCGCTGTTCGTGCCCGCGACGGACGGCGTCGTACCGCTGATCGTGCCCGCCGAGCGGTTGCAGCACGCGAACGGGATGCTCCGGGTCGGCACGAACAGTTCGATGCTGCTGGGGCTCGCGCTGTCCGGCGTGACCGTCGCGTTCGTCGGCGTCGGCCATGCGCCGGCGGGCTGCACCGCGCTGGTCGTCCTGGCGACGGCCGCGGTGCTGTGCTCCCCACAGGTACGCGGGCTGCGGGCGCCGGCTTCGAGGACGGGGGCCGCAGGAGGGGCGCCAGGGTGGGATGGATGCCCGTGAGCCGTGCGGCCAAGGGCACCGTGATGCGGGAGAGTGACGCTCGCCGCCGCGGCACAGGCGCTTCGGTTGACAACGCCGAGTGCCAACGACAAGGGTCGGTGACAAGGACCAATGGCTGATGACCGATGACCGGGGTCGGCGGCACATGGCACAGACCAGTGACAGCAGCGGCAGGTGACGGCAATGGGTGAGAACAAGCAGCGCATGCTCGCCGGTGAGTGGTACCTCCCCGACGATCCCGAACTCGCCGCGGATACCGAGCGCCGTATCGAGCTCTGCGGGACGTACAACGCGCCCGGGGCGCGCACGGCCGCCGAGCGCGCCGGGATCCTGGCGGAGCTGTTCGGTGCGGTGGGTGAGGGGGTGCGGATCCGGCCGCCGTTCCACTGCGACTACGGGCGGTACATCAGCGTCGGGCCCCGTACGTTCGTGAATTTCGGCGCGGTCTTCCTGGACGCGGCGCCCATCACCATCGGCGCCGACGTCCAGATCGGTCCGAACGTGCAACTCCTCACACCGCTCCACGAGTTGGACACGGAACGGCGGCGGGCCGGCTGGGAGAAGGCGGTGCCGGTGACGATCGGCGACAACGTCTGGCTCGGCGGCGGGGTGATCGTCTGCCCCGGGGTGACGATCGGCGAGAACACCGTGGTCGGTGCCGGATCGGTGGTCACCAAGGACCTGCCGCCGGGAGTGCTGGCGGTCGGCAACCCGGCCCAGATCATCCGCTACCTGGACGCCGGTACGTCCCCGGCGAGCCCGGCCGATCCGTTCTGACCGCACCGCGCCTTACCCGAGCGCACCGGGCCACCGTCACCGGTGCCGGCCCCTCACGGGGTCACCAGCCCCTCCCGCACCAGCGTCACGATCTCCTCGTCCGACAGTCCCAGCCTGCGCGCCTCGGTGATCAGCCGCTCGGCGGCCTCACCGAGGCGGGCGCGGCCGGGGGACGCGGTGCCGGTGATCATCGCGCCGCGTCCGCGACGGAGTTCGATCAGCCCCTCCTCCTTGAGCCGCTGGTAGCCGCGGAGCACCGTGTGCACGTTCACGCCGAGGGAAGCGGCGAGCGCGCGGGCGGCGGGCAGCCGTTCCCCGGCCCGTACCGAGCCGTCGGCGATGGCACCGCGGACCGAGGCCGCGATCTGGTCCCCGAGGGGCACGGAGGAGGCGGGGTCCACCTGGATCAGCACCTCGGTCTCCCTACTTCGAACGTGCGCGGTCCAGGTACGTGTTGAGCAGTGCGACGGCGGTCGCCGCGTCGTCGACCGTCACCACGAATTCCCTGCCGCTCGTCAGCCGGAGCACGGCTCCCTCACCCGAACGGAGCACGAGGCCGCTCCGGCCGGGCTGTACGCGGTAGCCCCAGCCGCCGAACTCCGTGGCGATCACGATCTCGCGGCTGGTGGCGTCCACGATGCGGTGCAGGGGGATGCGCCGGAAAGGGTACGGCAGCAGCGTCGGCGCGAGGGCCAGGCCCCGCCGGTCCACCGTCACCCGTACCGATGCGCAGGCGCCCGTCACGACGGCGGCGGCCAGCAGTACGGCGCCGACGACCCAGCTGTCGGTGAAACCCAGGACCAGCCCGGCGCCGCACACCAGGATGCTCACCGCTGCCATCAGTGGTGAGCTGACGGTGTGCGACCAGCTCGCTCGACTCCCGCCGGGGAGGTCGAGCCGGGGCTCGCTACCGGGCGCCCGACGCGCGGCCCGGTCGCCCGGCCCGGCGAGCAGCCGTCCCACGCCGCCGGCCAGCAGGGCGAAGACGAGCGCCACGGCAATGTGCCAGTACGGAAGGCGGACCGCCGAAGCGTCCGGGACCCCGGCGTTGCAGAGCAGCGTCGCACCCGTCAAGTACGCGGATGATGCGGCCACGGCGTATCCGACGACGGGCTGCCAGCGGGCCGACGGGCCGGCACCGGACCGGCGGCCGAGCACGGCGAACACGATGCCGAAGACGGCGAGCGGGGCGATACTCAGGATCAGGTACCCGCCGGGCGATGTGTAGCCGTCGGCCTGGCCGTTGGGACCGAAGTGGGTGGCGAGGTGCTCGGGCAGCCGGCCGGCCACGGCCGCGTAGACGCCGCCGAGCACAACTGTCGCGAGGACGAAGGGAAGCACGACAACCCAGGCCCGCGGTGGGCTGGTTGCAGGCTGATCGGCACGCAGGGAAGAGTTCATGACTACCTCCAATTGTTCGCATGGTACTAGAACAATAGGCGATTGCACATGCATCTCATATCTGAGATACGGTCGCCCCATGGCAGACGACTACCTCGTACGCATCGGCAAGCTCATCCGTGACGCCCGGCAGCACCGGGGCTGGACACAGACGCAGCTCGCCGAGGCACTCGGAACCAGCCAGAGTGCGGTGAACCGCATCGAACGCGGCAATCAGAACATCAGCCTTGAGATGATTGCCCGTATCGGCGAGGCCCTGGACAGTGAGATCGTCTCGCTCGGCTATGCCGGTCCGATGCATCTGCGCGTGGTCGGCGGCCGCCGGCTCTCCGGCAGCATCGCCGTGAAGACGAGCAAGAACGCCTGCGTCGCGCTGCTGTGCGCCACGCTCCTGAACGCGGGCCGGACAACTCTGCGTCGGGTGGCCCGTATCGAGGAGGTCTACCGCATCCTCGAAGTGCTCGGCAGCATCGGCGTCCGCACCCGCTGGATCAACGACGGCAACGACCTGGAGATCGTCCCGCCGGCCGAGCTGAACCTCGCCGCGATGGACACCGAGGCGGCCCGCCGCACCCGCAGCGTCATCATGTTCCTCGGCCCGCTGCTGCACCGGATGGACCGCTTCAAGCTGCCGTACGCCGGCGGCTGCGATCTCGGCACCCGCACCGTGACCCCGCACATGACGGCGCTGCGCCACTTCGGCCTGGACGTCACCGCGACCGACGGCACCTACCTCGCCGAGGTCAACCGCGACGTCTCCCCCAAGCGCGCGATCGTCCTGACCGAACGCGGCGACACCGTCACCGAGAACGCCCTGCTGGCCGCGGCCCGGCACGACGGCGTCACGGTCATCCGCAACGCCTCCTCCAACTACATGGTCCAGGATCTCTGCTTCTTCCTGGAGGAGTTGGGCGTCAAGGTCGAGGGCATCGGCACCACCACGCTCACCGTGCACGGCGTCGCGCGCATCGACCGCGATGTGGACTACGCCCCATCCGAGGACCCGGTCGAGGCGATGAGCCTGCTGGCGGCGGCCGTTGTCACCGAGTCGGAGCTGACGATCCGCCGGGTCCCGGTGGAATTCCTGGAGATCGAACTCGCGGTCCTGGAGGACATGGGCCTGGACCACGAGCGCAGCACGGAGTACGCCGCCGACAACGGCCGCACCCGGCTGATCGACCTGACCGTCCGCCCCTCCAAGCTCCAGGCCCCGCTGGACAAGATCCACCCGATGCCCTTCCCGGGCCTGAACATCGACAACGTCCCGTTCTTCGCGGCCATCGCGGCCAGCGCCCAGGGCCAGACCCTCATCCACGACTGGGTCTACGACAACCGCGCCATCTACCTCACCGACCTCAACCGCCTCGGCGCCCAGGTCAAACTCCTCGACCCGCACCGCGTCCTGGTCGACGGCTCGACCCGCTGGCGCTCCGCGGAAATGATGTGCCCCCCGGCCCTGCGCCCGGCCGTCGTCGTCCTGCTCGCGATGATGGCCGCCGAGGGCACGTCCGTACTGCGCAACGTCTATGTCATCAACCGGGGTTACGAGGACCTGGCGGAGCGGCTCAACTCCATCGGGGCGCAGATCGAGATCTTTCGGGATATCTGATACGCGAGCGCCGCCGCACCCCGTCTGACCTGTGGCGAAGCGGGTCAGGATCGGGGGCGGCGGCGTCTCTGGGACTTCCCTGGGACTTTGGGCCCGCGACGGGCTGCAGACTACCCTCCACGGCCTCTGCCGACCGGCCACGGCTACGCGAAGATCGCGTCGATGGCGGCGCTGCCCCGTGCGCCCGAACCTGCGCACGCACCCGCAGCCGGTGCTCGGTCTTGTGGCCGTAGGCCATCTTCTTCAACCGCACGCGTTCGGCGGCACTCGGGGCTATCGGGTAGGCAGTGCGGATGGGCATGGCGGGCGAACCGACCGGCCGAAGTGGATCACTGGCAAACCGCAGCCTGCCCCGCCCGCCGCCGGGGCGGGGCCCACACGTCGCGACGGGCGCGGATCGGGCAGGAGAGGCAGCGCAGTGCTGGAGCCGCCTCGGACGGTGCGTCCTGGATCTCGAACCCGATGTCCTCCAGACAGGTGCGCTCTGGATCGTAGATTGTTCCCGTGATCGAGGAGACGTCGGCCGAGCGGATAGCGCGGTCCACAAGACGGAGGCGCGCTGCCCCGAAGAAGGGGAAAGGTGGTGGCGGACTGCTGCGTTCGTCTGCGCTGATGGCAGCGGGCACCGTGGTCTCGCGTGCCACCGGACTGATAAGGCAGGTGCTGCAGGCCGCTGCACTGGGCACCGAGCTGCCGGCCACCACCTACAACCAGGCCAACACGGTGCCCGACCAGCTTGTACATTCTGCTGATCAGCGGCGCACTGAACTCCGTCCTGGTTCCCCAACTGGTCCGGGCCCGCGCGGAAGACCCCGACGGCGGCGCCGCCTTTGAGCAACGCCTGGTCACCTTGGTGTTGTGCGTCCTGGGCGTGGGGACCGCGCTGGCCACGTGGGCCGCTCCTGAGATCATCAGCATCTACCAGCGCGACACACCCGCCACGCACGACGCGTTCGAGCTGACCGTGGTCTTCGCCCGCTTCCTGCGCCCACAGATCTTCTTCTACGGCGTGTTCAGCATCGTCGGCCAAGTCCTCGGTTCCCGAAGCTGGTTCGGTGCGATGAAGTGGACACCGGTCCTCGACAACCTCGTCCTGATCGCCATGTTCGGCCTTCACCTCGGCCTGATGACCGCCCCGAACAGGTCTCGGACATCACCGACACCCAGGTCAGGCTGCTGCCCCACGACGGCGTCGGCTACACCGCCTACAGCTACGCCCAGCAGATCTGGATGCTGCCCCAGTCGGTCGTCACCTTCTACGCCTGCGAAGACACCCGCACACCGTTCCGGATGGCGCTGTGGATCAGCAGCGTCGACATCGCTTTCGCCACGGCCTGCCACCTCCTGTTGCCCCCGCGCTGGGCGGTCACGGGAATGGCCGCTGCCTACGCTCTGTCCTACGTAATCGGCCTGCTGCTCACCGCCTTGTGCCTGCAGCGACGCACGGAGGGACTGCTCGACGGGCGGCGGATCTGTCGCACCTACGCAAAACTCACTGCGGCCGCTATCGCCGCCGGGAGTGCGGGTGGCTCATCGCCCGCTTCTGCAGCCAGAGCCTGGCATCAGCCTCTTGGACTCCCGCGCTTTCGCTGGCTGCGGGCAGCATCGCGATGGCCCTGCTGTTCCTGCTCTTTGCACGGATCTCGCGGATCGCGGAGCTGCGCAGCCTGCCGGGGCTGGGATGAACCTGGCACCAACGAAGTCAACCCCCGAAGGACTTCCGGAGCCGACCACTAAGCACTTGATCTTGAACGGCGGAGGGCGCCCGTGGGGGCGCACCCGCAGGTGTCGCACCCCTGGGTGTGATCTCGTCCGCCCCATCCGCTGCCGGCTTGGGGCCTGTCGCCGCTTCAGCGCCGAAGAATAGGTTCTTGCCGAACATCCGCGTCAGATCGTGCGCCAAGCCCGCGCCGACCGTGATGGGTGGCTGACGGGGCATCGGGCACGAGTGGGCATCCAGCATCGAGTACCACTAGATGAGGAGAATTCATGCGGGCCAAAAGGACCACGGCCGCGTTGGCCGGACTTGTGCTGACGGCCGGACTTTCCGTGGCACTGGAGTCCTCCGCGCAAGCGGCGGCTTCATGCGAGGGCACCTACACGATCGTCGTCGGCGGCACCGGCAGTTCATGGAACAACGACGGCTTCACCGGCAACATCCAGCAGCACGTCGGCTACCCGACCCAGATCCCCAACGGCGCGAGCGCCCGGGCAGGCGTCAACGAGCTGAATCGGCTGGTGCGCGACCAGCGCAACACGTGTCCGGGCCAGCACGTCAAGATAGGCGGGTACTCCCTGGGCGCCGCAGTGGTGCACATCTGGGTCACCGAGAACTGGCGGACCTTCGGCAACGTCAACGCCGTCCTCGTCTCGGACCCCAAGCGCCAGGGCCCTCCCGGCGCCAACGGCGGCGCGGTGCCGTTCGGCGGTGTCATCGGCGCTCCGCTCACGGGCGCCGACAAGTCCTTCGGCAACGTGCCGGTCAAGACGATCTGTCACTGGGACTACGTCTGCGACGAGTCCGCCGGCATCTGGACGTACCCGCAGAACCACATGAACAACTACCCCAACGACTTCAACATGGACCACCACAACGACAGCGCCAACGAGGTCTGGTACAACGGCGCCTGGTATCCCGCGTAGCCACACGACACCTGCCTGCGGCCGGTCCGTTCCGACCGCGGGCAGGTGGTGGGCTCCCCGCTCCGGAAGAAGCTGTGCTTCTTCGGGGAGTAGCCCGTCAGGGACCCCGGGCGTTGGACACCAGAAGCACTCGGATCTTGATGGTCCGGGTGGATATGGAGTCCTGTACAGATGGTGATGAAGCACTACCCTGCCGAGTTCAGGGCGGACGCGGTCGCGTTGTACCGCCTGAGGCCGGGAGCGACGATCAAGTCGGTCGCCACCGGTCTAGGGGTGAACACCGAGACGCTGCGCAACTGGATCCGGGCCGCACACAGCTGACCGACCCCGTCGGCTCCCACCGTCAGGCCGACAAGCGAGCCCGCCGGCGCAAGGCCGGTCAGGCGCCGCCTGCCTGCGCCGGCGAAACGCAATGCCCGCCACCGCGATGTCCTGGCCGCCGAACGCAAGGGACGCGCCCGCATTCGCAGCGAGAAAGGCGTCCGCCGGGGTGGACGCCCTCTCGAAACTGCGGCCTGAACAACCCGGCGAACCTACGCGGTCACAGGACTATCCGGCCTGCTTGGAGCAGATCTGGTCATTGGCGGGCAGCTTGCCGGTGGCCAGGTACCGGTTGACCTTGTCGTCGACGCAGGGGTTCTCGTAGACGCCGTAGACCGCGTGCCGGTTGGCGCCCTTGAGGGTGATCAGCTTGGAGCTCGGCAGCAGGCCGTGCAGGGCGACGGCACCCTTGTGCGGGGTGCGCGGGTCGCCGGTGGCGGACACGATCAGCATGCTGGCGTCGTGCTTCACCTCGGTGGGTTCCTCGCGGGGCCGGTCCCAGAAGGCGCACGGGCTGATGTTGTTGGCCAGTGCGCCGAAGCGCGGGTACGTGGCGCGGCTGCGCTCGATGTCGCGCCAGTAGACCTCGGGGTCGCGCGGGGCCGCCCTGTCCCCGCAGAGGATCGCGGACTGCACGCTGCCGTGGGGCGACCCTTCGGCGGTCATCGCGAACCGCAGGGTCGCGGCGAACTGCGGCGACAGCCGGGTCGGCTGCCCGGCCGCGGCCTTGTTCAGCACGGACACCTGTTCAGCGAGGGATGCCCGGGCCGTGTCGGTGTCGCTGTCGGTTCCGGTGAGCAGGACCAATGGGATCCGGGTGTCATCGAGCGGGAAGCTCTCCGGGGCGGTGCCGACGGTCAGCGGGCCGCGCGCGGATGCCTTGATGATGCGGTCGATGGTGGCGAGGACCTGGGCGCGGGTGCGGCCGAGGCCGTAGGTGTCGTTGCGGGCGGCAGCCCACGTGGCCCAGTCGGCGAGCGCCTGCTCGTTCTCGCCGGCGGCGTCCTTGACCAGCCGGGGACCGTACTCGCGTGGGTCGAGGGCCCCGTCCAGCACCACCCGGTCGTAGCGGCCGGGGAACATCTGGGTGTAGACGGTGCCCAGGTAGGTGCCGTACGAGTAGCCGAAGTAGGAGATCTTCTTCTCGCCGAGCGCGCCGCGGGCCGGTCTCCTTCATCCGCGCATGGAATTCCGGCGGGGATTCGAGGGCGGTGCCGCCGGGGCCGCCGTTGTTGAGCAGGATCGAGCCGATGCGGTGGCGGGTGTCGGTGGCCTTGAGCCGGTGCCGTGGCGGTGGGGACGGTGCCGAGGCAGGCGGCGAGGGCGAGGCCCACGGCCGAGGTGCGACGCATGGCGGGGCTGGGTGTGATCACGAAGTCTCCTTGAGGTGCTGGGTGTTGCGGTCGGGAGTACCTATGCATGCGCCGCGTTCCCCATGGGTACGGCAACCGCCGCACCGGCCGACGCGACGGCCAACGCGACTGGGGTCCGGGCCAGTTGACACCTGCCGATCTCTTCGGCCTGTATCTCACACCGCCTCTGTCACACGGTCCCTTCCCGTTAGGCGTTCAGTGCAGGAGCTGGTCGAGGACGGCTGAGGCGAGTGCCGCGTCGAGCGCTCCGACGCCGGTGAGGTCGGCCACCGTGATCGCGGTGTCGGGCCGGTCGACGGGTGTTCCGAGCAGCAGGCCGGCCGCGATGTCGCCGTCCCGGGCGGTGGCGCCGGCGCGGACGGCGTGTCCGAAGTCGCCGTGGTCGAGGCACTGGGCGTGGTCGTCGGTGGCGATGAGCTCAGCGCGGTGGAAAAGTGCCGGCGGGAGCTCGTTCTTGTGCGGCATGTCCGTGCCGATGCCGGTCACGTGTGCTCCCTCGCGTACCTGGGCGGCATCCAGGACGGGGACCGTTGCCGGAGTCGTGGTGATGACCATGTCGGCGGCGGCCGCCTGTTGTGCCGAAGCGGGCCGGGCCGGCAGGCCGCGCGATATGAGGTCGTCGCACAGGGCGGCGGCTCTGTGCGGGTTGCGGCCGTGGACCAGCACCGTGCTGACCGGGCGGAGTTCGGCCAGCCAGGTCGCCTGGAGGCGGGCCTGTTCGCCGGTGCCGAAGACGGCCAGGATGACGGCGTCGGGCCGGGCCATGGCATGGGTGATGAGCGCGCCCGCGGCGGCGGTGCGCCAAGCGGTCAGCAGACCGCGGTCGTCCAGGAGCGCGCGCACCTGTCCGGTGTGGGCGCTGACGACGCAGACCAGTCCGTGGTTGGTCGGAAGGCCGAGGGCGGGGTTGCGGTAGAAGCCGGTGGCGATCTTGACGGTGAAGTCGGTGGCGCCGGTGATCCAGCCGGCTTTGACGTGGCAGTCCCCGTCGGTTTCGGGGAAGTCCAGATGCAGTGGCGGCGGCACGCTGGTGCGGCCTTCGGCGTGCGCGATGAGCGCGTCGCGGACGGTGTCGAGGACCAGTTGTGAGGTGGCGGTCTTCTTGATGGCGGCCGTGTCGAAGACGGCAAGGGTCACCGCCGCCCTCGCAGCCACTCGGCGAAGGCCGCCAGTCCTTCTTCCGGGTTGCGGCGGCCGATGCCGATGCGGAAACGGTCGGCGGGGGTGGCGGTGAGTTCGGAGCGGTAGATGCTCGCGGGCAGCAGCAGGACACCGGCTTCCGCCACCAGGCGAGTGCAGAGATCCTCCACCCCGTCGGCGCCGTGGTAGCGGGGGTAGGCGACGCATCCGCCGTCCGGCGCCTGCCACTCGAAGTCGTCCGCGAATTCGGCGAAGAACGCCTCGAAGACCGGCAGGTTGGCCGCGATCAGGGCCCCGTTGCGGGCCAGGATCGTCTCGCGGGCCTTCAGTGCGATGCGGGCCAGGACCTCGCTGGGCGCGGAGTTGCAGATGGTGGTGTAGTGCTTGGCCCGCTCCAGGCGCGAGCGCAGTTCGCGGTCGCGGCAGGTGATCCAGCCGATGCGCAGTCCGGGCAGCCCCAACGACTTCGAGGTCACGTTCAAGGACAGTGCGCGCTCGGACAGGTCTGCGGCCTGCGGCAGGGTGCGGGCGGGGTCGCGTTCGAGTCCGCGGTAGACCTCGTCGCTGAACAGGTGGATGCCTCGCTCGTCGCACAGGCGGGCCAGCGCGGTGAAGTCGGCGGCGTCGATGACCTTGCCGGTGGGGTTGTTGGGGAAATTCACCGACACGACCCGGGTGTTGGGCCGGATGGCCGCCGCCACCTTGTCGAGGTCCAGGGCCCAGTCCCGGTCCGGATCGAGGGCCACGCCGGTGACCTCGCACAGCGCCAGCGGCACGGTCTCGGCGGCCTGGTAGTTCGGGGTCACCACCACCGCGTGGTCGCCCGCGTCGAGCAGGACGTTCATCGCCACGTAGAGGGCTTCCTCGGCGCCCGCGAAGCAGAGGACATCGTCGGCGTCGGCGTGCTCGTACGTCTGGGCGATCACCTCGCGCAGGGCCGGGTCGCCGAAGGTCTCGGTGTAACCCAGGGACAGGTTCTCGAAGGTGTCGCGGTCCTTGTCCTCGGCCAGGGCGAGCAGTTCGCTGAGTGTCATGCTCTGGACGTCGGAGGCGGTCAGATGGTGGCGGGCGGTGAATTCCCAGCGGGAGAAGTACGTTTCCAGGCGGAAGTCGGGCAGCCGGGTCATGGTTGTCGGTCCTTTGCGCTGGGTGCTCTGAGTTCGGTCAGCAGGCCGTAGACGGTGGACCGGGACACTCGCAGGGCCCCGGCGACGACAGGGGTGGCGCGGCGCACCGCGAACACCCGGGCCTCGTCGAGGCGGCCGAGGACGGCAAGGCGGTCCTGGCGGGTCATGCGTTCGATGGGGCGGCCCGTTTCGCGGACGTAGGTGCCGATCACGTGCTGGATGCGCTCGGACCAGTCCTGCTCGAACAGCGGCTCGGGGCCCTGCACGGTCGGCGCGCCGAAGGCGGACAGGACCGCCGCGGCCTGTTCCAGCGGAGTGCGGTCGAGATTGATGCACAACACCGCGGACGGCTCACCCCGCGCATCCCGCAGGACCGCGCTGACCGATGACAGACGGCGGCCGTCCGCGAGCAGCTTCTCGTACGGTCCGTACACGTCCTGCGCCGACGGGTCGAGCTCGTCCAGTTCGCCGAGCAGCGAAGGATCCCCCGGGCCACGGGAAGTCATCGGGTTCCAGATCTCCAGGACCCGGTCGGTCTCAGGGTCGTGCAGGACGACCTCGGCGTACGGGCCGAGCAGCAGCGCGACGGCCCGGCATACCGGGCTCCACATCCGCACACGAGAGTCCGGTCCCTCTTCCACGTTCCCCATATTTGGACAGTACATCCAGGCTAGACAAAAAGTCCACGCCAGTCCGCCGGGATCCTCTCGCGGCAGATCAGGCATTTACCCGGCTGAAGAGCGCCACCGAAGAAGCCACGCAGCGGACGACGACACCTTCACGGCGGTACACCGGTTCGTCCACGCGGCGGCGGACCTGCGCATGGGCGCGGTCATCCGCGTACTGATCGAAGACCTCGTCATCGACGTGGGGCCGGCACGTATCCGCACCCGCACCGCAAACACCGTCGAGGCGCTGGTCGACGCCGCGCACGCCCCGCCACCTGGGCACCGTGCGCGCCCTCCAGCAGGAGCGTGACCGCGGTCCGCAACGCGTGGCCGACGCTCGTGACCGCTTGGGCCAGCGGCGCCTTCAGCTGCTCACCCCCGCCCCAGATTCTGCAAGGCAGAATCTCGTATCCTATTCTGCGGCACGGACGACACCCTGTGGCCATGACCACGACGCGCACTCGCCGAGCGAGGCTCGCAGCTGACCCCGGGCACCGCCGGCAGCCTCGCGTTCGCGGGCATGCCGGTCGGTGCTCCGGGCGCAGGCAACCTTTCCGGCCGACTCGGACGCCGTTGGACCACAGTCGGCTGCGTCACCCGGTTCACCGTCTTCATGCCAGCGTGCGGGTTCGCACCGCACGCGGAAATCTTCGGTGCGCCGCGCTTCCTCGTCGGTATCGGCCTCGGTGGCCTGGTCCCGTCGGCGAACACGCCGACCGCGGAGTTCGTCTCCGGTCGGCACCGTTCGATCAGCGCCACGGTGATGCTGTCCGGCGTGCCGCTCGGCGGCTGCCCGGCCGCGGTCGTCGCGATCCCGGCCACCCCCACGCTCGGCTCGGAGAGGCGCTACTTCTCAGGCGGCACCGGGCTGCCGCCGGCGGCGTTGCCCGTCCTCGCACCGCCGGAATCGCCGGCGTGGCTGAGGACCCGTGCCCGGACCGCCGAGGCGGAGCGGATCGAGCGGCAGGACGGCCCACACCGCGACGAACGTACCGACGTCGCCGGCCGTCCGGGTCCCGGCATCATGGTGCGAGCGCCGTACTCGCTCCCGACGGCGCAGTCCAGCCTGGCGACCGTCACCAACTCTTCGCCCGGTACGGCCTCGGCACGTGGTTGCCGAGGCTCACCGCAAGCGACGCCCGGTCCGGCCTCGGCGGCAACCCGCCAGCCTATCCGCCGGCGCTCAGCCTGGGCGCGGTCGCCGGCTCGGCGTTCACCGTGTGGGGTGCGATCCGGATCGGACCGTTGCGCAGCGCGATCACCGGCGCCGGCCGCGCCGCCCTCGGTGTGAGCTCGAACTCTGTGCTGTTCACCGCCGCGTCCGCAGTGTCCGCCGTCCCGCTCCTCGTCACTCGGCCTGCCTCCGGCGCGGTCGTGGCCACAGCGCACTGACCCACCCGATCGAGAGGCACTCATGACCCACACCTCACCCGTCCACATCCCGGCGGTCGATGCCCCTGACCAGCCCGATGTCACCCCCGCCCTCAAGGACCTCTACCGCGGTTTCGAGCAGGAACTGCTGGTCCCGCTGTGGACGGAGATCGGCGACCTCATGCCGGCCCATCCGCGCTCGCGCGCCGTACCCCACCTGTGGCGGTGGCAGCGCCTGCGCCGGCTCGCGGCGGAGGCCGGCGACCTGGTGCCGGTGGGCCGCGGCGGTGAGCGCCGGGCGATCGCGCTCGCCAACCCGGGCCTGGGCGGCCGCCCGTTCGCGACCCCCACGCTGTGGGCAGCGATCCAGTACCTGATGCCCGGCGAGGACGCGCCGGAGCACCGGCACACCCAGCACGCGTTCCGGTTCGTCGTCGAGGGCAAGGGCGTGTGGACCGTCGTCGGCGGCGACCCGGTGCCGATGCGACGCGGCGACTTCCTGCCGCAGGCCGGCTGGAACTGGCACGCCCACCACAACGCGACGGCCGAGCCGATGGCGTGGATCGACGGCCTGGATATCCCGTTCCAGTACGTCACCGAATCGCAGTTCTTCGAATTCGGCCGTGACGAGATCGGCGAGACCGAGCGCACTACGCCGGAGCGGTCGCGTTCCGAGCGGCTCTGGGGCCACCCCGGCCTGCGTCCGCTGTCGGTGGGTGCGGTCGCTCCGGGCTCACCGCTGCTGGCCTACAAGTGGGAGTTCACCGATCGGGCGCTGGCCGACCAACTCGCCATGGAGGCGGAGAAGTACGGCGGCACCGTCGAACCCGGCCATGCCGCGGTCCGCTACACCAACCCCCACAACGGCGCCGACGTGCTGCCAACGATCCGCGCGGAGATCCACCGCATCGTGCGCGGCGCGGAGACCGCGCCGGTGCGCGAGACCGGCTCGTCCGTCTACCAGGTCTTCGACGGCTCCGGCACCGTCACCGTCGGCGACACGACCTGGTCGGTCACCCGCGGCGACCTCTTCGTGGTCCCTTCGTGGGTGCCGTTCTCGGTGAAGTCCGAGGCCGGCGACACCGACTCCGACTCCGGCGCGCTGGACCTCTTCCGGTTCAGCGACTCCCCCGTCTTCGAAGCACTCCAGCTCGACCGCACCGACAAGTAGGACATCTGAGATGAAACTCGCGACCATCCGCACCCCTGACGCGACTCGCGCCGTCAAGCTCGAGGACAGCGTCCTCGTGGACCTCGGTGAGCCCGACCTCGGCACACTGCTCGCACGACCCGACTGGGCCGAGATCGCGGCCGCCCGCACTGTCGCATCCGGCGCTGCGACGTACGACGTCGAGGGCGCGGACTTCGCGCCGGTCGTGCCGCAGCCCTCGAAGGTGATCTGCGTCGGCCACAACTACTCCCGCCACATCGAGGAGATGGGCCGGGAACTGCCGTCGTACCCGACTCTCTTCCCGAAGTTCGCCGACACCCTCACCGGCGCGAACGACCCGGTCGAGAAGCCGGCCGAGACCGATGCGCTCGACTGGGAGGTCGAGCTGGTCGTGGTGGTCGGCAAGCCGGTGCGGCGCGCGAGCGAGGACGAGGCCGCGGCCGCGATCGCCGGCTTCACGGTGATGAACGACGTGTCGGTGCGCGACTGGCAGTTCCGCACCATCGAGTGGACCCAGGGCAAGATCTGGGATTCCTCCACGCCGGTCGGCCCCTACCTGGTCACCCCCGACGAAGTGGGCGGCGTGCGGCCCGCGCTGGAGGTGTCGACCACCGTCGACGGCCAGGTGATGCAACGCGACAACACCGGCACGCTGCTCTTCGACCCGGTCCTCCTGGTGCAGTACGTCTCCACGATCACCCGGCTCAACCCGGGCGACCTGATCGCCACCGGCACTCCGGCGGGCGTCGGTCACGCCCGCGATCCCCAGGTCTACCTGGCCGGTGGCGAGACCGTCGTCACCGAGATCGAGGGTCTCGGCGCGTGCACCAACGTCATCGTCAAGGGGTCCTGATGTCACGCACATTGGCAGACGCCCGCCACTGGATGCGGCAGGGCACGAAGCTGCTGCTCGCTTCGGTGGACGGCCTCGACCCGGCGTCGTACGACGCCGCCGGCGGGCTGCCCGGCTGGACCCGCAGGCACCTCGTCGCCCATGTGGCGGCGAACGCCAACGCACTCGGCAACCTGGTGCACTGGGCCGCCACCGGCGAGGAGACCCCTATGTACGCCTCCCCCGAGGAACGCGCCGCCGGGATCGCGCGCGGTGCGCGACTGCCCGCCGAGGAACTCACCGCGTGGGCCCACGAGTCGGCCGAACGGCTCGAAACGGCGATGGCGGTGCTGCCGGCCGAGCGCCGGCAGGCCGAGGTGGTCACCGCCCAGGGCAGGACCGTACCGGCGAGCGAGATCCCATGGCTGCGCAGCCGCGAGGTCTGCGTGCACGCGGTCGACCTGGCCACCGGCATCGGCTTCGCGGATCTGCCCGAGGAGTTCCTGGCCGCGCTGGTCGTCGACATCAAGGCCAAGCGCGGCCTCGACACGGTGCCCGACGGGCGGCTTCCCGACGTCGCCGCCTACCTGGCCGGCCGCCCGTACACCCTCGCCGGGGCCCCCGAGCTCGGCCCGTGGCTGTAGGAGGAGAGAGATGAGCAATCCGGATGTCATTGTCGTCGGCGGCGGCATCGGTGGCCTCTCGACGGCCTTCGCGCTGCGCCGCCAGGGGCTCGCGGTGCGCGTGCTGGAGTCGGCCGCCGAGTTCGGCGAGGTCGGCGCAGGGCTGCAGATCGCACCGAACTGCACACGGATCCTGCACGAGTACGGCCTCCTCGACCAGGTGGTGAAGCGTGGCGTAGCACCGGCCGACATGATCATGTTCGACGCCGTCGACAGCTCGGAGCTGACCCGGCTCGACCTGCGCGACCTGGAGCGGACCTACGGCTTCCCGTACATCGTGATCCATCGCTCCGATCTGCACGGCCTCTTCCTGGACGTCTGCCGCAGGACCGGTGTGGAACTGCTCAACGACCAGCAGGTCGTCGGCTACGAGCAGGGCACCGGCTCCGCGTCGGTGCGGCTCGCCGACGGGCGCGTCGAGACGGCGCCGCTGGTGATCGCGGCCGACGGACTGCATTCCGTGGCGCGCCGGCAGTACGTCGGCGACCCGACCGTGTCGTCGTCGTACGTCGCCTACCGGGGCGCGGTGCCGATCGAGCAGGTCCGTGCCAACCAGGTCGACGAGGACGCGGTCGCGGTGTACGTCGGCCCAGGGTGTCACTTCGTGCAGTATCCACTGCGTGGCGGCGAGATGTTCAACCAGGTCGCCGTGTTCGAGTCGCCGAAGGCGCTGGCCGGTGTCGAGGGCTGGGGCTCGCCCGACGAGCTCGACGCCGCGTTCGAGGGCACGTGCGAGCAGGTGCAGCTGGGGCTGCCGATGCTGTGGCGTGACCGGTGGTGGCAGATGTACGACCGCGACCCGATCGACCAGTGGGTCTACGGCCGGGTGGCGCTGCTCGGCGACGCCGCGCACCCTCCCCTCCAGTACATGGCGCAGGGCGCGATCATGGCGATCGAGGACGGCTGGGTGCTCGCTTCGCATGTCGCGCGCAACCAGACGGCCGGCGGTGTGGACTGGGCGTCGGTGCTGGCCGCGTACCAGGCGGTCCGGCCGGAGCACTGCCGCCGCGTGGTGCTGACCGCGCGGGTCTGGGGCGAGCTGTGGCACCTCGACGGAGTTCGGCGCGAGCAGCGCAACGCCATTCTGCGGTCGCGGGACACGCACGACTACACGTTTACCGACTGGGTCTACGGCCCGACCGCACTGTTCCCCGAGGACGAGCCGGAGATGTACCGGGCCATCCCGTTGGCCGGCGCCGGACAGGATGGGTCCACGACACACGACAGCCGCTTGCACCCCACCCCAGGTCATGAAAAAACTCCAACGCCGCAACCAGCGGGCTGAAGCCTGACAGCCACCGGCGGTCGCCGAAGACCACCCACCATTCACCCCGGCCCCTGAGCCGCAAGCACCTCAATTTCCACGAGGCCGGGACACTCTCCACGGAAAGAGAAGATCATGAGCATCCAGATCCGTGCCGGCGTCGTCGAGGAGGTCGGCGCTCCCTTCACCTACACCGACCTCGAGATCGATGCCCCCGGACCGGGCGAGATCCTCGTACGCATCGTTGCCTCAGGTGTGTGCCACACCGACGCCAGCACCCGCAGCGGCGACATGCCGCTCCCGCTGCCGGGCGTGCTCGGTCACGAGGGCGCCGGCATCGTCGAAGCCGTCGGCCCCGGCGTCACGAGCCCGGCCGTCGGCGACCACGTCGTGCTCGGCTGGCCGTTCTGCGGCGAGTGCAAGCACTGCAGGGAAGGCGAGCCCCGCTACTGCCTGAGCATCGCCCCGGCCCTCGTGTCCGGCATGCGATTCGCCGGCGAGAACGCGGGCACCTCCGGCTACCGTCGCCTCGACGGCTCACCCGTGTCGGGCCATTTCTTCGGGCAGTCATCGTTCGCCACCCACTCGCTCGCGACGGCGAGCCAGGCCGTCGTCATTCCGGACGACGTCCCACTCGAGATCGCCGGCCCGCTCGCCTGCGGCATCGCCACGGGCGCGGGGGCCGTGCTCAACACCGCCCGGCCACAGGTGGGCGACAGCATCGTCGTCTACGGCGTCGGCGCCGTCGGCCTGGCCGCGATCATGGCAGCCAAAAACACCCCCGCCACGACGATCGTCGCCGTCGACGTCCACGACTCCCGTCTCGACCTGGCCAGGCGTTACGGCGCCACGCATGTCGTCAACGCCGGCAGCACGGCCGATGTGGTCGCGGCCGTCCAGGAGATCGTCGGTGGGACGGCCGACTACGCCCTGGACTGCACCGGTGCCATCAAGGTCGTCGAGCAGGCGATCGACACCGTCGGAATGCTGGGGACGGCCATCCTCATCGGTGGCGCGCCGGCCGGGGCGAGCTTCACCGCCGACCACTTCCGCACCCTCTTCGGCAAGCGGATAGTCGGCACCCTGGGCGGCAGCGGACGCTCCCAGCGGCTCATCCCGGCTCTGCTGGCCCTGTGGCGGCAGGGCAGGTTCCCGTTCGACGAGCTCGTCGAGATCTTCGACTTCGAGGACATCGAGGGGGCGCTGGAGGCGAGCCACCACGGCGACGTCATCAAGCCCGTGGTCAAGATGCCCGAGCCCACTGCCTGATGGTCGGCGACGCTCAAGGAAGGAACACGACACCATGACCATGGAGCTGACCGAGAACCCGGTCTGGGACGGCAAGCTGTACTCCGACGGATGGCGGGAGGGCTCGGGCGAGAAGATCACCGTCATCGCACCGGGCTCGGGAAGGGCGGTCGGCCAGGTGGCGAGCGCGACCCGGACCGACCTCGACACGGCAGTGGCGAGCGCCAAGTTGGCGCAGCGAGCCTGGGCCAAGGCTTCCTACACCCAGCGAGCTGC
Organism: Streptomyces celluloflavus; assembly: GCA_000720995.1. Taxonomy (GTDB): domain Bacteria; phylum Actinomycetota; class Actinomycetes; order Streptomycetales; family Streptomycetaceae; genus Streptomyces; species Streptomyces celluloflavus. The sequence continues at coordinate 219,745 of JOEL01000013.1, forward strand.
GGTGATGCTGAAGGCCGCAGCGCTCCTGGCGGCCGACCCGGCCCGACTACAGGACATCCTGGTCCCCGAGTCGGGTTCCGCGTGGGGCAAAGCCGGCTTCGAGGTGGGCCTGGTGGTCTCGGAACTGCAAGAGTGCGCGGCGCTCGCCTCGCACCCCAACGGCGAGATCCTGCGGTCGGTCAAACCACGTCTCTCGCTGGCGCGTCGCGTGCCTCTCGGTGTTGTCGGTGTCATAGCGCCCTTCAACTTTCCGGCGATCCTCGCGATGCGTTCGGTCGCACCGGCACTCGCACTCGGCAATGCCGTGATTCTCAAGCCGGACCCGCGCACCCCCGTCTCCGGTGGCCTCGCGCTCGCCGAGCTGCTCGCCGAGGCCGGCCTGCCCGACGGCGTACTGCACGTGTTGCCGGGCGGGGGCGACCTCGGAGCGGCGCTCGTGACCCACCCGGACGTGCCGTGCATCTCCTTCACCGGATCGACCACGGCGGGCCGCAAGATCGGCGAGGCCGCCGGTCCCCTGCTCAAGCGGGTGCACCTCGAACTCGGCGGCAACAACGCGACGCTCGTCCTGCCCGACGCCGACGTCCGGGCAGCGGCGTCCGCCGGAGCGTGGGGATCCTTCCTGCACCAGGGCCAGATCTGCATGACGACCGGTCGCCACCTCGTGCACCGCTCCCTCGCGGACGAGTACATCGCCGCCCTGTGCGAGAAGGCCGGGAACCTGCCCGTCGGCGACCCGTCCGACGCCTCCAACGCGCTCGGCCCGCTCATCGACACCGGGCAGCGCGACCACGTCCACAGCGTCGTGACCGGGGCCGTGGCCAAGGGCGCAACCCTCGCGGCCGGCGGCTCCTACGACGGCCTCTATTACCGGCCGACCGTGCTCACCGACGTCACATCCGACAACCTTGCCTGGTCGGAAGAGATCTTCGGCCCGGTCGCCCCGGTCCAGGTGTATGACAACGTCGACGAGGCAATCGAGATCATCAACGCCTCCGAGTACGGCCTGTCGGTGTCGATTCTGACGTCGAACGCGTACGCCGCGTTCGAGCTGTCCGACCGCATCGACTCGGGCGCGGTCCACATCAATGACTCGACCGTCGACGACGAGGCGGTCGCCCCCTTCGGCGGGTGGAAGGCTTCCGGGGCCGGCGGCCGGTTCGGCGGGCCGAACGCCAACATCGACACGTTCACCGAGACGCAGTGGGTCACACTCCAAAGCGAGATCGAGCGCTATCCGTTCTGAAGCTCCGCCTGATCGACCATGGACGGGTAAGACCGGATTGCCGTGAGATTCGATGGAGGGGCGGGAGTGCTGCGCGGATGGATGACACCTGATCCGTGGCGCGGGTACTCCGGTCAGAAATTCTTGCCTGAGCCGGTCTCTCTTCGGTAATGACAGTGCCGGGCGGTTGCTTGGTGACGTCTGCGCCGGTGAGACCGGTTCAGGGCACACGTGGCCGCGTCATCGTGGAGCTCGGGGCGAGGGAGCAGCACAGCCGGGCCCGGACCGGGGCCAACTCGCCACTCAGACCAGCAGGTTCCGCGACCGCCGCCAGCGCCAGTCCTATATCGTCCACGGCTGCTTCCACGGCCGCCACGTGCGCTACATCCTCGAATGGAACCCTTGGAGTTCCGGACCAATAGATGGTGGCGGTCTCGTCACAGCGGGTGGTCAGGCCGGCCCGCTGCTGGAGCTTGTCGATGCATGACGATCAGCCGGCAAAGGACTGTCACAATCGACGCCGCCTTGCCCGCCGGAGGCAGATCGCTGCTCGGCGTCATCCGGTTGAGAGTGGCTGTTCTTCTGTACCGAGGGATAGATTCTTCTGTTATGAAGAACAAGCCGTCGTACTCCGTCACCTCCGTGGATCACGCCCTGCACCTCGCGTCCCTGCTCCAGCAGGAAGGCCCGATGCGGGTGACGGATGCGGCCGAACGCCTCGGCGTCTCGCCCTCCACTGCGCACCGGCTGCTCGCGATGCTGGTCTACCGGGACTTCGCAGAGCAGACGCCGGACCGCAGATACCGTGCCGGCAAGGTGCTGCGACCTGCGGAGATGTCCGAGGCGCCGGTGGCGCTGCTCCGCAGGGTCGCGCTGCCTCATCTACAGCGCCTGGTGGACGAGACGCAGGAGTCGGCCAACGTGATGGTGCTCGCGGGGACGGAGGTCCGCTTCATCGCCACCGTCGAGTGCGATCAGATCCTCCGTGTCGGCGACCGCGTGGGGCGGTCGCTGCCGGCCCATATGACGTCAGGAGGGAAGGCGATCCTCGCTGCGCTGTCGCCGGACCAGGTGACCGCCTTGTACGACAGCGTGGACGACATCGAGCTTCCCCGGCTCAGGCGCGAACTCACTCTCGTCCGCAAGCGCGGCTTCGCCATCAACGACCAGCGCACCGAGACCGGCCTGACCGCCCTGGGCATGCTGATCCGGAACCCGTCCGGTGAGCCCGAGGCGGGCCTGTCACTCGCCATGCCGACAGCCCGGTTCGACCGAGAGACACTGCCCACCTTGGTAGGTGCCATGTCCGCCACCGCGACAAGGATCGAAAACGACCTCGCGGCCACTGCATGACCGATAACCACAGGGGATTGCGAGACGGCGTCCTATGTGGTGGTTGCTCGTCGGGATGTTCAACGGGCGGCGGGGTACGCGGAGTTGAATCGCTCCGGACGGGTTGCGGGAGCTCGTCCGGCCGTTCATCCGGGGCCGGCCCTTCCCCCTCCCCCTCACGGAGCGGACGGCCAGGATCCCGCACGAGCCGACTCCTCAGAAGCTCCGCAGGCAGGAGCGCAACCCCAGGGCGCGTCCGACCCATGACGACGAAGGGTCGAGCGCGGTCTGCCCGGCGGGCTCCCACTCGGTGGTGCGGCGAGGCTTGGCCACCGTGCCCAAACAGGTCCTGGTGACCTCCGGCGCCCAGCATGCGCTCACGCTGGTTCTGAGGCTCCTGTCCGCCCCGGGCGATCTGATCATGGTTGGGAATCCGCCCTGTCCGAGTGCTCTGCAGGCCATGCGCCGCGTCGCCTTCCTGCGCGAGAAGTGGGACCGGGAACTCGGCTACGCGCTGCGCAAGGAACGCTGGGCGTTCCGGGGCAACCGGATCGCGGTGCGGTTCCCGTACGAGTGCCACGACGCGAGCGGCCGGTGGTGGCGCAGCTACGGCAATGAGTGGTGGGAGTTCACTGCCGACGGGCTGATGCACCGCCGCGAGGCGAGTATCAACGACGTGCCCATCGCCGAGGCGGACCGGCGCATCTTCGGCTCGCGGCCGGCGGCCGAACGGGGCGTTGCCCTCCCGCTCTGTGACGACCTCACCCCCGGTGGAGAGTGGAGCGGCGAGCGGCCTCATGCGGCTCAGCGTCCAAGGCGGAGGACGGAGTGAGGGCGAATGGGGGCCTACCTGGCCGAGCGAAGTCGGGACCTCGGGGACCTCGCGCCCTACGACAACGCCGGAGGCGGAGCCGCAGGGTGCGGGGAGCCCGCTCGCCGTCGTGGGTGAGGTCGTGAACGCCTCGCGGATCAGGCCGGGTGCGGCGGTACGGCCGCGCGTCGGCGTCCGTCACCGCCGACGGGCCGCTGCCCGACGTCGCCGCCGGCGCGCTGGGTGGCAGGATGGATCGGTGAACACCGCACAGAACCAGAACGCCCCTGTCGTACGTCCCATCACCGACGCCGACATTCCCACCGCGGTTGATACCCTTGCCCGCGCCTTCGCCGACTACCCCTACACACGGCACGTGATCGCAGCGGACGATCACGAGGAGCGGATCCGGCGGTTCCAGGAGTTGTGCCTGACCCGCATCGGCATGGTGTACGGCCGAGTCTGGGTAGCCGGCGAAGGCCGCGCCGTGGCTGTCTGGGCCATACCCGGCCAGGATCCCTCGCCCGTCTTCGCCGAACTCGGGCCGATCCTCGGCGAACTCAGCGGCGACCGGGCCGCCGCTTCCGCGGCCGCGGAAGCGGCCATTACCCCGTACCGGCCCCAGGAGCCGGGATGGTTCCTGGAAACCGTGGGAACTGCCCCCGAGGCTCAGAGGCAGGGTCTCGGCAGTGCGGTGCTGATTCCCGGTATCCAGGAGGCCGAGCGCGCTGGGTATCCAGTGTTCCTGGAGACCTCCAGCGAGGCGAACGTGCAATTCTACGAGCGCCTCGGATTCAAGGCCACAGCCGATGTCCAGCTCCCCGACAACGGCCCCCGCACGTGGTGCATGCGCAGGGACCCACGCTGAGAGGGCATTTGACCTAGACAGGTTGCCCTTTACGTTCCAGTAAGTCCCTGCCGGGTTGGGGCGGTCTCGTCCGTTATACGTTTGGTGAGGTTGTCGATCGAGGCGATGTGGATCATGGCTTCGGAGCTGGCGGGGAGGGTCTCGCAGTCGCGGGCGAGGCGTCGGCGCACCGTGATCCATCCGAGGCTTCGCTCGACCACCCATCGCCTTTTGACGACGTCGAGGCTGCGGACTCCGGGTTTTCCGTTGACGACTTCGACGTCGATTCCGAGGTTGGCTCCGTGCTCGACGACGGCGTTCTTGAAGCCGGTGCCGACCCAGCTTTTGGAGATGGTGCGGTAGGTCTTTTCGACTTGACCGAGGAGGCGTATCCCGAGGGCGTTCTCCGGCAGGCTCGCGACGGTGACGGTCACGGCAAGGATGAGGAGTTCGGTGTCATCGACCACTGCCCCGGCGGTGGCGGACTCGCGGCGCGAGTGGCCGAGGCGATGCGCACCGGGGACGCCCACCCAGGGACGGAGACGACACCGTCCCGATCCGACGCCGCTCGCACCAGGAGGAGAGCGAACGGAGAAAACAGGCGAGCTACTGCGCCTCCGAATCAGCGGAGAGGCTCGTACCACCAGCAGACCAGCGGCCCGTTGGATGCTCCGCGCATGCGGTTGAGCATGACCACTTGGCACCGCAAAATTCTCGGCGATCCCGCCTCAGCCGGTCAGCAATCAGATCGCCTGAGCAGCGAAGCAACACGGATGACGACCCATCAGAATGAGCGTCACGAGCGTCATTTCAGCGTCAAGATATCGCCCGTAACGCCCACACCCCCACACACAAAACCGCAGGTCAGGCGGCCTTCGCGACTGGATCAAGGATCGCCACGCACTCCACGTGATGCGTCATGGAAAAGGTGTCGCATGAAGCGGAAGCCAGAATAGCCGCAGGTCAGCGCAGGCATATGGCCGCTCCGAGCACCCTCCCGGGCGTCTGGAACGTCACAAACGACCCACGGCACACCCCGGCCGGGCCGCGGCGGCGAGGTCTTCCAGCAGCGCATCGGCCACCAGCTCCTCGACCACGGCGGTGCCGTATCCCGGAGGGTTTTGGACCGCCCACTGGAACGCGGCCCTCAAGGCTGCGGCGACAGACGGACTCACCAAGAAGCCGCGCATCCACGATCTGCGCCACACGCGGCCCGCCGGCGGTCCACGGTCGACCTGTCGATACCGAGGTCCGCCGCGGCCTGCTGGTTCGTCCCGCCCTCCGCACAGCGCAACACAATCTTCGCTCGCAATGCGAGGAACTGGGCCGTTTTCGCCCGCCGTGCCCACTGCGTCAGCTGGCTCCGTTCAGCCTCGCCCAGGACCAGGTCGGCCTTCGGCCGGCCAATCCAGCCGACGCCCTCAAGCCCAGCCATCCGCTCCGCGGCGAAAGCCCGACGCCACTTGCCCACCGTCTTGGCCTGGACACCGACGATCCGTGCGACCGCCATGTTTGATAAACCGTCAGCGCACGCCAGGTGATCCGGTCCTTCTGAGCCGCGCGCCGGTCCGGCAACCCTGCCCGGCGCGCCAACTCGGCGTGCTCGGCTTCGAACCGCGTGATCTCCACAGCGGAAGGCCGCATGCGACATACCAACAGGGCAGTAATTAACCCTCAGAACTTCTGGCGCATCACACCAGATTGCCCCAAACCGATTGGTTCGCTTTGACCCTGCACTGCGGAAGCGGCATCTGTGCGCCGTCGTAGGCCGTGACCTCACCGACGGCGGAACGCGGCTGACTTTCCAACGACCTGTCGGCCGAGATCTCCCCTTGCTGATGTCATGCGTCATCGATCGCGCGGCATGACGACCCCGGCCAGGGGGTGGTGAGGCTATGCGTGGCTGGACAGTCTCAGCCTCAACTCACGTCGTCGCAAAAGGAAATTCGCAGGCAGTCGCCGATGGAACGGTGGCTGACGCCCACCGCATCCCCACTCGGTACGCAACGCTTCTCACCCGTCACCGGCGACGACGAAGTGGAGCGGGCTGTTCCCACCTTGCTGCGCGGAGTCGCGGTCGACTATCCCCAGCTGGTGGAGATCAGCCGCAGGAAAAGGCGGAGATCGCGTTCGTCCGGTCCTCCAACTGCACCGTGGGCTCCGCCAAGGGCAGGCGAAGCAGCGATTTACCACATTTCACGACTGGCCGCTCCCCCAGCGGTCACGCGACAAAGCCGATTGGTGGTCGCCGCGGCGGCGTTCTCTGTGGTCAGGCCGCGGTGCTGCGTCACGGGTGCCTGTGTCCGGTGGGTCGGTCCCGTTCGGGCTCCTCGCGTGCCCGCACCCGCATCCGGAGATCGCCAGGGCTGTTGGTGGATGTCATGACGCCCCGTACCCGGGTGCCGGGTACGGGTTCCAGGCGCCAGCGGCTCGCGATCGTCGCGGCCACGGTCGTCATCTCCGCGCGGGCATAGGACTCCCCGATGCACATGTGGCTTCCCACGCCGAAGGGGACGAACGCTCCGCGGGGAACGGGCGCGCGATCGGGCAGCCAACGGTCGGGGTCGAATCGGAGGGGGCCGGGGAAGTACCGCGGATTGCGGTGCAAGACGAGGGCACTGAAGATGAACTCGGTTCCTCCGGGAAAGTGGTATCCGCACAGCTCGACGTCGTCGACGGCGCGCCTGATCGTGATACCTCCGGGGTTGCGCATCCGCAGTGCCTCATCGATCACCCGGCGGGTGTAGCGGAGCCGGCGCAGGCCATCCTGGTCGAGGGGGCCGGTGACCGTATCGCGCAGCTCTTGGTGGAGTTCCCGGTCGACAGCCGGGTGCTGCCCGAGTTCGTGGAAGAGCCAGGCCAGTCCTCCGGCGACAGTGTCCGTGCCCGCGACCAAGAGCGTGATCAGCTCATCGTGAACCTGCCGGTCGGTCATGGCCTCGCCGCTGTCGTCGTCCTGGGCTCGCAGCAGCATCGACAACACGTCATGGTGCTCGGTCAGGGGGCCCTCACGCCGGGTGCGGATGAGGTGGTCGATCGCGGCGCGCAGCCGTCGGCTCGCGTCCGCCAGGCGCCTGTTGCCGGGGGTGGGCATCCGGTGCCACAGATCGGTGGGGTCGAGCACGCGCGTGTACATGCCCCGTAGGACGATGGGCATGGCGTGGTGGATGTCGGCGGCGAGGTTGTCGTCGAGCGCGGTGGAGAACAGGGTGGCGGTGACGATGGCGAGGGAGAGGTCCCGCATCTCCCGCGTGACGTCGATGATCTGGCCGGGCCGCCAGGACTCGGACCGTTCGGCCGCCAGGCGCGCCATCGTGGAGACGTGCTGTGCGATCTGGACGTGGTGGAAGGCCGGCTGCATCATCCGCCGCTGCCGCAAGTGGAACGGTCCTTCGGACGTGGCCAGGCCCTGTCCGAGGTAGTCGTGCAGCTTCTCGAAGGAACGGCCCTTGGCATACCGGGCCGCATCCGTGACCAGGACCCGGTGCACCAGCTCCGGACCGACCAGGACGTACGACGGGCTGGGGCCGAGATGGACGGCCACCAGTTGGTCGTGGACTGTGAGGGCGTCGAGGAACTCCAGTGGCCGCCGCCATAGATGGAGGGCGTGGCCGATCACCGGAAGGCGTCCTGGAGCGACCGGTGGGGAGATGTGGGTGGCGCTGCTCATCGTTGCCCTTTCGACGGACGGGCGAAGACCGGCGGAGACTGGCCGGGAGCAGGCGATACACCGCCCGGTGACGGAGCGGCCGGTTCCACCCTGTCCGGGCCGTTGTACCCGCCTGCACGGACGGATATCCCGCGCGGGCGGGGGCATCCGCCAAGGACCCGCTCCCTCTTGGAGATCGCGCGGACAGGTGCTCCGCGGCGAGGAGCTCCCGCGCCAAGGAAGCTCTGTAGAACGGGCCTACGAGTGAAGAGATGAGACGTCAGGCAGGTGCCTGAGCCGGGCGTCTCCGCCCTGGTAGCGTTCACGGCATGTCTGCTGCTTCGTGTGCGGCCGCTTGCGCCGCAGTGACCAGGACGTCCCGCTAGCGGCGGGACGTTCGACTCACACACTCCTCCTGGACGTCCAGCCGCTTCGTGATCAGACCGGAGCGGCACGTTCGTGCCGCTCAGAACTTCTTCTGAGCGACGGAGCACCTGATGCTTCCAGGCATCCTTTCTTCCCGCGGGCACAGCCCGTCCTCGGCACGCGCATGGCTGATGCTGTGCGCAGTGTCCATGCTGCAGTTCTTCATCGCGGTCGACGTGACCGTGGTCAACATCGCCCTGCCCTCGATCGGCGCTGACTTCGACGTTGACGGGCACGCTCTGACCTGGGTCGTGGTCGGGTACACGGTCGCCGGCGGTGGGCTGTTGATGCTCGGTGGCCGACTGGGCGACCTGCTCGGGCGGCGGCGCGTGCTGCTGCTCGGCACCGGCCTGTTCGGCGCCGCGTCGCTGCTGGCGGGCCTGGCCTCCACGTTTGCGCTGCTGGTGGTCGCGCGCCTGTTGCAGGGCGCCGGTGAGGCCATCGCGCTGCCCGCTGCAATGGCCACCATCGTCCTGATGTTCCCCGAAGGTCCGCGCCGGTCGCGGGCCCTGAGCGTGTGGGCGGCGGTGGCCAGCTGCGGTCTCGTGCTTGGATTCGTCCTGTCCGGAGTCATCACCGCCCACCTCGGATGGCGGTGGATCTTCCTGGTCTCGGTCCCGTTCGTCCTGATCGTGCTGCTGGCCGCTGTCTTCCTGGTCGAGCGGGACCGGCCCGCGGCCAAAGACGCCCCGCAACTGGACCTTCCCGGCGCGCTGCTGCTGACCGCCTGCCCGCTGCTGTTCATCTTCGGTGTCGTCGAGGCCGGTGAACCCGGAACGCCCGCATGGGTGGTCCTGGGGGCGCCGGCCGGGTCGGTGGCCGCCGGAGCAGGGTTCGTGAGGGTCGAGACACGCTCGTGCAACCCGCTGCTGCCGCTGCGCTTCTTCGCCAACCGCACGCGTGTGGCGGCCAACCTGGCCACGATGCTGCTGAGCCAGGCGCTGTCGACCTCGTTTCTGCTGTTCACCTTCTATCTGCAGGACCGGTTGGGCATCGGCCCGCTCGGCGCGGGTCTGACGATGCTGCCTCTGGCGGTCTCGCTGATCATTTTCTCCATGCTTGTGCCCCGCCTGCTGGGCCGGTGGGGAACACGCGCGTGCGTGCTCGCCGGAATCGGGTTCACCGCGGCCGCGATGGCCGCGATCGCGGCCATCGCGGCCCTGCGGGCAGGCGGCATGACGATGATCCCGCCCATGCTCCTGATCGCGGCCGGGATGGGGTTCGGCATCGTGGGGCTCCAGTACCTCGCGGTCAGCGGCGTCACCGAGGACGACGCCGGGACCGCCTCGGGCGTCCAGCGCGCGGCTGACCAACTGGGCGGTGCGGCCGGGGTAGCAGTCTGTGTCGGGATCGGGTTCGCCCCGTCCTTGCACTCCTTCGATCCGTTCCTGGTGGCCACCCTGCTGGCCGTCATGGGGCTCGTGACCGGCGCGGTTGTGGCTTTGCGCATGCCCGCGCCCGCTCCCACAGCGGACCTGCAGGAACAGGCCGGGTGACTCTCGCCCCGCAGGGGTGTGCCGCCATGACGGTCGGGGCGGCACACCCCTGCGGGACTTTCTGGTCAACGCCCTCTACGGCCGAGCGAAGGTTACGTGCCCGTCCTGCCCTCATCCATAACCGACCCGTTGTGGGACCAGTGCCAAGCCCTCCTGCCCAAGCGGGCAGTGGCCGCTCATCCGTTGGGCTGCCACCGTCCCCGCATCCCCGACCGGTTCGTGTTCGACAAGCTCCTGGCCCGCCTCGTGCTCGGAGGCACCTACCAGCAGCATGCCGACCACAGCTGCTCGGCAACTACGATGAGCGCTCGGCAGGATGAGTGGATCGCCAATGACCTTTTCGGGCGGCTGCACCGGCTGGCGCTCAAGGCGTACGACGAGGCCATCGGCCTCGACCTTGAGAATCTCGTGGTGGACGGTTGCATCGTGAAAGCCCCCGGCGGTGGCCAGAACACCGGGCGCGGTCCGGTGGACCGGGGCAAGAGCGGTCTGAAGCGTTCGGAACTGGTCGACGGCGGGGGCTTGCCGTTGGGGTGGGTCCTGGCTGGCGCAAACCGCGACGACTCGCCGCTGTTGCGCCCCACCCTGGAGGCCCTGCGCCTGTTCGGGTTCCATCTGCCACCGTCGATCACAGTGCACCTGGACGCCGGCTACGACTCACAACCCACCCGGGCGCTGCTGGAAGAGCTGGGCTGCGCTGGGCGCATCAACCCGAGGGGGCAGTTCGTGCCGATCAACCACACCCACCGGTGGATGATCGAACGGACCAGCTCCTGGCACAACAACCGGGGGTTCAAGGCGTTAGCGATCGTGACCGACCGGCGCGCGGTGGCGCAGGACGCGTGGGTGGCGTTGGCCAGCGCGGCCATCGTGATCCGCAGGCTGCTACGCCGGGCCTGGACAGCCTGCCGGTGGGATGCCCGTCCCGCCCGACGACCCTGACCTATCCGCGCGACCTCTTACAGTGCTTTCGACGCTGGGCTTCGACACCAGGCGTTTCCGCTGATTCCGCCAGTCTGCTATTGGGCCTCCTGGCAGGTACCCGCACCGGACTTTCACCGGCACGCGACGCCGAGCTTGTGGCTGATGGTCAATCACCTAAAACGTCAACCTCCGCCTTCTGGACGCAAAATGGAACAAGATCGAGCACCGGCTGTTCTCCCACATCACTATGAACCGGCGCGGCGAGCCACTGACCAGCCACGACGTCATCGCCAACGGCATCGCCGCGACGGAATCCCTCCGATCCCGCCCCAGCTTCAGCCCTGCCCCGGTCGCGCATGGCTGGTCCACCCGCCCCTGACCGGCGTGGACCACGACCAGTGGGACCGGCTCATCGGCGAGCGGGCGACGGCCCGGGAGGCACACTGGGAAGAAGACCTCCGCCAGCGGCGCGGCGGCGACCGGCAGAAGACTCCGGCTGCCGGCCTCTACACCGGCCGGCGCCCCGGGCTCACCCTCGTCGACCGGCTCCTGGCCACGCTTCTCTACGAGCGATTCAGGCTTGCCCAGGTCGCTGTCGCCCCGCTCTTCGCCGTCGTCCCCGTGCCCCTCAACCGGGCCATCAGCCAGACCCGGTGCCTCCTCCACAAGGCCGGGCACACCATCGAACCCATCAGTACACACTTGGCCACCCTGGACGGCCTGACCGACCTCGCCGCACGCCTCGGTATCACCCGCGACCCAGTGATCAAGACAGCGAGTTAATGATCAGCAAGCCCTGACCCGGCCTTGGGTCAGGGCCCAGGACCCCCGTTCCCCATGCGATGTCACACGTCGGGTGACATTCACCTGCCGTCGCTCTCTGATATCGGCGTTTCGCTGTGTCCGAGTTCACGGGTGGTGAATCCGTGTTTGCGTGCCCCGATGACGATGGCGAGTGTCGGGATGAGAAGCGCGAACGCGACCCAGGTGAGAGAGGGTGCTCCAACCCCACTGAGGACGAGCCCTCCGACGATGCCGCCTGCGGCGATCCCGATGTTCCACCCTGTGGTGAGGAGTGCTTGGGCGACGTCACCGGCGTCGCCCGCAGCTTCAGCGACCGCAGTCTGCAACAGCGTTGCGGTGCCGCCGAACGCGAGCCCCCAGACGGCCGCACTGGCATAGACCAGAGCGGGGACACCGGAGAAGATGCCCAGGAGGACTGTGGCTGTGGCGAAGAGTGCGCAGGCGAGGATCACGAGCGTGCGCAGGTGCCGGTCGATGAGTGCTCCGGTGATCCAGATGCTCACCAGCGACACCAGACCGAAGGTGAGCAGCACGGCGTCGACCTGCCCCGCCATGCCAAGCGGGGCGAGCAACGGGGCGCTGTAGGTGAAGAGGATGTTGTGCGCGAGGACGAACATCAACGTCACGACCAGGACCGGCGCGACTCCGGGAATGCGGAGAGTGCGGGCGAGCGGGAGCCTGGAGCCCTTGGGCTGGCCGGGGAAGTTCGGTACAGCTGCGATGACCCACACGATCAGTGCGAGGGTGAGGGCGGTCATGATCCCGAACGCGAATCGCCACTCGACGAACTTGGCGAGGAACGCGGCAGCAGGAACCCCGACGGACAGCGCGACGGTTCCGCCCGCCATCGCGATTGCCATAGCCTTGCCGCGCTGGTGAGCGGGAACCATTCGTCGCGCGTACCCGGCCAGCAAGGCCCAGAGCAGCCCCCCGACGATCCCGCCCAGGAACCGGGCGGCCAACGTGAGCGGGAAGCTGTCGGAAAGGGCTGTGACCGTGTTGGCGACCGCGAATCCGGAGATCGCGAACAGCAGCAAATGTCGGCGTTGCCACCCGATTGTGGCTTTCGTGAGGGGAACTGCGGCGAGGATCGCCCCGATCGCAAAGACAGTGACGCTCTGTCCCGCGACGGTTTCGCTCACTCCCAGGTCCCGGCTCATCTCAGGTAGTACCCCGGCGGGCATCGTCTCGGTCAAGAGCGTGATGAACCCGGTGGTGGCCAGAGCCAGCAAGCCTGCCAGAGGGAACCGAGCGTCGACTGTGGAATGACGTGGCAGGACGTCTGTTCGTGTCATAGCCTCATCGTCAAAGGGTGACATCAATGTGAAGGTCAAATCGATGCCCGTCGCGGCGCGGAGAGCAGGAGTGTGGAGATGAGGATCGGCGAGCTGTCCAAACGCACGGATGCGCCGGTGAGGATGCTCCGCTACTACGAGGAGCAGGGGCTGATCCACTCCGAGCGGCTAGCCAACGGATACCGAGATTACGAGGACTACACCGTCGACCGGGTCCGGCAGATACGGGGCCTGCTCGATGTGGGTCTGCCGACCCGGATCATCAAGCAGATCCTGCCCTGCTTGAACAGCCCGCGGACGATACACATGCCCTACGTCACCCCGGACATGATCGCGACGCTCGAAGACGAACGTGACCGCATGGCCGAGAAGATCGAATGCCTCACGAAGAACCACCGAGCCATCAACGACTACCTCGACGCAGTGAGTCACGAAGTCCGAACTGTGCCTGCCGCTGGCGACTCCGCCCGACCCGCCGGCCAGCCGTGAGGCATCGCACGAACTTCTTCAAGGCGATCCCTACGCCTGTCCCTGGCCATTCGACAGCAACGGACACTGGATGCCGCCCGAAGAGGAGGTCACACGGTGCCTCCGATCAGGCAAATGCCTCTGCCCTGTCCGTGAGAGGAGAGGGCAGAGGATCATTCATGCGGCGACGGTGAGTGGAACGTCCAGGCGTTCCCAGGCGCCGAGGACGGCCTTGTGTGCGTCCGGTTGCAGATGCGCGTAGCGCTGGGTGGTCTGGAAGCTCTCGTGGCCGAGGTGGTGCTGGACCTCGTAGAGCGAGACTCCGTTCTGGACCAGCCACGAGGCGCAGGTGTGGTGCATGGAGTGCGGCGGGTAGTGCGGGACGAGGCGCTGCTCGCCGTCCGTGTCGAAGCAGTAGGCGGCTTCGACAGTGGGCCACCAGGTCTGCCGGCGCCAGTTGCTGTCGGCGAGGAGCCGCCCGGCCCGGCCCTTGGTGATGGTGGTGAACACCACGGCGTCACGGTCGAGTCGATGGATGTGGCGTTCGAGGGCCTCCAGGACGTGAGGACGGAGCGGGCCCCCGTCGGCTCTTGGAGCTCTTGGGGTATTCCTTGATGCCGCTCTTGGTGCTGACCTTCACTACGAACAGGCGCGAGCGGCGCTGGTCTATGCGGTGGCAGTGAAGGCCGGAGAGTTCGCCCCAGCGCAGTCCGGTGTAGACGCCGAGCAGGCACATCGTCCGCCAGGCGGCGGGGAGTTCGTCGAGGATGCTCTGCGCCTGGTCGAGTGTGAACCACTGCGGCGGTTTGACCCCGATCTTCGGCAGGTCGATGCTGCGGCAGGGACTCACCGCGATCACGTCGTCATCGACGGCCGCGCGCATGATGGAGGACGTCAGGTTGTAGGCCCGCTTGATCGCGGCGGCACCCGAGCCCTTCTCGACCAGGCCGCGGATCCAGCTCTGGATGTCCATGCGGGTGATGGCCCGCATCTCCCAGTCCGCCCAGTAGGGCATGGCGTGGTTCTTGATGCGCGACGCGTCGCCCCGCAGGGTGTGGGGTTCAATCAGACGGGCGTTCCACCACCGGTCGTGCCATTCACTGAACTGCGTTTCACCGGCCCGCGGGTCGCGCATGCCTCCGCGGGCGAACTGGGTCTCCGTCTCGATGCCCCAGGCACGCGCCTGTGCCTTGAGGGGGAACGACTCGCTGAACCGGTCTCCTGTCCGGTTACATACAGTCGCCTGCCATTTGCCGGATTTCAACTTGCGGAGGTACGAGGCTCTTCTCCTTGTTCAACGGTGACGGGCCGGGATGGGCCAGGGTCAGCGGCGGGCCGCCGGCGGTACGACGGCGCGGCGGCTGATGAACTCGTCGAGGCCGGCCGCGGGGACCCGTACACGGGACCGGCCTGGTCCGGTACGGAGGTCGACAACAGGCAGGTCACCAGCAGCGATGAAGCGGTAGACAGTGCGGCGGTCAACGTCCAAGGCGGCGGCGACGGCAGGGGTGGAAGGGACCTTTTGGATGGAGGTTGGGCTAGTACTGTAACGGCGCTTGAAGTGACGAGGTCGCAGTTCATGGGCTGTGGTCTCGTCACCTCAAGCGCTGTTGCAGTACTAGTGGTCACACACGCCCTCACCCCTCACAAGATGGCCATCCAGATGCTCCCCAACCCCTACGGAAAGCGCGGCCGGAGCCGCTACCGCGAGGAGGGCGGGGCATTGCGCTTTTCGTACCTGCTGTGACCTTGACGTTCAACTCCAGCACGAGATGAGTCGAGGTTGAACGTCAAGGTCAACGAGCTCGTGCACGGTTGGCGGTGAGACGTCGGGCCTGGATGGTTGATCATGGTCGGGTGGTGGGGAACCCGGCGCGTGCAGTGATCATCAGCAATCGGCGGATCACGGGCCTAGACATCACGAGCCGCTCCTCCATGTCTCTGAGCGCGGCGACGATCGGATGAGGAGAAGTAAGCCGTGTGGGAACCGGAACCACCGAGGCGTCATCCGCCGACTTCCGGCTCCGCGAGTTGGGGTGTGGTCCCTCTGCGAGGTATTGCTTCCACCCACTTGTCCCGGGGCGGACCTTCTCGATGCGTTTGCCGGGAGGTTCCAGTCCGTGCCGCTTCGCATAGTCGATGGCCTTCCCCCACTCGGCGAACTGGTTGCCATCGGCGACACGGACACGCTCCTCGGTGAGAAGCCGTTCGACCGACTCGGTCGGCTTGGCTCGTCGCGTACGAGCGACGAGCCGTTCGGCTCAGGGCGCGGAGCTACGCCTGCGTCCAGCATGTCCGCCAGATGCCGCCTGGTCGCCCGCTTCAGTCGGCGTCACCCCCTCAGGACGATGACCATGTCGAAGGTAGTAGAGGCCGTCCTCGGTGACCTCCACACGAGCGCTTCCCTGTCACTCCGGCTGCCCCCTAACAACCCTCGATCACGCAAGGCATAAGCCGACCGCCAATCCCCCGGCGCCCAGGCTCCGGGATGCTCCTCACCGGCTGCGAGCCGTTCGAGCAGTGCGCGTTGCCATTCATTCGGGTCAGACCGTCGATCCCACGATCGCCAACCCACAACGCACTCACATGCCCTGTACAGAGCCGAAAGAGTGACTCCTGCCCGTGGGAGTTCTCTGGGACTTTCCTGGGACTTCCGGCCGCATCAGCCAGTACGAGCGCGAAACAACCG
The DNA here is from genome assembly GCA_000720995.1 of Streptomyces celluloflavus. Lineage (GTDB taxonomy): Bacteria > Actinomycetota > Actinomycetes > Streptomycetales > Streptomycetaceae > Streptomyces > Streptomyces celluloflavus. The sequence goes on from JOEL01000013.1 coordinate 235,711, forward strand.
AAAGGGCATTCATGCAGGTCAACGACCTGCGACGGCCAGACATCGCAAGTCACGGCGTTGGCTGGTCTCTTCCGGGATATCTGAGGGGCGGGGGCCGCCGCACTCCGTCCGGCCTGCGCGAGCGCGGGCCGGACGGACTCCCCCCGCCACAAGGCCCTGACCTGGCGTCAGCGCACACCATGGACCTTCTGAACACCCCTGGACGGGGTCACAACCTGTGCCAGGTGGTTCCGCCGTCAACGGCGGCGTGACACAGAGGCATCTGCTGGAGGCAACGCCTGCCGGCGAGTTGGCCGCCAGGACGGCTACGGCTCCCGGTGGGGAGTGGTCCGTGCCACCCGGCCCGTACCCCGTCCCCGACGGTGAACGGCCCGGCGGAACCGGCCCTCTCGGCCCCGTCCCGCTCCGACCGCAGCCGCTCACCCGCTGACCACGAGGAAGGCGAGGGCGGCGATGCCCGTGGTGACGGTGAGGGCGGTGAGGGCGTAGGGGAGGCGGCCCTGCCGCAGGGGTGTCGTCGACCGCAGTTGGCGGTCGGTACGGGCGGTCCGCCGGGAGACCGCGTGGAGGAGGACCGCGGTCAGGGGCAGGGCCACGAGGAGCAGTGCGATCGTCAGGGGGAGGCTCTGGTGGCTGGTGACGTGGGCGAGGCCGAGCGCCACGGTGACCTGGGACAGGACGGTGCGTTGCCAGGCCAGAGCGGTGCGTTCGGGCTGGAGCCCCGGGTCCCAGAGGGGCGGCGGGGCCGGTTCGGTGGGGCGCGCCCGGGGAGCGGGCCGGCGGGTCACGGGGTGGGGAGGATCAGCAGGGCCGTGGCCAGCAGGGCCAGTCCGGCGATGGCGAACGGCAGGAACCGGCCAGCGCGCAGGCGGGGCAGGGGGCGGCGGACCCGTAGCGCGTGTTCGGTGGCGGACCACCGGCGCAGGGCCGTGACGGCGGTGGCGATGCCGAGCAGCACGAGGACGGTGGCGAGGGCCTGGCGTGCCGGGGTGTGCGTGGTGAGCGCGGCGATGCCTATGCCGCCTGCGGTGAGGGCGAGGGCGGTGCGCTGCCAGGCGAGGAAGGTCCGTTCGTTGGCGAGCGTGAACCGGGGGTCGGGCTCCTCGCCCTCGCGGTAGGGGTCGAACAGGGGCGGGCGCGCGGCGGGCTCGGTGCGGCCGGGTTCCGTGGGCCGGGGTCCCGTGAGGTGCTCTGTGGGCTGCTCTGTGGGGTGGGGCATGGCGGCTTCCGGGAACGGGCCGGGCGGGGTGCGCGGTGGGCGCGCCCCGTCCGGGTCGGCGGTCGGTGGGGACTGTCGGCCGGGGCCGTCAGGGGATGCCGGTCAGTGGTCGGCCGTCATCGGTGGGCTGGTGCGAGGCCGGTGGTGCCTTCGGTACCGGTGGTTCCCGTACCGGTGTCGGTACGGGTACCGGTTCCGGTGCTCGTGGCGGTGGCGGTGGCGCCGGCGTTCGCGGGGGTGCGGGTGGCAGTCGGTTCGGTTCCCGGGGTGCCGTCGGGTGCGTTCAGTTCGGCGATCATCGACTTGGAGAGGCCGAAGAACCAGGTGACGACGCAGGCCACGGCCGCCGCCAGGAACCAGCCCACGGTGTAGATCAGGGCGGCGGGTCCGATGCCCCGGCTGCCGTCGAGGAGCGGGAGCAGGACCAGACCGGCCGGGCCGATGGCGGTGGAGCCGGTGGTGGTGCCGAGTTGGGCGAAGAGCCCTACCAGACCGCCGCCCACCGCGGCGCCGATGCCCGCGGTGATGAAGGGGCGCACCAGCGGGAGGGTGACACCGTAGATGACGGGCTCGCTGACCCCGAGGACGCAGGTGGGCAGTGCGGACTTGACGGTGCGTCGCAGCGAGGGGTTGTGCCGGGCTCGCAGGTAGACCGCCAGGGCGGCGCCGGCCTGGCCGCCGCCCGCCATGGCGAGGATCGGGTACAGGGCGCTGAAGCCCTGCTGTTCGATGAGAGTGGTGTGGATCGGGATGAGCGCCTGGTGCAGTCCGAGCATCACCAGAGTGGAGAAGAGACCGCCGAGGATGACGCCCGCGCCCGCTCCGGCGTGGGTGAGCAGCCAGGTGGCCCCGTTGCCGATGCCGCTCGCGATCTCGCCGGCGACCGGCATCAGGATCATCAGCGCGGCCAGCCCCGAGAGGGCCACGGCGACGGTGGGGACGAGCAGGGCCTGGAGGGCGTCCGGGACCCAGCGGCGGGCCCACTTCTCCAGGTAGGCGCAGAGTACGGCGGCGGCGAGGGCGCCCAGTACGCCGCCCTGGCCGGGCTTGAGCGGACCGGCGAAGGTCTCGACGTTGGCCACCCCGGCGTAGACGACGATGCCGGAGACCGCGCCGCCGAGGACGGGGGTGCCGCCGAATTCCTTGGCCGCGTTGAAGCCGACGAAGACCGCGATGAGGGACATGAACCCCTGCGAGAGCGCGGTGGTGACCGGTATCACGCCGGCGAGGGCACTGGAGTGGGTGGAGAGGGCGATCGAGTTGAGCAGTCCGCCGATACCGGCGATGACACCGCAGGCGATGAGGGCGGGGATCAGCGGAACGAAGATGTTCGCGATCTTCCGGATGAAGAGCTTCCCCTTGGTGGAGTTCTTCCTCTTCTGTTCCGCCTTCATGGCCGCGCCCTTGGCGGCGAGGGCCGCGGCGTCACCGGACACCGGGTCACCGGGCGGCCCGGCGTCGGATTCCCCGGCGGGCGCCACGTCCTCGGCCTCCTCGACCAGGATGCGGAAGGCGTCGGCCACTTGGGCGACCGCGGCCGGGCCCAGCACGATCTGATAGGTGTCGTCCTCCACCACGCCCATGACTGCGGGGTGCTCCTTTATCCGCCGGGCTTCGATGCGGCCGGCGTCGACGACGCCCAGCCTCAGCCGGCTGATGCAGTGGGCGATGGAGGTGATGTTGGCGGGGCCGCCGATGAGTTCCAGGAGGTCCCGGGCGGTCTGGGCGTGCTTGTCGTTCGCGTGCATGGGGCCGTTCCGTACGTCGTTGTCTGGAGGAGGCACAGCGGGTGGGTGTCGGGGCAGGTCAGGGCGTGGGGGTCGGGGTGGCTGACGTGCTGGGGGGTGTGGTGTCGAGGGCCGCGCGGAGCCGGCCGTCGTGGTCGGTGAGGAGGCCGGCGGCACGGTCCGCGGTCACACCGGCGAGGATCATCAGGATGGCGCGCTTGACCTCGCCGTCCGCCGCGTCGAGGGCGGTTTCGACGGTGGACTCGTCGGCGTCGGTGGCGAGGTGGACGATCCGGCGGGAGCGGGCGCGCAGCTTCTCGTTGGAGGCGCGCACGTCCACCATGAGGTTGCCGTAGGTCTTGCCCAGCTTGATCATGACGGCGGTGGAGAGGGTGTTGAGGACGAGCTTTTGACAGGTGCCCGCCTTCAGCCGGGTGGAACCGGTCAGGAACTCGGGGCCGACGACGATCTCCAGCGGGATGTCGGCGGCCCGGCCGAGCTCGGAGGGCGAGTTGCAGGACAGGCCGACGGTCAGGGCCCCGGCGGCGCGGGCGTGCCGGACGGCGGCGACGGCGAAGGGGGTGCGGCCGGAGGCGGAGATGCCCACCACGGTGTCCTCGGGACGCAGCCCGAGCCCGTCCAGGGCCCGGACGGCCGCGTCCCCGTCGTCCTCGGCGCCCTCGACGGCGCTGAGCATGGCCTCCGTCCCGCCGGCGATGACGGCCACGACCTGGCCGGGGCGGGTGTTGAAGGTGGGCGGGCACTCGGCGGAGTCGAGGACGCCCATCCGTCCGGCGGTGCCCGCGCCGATGTGGATCAGGCGTCCGCCGCGCCGCATCCGGTCGGCGACCGCGTCCACGGTTTCGGCCAGCCGGTCGGCGACGCCCGCGATGGCGGTGGGCACCTTGGCGTCCTCGGCGTTCATCAGCCGGATCAACTCGACGGTGGAAAGGGTGTCGACGGCGGCCAGTTCAGGCCGGTGGGCCTCGGTGGACAATCCGTCGAGCTGGGCGCGCAGGGTCCGGTAGGGGGCGTTCATGGTGAGCTCTCCGCTCTGGTGCGGTGGGTTTGCGGTCCTGCGGGGGTGAGGTCGTCGCCGGGGTCAGCGGTCGGTGGGGGCGTTTGCCTGGTGGCGGGGCAGGACGGCGCGGAAGGATGCGGCGAGGCCCCGCTGGGCCCCGGAGTGGTAGGTGCGCTGGGCGACTCCGGTGACCAGGCAGTCGACCACCAGGAGCTGGCTGGTACGGCTGCTCATGGAGACGGAGCGCAGATCGCTGCCCTGGGCGGCGGCGGCCGTGGCCAGCACGACGTCCGCGTAGTGGGCGGCCGGGGAGCGCGGGCGAGAGGTGAGGGTGACCGTGGTGGCGCCGTTGTCGGCGGCGGTCCGCAGCGGGTCGACCACGTCCAAGGTGGTGCCCGAGTGGGAGATGCCGATCGCGACGTCCTCCTCACCGAGGTGGACGGCGCTGGTCATGGCCCGGTGGGCGTCGCTGTGGGCGTGCGCGACCCGGCCGATCCGCATGAGCTTGGCGGCCAGGTCGTCGGCGACCGATCCGGAGGAGCCGATGCCGTAGACGTCGATGCGGCGGGCCCGGCTGATGGCCGTCACGGCCGCGTCGAGGGCGTCGATGTCGAGCTGGGAGGCCGTATCGGCGAGGATCTGCCGTTCCTCGGCCGCCAGCTTGGCCACCACACGGTCGAGCGGGTCGTTCAGGGCCACGGCGCCGACCGTGGGCACGGCCTGGGTGTTGGTGATGACGGCCGCCAGCTCCACCAGCGCGCGCCGGAGTTCGCGGTAGCCGGCATAGCCGAGGAGGCGGGCGGTACGGACCACGGTGGTGTCGCTGGTGTGGGCGTGGTCGGCCAGGTCGGACACGCTCATCCGGGAGCAGGCCACGGGGTCGGCGAGCAGCGCGCGGGCGACCCGTTGCTGCTGGGCGCCGAGGCTCGGTACCAGGGACCGCACCTTCGCGGGCAGTGGGTGCTGGATCTCCACCTCGGCGAAAGTTTCTTCCGTCGTCTTTCTCATGACACGAAAGTTACTACCGTCGCCGGCTCGATGGCGTGGGCCGTTGGACCCCCGGCCGCCCGACGAAGGGCCCGACGGCCTCTGGTCGCCGTTCCCTGGCCGGGGCCCCGGCCTGTTCCGGCAGGCTGCGGTGAGGGCTCCGGAGCCTTGAGGCCCCTGGGGATTCCGGTGGCCGGTGAGCCCTGGAGGCTCGGAACCCTGGCGCTCGGTGCACGGGGGGGCTGGGGTCAAGCACCCCCGCCCCGCGGCGGTCCCAGCCGCCCGCGCGGCAGCCGCCGCAAACCCCCTGCCGCCGTTCGGCTGCCCGTCCATCGACGCCCAGCCGGACGTCGAGCCGACTCACGACCGCCCGCTGTCCCGCGCACCGGACCTGGCCCATGGCGCGGGGGCCCGTCCCGGCTCAGGCGGCCGAGGGCTCGGTGGCCGGGTTCGGGTCCGCGTGGGTGTCGGCCGGCCGGAACTCCGGGGTGGGACGGCGGAAGCCGCGGGTCAGCCACAGGAGGCAGGCGAAACCGCAGACGAGCCAGCAGGCTCCGATGGCGAGGGCGACCGCGCTGAGCCGGGTCAGCAGGTAGACGGTGACGCAGGCACCCAATGCGGGGAGGACGACATGGCCCAGCACCCCGACGCGGCGGGTGCGCCGGTTGCGGACGAAGTACGCGATGACGCACACGTTGACGACGGTGAAGCCCAGCAGCGCGCCGAAGTTGATGAACGAGGTCGCGGTCTCGACGGAGAGGCCGAGGCCGACGACGCACATGGCCCCGGTCACCAGGAGGCAGCGGACGGGCGTCCCGGTCCGGGCATTGAGCGCGCCGAAGAACCGCTTGGGCAGCACTCCGTCCCGGCCCATGACGAACAGCAGGCGGCTGGAGCCGAGTTGGACGGCGAGTCCGGAGGCGAAGCCGCCGACGATGCCGGCCAGGTTGGTCCAGTCCGCGAAGAACACGCCGCCGACCTGGATGGACATGGTGTACCCGGCGACCTGCGGATCGCCGAACACGCCACCCGCGTGGACCAGTTGCATGAGGTAGGCGACGACCGCGAAGAGGACGCCGCCGATCGCGATGACGAGTACGACCGCGCGGGGAATGGTGCGCTCGGCGTCGAGGGTCTCCTCCGAGAGGGTGGTGACGGCGTCGAAGCCGAGATAGGAGTAGGCGGCGACGGCCGCGGCGGTGGAGACCCCGTCGAGGCTGGTGTGCGCGTTCCAGACCGGCGCCGTGTAGGACGTCGGCTGGTGGTGCCCCAGGTAGACCAGGCAGTAAGCGGCGAAGAGCAGCACGAGGAAGACGGCCAGGCCGGTAAGGACCCTGTTGACGCGGTCGGAGAGCACGACCCCGAAGATGTTGATGAGCGTGGTCAGGCCGGCGTTGATCAGCATCCACGCCCAGACGGGGACGGCCGGGAACTGGGCGTTGAGGTACACCGACTGCACCAGCCAGGCGACCATCGGCAGGAACAGGTAGTCGAGCAGGATGCTCCAGCCGACGAGGAAACCGATCGGGGAGCCGATCTGCTTGCGGGCGTAGACGTACGCCGACCCGGAAGCGGGATGGTGCCTGGCCATCTTGGCGTAGCTCAGCGCGGTGAGCAGAATCGCCCCGGTGGCCAGGACGAAGGCGGTCGGGGCGGTTCCCGCGCTGGCGGCGGCGATCACCTCGAAGATCACCATCACCAGGCTCGGCGACATATAGGCCAGCCCGAAGGTGACGACGGAGAGCAGGGAGAGCCTGGGCGCGAGGCCGGCCGGTTCCGCGGCGGTCATTGCGGGCCGTTCTCCCCGGCGGGACGGCAGAAGACGACCGGGCCGGCCGGGCGCAGGTCGTTCCGGGTCTCCGGCGAGATGGCCGGCCGCCACGTGGCCGGGTCGATGTGCCCGTTGTAGAGCGGGAGTTCCAGGGGGCTGTCGTCCGCCCGGAACTGGTCCCAGGGCCAGGAGTCGCCGCTCGTCCCGAACTTGCGGGTGGCCGCGACGCGGTCGAAGTCGATGACACCGAGCAGCGTGGTGTCCTCCATCCCGGCGGCGACGCGGATACCGCCTTCGGGGTCGACCAGCAGGCTGTGCCCCTGCGCGGTGGGGGCGGCTCCGTTCACGCTGGCCACCCAGATCTGGTTGACGATCGCGTTGGCCTGGTTCAACGGGATCTCCTGGGCGCGGCCCGACGTCGAGGTCTGCACGAGGTTGACGACGAGTTCGGCGCCCATCCACGCCAGATGCCGGGTGACCTCCGGGTACCACGCGTCATAGCAGATGGACAGGCCCACCCTGCCGGTGCCGGGCATGTCGAAGACGACGAACCGGCGGCCGGGGCACATCGGCTCGTACGGGCGCCAGGTGAAGATCTTCCGGTAGTCGGCGACCAACTCCCCCTGCGGGTTGTAGACCACGGCGGTGTTGTGGACCGCGCCGTCCGCGCCGCGTTCGAGCACGGTTCCGGGGATCAGCCAGATGCCGAGCTCCCGTGCCAGGCCGGCGAGCGCCATCCCCCGGGGGCCGTCGAGGGGTTCGGCGTAGGCGGTGTAGTACTCGCGCTCGCTCATCGTCTCCGCTCCGAGGGAGCAGAGGTGGAGCTCGGGGTAGATGACGAGTTCCGCGGCGTTGGGCGACTTCATCAGCGATCGCAGGCCCTGGGCGAAGTCCTCGAAGGACTGCGCGGAGGCTTGGACGAGGGCCAGCCGCAGGTGTCGGCTCATGGGGGCCGGTCTCCTTGCTCCTTGACGACGGTGGCACGGGAACAGGTGGGGCGTCGAGGTATCGACGCGGGGGTGCGGAGGCACCGGGCTGCACCGCCGCGGAGTTCACCCCCCGTTAATTAAACGAAATTTAGATAATGAATGAGGGCGGGTCAATGGGTGCCGCGGGAGAAGTCCGGACCGTGTGCCAGCATGAGAGCCATGCCCCGCCCGAAGAACCAGGCCGAACGCCGCGCCCACCTGATCAACGCCGCCACCCGGGCCGTGATCAAGCGCGGGTCCACCGGCACGAAACTGCGGGACATCGCCGAGGCCGCCGAGCTCACCCCCGCCTCGGTCCTCTACTACTATCCGGACGTCCAGGACCTGTACGCGGCGGTCCTCGAACGCGGCATCACGACCTACTGCGAGCACCGCGAGCAGGAGATCGCCGCCGTACAGGGCCCGGTGGAGCAGCTGCGCGCCTGCATCCGCTCCGGCGTCCCCTGGCCCGGCGAGGCGGAGCAGAACACCCGGCTGCTGTTCGAGCTCTTCCCGGTGGTCCTGCGCAACGAGGCGGCCGCCGAACAGGACCGGGTCTTCGTCGCGCGGCAGGCCGAGCTCTACCGCGACGTGCTCCAACGCGGCGCCGATGGCGGCGACTTCGCGCTGGCCGGCGCCGCCCCGGCGCTCGCCCGCTCCTTCGTCGCCCTGGAGGACGGCTATGCCATCGAGCTCATGATCGGCGCCGCCACCGCCGAGGAGATCGAAGCCCGGCTGCTCGCCCACGCCCGCCTTGTCACGGGCAATCCTGCTTTCACGCCGGGGAGCTGACGCTCTTTCAGCCAGTCCGGCGAGCGCTGGAGGGCAGGAGGGCTGGAGGGCTGGATTCGCAGAAGGGTGGCAGTGGGTGGGGTGGTCAGGACAACTGCGCCCGTTCCCCGTTCCCCATACCGCGCCCGTTCCCCGTTCCCCGTCGCGCATGCGGACGCCGGCGCCTCATCGCGCTGTCACGCCATGGGCGGAGGGCGGCAGCGACGGCGTGGTCCACGGCGCCTTCCGGAGGACCGGGCGGGCCTGGGCCCTGCCGTCACCTTCCCGTCTGCCCCGCGGTGCGACGACGGGAAGGTGACGACAGGCCCCAGCGGCTCACGCGGCTCGGAGTTCCTGGGCCGCGCCTTTCGACAGGCCGACGCGTACCAGGGCGGCCGCGAATCGGGCGTGGTCCTCCGGCTGCGTCAACCGCCCGAGGCCGTCCGGAGTGTGCGGCAGTCCCAGACTCTTCGCCGTCTCGCAGGCCCTCTCGTCGAAGAAGGGGCGCAGGTGTGGCCAGACGGCCTGGACCTCCCGGCAGAAGATGTTCGCGCCGACCGGGCCGATCCTGGGGACCTCCCGCAGCAGTTCCTGGAGCTTGCCGCGGTCGCCGCCGGATTCTTCGTGCATCCGCCGGAGGTCGCCGTGCCAGCGTTCGAGCACCAGGTCAGCCCCCTTTCCGAGAGCCGTGGCGGTGCTCTCGTCGTAGCGGACGTAATGGGCCCGGCCCAGCGCGTCCACCCGGTCCTGCCAGCCGGAGTCCGCCATCGCCCGTGACGTGCGGAAGCCCGCTGCGAACAGTTCCCGGGCCGCGTGCGTAGCCGTCTCCGCCTTGATCCGGATCGAGCACAGCGTCGTGAACACCAGCAGTTGGTACAGCGGCGCGGGTTTGTCCCGGAGCGCGATACCGGCTTCCTCGGCGTACGTCTGCCCGTGCGCGGACAGCAACTCGGCAACGATCTCGTCGGACTTCATGAGGGCTCACATCCTCCGGACGTGGTCGTCGTCGCTGACGGACCGCATCGCCGTGGCACCATCGAGGGGCCCGCCCTCCCCCGGCAACGGGCGGGCGATACCCCCGTGGAAAGCCCGCCGTCCGACGTGGGGCGGTGCCCGCACGGTGATCCCCCCTTCGCTCTTCCGAGACTCGCGAAATACGGAAGCGTGGCAGCAAGCGCTGGGCGCGCACGGCAGGAGGCAGCACACCGCGCGGCGGGCGCGGAGCGCTGATCGGCCCGGCACGGGCCGTTCCTTCAACGATAAATTCCGCCGACGGCATGTGCACCGCGGCCGTCGCGGAGAGCGGTGCTCGCAGGGACCGGTCAGGTCGCGCCCTGCACCACGGCGCGGGGACGCCGCATCGCCGTTCCGGGGGCAGTTGCCTGCCGGCGCGTTACGGGTTCCGGGCCGTCGGGAGACCGCGGGTGCGGCGCCGGACCGGCCGCGCGTCGCACCACCACACGGAGGCGGACGGGGCCGGATCGCGGCGGTCTACCCGTGATCGTCCGCACCGCCGGGCCGGGTGAAGCGGTCGAGGAGGCGGACGGCGATGTCGATGGCGCGGTCCGCTCGTGTGCGGTCCCCGGAGACGCGGTAGTGCTCCGACGACGGTGGGCGGCAACGCCGAGCGCACCCGTCACAGAGCCCGAAAGTGGGTGTGAATGTGGGGGTCCTCCGGGACTTCTCCGGGACTTTCGGCGGCAGCAACAGGCACACATCGCGTACCGCTGCGCGCTCCGGGCCGTCGCGGTCCATGCCGGGCGTCGCCCGGCGGTCAGAGGCTGGTGAGCAGGCCGTCGAGCGGGGCGGGTGTGCGGTCGGGGTCGAGGGCCTCGACGAGGACACGGCCGTAGTGGATCTTGCGGCCTTTCTTCGTGCCGAGGAAGCGCCGCAACTGCTGCTGTGAGGTGCGGTCCTGCTGTGCGGGCTGACGCAGGAAGGTCCGCAGGGCGCGCTGGTCGCCCTCCGCCCGGACGAGTTCCGCGACCCGTGTCACGCCCAGCGCGCGGATGAGCTCGTCCTCCAGATCCGCCGCGCAGACGAAGAACTCCGGCTGTGCCGTATCGGCCCGCTCCAAGGCGCGGGCGTAGTAGGGCCGCTCCGCCTCGTCGCACAGTCCCGTGAGGCGGAGGCCCAGGCCGGTCGGCCCGAGGAGACGGGCGAAGCGACCGACGCTCATCGCACCGCCCATCGACAGGACGCAGACGCCTTCGGCCGCCAGGTTCCGGCCACGGCTCGCGGCCAGCGCGTCGACCGCCGCGGCGTCGCTCAGTCCTTCGAGCAGGACGACGGCCCGGACGGGCAGCTGCACAGCCAGTTCGCGAGCGCAGTCGCCGGGACCACCGGCCGCCCACTCGGCGACCGCCTCCCCGAACGTCCGCATATCAGCCATGAGGCGGAGTCTCCCTCCTTCCCGGCCACCACACCAGGGAATTTCCGACGGCACGTCGATCGGCGGTGTGCTACCGGCCCGAGGCCCGAACACGGGCGTCCGGCACGGGATTTGCCCCAGTCGGCGCGCCAGGGAGACGACCGATTCCCCTGCCTCCAGTTCCTCGGAGGCGTGGACGCTCCGATTCGCATGGCACCAGTAGAAACGTTGTCGCCGCGGCAAGGTCAACCGGCGCCGTCATCGCCTGGCCGGTGAGTGCCACGGCGTCCATGACGTGCCCGGCGGGATCCTGCCGGGCACGTCATGGGGTGGGGCGGCGCAGTGCCCTCGGGAGGACGAACCACAGGCCGGTGAACATGGCGAAGGTGGCGGTCGTGACCGTGACGGCCGCGATGCGGCCGAGGACGACATCCATGAGCAGGAGAACGGCTCCGTTGAGCGCGAGGGCGAGGAAGACCAGGCCGACTTCGGCGAGCCGCGCGGACAGGGCGACGATCCGGACCTTGGCACCCCGGTGGAACAGGCCACGGTGCAGTGCGACCGGCGTCGCGAGCACCGCCGAGGAGACCACCGTGAGCAGCAACGTCACGACATACGTGGTGCGTTCGAAGGTGTCGAGGTGCGGAAACTGACTGGTGAAGGCCACGCCGAGGAGAAAGGCGAAGACGATCTGCACACCGGTCTGCACGACCCTCAGTTCCTGGAGGAGCTCGACCAGGTTGCGGTCGGCCCGCTCCGCAGGTGTCTCCCGGCTCAGCGGAAACCGACCGCCACCGCCCGGGGGGATATGAGACATGAGGCATATTTTGTTCTCCGCCGCCCGGTCAGATCACGCGACGCACCGCATCGCGTCTGAACGGGCCAAGCACTCCGCAGGGCGATCACAGCCCTTGTACGGACCGCCTCGGACGTCGCGCACGTCCCGCGTATCCCTGTACCCCTGGGCCCTGCTCATCCCGCATACATCCCACAGAATTCATGGCCTTCCGTCAGGAGTGGCGGGCGGGAGTTGGACTTCTACGGGACTTCGGGCGGAACTTCGGGCCGGGGCTCGGGTGGGCGGGCGAGTCCCGGCGTCACGTCGCCGCTTCCCGCTCCGCATCGTTTCGGGCGGCCTCCATGAATGCGGCGATGCCGTCGAGGAGGCGCTGCAAGCCGAAGGTGAAGAGGCCGTCGAGGTCGAAGTCGTACCCGGACTCGGTGAGCCGTCCGAGGGCCGGGAACCGGCCGGTGGCCAGGAGGGCCTGGAACGCGGGCTCCTGGGCGTCCATCCACTCCTCGCTGTCGAGGCCGGTGAGCGCCTCCGCCTCCCGCTCCATCTCGACGTTGAACGCCGTGCCGCGCACGTAGTTGAACAGAGTGAGGTGCACGGTGAAGGCGAGGGAGAAGTCCAGGCCGTGGCGCTCCAGGGCGGTGAGCACCCACTCGGTGAAGGGCAGCGCGCCGGCGACCGCCTGCGGCCGGGCCAGCGAGAGAGCCGGTGCGAGCCAGGGGTGGCGGCGGAACATGTCCCACAGCATCCGGGCGGCGAGGGTGAGCTGTTCCCGCCAGCCTTCCGGCGGGACGGCGGGGAACGTCCACCGGGAGAACGCCGCGTCCATCATCCGCATCAACAGGTCGTCCTTGTCCGCCACGTGCCGGTACAGCGACATGGTCGCCACCCCGAGATCCGCGGCGACGCGGCGCATGGAGACCGCGGCCAGTCCTTCCGCGTCGGCGACGGCGATGGCCGAGGTGACGATCCGTCCGAGGGTGAGTGCCTCGTCCGCGACGGGCTGGCGGCGGGCGGGTGACGCGGGAGCGGGTGACGCGTCCGGACGTCCGGCGGCCGGGGGCCGGCCGGTGCGCGCCGGCTTGCTTCTGGCTTCGACGACCGTCCCGACACCCCGGACCGCGCGGACCAGACCTTCCTGCCGGAGCTCGGCGAGCACTCTGGTCGCGGTCGCCATCGCGACCCCCCACTGCCGGGTGATCTCACGGGTTGACGGCACCCGATCGCCCGGCGCCAGCTCGCCCGCCTCGATCCGCTGCCGCAGTTCGGCGACGATCCGGCCTGAGCGAGGCGCCTCCTGTCGGTTCACCGATACCCCTCCGCACTAGTGCACCCGATCGCCGCCACCCTAACCGCCCCCGACGTTCCGGTTGCCGCGGCCGTACCTGCCTCCGCGCCGGGGAGACACCTCCCCCGCGCACCGGATGGCGGGAGCAACCCGCCCCTTCAGCCCTGGTGCACCAGTGCACCAGGCGGCCCAGATCTCGCCTAATCTCCTTGTTCAGCGCAGTTTTGGGGGTTGCTGCGACGCGCGCGTACGCCGTACATTCGGCGCCATGGGGAACACCGACATACTCATCTCCGGCGCCGGTATCGGCGGACCCGCGCTGGCCTACTGGCTGCGCGCGGCAGGCTTCACCGTGACGGTCGTCGAGCGGGCGCCCGCGCCCCGGCCCGGCGGCCAGACCGTGGATCTGCGCGGCGCCGGCCGCACCGTGATCACGCGGATGGGCCTGATGGACCGTGCGCGGGCGCTCTGTGTCGACCAGCGGGGCCTCGCCTACGTCAACGCCCCCGGGCGGATCACCGCCCGGATGCCGGCGGACAGCTTTGGCGGCGAGGGAATCATCTCCGAGATCGAGATCCTCCGCGGTGACCTGGGCCGCCTGCTGTACGACGCCACCCTGCCGGACACGGAGTACCTGTTCGACGACACCATTACCGGGCTCGACCAGGACGACGACGGAGTCACCGTCACCTTCGAGCGGGCCGGGCCGCGTCGCTTCGGGCTGGTCGTCGGGGCGGACGGGCTGCACTCAGCGGTGCGCGCGGCGGCCTTCGGCCCGGAGGCGCACCACATCCGGCCGCTGGACCTCTACACCGCATGGTTCACCGTCACCGAGGAGATGGACCTCGACGGCTGGTACCAGATGTACAGCGCACCCGGCGGGCGCGTCGCCTCGGCCCGGCCGGGCCGCCTGCCCGGCGAGGTCAAGGCCGGTCTCAGCTTCCGGTCCCCGCCGCTCGCCTACGACCGCCGCGACATCGCCGCCCAGCGCGAGCTGGTGGCCGGGCGCTTCTCCGGCGCCGGCTGGGAGGTCCCGCGCCTGCTGCGGGGGATGCGTACGGCGTCCGACTTCTGCTTCGGCTCCGTGGGCCAGGTACACCTCGACAGCTGGTCGCGCGGCCGGGTGGCGCTGCTCGGCGACGCCGGTTACTGCCCGACGCCGCTGACCGGTCTGGGGACCAGCCTCGCCCTGGTCGGCGCCTATGTGCTGGCCGGTGAACTCGCCGCCGCCGACGGCGACCACCACATCGCCTTCCGGAACTACGACCGCATCATGCGTCCGTACGTCCGCCAGGCCCAGGAGCTGCCGCCCGGCGGCGCCTCGGGGTACGCACCCGCCGGCGCGCTCGCCATCCGGTTGCGGGACCTCTCGATGCGCGCGATGAACCACTGGCCGGTACGGAACCTGCTCGCCGCGCAGTTCGCCAAGGCCGGGAACATCGCCCTGCCCGACTACGGCCGCGCGGCGGTGCGGGAACCCAGGGGCGCCGCCTGACGGCGTATGCGGACCTGAGTCGGTAATACGGGGGACGGGGCCGCGTCGCAGCCCCGTCCCCCGTCCCCCGGTCCCCGGCCGTCGCTCAGCCCAGGCGGGTGAGCTTCGCGGTGAACGATGGCTCGACGAGGTTCTGCTGGAGTGCCACCGGTACCTTTACCTCGCCCTGGCCGCTGCCCGCCGTCAGCAGGCCGACCTCCGTACCGGCCTTGGCCGCGTGCGGGAGCTTCTTTCCGCCGTCGGTGAGTTTCAGTTGCACGGCGGCGGCGGGCCAGCCGACGACCGCCATGTCCGCGGTCGCCACGACCGGCGTCCGGCCGCCGAGTCCGTCGTCGATCGCGCCGACGACCTGGCCCTTCTTGACCACCGTCCGCTCCGTCAGTTCCTTGCCCGCCGCCAGGATGAGCTGCTTGCTGTGCTCGGTGGCGGTCTCGATGATGTTGGGCTTGTGCTGTCCGAAGACCGCGCCGACGATCAGCTGCGTGGTCGTGCCCACCTTCTTCTCGGCGGCGAAGAGCAGATTGCCGCCCGCCTTGGTGGTGGAGCCGGTCTTGATGCCCACCACACCGAACATCGGCACGAGCTTGTTGAAGTTGTACTGCGTCCGCGTGGTGGGGTCACCGGGACTGCCGGTGCCCGATGTCGTGGTGGCGGTGTAGTTCGTCATCTTCGCGATCTCGCGGAACACCTCGTCCGCCATCGCCTTCTTCGCCAGTTTCACCTGGTCCTCGGCGGTGCTGACCGTGGTCTCCTTGAGCCCGCTCGCGTCGGTGTACGTCGTGTTCGTCATCCCGAGCTCCTTCGCGGTCGCGTTCATCTTCTCGATGAACGCCTCCTCGGAACCGGCGTCCCAGCGGGCGAGCAGCCGGGCGACGTTGTTCGCGGACGGCAGCATGACGGCCTCCAGGGCTTCGCGCTGGGAGATCTGCTGCCCCTTCTTGACCTCGACGACCGACTCCTTCTCCTTGCGGCCCTGCGTGTAGTCGTCCTCGGCCTTCTGGTCGACGGGGAGGGACGGGCCCTTCGCCCCCTTCTCCAGCGGGTGGCCCTTCAGCACGAGGTACGTGGTCATCACCTTCGCGACGCTGCCGATCGGCAGCGGCTTCATCTCGCCGAACGCGCCCATCCGGCCGAGACCGTTGACGTCGACGACCGCCTGCCCCTCCGTCGGCCACGGGAGCGACGGCCCGGCCCCGTCGAACGTGTGCGTCTCCTGCGCGGTGAGCACCGTCTTCGGGTCGGGCAGCGGCCGCACCGCCTGGACGACTACGAGGCCGACCACGAGCAGCGCCGCCAGCGAGCCCCATATCTTCACCCGCCGGGCGGCCGTACGCATCGGAGTCTCGGGCGGCGCCGGGGTGTTGGTCAGCTGCGCCAGGAGGTCCAGCGGCGGCTGGGTGTCCGGCTGCGGGCGGGCGGCGTCCGGGACCCCGGCCGCCGGGCCGGCAGGCCGGTCGGCGAAGGGCGCGGCCGGCGGTCCGGCGAGGGCGGGGCCGCCGGCCGCGGTGCGGTTTCCCGCCTCCGGTGCCTGCGTGTCCACCGCTCGCCAGGCGGGCCCGGTGTCCGCTTGCCGGGCCACCGGTGCGCCGCCGCCCGCTCCCCCGGCCGGTCCGTCCCCGGCGGACGGAGCGGCGGCGCCGCTACCGGGGGCGGCCGGCGGACGGGGCCCGGCCTGGCCCGGCGGCATCGGCTGCGGAGGCTTGGGCGGCGCCACCGGCTGCGGGGGCTTGAGCGGCGACATCGGCTGCGGGGGCTTGAGCGGTCGTGGGTCCGTCGACTTCAGCGCCACGAACCGGCTGGTCCGCTCCGCGTCCGGCGCGTCGTCCGCCTGCGCGGCCGGGCGCTTCGGTACGCGGACGGGCAGCGCCGACGGCCTGGGCTCGGCACCGGTGCGGGCGGCCGTCCCTGCGTCGGCCCGTACCGCGCCGGTAGCCCGTACCGCCCCGTCTGCACCGTTGGCATCGTCGCCACCGTCGGATTCCGCGCGCCCGGCGTCGGCCGCGCCCTCCGGGGTCACGGAGCCCGTGCGGGTCTCGGAACCCGTACGGGTCACGGAACCCGTACGGGCCTCGGAGCCCGTGCGGGCCTCGGTGGCTTTTCCGGTCTCGGTGGCCTTGCCGGTCTCGGTGGCCCGGCCCGGCTGAGTGGCCTGGCCTGGCTGGGTGACCCGGCCCGGCTCGGCGGCCTTGCCCGGCTGGGTGGCCTGGCCGGACCCGGCGACCTGGCCAGGCCCGGCGACCTTTCCGGGGTCCCCGGCCTCCCCGTTCTCGCCAGCCTCGCCGTGCGTGCCGATCGTCCCGGTCCCAGCGGCCTTGCCGACCGCACCGACCACGCTGTTCGTACCGTTCGTACCGTTCGCGTCGGCCTTGCCGGTCCCGTCGCCCGCGCCCGCCTTACCGTCCCTGCTGTCCCTGCTGTCCTCGTCGGCCGCGCCCTTCTCGGTCCCGCGGCCCGTCACGGCCTCGCCGCGCGTCACGGCCTGACCGCTCGCCGCAGCCCTGTCTCCGGACGTTCTGTTCCTCGGCGTGAACGCCCAGGAGGGGGCAGCCTTCCCGGCGTCATGACCCGTCGACTCACGACCCGCCGGGTCGCGACCAGCGGGGTCGTTGTCCGCCGGCTCGCGACCCGCGGACCCGCGCTCCGCGGAGTCCTTGTCCGCCGGACCGTGGTCCGCGGAGCCGTGCGGCGCCACCGGGGGGAGGTCGTCACGTCGCCGAGGGGCTTGGTCCCCCGTCAACTCCCCTGACGACTGCTGCTCTTCCGGTCTGCCAGGGGATGCGCCCGCCACCGTGTCTCCTTCGTCCCTTGCCCTGTGCCTGGTCGGTGTCCGCCACTCCGCAGAAGAAGTGGATCACCGAGCTGCTAGACGGGTCGAAACACGTGATGGTTCCGGGAGAGAACACGCCGTATGTAATGAATTGACTACCACTGTGGCGCAGGTGTCCGGTGACACCGTGTGGGGCCCGGCTCGATCGACCGGACGGCGGTTGCCGGGAGCCCCGGGGCGGGGCCTGCCGCGCGGCCGCGCCCCTGGTTTTCCGGGGGCGCGGCCGCGCGGCGGACCGTTGTCGGAGGTCAGCCCAGGGAGAGGGATTTGAAGGCGCGGGCCTGGTCGGTGATGGCGCGCTCGGTGGGCAGGCGTTCCATGGAGGAGGCGCCGAAGAAGCCGGCGATACCGGAGGTGTGCTCCAGGATGTAGCGGGCGTCCGCCGGTTCGGCGATCGGGCCGCCGTGGCAGAGCACGATGATGTCCGGGTTGACCCGCTTGGCGGCGTCGTGCATCTCCTGCACGGCGGTGGCCGCCTGATCGAGGGTGAGGGCGGTGGCGGCGCCGATGGCGCCCTTGGTGGTGAGCCCGACATGCGGTACGAGGACGTCCGCGCCGGCCCGTGCCATCTCGGCGGCCTGGTCGGGATCGAAGACGTAGGGGGCGGTGAGCAGATCGCGCTCATGGGCCTGGCGGATCATGTCGATCTCCAGGCCGAAGCCCATACCGGTCTCCTCCAGGTTCGCGCGGAACGTGCCGTCGTACAGTCCGACGGTGGGGAAGTTCTGTACGCCGGTGAACCCGACGGCCTTCAGCTGGTCGAGGAAGTTGCCCATGATCCGGAAGGGGTCGGTGCCGCACACTCCGGCGAGTACCGGCACGTCCCGTACGACGGGCAGGACCTCGCCCGCCATGTCCAGCACGATGGCGTTGGCGTCGCCGTAGGGCAGCAGGCCCGCCAGCGAACCCCGGCCGGCCATCCGGTACCGGCCGGAGTTGTAGATGATCAGCAGGTCGACGCCGCCGGCCTCCGCGCACTTGGCGGACAGGCCGGTGCCGGCGCCGGCGCCGATGACGGCGTGGCCGGCGCCGACCTGGTCGGTCAGGCGGGCCAGGGCTTCATTGCGGTTCACGAGTGGCTCCTGTTCGGTCGGTACGGGTTCAGGCGTGCGTGGTCGTGCGGTCGTTCGGTCGGTACGGGTTCAGGCGTGCGCGGACGCGCGGTCGTGCGCGGTGATCAGCCGGTGGAGGTGGTCGGCGGCGGCGACGGCGAAGGCCGGGTCGTTGAGGTGCGCGTCGATCTCGTGCAGGGTGACGGCGCTGTCCGCCAGGGCCGCGCGGAGCGCCACGAGACCGGCCCGGTCGGCGGCCGGGTCGTGGAAGGAGCCGTCCGGTGCGTCCACGGCGGAGACGCCGCGCAGCGGCCAGAAGACCGCCGCCGGGCCACGCGCCGCGGCCAGCTTGTGCCCGAGGGTGGTGCCGAGCGCCGCCATCTCCTCGGCCGTGGTGCGCATCAGGGTGACGGTGGGGTTGTGGACGAGCAGCCGGCGTTCGGCGAAGCGCTCCGGGACGGTCTCCGCGGGGCCGAAGTTGACCATGTCCAGCGCGCCCGGGGCGATCACCTGGGGGATGCCCGCCCGGCCCGCCGCGGTGAGCCGGTCGGGCCCGGCGCTCAGCACACCGCCGACCAGTTCGTCCGCGAGTTCGGTGGTGGTCAGGTCCAGGACGCCGGCGAGGAACCCGCCGGCGGCGAGCTTCTCCAGGGCCCGGCCGCCCGCACCGGTGGCGTGGAAGACCAGGACCTCGTAGCCGAGCTCGTCCAGGCGCCGGCGGGCGGCGTCGACCGCTTCCGTGGTGACGCCGAACATGCTGGCGCCGATCAGCTTGCGGCCCTGCGGCTGCGGATGGTTCAGGCTCCGCTCGTGGTGGGCGGCCATCCCGGCGGCCGCGGCCACCGCGTTCCCCAGGATCCGGGAGGACACGGAGTTGATGCCCGCGACGTCGACGACGCTGTACATCATGGTGAGGTCGCTGCTGCCCACGTACGGCGCCACGTCCCCGCTCGCCATGGTGGAGACCAGCAGCTTCGGTACGCCGACGGGCAGGGCCTGCATGGCACGGGCGGCGATGAACGAGCCGCCGCTGCCGGCCACCGCCAGCACCGCGTGCAGCCGCCCCTGCCGGTACAGGTCGGCGACGACCCGCTCGACGCCCTCGGCCATCGCCGCCACGGCCGCGCCGCGGTCGCCGCCCGCCCGCAGTGCCGCCAGGTCGTGCTCGGCGCGGCGTGCCACGGCGGCGGCGTCGATGTCACCGGCGGGCGCGCCGGCCGGCGGCGGCAGCACACCGGCGTCGACGGTCACGACCTCGCAGCCGGCGGCGCGCAGCCGCGTCGCGAGCCACGCGTACTCCGCTCCCTTTGTGTCCAGTGTCCCGACCAGCACCACGGTCGCCATGTCCTTGCTCCTTTGAACGGACGGTGCTCCTGATCCTGCGTCCGGCGCCGGCGGGCGGCAAAGACCACTTGGGGGCAATTGGCCTGCGGGGCGCCGGCCGGCCCGGCGCCCGTCCGGGCGGGTGGGGCGCGGCGGGGGATCATGGGGGCATGGACCGGATACCGCCCACCCGTCTGTCGCGTCTGCTGACCGGGTGGTCCAAGGGCGGCACCGAGGCGCTGCCGCGGCTGCTGGCGGACGCGCTGCGCGAGCTGGCGGAGCGCGGCGACGTGGCCCCCGGCACGGTGCTGCCCTCGCAACGCGCCCTCGCGGCGGCGATCGGCGTCAGCCGCAGTACGGTGACGGCCGCGTTCGGGCTGCTGGAGGCCGAGGGGTGGCTGGAGAGCCGGCAGGGCAGCGGGTCCCGGCTGCGGGGGTCCGGGGCGGTGGGCGAACCCGCGACCGAGGGGCGGCTGGCCAGTTTCGGGACCCGGGACGGTGGCATCGACCTGTCCAGCGGCGCGCTGGACGGGCTGCCCGCGGTCGCGGCGGCGGTCGGCGCCCTGTCCACCCGGGACCTCACGGCCGCGCTGGCCGGCGACGGCTACTTTCCGTACGGGCTGCCGGAGCTGCGTGCGGGGATCGCTCAGTATCACCGGTCCGCGGGCCTGCCGACGTCACCGGAGCAGATCCTGGTCACCGCCGGGTCCCAGCAGGCCGTCTGGCTGATCACCCAGGGGCTGGTAGAGCCGGGTGACACGGTGATCGTCGAGGATCCGACCTACCGCGGCGCCCTCGAAGCGCTGCGGGCCCGCGGTGCCCGGCTGGTCCCGCTGCCGGCGGACGCCGCCCCCGGCGAGGGCCCCGCCGCGCTGGCACGGCTGGCCGGTCATGTCCGCCCGCGCCTGGTCTATCTGCAGCCGTCCGTCCACAACCCCACCGGCCGCGGGATGGGCGAGCCCGCCCGCCGGGCCTGGGCCGCCGCCTTGGCCGAGCACGGTCTGTACACGGTGGAGGACAACGCCTACGCGGAACTGTCCCTGCGCGACGATGCCGCGCCCGTCTCCCTCGCGCCGCGGCTGCCACCGGCCGCCACCGCCACCGTCGGCACCCTGTCCAAGCTCTTCTGGGGCGGTCTGCGGCTGGGCTGGATACGCGCCTCCACCACCGTCATCCGCCGCTTGGCCGACATCAAGAAGTCCGTCGATCTGTCCTGCCCGGTGGTGGACCAGATGCTGGCGGTGCAACTGCTCCGGCAGCTGCCCGAGGCGCGCGCCCGGCGCCGCGCCCAGCTGCGCGAGCGCCTCGCGGAGACCGAGCGGCTCCTCGCCGACCGGGCGCCCCGCTGGCGGTGGGAGCGCCCCGCGGGAGGCTCCGCCCTCTGGGTGGAGATCCCCGGTGCCGACGCCGAGGCCACCGCTCAGCTCGCCCGCCGCGCGGGGGTACTGATCGTCCCCGGCCCGGCCTTCTCCGCCGTCGACGGTTTCCGCCACCATCTGCGGCTCCCGTTCGCCGACCGCGACGGGGGCCTGGAGCGGGCCCTGCCCGTCCTCGTCGACTGCGCGGAGCGGAGCCGCCCCCCGCACTGAGGGCGCGGGGGGGCGGCCAGGAGCGGGGATTTACAGCTCGGTCCAGGTGAACGCCACGCTGTCGCCGTCGGCTATCCGGAACTGGCAGCCGCCCACCGGTGTGGCGACGCCGTTGACGGCGATGTTCCAGTACGCCTCGGAGCCGCCCGTATGCCCGGCGATGGACGCCACGAGGTAGTCGTTGAAGGACGCGTACCAGGTGCCGTCCCAGGTGAAGCCGGCCGCGTGGGCGGCGTCGTCCAGGGCGGCGGTCGGGGTCGCACCGGGCGAGGGGTTCGCGCCGTTGTTGGTGCCGTCGCAGATGTGCGTGCCGCCGGAGGCGGTGGTGACGGTGTGACCGGTCGTCTTGAGGTCGGCGTTGTAGAGGACCGAGCCGGGGCCGGTCACGGTCAGGTGCACCGTGACCGGCGCGGCCGCGGCCGGGGCGGCCTGGGCGGTGGCCGCCGGTGCCCAGGCGGTGAGGGCGAGGCCGAGGGCCGCCGCGGTGACGAGGATGCGGTGCCGCAGGTTTCCGAACATGTGAAGCCGTCCTTGTCCTTCGGGTGGGGTGGGGATGGGGCGGGTGGTGGTACGGGGGTCAGGCGGTGCGGCGGCGCCGTACGGCGAGCACGGTCACCGCGCCCGCGACGGTGAGCGCGGCGGCGGCGCCGGCCAGGGACAGCGCCGGGGTTCCGGTGGCGGCGAGGCCGCCGCTGCCGCCGGTGGTGGTCTGCGCGGGGCCGCCGCCTGACGGGCCGGAGCCGCCGGAGTCGGCGCCTCCGGAGTCGGTGCCGGGGCCGGCGGGGGGTGTGCTGCCGGTGGTGGGGGTGGGGCCGGTGCTCGGTTCCGTCCCCGTCCCGCCGCCGGTGGAGCCGCCGGTGGCGGGGCCGCCCGTCGCGCCGCCGGAGTGGGTTCCGCCGTGGGTGGCGCCCCCGTCCGTACCGCCGGTGCCGGGGTCGCCCGTGCCGCCGGTGGTGGTGCCCGGGGAGCAGTCGACGGGCTCCAGACCGTCCGCGGCGTTCCGGCCGTCGATCCGGTCGAGGGACTTCCCGGCGAGGGCGGGGACCGCCTGCGCGGTGGCGCGCAGGGCGCTGCCGTCGGCCTTCGGTTCCTGGTAGCCGACGGCGCCGCGGTCCGCCTCGGCGCCGTCGCAGCGCACCTGGCGCGAGATCAGCCAGGCCAGGCCCTTGGCCGCGGTCGCGGTACGGCCGCCCGCCGTGAGGGCCTGGACGTCCAGAGCCGTCGTGTTGGTGTTGCCGGGTGCGGTGCCGAAACCGTTGTCGGAGAAGCCGCCGTCCGCGTTCTGGTGCTTCTCCAGCCAGTCCAGGCCGGGGGCGGCGTCGGCCGGGCGGCCGGCGCCGAGCAGGGCCTGGACGGCGAGACCGGTGCTGTCGGTGTGGGAGGAGCATTTGGCGGGGTCGGCGCGGAACGTCAGGGGGTAGCCGCCGTCCGCGCAGCGGGAGCGGGCGAGGAAGTCGACGGCGGCGGACGGCAGTTTGCCGGTGCGCTGGAGGGCGAGGACGGCGAGCGACTGGGTGAACTGGTTCGACATGTCGCCGGTCGGCAGGTCGTCGGTGAAGCGGCCGCTGTCCTGGAGCCGGCCCAGCAGGGTGGCTACCAGGTCGTGTCCGCCGAAGTCCGTGGGGTCGCGGTGCTCGACGGCGGCGACGAGCGCGAGTTTGGCGGCGCCCCCGGCGAAGACCTTCCCGGGGGTACCGCGGTCGACGTAGTCGCCGGTGTGGGCCGCCAGCCAGTCCGTCGCCTTGGCGGCGACGCGGCCGCCGGTCCCGGTGGAGGCGAGGGCCAGGACGATATCGGCGGTCAGCCCCTGGTCGCCGGAGGCGTTGCTGCCGTCCTTGAGCTGGGCGGCCGCCCAGGTGGCGGCGGAGTTCGCGGGCGATGTCAGGGCCGGGGGCGGTGCGTCGGCCGCCGCCGCGGTGGGGCTCAGCACGGCGGCGGCCAGCGCGAGCGCGGCCAGGGCGGCGGCCGGTCTGCCGCGTCGGGCGGTCGGGGACATGAGGGGCTCCTTGCTCTGGGGGATCCGGGCCGTCACCGGTGCGGTGCCGTGCGCCGTGGCGGGGTGAAGCGGACCGGGGCGTCAAACGCGGCACGGCGGGCGGCGCGGCGCAGCACCGCCAGGACCGCCGGGCCGACGAGGAGGATCGCGAGAAGATTGGTGATCGCCCGCCCCGTGTCCCAGCCGAACGTGGACGTGGTGAGGGTGAAGAGAAAGAAGGTGTGCAGGTTCTCCAGGAGCGGGGCGCCCGCCGTGAAGGAGAGCTGGGTGCCGGGGCCGGCGGTGAACGGCCAGAACCACATGTTCATGATGAAGCCGAACACATAGGCGGCGAGCACCCCGTACGCGGCGAGCATGGCGATCTCCGCCTTGCCCCGCACCCGTTGGGGCAGCAGCCCGGCGCCCAGCCCGATCCAGGCGGCGGACACCATCTGGAACGGCAGCCAGGGCCCGACGCCCGCGGTCAGCAGCGCGGAGGCGAAGAGGGAGACGGCGCCCAGGGCGAACCCGAAGCCGGGGCCGAAGACCCGGCCCGCCAGCACCAGGAGGAAGAAGACCGTTTCGATGCCCGCCGTGCCCGCGCCGAGCGGGCGCAGACCGGCGTTGACGGCGGACAGCACCCCGAGCAGGGCGAGCGCCTTGGGGTCCATACCGCCGGAGGACAGTTCCGCCAGGACGACGGCGAGGATCACCGGCATCGCGAGGAGGAACAGCAGCGGCGCGTCGGCGGCGTGTGCCGTGGCCGCCGGCTGCGGGGGTGCGAACAACGGCCAGCAGAACATGGCCAGTCCGGCGAGGGTGGCCAGTAACAGGACCACCGAGGTGCGCGGTTCGAGGCGGATCACCGAGGTGCGGCGGCCGGACGGGCGCTCCGTGGCGGCGCGGGCCGCGGGGTCTTTCCCGGGGTCCGGCGCGGTGTCCTCCGGCGCCGCGGGTGCGGCGTCGGTGGGGCGCGGCGGGTGGTCCGCCGGGCGGGGGCCGCCGTCGGTCCCGGCGGTCATGTGGGCACCTCCTCCGTGGCCAGCGCCCGGACTATCTGCTCGACGGTCAGCCAGGGCTGCGGTGCGAGGACCTTCGCCACCTGAGGGGCGAACGCCGGTGAGGAGACGACGACCTCGGCGGTGGGGCCGTCGGCGACGATCTCGCCCTCGGCCAGCACCACCACGCGATCCGCGGCCCCGGCCACGAACTCCACGTCGTGGGTGGCGACCACCACCGAGCGCCCCTGCGCGGCCAACTCCCGTACCACGTCGGTGAAGCGGCGTTTGGCGTGGTAGTCGAGGCCGCGGGTCGGCTCGTCCAGCAGCACCACGCCCGGTGCCGCGGCGAGCTGCACCGCGAGGACCAGGGCGAGCTTCTGGCCCTCGGAGAGGTCGCGGGGGTGCCGGGTGCCGGGGATGCCGGGGGCCAGGGAGTCGAGCAGGGCGCGGCAGGTGCCGGGCGGGGCGGTCGACTCGCGGTCGCTCTGGGCGCATTCCGCCGCCACCGTCTCCAGATAGAGCAGGTCGCTCGCCGTCTGCGGGACGAGTCCGACCAGGGACCGCGCCGTCCGCGCGGACGCCGTACCGGGATCGGTCCCCGCCACGTCCACGGTGCCCGAGCGGCGTGGCCCCGAGCCCTGGAGGGCCCACAGCAGTGAGGACTTGCCGGAGCCGTTGCGGCCCATCAGCGCGGTGACCTCGCCGCGGCGCAGGTCGAGGTCCAGCTCCCGCACCGCGATCGTCGGGCCGTGGGCGACGGTGACCCGCCGGGCGGTCAGCCGCACGGCGCCGGGTGCGGCGCCGGCCGGTGCGGGGGTGTGCGCGGCGAGCCGCGCCCGCAGTTCACCGGCGCGGCGGCGGGCGTCGCGGACGGAGAGCGGCAGCGGCCGCCAGCCCGCCAGGCGCCCCAGCCGCACGACGGGCGGTGCGACATCGCTGTCGGCCATCAGGTCGGCGGGGTGGCCGTCGCGTACGCCGCCGTCCCCGTCCAGATGCAGCAGCCGGTCGGCGTACTGCACCACCCGCTCCACGCGGTGCTCGGCGACCAGCACCGTCGTCCCGAGGTCGTGCACGAGGCGGATGATCGCCGCGAGGACGTCCTCGGCGGCGGTCGGGTCCAGCGCCGATGTCGGCTCGTCCAGGACCAGCACCCTGGGGTGGGTGGTGAGCACGGAGCCGATGGCCACGCGCTGCTGCTGGCCGCCGGAGAGCGTGCGCAGCGCGCGGCGGCGCAGCTCGGCGATGCCCAGCAGGTCCAGGGTCTCCTCGACGCGTTTGCGCATCACCTCCGGGCGCAGGCGCAACTGCTCCATACCGTAGGCGAGTTCCTCCTCGACCGTGTCGGTGACGAAGCCGGCCAGCGGGTCCTGGCCGACGACGCCGACCAGATGCGCGAACTCCTGCGGCGGGAAGTTCTCGGTGCTCTGCCCGGCCACGCTCACCCTGCCGTGCAGCCGGCCGCCGGTGAAGCGCGGTACGAGGCCGTTGACGGCGCCCAGGAGGGTGGATTTGCCCACGCCGGTGCGCCCGGTGACCAGGCACAGTTCGCCCTCGGCGATGTGCAGGCCGACGTCGCGCAGGGCGGGCCGCCCGGCCCCGGGGTAGGTGAAGGTCACCTCGTCGAACCGGATCACGCGACCGGCTCCCCGACCCGGGCCCCGGTGGCGGCGGGCGCCGCCGTGCCGTGGGGCGCCGGCTCCGCGGCGAGTTCGGGCGGCGGCGCCAGCCAGGCGGGCAGCGCGCCGAGCAGGATCGCCACGGTGGGCAGCAACGAGACCTCCGGCCAGGTCAGCGGGTTGAGCGAGGGGTAGAGGTGGGCCGCGTTCACCTTGGTGGTCACGGACATCAGCGCCGCGGCCAGCAGGCCCGAGCCCACGACGACCGCTTCGCCCGGCCGCCAGCGGTCCGGCCGGTAGCGGGTGCGCCGCAGCCGCCGTCCGCCGAGCAGGAATCCGGTGGTGGCGACGGCCAGGCCGGCGAGCAGCATCGGTGCGCCCAGATAGCGGGGCGAGGCGGCGTCCATGACGCCATAGAGCCCGGCGCACACCCCCAGCAGACCGGTGATCACCAGGAATCCGGTGAGCAGGCGGGCGCCGGGCGCGGTACGGCCGGTGCGTCCGTAGCCGTGCGAGGCCATGGCTGCCGCGAGGGCGAGGGACCGGTTGAGGGCGTCCTCCAGCACCGGGACGAGGATGCCGCGCAGGGCGCGCAGTCCCTTCTGTCCGCCGGCCCGCAGCCGCCGGGCGCGGCGGACCCGCAGGACGCTCTCGACGAGTTGCGGTGCGAAGGTCAGCGCGACGACGACCGCCGTGCCGATCTCGTAGAGCGCGCCCGGCAGTGTCTTGAGCATCCGTTTGGGGTTGGCCAGGGCGTTGGCGGCGCCGACGCAGACCAGCATGGTGGCCAGCCGCAGTCCGTCGTAGCAGCCGCCGAGCAGTTGCTCGGCGGCCACGGGGCCGAACAGCCGGATGCCGGCGGCCCATTCGGGCAGCGGGAGCTGCGGCAGTGTGAACAGGATGTGCTCGCCCTGTCCGCCGCCGAAGACGATCCGGAAGACCACCCGCATGGTGACGATGAAGGCGCCGAGCAGGACGTACATCCGGAAGGCGAGTGCCCAGGGGGCGTCGCCGCGCCGTCGCACCACCACATAGCCGCAGACCGCCAGGATCATGATCAGCAGCAGTGGGTTGGTGGTGCGGCCGGCGCAGGTGGCCAGGCACAGCGCCCACAGCCACCACGCGCCGGGGTGCACGGTGCGGGGCAGCGGTCTGCCGAAGGGCAGCAGGCGGTACGTCATGCGGACCGGTCGGCTCGGGCGGCCCGTCGTCGGCGCCAGGCAGTGGCGCCGGCGGCGGCCGCGACCAGGGCGGCCGCGGCGGCTCCGGCCACCGTGCCGACGGGGATGCCACCGTCCGGCGCGGCGGCGGCCGGTGGCGGTCCGTCCCGGCGGCCGGTCCACCCGGCCGCCGGGGTCGGCTCGGCCGCGGTACCGGGCAGCGGCCCCTCGGATGCCGTGGGCGAGGGGTCCGCGGTGTGGTCCCGCGGTGTCTCCGTCGCGGGCTCGGACGGCTGGTCCGGCCCGGCCTGCGGTCCGGGGGTGGCGGCCGTCCCATCGCGTCCGGCGGAGCCGTCCGGCCGCCCGGCCGTGGTGGGGCCGGTGGCGGGTGCGCCGCCGCCGGACGTGGTCTGTCCGCCGCCGGACGTACCGGGGCCGCCGGCCGGGCCGCCCGTCCCCCCGCCGCCGGTGGTGCCGGCGCCGCTGCCGCCCGACGAGCCGTCGGCGGCGGGGCGCAGCGGTGCGATGCGTGGTGCCGTCCTGGTGTCCTCGGACCGATTCCTGGCGAACGACCAGCCCTCGAAGCTGCCCGGCGGCGGTTTGCGGTTCGTCACGCCCCACTGGCTGTAGGTCCACGGACCGCCGTTGCCGGCGTGCCAGTACGACCAGTAGGCGGTGGCCGGCGGGGTGTCGACGCAGGGTTCGCTCTCCGGGCCGGGCAGTCCGTCGATACGGCAGACGAACGCCTCGCCCCACCGGGTGGTGCCGGTGATGTGGATACCCGCGTTCTTCAGCGCGGTCAGCCCGGTGGCCTGGTCGCCGGGCGCGCAGCGGACGAGGGAGGGGCCGCCGAGGTCCTGGAAGTCGATGACGACGGTGACGCCGGTGCCGTCCTTGCAGTAACCGGCGCTGCCGCGGGTGGTGTCGACCAGCGCGGTCCGCGCCGCCGGGTCGGCGGAGACCGTGGGGGCGAACGCCGCCGTGGCGCCGAGGAGCAGCGATATGCCGGCCGCGAGCGCCGCGGCCCTTGGTCGGTGGCCGGCCATCAGATGCCTTCCGGACGGGGCCGGCATCAGGACCCACGAGCCACCCCGGCCGCACGGCAAACCCCTGACGCGCATTCCTTGCAGAAAGCGGCAGGGGCCGGCGAACAGGGCGTTCGGGCTCCACGCTGCGGACCATGACAGTGAGAAGCGGTGCACGTAGCGCACTGGGCGGTCCGGCTCGCAGCGTCGGTGCGCTGCTCACGGTTGCAGGTCAGCGCCGGATTCCCACCGGCTTTCCCCACTGCGTACGCATGAAGTTGTCGGCCCGTCACCTGACGGAACCAGGCAGTATCGTACGCCCGTTCCCCTATGCCCACCAGACCCGCGGCCGGATGCCCGCCGGTGGGCGGCGGCACCTGCTTGGGAGCCCGTTTTCCGCGATAAGAGGAACCTGTTCTCCGCGGCGATCCGTTGATCTACAGTGCCCGGGAAGCTCCCGTCACCTGGTGACCTGTAAGGATTCCACGCATATGCCGACCGAGACATTCGAGTTCCAGGTAGAAGCACGCCAGCTTCTGCAGATGATGATCCACTCGATCTACTCGAACAAGGACGTGTTTCTGCGCGAGCTGATCTCCAACGCGTCCGACGCGCTGGACAAGCTCCGCCTCGAAGCCCTGCGCGACGACACGCTCGGGGCCGACGTGTCCGACCTCCACATCGACATCGAGGCCGACAAGGACGCCCGTACCCTCACGGTGCGCGACAACGGCATCGGCATGTCGCACGACGAGGTCGTCCGGCTCATCGGAACGATCGCCAACTCCGGTACCGCGAAGTTCCTCAAGGAGCTGAAGGAGGCCCAGGACCCGGCCGCCGCGGAAGGGCTCATCGGGCAGTTCGGCGTCGGCTTCTACGCCAGCTTCATGGTCGCCGACGAGGTCACCCTGGTGACCCGGCGCGCGGGCGAGAGCAAGGGCACCCGCTGGGCGTCCACCGGCGAGGGCACCTACACGATCGAGACGGCCGACGACGCCCCGCAGGGCACCTCGGTCACGCTGCGGCTCAAGCCGGCGGACACCGAGGACCAGCTCTTCGACTACACCTCTCCCTGGAAGATCAAGGAGATCGTCAAGCGGTACTCGGACTTCATCACCTGGCCGGTCAAGATGGCCGCGGAGCCCACGGCCGACGCCGAGGGCGGCGCGGACGGCGAGAACGCTGAGAACGCTGAGAGCACGGCCCCGCCGGAGCCCGAGACGCTCAACTCCATGAAGGCCCTGTGGGCCCGGTCCCGCGACGATGTGTCCGATGACGAGTACCACGAGCTGTACAAGCACATCAGCCACGACTGGAACGATCCGCTCGAAACCATCCGCATGCAGGCGGAGGGCACCTTCGAGTACCAGGCGCTGCTCTTCATCCCCTCGCGCGCACCCCAGGACCTGTTCTCGCAGGGGCACAAGCGCGGTGTGCAGCTCTATGTGAAGCGCGTCTTCATCATGGACGACTGCGAAGCGCTCATGCCCGAGTACCTCCGCTTCGTCAAGGGTGTCGTCGACGCGCAGGACCTCTCGCTCAACGTGTCGCGCGAGATCCTCCAGCAGGACCGCCAGATCCAGCTGATGCACCGCCGGCTGGCGAAGAAGGTGCTGTCCAGCATCAAGGAGATGATGGCCGCCCACCCGGAGCGCTACGCCACGTTCTGGCGGGAGTTCGGCCGGGTCCTCAAGGAGGGTCTGCTCGGCGACTTCGACAACCGCGACGCGATCCTCGGTGTCTCCTCGTTCGCCACGACCCACGACGAGGCGGAGCCGACCACCCTCCAGCAGTACGTGGAGCGCATGAAGGAGGGGCAGCAGCACATCTTCTTCATGACGGGCGAGTCCCGTGCGGCGATCGAGAACTCGCCCCATATGGAAGCCTTCCGGGCCAAGGGCGTCGAGGTGCTGCTGCTGACCGATCCCGTCGACGAGGTGTGGGTCGACGCCGTCCCCGAGTTCGACGGCAAGCAGCTGCGCTCCATCGCCAAGGGCGAGGCCGACCTCGACACCGAGGAGGAGAAGAAGGAGGTCGAGGCCGAGCGGGAGAAGCGGCAGCAGGAGTTCGCGGAGCTGCTGACCTGGATGACGGCGCGGCTCGGCGAGGACGTCAAGGAGGTCCGGCTCTCCTCCCGTCTCACCGTCTCCCCGGCCTGCATCGTCTCGGACACGCACGATGTGACCCCGGCCCTGCAGAACATGTACCGCGCCATGGGCCAGGACATGCCCCGTACCAAGCGCATCCTGGAACTCAACCCCGGCCACCCGCTGGTCGCCGGCCTGCGGACGGCCCAGGCCGAGCGCGCGGACGACGCGGACCTCGCCGAGACGGCCGAGCTCCTCTACGGACTGGCACTGCTCGCCGAGGGCGGCGAACTGAGCGACCCGTCCCGCTTCACCAAGCTGATGGCGGACCGCCTGGAGCGCACCCTGTAGGCACCTGTGGGTACCCGGCCGCGGGGCAGGCCGACGAACGCCTGCCCCGCGGACCGGTGCGCAGAGCGCGCGCCGGCGACAACGCGGCCGGCGCCCCCATTCCCCGGCCGTTCGGCATAACTCCCGTGAATCGACCGGGATTTCAGCACTCCCCCGACGGCCACCGCGCAACCACCTCCGCGGGAACAGCGGACTTCTCCTCTTCGGCTTTATCCGGTCGGCCCGGAAAACGGGAACGGCCCGCGGAGCGGAACGCCGGTGTCCGGTACGGCGATTCACCGGCCGGCCCCGCCCGTAACGCCCCCGACGGCAATGTCGTGTAAATGTTCTAGCCACTTCGAACCATACGGGCTAAGATCCTCGGTAACCGGCAACGCACGGCCCGTTCCGCGGACTTGACCTGGGAGGCTGCAATTCCATCCATCGGTCTCCTTCTGCGATTTCGGCCTGTCCCGTCCTGCTGACGCAGTACCGCTCGCGAGAAATTCCGCGCGAGGGTAAAGGCGACGAGACGCCGTCGCGTTACCGAATGGGCGCGGCCTGACGTGCCTTTCCGGCGCAGGCCGGGCCCGGCAAGAATATGCGGCGGAATTCTTTCACCCGCATACGTCACATATGAGTACCCGATCTTCCCGCAATGCGCTTTCGCGCACTACACGAAGAGTAAGGAAATCTCGATGACTACTGCCCTCCTCGCGGCCGAGACGGATCTGGATCTCGACCTCGCCGACCTCGACCTGGACATCCAGACGGCGGTCACCGGCGGTGCGAACGCCCCGCTCGAACCGACGATGTTCACGTTCATCACCTGTGACACCGGTGGCGCCACGGGCACCTCGTGCGCGTTCACCAACGGCTGCAACCCCATGTGCTGCTGACCCCGGGGTCCTGAACCGACCGGACTCACGGAGTCCTGAACGTCCAGGCCGCAGGCCGCCATCGGCGACACCCGCCGATGGCGGCCCCGGCCGCCTGACCCGACCGGAAAGAACCTCAGCATGACGCGGCGCAGCCCCTTCACAGCCGTCGGACCGGTTCTCCTGCGGTCCGCCGCCCTCCCCCACGACACCTTCGACGAGGCCGTCGAGGGGTTCGGGCGCACCACCGCGCCGACCGACGCGGAACTCGTCGCGTACCTCACCGGTATCGCCGCGCATCCCGTGCTGCGCGAGGCCATCGCGGTGTCGAGTGACGCCCTCTCGGCGGAGCTGGACAAGATCGCGGGCGGTACGGCGGTCAGCCGCAAGAAGCTGATCCGCGCGGCGATATCCGTCACCCGCTACGCCCGGCGGATCACCGGCCGGCCCACGCCGTTCGGCCTCTTCGCCGGAGTGTCGGTGCCCGGCGGGCAGGACCGCCCGGCGGACGCCCCCGCCGCCGGTGCCGCGGTCAAGTCGGCCCGCCCCGACGCCGGCTGGTTCGACGGGCTGGCCGCGAAGTGGCTGGCCGACCCGGATGTCCGCGGCTCCTTGCACGTCGTGCTGAACAACCTCTGCTTCGTCCGGGGCGACCGGCTGGTACTGCCGCACGTCCGGCTGCGCAGCGCGGGCGACGAGAAGGCGACCACCACCCGGCAGGCGAGCGAGGAACTCTCCCTGCGGTGCACACCGGTCCTGTCCTGGGTCCGGGAAGCGGCCGCCCGCCCCGTGCCGTACCGGGAACTGCTCGCCGCGGCCGTGGCGGCCCACCCCCGCCTCGGCGAAGCCCGTCTCGAAGCCTTCCTCGGCAGCCTGGTCGCCCACGAGGTCCTGCTCACCCAGCTCGCCCCGACCCGGCTCGACGATCCCTACCTGGAGTCGCTGGAGCGCGTCCTGCCCGCGGACTCGGACGAGCGCGCCCACCTGGCGGCGGTGCGCGCCGCCCTGGCCACGTACGGCGGTACCGCGCCGGGCGAGGGCCGCGAGCCGTGGCGCCGTCTCGTCGAGGTGTCGGGCCGGGCGCACCGCTCCCGGGCGGTCGCGCCTCAGGTGGACCTGCGTCTGGACACCGATGCCGAGATTCCCCCGGCGGTGACCGAGGAGATCGAGCGGTACGCCGCGGCGATGTGGTCGATGTCGCCGAAGAACGAGTCCTACGCCCATATGCGGGGATACCGGCGCGCCTTCCTCGACGCCTACGGGCAGCACGGCGCGGTGCGGCTCGCCGAACTCGTCGACCCGCACCGCGGACTGGGCTACCCGGACACCTACCTCCACCCGAGGACCAGCAACGAGTTCCCGTCCGGGAAGCGGGCCGCGGCCGGCGCGGACGACCGGATCCAGGCGCTGGCCGATGTGCTGCACCGGGGCCTGGCCGATGAGCGGCGGGAGGTCGTCCTCACCGAGGAGGACGTCCGGCGGCTGACCGTCGATCCGGACGCGCCGGTCCCCGCCTCGCTCGAACTCTGCTTCCAGCTCCTGGCCGGCAGCGCGCAGGACCTGGCGGCCGGGAGATTCGACCTCCTCACCACCCCGTCCGTGGGCACGCCCACCGCCGGCGCGATGGCGGGGCGGTTCGCCGCGCTCACCGACAGCGCCGAGGACCTCGGCCGGCTGATGGCGGACACGGACGGCGCACTGGCCGCGCAGGTGACGTTCCGCCCCGTGCTGCCCCGCGCGCTGAACGTGATGCAGGTGCCCGACCTCCTCCCGCATTCGATCCCCGTGGGGACCTTCGGCGATCCGGGCGGGGAGGGCTGTATCGACTGGCGGGACCTCGTCGTCGCCGCGGACGGCGACCGGCTCCGCCTGTACCGGGAGACGACCGGCCAGGAGATCCGGCCGGTGATCCCCCATGTGCTGTCGCTCGGCACCGCCGCACCCAATCTCGCGCGCCTCCTCGGGGAACTCCCGTACTGCGGTGAGGACAAGACCTGGCAGCCGTGGGACTGGGGACCGTTCGAGCACCTCCCCTGGCTGCCCCGCGTCCGGCTCGGCCGGGTCGTGCTCTCGCCCCTCAGCTGGCGGCCGAGCGCGGCGATGCGGGAGAGCGCGGGACGGGGCAAGGACTGGGGGCGGGCGGTGGACGCCTGGCGGACCGGTGCGCGCGTCCCCGACCGGGTCACCGTCGGCCAACGCGACCAGCTCTGCGAACTCGACCTGGGCAACGCCTTCCACCAGGAGATACTCCGCCGCGAAATCGCCCGGGGCCGGGTGACCGTCGCGGAGAGCCCCCGGGACTCCGGCGAGGTGTACGGCTGGCTGGGCGGCCGGAGCAACGAGATCATCGTGCCGCTCCGGGGCGCACCGCGGCCGCCCGGCGCGGAACCGTCGGCGGCGGAGCTGGACGTGCAGCGCCTCGCCAACAGCGCCGCCGCGACCGCCCATCACCCGGGCGGCGAATGGGCCTTCGTCGAACTCCACGGTGTGCCCGAGGTCCACGAGGAGCTGCTCACCCGCCACCTCCCCCCGCTGATCGACCGCACCGCCGGGCGGGTCGACCGCTGGTTCTTCATGCGCTACCGGGAGGCGGGCCACCACATCCGGCTGCGGCTGCACGGGGACCCCGCGGAGCTCGCCAGCACCGTGTGGCCGGAGCTGCTGGGCTTCTGCGACTCCCTGAAGAAGGCCGGTCTCATCCGGGACTTCAAGGTCTCCTCGTACGCACCGGAGGTCTCCCGCTACGGCGGGCCGGAGGGGGTCCGGCGCGCCGAGGAGTGGTTCTGCGCCGACAGCGGGCTGGCGACCGGTCTGCTGACCCTGTTCGCCGGTGGCGGCGGCGTCCGCAAGGACCTGCTCCTGCTGGCGGGTTACGTCCATCTGCTGGAGTCGCTGGGGCCGTGGGACTGGTGTTCCTGGGTGCACCGGTCGCTCCCGAGGGAGAACGGCGCCGCGCCCGCCCGGTCCGATATCGCGGCGGCGGCGCGGCTGGTGCCGCCGGGGCGCGCCCGGGAGGAGCTGGCCCGGGTGCTGCCCGCGCCCGCACTGCCGGCGCTCGACCGGGTCGCCACGACGGCGCGCGGACTCGGTGAACTGCTGCTGCCCGGTATCGGCCGGTACGCCGGACGGGGCTGGCAGGACACCGCGGTGGCCAGTCTGCTCCATATGCACCACAACCGGCTGTACGGCATCGACCCGTACAGCGAGGCGCGCAGCCTGGCCCTGCTGGCGCACGCGGCCCGTGCCCACCTCGGCAGGGCCCGGCACACCGCACCGTCCGGCGCCGCACCGGCGGCGACGGCCGAGGAGAGGAGCGGGCAGTGACCCCGACCGTGCCGGTACCCCGACACCGGGACCGGGCCCTGGCGCTCGTCGACACCCTGGCCGACCGGTTGCGCGACCCCGCGCGCCTGCCCCACGCCACCACCGGGACGGAGCCCGCCGACCGCTGGAAGACCACGTCCCTCGCCAGCGGATACGCCGGTATCTCACTGCTCTTCAGCAGCCGGTCCGATGCCGAACCGGATGACCGGCGTACCGCGCACCGGTATCTGGGCCTGGCCGCGGACAGTCTCAAGAGCCAGCCCAGGCCCCACTACGGCCTGTTCTACGAGATCGCCGGCCTGGGGTTCGCGCTGGACCTCGCCCACCGGGCCGGCGGGGGCTATGCGAAGGCCCTCGCCTCGCTCGACGCCCGTGCCGCCGAGGGCGCCCGCGGCCTGTGCCACGTGGTGGAGACCGTCCCGCTCGGCCCGATGGCCCGGTTCGACGTCCTGGACGGCCTGGCCGGTCTGGGCCGGTACCTGCTGCTGCGCGGACTCGGCGGCTCCGCCGAGATGGAGCGGATCCTCACCGCCCTGGCGGCCATGCTCGGCACCACCGAGCACGTCGGCCGCCAGGTCCCCCGCTACTGGTCGACCACCCCGCCGAACTGGTACCCGACGACCGACCGCGCCCTGCGCGAGTCCGGCCACCTCAACCTGGGGCTCGCCCACGGCATCGCCGGACCGCTGGCCCTGCTCTCCCTCGCCCACCGGCAGGGCGCCGTGACCGACGGCCAGGAGGAGGCGATCCGCCGCCTGGTCGGTCTGCTGGACCGGTTCCGGCAGACCGATGAGTACGGCGTCTTCTGGCCCCATACCGTCTCCCTGGACACCTTCGAGGGCAACGCGCCCGGCGCCGGCCGCGGCCGGGTCGCCTGGTGCTACGGAACCCCCGGCATCTCCCGGGCCCTGCAGCTCGCCGGGCAGGCACTGGGGCGGGAGGACTGGCTGCGCCTGGCCGACGACTCGATCGGCGCGGTGGCCGCCCTCCCCCTGGACGCCTGGCGGGCCGATCACTGGTCGCTGTGCCACGGGTGGGCCGGTGTGCTGCATCTGCTCCGCTTCTTCACGGACGGGCCCGTCGGCGCGCGGGCGGACGCGCTCATCGACACCGTCGCCGAGCGGATCCTCGACGGCTTCGACACCGCCGGCTGCCCGCCGCTGGAGATCGGCCACGACGGTCTGCGCCCCGGCAACGAACCGGCCGGATTCCTGGAGGGCGCCGCGGGCCTCGCCCTCGCCCTCGACTCCTACGCACGTCCCGGGCGGACACTGCCCTGGGACACCGTTCTGATGGTGAACTGAATGCCCCGCACCCCTGCCACGCAGACGTCCGAAGAGCAGCCCCTCGCCGGGCGGTCCGCCGACGGGTCCGGACCCGACCGGGGCTCAGGAGCGGCACCGGCACCGGGCGGCACCGTCCGGTGCGGCGCACTCGATCTGCCGCTCCCCCGGTTCCTGCGCGCCGTGGCCGACCAGTTGGAGGGCACGGACGCGGCGCCGCCCGACGGACTGCTCCCGGCGGCCGAGGTCTTCCTCGGCGCCGGCCTGCCCGCGCTGCGGGCCGCCGACCGCCCGCACGCCTGGCTGGAGTACCGCCTGCTGACCTCGCCGGCGGCCACGGGGGCACCCCACCTCTACGCCGCCCTGCTCGGGACGGTGCGCGAACTCCTCGCCGAAAGGACCGTCGAGGACTTCTTCTTCGTCCACAAGACCCCCGGCCTGCGGGTGCGCTTCCAGACCCGCCCCGACCTCCGGGAGCGAGCCGCCGGCCTGCTGGCGCGGACCTGGGACGACTGGCGGGCCCGCGGCATCCTCACCGGCGTCCACCACGCCGTGTACGAACCGGAGCAGCACCTGTTCGGCGGCCCGGAGTCGATGCGCAGTGTGCACCGCGTCTTCACCGCGGACTCCCTGGTCTGGCTCCGGCACCTCTCCCTGGCCCAGCCGCCCGCGCCGGTGTGGGCGCTGTCGATGGCCATGATCCGCGTCCTGTTCACGGAGCTGCACATCACGGACTTCGAGGACCGGGACGTCTGGGACCGGATGCGGTGGCAGGTCGGCCGGAGGTTCACCGGGGACCCGCCCGCCGGCTGGGCGGACACCGCGGCCAGGCTGCGCCAGGTCTGGTACTCCCCCGAGCGGCTCGACGCGCTCCGCGGCCCGGCCGTCGAGGACGACTTCGCCGCGTTCCGCGAGTCCGTCGCGGAGATCTGCGCCCAGTGGCGCGCGGAGTACTTCACCGGGCCAGGCGCGCGGGTCGGCCCCCGGGAGGCGGCCGCCTTCCTCCTCGTCTTCCACTGGAACCGCGCACGGCTGCCGAAGGACTGGCAGATCGGCATCACCGAAGCACTGGTACAAGGACCGGCGAAGGACGGGGCACATGACTCCTGACGTACACGGCGCACCCACCGGCGGCGACGCGTTCGGCGCCATGCTCCAGGACTGCTGGGCGGGCGGCGGAGCGGGCAGCGGGGTCCGCGAACTCCTCGAACGGGACGACGGGCAGCTCTACCACTCGGACGCGGGCCTGTACTTCACCGCCGCCGACGCCTGGCCGGACGTCGACCGGGAGCTGCTGCGCCGGGTCCGCGGCACGGTCCTCGACATCGGGTGCGGCGGCGGCCGCACCATGGCCGAACTCCAGGGGCGCGGACACGAGGTGCTCGGCGTCGACCCCTCCCCGGGAGCCGTCCGCCTGTGCGGCGAACGCGGACTGCGCGCCATCGAGGCCACGGCGGCCGATCTCGGCGCCGTCGACGGCGAGTTCGACACCCTCGTGATGACCGGCAACGGGCTCGGCTTCCTCGAAAGCCGCGAACAGGCCCCGCGCGTCCTCAAGGAGCTGGCGCGGGTGGCCCGGCCCGGGGCGGCGCTGCTGGGCACGACGTTCGACCCCGCCCGCCTGACGGCACCGTCCGAGACGGAGTACCGCGCGCGCAATGTGGCGGCCGGCCGTCTCCCGGGGCAGTGGCGGATCCGGGTCCGCTACGCCGGTCTGGCGACCGACTGGTTCCGCTACGCCTTCCTCTCCCCCGACGACCTGGCGGAGCTCACCGCCGGCTCCCCCTGGCGCATCGAGGAGATCCACTCCGGGGACTTCCACTACCTGGCCCATCTCGTCCTGGACTGATCCCGCTGGGCGGTGCCACCAGGCGTCACCAGGCGCCGCACGGACAGCACCGCGGGGCGCCCGTGGCTTCCCGGGCACCCCGGCGCGCCCGTGGGCGGGCCGGGGTGCCGCCCGCGTCAGGGCGCGGGTTCGAAGTGGAAGGCGCTGATGAAGCAGTCCCGGGGCTGGTTCACCGCGAAGGTGATGCAGTCGACGAGTGACTGGGCGGTCAGGGTGTTCTCCGGTCCGCGCGGGGCCGTCTCCCACTCGGGCGAGAGGGGGTCGATGTTGTCGAAGTCCGGCGGGAAGAGGGAGATGACGCGGACGCCCCGCTCGCGCAGCCGCTTGGACAGGATGCCGGTGAAGGCGCTCTGCGCGCCCTTGGCGGCGTAGAAGGCGTCGTGTGCGGAGGAGCCCGCGAAGTTCGGGACGCCGCATACGGAGACCATGGTGACGATGTCCGGCTGCGCCGAGGCGAGCAGCAGCGGCAGGAAGTACTTGGTCGCCAGCACCGTGCCGGTCGCGCCGGATCCGGTGGTGGCGAGGATCGCCTCGTCGTCGGCCGACAGCAGGTCCTCGCCCTCCAGCCAGGCGGCGCCGTTGTTGATGAGGAGGTCGACGTGGTCGGTGTGTTCGCGGACCGCGTCGGCGAACGCCCGGACCGATTCCGGGGAGCTGATGTCGCAGGCGAAGGCGTGGACGCGGTCGTGGCCGAGCGCCCGGATCTCGTCCCGGGTCCGCTCGGCGCCCGCCAGGCTGCGGGCGGAGAGGTAGACCTCGGCGCCCAGCCGGGCGAAGGCGATGGCGAGGGTGCGCCCGAAGTCCCGGGCGGCACCGGTGATGACGACGCGCCGGTTTTCGATGGTCATGCGGATGGCTTTCTGTTCGGGAGCGGGAGGCGAGATCAAGGGGGCAAGAGGCAGGGGTGGGTGACAGGCCGCCGGGCCGCCACAGGGTCCGGTGGTCAGGTGCTCAGCTCGAAGACGCCCGCGCGGTTCAGTTCCTGGCAGCGTGCGATGTCCGCGCGGAGTGCCGCCTCGTCGCGGTTGCGCAGCAGCACCGTCAGCGGTCCGCCCTCGATCGAGCGCTGCACCACCTCGTCGCCGGGTGCCGGGGCCTCCAGTACGCCCGCGTAGGAGCCGAGTGCCTGGATGGTGTCCAGATGGCGGATGCGGACGAGGCGGCCGGGGCGGCGGGTGATGAAGGAGTAGTCGGCCAGGAAGCCGGCGCCGTACCCGGCGAGTTCGCGGGCCAGTGTCGGCAGCGGTTCACCGCCGGCCCTGGGTGCGAACTTCACGACCTTGCACGTCCGCTCGCCGAGAACCAGCTCGAAGGTCACCGGCCCCGCGCGCAACCCGGCGGCCTCCACCACCGGCTGAAGGCGGTCGGCGAGGCCGCGCACCGTCGGCGCGTCCGGGGGCACGTTGATCACGCTGGTGAGGTACGCGAACGGGCCCTCGTCGAGGCAGAAGCACTCCCAGCGGTCGGTGAGTTCGAGCCGGCCGCCGGTCACCCGGCCGCCGGCGAAGTGCGGGACGCCGGCGACGTGGTCGTGCGCGACCAGGCGGGTGCCCCGCGCCCAGAGGTCCGCCGTCTCCCGTTCCGGCAGCGGCGCACCGGCGCGGCACAGTACGGCGGAGCCGAGGTCGTCGGAGAACTCCGGGCGCAGCACCACGGTGCCGCTCCGCGCGGCCAGGTGGCCCGGGAGCTGCTCGGGAGCGGTCAGGACGGTGAGGTCGAGGGCCAGGTCCGGATCGGCCGCGGCGACCAGATCGCGCTGGGCGACCTTGCCGGCCCACGGGTGGGCGGCGGACTCGGGCGGGGGCGTCGGGGACACGGCTCTCTCCTCGGTGAACGTCGGGCTGCGGACGGGGTGGTGGGACGCCGCGGACGGGGAAAGCCGTACGGGGCGGCCGGGGATGTGTAGCCGTACGGGCCGGCCGCCCCGCCGCGTCAGTCGCGTCGCAGGTGGGCGGGGAGCGCGATGTCCGGGGGCAGCGCCGGGTCGGGTACGAGCGCGCCGCGCACGGTGGTCAGCGGCAGTACGCCGGCCCACAGGCCCAGTTGCGCGTCGGGGCTGTCGCCGTCGTCCGGCGGACCGGTGCGCACCTTCACCGACGCCTCGTCGAGGCCCAGCGCCAGCAGGGAGGTCGCGGCGAGTTCCTTGCGGCTGGGGCGCCGTGCGTAGTCCCACTGGCCGGGGGCGGCCTGTTCGGTCAGGACCCGCAGGCCGGTGAGCTTCTCCGCGTCGTCGGTGACCTGGCGCGGTACGCCGTAGATCATGGCGCAGCGGTAGTTGATGCCGTGCTCGAAGACCGACCGGGCCAGGACCACACCGTCCACGTGCGTGACCGTCACACAGACGGTCCCGTCCGGGGCCTGTATCAGGCTGCGGCTGGCCGACGAGCCGTGCAGGTACAGGGTGTCGGCGGTGGCGCCGTACACGGTCGGTACGACCATGGGGGTGCCGTCCACGAGGACGCCCAGGTGGCAGAGGAAGCCCGCCGCCAGGACGGCGTCGAGGTCGCTGCGGGCGGTACGGCCCTTCTCCTTCATGCGGCGCAGCCGGGTGCGGTCGGTGACCGGCAGCTCGGTGTGCGGCTGTCCGGCGGCCGGGAGTTCGGTGCCCGGGGGGCGGGGCGGCGGGTTGTTCAACGTATGACCTCTGTCGGTGCGGGCGGTACTGGCTGTCCGGTGTCCGCGGTCCCGGTGGGGTCCGCGTGGTCCGTCCGCAGCAGCCGCCGGACCGCCGCCGCAGCTTCGGCGGCGGCACCGGGTGCCGTCTTGAAGCCGGCACCGGACCAGCAGGCCGCCACCACGACGCGCGGTTCCCCCGGGAGCGGTCCCAGGAACGGACCGTCCGGATGGTACAGATCGGCGCCGAACCTGCCCAGGAGATAACGGGCTTGGCCGATCCACGGCCAGCGGCGGACGGCGCCGGAGCGGATGTGGGCGATCTCCTCGCCGGTGAGCTGCCCGCCGCCCGCGGCGGGTACGTCCCATTCGTCCACCGGGCGTCCGGTGAGGTGTCCGCCGGCCGCCGGGCCGCCGGTCTGGGGCCGTCCCCACATACCGGTCGTCAGATCGCTGACGGCGGGCAGCCGGCGGCCGCCGAGGTCGAAGAAGGCGTACCGGATGCGCTTGGTGCGCGGTGCGCCGCGGCCGGGGCGCACCGGCAGGCGGTCGCCCAGCAGGGCCGGGGTGCCGCTGCCCGCCGCGACCACCGCGCACCGCGCGGTCACGGCGCCGGCCGGGGTGACGGCGCGGACGCCGCGCGGGTGCGTTTCGAGTGCCACCACGGGGCCGGGCAGCAGGGTGGCTCCGTACCGCAGGGCCCGGGTGCGGTAGTGGGCCGCGGTGGCGGGCGGATCGGCGTAGCCGCCGCCGGGCTCCCACACCGCGCCGGCGATGCCGTCGGCCGCCAGGTCCGGCCAGCGGTCGCGGACCTCCGCGGGGCCGAGGAGGTCCACGGTCACCCCGGCGTCGCGCAGCTGCGCGAGACCGCGTTCGGCCTCTTCGACGTCCCCGTCACCCAGCAGGACGAGGGAGCCGGTGCGACGGAAGCCGCAGGCGGCGCTCTGTCCGGCGGGATTCCCCCACAGCAGCCCGTGGCTGCGGACGGCCAGGGCGCGCATCGCCGGATCGGGTTCGTAGGCCCGGACCAGGCCGCCCGACCAGTCGGTGGCCGAGGCGGTGCCGGGGCCGGGCGCGGTCATGGCGACGGACAGTCCGGCCTCGGCCAGGTGGGCGGCGGTGGCGGCGCCGACCACACCGGCGCCGACGACCACCACGTCCGGTCCGGGCGCGGGACCGGGCGCGGGGGACGCCGCCCGGAGCACCGGTACGACTTCCCAGCCCGCGGCGCCGTCGGCGTCCACCGGGTCGCCGTCCGCGTCGAACGCCAGGCCCGCGTGGGCGCGCAGGGCGGCCAGCAGCCGGCCGCCGCGCGCGCCCGGGTCACCGGCGAGGGCCCGGACCAGGCAGCCGAAGGCGGCGTCGACGTGGGTGTAGGGGCCGCCGCGCAGCCGTACGACGCGGG
Source organism: Streptomyces celluloflavus (assembly GCA_000720995.1). Lineage (GTDB taxonomy): Bacteria > Actinomycetota > Actinomycetes > Streptomycetales > Streptomycetaceae > Streptomyces > Streptomyces celluloflavus. Next base: position 277,459 of record JOEL01000013.1, read on the forward strand.
CGCCGCGGGCCTCGTCGGCGCCCAGCAGCCCGGCGAACTCGGCCACGGCGCAGTCGTCGGTGAACAGCAGCCGGCCCGCGAAGCCGGCCGTGCGCAGCCGCCGGGCGGTGGCCGCCGCCCCGAAGTGCGTGCCGCAGACGACCAGCGCGGCCGGGCCGTCCCGGCGTACCGGTGGCGCGGTCCGCCAGGCGGCGCGGAACCGTTCGGCGAGCCGGCGTCCGTAGTCGGTGCCGTCGTCGGCGACCGCCGGGGTGCCGGTCGCCTCGGTGGCGCGGCGCAGCGCGGCGGGCTGGCCCGTGTCGAGCGGGCACCAGCGCAGCGCGCCGCCCCCGCCGCCGCGGAGCAGGCCGGGGGCGGTGGCCAGCGGCAGCAGTAGCGGCAGTCCGGCATCGCGGTAGACGGGCAGGGCGTGGCCGGCGCCGATGCTGTTGAAGTGCCCGACGACGGCGGCGTATCCGCCGTCGCCGGTCACCGCCTCGGCGACGGCGGCGGCCCGTCCGGCGTCCCCGCGGTCGTCGTGGCGCTCCCAGGTGATCCCGCGGTCGCGGTGGGCGTCCGCCGCCCGGGTCAGCAGTTCGCCCCAGGCGGCGCGCGGTCCGCTGAACGGTCCGACCACCGCGACGCGCAGCGGCCCGGCCGCCGCGGCGGGGTGTGAACCGGCCGCCGCGGCGGGGTGCGGGCCGGCCGTCTCAGCCACCGAAGACCGGTCCGGCCGGCGGGTCGAGGCGGCGGCCCGGTTCGGGTGCGGCGAGGGCGGCCGCGGTGACCGGGCGGCCGGGCCGCTCGCCGAGCAGGGCGGCGAGGCGGGCGGCGCCGGCCGGCATGACCGGGGCGGCCCAGGCGGCCAGCGCCGCGGCGGCGGCGAGCTGGGCGGTGAGGGCGGCGCGGTGGGCGGCGGCGCCGTCGGGGCGGTCGCGTTCGTGGGCGTGCACATGCCCGAAGTCGGCGGTGCGGGCCACCGCGTCGTCCAGCAGCGCCACGGCGCGGCGCGGGTCGAACCCCGCCGTCCCGTACGCCTCGCGCAGTTCCGCGACGGTGCGCAGCAGCCCGGCCCGCAGCCGCTCCCAGTCGGGTCCGGCGGGCCGTTCGGCGGGCACCCGGCCGTCGCAGTCCCGTGCGACGGCGGCGCACAGCCGGTGCAGCCAGCCGTCCCAGCCGGTGCGCAGGTGGCCGATGGTGCGGTCCAGGTCGGCCGGGGCGAAGCTGGTCTGGCGGCCGTCGGGGCGGTCGGCGAGCACATGGTGGCGCAGGGCGTCGGAGCCGGCCCCGGCGAGCGCGTCGTGGGCCCAGACGGCGTGCCGCCGGCTGGTGGAGAACTTCTGCCCGTCCAGTTGGTAGAACTCGTTGACCACGAAGGCGGTGGGCAGCGGGAGGGCCGCGTCGTACGCCATGAACAGGGCGGGGAAGAGCACGGCGTGGAAGTAGCCGTTGTCGAAGCCGAAGAACTGCACGGGTCCGGTGGCCGGTCCGCCGCCGGGCCCGCGCCGGTCCGACTGGTAGAGGTAGCCGGGTGCCATCTCGCACCACACGTAGGCGCGCTGGTCGGTGAATCCGTCGACGGGCACCGGGACGCCCCAGTCGGCGGGGTGGCTGACGGCGATCTCCGGCAGTCCGTCGGCGAGCATGGTCTCGCACAGCACCCGCAGATGGGGCGGCATGCGGACATCGGCCCAGAAGGCGGTGAGCCGGTCGGCGAAGGGCGCCAGCGGGAAGTACAGGCGGGTGCAGTCGCGCAGTTCGGCCGGGAGTCCGCAGGTCTCGCAGTGCGGATCGGTCAGGTCGCCGCAGTCGTTGGGGCGGCCGCAGGGTTCGCAGGCGTTGCCGTGGGAACCGGCGCCGCAGTGCGGGCACTTGCCGGAGACGTACGCCTCGTACAGCCAGCGCCGGCAGCCGGTGCAGTAGGGCAGCGGGCGGGTGCGGGCGACGAGGTGCCCGGCACCGTGCAGCCGGCGCAGGAAGTCCTGGACGAACGCGGGGTAGTCCGCGTCGCGGCGGGGGTGGACGATGCGGTCGAAGGCGACCTCGGCCGCGTGCCAGGTCCGTTCGATGGACGCGCCGTAGCCGTCGGCGACGTCCTCGCCGGTGCGGCCGTCCTTGGCGCCGCGTACCGGCACATAGCTCTGGTGGTCGTCGAGTCCGGTGGTGTAGCGGGCCTCGACGCCGTCGGCGGCCAGGAAGCGGCGCAGCACGTCCCCGGCCACGTACGGCCCGGCGATATGGCCGACGTGCAGATCGCCGTTGGGGGTGGGGGGTGTCGCGGTGATCCAGACCGGGGCGCTCATGCGCCGGACCGGGGGCCGGGCTCCGGTCCGTCCGGCTGCGGTTCGTGCAGCGGCCAGTACAGGGAGACCCAGACGAGGGTGTCCGTACCGGGGTTGTGCACCACGTGTTCGTGCTTGCGGGGCAGGACGACGACGTCCCCGGCCTCGAACGTGCCCTCCTCGCCGGCCAGGTCGAGGCGGCCGGCGCCGGACGTGATGATCATGACCTCGTCCTGGTCGTGGCAGTCCGGTGCGGAGCTGGCGCCGGCCGGCAGGAAGCAGGCCATGGCGCCCAGCGGGGGTTCCTCGTCCTGGCCCTGCCAGGGGATGACCCGCTGGCAGGCCATGCCGAACTCACGGGTGGCCGCGTCCTCGTTCAGCCGAAATTTCGTGATCATAAAAGGTATGCACCCCGAAAGTTGATCCGGCACGTCGTCCGGAGATCCGGAATTCACGCTTCGCCGCGGCAACTGTGGTGCGGGGCGTTCGCGGAGGTCAACGGATCTCCACGCGATGTGCAGGAAGGTGCCACCGGCGGTGGCGCAAAGAAGCGACAAGAGGCGACAAAGGGCGACAGGTTGCCCGGGTCGGACAGGGAGAACGGCAGCCCCCTGCCATGTTTCTCCCCACCCGCCCCAATGTTCCCTCGCGGCCCGTTAGCGTCCCGTCAGCTCAGTCGGCGAGGACCCGGCAGCGATACCGGTAGCGAGGGAAGGGCGAAGTTTCATGGGGAATCCGCTCGGTCACTGTGCGCCCGTCCATGACGTCGTGGGAATCGGCTTCGGCCCGGCCAACCTGGCCCTGGCCATCGCGCTGGAGGAGCACAACGAGAGCGTGCCGCCCGACCGGGCGGTCACCGCGATGTTCCTGGAGCGGCAGCCGCGGTTCGGCTGGCACCGCGGCATGCTCATCGACGGCGCGACCATGCAGGTGTCCTTCCTCAAGGACCTCGCCACCCTGCGCAACCCCACCAGCCGCTTCGGCTTCGTGCCCTATCTGCACGACCGCGGCCGCCTCGTGGACTTCATCAACCACAAGATGCTCTACCCCACCCGGGAGGAGTTCCACGACTACCTGGAGTGGGCGGCCGCCGGCGTCGACCATCTGGTCGGGTACTCCTCCGAGGTGACCGAGATCCGCCGGGCCGGCGATCTGCTGGAGGTGGCGGTGCGCCGCCCCGACGGCACCGCCGTGCACCTCGCCCGCAATGTCGTCGTCGCCTGCGGACTGCGCCCCCGGCTTCCCGAGGGCGTCAAACCCTCCGAACACGTCTGGCACAGCAGCGAGTTGCTGCCCCGGCTCGCGGACGCCGGCCAGGACGGCGCCCGGCGGTTCGTGGTGGTCGGCGCGGGGCAGAGCGCGGCGGAGGCCGCCGAGTACCTGCACCGCACCTATCCCGCCGCGGAGGTGTGCGCGGTCTTCTCCCGCTACGGCTACAGCCCCGCCGACGACAGCCCGTACGCCAACCGCGTCTTCGACCCGGAGGCGGTCGACGTCTACTTCGGCGCGGACGAGGACGCCCGGCGGCAGCTGATGGCGTACCACCGCAACACCAACTACGCCGTGGTCGACCTCGAACTCATCGAGGACCTCTACCGCCGCGCCTACCAGGAGAAGGTCCACGGCCGCGAACGGCTGCGCGTCCTGGGCACGACCGAGGTGACCGAGGTGTCCGACGGCGCCGGCGGCGCGACGGTGCGCACCCGCTCGCTGACCACCGGGGCCGTGGACGAACTCACCGCCGACGCCGTAGTGTTCGCCACCGGCTACGAGGAGCAGGACCCCCTCCCGCTGCTCGGCGCGGTGGCCGCCGACTGCGCGCGGGACGCCGCGGGGCGGCTGCGGGTCGGCCGCGACTACCGGGTGGCGACCACCGCCCCCGCGGGGCCCGGCATCTACCTCCAGGGCGGCACCGAGCACACCCACGGCATCACCTCCTCGCTGCTGTCGATGGTGGCCGTACGGTCCGGCGAGATCCTCGGGTCGGTACTGGCCCGGCGCGCCCCCGCGCCCGCCGCCGAACGGCCCACCGTGGCCGGCGCCGGCCATGAGTGAGACCGGGGCCGACGCCGAGGTCGTGGTGGTCGGCGGCGGTGTGGTCGGCGCCGCGGTCTTCCACGAACTGGCCGCCCGCGGCGCCGCCGTCACCCTGGTCGAACAGGACCGCGGCGGGCTGGGCTCCACCGCCTGGAGCGGCGGCATCGTCCGCTGCTACCACGACGACCCGGAGCTGACCGACCGCGCCCTCACCGGCTGGCGCCACTTCCGGGAGTTCGCCGCGCACACCGGCGAGAGCGCCGCCTTCCACCCGTGCGGCTTCCTCTACCTGCCGCACCCCGACCGCGCCGGGGCCGCCCGGCGCGAGACCGCCCGGCTGTCGGCGCACGCGCCCGCGCGGTGGCTGACCGCGGAGGAAGTGGACAGCCGCTTCGGGCAGTTGCTCGCCGCCCCCGCCCGCGGCGGCGCCGTATGGGAGCCGGAGGCCGGCTGGCTGGACGCCACCGAGGTGACCCGCGGCTATCTGCGGGCCGGCCGACGCAAGGGCGGCACGGTGCTGGAGGGCGTCGCGGTGCACAGTCCGCTGCGCGGGGGCGACGGCCGCCTGCACGGCGTGCGGACCACCTCGGGCGCGGTCCGGGCCGCCACCGTGGTGCTGGCCGCCGGGGCCGCGACGCCCGGTCTGCTGACGTCCTGGGGGATCGAGCACGACCTGTGGGCCCAGGCCGTCCAGGTCGAACTGCGGCGCCCCGCCGCCCCGGTCACCGGCCAGCCCGCCTACACGGACGACGAGTTCGACGTCAACGGCCGCCCGGATCCCGACTCCGGCGGCATCTACCTGGGCCACCCGACCGGCCGCCGGGTGCCCGGCGCGGGCCGCGAACCCGTGGACGCCGCCCAGTCGCAGCTGGCCGCCGAGGCCGGGGCCCGGCGGTGGCGCTGGGTGCCCGGCAGCCAAAGCCTGGGCGGGCTGCGGGCCGCCGAGTGCTGGGCGCCGGACGGCGGCGGCCGGGTCGTCCGCCACCCGCGCGAGCCGGGCCTGCTGCTGGCCACCGGCTTCAACGGGGGCGGATTCAAGATGGCGCCCTGGGCGGCCGCCGAGACCGCCCGCCTGATCGGCATCGACGGCAACCACGCGCCGCCCCCGGCGCACGACACGAACGGAACCAGCCGATGAGTCTGCCCACAGCCAAGGACGTCAAGGGTGTTCTGCCGGTCGTCCTCATGCCCTACACCGACAGCGGCGAACTGCACGAGGACGACTTCCGCCGCCAGGCCGACCACATGTTCCGGGCCGGCTGCGACGGGTTCGTCGTCGGCCAGGTCTCGGAGGTCCTGCGGCTGACGCACACCGAGCGGCTGCGCGTCGCCGAGCTGTGCGCCAAGTCGGCCGACGGGCGCGGGGTGTCGGTGATGAGCACCGGTGCGGAGACCGCGGAGGCCGCGGTCGAGTACAGCCGGCACGCGCAGGACGTCGGCGTCGACGCGCTGCTCGTCATGCACCCGGCCACGATCGGCCTGGGCGAGGACGAGATGGTCGGCTACTACAGCCGCGTCATCGAGTCGGTCGACATCCCGGTGATCGTCCACCACGCCAAGAGCCTGGCCAAGCAGCCGCTGACCATCGGCGCCCAGGCCCGCCTGCTGGAGACGTACGGCGAGGAACGGGTGATGTTCAAGCCGGAGGCGCAGCCCACCCCGCCGCGGGTGAGCCAGCTGCGCGACGCCACCGGGGGCCGGGCCAGGGTCTTCGAGGGCGACGGCGGCATGATGCTCCTGGACTGCCACGGCCGGGGCCTGACCGGGACCATCCCCGCCACCGAGATCGCCGAGATCGTCGTGACGCTGTGGCGGCTGCTGGAGGCGGGCGACCGGGCGAACGCCGAACGCCTCGGCCACCCGCTGTCGTACCTCATGTGCCACATGATGAACAGCACCGACTACTACCTGTCGATCGCCAAGCGCTTCCTGAAGGAACGCGGCCTCATCACGACCACCTATGTCCGGGGTCCCAGCCGCCACGTCCTCGACGACGAGTCGTGGACCGAAGTGAACCGCACCTACCAGCACCTGCTCACCCTCGCGAAGGAGCTCGCTCGATGAAGAACTACGCCTTCACCATCCGTCTCCGGGACCAGGCCGCCGCCGACAAGTACATCGCCCTGCACCGGGAGGTGTGGCCGGAGATCGTCGGCCCCGGCGGCGCGCTGGACACCATCGGCGTCCGCAAGCTCCAGATCTTCTTCATCGAGCCGCTCACCCTCTTCATGTACGTCGAGGCCGAGGACCACTTCGAGCCGGTGCGCGACTTCCTGCGCGCCAACGACCTGGACCCCCGGGTCCAGGAGTGGGACGACATGATGCACGACGGCGGCGGCAGCCTCCTGGTGCGCCACCCGGGCAACGACGGCCGCCTCAACTGGGCCCCGATGCAGCGCGTCCACCACGTCGACTTCACCGACACCCTCCCGGACCTGGAGGACAAATGAGCACGCCCGCACCGCACGCACCGGCCGTCCGGGACCGGCTGACCGTCCTGGACTGCACGCTGCGGGACGGCGGTTACTACACCAACTGGGAGTTCGACGACGCCCTGGTCGAGGACTATCTGCGGGTCTGCGCCCACACCGGCATCGACATCGTGGAGCTCGGCTACGCCCGGTTCGACCCGGGCGGCCGCGGCCCCTACGGCAGGCTCCCGGCCGGGCTCACCCCCAACCTGCCCAAGGTCCTGCCCGACGGCCACGGACTGCGGTTCGCCGTGATGGTGGACGCGTCCGGCCTCGCGGGCGTCCCCGCCGCCGAGACCGGCCCCCGCCTCGCGGAGCTGCTGGCCACCGGCTCGCTCCCGGTCGACCTGGTACGTGTCGCGGTGCACCACAGCCGCGCCGCCGGCCTCGCCGCCGAGATCGCCTCGCTGCGCGCCGCGGGCTTCGGCGTCGGCCTCAACCTGATGCAGATCGACCTGGCCACCCCCGCCGAAGTCACCGCCCTGGTACGGACGGTGGCGGACCTGGGGCCGCTGGAGGCGGTGTACGTCGCCGATTCGCTCGGCTCGCTGCACGCCGCGCGCATCGCCGAACTCGTGGAGCTCTTCCGCACCGGGCAGGACGCCCCGGTCGGCATCCACGGCCACGACAACCAGGGGTTCGCGCTGCGCAACACCCTGGCCGCCGCCGAGGCCGGGGCCACCTGGCTCGACGCCACCGTCCTGGGCATGGGCCGCGGCGCGGGCAACGCCCGCACCGAGCAGTTGCTCGCCGCCCTCGGCACCGCCCCCGACACCCTCCAGCCGATGCTGGACCTGGTGGCCCGGCGGTTCGAACCGCTGCGGGACACCCACCGGTGGGGCGCCGGCGCCCTGTACGCGATCGCCGGGATGCGCCGCGTCCACCCGACGTACGTACAGCGGCTGGAGGAGAACGCGGAGCGGGACGTCGAGACCAAGCTGCGGGCCCTGCGCCACCTGGCCGGGCAGCACGCGACGTCGTTCACCCCGCAGGCACTGGAGGACGCGCTGCGCCATGCGTGTGCCTGAGACCGGCCCGGTCCCCCTGGAGGAGGCGCTGGCCGACCACACCGCGGTGGTGTTCGACCTGGACGGGGTGCTCGTCGACTCCAACGAGCTGAAGGTGGACTGCGTACGCGACGCGCTCGCGGTCTTCGGCCCGGAACTCGTCGATCCCTTCGTCGACGAGTTCCGCCGCACCTTCGGCCGGACCCGGCGGGAGCACTTCCTCGCCTTCCACCGCGACTACCTCGGCGGCCGCAACACCGGGCGCGACGAGGACTTTGAGCCGTTCTACGCGCGCTACGCCGGTGACTACGCCGCCCTGCTGGGCGAGCGGTACGCCAAGGCACCGCTGTGTGCGCACGCCGACCGGCTGGTGCCCGCCCTCGCCGCCCGCGGCGTACCGCTGTACGTGGCGACCGGCACGCTCACCCCGGAGGCCGAGCGGCTGCTGGGGTGGCACGGTCTGCTGGACGCCTTCCGCGGTGTGCTGGGCGGGGAGGAGCCCAAGGCGCGGCGGCTGTCCGGCGTGGTGGCCGGAACCGGCGCCGCGCCGCACCGGACGGTCCTGCTGGGCGACTCCCGGCAGGACCTGCTCGCCGCGGGGGCCGCCGGCACCGCCTTCGTCCTCGTCACCGGGTACGGCTTCTTCCCGCCCGGCGAGATCCTGGGCGGCCCCGGCGGACCGGCCGGCAAGGAGGTGGCGGTGGCGGCCGGATTGGATCCGCGCGGTTTGGTGACCGGGGCCGTCGTGGCGCAGGGTCCTGGGCAGGCAGGTCCGGTGAACGCCGAACCTCGGTCGGCGCCGTGAGCGGACCGGGCAGGTCCGGGCCCCGGTGCCCGGACCGCCCGGTACCGCGAGGGCCGGCCCGCCGCACCGGCCCGCTCCGCCCGGAGCCGGCCGCCCGAACCGGAAGGACGACGCAGCCTTGACGACCGACCGCACCGACCGCACCTCCCCGGTGGTCATCTCCGGCGTCAGCAGAGGACTGGGGGCCGCGCTGGCCCGCCGGTTCGCCGAACTGGGCCGGCCCGTCGCCGGCTGCGCCCGCGACCGGGCCGCGCTCGCCGCCCTGCGCGCGGACCTCGGCCCCGGCCACCTCGTCAGCGCGGTGGACGTCACCGACGCGGACGCGGTCGCCCGGTGGGCCGCCGAGGTCGGCGAACGCCTGGGCGCCCCCGGCATGGTGGTGGCCAACGCCGGGCACATCACCGCGCAGGCCCCCGTCTGGGAGGTGCCCCCGGCGGAGTTCGAGCACATGATGCGGGTCAACGTCGTGGGCGTGTACGCGATGGCCCGTGCCTTCCTGCCGCTCCTCGGCGACGGGGGCACGCTGGTCTCCGTCTCCTCCGGCTGGGGCCGCAATCCGCGCGGACTGCTCGCCGCCTACACCGCCGCCAAGTTCGCGGTGGAGGGGTTCACCCGGGCCGTCGCCCAGGAGACCGGCGCGCTGCGGCCGGGCGTGACGGCCGTCTCGCTCGACCCCGGCGGCGGGGTGGACACCGACATGCTCGCCACCTGCCTGCCGGATGAGCACAGCCAGTACGAAGGCCCCCGCGAGTGGGCGCTGCGGGCCGCGGACTACCTGCTGCACCATGTGCCCGCCGCGCCGAACGGCGCGGCACTCACCGTCCCGTCCGGCTGACGGCGCGCCCCGCCCGGACCGCGGCCGACCGGCCGCCCCAGCACAGGAGAAGCCCATGCCAGCACGCGGTACGGTCGCCCTCGTCGACGCGTACTCCTCGGCCCACCGGCTCGCACCGCTCTTCCGGGAGCGCGGCTACCGCTGTGTCCATGTGCGCAGCACCCCCGTCATCCCCGCGGTGTACGCCGGTTCGTTCGTCGCCGGTGACTTCGCGGCCGAGGTGGTGCACGACGGCGCCCTAGACGACACCGTGCGGCAGTTGCGCGCGCAGCGGCCGGTGGCGCTGCTGGCCGGGATCGAGAGCGGGGTGGAGCTCGCCGACGAGCTGAGCGAGGCGCTGGGACTGCGCACCAACGGCACCGCGCTGAGCGCGGCCCGGCGCGACAAGTTCCGGATGGCGGAGGCGGTCCGTGCCGCCGGGCTGCGCGCGGCCCGCCAGCTGCTCACCGCCGACGAGGACGAACTGCGTGCCTGGTACGAGGAGATGGCCCGGGAGCAGGGCTCCGCGGGGCGGGTGGTGGTCAAACCCGTCAAGAGCGCCGGCAACGACGGGGTGTTCTTCTGCGACAGCCCGGAGGAGGCCGGCGCCGCCTTCCGCGCGATCGTCGGCACCCGCAGCGCCCTGTCCCTGGAGAACGACGCGGTGCTGGCCCAGGAGTACCTGTGGGGCGGCGAGTTCTACGTCAACACGGTCAGCCTGGACGGTGTGCACCATGTCTGCGACGTGTGGAAGACCAGCCATCTCCACGCGAACGGCGTCCGCGACCTGCTGGACGGCGCCTGGCTGTTGGAGCGGCACGGCCCCGTCCAGGACCGGTTGGTGCGGTACGCGTGCGGGGTGCTGGACGCGCTGGGCATCCGCAACGGCCCGTCGCACACCGAGCTGAAGCTCACCCCCGACGGGCCGTGCCTGATCGAGACCGGTGCCCGGGTCTGCGGCGGGGACCTGCCGAACCTGGTGCGGCGGGCGGTGGGCGAGAGCCAGCTGGAGTGGACGGCCGACGCCTACACCGACCCCGAGCGCTTCCGGTCCCGGGCCCAGGCGCCCTACACCGTGCGGGAGTTCGTCTCCTCGCAGGCGGTGGTGGCGCCGCGTCCGGGCACGCTCCTGGGGTATCCGCGGCTGGACGAGGTCAAGGCGCTGGAGAGCTTCCACGAGGTGAAGATGGCGGTGGCCCCCGGTGAGCGCGTCCACCGGACCGTCAACGACTTCACCATCCCCCTGCTGATCAACCTCGCCCATCCGGTGCAGGACGTCGTGCTGCGCGATTTCGGCACCGTGCGCTACCTGGACGGGGAGGGCTTCTATGACCTCGCCTAGCCGGACCGGGCGGGCGGCGGGCGCGTTCCGGGCGGCGGCGTGGGGCGGGCCCCTCCTGGTGCTCGTCTACTGCCTCGCCAACGCGGTCAAGTCGGTGGTCGAGGGCGCGCTGGTGCAGCACATCAGCCCGGAGTTCTACGCCTTCAACACCTTCGCGGTCACCCAGCTCTTCTATCTGGCGCTCAACCGCGATCTGCGCGAACTGGCGGCCGCCGTACGCCGCTCATGGCGCGATGTCCTCGCGTACAACGTGACGACGACGCTGAGCTGGCTGGCCGTGCTGTACGCGCTCACGGTCTTCGAGCCGGTGGTGGCCAACTCCGTCATCGTGGGGCTGGTGCCCTGTCTGACGATCCTGCTCGGCGGTCTGCTGCGCCCCCAGGCGCGGCCCAGCCGGGTGGAGGTGCTGTCCTCCGTCGGCGTGCTGGCGGCCATGGCCTACCTCGCGGTGACCACCCTGGCCGGTTCGGCGGCCACCGGGTCGGTCTCGGCCGGCGGTTTCGCCCTCGGACTGGCCGCCTGCGCGCTGACCGCGGGCGCCGTGGCGGGCAACACCTTCTACACCAAGCGGCTGGGCGAGGCCGGGATGCGCGTGGGGCAGATGATGGCCTGCCGGTTCTGGCTGCTGCTGGTGTCCACGCTGGTCATCTTCCTGGTGCGGGGCACCGCGAGCCCGTACAGCGGGACGAACGTGGCGCTGTACCTCGGCCTCGGCCTCGGGGTGATCGGCACCCTCTACGTCCTCCAGGTGGGCATCACCCGCACCGAGCCGATGACCGTGTCGCTGCTGTTCGGCAGCAATCTGGTGATGACGTTCGCCCTCCAGTTCTTCGACCCCCGGCTGCACCAGTCCGGCCACACGCTGACCGGGGTGCTGCTGCTGACCGGCTTCATCCTCTGGGGCGCGCTGGCCCGGTCCCGGCCCCCGGCGGACCGGACGCCGGCCGGGGAACCAACCGGGGAACCGGCCGCGTCCGCACCGGCGGACGGGGCGCCACCGGGCGCCCGGACGCCCTGACCCGGCGGCGGATGGTGCGCCGCCGGGGGCCGTCAGCCGTCGCGCGGCAGCAGGCCCGCCTCGGCGGCGCGCACCCCCGCCTGGAACCGCGAGGTCGCGCCGAGCAGCGCCATGATGTCCGCGACGTGCCGGCGGTAGGTGCGCACCGACATCGCCAGTTCCCGGGCCGCCGTGTCGTCGCTGACGCCGTCCCGCAGCCGGACCAGCACCTTGCCGGCCACCTCGGGCCAGTTCCGCCGCCGCAGCCGCAGGTACTCCTCCACTCCCGTCGCCCCCTGCCAGACGGTGTCGAAGAGCGCGCGCAGGCTCGCCACCACGGACGGCGCGCGCACGACGGCGGCCGCGCCCGGACCGGGCTTGCCGGTCCGCAGCAGGGCGACCTCGCCGTCGGCGATGACGGCGGTCAGCGGGAGCAGCCGGGCCATCCGGACCTCGGGCCGCACCGTGTCACCGTCGTCCGAGAGCGCGGTCAGCAGGGCGCACTCCGACGACAGCGGCACCGCGCACCGCCATGACTGCGGGGTGCACAGGATGCGGGGTTCGGGGTGCGCGGTGTACGGCGGCAACGCCTGGCGCAGGGCCGCGATGACCGTGCCGTTCACCTGCGGGAGACCGGCCAGCAGCACCTCCACGCTGCTGACCGCCCGGGACATCAGCACCCCGGCCGTGGCGCCGAAGGCGTCGTGGTGCGGTTCCACGACGGTCACCTGCGCGTCGCTCGCGGTCTGGTCGCGCCGTCTGACGGCGAGCGCCGCCAGCAGTTCGCGCACCTCCATGAGCTCCCGCTCCATGTCCTTCGTCCCCGGCAGCACCCGTGCTCTCCTTCCTCACAGCAACCGTGACTCGACGGCGCGCACGCCGGCCTCGAAGCGGGTACGGGCGTCCAGGCAGCGCATGATCTCGGCGACATGGCGCCGGTAGGTCCGCAGCGAGACCGCCATCTCCCGGGCGGCGACCGCGTCGGTGACCCCCAGGCGCAGCCGCTGGAGCACCTGGCGCGCGATCTCGGTGTGCAGGTATCCGTCCAACTGGCGGCTGTCGGCCCATGGTTGCGCCGCGGCCCAGGCGCTGTCCACCAGACGGCCCAGGGACCGGACCGTGGCCTCGTCCTTGACCAGCAGGCCCTTCGCGCCATCGTCGTCCGCCGCCTCGGACCACACCAGAGCGGTCCGGCCGTCCACCACCACGGTCGGGGTGAGCCCGCAGCCGGCCGAGCGGACGCCGGCGCGTTCGGTGATCCGGGGCGGCAGCCACACGGGGAGGCGGCCCGCCACCAGCAGGCGGACGGTGAGCGGTGGCCGGTCCGCGGCGGTCGGGTGCCGCTCCAGCGCGTCCCGCAGCACCGTCAGGAGTTCCGGGCCGCCGGGGAGGGCCGCGGTGACCGTCCGGCGGGCGCCGCCCACCACATGGGCGACCAGTTCCTGCGGTGCGGCCAGGGCCCGTGCCGGCAGTGCGGTCAGCCGCTGGTCGGGCAGGGCACGTAACGCTGAGACGGCGGTGTCGACCAAGTCCCGGGTGTGCAGCAGGACTTGCTCGACCGGGTCGGCGTGGGGCGCCGCGGCCGGCTGCCGTAACGGACGGGCGGGCGGGGCCGGGAGCGGGCCCGCTTCCTCGTGTGTCAGAAACGCGCGCTCCCCGCTCACCGTCCCACCACCACCGGCCGCCCGGACGGGTGTTCCGAGGGGGATAAGTGGTCCTGGCGGGGGCCGGTGCCCTCGCCCGGCGACCGGTGTGCGAGCCGGCCGACGGCGGGTCCGGGTCGCCCCGGCGGGCCCGTCGGCCCCTCCGGCCTTCTTGCCACGAGAAACACCCCCGCACCCCGGTGCACCACGGCGTGGTGCTCGCCTGCCTCGTTCCGGCCCGGCACCCGGGCGACCGCGAAGCGGCCAACGAGTTGGTCCTCTTGAGCAATCGGTCGCAATATACCGCACATGCGTTCTGACTGGTGAGGGGTTGATCACCGACTGTCGCCCCGCCCCGGACCGGCCCGGGTCCGACGGCGGTCAGCCGTCATCCGCCGCCCACGGCACGCCACTTGACGGACTCCCGGGAGCGCCGCCGGACTTCAGGGCCTCCCCCGGTACAGCTCCTTCGCGATGACGGAGCGCTGCACCTCGGTGGCGCCTTCGTAGATCCGCGGGGCACGCACCTCGCGGTAGAGGTGCTCCAGCAGATGGCCGCGGTGCAGCGCGCGGGCACCGTGGATCTGGACGGCCGCGTCCACGACGTACTGCGCGGTCTCGGTCGCCAGCAGCTTGGCCATCGCCGCGCGGCGGACGATCTCCGGGTCCCCCATGTCGTACGCGGAGGCGGCCGCGTACACCAGCAGGCGGGCGGACTCGACGCGGGTGGCCATCTCGGCGAGCTGGTGGCCGACGGACTGGAGGTCCTTGAGCGGGCCGCCGAACGCCGTGCGCGCACCCGCGTACGTCAGCGCCGCGTCCAGCGCGGCCTGCGCCATACCGACCGCGAAGGCGCCCACGCTCGGCCGGAAGAGGTTCAGGGTGCGCATCGCGACCCCGAACCCGCGGTCCACCTCGCCGAGCACATCGGCGCGGGTCACCGGTACCCCGTCGAACTCCAGGGTGCCGATCGGGTGCGGGCTGAGCATGTCCACATGGCTGCCGGTCAGGCCCGGCCGCCCGGCGGGCACCAGGAACGCGGTGATGCCGCGGGCGCCGGGCGCGCCGCCGGTGCGGGCGAAGACGGTCGCGAAGTCGGCCTCGGGGGCGTTGGAGATCCAGCACTTCTCGCCGGTCAGCCGCCAGCCGTCCGGGCCGTCGGGCTCGGCGGCCAGGGCGAGCGCCGCGGCGTCCGAACCGGCGCCCGGCTCGCTCAGCGCGAAGGAGGCGACCGCGCGCCCGGCGGTCACCTCCGGCAGCCAGCGGGCCCGCTGCGCCGCGCTCCCGGACTGGACGATCGGGTAGGCGCCCAGCCCCTGGAGGGCCAGCGCGGTCTCGGCCTCGGTGCACTCCTGTGCGAGGGACTCCCGCAACAGGCAGAGATCGAGGGCGCGCAGCCCTCCTTCGGCGGGGAACATCCGCTCCAGCAGGCCGAGTTGGCCGAGGGCGGCGACCAGCGGACGGTTGACCCGGCCCGGTGTCCCGTCCGCCGCCAGGGGACGCAGCCGCTCGGCCGTCAGCGTGCGCAGCCGCGCACACCATTCCCGGTCGTCCTCTGCCAGCGCGAATGCGGTCACGAGGCGGCTCCCTGGTAGCGGTCCTCTGTCGCGTTCTGTTGCCTGTCGTCACGAACACGTTACGCCGGCGGCGGATCCGTACGGCAGTTCCCGGCCGGTTCCCGCACCGGCCGGGCCGGCTGCTCCGCCCGGTCCGGCCCTCTCTCGCACCGGCCTCCAGAGTCCCCCATCCCTTCCCCGGCCGCCCGTCGGCCACCTCGGCGCAAGGGGGCGCCTGTCCATGGAGCCACGGTCCTCGGCCCACACCGACACCTTCACCCGCGACCGGCTGCCGCCCCCCGGGCAGTGGCCGCGCCTCACGGATCTGGGCTATCCGGACCGGCTGAACTGCGGCACCGAGCTGCTGGACGCCACGATCGGGCGGCTGGGCCCCGACCGGCCCGCGATGCGCGACGCGAACGGCCCCGTGTGGACGTACGGGCAGCTGCGCGACCGGGTCGACGCGATCGCCCGCGCCCGCACCGACGACCTGGGGGTGCGGCCGGGCAACCGGGTGCTGCTGCGCGGCCCGACCACCCCGTGGCTGGCCGCCTGCTGGCCGGCGGTGATGAAGGCGGGCGCGGTCGCGGTGACCGTCCTGGCCGCGCACCGCCCGCCCGAGCTCGCCACGATCTGCCGGCTCGCACGGGTGCGGTACGCGCTGTGCGACGCCCGCTCCGTCGCGGACCTGGCGCGGGCCGGGGTCTTGGGGCTGCGGATCACGGTGTACGGCGGGGACGGGCCGGACGATCTGCGGCGGCTGGCCCGGCGCCGCACCGGGCCGTTCGAGGCCGTCGCGACGGCCGCCGACGATGTCGCGCTGATCGCCTTCACCTCTGGCACGACCGGCCGCCCCAAGGGCTGTATGCGCATGTGGTGCTGCGGGCCGGCGTCCCGCGGGGCGCGGCGACCGCCGCCGCGCTGCGCACCTTCACCAAGTCCGGGATCGCGCCGTACAAATGCCCGCGCGAGATCGTCTTCCACACCGCCCTGCCGCGCACCCCGACCGGCAAACTCCAGCGCTTCCGGCTGCGCCCCGGCGCCCTGGAGCGCGGCGGACCCGCTCTAGAGTGAGCCGGTGAACGACCGTCAGACGCAGCGCACCCCACGGTCCTTGATCGTCACGTTCTACGGCGCCTACGGGCGCGGCGGACCGGACGGCCCCGGCACGGCGGCCGGACCGGTGCCGGTCGCCGCCCTGATCCGGCTGCTCGGCGTGGTCGGTGTGACGCCGCCGTCGGTGCGTTCCGCCGTCTCCCGCCTCAAGCACCGCGGGCTGCTCGTCGCGGAGCGCACGCCCGCGGGGGCCGCCGCGTACGGTCTCTCCGACGCGGCCCGCCAGTTGCTGGCGGACGGCGACCGGCGGATCTACGGCCGCCCGGCCGCGCGGCTGTCCGACGGCTGGGTGCTGGCCGTCTTCTCCGTCCCCGAGGCGGAGCGGCACAAGCGCCATCTGCTGCGCTCGCGGCTGTCCCGGCTGGGCTTCGGCACCGCCGCGCCGGGCGTGTGGATCGCCCCCGCACACCTCTGCGAGGAGACCCGGCACACCCTGGAACGCCTTCAACTCGCCCCGTACGTCGATCTTTTCACGGGCCGTCATGCCGGTTTCGAGCCCACCGCGCGGTCGGTGGCGCGGTGGTGGGACCTGGACGCCATCGCCGCGCAGCACCGCGCCTTCCTCGCCACGCACGAGCCGGTCCTGCGCCGGTGGACGGGCCGGGGCAAGGTGCCGCCCGAGGCCGCGTACCACGACTATCTGCTGGCCCTGGACGCCTGGCGCCGCCTCCCCTACGCGGACCCCGGACTGCCCTCTCCCCTCCTGCCGGAGGACTGGCCGGGCGGCCGCGCGGCGGAGGTGTTCGGCCGGCTGCACACCACCCTGCGGGCGGCGGGCGCCCGTTACGTGCGCGACGAACCCGGCCGCGCCGCGGGCGCCGGCTGAGCCGCGGGCGCCTCAGCGGCGGCGCTGCTGCGGTGCGCCGGCGGCGGCCGGCCGGGGCCGGGCGGCGGCGATGACCGAGACCACGTCCTTGAACGAACCGCACATCCGGGTGCCGGCGACCGCGGCCAGCTCGCCGAAGGTGCCGATGCCGTACGTCACCGCGACCGGCTCCATGCGCGCGGTGACCGCCATCCGCATGTCCCCGACGGTGTCCCCCACGTACGCGCTCTCCCAGGGTGCGACCCCCAGCCGGCCGGCCGCCCGCAGCACCATCTCCGGGTGCGGTTTGCCCCGCCTGACCACGTCCTGCCCGATGACGGGACCAACCAGGTCGCGGATGCCCATGACGTCCAGCAGCGCCTCGGCGCTGCGGGTGGTCTTGGACGTGGCGACGGCCAGCTCGACGCCGTGGGCGCGCAGCGCGGAGAGTCCGGCCGTGACGCCGGGGAAGAGCAACTGCGGCCCCTGGCACAGGACCTCGTAGGAGAACAGCTCGCGGTAGCGGGAGATGGCGGCCTGCACCCGGCCGTCCTCCTCCGGCCTGCCCAGCAGCCGCCCGAAAGCCTGGCCGGGCGGGCGGCCGATGGCGGCGGCGGCCTGCCGCGCGGTCACCGAACAGCCCTGCTCCGAGGCCACCTTGACCAGCAGCTTGCTGATCGGGGGCAGAGTGTTGGCGAGGGTGCCGTCGAGGTCGAAGACCGCGGCCCTGATCGTCTCGCCGCCGGCGCCGCGCACGCCTCGTGCAGGACGCTCGCCGACTTCCGCTGATACGCGCATGACTGGAGACCTTTCCGGGTTCCGAATGGATGCAGTGGCTCTGGTGACGTGGCCGGCTCGGCTGGTTTCGGGCGGCTGGGCGGTCGACGGCAGACGGGGGCAGAGGCGGTCTCGCCAGGGCGCACTGCTGTCCAAGAGCGGCGCGCGACCGTCAAGGCGACTTCACGGAAGGGATCGTCCCGTTTGCCGCCTCCGCAGATTTAAAAACCGCCTGCGCTGTTTGTCAATGTGCCGTTGCCACACCGTCCCGAGTGGACCGCACCGCCCCACAGCCCTTGTCCGACCGTGCCGATCCCGGCCTGTTACACCTATCGGCGGCCGATCCGACGGACGATCACTTCACGACAGGTGGACGGGCATCCGGCCATCTCGACGCAGAATAGCGAACCGCATGGTTGGTTTTCTATGTACACTCAGCTCGCAGCCGTACCAGAGAGCAGCCGCACTAGAGACGGGACGGACACCGTGCCCACGCAGCATCGCGCCATCCAGAGCCGCCAGGCGCTCATCCGCTCGGCCGCCGAGACCTTCCTGGAAAAGGGCGTGCCCGCCTCGGGCATGGTCGAAATCAGCCGGCGGGCCCGCCTGAGCAAAGGGGCGCTCTACTTCCACTTCACGTCCAAGGACGACCTGACGCTCGCGGTGCGCGACGCCGCGCTCGGCACGCTCCGGGGCGTCGAGGACGCCTTCGCCCGCTCCCCGCAGCCGCTGGCGACCGCCGTTCAGGACTTCGCGGTCGCGCTGTTCGACCAGGTGGAATCCGACGCGGTGCTGCGCGCGGGGCTGCGGCTGCGGCCGGAGACCGCGCCCGGACTCGACATCTACGCCCTGGAGCAGCGCTGGTACGCGCTCTTCCTCGACAAGGCGATGACCTGCGAGCCCGGGGAGCGCCTCGGGCCGGACGGGCAGCAGCGCCCGGACAGTGAACCGCGGCGCACCGCACAGCTGTTGACCTCGGTCGTGGTGGGTCTGCTGCACCTCGGCGGCGAGGACCGGTCGTGGTGGGACAAGGAGGCCGTCGTCGGCCTGTGGGCGCTGCTGTCGGGGATGTCCGGCCGGGAGGCGGCGGCCGGCATCCCGGCGCCGGCCCAGATCCCGGCCGGCTGACCCGGCCCGGCAGGGCGGCCGCACCGCGAACCCCGCGGCACCGCCCGACCGTCCGTGCGTCAGATCTCGACCAGCACCGCCCCGATGTGCCGTCCCTGCGTCAGCTCGCACAGGGCCCGAGGCGCCTGCTCGATCCCCCGCAGCATGGCGTGCGGGAAGACCAGCGAGCCGTCCCGCAGGCCCTGCCCGAACTCCTTCGTCCACTCGGCGGGCAGATCCGGGTGGGCATGCAGTCCGAAACCACGCAGCGCGACCCGGCGGGTGATGATCAGCCCCGCGTCCAGCCCGATCACGGAGGAGGCACCGCCGTCCCCGCCCAACTGAGTGGAGAGCGCGCCGACCAGTGCGAACCTCGCATCGGCGCGGGCCACCGTGAGCGCCGCCGCGAGCTGTTCGCCGGCCACGGTGTCCAGCACGACATCGATGCCGTCGGGGGCCGCCCGGCGCAGCTGTTCCGCGATCGGCCCCGCGCCGCGTACGACCGTGTCGTCATATCCCAGCTCGGCCCGCAACCGGGCGGCCTTGTGCGCGGATCCGGTGCTGCCCACGACCCGGCCCGCGCCCAGCCGCCGGGCGATCTGGCCGGCCAGGCTGCCCACCCCGCCGGCCGCGCCGGTGACGAACACGGTGTCCCCGGGCCGGACCTCGGCCACCCGGCGCAGCGCACCCCAGGCGGTCGCGCCCTGCGACAGATGCGCCGCGGGCGACGGCAGCGCGGATGGGTCGAGCCGCCTCAGCCGCGCCTCCTCGACGGCAGCGAATTCCCGCCAGCCATACGGATGCTCGACGAGCTCGCCGGGTGCGAAGCCGCCGTCCGGCGCCGCCACGACCTCGCCGACCGCCGCGCCCCACAGTGCCCGGCCCGGTTCGAAGGACGGCATCGGCAGCCGGACGCCGGTCATCCGCGTACGCATCGCCGCGGTCACCGCCATCAGGCGGGTGCGCACCAGCACCTGACCGGGCCCCGGCTCGGGCACCGGTACCTCGGCGACGGTGAAGTGACCGCCGGTCAACTCGCCCTGGACGTGGTGGGCAAGGCGTACCTCCCGGTGCATGGCGGGGACGGCGACGGGGGACATCGGGCAGCTCCTATCACACTCGGTGGCGAAGCGCAGGATCACGCCACCGGACACTCGCTTGGTTGAATACCGCATGGTTGGCTTCTTTATGATGCGGAAACCGAATCCGCGGCCACCAGCAGCGGGTCATACGGACACAACAACTCCAAGAAACCATACGGAGGACGATCGGTGGCCAAGCAGGAACGCGCAGTGCGCACGCGACGTGCCGTCATCGAAGCAGCAGCCCACGTCATCGGCACACGCGGGTACCAGGCCGCCACGATGGCAGAGATCATCCAACGTGCCGGGGTCACCAAGGGTGCCGTCTATTTCCACTTCACGTCCAAGGACGCCCTCGCCCGCGCCGTCATCAAGGAGCAGACCGAGCCGTTCCTCCCGCCGGTCAGCGAGTCCCGGTTACAGGACGCGATCGACTTCACCCACCAGGTGGCGCAAGGGCTCCGTACCGATCCGCTGTTGCAGGCGGGCACCCGGATCGCGGTGGAGACGACGTTCAGCGACGATCCGCTGGTCCCGTACCAGGCATGGACCGACATCATCACGAACCTGTTCAGCGAGGCCCGGGAGAACGGGGAGCTGCTGCCGGCGGTCGTGCCGGAGCGGGCGGCCGAGTTCTTCGTCTCCGCCTATATGGGGGTGCAGTTGTTCTCGCGGGCGGCGACGGATCGCGCCGATCTGCCGGAGCGCGTCACCACCCTGTGGCGGCACACCTTGCCGGGTCTGGCCTCGCCCGGTGCGCTCAGCCATCTCGACCCGCACGGCCGCAGTATCGAGATCGCCGTCTGACCTGGCCGTCCACAGTCCCTCCGGCGGAAGAACGGTCCGCGCGCAGCTAGAAAACAGACCGTGTGGTTTGTATCTTGGTGCGCGGGCCGACACCGAGGTCCAGCCCGCCAGGGCGCCGAGAGCCCGCCCATCAGAAAGGGACTCCATGGCCAGCGCAACCCTCACCTCGCACCCCCGTACCCGCGACGGCGACGACGCGAGCAGGCCCGCCGACGAAGGCCGGTCGCCGGCACTCACCACGACCGTGCCCCGTGAGTACGTCCACCGCACCGCCGTGTCCGAGGTGTTCCTGACCGACTGGCGGCACGACGGCGCGGACAGCTGGGTGGTGAACGCCCAGTGGCCGCGGGCGCACAGCTTCTACGGCCCGGTGAACGGGCTGCACGATCCGGTGATGCTGGTCGAGACCATGCGGCAGGCCGGGATATTGCTCAGCCATGTGGCGCACTGCGTACCGCTCGACCACCCGATCATCTGGCAGCAGGTCGGCTACCACCTCGACCCCGAGGCGCTGCGCGCGGCCGAGGCGCCGGCCGAGGTGCAGCTGCATGTCACCGACCACAACCTGGTCCGGCGCGGCAAGCGGCTGGTCAGCGCCCGCCAGGTGTTCCGCATCGTGTGCGACGGCGCCGAGCTGGGCACCGCGATGCTCGACTTCTCCTGCCACAGCCCGGCCGTCTACCGCCGGCTGCGCGGCGAGTACAGCGATCTGGCGCTCGCCAACGCCCGGCGCCTGCCGCTGCCGGACGCCGTCGCCCCGCAGTTGGTCGGCCGGGAGCGCGCCCGCGATGTGGTGCTCTCCCCCACCGACGACGCGGACCGCTGGCAGCTGCGGGTGGACACCTCGCATCCGGTGCTCTTCGACCACCCCGTGGACCACACCCCCGGCATGCTGATGATCGAGGCCGCCCGGCAGGCCGCGCAGGCGGCGACGGACGGCGGCACGCTGCCCGTCACGATGGAGTGCTCCTTCGAGCGGTACGCCGAGCTGGACACGCCGAGCTGGGTGCGGGCGCACACCACGGGCCGTGACGAGGACGGCCGGGAGCAGGTCGAGGTCGGTATCGAGCAGCGTGGCGTACCGGTGCTCGCGGCGCGGGTCACCAGCGTGCCGACACCCTGACGGACCCGCCGCCCGCCCCTGAACGGCCCCGCCCCGCTGCTCCCGGCCTCCCCGTCACCGCAGCGTGAGGCGGGGTTTCGGTGCGTCGGTGCGTCCGGCGGGCGGTCTGCGGCTGCCCGCCCGGTAGGGCAGCGGCCAGGGGGCGCCGGGTCCCGTATAGCCCTGTTCCGCGGCCGCGTGCAGCGTCCAGTGCGGGTCGTACAGATGCGGCCGGGCCAGTGCGCACAGGTCCGCGCGCCCGGCCAGCACCAGGGAGTTGACGTCGTCCCAGGAGGAGATGGCGCCGACCGCGATGACGGGCACGCCCAGGGTGTTGCGGATGCGGTCGGCGAACGGCGTCTGGTACGAGCGGCCGGTCTCGGGGTGCTCGTCGGCGACGACCTGCCCGGTGGAGACGTCGATGGCGTCGGCGCCGTGTGCCGCGAAGGCCGCGGCGATGGCCACCGCGTCCTCGGCGGTGGTGCCTCCCTCGGCCCAGTCGGTCGCGGAGATCCGGACCGTCATCGGGCGGCCGGCCGGCCAGCGGGCACGGACCGCGTCGAAGACCTCCAAGGGGTAGCGGAGCCGGGCGGCCAGGCCGCCGCCGTAGGCGTCGGTGCGGTGGTTGGTGAGCGGCGAGAGGAAGCCGGAGAGCAGATAGCCGTGTGCGCAGTGCAGTTCGAGCAGATCGAATCCGGCGCGGGCGGCGGACTCCGCCGACCGTACGAACTGCTCGCGTATCAAGGTGAGTTCGGGCCCGCTCAGGGCGTGCGGAACCTGGTTGACGCCGCTGCGGTAGGACAGCGCGGAGGGCGCCACGACGGGCCAGTTGCCCGCCGGGAGCGGCTGGTCGATGCCGTCCCACATCAGCCGGGTGGAGCCCTTGCGGCCTGAGTGGCCGAGCTGCACGCCGATGGCGGCGCCGGGGGCGTCGGTGTGCACGAAGTCGGTGACCCGGCGCCAGGCGTGCTCGTGGCCGGGGGTGTACAGGCCCGTGCAGCCCGGGGTGATGCGGCCCCGGGGGCTGACGCACACCATTTCCGTCATCACCAGACCGGCCCCGCCCAGCGCGCGGGCCCCGAGGTGGACGAGGTGGAAGTCGCCGGGGGTGCCGTCGCCGTCCACCGCGGAGTACATGTCCATCGGGGAGACCACGACCCGGTTGCGCAGTGTCAGCCCGCCGAGCCGGAACGGCGTGAACATCGGCGGGGTACCGGCCGGGACGCCGGCCTCCTCGGCCACCGACGCGACGAACCCCGCGTCGCGCAGCCGGAGGTTGTCGTGGGTGACGCGGCGGCTTCGGGTGAGCAGGTTGAAGGCGAACTGGCGGGGCGGCTGGCCGGCGTAGACCGCCAGATCCTCGAACCAGGTGAGGCTGGCGCGGGCGGCGCGCTGGAGCGAGGCGACGACCGGGCGGCGCTCGGCCTCGTACGCGGCCAGCGCGTCGGGCGGTGCGGGGTGCTCCGTCAGGCACGCGGCGAGCGCCAGGGCGTCCTCGACGGCGAGTTTGGTGCCCGAGCCGATGGAGAAGTGCGCGGTGTGCGCGGCGTCGCCGAGCAGCACGATCCGGCCGTGCGACCAGTGCTCGTTGACGACCGTACGGAAGGCGGTCCAGGCGGAGCGGTTGGAGCGCAGCGGGTGGCCGCGCAGGGTGGGCGCGAACAGCTCGGCGCACCACCGGGCCGAGGCCCGCTCGTCGAGGCGGTCCAGGCCGGCCCGCCGCCAGACCTCCTCGCGCATCTCGACGATGACGGTGCTGGCACCGGGACCGTGCGCCGGGCGGGCGTAGGGGTAACCGTGCAGCTGGACGATGCCGTGGCCGGTCTCGGCGGTCTCGAAGCGGAACGCGCCGAAGGCGAAGTCGGCGGAGAGCCAGATGTAGCGGCAGCGGTGGGTGGTCAACCGGGGGTGGAAGACCTCGGCGTGCGCGGTGCGGGTGGTGCTGTGCACCCCGTCGGCGGCGATCACCAGGTCGTGGTCGGCGGCCAGTTCGGCGGCGGGCGGCGCGGCGGTGCGGAAGATCAGCCGGACGCCCAGCGCACGGCAGCGCTCGTGCAGGAGCTCCAGCAGCCGGCGGCGGCCGAGCGCGGCGAAGGCGTGGCCGCCGGAGGTCAGGGTGCGGCCGCGGTGCACGATGTCGATGTCGTCCCAGCGGACGAGTTCCGCCTGCAGCGCGCGGTGCACGACCGGGTCGGCGCTCTCGATGCCGCCGAGGGTCTCGTCGGACAGGACGACGCCGAAGCCGAAGGTGTCGTCCGGGGCGTTGCGCTCCCAGAGGGTGATCTCCCGGTCCGGGTCGAGGCGTTTGAGGAGGGCCGCGGCGTAGAGCCCGCCGGGGCCGCCGCCCAGGATGGCGATCTTCCGTACGGGCTCCGCCACCCCGGACATCTATTTCCCCTGCCACTCGGGCGGGCGCCGCTCGGTGAAGGCGGCGTGGAACTCGGCGTAGTCGGCGCTGTTCATCAGCAGCGCCTGGGTGGCGGCGTCCAGTTCGACTGCGGCGGCCAGCGGCATGTCGAGTTCGGCGGTGAGCAGCGCCTTGGTCTGGGCGTGCGCGAGCGCGGGGCCCTCGGCGAGCCGCCGGGCGAGCGCCGCGGCCGCCTCGTCGGCCCGCCCCTCCTCGGTCAACTCGCTGATCAGGCCGAGCCGTTCGGCTTCCGGTGCGCGCACCGGTTCGCCGAGCATCAGCAGCCGGGTGGCGTGGCCGAGGCCGATGACGCGGGGCAGCAGATAGGCCGCGCCCATGTCGCCGCCGGACAGCCCGACCCGGGTGAAGAGGAAGGCGAAGCGCGCCGAGGGGTCGGCGACCCGGAAGTCGGCGGCCAGCGCGAGTACCGCACCGGCGCCCGCCGCGACGCCGTGCACGGCCGCGATCACCGGGAAGGGGCACTCCCGCAGCGCCCGCACGACCTGGCCGGTCATCCGGTTGAAGTCCAGCAGCTGGCCGGTGTCCAGCTCCAGCGTGGCGCCGATGATCTCCTCGACGTCACCGCCGGAACAGAAGCCGCGGCCCTCCCCGCCGAGCACCAGGGCGCGTACCGAGCGCTCCCGGCTCAGCTCCGCGAGCAGGTCGCGGAGGTCGGCGTACGCCTCGAAGGTCAGCGCGTTGAGTTTCTCCGGCCGCGCGAGGGTGACGGTGGCGACGCCGTCGTCCCTGGTCACGCGGATGTGTTGCCATGCGCCGGTGGTGCGAGCGGATCCTGCGAACGGGCTCATGGGCGGTCTGCCCCCTTCAGCCGGACGGCTGGTGCCTGCGTCTGCGTGCGGTCCCTTGCGGTCCCTTGTGCCTGTCTGCTCTGCGCACGTGCCTGCTCTTCGAAGTTATCACCGCTTTGTGACTGTCGTCATGAGCACGCGATACGAGAACGGGGGCGGGGACGGGCCGCGGCGGGGGTGGTGGGGC